>NZ_PKDG01000009.1 GCF_002863005.1 Pseudoxanthomonas sp.
ACAGGGTGGTGCTCTCGCCCGGATTGATGATCGGCCAGTCGCCGGAGTACCACGGGCAACCCGCGACGTGGTTGATGCGCGCATCCTCCACCGCCCGTGTGACCTTGCGATACGTCGCATTGACGCCGTACGACCAGGCCTGGTTGATCGCCTGCTGGAAACCGAGGATGTACTCGTCCTGGAAGACCTGCTTGAGGTCCCTGGCGACGGCGGTGCGCACATCGTCCGGCGCAGGCGCGTTGCCATCCGTGTTCACCGGACCGATCTGCGGCCCCAGGTCCGGGACCAGGTACGTCGCACCGGTGACCGGGTGCGTCTGCTGGATCCAGCCATTGAGCACGTAGTAGGTGTGCTCGTCCGTGGTGCCGCCACCGAAGTAGTCGGTCAGCTTGTTGGTGAGCGGAATGTAGTAACGACCGGCGTTGCCGAAGAGCTTGGTCGTGCCGTCGCCCTTCATGTCCCAGCTGAAGCCGACGCGCGGCGCCATCATGTCCGAGAAGTCGGCCTTGGCGAAGGTGGCGCCGGAGGCGAGCTTGTTGTGGAACTTGTCGAAACGCAGGCCCAGGTTCAGCAGCAGGTTGGGCGTGACGCTCCAGTTGTCCTCCACATAGAACGCCTGTGCCTCGGTGGTGACGGGAGAGCCCGTGATGTAGCGGCGCGCGTCGATGATGCGGGTGACGCCTGCCGGCACCAGCGCACCGTTGGGCAGCACGGCGCCGGCATTCGCGGCCTGCGCCTGGTAGCTGACGCCGTCGCCCGGGTAGACCACCGAGCTGTCCGAATCCATGATCTCCTGGTCCAGGCCGAAGCGCAGCAGGTGATCGCCCAGCGTCCATTCGAAATCCAGGCGCGCCGCTTCGCGCTTGTCGTAGCGACTGCTGATGCTGGTGTCGGTCGGGTGGCAACCCTCGGGGATCGTCTCCGCCCCGAAGCGGGTCGTGTAGCTGCCGGACCGGGTGACGATGCTGCAGTCGGCGTCGAGCGGCGTACCGCTGAGGGCACTGCGCTCGTTAACGCCGTACATCGCCTTGGCGGTGAAGTTGTCCCCGAAGTGTCCCGTGTACGTCAACGACCAGTTATCGCCGCCGGAACCCGCGGTACTGCCGCCCCGCCAGTTGCCCAGCATGCCGGTGTCCCACGTGTAGCCGTACTTGGTGGTTTCCGAGTCCGCCTTGTCGGAGAAGGCGAGCAATTCCAGCGCGTGGTCATCGTTGATACGCCAGTCCAGCTTGGCGCCCCAGAAATCATTGTTGCTCTTGGTCTTCCAGGCCTCGATCGTGTCGATGTCCTTGGGCTGGCTGTCGCGCATCTCGTACATCGCGAAGAAGAACAGGCGGTCCTTCACGATCGCGCCGGATGCCCACACGTTGGCCTTGTAGAACGGACTCGTGTCGCGGCTGGTGCGGTTGCGCTCGTCCAGCGTGCCATCGCGATGGAAGTGGTCTTCCTTCGAGGCTTCCCATGCGGAGGGCTCGAGCGTCAGCTCCGCACCGGCCTGGAATTCGTTGCTGCCCGATCGCGTGACCGCATTGATGACGCCGCCGGTGCTGCGCCCGAATTCCGCCGAGTAGCCGCCCGTCTTGACCTGGACCTCTTCGTAGAAGCCGAACGGCACCGACGAGAAGCCCTGGCGGCGGTACGGGTCGGTGACATTGAGTCCGTTGATGTAGATGGCGTTCTCGGCGACCGAGGAGCCCCCGAAGGACAGGCCGCCGAACGTCGCGCCCGAATTGACGACGCCCGGCGCAAGCAGGGCGACGGAGCTCAGGCTCTGGTCGACCGGCAGGCGCGCCAGCTCCTGGCGGTTGATGTTGGTCGCGGACTCCGTGGACCGCACGTCCACGCGATTGACAACGCGCGAACCGACCACCTGTATCGCGTTGAGGTTCACCACGGCGCCGTCGCCGCCCAGGTTGACGGTGGTGGTCCCGCCCAGCGAGACATTGACCGCCACGCCATCGCCCACGTCCTGGCCGGCGCGCTTGACCTGCAACTGGTAGTCGCCGACCGGCAACTGGGCAAGGCGGTAGCCGCCATCGCCGCCCACGGTCACCGAGCGCGTCGCGCCGGTGGCGGTATTGGTGATCGTGATCTGGTCGCCCGCGTTCGCACGGCCCGCGACCGCGCCCGTCGCGCTCTGCGCCATCGCCAGGGGCGCCATCGACGCCAGGCAGGCACCCAGCGCCATGCCCAGTGCCGCCTTCTTCAGAACCTTGCCTTTCATCCCCGCTCTCTCCTGCTAAAGATGGTGGTGAATCGTGTGGTGGTGTGTTTCGTCAGCCGCGCCCGTCCCGGGGCAGCACGGTCCATTCGAACTGGTAATCCCACTGGTCGAAGTAGAGGTTCCCGCCCCGCCACTCCACTTCCCCGCGCTGCAGGTCCACGGTCTCGGACCGGGCGTGCTGCTTGGCGGGGATGAACTCGCGCGAGTAGTCGTCGTTGAAGGCGACGCGGTAGGCGTCCAGGCCGCCCAGGTAGAACCAGCGCAGCGCCGGATCGTCCGAAGCCAGCTGGCCGGTGGTCACATCCATCGGGACCCAGCCGTAGGGCGCCAGGTACAGCGCGCCCCAGTCGTGCATGGTGTCGTGGCCCTCCACGTCTTCGGAGTACGCCCACCCGGACTGCCAGCGCGCGGGAATGCCGTTCATGCGCAGCAGCGTGATCAGAAGCAACGTCTGCTGGCCGCAGTCGGCATGGCCGGCGCGGAAGGCGTAGTCGCTGATGTTGCTGATGGTCGAGTACTCGCGCGCGCCGGCCCAGGGGATGCGGTCCACGGCGGCGAACAACTTCTGCGCGATGCGGTACGGATTCTTCTCGTCGCCGACGACCTGCTCGCTGAAGCGACGAAGGTCATCGCTGAAGACCACGTGCGGCGACCGCTCGGCGAGGAACGGCGCCAGCGCCGGCGTGGCGGTCACGGGCTCCACCCGCTCGGGATCGATCGCCACGCGGCGTGCATGCACGGTGACCTCGTATGTCACCGAGAACGTGGTCGGCTGTCCCGCGAGGGCAGGCTGCTCGAGGTAGGCGGTGCGCTGCAGCGCGCGTTCGGGCGCGATCTGCGGGCGCGCGGGCTGGCTGGCGACCAATGCGATCGCCTCCTGCTGCCCCGCGATGGCGCGTGGGTACGGCAGCCAGGCGCGGATGGTTTCGCCTGCGGGCACCGCATCCGGCTTCACGCTCACGGTATGGGTGATGCGTACGCGCCGCGGCAGCACGCTGCTCGCGGCGGTCGCCTTGCTGACCTGCACCACGTCGCGATGATGGCGGTGCAGCGCTTCGTATGGCCCTTGGGCGAACGGTCGCACCGGCGGCGCGCGACGCGCGGCCGCTTCCGGGCTAATTCGGAACAGGTTCGACGCCGACCGGTTGAAATAGAGGGGCCGGCCGTCGATGTCGAGCCGCTCGATCAGGCCCGCCCGGTCCCAGCGCTGGAATTCCTCATCGCTCAGGTCGGGAATCTGCGCGCGCACGCGCTCGCGCACGGCGTCGGCATCGAGGGCGAAATCCAGCCGGATGCGGCGCATGCGCTCGCGCTGGAACTGCAGGGCCTGCCGACGGGCATCATCCGCCGCCCCGTCCGCAAGCGCCCGGGCGATCGCGTCTTCCGCCTGCTGGAAATGCCCCCGGTCGATGTCGGCGACGATGGCCGCGAGCGGATCGCCGGCCTCGGCCAGGCCGGGCACCGGGAGTACCATCGGCCACCCGCACAGCGACAGCCACGCCGCCAGGCGCCGTCGGGCCCGCCTGTCGCGTCCTGCCACCACGTGCTGGTTCCTGCTCGCATCCACGTCGCACATCCCCACGCCGACTGGTCGCGGTTGTGTAACACGACGTGAACGCAAGGGTCAATAATTTATTCTTGATTTTTATGACGGAAGAAATAAATATTCTTGTGGAAACCGCCCCGGCCATGGCGTCATGGTGGCGGGCGAGGGTTCTGGAAAAGGGGATGGGATGAACACACCGATGTCGTACCGGCCCAGGGACCGTGCAGGTCTGCCGCAGGCGCTGGGTGCGCTCGCGCTGCTCGGCGGGTTGTTCGCCGCGCTGCCGTCGATCGCGCAAGAGCCGCTGGCCGTCCCGGCGCATGCCGTCATCGGAGTACAGGCGCGGCATCTCCAGCCCGAGGACTGGGTCCGCCGCCTGTCCGCACCGGACCGCCTGCTGCTGGACACCCGGGGCGTCGCGGCGCAGAACGAACAGATGTGGCAGCGCGATCGTCATGTGCATGACCTGCAACGCCTGCCCGCGGAACTGACGCGCGCCGACGTGCGCGCGTGGCTCGACCCGTTGTCCTCGGCTCCCACCCGGACGCTGTACGACGACAAGGGACGCGACATCACCCGCGAACAGCTCGCCGGGTTCGTCGCCAACGCAGCACTGGATGCCATTCCGACCCGTGCGCCTGCACGCTACGGCCTGGTCGTGCATCGCGCCGACCTGCGCACGTTCCCGACACGCGAGCACGTATTCAGCAGCAAGGACGACACCGATATCGACCGATTCCAGGAAAGTGCGCTGTTCCCCGGCACTCCGGTCGTGATCGCCCACACCAGCGCCGACGGCGCGTGGTACTTCGTGGTAAGCCCGCTCTACGCCGCCTGGATCGAGAGGCGCCACGTCGGCGAAGGCGCCCGCGAGATGGTGTTCGGTTACGGCGCCGGCCCGTCCGCGCTGGTGGTCACCGGCGCCACCGCGCGCACGGTCTACAACCCGGAAGAACCCGGACTGTCGGCATTGCAGCTGGACATGGGCGTGCGCGTCCCGGTGCTGGCCGACTGGCCGGCTGACAAGCCGGTGAACGGGCAGCATCCCTATACCTCGCATGTCATCCAGCTGCCGGTGCGCCGCGATGACGGCACGCTCGCACTGTTGCCCGCGCTGTTGCCCAGGACGGCCGATGTCGCCCCCGACTACCTGCCGTACACCCCGGCCAACCTGCTCCGCCAGAGCTTCAAGTTCCTGGGCGAACGCTATGGCTGGGGCCACCGCTACGACAGCCGCGATTGCAGCGGCTTCGTCTCCGAGGTGTACCGCAGCATGGGCATCATCCTGCCCCGCAACACCAGCGCCCAGGCGGTCAGTCCCGCGCTCGAACGCATCGGCTTCGACGCCGGCGACAGCCACGAGAAGCGGCTGGAGGTCCTCCGCAGCTTGCAGGTCGGCGACCTGGTCTACATCCCCGGCCACGTGATGATGGTGATCGGACACGACAACGGCACCACCTACACCATCCACGACACCACCGGCATCACCTATCGCGGCGCCGACGGCCGCGTGGTCCGCACCACGCTCAACTCGGTCGCCGTCACGCCGCTGGAGCCCTTGCTGTTCAACAGCGAGCAATCCACCGTCGATCGCATCACCGCCATCCAGCGCATCCGTCCCCAAGGGGCTCCATGAAGATCACAGACATCACCTTCGGCATGCTGCGCGTGCCGCTGAAGACACCGTTCAAGACCGCGCTGCGCACCGTCGACACGGTGGAGGACATCGTGGTCATCGTGCATACCGACACCGGCCATGTGGGCTATGGCGAAGCGCCTGCCACCGCGGTCATCACCGGCGACACCCACGGCTCGATCGTCGAGGCGATCGGCAAGTTCATCCGCCCGCGGCTGATCGGACAGGAGATCGCCAACCTCAACCACATCACCGACCTGGTGCAGACCGCCCTGGAGCGCAACACCAGTGCCAAGGCGGCCGTCGAGATCGCGGTGTACGACCTGTGGGCGCAGCTGTACGACGCGCCGCTGTACAAGATGCTCGGCGGTGGCGACCCGGTCATCACCACCGACATCACCATCAGCGTCGACTACATCGACAAGATGGTGGCCGACTCGATCAGCGCGGTGGAGCGCGGCTTCGAGTCGCTGAAGATCAAGGTGGGCAAGGACATCGGGCTGGACATCGAACGGGTCAAGGCCATCTACTCCGCGGTCGAAGGCCGGGCGCTGCTGCGCCTGGACGCCAACCAGGGCTGGACCGCCAAGCAGGCCGTGTTCGCCATGCAGCACCTGGAGGACGCCGGCGTCGTCCTGGAACTGCTGGAGCAGCCGGTGAAGGCGCGCGACCTGGACGGCCTGAAGTACGTCACCGACCGCGTGCACACGCCGGTGATGGCGGACGAGAGCGTGTTCGGCCCGACCGAGGTCATCGACCTGATCAAGATGCGCGCCGCCGACATCATCAACATCAAGCTGATGAAGACGGGCGGCATTTCCAACGCCATCCGCATCGCCGACATCGCCTCGCTGTACGGCGTGGAGTGCATGATCGGCTGCATGATCGAGACCAGCATCAGCGTGGCCGCCGCCGTGCACGTCGCGGCAGCGAAGGCCAACGTCATCACCAAGGTCGACCTGGACGGACCCTCGCTGGGACAGTTCAACCCCGTCGAGGGCGGGGTGATCTTCAACGAGTCGGAGATCACCATCACCGAAGCCCCGGGCCTGGGTATCCGCGAGATCCGTGGCCTGGAGATGCTGCCGGGCTGAACCCGGTGGCGATGGCCCGTTGTCAGCACCGTCCACCGCCATCACACTCACGCCATGACAACCTCCCTGGTGAAGATCCGCTCCGAACGCGACCAGATGTCGGCCATCGAACGCCGCATCGCCGACTTCATCCTCGACAACGCGCACCTGCTGCGCGACTACTCGTCGCAACAGCTCGCCAGCGCGCTCGGCATCAGCCAGTCCAGCGTGGTGAAGTTCGCGCAGAAGTTCGGGTTCAAGGGATACCCCGACCTCAAGTACACCATCGGCGAAGCCGTCGCCCGCAACGGCAATGGCCACGCGATGCCGCCGCACGCCGAGAGCGAGGACGCCGGCGATGCCTACCAGCAGCTGCAGGACGGCCTGCGCCGCAGCAAGATGGCGGCCGAGGAGGAAACCCGCAGCCTCAACCCGCGCGCGCACATCGAGCCGATCGTCAGCCTGATCGACGGGGCCGACAAGGTGTTCGTGTGCGGCCTGGGCGACGATGGCCTGTTCGCGCGCGAGTTCGCGATGCGCCTGTCGCTGCTGGGACTGCTGACGGTGCACCACGCCGATCCGATCCTGATGATGGCCAACCTGTCGGCCGTGCGTCCCGGCGACGTGCTGCTGATGTTTTCCGAGTTCGGCAAACTGCCCGAGCTCTCGCAGGTGAGCCGGCAGTTCCAGGCCTGTGAGGGCAAGGTCATCTCGATCACGCGCCATACGGCCAATCCCTTGCGTGCGCACGCCGACGCCGCGCTGGTGATCTCGGCGCATGATCCCGCGCCGCACGTGGAACAGCTGCTCTATCGCTCGTCGCTGCAATCGCTGCTCGACTTCGTGTTCGTGCTGCTGTGCCAGTCCAATCCGGACCGCAACCGTCAGCTCGCCATCAACCTCGAACGCATCCACCATCTGCTGGAGTCGTGATGCCCTTACTGTCGTTTCCGCGTCTCCCGTTGGGATCGTTCGCGCTGACCCTCGCCCTGATCGCGAGCAGCGGCCCTGCACTCGCCGCCGATGCGCCCGCGTCGCAGCCCTGGCGCGACGCGCGCCAGCTGGTGCTGGTGGTGACCGAGGGATGGGATGCTACCGACGCTACGTTGCAGCGTTTCGAGTTGCGCGACGGCCGGTGGCAGGCGGCGGCGGCCGCAGCGCCGGTTTCGGTCGGACGCCATGGCAGCGCCTGGGGTCTGGGCCTGCACCCGGTGCAGGCGCAGGGACCGCAGAAGCAGGAGGGCGATGGCCGTGCCCCCGCAGGCGTGTTCACGCTGGGCGAGGCCTTCGGCTATGCCGACAAGGCCGACACGGCCATGCCGTACCGCGCGATGCAGGCGACCAGCTATTGCATCGACGTGCCGGATTCCCCGCTCTACAACCGCATCATCGATACGCGCACGGAAGGCGAGGCCGCCGCGAAGGGCTCGACCGAGCCGATGCGGCTGGACCTGCACAACAAGGGCGATGTGCGCTATCGGGAGGGCCTGGTGATCGGCCACAACCCGAAGGCCACGCCGCGCGCCGGCAGCTGCATCTTCGCGCACCTGTGGCGCACGCAGGGCGAGCCGACCGCCGGCTGCACGGCGATGGCAGCCGAGACGATGGAGGGTGTGCTGCGCTGGCTGCGCCCTGATGCGCGCCCGGTCTTCGTGCTGCTGCCGCGTGCCGAGTACGCGCGCCTGGCGCATGACTGGCAGTTGCCGGAGGCGGTGCGATGAGGTGGCCAGGCGCCACGGCGCGCGTGCTTCTGGGTCTTGCCGCCGGTGCCGTGGTAGGCCTGGCGCTGGCGCACTGGTCACCTGCGAGTGCCGCCACGGCGGTCGCCATCGCGCAGCCCATCGGGAAGCTGTGGCTCAGTGGACTGCAGATGACGGTGGTGCCGCTGGTGCTGTCGCTGGTGATCCTGGGCGTCGCGACGGCGAGCGATGCTGCGGCTTCCGGCCGCGTGGCGCGGCGCGCGATGGTGGTCTTCATCGCCTTGCTGTCGCTGTTCGCGGCCTACGCGGCCATCGTCGCTCCACTCATCCTGTCGATGGTGCCGCCGAGCGCCGCGTTGACCGCCACCTTGCATGGCACGCTGCCGGCCTCCGGTGAGGTTGCCGCGCCGGGGCTGGCCGACTGGATCGGTTCGATCGTTCCCAGCAACGCCATCATGGCGGCCGCCCAGGGCGCCATGCTTCCGGTAGTCGTTTTCGCGCTGTTCTTCGGATTCGCGCTGACGCGCGTGCAGGAGGATCGCCGCGCGCAGATCATCGGGTTCTGCCACGGGATCGCCGACACCATGATCGTGATCGTGCGCTGGATGCTGCTGGCAGCGCCGATCGGCGTGTTCGCCCTGGTACTCGCTGTGTGCGCGCAGGCCGGTATCGGCGTCATCGGTGCGCTGGCGGGTTACATCGCCCTGCAGTGCGGCATGTACCTCGGCGCGACGCTGATCTGCTACGTGCTGGTCGCGGTGTTCGCGCGGCAATCGCCGCTCGCGTTCGCAAAGGCGATCCTGCCCGCGCAGGTCGTGGCTGCCAGCACGCAATCCTCGCTCGCCTCGCTGCCGGCGATGGTGGAGAGCGCGCGCTTCCGCCTGGGACATCCGCGCGCCGTCGCCGCGCTGGTGTTGCCCATGGCGGTGACGCTGTTCCGCATCACCAGCCCGATCCAGTACATCGTGGCGGCATGCTTCGTCGCGTGGGCCTATGGCATCGACGTCAACGCCGTCACGCTCGCCGCCGGCGCCGCACTTGCAGTGGTGATCAGCCTGGGTTCGATCGGCCTGCCGGGCCAGGTGAGTTTCATGGCCACGGTGATGCCGGTGACGCAGTCGATGGGCCTGCCGATCGAACCGCTGGGCCTCCTGTTGGCGGTGGACACCATTCCCGATGTGTTCGCCACGACGGGCAATGTCACGGGTGACCTGACCGCCACCAGCATCGTCGCGCGCCAGTCGCCCGACGCCCACGATACGGATATCCCCACAGGCTGATGCCATCGCCCTCGTTGTCAGGCGTGCGGCGACCGATGTCGCCAGCGTCTGCGCGCCGTGCTGCGATGTCTCGATGGCCGATGGCGTCTGTGTTTGCCGCCCTGCCCCCGCCATGCACCGGCGCATGTCGGCATCTCCGGTTCCCGGATCCGGCGCGCCCTCAGAACGGCGTGAATCGCGGACCCGAGCGGCGCGCAAGCGACGCAGGGTGGTGCGAGAGCCTGTACGTGCTGACGAGTTGGCGGAGCGGATCGGCAATGTCCGCGTGCGCCTGCAGCGACGCGATCACGTCATCCCAGATGCCGTCCTGTGCCCAACGGGTGAAGCGGACATAGATGCTGTGCCACCGCCCCCATGCCAGGGGCAGCCGGCCCCATGGTTGCCGCGTGACGGCGACCCACAGCACCGCTTCGAGGAATGCCCGCGTCCGCTCGCCATTCAGGGCACGCGCGCGGACCAGAGGCGGCAACGCGGCCAGGATCGCCTCCCAGCGTGCATCGTCCAGTCGCAGCATGTCGGTCTGATCGACCCCGTCTTCGCGTTCCACCCCGAGCACCGGGTTCCTGTCTTGTCCTTCCATCCTGCGTGTCTCCTGACGCCCCGGAAAAACATGCGCGTTTGCACGCGCTGCGGTATCCATCCGCTTGCTGTTTCATTCGTCGGGACGCCACGAAACGGGACACACTTCATGCCCCGACGGGAATTGCAATCGCGCAACTGCTGAAAGTTCCCATCGTGTCCGCGCAATTTATGTACCGCTAAGTTTGGTATTCAGGAGGTGTTGTGAGCGGCGGCGGATACTTCGTGCACCGTCGCTTCCCTGGAGCGACGGACACACAACAACTAGAGAGAAAGACGTCCCATGAAGAAGTCCTTGCTTGCCCTGACCCTGTTGGCTGCCGCTCCGTTCGCCGCGTCGGCCGCGGAAGGCGTTTCCTACAACTATGTGGAAGGCGGCTACACCGCCACGAACATCGATGGCCCCGATGCCGATGGTTGGGCATTGAAGGGATCTGTCGCGCTGCACCCGAATTTCCACGTCTTCGCCGACTACAGCACGCAGGAAGTCGACGACGTCAACGTCGATTTCGACCAGTGGCGGGTCGGCCTGGGCTACAACCATGAGCTGTCCCAGCGCGTCGATCTGCTGACCCGTGTTGCTTACGAGAAGGCCAAAACCGACAGCTTCAACGTCGGCGGCGTCCGCGTCCCCAGCTTCAGCGCAGACGGTTACAGCGTCGAAGTCGGCGTAAACAGCGCGCTGACCAGCCGCCTCAACGGCTACGCGCTGGCGGGTTATGAAGATGGCGATGACTACGACGGCGAGTTCTACGGCCGTCTCGGCGCGCAGGTGAAGTTCACCCCGAACTGGAGCGCCTCGGCCGACGTCAAGCTGGTCGACGGCGACACCCAGTGGTTCGTCGGTCCCCGCTTCAGCTGGTAATCCGCAACGCTCCCCTCGCGACGCGTCCTCTCTCCCCGCGTCGCACCCCAAAGCCCGGCCCCACGGCCGGGCTTTTCTTCGTGTGATGCACCCCATTGCGCAAAGAAAAAGCCCGGCATTGCCGGGCTTGTCTCGTCGCATGTCGACGGCACTTACTTGAACAGTGTTTCCGGGTATTCCGGCTTCTGTTCGCGCGAGAGCAGGTGCTGCAGGCCATCGCGCGGGGTCAGGTCGCCATGCAGCACGGCGCGCACCGCGCTGGATATCGGCAGGTCGATGCCGTGCTTGTCCGCCTGGCGCATCACTTCGTCGGCCGTCTGCACGGACTCGACGACCTGCCCGATCTCGCGCACCGCGTCCTGCAACGACTGGCCGCGGCCCAAGGCCAGGCCAAGGCGTCGATTGCGCGACAGGTCACCGGTACATGTAAGCACCAGGTCGCCGAGACCGGCCAACCCCATCAGGGTTTCCGGCTTGGCGCCGATCGCCGCGGACAGGCGCAGCATCTCGTTGAGGCCGCGCGTGATCAGGCCGGCCCGGGCATTCAGGCCCAGCTGCATGCCGTCGGAAACACCGGTCGCCACGGCCAGCACGTTCTTCATCGCACCGCCGAGTTCGGCACCGACCATGTCGTCGCCGGTATAGGCGCGGAACGCGGGGCCGTGCATCACGTCGGCGACCGCTTGCGCGAACGCCGGATCGGCGCCGTGCACGGTGACGGCGGTGGGGAGGCCCAGCGCGACTTCCTTCGCGAACGAGGGACCGGTGACGACCGCGATCGGCACTTCCGGACCCAGCACCTCTTCGGCGACCTCATGCAGGAAGCGGCCGGATCCTGTTTCGAAGCCTTTCGTCGCCCACGCCACCCCCGCCCTGGCCGGGCGCAGAGGCGCCAGCTTGTGGAGCGTCTCGGTGAAGGCGTGCGATGGCACGACGACCAGAACCTGGTCCACATCGGCGAGCGAAGTGGCCAGGTCCGTGGTGGCGCGCAGGTTGTCCGGCAGGGGAATACCGGGCAGGTAGCGGGTGTTCTCGTGCCGCTGGTCGATCGCCTCGGCGACGGCGGCATCGCGGCCCCACAGCGTGACCGCGTGCCCGTGCCTCGCCATCAGCGCGGCGAGCGCGGTGCCCCAGGAACCGGCCCCGAGCACCGCGATCTTCAGCGGATCAGCGGATTGCAGATCAGTCATCCGTCACCCCTGTACGACGCCATCCCGACGGGACAGTGCACCCCGACTCAGGCGTTGCCGACGGGTTCCGAATTGGCCAGGCCGGCATCGCCGCCCTGCGCGGCGCGCTGGCGCAGCGATTCGGCGTACAGCGCTTCGAAGTTGATCGGCTGCAGGAAGAACGGCGGGAAGCCGCCGGCCTGCACCAGGTCGCTGACCAGCTGGCGCACGTACGGGAACAGGATGTTCGGGCACTGGGTGCCGAGCAGCACGTCGACCGCCTGCGGCTCCAGGCCGATCAGGCCGAAGATGCCCGCCTGCTGCACTTCCGCCACGTAGGCGGTCTTGTCGCCGGCCTTGCAGGTCAGGGTCACGCCCAGCACGACTTCGAAGGCGTTCTCGCCGAGGCGCTGCACGCGCTGGTTGAGGTTGAGCTGAAGCTCCGGCTGCACGTTCTCGGCGTAGACCGCCGGCGCACCGGGGACTTCGAAGGAAACGTCCTTGACGTAGATCTTCTCGACAGTGAAAGCGGGGCCAGCGGCTTCGGCGGCAGGCGCGACCGCGCCGTTGGTGGTCTCGTCGGACATTTCTTTGACTCCGGAATCTGGATTGCGGCGGTGAATGGAAATTATGTCATGGCGGCTCGCGGGGCCCGCTTCAAGGGCGGGTCCGCGGCCACGGGAACGGACGGATCAGCGGCCCTTGACCAGCGGCAGGTCCGCCTGCTGCCAGGCGGCGATGCCGCCCTCGAGCGCGTAGACCTTCTCGAAACCCGCCTTCTTCAGGCGTTTGGCAGCGCCACCGGAGACCTGGCCGGTGCGGCAGACCAGCACGACGGGCTGCGACCTGGCGCCGGCCAGCAGCTTGTTCTCGGGGTCGAAGTTGCTCGGCAGTACGTTGCGGCTGCCCGCAATGTGGCCTTTCTCGAAGTCGTTGCTCGCCGACAGGTCCACGACCAGGGCGTTTTCGCTGTTGACCAGATGGGTCAGCTCGGCGGGGCGAAGTGCCTTGTAGCCGCGGAACATGCGCGCGATCTCGGTGTAGACGATGGCGACCGTCAGGCCCACGAGGGCGAGCGACAGGATCTGGTTGAAGGGAGAACGGGTGGCGAAAGCCAGGATTTCTTCGAAATTCACGGAGTTGGCGATCTTCGAGCGGGCGGCGATTGTCGCACAGGACGCCGCCGGGGCGTCGCTCGCTTATTCGCCGTTCCAGAGGTCGGGCAGGCCCACCACCAGCCACCAGCGCTTCACTTCCGGATCCCACCGCCAGCGTTCGCGGTAACGCATCGTCCGTTCGGCCATGGTGTGCTTGTTGATGACGCGCAGTTCGATCGCGCGCTCGACGGTTCCGTCGGGACCTCCGCTGGTCGACAGGTCCCGGTATCCCGATATCTGCACCTGCTGGTAGCGCTCGAACTCCAGCTCGGTCATCGGATGCTCGGCCTTGTAGGCCGGGTCGACGGCCTTCCAGGCATTCTCGAAGTCGCCCCAGCGGATCGAGGCCGCATACGCATCCTGGACTTCCTGCAGCTTGCCGCGCTGCAGGCGGCCTTGCGCCGCCGCGGGCACCAGCGCCAGCACCAGTCCCGCCGCCAGCAGCCATTTCACGATCACGCGCATGAGCACCCCCCGGTCATGCCGGCATGCTACCGCTTCGCGATGGCGACGAACCGCCCGCTGAGCGTGGTAGCCATTCCGCCTTCAGGCAACCGCACGCTCGCCTCCACCTGGATGCGGGCGCGACCGCGCTGCACGAGCGTGTCGATGAAGGCCTCCATCGACTGGCCTTCCGCGAAGGTCGCCTCCGCGACCAGGTCGCCATAGAGCGGTGCGAGGTAGCGGATCTGGCTGTCGGCCACGTAGACCTCGGCTTTCAGTCCGGCCAGCCGCAGCTTCAGCGTCACCAGACCCCAGCCGGCCACCGTCATCAGCGAGGTCAGGCTGCCCCCGAACGCATTGCCCTTGTCGTTGACGTTGGCCGACAGCGGCGCCGTCAACCGCAGGACGTCGTCGCGGAATCCCTCCACCTCCACGCGCATCGCTGCCACCGGCGGCATGCCGCGGCAGTAGTCGCTCAGTTCCTGCAGGGCTTCTTCGGGACGCATCACTCATAATCCGCGCATGGGACATCCAACGCCGCCGGCATGGTACGTCATCTCGCTGCGGCCCCAGGGCGCGCACGACGCACTCAGGCGCGCCGCGCGCCGCCGCGGCGCCGGCCTGCTCGCCCTTTCGCCCTGGCGCATCCGACGCTGCGACGATGGCGCGGCGCGCGATGCCTTGCGGGCTGCGCTGGCGTGCCCGATCGTGGTGTTCACGAGTCCGGCCGCGGTCGCTGCGGCCCATGCGCTGCAGGCCCTGCGCGACCGGGACGGACAGGTCTGGCTGGCCGTAGGCAGCGGTACTGCCGCCGCGTTGCGGCGCGCCGGCATCGGACACGTCTCGTTTCCCGCACGAATGGACAGCGAAGGCCTGCTGTCCCTGCCCGAACTGGCCAGCATCCGCGGCACACCCCTGGGCTTCGTCACCGCGCCGGACGGTCGCAACCTGCTGGTTCCGACGCTGCACTCCCGCGGCGCCCGCGTGCACCTCGCGGAGGTCTACCGGCGCGAGCCAGTGGCGCTGGATGCCCGCGCGATCGAGGCGTTCGCCGCCCTGGATGCGCCTGCCTGCCTGCTGCTCAGCAGCGGCGCAGCACTCGAACAGGTGCTGGCGCAACTTCCGGGAAGCCTCGCCGCCCGGTTCAAGGCCTTGCCGGTGGCAGCCGCTAGCCAACGCCTGGTGGACGCGGCACGCGAAGCCGGCTTTGCCCACGTGGTGCTCGCCGAGGGACCGCGACCGGCCCAACTGATGAAGGCGGCGTGCACGATCGGCTGCCCCGGCATCCGGTAGCATCTGCGGCATCCATCACGTTTCGCCTGCCGCCAAGGACGCCTGTGAACGACCAGCCCTCTTCTCCGCACGGTTCCGGCTATCGCGCGCGCCTGGCGTGGGCGGCGCTGGCGGTGGTGGTGGTCGGTATCGGCGCGTGGCGGGGCTGGGCGTGGTGGCAGGAACGCGACGCGCGCGCGCAGACGCTTCAGTCGGCAGCGGAGCAACGCCTTGAAGCGCTGGAGTCGCGCACCGATGCCCTGCGTCGCGACCAGCGTGCGCAGGCACAACGCCTGCTGGACGCGGCGGCCACCAACCGCGTGCTGCGCGACGAAGTGCTCGGCCTGGGCCAGCGTGGTGCGCTGCTCGAGGAGAGCGTGACCAAGCTCACCGATCCCACCCGCCATGGCGCGCAGGCGCTGCGGCTGGATGAAGTGGAGTTGTTGCTCTCGCAGGCCGCGCAGCGGCTGGACATCGCACGCGATGTGGCGGGTGCGCGGCGGGCATACGCGTTGGCTGCCGGCGTCCTTGACGGGATCGACGACCATCGACTGCTCAACCTGAAACAGGCACTGGCGCAGGAGCGCGCGGCGCTGGATGCGCTCGGCGAGGGTCCGCAGGCGACAGCCATGAAGCGGCTGGAGGCGATCGCCGCCGCCCTGCCCGGATTGCCGCGCGAGCGGGACGCCGTCGCCGACCAGGCGTCGCGTCCGGCCTGGCAACGGTGGCTGTCACCGCTGGTCGACGTGCGTCCGACCCGCGACAGCACGCTGGTGACGCCGGAAGACCGCGCCACCGGCGACGCGGCGCTGCAGATCGAGATCAGTCTGGCGCGGGCTGCGCTGGAGCGCGACGACGATGCCGCCTTCCGCGCCGCACTGGCGCGCGTCGAGGGCTGGCTGCCGCGCTTGTGGCCCGATTCACCCGCACGACGGCAGGTTCACGCGCAGTTGCGCACATTGCAGGCGACGCCGGCGCCGGTCCGTCCCACGGAACTCGGCAGCACGCTGCAGCAGCTGCGCGCACTGCGCAGCGCGGGCGTGCGCCTGCCGGTGTCGACGCCATCCACCGATCCGCAGGAGGCCGCGCTATGAAGGTGTTCCGTACCGTGGTGGTGCTGTTGGTGCTGCTGCTGGCCGGCGTGCTGGCGTCGCAGTGGATGGCGACCACCGATCGCGATCTCGGCGAGGTGTTCATCCGGTTCGCAGGGTACGACCTGCAGACCAATGTCCCGCGCGCACTGCTTGCCCTGCTGTTGATCACGGCCGCGGCCTGGTTGTCCTGGCACCTGCTGTCGCTGCCGTTCCGCGCATGGGGCCGCCATCGTCGCAAACAGGCGCGCGCACGGCTCATCGATGGCCTGGACGCCCTGCACGCCGGGCATTGGCAGAAGGCGGAAAAGCTGCTCGAACGCGCCGCAGACGACACGGAAGTCGGTGCCATCGCGCGCGTGGCCGCGGTGCGCGCGGCGCAGGCGCGTGGCGACGATGCGGCCGTGCAGCGCCATTTGACGGCACTGCGCGAGCGGTCCGTCCAGGCGCACGCGATCACGGCCGCGCAGATCGCGCTCGATGGCGGACAGCCTCAAGAAGCACTGGCCTTGCTGGATGCCGTCGACGTGCAACCCCTGCCCCCGCGCGGCCTGGCACTGCGCGCCGATGCGCTCGCGGCCACTGCCCGCGCAGGTGAGGCCTATGGCTTGTTGGGCGCATTGAAGCAGCAGCAGGCCTTGGCGCCGTCCGCGTTCGACGCGCTGGAGATCCGCCTGGCGACACAGTCGTTGCGCGAAGCGGCCGACCCGAACGTGCTGGCCGAGCGCTGGGAAGACCTGACCAAACCCTTGCGCGTGCAGGCGCCTGTCGTGGCCGCCTACGCGGAGCGGGCCGCCGCGCTGCGCTGGGAGGACGCGGCGACGCGCAGCATCGAACAGGCCCTGGAGTCGCGCTGGGATGAAAGCCTCGTGGCCCTGTACGGCCGCCTGCCGGTGGGCAAACTGGATTCCCGTCGCGCCAGCGCGCAGCACTGGCTGCACGCGCACCCGGCCAGTCCCGCCCTGTTGGTGACGCTGGGGCGGCTCGCGCGGCAGCAGGGCCAGTGGACCGCAGCGCAGGAATTCCTCCATCGCGCGGTCGCGCAGGGCGCCGGCGCCGACGCGTGGGAAGAGCTGGCCACCGGCTTCAACGAGGCGGGCGACACCGTGTCGGCGCAGCAGTGCCATGCCAACGCGGTGAAGGCCGCGCGGGGAGAAGCGCCGGTTCGTTTGCCGGTGCGCGACATGCGGCAGGAAATCCATGACGCCGCCGTCGTCGAAGAGCGCGACGCGCACGGCCTGCCGCGGCTCAAGGAGTGAGGATCACGCGGCGGACGGCTTCCTGCGCCAACGGCGCCACCCGATCACCGCCGCCAGCACCACCAGCCACACCGGCCACAGGGCAGCCAGCGCCACCACGACCTGCTGGCCGGCACGCCAACCCACCCTCAGCGCATCGCCCAGCTGGCTGAAAAAGCCGGGTCCGTTGTCGCGGAACACGGCATCCACGTCCACGCGCTCTGCCTTGCGTACCTGCACATCCTGACGCAGCGACAGCGTGATGGTGCTGAACGCCACGCGGTCCTCGAACTCTTTCTGCGCGATCACGGCTTCGTCGCGCTGGCCACGCGCTTCGCCACGCGCTTCGATGGCGTCGGCCTTGTCGCCGAGCTTGCCGCCTGCCTGCACCGCGTCGCCGAGTTCCTGCTGCTGGTCCTGTGCGCGCTGCCGCGCCAATTGCTGACGCAACAGCTCGAACTGCGCATCGCGCGCACTGAAGTTGCGGCGCTCCAGGAACTCCATCTGCGATGCGATGGCACGCAGGAATACCTGGGTCCGCTCGCTCGGCACGCGCACGGTCAGTTCGCCCTGTAGCCGGTACTCGGAAAGCTCCAGTCGCTTGCCGTCGCCGATCGGTCGGCTCTGCACGCGCTGCACTTGTGCCTGGATGTCGTTGTCGACGGTGAAACCGCCCTGCTTCGCGACTTCATCCTCGATCGCCAACGCCGTGCGGTAGACATCCTTCACCTGAAACTCCGCGGCGGCGGTGCGGATGAAGCGGCGTTGCGGATCCACCTGCACCAGCACGTCGGAGGCCAGTTGCGAGGCATCGACGCCCGGTGTCTGCAGCGGTGGCGGTTCCAGGTTTTTCTCCGGTGGCGCCGCTGCTGCGGCATTAGCGGCTTCGGCCATCGCCGGGGCGGACTCCATCGCCACCTCTGCGTCGGCCGGGGCCATCTCGTGCTTGCTGCAGGCGGTCGCCAGGGCCAACAGGCCCAAGAAGGAAACGACAAGGCACTTCCTGTACATGCGCATGGGAACTCCGGAGAGAGGAAAAAGGCGTAGCCGGATGGCCGTGCCGCACTCCAACGCGCGGCGGCGTCGAATGGGGTCGCGAGGCGTCATGGCGCCTTCGTCGTCGGTCCGGGTTCGCAGATCACGCAGCGGCCGCCGGGGTGCTCGGCGTTTCGCACCGACTTTAGGATGCGACGGGCTTCTGCCTGGCGCCGGGCGACGGTTGCGGTTTCTTCGGCGCCGTAGCGTTCGGCCAACGCGTACAGCACGACGACGTTCTCCATCGGACCTCCCGCCATGTTCAACGCCGCCCAGTCGGACAGCAGGTTCGCCACTACTGGATCCTTCGGCAGGACGAACTGCATGCGCTCGCCCAGCTGGTAGGCGAAGGCCTGATTCAGTGCGTACGCGTCGACACGCCGGCCGTCGTTGCCGGCCGGCAAGGTGGCAGGCAGTGGCGGGACCGTTGCGTCGCCGAACTGTAGGCCCGCAATCGAGTACCTCGCCAGGCGCACGGGATCCTTCGCCGACGCGAGCTTGCTCTCCAGGATCCGCGCGTGCAGCCATTCGGTACCGAAGTGTTCCGCCGGATTGCGCTGGATGCCCAAGCGTATCCAGGCCAGCGCCGGCGCGTCGTGGCCGGAAAGCTCCAATGCCGTGCCCAGATTGGCTGCTGTCTCGTGGTGGCCAGGCCAGCGACGCTCGATGGACAGCAACAGCTGCGCCGCCCGCGAGTGCTGGCCCTGGTACATCAGCAGGATGGCGAGCTTGGTCAAGTTCTCCAGGTCCGGCACCGACTGGGCCTCGGCGATGAGGCTCCGCGCGTTCCGCAGATAGTGCTTCCTGACCTCGTTCGACGTCAGTCTCGCTTCCAGCTGTTCGCCGACGTCATCGTGGACATCAAACTGCCGCCCCTGATGATCGGTCCCGATTGCGTTGACGCAAGCCTGCACCGGACCTGCCGCACCGAAGGCAAACGCCGCCAGCAGCATCCATCCCTTGTGTCGCATCCTGCCGCCCCCCTGCCTGCATCCCATAACGCACGCTATCCGATGAGCGGCCACAGGGGAACGGGGGTGGGCCGTGGGCGTGTGACAATCGGATCAGCTGCCCTTCGGTAATCCGCGATGACCCGAACCCTGCACGTCCTGCTGCTCATGACGCTCCTCGTCATCGTGCCGGCGCAGGCGGAGACACCGGTCGCCCGGGGAACCGGCGGCGCTGCCGCGACGATCAGCGAGCAGGCCACGCAATCCGCCATCGCGATCCTGGACCAGGGCGGCAACGCGGTCGATGCCGCCGTCGCGGCGGCGGCGACGCTCGGGGTGACCGATCCTTT
The DNA here is from genome assembly GCF_002863005.1 of Pseudoxanthomonas sp. GTDB lineage: Bacteria > Pseudomonadota > Gammaproteobacteria > Xanthomonadales > Xanthomonadaceae > Pseudoxanthomonas_A. The sequence goes on from NZ_PKDG01000009.1 coordinate 19,610, forward strand.
CAGTTGCGGCATCGGCGGCGGCGGTTTCATGGTGGTCTACCTGGCGAAGGATAGGCGGGTCATCACGATCGATCATCGCGAGACCGCGCCGGCTGCCACCACGCCGGCACTTTTCATCGAAGACGGCAAGGAGATGGACTTCGACACCGCGATCGCCAGCGGGCTGTCCGTCGGCGTGCCCGGCACCGTGCGCGGCTGGCACGAGGCGTTGCAGCGGTATGGCTCGATGTCGCTCGCGCAGGTGCTCGCGCCTGCGATCACGGTCGCGGAGGAGGGCTTCACCGTCGACGCCAACTTCTCACGCCTGGCGGAAGTGAACGAACGCAAGTTCAACCGTTTCCCCGCAACGGCGGCGTTGTACCTGAGGCATGGCAGGGCCATCCCGGCCGGCACCCTGCTGCGCAATCCCGATCTCGCCCGCACGTACCGCCTGCTGGCGGACGGCGGCGTGGATGCGTTCTACGCGGGCCCGTTGGCGGGCGCCATCGTCGACACGGTCAACCGCCCACCGACCGCGCCGGGCGTGTCGGTGCGCGGTAGCCGCATGACACTCGCCGACCTGGCCAACTACGAAGCGCGCCTGCGTCTGCCAGTGCATTCCACCTATCGTGGCTACGACCTCTACGGCATGGCGCCACCGAGCAGCGGCGGCGTGACCGTATTCGAAGCGCTGAACATCCTCGAGGGCTACGACCTGAAGACGATGCCGCGTGCGCAGGTCGAGCATCTGTATCTGGAAGCAAGCCGCCTGGCCTTCGCCGACCGCGATGCCTACCTGGCCGACCCGGAGTATGTCGATGCGCCGGTGACGGGCTTGCTGAGCAAGGACTATGCGGCACAGCGGCGTACGCTGATCGCTCGCGACAAGGCCGCATCAGGGCGCGTGGCCGCCGGCGACCCCTATCCGTTCCAGCAGGATCCCAGTCATCCCCTGCGCTCCACACCGCGCGCACTGCCCCCTGAAAACACGCACACCACCCACTTGACCGTGTCCGACAAGGACGGAAACGTCGTCGCCTATACCTTCACCATCGAAGACTGGGGCGGCAGCGGCATGGTGGTGCCCGGTTATGGCTTCCTGCTCAACAACGAGCTGACCGATTTCGATTCCACCGCGCCGCATCCGAACATCCCCGAACCCGGCAAGCGCCCGCGCAGCAGCATGACGCCGACGATCGCGCTGAAGGACGGCAAGCCCGCATTCTCGATCGGCAGTCCGGGCGGTTCCACCATCATCACGACGGTGCTGCAGACCATCGTCAACTACATCGATCTCGGCATGCCGATGGACCAGGCGATCGACGCGCCGCGACTGTCGCAGCGCAACGGCCGGACGACAGACATCGAACCCGGTTACGCAGACAGTGCCGAGGCGAAGGCGCTCGTGCAGCGCGGGCAAGGCTGGTCAGCGGTCCCCGAGGAAATCGGGGCCGCCAACGCGTTGGTGTTCCATCCGGATGGCACGGTGACCGCCGTGAGCGAAGGCCACCGGCACGGCGTGGGCAGTGCCAAGGTGCAGGCGCCAGCGCACTAGCGGGCCGGCGCAAGGCGACCGCTTACCGCTCGATGATGGCGACGACGCCCATGCCGCCTGCCGTGCAGATGGACACCAGCGCACGGCCGCCGCCGCGCTGCTTCAGTTCCTTCGCCACCGTGGCGACGATACGGGCGCCGGTGGCGGCGAACGGATGGCCCGTCGCCAGCGAGGAGCCATTCGGATTCATCTTGGCCGGATCGATCCTGCCCAGCGGTGCGTCCAGGCCCAGGCGGTTGCGGCAGTAGTCCTCGCTCTCCCACGCGCGCAGCGTGCACAGCACCTGGGCGGCGAAGGCTTCGTGGATCTCGTAGATGTCGAAATCCTGCAGCGTCAGGCCGTTGCGCTTGAGCATCTCCGGCACGGCCACCGTCGGCGCCATCAGCAGGCCTTCGCCGTGGACGAAGTCGACCGCCGAGACCTGCGCGTCCCTCAGGTACGCGAGCGGCTCGTGGCCGTGCGCCCTCGCCCACTCGTCGCTGGCCAGCAGCACCGCCGCGGCGCCGTCGGTCAGCGGGGTGGAGTTGGCGGCGGTCAGCGTGCCGCGGCCCGAGGTCTTGTCGAAGGCGGGCTTCAGCGTGGCGAGCTTCTCCAGCGACGTGTCGGGACGCAGGATGTTGTCGCGCTCCAGGCCGCGGAAGGGCGCGATCAGGTCGTCGAAGAAGCCGCGCTCGTACGCGGCGGCCAGCTTCTTGTGCGACGCGACGGCGAGTTCGTCCTGCGAATCGCGGGAGATGTTCCACTCCTTCGCCATGTCCTCGCAGTGCTCTCCCATGCTCTTGCCGGTGCGCGGCTCGGCCACGCCGGGGAATTCGGGCTTCAATTCGCCGAACTTGAAGCCGCTGACCAGCGCCTTCAGCTTGTCCTGCGTGGTCTTGGCCCGGTTGGCGGCCAGCAGGCGCGCGCGCAGCTTCTTGCCGTAGACGATCGGCACTTCGGAGGTCGTGTCCGACCCGCCGCCGATGCCGGACTCGATCTGGCCCAGCGCGATCTTGTTGCCGATGTGGATGATGGTGTCTAGGCTGGTGCCGCAGGCACGCTGCAGCGTGATGCCCGGGGTCAGCGGCGACAGGCCGGAGGAGAGCGCGGCCTCGCGGCCCAGGTTCCAGTCGGACGAATGCTTGATCACCGCACCCATCGCCACTTCGCCGAGCTGCTGGCCATGCAGGCCGAAGCGCTCGACCAGCGCGCCCAGCGTGCGCACCGACATGCCCAGGTTCCCCACATCCGCGTAGGCCGTGTTCTGGCGGCAGAACGGAATGCGGACGCCGCCGAGGATGGCGACGGGGCGGGGTGCGGGCATGGGGACCTCGGTCTGGATGGCGATGACGGGACGGTGAAGATGCGCCTGCGTACGGCAGGCATAATGGGGGAGTGTAATGCGCCCCTCCATCGCCTCCAACCGCTGACATGACTCGATCCACAACCAGCCCTGTCGTGATGGGCGTGATGGCCCTGGAACTGGCAGCGGGCAGTACCCCTCGGCGTGCCGCCCTGAGTGCCGCCGATGCGAGCGGCCTGGCGGAAAAACTCGGCCGCGACCTGGCGACGCATGCGCCGCAGGTGCGTGACCTGGATCTCGTCTTCGCGGGCGCGCATTTCGATCCCGCCGAAGCGCTGCGCCCCGGTTGGCCGCTGCACCAGCGGCTGCGCGAGTTGCACCAGCGGGCACCGGGACGTGGCGACGGGGCGCGGGTGATCGCGTTCGGCGCCGACGACACCGGGGACATCCCGATGCCGCTGCAGGCCGACGACGGCTTGCGCGGCGGCCTGCTGCGCGTGCTGCCCTTCGTGCTCAGCGGCGACGTCCCCGCGGTCGAAGCGGTGGCAGAACGGCTGGAGAGCGTCCTGCTGGAAACCGGGATGGCCCAGGCCGATACCGCGCTGCTGGCGCAGACCGCATTCGGCGCGCAGATCGAACACGCACGCTACATGACGCTGCACGATCTCGCCGCCATGACCGCGATGCAGTACGACCATGGCGGCCTCGGCGCACTGTGGCCCGTGATCGAAACCGCCCTGATGGCCCCGACCGAAGAGGCGTGGCTGGATGCCGTGCCGGAACCGCTGCTGCGTTACGCCAGTGGCGAGGTCCACATCGCGCTGTTCGAACCGATGGCCTGGCGGGCGCGCTATGCGACGCAGGAAGCGACCGACGAACGCCTCGAACGCGCCTACCAGCATTTCCAGGCCCGCCAGCAGCAGATCGCGGCCGTGCTGGAAGCGCATGGGATCCCGGTGACGTTCGCGCACTGCCCCGCCAAGGCCGATGCGCGGGACACCCTGCAGTCGTAGCGTGCGCCATGCGCACGACCATGAGAACCACACATCATGCGGTCGTGCGCGTGGCGCACGCTACGATGTCGGGTGGTACTACTGGGTGACCTTGATGATCCCGCAGGCGACGCGCGCGCCTGCGTTGCCGGCCGGCTGGCTGGCGTAGTCGTCCGGCGCGGCATGCACGATCAGCGCGCGTCCGGCGACGTCGTTGACGGCACCGCCACCCAGCGTGACGCCTTCGAGGTGCGCATCCACCTTGGCCACGCCGTCGGCATTGGCGGTCAGGTTGTTCATGTCGCCGGCATGGTGCGCGCCGCTGCCGGCCTTGCCGTGCGCGGCATTGAACGGGTTGAAGTGCGGCCCCGCGCTGCTGGCGTCGGCGGCGCTGCAGTCGCCCTTCTCATGGATATGGAAGGCGTGCGTGCCGTTCGCGGGCAGGCCGCCGATCTCACCGGTCAGGTGCAGGCCCTTGCCCATGGGCGTGAGGGTGACGCTGCCGCTGACCAGGCTGCCGGACGCCGATGCCAGCACGGCGACCGCCTGCCTGGCGGTACTGGTGGTGGGGACGACGGGCGTCGCCGTTGACGACGGCGACGACGACGACGGCGTGGTGCTGCATGCCGCGAGGGCGAGGGCAGAAGCGGCGGCCAGCAGGACGATGCGCATGAGAGGGCTCCAGTACGGGTCGTGGCCGAGTACCGTAACCACCGCTACCTTCACGATCAATGAAAGTCGCTGCGTTCCCTCATCCGCGCTTGCGACCGGGCCCCAGCTTCCGCGTCACGGTGTTGCGTCCCACGCCCAGCTTGGCCGCGGCTTCGGCACGGCGTCCATGCGTCAGTTCCAAGGCGACCTCGAGCAGCGTGCGGTCCAGGCGCTCGCGGGCTTCCGCATGCAGCGCCTCGGCGCCTTCCAGCAGGCGGCGGCGCGCCCACTCGCCCAGCGCGTGGTCCCACTCGCCGCGTCCACCGGCGACCGGTGCATGCAGCAGTGCGCCCTGCAGGTCGGCGGTGTTGATGACATCGGCCGGTGCCAGGGCCGCCAGTCGCCAGCAGACGTTTTCCAACTCGCGGACATTGCCCGGCCAGTCATGGGCCTGCAGCAGGTCCAGGGCGGGATTGCTGAAACGTTTCGGTGCGATGTCCAGCTTGCGCGTGGCCATGGCCAGGAAGTTCTCGGCCAGTTGCGGCACGTCCGCGCGACGCTCGCGCAGGGGCGGCAGTTGCAGGCGCACGACGTTCAGGCGGTGCAGCAGGTCGGCGCGGAAGCGACCCTCGGCGACCAGCCCATCGAGGTCCTGGTGGGTGGCGGCGATCACGCGCACGTCCACGCGGATCAGTTCGCGTCCGCCGACGCGGAAGAACTCGCCTTCCGCCAGCACGCGCAACAGGCGCGTCTGCAACGGCAGCGGCATGTCGCCGATCTCGTCGAGGAACAGCGTGCCGCCATCCGCCTGTTCGAAACGGCCGATGTGCCGCTTCTGCGCGCCGGTGAACGCACCGGCCTCGTGGCCGAATAGTTCGCTTTCCAGCAGTTCCGACGGGATGGCGGCGGTGTTCAGCGCGACGAAGGGTTTGCGCGAACGCGGCGACTCATGGTGCAGCGCATGCGCCACCAGCTCCTTGCCGGTGCCGGTTTCGCCGGTGATCAGCACCGACAGCGGCGCCTGCGCCAGCCGGCCGATCGCACGGAACAGCGCGCGCATGGTCGGCGTATCGCCGATCAGCTGGGGCGTGGCCGCCGCCGTCGCGTCGGCGTCCTGGGCAGCGTCGGCGCTCTCCTCCGCATCGGGCAGCGTGCGCGCGGCCAACGCCACCGCATCGTCCAGATCGAACGGCTTGGAGAGGAATTCGTGCGCGCCACCGCGGAATGCGCCCGCCGTGCTCGCCACGTCTGTGTACGCCGACATCACGATCACCGGCAGCTGCGGATGCGTGGCCTTCAGCTTGTCCAGCAGTACCAGGCCATCGTCGCCCGGCATGCGTACGTCGGTGAACAGGAGGTCGGGGGCCCCCCTCGCGCCGAGCGCGCTCAACGCGGCGGCAGCGCTGTCGAAGCCGTCCACCGCGTATCCCGCATCGCGCAGGGCGGTGGCGAGCACGAAGCGCACCGAGCGGTCGTCATCGACCACCCAGATGCGGCGCGCGTCGGCGGCGCTGCCATGGGCAGCCAGGCGATCAGTGGACATGACGTTCCTCGTCGTGGTCGTGCAGCGACTGCGGCAGCAGCAGGGTGAAGACCGTATGGCCGGGGCGCGAGCGGTAGGTCAGCGACCCCCGGTGTTCGCGTGCCACCTGTTGCGACAGTGCCAGGCCCAGCCCGCTGCCTTCGGCACGGCCGCTGACCAGCGGCAGGAACAGGTGCTCGGCGAGCGCTTCGGGCACGCCGCGGCCGTCGTCGACGATCTCCACCCGCAGCGCCATGGCGTGCAGGTGGTCGTGGATGCGCGAGCCGTGTTCGACACGGGTGCGCAGGATGATGTTGGCCGCACCCGCCTGCAGGGCGTTGCGGACCAGGTTCCAGACCGCCTGGGTCAGGCGGTCGGCGTCGCCGGACAGTTCCGGCAGGCTGGGGTCGTAATCGCGCTGCAGGCGCACCGACCAGCCGCCTTCGTTCTCGGCCAGGCGCAATACCCGCTCCAGCACCGTGTGGATGTTCAGCGGCGCATGCGGGCGCTGCGGCGAGGGCGACAGCAGTTGTTCCAGCAGTGTGTTGAGGCGGTTGATCTCGGACTCGATCAGTTCGATCAGTTCGCGCTCGTCGTCGTTGTCGTCGCGGTGCGCGGCCCGGCGTGCCAGCAGCTGCGCGGCACCCTTGAGGCCCGCCAGCGGATTGCGCAGTTCGTGTGCCAGTCCCTTCAACGCCGCACTCAGCGCGTTGGGCAGGGCCTGGGTGGGATCGAGCGCGGGGAATTCGTCCACCGGGTGCGCTTCCAGCAGCCAGCCGCCGCCCTCCAGCCGCGACAGCCAGCCCTCGGCGAAGCACGGCGATTCGCCGGGCATGCCCAAGGCCATGCGGTGCAGGCGCAGGACGTCGCGGTCGGTGTTGTCCAGGAAGCGCGCCATGGCGTCGCCTTCGATCTCCAGGGCCGCCAGCGGTTGCCCGATCAGGCGGCGGGTACTGACGCCCAGCCAGCGCGCGAAGGCCGGGTTGACGCCACGGATCAGTCCGCCGTCGTCCGCCCAGGCCACCGGCGTGCTCAGCGCGTCGGTGGTGGGGTCGAAACGCATGCGGGAGAGGTCCGGGGACGACATTGCACCAGTTTAGTGCAAAGCCGTCCCCGGCAAGCCATCAGGCCTCGTAGGCCGATTCACCGTGCGAGGTGATGTCCAACCCCTCGCGCTCGGCATCCTCGGAGACGCGCAGGCCGACGGTGTACTTCACGATGAGGAAGGACACCAGGGCCACCACGCTGGACAGCACCACCGTGATCAGCACGCCCTGCGCCTGGATCCACACCTGCGACCCGATGGAGTACTCGGCCACGGCGGTCTCGGTGACGTAGTCCCAGATGCCCGCGCCGCCCAGCGAGGGCGCAGCGAACACGCCGGTCAGCAGCGCGCCGGTGATGCCACCGACGCCATGCACGCCGAACACGTCCAGGCTGTCGTCCGCGCCGAGCATCTTCTTCAGGCCGCTGACGCCCCACAGGCACAGCACGCCCGCGATGGCACCGATGGCCAGCGCACCGTTCAGGCCGACCAGGCCGGCCGCCGGCGTGATCGCGACCAGACCCGCCACGGCACCCGACGCGGCGCCGAGCAGCGAGGGCTTGCCCTTGGTGATCCACTCGACCAGCAGCCAGGCCACCACCGCCGCGGCCGTGGCCAGGAAGGTGTTGACGAAGGCGATGGCGGCGACGCCACCGGCTTCCAGCGCGGAGCCGGCGTTGAAGCCGAACCAGCCCACCCACAGGATCGAGGCACCGACCATGGTCAGGGTCAGGTTGTGCGGCTTGATCGCCTCGCGGCCGTAGCCGGTGCGCTTGCCGATCACGTACGCGCCCACCAGACCGGCGATGGCGGCGTTGATGTGCACGACGGTGCCGCCGGCGAAGTCCAGCGCGCCCTTGGCCCACAGGTAGCCCGACTTGGCCAGCACGCCGTCCACGGCATCGGTACTGGTGAACGCATCGGGGCCGGGGAAGAACCACACCATGTGCGCCATCGGCAGGTAGGCGAAGGTGAACCACAGCACGGTGAACAGCATCACGCCGGCGAATTTCACGCGCTCGGCGAACGCGCCGACGATCAGCGCGCAGGTGATGCAGGCGAACGCACCCTGGAACACGAAGAACGCCAGTTCCGGAATGTAGACGCCCTTGGTGAACGTCGCCCCGATCGAGGACGCATCCAGTCCCGCGGCGAACAGCCGGTCGGTACCGCCGATGAAGGCATTGCCCTCGGTGAAGGCGAAGCTGTAGCCGTACAGCGCCCACAGCACCGCGACCAGCGAGAACACGGCCAGGTTCTGGATCAGGATGGACAGCACGTTCTTCGAACGCACCAGGCCGCCGTAGAACAGCGCCAGGCCGGGCAGCGTCATGAAGATCACCAGCACCGCGGAGACCAGCACCCACACCGTGTCGGGCTTGCTGATGGTCGGGGCCGGGGCTTCCTCGGCGGGGGCGGCTTCGGCCTCGGCCGGGGCCGCAATGGCTTCCGCAGGTGCGGCTGCTTCGACCGGCGCAGGCGCGGCCTCGACCGCGGGGGCGGCTTCGGCAGCGGCGGGTTCGGTCGTGGGTGCGGCGGTGTCCTGCGCGGCGAACACGGTGGCGGTCGTGCCCACCGTCATCAGGCCGAACAGCGCGGCCATGCACAGCATCCGGGTACGGGTCTTCCACCCGGAGAACAGTCGAGTCTTCATGTGGGGGCTCCGAGTGTTAGAGCGCGTCCGCGCCGACTTCGCCGGTACGGATGCGGATGACCTGGTCGATGGTGGTGACGAAGATCTTGCCGTCGCCGATCTTGCCGGTGCCGGCGGCCTGCTGGATGGCCTCGATGACGGCATCCAGTCGCTCGTCGGTCACGACGGTCTCGATCTTGATCTTGGGCAGGAAATCGACGACGTACTCGGCGCCGCGGTACAGCTCGGTGTGGCCCTTCTGCCGGCCGAAGCCTTTCACTTCGGTCACGGTGATGCCGGACACGCCCGCTTGCGACAAGGACTCTCGGACCTCGTCGAGCTTGAACGGCCGGATGATGGCGGTGATCAGTTTCATGCGCATACCCCGATGGTGGATGGAACCGGCCGACCGGAGCCGGCCGGCGGTTTCAGGTCACCCGTGCGCGCAGCCCCCTGGCGGCGGACACGTTGTCGGTGCGGAGCGGTGCATGAACCGCATCCGTGCCCACCGCGATCATTTGCGGCGGGAACGGATGACGTGGGAGGGAGCAGCGGTTCATGGACCTCTCCTGTGTTTCCCCAAGTACAGCGTTGGTGCGATCTCCAGGAATCGAAGACAGGTGGTGCCCCGGTTCCCCAACCGGGCGAATGCATCGCAGGACGATGCACTCGATAAGGTGCGGCGATGGCGACGGGTGGGAGGGGAGATCCGTCGCCATCGCCGCGAGAACTCAGTGCGCGCCCGCTGCGTCGCGGAGGGCCGGTGCATGGCCCTCCGCGTGCATGGCGATGTGCGCGCAGGCCTGCATCAGTTGGCGTAGTACAGCTGGTATTCCAGCGGGTGCGTGGCCGCGCGGAACTTGGTCACTTCCTGCATCTTCAGCGCGATGTAGGCATCGATGAAGTCGTCCGACATCACGCCGCCGGCCTTGAGGAAGTCGCGGTCCTTGTCGAGCGCGTCCAGCGCCTGGTCCAGGCTGGAGCAGACCTGCGGGATGTTCTTCTCTTCTTCCGGCGGCAGGTCGTACAGGTCCTTGTCGGACGGCGCGCCCGGATCGATCTGGTTCTTGATGCCGTCCAGGCCGGCCATCATCAGCGCGGTGAAGGTCAGGTAGCCGGACTGCAGCGGATCGGGGAAGCGGATCTCGATGCGGCGCGCCTTCGGATTCGCCACCCACGGAATGCGGCACGACGCCGAACGGTTGCGCGCCGAGTAGGCCAGCATCACCGGCGCCTCGAAACCCGGCACCAGGCGCTTGTAGCTGTTGGTGCCCGAGTTGGCGAACGCGTTGATCGCCTTGGCGTGCTTGAAGATGCCGCCGATGTACCACAGCGCCAGTTGCGACAGGCCGCCGTAGCCATCGCCCGAGAACAGGTTCTGGCCGCCCTTGGCAAGCGACTGGTGCACGTGCATGCCGCTGCCGTTGTCGCCGACGATGGGCTTGGGCATGAAGGTGGCGGTCTTGCCGTTGCGGTGGGCGACGTTGCGCACCACGTACTTCATGCGCTGCAGTTCGTCGGCCTTCTGCACCAGCGTGTTGAACTTGGCGCCGATCTCGCACTGGCCGGCGGTGGCGACTTCGTGGTGGTGCACTTCGACTTCGATGCCGACCTGTTCCAGCGTCTTGCACATCTCGGCGCGCAGGTCGTGCAGCGAGTCGGTCGGCGGCACGGGGAAGTAGCCGCCCTTGACGCCGGGACGGTAGCCGCTGTTGGCGCCGTCGTAGCTCTTGCCACTATTCCAGGCGCCTTCTTCGGAATTGATCTTGAAGAAGGTGTTGCCCATGTCGTTGGCGAACTGGACCGAGTCGAAGATGAAGAACTCGGGCTCCGGGCCGAAGAAGGCCACGTCGGCGACGCCGCTGGCCTTCAGGTGGGCCTCGGCGCGCTTGGCGATGCCGCGCGGGTCGCGCGTGTAGCCCTGCATGGTGGCCGGATCGAGGATGTCGCAGACCAGCACCAGGGTCGGGTCGGCGTAGAACGGATCCAGATAGGCCGTGCTCGGGTCGGGCAGCAGCACCATGTCCGACTCGTTGATGCCCTTCCAGCCCGAGATCGACGAGCCGTCGAACATCTTGCCGTCTTCGAACAGGGACGCATCCACGATGCTGACGGGGAAGGTGACGTGCTGTTCGACACCGCGCATGTCGACGAAGCGCAGGTCGACGAACTCGACCTTGTGGTCCTTGATCAGCTTCTCAACGTTGTCCAGGGACATCTCGGAACCTCGGGTTGGATAAGTGTGTGACGGGATACAGCAATCCCCGTGCCAACCCCGAGGACGCGGCAAGTGATTGATTGTCATGGACATCCTTGACGGATTAATCACACGGAATCCCTGTTTTGGTGCAGAATTTCGGTTCAGCGAACCAACGCGGTGCGTGGCGCTTTCCACTATTCTTTGCCGCCCTCCCCTGCAAGCCCGCTCCGATGACCGACCTGCTCGCCGCCCTGCTGCTCGGCATCCTCGAGGGCCTCACCGAGTTCCTGCCGGTGTCCAGCACCGGCCACCTGCTGATCGCGCAGCACTGGCTGGGCGAGCGGTCGGATTTCTTCAACATCGTGATCCAGGCCGGCGCCATCCTGGCCACCACCCTGGTCTTCCGGCGCCGCATCTGGGAACTGACGACCGGCTGCTGGCGCGATCCCCAGGCCCGCGACTACTCGATGAAGCTGGCGGTGGCCTTCCTGGTCACTGCGCTGGTCGGCCTGCCGGTGCGCCTGGCCGGATGGGAACTCCCGGAAACCGTCACGCCCGTGGCATGGGCCCTGATCATCGGCGGCGTGTGGATGTTGGTGGCCGAGCACTTCGCCGAGAAGCGCGGCGACGTCGCCACCATCACCTGGAAGGTCGCGGTGCTGGTGGGCCTGGCGCAGGTGGTGGCGGGCGTGTTCCCGGGCACCTCCCGTTCGGCCGCCGCGATCTTCATGGCGATGCTGGCGGGCACCAGCCGGCGCTCGTCCGCGGCGGAGTTCGTGTTCTTGGTCGGCATTCCCACCATGTTCGCGGCCAGCGGCTACGCATTCCTGGAACTGGTGAAGGACGATGCGCTGGGCAGCGAGAACTGGGGCGAGGTGGCGCTGGCATTCGCTGCCGCCACCGTCACCGGCTTCGTGGTGGTGAAGTGGCTGCTGGGCTTCATCAAGGCGCACCGCTTCACCGGCTTCGCGATCTATCGCATCGTGTTGGGCGCGCTGCTGCTTTTGTTGATGCCGGTCGGCAGCTGAGCCGCCGCGCTTCGTGCTTCCTACATGAGCGCTGCCGGCCTTCACCCCATTCCAACCTGCGGCGCGTTTGCATGGGGCCACCGTCGACGGAGAACGCCATGAAACGACTGCTGCTGCTTGCCTTGCCACTGGCCCTCGCGGGCTGCCCCAAGCCGGGGGAACGAGCCGACACGCCAGCGCCCACCGTGGCCGCCACTCCGGACACCCTGGCAGCCGCAACGATCGACGCGGCCGCCCTGCTTCCCCGGTACCACTGGCAACTCATGGACGCGACCGACACGCAGGGCAGGCGCATCGATGCGCTGTTCGTACGGCCCGACAAGCCGGTGCAGCTCGACTTCAGGGAAGGACGGCTGGGCGTGTCCAACGCCTGCAATCGCATGGGCGGCACCTACACGCTGTCGGACACCAGCCTCACCATCGGCCGACTGACGTCGACCATGATGGCCTGCACCGACAATGCGCTGATGGCGCTGGACCAGGAGATCGGCAAGCGACTGGATGGGACGTTGAAGGTCGCCGCCACGCAGGACGGCGTCGCTCAACTCGCGCTGACCACCGCGACCGGAGAAAAACTGCTGTTCGCCGGCAACCCGACCGCCGAAACCCGCTATGGCGGCCCCGGCCAACGCGTGTTCCTTGAAGTCGCGGCGGACACCAAGCCGTGCAGCCACCCGCTGATTCCCGACAAGCAGTGCCTGCAGGTGCGCGAGATCGCCTACGACGACAAGGGCCTGAAAGTCGGCACGCCGGGCGAGTTCCAGCACTTCTACGACAGCATCGAGGGCTACACGCATGAGCCCGGCATCCGCAACGTCCTGCGCGTGGACCGCTACACGGTGAAGAACCCGCCCGCCGACGGATCTTCGAATGCCTACGTGCTGGACATGGTGGTGGAGTCGGCCAGCGAGAAGAAATAAGGTCCGTCGCACGAAGCGCGCCTGATCCAGGGCGTGCTTCGTGGCTGTCGGTCAGCCGCTATAGTGGCGCGTCGCCGCACCTGACGCGCCAGCATGCACCCCCCCGCAAGGAACGCTTCTCCCCTTCCCTGGATCGCTGTCGCACTCCTGGTCGTCTCCGCCCTGCCGATGTGGTGGCCGGCGCTGCAGACGCCATTCTGGGGCGACGACTACGTGTTCCTGCATGCGGCGCATGCAACGAATGCCATGGGCGCGCCGTGGTGGTCGGATTTCTGGCCTTCGTCGCCGCCGCGCTTCTGGCGGCCGCTTTCGCAGGAGGGCTACTGGCGCTGGATCGACGCGTCGCTGGGCGGCAGTGCGCATGCCGCGCACGTGGTCAGCCTGATCCTGCATGTCCTGGCCACGCTGGGCGTTGCGCTGTTCGCCCTCCGCCTCACGCGCGCCTGTCGCTGGCAGCACGCCGGCCGCATCGCCGCGCTCGCTGGCGCCGTGTACGGCGGACTGACGATGCACCTGTTGCCAGTGCATTGGGCGGCCGCCGCCAACAATGCCCTGCTGACGCTGTTCACCACGCTGCTGCTGGCTGCATGGATCAGTGCGCGTGATGCGGCCGGCAGCTGGCGTGCGGTGCTGCTCGCGTCGCTGCCGGCATGGCTGGCGCTGGCATTGCTGAGCAAGGAATCCGCCGCGCTGACGCCCGCGCTGATGATCGTGGTCGCCGCTTTCGTTGCCATGCGCAGGCCGGATCGCGGCGAACTCGTCGCATGGCTCGCCTGCGTGGCCGTCGTTGGCGTGTGGCTGGTGCTGCGCGCGCGCTTTACCGCCAACACCGATGCGTCGTACGCATTCGGCCTGGGCAGCAATGTCGTGCGCAACGCCGCATCGTTCGGCGCATGGCTGTTGAACGTCCCGCGCGAGGCGATGCGGATGGCAGTCGCGGGCGAACGCATGCAAGGACTGGCCTGGATCGCGGCCACCGCACTGCCGATGCTGGCAGCCTGGGCGGTCGCCGGTTGGCGCGGGCGGAGGCTGCTGACGCGGTGGCAGTGGATGTGCGTCGGTGCGTTCGCCGTGCTGGCGTACGCGCCCTACTTCCTGTTCGCCTGGAACAGCTACGAGTATTACGCAGCCATCGCCGTGATCCTGCCCGTGATCGCGCTGGCGCGCTGCCTGGCGACCGATGCTGCCGCGCTGTGGGTGGCGATGCTGATCGTGGTGTCGTCGTGGATCGCGGTGGAGGGCACGCGCCGGCTGGACCATCCTGGCCTGATCGGTCGCGCGCAGTGGGCGGAAACGACGCTGCAGGCACTGGAATCGCAACGGATCCCCGCGCCGCTGCATGTCAGCGTCGCGGACGCGCAGCGCTTCTATGCCATCGGCCAGATGGGACTGGCATGGCGGCTGGGCCTGGATCCGGAGCAGGTCCGCGTGGCACCGGCATGCCCGCCCACCGGCACGTGCCTGGTCATCGGGGCCGACGGGCGGACACGCTGGCGAAACGCGGCGGAGTGAGGCACCGCACGCGCATCCCTCACGCAATCGCGGCCGCGCGCCTCCGTACCACGCGCGTGCGCGGCCAGAGGTCGTGCCAGCCCCGCGGATCGTCATCGTCCGCCAGCAGGACCGAGAAGGCTTCGAACGGCACCACGCGACTCGCGCTGCGCAGCAGTGCCTGGCCGAACCGGACCCGGCGCCCTGCCTCGTCGACCACGCGCGTACCGGTCACGAGCTTGCCGATCGTGGTTCCAGTGATGCCTTCCATCAGCGTGTAGTAGAGGATGATCGCAACGTAGCCGATCAGCTGTTCTTGCCACCACGTCAGCCGCCCGGCCCACGCCAGCACCGCGTCGCCGCCGATCATCCCCGCGACCAGCAGGGCCAGGAAGATGAGCCCGATCACGATGACGCGATCGATCATCCAGTGGACGAAGCGGCGGCCCTTCGTGGCCGGCACATGCGGCACGCCGTCGCCTCCGGGATCGGCGACGGCGCTTCGCGGGCTCTCGTAGGGATTGCCGCCCTCCACGGGCTCAATCGCGCAGGGTCGCGTTCAAGGTGTACGTGCCGTGCACCAGTGCTTCCGCCAGCACATGGCCCTGCATCGCACGCTCCACGTCGCCGGCGGTGAAGCGGGCCGGCAGGTCGAGCGCGGCGACATCCAGTGCGAACAGGCGGAAGAAGTAACGGTGCACGCGGGCATCGTTGAACGGCGGATAGGGACCGTCGTAGCCGTGGTAGTCGCCTCCCATCTGCGCATCGCCGGCAAACCAGCCGGTGTAGTCGTTCAATCCCTGGCGTGCGCCGGCCGGTCCGGCGGGCTGCTGCTTGCCCCGGGCAGTGACGCCGTCGCTGCAGCTGCCGGCCGCGATCTCGCGCACGCCGGGAGGGATGTCCGCCATCGCCCAGTGGATGAAATGCGCGCGCGGCTGCTCCACCGGGATCTGCAGGTCGTCGCGACCCACGGTGTCCGGCACGGTCGGTGCATCGGGGTCGATGCAGAGCAGGGCGAAGGACTTCGTCCCGTCCGGCACGTCGGTCCACGCCAGGTGCGGGTTGCGGTTGGCGGCGAACCCGTCGGGCTGACCCATCGCGAACTCGGCCGGGATGGGCTTCATGTTCTCGAAACTGTCGCTCCACAGACGCATGGGTGGCTCCTCGAAAAAGGGGAAGACCAGGCGCGGAAGGGGCGCCGTCGCAGTCCGGATGGCGCGCCCGGCCAACGCCCGGAAACGACCCGATTGTAACGGGCGGGACCGCTCAGGCCGCGGTGGCGGCCAGGCGCTCGGCGACCCAGCGCTCGGCGTAGCCATCGCCGGCGACGTTCTCGATGAAGGCGCAATGCCCGCCCCATGGCGCGATCTCCAGCGTGGCCTGGGGCGGCAACGCCCAGTCGCGGAAGGTGTCGAACGGGATCACCGGATCGTCCTCGGCCATCAGGATGTGCGCCGGCACCTCGAGGCCGGCAAGCCGATCCCCCGAGATCGCATAGCCGTCGAAGTAGGCGTCCAGGGTGCCGAAACCGGTGTGGCGCTGCACCAGCCAATCGGTCAGCGCGCGGATGTCGAGCGCCAGCACGGTGTCGTCGAAATCGTGCCGCTGCGGGAACAGGTGGCGCTTGCGCTCCAGCGAACGGCGCCACTTCCGCGCGAAATACCAGTCGTACAGCGGCATGCCGCGCTCGATGCGGTCCATCGTGGTGGCCGGATCCAGCAGCGGGCAGACCGCCGCCACGTGCGCCAGCGCCAGCCCGGCCTGCGGCGCGCGCAGTGCCAGGCGCAGTGCGAAATTGCCGCCCAGCGAATAGCCCGCCACCCGCATCGGGACGTCGCCGGCGAAGCGCCGCGATATGTCGAGTGCGGCATGCACCACTTCGTCCAGGCGGTTGGAGTGGAACAGGTCTTCGTTGAGGTGGTGAGTGTCGCCGTGGTCGCGGAAGTTCAGCCGGAACACGTCGAACCCGCGCGCCAGAAGCTGCGCGGCGGTCAGCCGCATGTAGTTGGAATCGGCGCTGCCTTCCCACCCATGCAGCAGCAGCACCAGGCCGCGCGGGGTACGCCCCGGCACCTGGCTGTGGAAGCCCTGCAGGCGCACGCCATCGCCACCGTCCACGATGTATTCCAGCGTTACCGCGCCGCTGCCCGCCAGCGCCCGCAGCGCACGGCGGCGGCGCAGCGCGCTGGATCCCAGCACCGATTGCAGGTGCGGGTTGCGCAGCCAGCGCGGCGGTCGGAAGTCGGCGGCAGTGATCATGGGGTCATCGCGGCAACGTGGGCACGAGGGTGGCACCGGTGGGCCGAGTATTCCCTCGAATACGTCGCAAGCCCGTCATGGCGGCCGCTCAGGCGTCCGCCATCGCCCGCACGATCCGCTCGCGCGAGAGGTCGGCGATGCGCCGGCGACCCTCGACGTCGGCGACCCGGATCGGTTCCAGGAAGCAGATATCGGCCGTGCGCGCCGGCTCGCCCAGCAGGCGGACGAAGTTGGCGAAGAAGCTTTCCCTGGGTCCGAACGCCACCACCGGCTGGGCGCTGCCGCGTGCGCCGTAGCGCAGTGCGACCGGCTGCACCGGCACGCCGGCCTCGACCGCCGCCAGGAAGATGCGCGCATGGAACGGCCCGACCTCGTGGCCGTCGCGCGTGCGTCCTTCAGGGAACACCCCGACCGAACGCCCCTCGCGCAGGCGCCGCATCATGGCCTGCAGCACGCCGCCCAGCGATTCCTGGCTGCCGCGCTGGTGGAAGATGGTCTGTCCCTGGGCCGCCAGCCACCCCACGACCGGCCAGCCACGGATCTCCTGCTTGGCCACGAAACCCATCATGCGCTGGCTGTGCAGTGCCTCGATGTCGATCCAGCTGACGTGGTTGGCCACGAACATCGTCGGGCCCGGCAACGGCGCGCCGACCCGCCGCAGGCGGAACCCGAAGATGCGCATCAGTCCACTGGACCACCAGCGCACCGCCACGTCGCCCGCGGTTTCGGCGCCCACGCGTATCCACACCAGCAGCGGCGACAGGCACAGCAGGGTGATCGGCAGGAAGAGCAGCAGGTGGATGAGCAGCAACGGCACGCGGTACGCGTAACGGAAGGCCCGTGCCACGCCGCTGCCGCCAGCAACATGAACAGGGGGCGGCGTCATGCGTTCACGATAGCAGGAGTGAGGGTGGGAGGGGCAGGCGTGAGGGGAGCGGAGTGGGGAGTGAGCGAAGACGAGGGCTCTGGGTGTCAGCACTCTTCTCCCTTCCCCACTAGCTCCGCGGTACGACCGCCAGCGTCAGCCTCGAGACGCAGACCAGCTTGCCGTCGTCGTTCTCGATGCGTATTTCCCACAGCTGCGTGCTGCGGCCCACGTGCAGGGCCCGCGCGGTGCCGGTGACCACGCCGCTGCGCATCGCGCGCACGTGGTTGGCGTTGATCTCCAGGCCCACGACCATCTCTTTCGTCGTATCGACGCACAGGTTGCCGGCCACGCTGCCCAGCGTCTCGGCCAGCGCCACCGATGCGCCCCCGTGCAGGATGCCGTAGGGCTGCACGGTGCGCGCATCCACCGGCATGGTGCCGCGCAACCAGTCCTCACCCGCTTCGGTCATCACGATGCCGAGGTTCGACACCAGCGTATTGGCCGCATGCGCGTTGACGGCGGCGAGATCGACGGGGGCACGGAAAGCCATGGCGTTTCTCTTGAAGAGCGAGTGGAGGGGAGCGGGGCGCAGAGGCGTAAGAGGGTGAAGGGTAAGGGGTGCGCTCACTCCTCGCTCCTCTCCGCTCACTCCGCCCTTACAGAATAGGTACCAGCCCAGCGCCGAATGCGGTGAGCACGCGGGTGTACAGCCATTTCGGCCCGACGTTGACCTCGGGGAAGTCGCCGACCGCCACGTAGCAGCGATGGAAAGCGGGGTCTTTCGGGCTGACCGGCAGCGGGCAGTCGGGACCGGGCTGGAATTCGTAGCTGGTGGCGTAGCGCCATGGCCAGAGATCGAAGATCGGCAGGGCTTCGGACACCTTGCCCAGGCTGTAATCCAGCCCGGAGAACACCGGCGGCTTGGCGCGCGGCGCGATCGTCCAGGCGTTCTCCGGCGACATGTCGCGGCGGATGCTGTCGGCCAGCGCGCGTGCGAACGCAGGGTCGTCGATCACCACCGCCGCCTCGGTGTTGTAGTTTTCCGAGCGCGGGTCGAAGTTGTGCGTGCCGATCACCGCCGTTTCGCCGTCGATCACCATCGACTTCGCATGCAGTCCCATGCGCACGCCGGCGCGCTTCAGCGGCAGCGGCTCCGATCCGGCGCCGCTGCTCAGGAACGACGGCCGCGATTCGGTGCGCTGGAGGCGGCGCGTGGTCTCACCGGACGCCGCGTTCGACGAGGAGCCACCCGAAGGACCGAGGGAACCCGACGGTCCGCGCAGGCGACCCGTGCCGCTGCCGCTGCCGCCGCCTTGCGCATCGGGCGAGGCGACGGGCGGGCCTTCCGGCATCAAGGCCGCATAGTCCACCGGCGCGTCCTCGGGGAACGGCTTGTATTCGTGGATGCGGAACCCGAACTCGCGCAGGTAGCGGCGCTTGTACTTGAACGACATCGAATAGACGATCGGGTTGTCGGTCGCGGCCAGGCTGTTGGTCGACACGGTCACCTGCGGCGGCGGTTCGCGCTGGCGCATGTCGCGGAACATCGCCTGTGCCTGCTTCGACATGACCAGATAGGGCGTCTGCAGCAGCACTTCCGACTTCGCGCCTCGGATCAGCGCTTCGAGTTCCGGCGCGGCGGGCGCGTCGTCGTCGCGTCGCTCGCGACGGTGCTTCTGCGGCAGGTCGGCGATGTAGCGCACCGCGCCGACGGCGAACGCAGGGTCGACGAAGCGCGCCTGCACAACCGCCGGGTCGCTCGCCTGCTCGACCGCTTCCTGCACGCGCGCCGGCCGCAGATAGCGCGGCACCGGCATCGTCGGCACGCCGTCACGCAGCAGCCTGCGCCCCACGTCGTTGAGCCGCTCGGCCGGCACGCTCCGCCGCGCGTCCCAGAAGGCCTGGAAGTTCGCCGCCATGGCCGAGGCCTCAGGTCCGGCGACCAGCACGTCGCGGTCGCGGAAGTTGTACTCCGCATCCCAGTCGAAATAGTCGTCCTGGTAGTTGCGTCCACCGCTGATGCCGATGCGGTCGTCCACCAGCAGCAGCTTGGTGTGCATGCGCTGGTTGAAACGGCGGAAACAACACAGCACGCTGCCGGCATAATCCAGATAGTTCAGCTTGGCCTTGCCGAAGCTGGGGTTGTAGATGCGGATGGAAAAGTTCTGGTGCGCGCCGGACAGCGCCGCCAGGATCTCCAGGTCGGCGATGGCCGACAGCTGGTCGATCAGCACGCGCACCTTCACACCACGGCGGGCCGCCGCGAGCAGCTCGTCCAGCACCAGCCGCGCGCTGTCGTCCTTGTCGAAGATGTAGGTCTGCAGGTCGATGCGCGCGCGCGCGCTGCGGATCAGGTTCAGGCGCGCCAGCAGCGCATCCGACCCCTTGTCCAGGATCACCGCGTAATGCCGGGGCGCGGCCGGCGTGGACGCAGCCGATGCCTGGCCGGCCATGTCGTACAGCGGCGACGGCAACGCACAGGCGTCGGCCTGTGCGCACTCGACGACTGGGGACCGGGCGGCGGCGGCGATGCCGGCCGCGCGGTCGCGCTGGCGGTCGGACAGGCTGGCGCAGGCCGTGCCCAGCAGCGCAAGGCTGAGCACCGCGCAGCGCACGGCGAGCGTGGAGAAACGGGAGGTCACTGCGTCTTTCCGCCCCGGATGCGGGCGCGCAGCACGAATACCACGCGGTCGCTGACCGCCAGCATCCAGTCGTCCATGTCGTAGTCGCTGCGGCGCACCGCACCGGTGGCGACGACGTCGCAGTCCACGGCGGGGCGGGCGCAGGTGCCGGGGGCCACCGTCAGGCTGCGGGGCCGGCTGATGCCCTTGATGCTCAGGTCGCCTTCCAGCGTGCCGCCGTCGTAGAGCAGCATGGGGTCGTAGGGCTTGGAGGTGAACGTGACCACCGGGTAGCGATCAGCGTCGAAGAACTTCTCGCTGCGTGCCCATTCGGCATAGCGGGCGTGGTCGACGATCTCGACCTCGCGCGTGTACATCCGCAGGCGCACCTGCTGGCGCCCGTCGGGCAGGTGCTCGACCGATCCCTCGTAGCGGGGGAACACGCCGTCCAGCACCTGGCCCCAGCGCGTGCGCAGTTCGAACCCCAGGCGCGTGTGCCCGGGGTCGAAATCGTTCCTGCCCTGCGCCCAGGCGGGTGCTGCGCACAGCAGGGCCAGGCACAGCACGACCAGCCAGGCGGCCAGTGGCAGTTCCGGCTTCATGGCCACCAGAACGCGGAGAGCTGTGCCACGCCCGGCTCGATGGCGGCGTCCACCGGCAGGGTCAGCACCACGACCCCCGCCGGCGGCATGCCGCGGTACTCGCTGGTCACGCCGGAATACATCAGCGCCGCCAGCTGCTCGAAGCCGGGGTTGTGCCCCACCATCAGCAGGCGTTCGGCCTCGCGGTGCTGGTCGGCCAGGTCGGCCAGCGTGCCGGGAGTGGCTTCATAGATACGCTCCTCCAGCCGCTGCTCCACGTAGCCGATCGCATCCAGCACCGCTTCCAGCGTCTCCCGGGCCCGGCGCGCGGGGGAACACAACACGCGATCAGGCGCCAGGCCCTGCTCCTTCAACCAGCGTGCGACGGCCTCGGCCTCGGCCAGGCCCTGCGGCGACAGGGGACGGTCCAGGTCGGACTGCCCGGGGGTCGCCGGTTCGGCATGGGCATGGCGCAACAGGATGAGTTCACGCATGGGACGCTTGCTCCTTAGGCTTTCTTGATCCACTTCAACAACGGTTCCCAGTCGGCCTGGTGCTCGCGCACCTGGGCCGAGCGGTAGTCGAACAGGCTGCGGCCCAGGCCCGCCATCACCACGTAGGCCTGGGTGTCGCGCAGCTGGGTGATGACCGGGTAGGGCCAGGTCTTCAGCATCTCCACCGCCTGCTGCGATGCGTTCGTCCACGGCTTGCTGCGGTTGACCACCAGGCCGACCGGCAGTTTGCGCTTGTGCACGCGTGGCACCTTGGCCATGGTGTTCAGGAAGCCGACGGTGGCCTCGATATCCAGCGCCGACGGCAGCACCGGCACGACGACGGCGTCGGCCTGCTCGAGAAAGCTTTCGAGATCGTCGGCCATCGCGCCGGCCGGCGCATCGATCACCACGCGCTCGGCGTCCTCCGGCAGCCACGCCTTCCAGGCACGCTTGCCGCTCGCGTCGATCGGCAGCACCGCCGTTTCCAGTTCCGCCCGGCGCTCGGCCCAGCGGGTGGAGGAATGCTGCGGATCCACGTCCACCAGCACGGTACGTTTGCCATCCAGTGCGAAGTACGCCGCCAGATTGGTCGCCAGGGTGGTCTTGCCCGCGCCGCCCTTGGAGCTGGCGACCAGAATCGTCTTCATGCGCGCACCTCGTTGCTGGAGAACCCGGAGGGTACACCGGGGGCGGTGAAGCAGAAAGGCGGGGAGGCAGTCGTGAGGCGAGAGGAGTGAGCGAAGGCAAGACCCGCCTTCCCCTCACTCCTCACTCCTCGCCCCTCACGCCTTGCTGTTATCGTTCCGTCCCCACGGACCGGATGCCCCATGAAC
The DNA here is from genome assembly GCF_002863005.1 of Pseudoxanthomonas sp. Lineage (GTDB taxonomy): Bacteria > Pseudomonadota > Gammaproteobacteria > Xanthomonadales > Xanthomonadaceae > Pseudoxanthomonas_A. Next base: position 41,564 of record NZ_PKDG01000009.1, read on the forward strand.
GAGCTGCAGGACCTGACTGCGCTGATCCGCGCCAACACCCCGCTGATCGTCATCGAGACCCAGGACGAAGGCCGCGTGGTCGAGCTTTTCCGGCAGGCCTTGGGGCAGGTGTGGCGGGCGCTGTTCCGCTGGAGCATCACCGAGGGCCTGCGCCGGCTGGACATGGACCGCGAGGACGCCGCCGTCGGCCCGCCCGACGCCAGCGCCGCCCTGCAGGCCATCAAGCAGGCCGACCAGCGCGGCATTTACCTGCTGCTGGATTTCCACCCCTACCTCGGCTACGCCAGCAGCCAGCGCCAGCTCCGCGACATCGTGCAGCGCCGCCACAGTCTGCCGCACGTGGTGGTGCTGGTGGGCGCGAAGATCGAACTGCCGGCCGAACTGGACGCGCTGGCCGTGCGTTTCAGCCCGCGCCTGCCCGACGGCAACGCCCTGCTGAAGATGGTCCGCGAGGAAGCCGAGCACTACGCCCGCGAGCACGGCGGCCGCCGCGTCGAGGCCGATGGCGAGGCGGTCAAGCAGATCGTGCGCAACCTGCAGGGCCTGAGCCTGGTCGACGCGCGACGGATCGCCCGCCAGCTGATCTTCGCCGACGGCGCCCTGACCGCCAGCGACCTGCCCGCGCTGAACAAGCTGAAGTTCGAGTTGCTCAACCGCAGCGGCCACCTCCACTACGAATACGACACGGCGAAGTTCGCCGATGTCGCCGGCGCATCGCGGCTCAAGCGCTGGATCGAGCAACGCCGCGCGGTGTTCGTGTCCGGCAATCCGCCGCCGGGCCTGGACCTGCCGAAGGGCGTGCTGCTGCTCGGCGTTCAGGGCTGCGGCAAGTCGATGCTGGCCAAGGCCACGGCTGCCGGTTTCGGCGTGCCGCTGCTGCGGCTCGACTTCGGCACGCTGTACGACAAGTACCACGGCGAGACCGAGAAGAACCTGCGGGCCGCGCTGGCCTCGGCCGAACAGCTGGCGCCGTGCGTGCTCTGGATCGACGAGATCGAGAAAGGCCTGGCCAGCGGCGGCGACGAGGACGGCGGCGTCTCGCGCCGCGTACTCGGTTACCTGCTGACGTGGATGGCCGAACGCAAGGCTGGCGCCGGGAGTGGACAGGTGTTCCTCGTCGCGACGGCGAACCAGGTGCAGGACCTGCCACCGGAACTGCTGCGCAAGGGCCGCTTCGACGAGATCTTCTTCGTCGACCTGCCCTCGCCCGATGCACGCGTCGAGGTATTGCGCGTGCATCTCACCCGCCGCGCGCTGGACCCGGAAGGCTTCAACCTGCCCGCGCTCGCCGCCGCGGCGAACGGCTTTTCCGGCGCCGAACTGGAACAGGCCATCGTCTCGGCGCTCTACGCCGCGCATGCCGAACAGAAGCCACTGGACACCGACCTGGTGATGCACGAGATCCGCAGCACCCGCCCGCTATCCGTGCTGATGGCCGAACAGGTGCAGGCGCTGCGGGAGTGGGCGCGGGAGCGTACGGTTCCCGCGGACTGACTTTGGCTCCGGTGGCGGTAGCGACGTCAGTCGCGAATGGCCGACAGCAGTCTGTCCAACGTCATGCCAGCAGGAAGCCGACAACGTAGATCACCAGGATCGGGAACGACAGCAGGATGAAGAGCTGGAAGCGGTAAAGCAGGTACAGCACCTTCCGCTCTTCGCCGGGCAGGTCGAACAACGCCCTCGACATGCGGAACTTCATCAGGTTCGTCACCAGGTGCAGTGGCGTCCCGAACGAACGGAACTGATCGATCTCGGGGTGATGCGGATGCACCTCGGCAATGGCCGCCTTCAGCCGGCGGATCCAGACGTAGTTGTTGGCAAAGGCACTCAGCACTACGGCGAACAGGGCGTATTCGATCAGCTTCATGCCGGGACGCGCCCGCCGGGAATCCCGTGTCCGTGGAGCGGCACTGTACGACTCATCGCGCACCACCCTCGCACATCTGCCGGCGCCTCGGCGGCACGTACGCCTCGCTGCCGAAGCAGTAGGACGTCCTCAACGCACCTTCCATCTGATGCGCGTAGATGGTGTACCGCTCGGCCACGCTCACGCGCAGTCCGCAATCGGAATCGCCGTACCCCGTCATGACCTGAACACGCTGGGGGCCTTTGCCCTTCACATACTCGGACACCTCGAAAGTAACGCGCACGGTGTCAAGGAACCTTCCGTAGGCAGGGATCTCTTCTTCCGACGGTGCGCCGAACAGCGCAGCCAGCGTCGCGCGGACCTGTCCCCACGCATTCCGCGCCGGCGGCAACGGACGTACCTCTTCGATCTTCACCGGACTGCCGACGAACACCAGCGTCGCCTTCTCCAGCGGCGAGCCTTCTAGGTCCTCCGGAGAACACAGGCAGGCGAGTGCGTTGCCCGCCACGCAGGCCGCTGGCAGCACCAGGTATCGCCATCGCGACATGCGCCTCATGATGTCCCCCTCGAACCTGTCTCACACGATTCGCGCATCCGCCGCTCATCCCCGCGTGTTCTTCTCATCCCATGCCATCGGCTGCCACAGCTCCACCTTGTTGCCTTCCGGATCCATGATCCACGCGAACTTGCCGTTCTCGTGCGACTCGGGGCCTTTGACGACCGGCACGTCGGCGGCGCGCAGCTGTGCAAGCAGCGCATCGAGGTCATCGACGCGGTAGTTGATCATGAAGGCACTGTCGCTGGGGCTGAACCACTGGCTGTCCTTGTCCGCGACGGTCCACACCGTCAGTCCCCTGTCGTCGGCCGTATCCTCCGGCCAACGCAACACGGCGCCACCCCATGCTTCCAGCGGCAGTCCGAGATGCGTGTGGTACCACGCCGCCAGCGCCTTGCTGTCGTGGCGACTCTTGAAGAACACGCCGCCTATGCCCGTCACTTTCGCCATCGTTCCATCCTCCCGGGATTGAGTGTTGTGTTGACCATGGTTTCGCACGTCACGTCGATGCGGCCGTCAGAACGTGGTGGTCTGCCTCAGGTACACGTCCATCGTGTAGGCGAACGCATAATCGCGCATCTTCGCGCGCTGTTCCTGCCGATACCGCGCGGGATCGAGGAAGATGCCCGCGTTCGTACTGGTTTCGGACACAACGGCAGTGGCCTTCTCGAACGCCATGAACGGCCCGATGCACGCGGCGTAGGCTGCGGTTGCCACATCCGTCGGCGTGCCCTTCACGGGCGTCAGTGCCCTGGCGAAGCGGCGTGCGTAGTCGGCATGGCATTCAAGCACTGCCTTGGCGTGCGGGTCGTCGCCGAACATCGGGTCGGGCGGCGTCTCGGCGTGGGCCAAGGGAACGAGTGCCATCAGTGAAACGATGGCCGTCAGTGCATTCAATCGCATGTGGATCTCCTTGGGGTATCGGGTAGGACGGCGGAAGGGAACGCGCGGCCGGGACAGGCGGAGCTCACCCCGCATACGGGGGTCAGCCCTGCATTTCTTTCCGCCATGGAATCGGCTGCATGCAGTTCGTGTTGACCGACACGGTGCGTTGCGGATCGATGTCCTCGATCCATGCCCTGAAGTGGGCGGCGTCCGTCCTGCGGTACCGGACGATATACGCCTTGCCCGGCTGGAAATCGTGCGTGAGCGAAGCGCCGCCGACACGGTGCGACATCACCCTGTCCGTCGTGAAGTAGCTCACCGACACCGTCCTGCGACCCGGAGCGAGCACGACCTTGGCGATCTGGAATGCCGGGAAAGTGATGGTATCGAGTTGCTGGAGCTCCTTCACCAGCACGGACGCAGTGGACCCGCCGCTTCCCGGCTCGGTGTAGGTGCCCGTCGTGGGCACGGAGAGGCTCGAGCAGGCAGACACGAGGAGCATCAGGGGAAGGACAGCGCATCGTTTTTGCATCGGCTCCTCGGCGTCCATGACGGGGGTCTTCAGCATGAGCATGGCGAGGCTCGCAGGGCCGCGCAAGTCTCGTCCATCCTACCGGTGGCCTCGCGCCTGTTTCGATACCAGACACACGCTGGCGACCTGGACCAGGCAATCGTGCGCTTGCACCCCCGCGCACGCATCTGGGATGCTCGCCCTTCCACCGGCAGGACACTCGACCACCACCCGCGCCCCGGCTCCCGGTCCGGGAACCCCGGCGGAAAGGATCGGTCGACAGAGGCGAAGGAACGAAAGGTGACACGATGATCGAGTTGCAGGGCGTGCAGCGTCATTACGCCATGAGCGGGCAGACGGTCCGGGCCCTGGCCGGCGTGGACCTGCGCATCGGGCAGGGAGAGTTCGTCGCCATCACCGGTGCGTCGGGGTCCGGCAAGTCCAGCCTGCTCAACATCCTCGGCTGCCTGGACCGGCCCAGCACCGGCACCTACCTGTTCGAAGGCCGCGACGTGGCCACCTTCGACGACGAGGCCAGCAGCGACCTGCGCAACCGGCGCATCGGCTTCGTGTTCCAGAGCTTCCACCTGCTGCCGCGGCTGACCGTGCTGGAGAACGTCATGCTGCCGCTGCGCTTCCACCGGCAGCCGCCGCCCGGCACGCAGGAGCGCGCCCTGTCGTTGCTGGACCGCGTCGGGCTGGCCGAGCGCCGGGACCATCGGCCCGGCGAGCTGTCCGGCGGACAGATGCAGCGCGCCGCCATCGCGCGTGCGCTGCTGCTGCAGCCGGCCCTGTTGCTGGCCGACGAGCCCACGGGCAATCTGGACTCGAAGAGCGCCGCCGATGTGCTGGCGCTGATCGACGAGGTGCATGCAGGCGGCCAGACCGTTGTGCTGGTGACCCATGACAACGACATCGCCGGGCGCGCACCGCGCCAGGTGAAGCTGCGCGATGGCAAGGTGGAATCCGATGCGCTCCAGTAGGACGTGGTTGACCGCGCTGGTCCTTGTCGCCGCCGCGCCCGCGCAGGCGGTCGTGCTGACCGGCGAAGTCCGCGCCATCGACGCGCAGCAGATCCTTACGCCGCAGTCCAATAGCGGACCGGTGGTGATCCGCTACTACGTGCCGGAAGGCGAACGGGTCAAGAAGGGCGACGTTGTGCTGCGCATCGACCCGGGACAGTCCGCCAGCCGCATTCCCGATCTGGAAGCGCAGATCGAGCAAGGCCGCGCCAAGGACGCCAAGGATGTCGCCGAGCTGCAGGTCAAGGCGGTGCAGGCGGAAATGGCGCTCGTAGAGGCAGAAGCAGAGCTTGCCAGCGCGAAGCTCGATGCGACGATTCCGCCCGATCTGATTTCCGCGCTGGACTACGACCGCTACCAAGGCGAACTAGACCGCACCACCCGCGAAGTGGCGCTCAAGCGCAAGGATCTGCAAGCTGCCAACGCCGCCGTACAGCGCCGCATCCAGGACGGACGTCTGCAGATAGACAAGCTCGTACTGCAACGCGACTACCACGCTGCGCTCATGCGCACTTCGGAAGTCATCGCCGACCGCGACGGCGTGGTGGTGCACGGATTCAACAATAACTGGATTGGCGGACGCATCGACGAGGGGTCGTCAACCATGCCGGGAAGCAAGGCCGGCGAGGTGGTCAGCAGCGGCCGCATGAACGTGCGTGCCTGGGCGTTGGAGCCCGACCGCCGCGGCTTGGTCGTGGATCAGCCGGTGGATCTGGCGTTCGACGCCGTGCCCGGACGCAGGGTCGCCGGCCGCATCGCTTTCATCTCCGGCGCACCCGACCGACGTCCGGAATGGGGAGAAGGACGCTACTTCACCCTGGATATCACGCTGGACGCGCATACGTTGCCGCTGATGCCTGGCATGAGCGTGCGTGTGATCGCGAAACCGGTAGGTGCGCCGGCCACCAAAGGGAGGGTGCCATGACACGGCGAGTTTCCCTGCTTGCGCTGCTTCTGCTCGCCGGCACCTCCATGACGCATGCCGCCTCCCTGCGTGTCGATGGCGAGGTTTATGCGCAGCGCAGTGCACAATTGGTACCGCCCGCCGTGGACCGGCTGTGGCAGTTCAACCTGACCCAACTCGCACCCGACGGCAGCACCGTGAAGAAAGGCGACATCGTGGTTGCCTTCGACACCAACGAACTCGTGCGCCAGCTCAGCGAGAAACAAAGTCTGTTGCAGGAAAAGAAGCGCGAGCTGGAGAACCTGACGCTCGATGTCGCCGAGCGCGAGCGCAGCCAGCGCTTGCTGACCGCGCAAGCCGAAGCAGAGCGCGACAAGGCCGGCCGCAAGACCCAACAGCCGCGCGAGTTGATCGCTGCACTGGAGTACGACAAATTGGTCGAGGATCGCCGCCGTACCGAACGACTGGCAGTCCTCGCCCAGCAGGCTGAGCACGCAGCCACAGAACAGCGGCGGCAGGAACTGCGCTTGGTGACATCGGAACTGCGGCAGGCGCAGGCCGATGTGACGCGCCTGCAGAACTCCATCGGCGCGCTCACGCTACCCGCACCACGCGATGGCGTCTTCATGCACAAGAGCAACTGGAATGGCGAGAAATTCGATGTCGGTTCGCAGGTATGGCGCGGCCAGACGATTGCCGAGATACCTGACCCGGCCACGCTCGCGGTGCGCGCAGAACTGCCCGAACGCGACCTGCAGCGCGTAAAGGCAGGCGTGCGCGCACGCATCGTGGTGGAAGGCGGCGGCGGCAGCGCGTACTACGGCAAGGTGGCGAGCATAGGCCGCGCCGTGCGCAGCAAGTCGCAGGTGCAGCCCGTGCCCGTGCTCGACCTGGAGATCCGGCTCGACGACACCAAGGCGAAATTGCGCCCCGGCCAGGCGGTGCGGGTGGAGCTGACCGTGCCCGACATCGCCGGAGGTGGGAAATGAGCCGCGGGATGCAGCGTGCGGCGCTGCTGGCCAGCGTCACCCTGCTCGCGGCCTGCGGCAGCGACGACATGCCGATCGCCAGCGAGACCGTCGCGAAAGGTCCGGTGACCCTGCACGTCCGCGCCGAAGGCGAACTGCGTTCATCCAAGCCGACACCCTTGAACGTCCCGGGCAAGAACTGGGCGCAGCGGCAGGTGGTCTGGATGGTGCCGGAGGGCAGCTTGGTGAAGAAGGGCGACGTGCTGGCGCGCTTCGTGTCGCCCGAAGGCGAACAGCAACTGGCGCAGGCGATGATCGACCTGCAGCGCAATGCGCTGGCACGCGCGGCGAAGGAGAGCGGGCTGGATTCGGCGCAAGGGCGCGTGGAAGTCGACCTGTCGCTGGTGGCGGTGCAGCTGGGAATCGCGCAGCGCTATGCCGATGCCGACCTCAGCACGGTCGCCCGCAACCAGGTGCTGGATGCGATCGAGGACAAGGAGTACCTGCAGGTGCGGCAGGGCACGCTGCAGTGGCAGCGCGACCAGTCGGGCGTGCGCGGTGGCGCCGAGCTCGCGGTGCTCGATGCGCAACGCGCCACCTTCGACATGAACGCCAAGACGCGCCGCGACGACCTGGAGGCGCTGGAGCTGCGTGCGCCGAACGATGGCGTGTTGCTGCTGGCCGCCAACTGGTCGGGCGACAAGCCGATGGTGGGCGCCAACCTGCGCGCAGGCTTCGAGTTCGGCAGCCTGCCGGACACCTCGTCGATGGAGGTGGAAATCGACCTGCCGCAGATCGAAGCGCAGGGCGTGCAGGCGGGTGACGCGGTGGTGCTGCACCCGCTCGGCCGTCCCGACCAGCGCATCGACAGCAAGCTTTCTTGGGTGGCGAGCGCAGCGAAGGTTCGCAGCCGCGAGAGCCCGGTGAAGTTCCTGTCGATGCGCGCGCCCATCCCCCCCGACGCCATCGAACGTTACCGGCTGATCCCGGGCCAGCGCTTCGTCGCCTCGGTCGTGCTGCTCGACGCCAAGGACGCGATCGCGGTGCCGAACGTGGCCATCGAGCAGCGCTACGATCGCCATTGGGTGCAGGTGAAGCAGGGCAATGATTACGTGGCCCGCGAGGTGACGCTGGGCGTGCGCGGTACCGCCCGGTCGCAGGTGCTTGCAGGCCTGCAGCCGGGCGACCAGGTGCGCCTGTCGCAGGTCGAGGTGCCAGCGCCTGGCGACGACAGCGACAAGGACGCAGGCAAGGACAAGGAGGCGGCGGACGGCGCTGCTGACGACGCGGAAGGAAAGAGCGCATGACCGGCCTGTTCAACCGCCTGCCCACCGTCTGGCGCGAAGCGGTGGAGGAGCTCTGGCGACGGCGGCTGCGCACGCTGCTTACGCTGCTGGGCATGATCTTCGGTGTGGGTGCGATCGTCGCCATGCAGGCGGTTGGCGAAGGCAGCCGGCGTGAGGCCTTGCGATTGGTCGAAGGCCTGGGCCTGCACAACCTGATCGCCGAAGCCAAGGCGCAGGACGAGGACACGCTTAAGGAAACCCGCGAACGCAGCCTGGGGTTGACCGTCGCCGATGCCGAGGCCGCACTGAGCGTGGTGCCCGGCGCGGAGCGCCATGCCGCCGAAAAGCAGGTGCGCACGCACACGGTCTTCAGCGACACGGGACGCAGCGATGCGCAGGCCAGTGGCGTAGGCGCCCATTGGTTCGACCTGTCGTCGCTGAAGATCGCCCAGGGCCGCGCCTTCGATGCCGATGACGAAGCCGCGCTGGCGGCGGTGGCGGTGCTCGGCCATCAGGCGGCGGCCGACCTGTTCCCGAAGGGCGATGCCGTGGGCGGGCTGATCAAGGTCAACCATGTATGGCTGGAAGTGATCGGCGTGCTGGCCGACCGCGACCTGGGCCAAGACGATTTCGAGGGCGTGCAGCTCGGCTCGGAGAGCAACCGCATCTACGCGCCGCTGGCGAGCGTGCGGGCGCGCTTCCGCTTCCAGCCGCAGGAGGACGAAGTGGACCGTTTCCTGCTGCGTCTCGACGATCCGCAGCGGTTGGCCGCCGGCGCCGGCGTGCTGTCGGCGGTGCTCGACCAGCGTCATGCGGGCATGGCGGACTACCAGTTGATCGTGCCGCAGCAGCTGTTCCAGCAGCACCAGCAGACGCAGCGCATCTTCCAGGTGGTGATGGGCGCGATCGCCGGCGTCAGCCTGCTGGTGGGCGGCATCGGCATCATGAACATCATGCTGGCGAACGTGCTTGAGCGGCGCCGCGAGATCGGCCTGCTGCGAGCACTCGGTGCACGCCGTCGCGATGTGATCGCACAGTTCCTGCGCGAGGCCACGGTCATCTGCATCGCGGGCGCGCTGCTGGGCCTGGTGTTCGGTGGTGTGCTGGCCTACCTGATCGCCACGTTCGCGGGCTGGCAGGTCGCATGGGCGCCGCTGCCGATCCTGTTGTCCGCCGGCTTCTGCGCGGTGGTCGGCCTGGGCTTCGGCGTGTATCCCGCGCGCCAGGCCGCGCAGCTCGATCCGATCGCGGCGTTGCGCCACGACTGAGGCAACGACTTTGCTGAGTCCTCGTGCGGCGCCCAGATGTGGGCGCCACACGTCAAAGGACGTACTACGCGGCGGTACTTCCGGCGCCTGATCCGCTCACTTGCCGCCGTGCGGCGGCGGAGCTTCCGCCAGCGTGCCCGTGCTGTAGTGGCCGCCGGAAGCGGCGCAGTCGATGTCGCGCGCGGGTTCCCACTTGATGGCGGTGCCTGTCACGACAGGCCTGACGAACCGCCAGGGCCAGAAGCCGAAGCGCTGCGAACCGTTGTAGTGGATCACCGCATCGGCACCCGCCGCCTTGGCATCGGCGATGACCATGGGAAGGATGTCGTTGACGCTTCCGTAGCTGCCCTTCCCGTACTTCAGCTTCCTTACCGTGACGTATGAGAACTCAGCCGGTGGCGTCGCGGTAAAAAGACAGATGCCTCCCTGCTGGCTTTGCGGCTCAGGAGCCGGCGCCGTCTCCTGGGCGCTACAGAATTGCGACGCGCACACCAGCGCTACACCCGTCATCAGTTTGCCGACCATGTTTGAGTTCCCCCTTGTTGGTTTCTGCGGTCTGTTGAAACTATGCGAGAAGCCTCTCGTGCCTGATGCGCGTCATGCCGATCTGCGAACCGGATTAGGATTGAACCGATTCTTAGCGCGTATACATCGAGAACGAGGCAGAAGCCGGTCCTGCGCATTGACTGAGGTCGTCAAGGGCAGCGTCAATCTGGTCTCTCAAGCGATGTTCGCTACCCACGTACGACCAGTTCATTTGGTTGGAGTGACCGTCACGTGCGCTGAGGAAGAACTTAGTGCCGTGTATCACCGTTAAGCCTGTTGCATCATCAAATGCGTGACCAATCGGAATGCTCTGAGCGGCCAGTTGGTTGTAGATCTCCGTTGATTCAGGGCAATCAGCAATTTCGAGGACAACTGAGCAACTTCTATTCCAATCTCCCACGGCCAAGAATAATTGTGGCTCTCTCGTCGGTTGACCAAAAGCACCATTCAGTCCGCGGCGGAAGTGGGCCACTAGACCGGTACCATTGCCAACGTCAGGAAGGCGACCGATGCGGATGTCTGTGAGGTTCAGCGTTGTGCCGAAGTGCTCAGGCGAGAGAAGCAATTCAGAGAGACCTCTGTCATGACAGCCGTCACCCAGAGATGACCAGTTAAGGGGCTCAACGGAAGCAGTACTTGCGCAACCGGCGAGTCCAATCACTGATAGTGCGATGACAGTTTTCATGCAGGCTAACGTGAGGACCATGCCACGCCACGAAGCGGCGCCGGTTTGAATGAATTCTCAGGCCCTTCCCGATGACAGCTAGTCATACCAAAAGCCCTCATTGCTGAGCCACCGACATAGTGCCGTCGTCGAGCCCTGAGCCTCAGGAGAGGCTGGTCCGAACTCAATCCGATCCGACTGGGCTTGCTGTAGCAGAACATGGCCGTGAACGATCTTGAGTTGGTTGAGAACACCGAACTGGAACTCACCACTCAGCTGTCCGCGACCAATCATGTCCTGGAGCTTCCCTGCAGCCGCAGCGGCTGCAGGACGACCGAGGTCGGATTCTCGGATCTGCATGTCTGGCTCGATCTTGCTCACAGTGTCATTGCATAGCGGAGGCTCTGGACCCGTCGCAGCAGCGAGGGAGAACGCTAGCAAAACTGCGATGCTCATGAAGGGCCCCAAGCGCTTGGCAGACCCCATCAAGGGGTGATGGCAGATGTTCACTTTCCGCCCAGCACGCGTCAAGGCGCAGGATGTAGCGAGGCGCAAGAATCTTGGTGACGATCAAGCAACAGCCGCAGCGTCGATCACCGCGGAGCGTCTTCGTCGTTCGACGAACCCCGCGACACGCGGCGCTCCATCCACGCCAATACGGAAAGCACGGCCAGCGTCAGCAGCGTAGCCATCAGGGCGAGCCAGCCGTGGCCGAAGCCCACCGCCACGCCGATCACCGCCACCATCAGCAACGAGGCGGCGGTGGTGATGCCGGCGACCACCCGGCCGCGGTGGGCGATCATCGTGCCGGCACCGATGAAGGCGACACCGGCGATCACCGCTTCCACCAACCGGAACGGATCGATCTGCACGCGGCCGTGCGCGTCATGGTGCGCCTGCGCCAGCATCATGTCGCCCATGCCGGTCAGCATGGCGGCGGCGCCCGCGACCAGCGTGTGCGTGCGGAAGCCGGCGGGTCGGTCCTTCATCTCGCGCTCGAGCCCGACGACGCCTCCCAGCAACATCGCGAACGCGATGCGGGCGACTACCGGCGCCTGTGCTTCCCATCCATCGAACATGGCGACACCTCCGGTGCAGATGCTTCCACCGGCTCGGTCAAGACCATGCGAAAGCGGTCAGGGTGCGCTGGGCGGGCCGTCCGTCAGCAGGGCGCGGTAGTCCGGATGGTCGGGCAACCAGCCGACGGGCGGATCGCCGGCGAGGCCGTTGGCCTGCAGCTGACGGCGCATGGCGGCGAGTTCGCCGTCGCGCAGGAACACATCGACGTAGTCGGCCGGCAGCTGTCGTGCGGTCGCAGGACGCTGGTACAGCTGCATCGTGTTCTCGTAGACCCAGGCGAAGCGGCGCAGGCGTTCGCGTGCGGCCGCACGTTCGACATCGGTATCGGCCCACTGCACCAGCTGCGGCAGCGCGACGGCGCGCGTGATCAGGATGGAGGCATCGTCGGCCATCAGCGCGCAGATGCGCTTGCAGGCGGATCTTGCCTGGACCGACAACGCCTCGACCTGCGTCCGGCACCGCTGCGTGACCGGCGACAGGCTCGGCATCGCGATGGCCGCATTGATTCCCATCACCGCCATGTCCGCAAGATCCTGCGGCGTGGCGGCCCGGCCGATTCCGAAGTCCTCGCCCATCGCGGCCGCCAGCGCTGGATCCAGTGGCGGTGCCGGCACCTGTCTCAGCGTCGAGGCCATCAGCAGGCCGACGTCGTTGACGTGCCCGCGATAGTGGGTCGCATTGGAGGCTGCCCGCCAGTAGCGTTCTGCGGCGTTCCCGTCCCTGCGCTCGGCGGCATCATGATAGGCGGCAAGCAAGACTTCGGCGTTACCGGGATCGGCGGCCATCAGGCGTTGCAGCAACTGCGCGCGATCACAGCGCGCGTCATTCTTCGGGCAGGCATTCAACAACGCCCAGTCCACCAATGGGTCGTCGCCGGTAGATGCGTCGTAGGCGGCCTGGATCCAGTCACGCGCCTCGCGGCGCCAGAAGCTGCGGCTCTCCTGGCGGCGCGCGTCATCGTTCTCGATCGGCCACAGCCAGCCCGCGACCAGCAGGTCTCGTGGCGTACCGCGCGCGGCAATCGTGCGCAGCTGTGCTTCTACGTTGGCGCGCCAGGCGCCATGCCATGCCTCACTGGCGGCGGCCAACTGCGGATCGGACTCGACCCGCCCCGGTATCTCGGGAGGCGGACCCTCCTGCGCGATGGTGGGCGATGCCGCCACCACCGACGCCATCATTCCCAGCCACAAAGCCAGCCTTGTTCTCGTGCGCATCGCCCACTCCTGTCGGGAATTCCTCCAATCTGGCACATCAGTGCAACCACCACAATCATGGATGAACGTATTTGCAGATACTGAAAGAATCTTCTTAAGTTGGCGGTGCGCCCAAACGACGGGCGCATCACTTCACAGTCAAGGATCGCTACATGAAGAAGAAGATGATATGCGCAATTTCCGCCCTCCTGCTCGCAGGCTCCGCCTTCAGCGCAATGGCCAACACACCAGCCGGAGCCTGCACTGGGGGCGAGTCGGCATTGACGTGCGTGACGCTTGAGGATCGGCCGAACTCCCAGTGGATTATTGAAACGACGACAGTCTATCAATGGACATTCAATGGAGTTACCGGAACGTTCGGATGGTCGATTGTTTCCGTCAGTCAACGCGCGCTGCCCGGTGACAGGCGGCAGGAGCAGTAAGACGGACCAACTCTTGGGCACGCCGCCGGTCCAATTCCCGCCGGCGTGCCCTGTTGAAGCGAAGGCGCAACTAACTCAGCTGTCCCACCACCCACGCCCAGATCGGCAGCGTCACCAGCGACAGCAGGATGCCGTAGCCCGCCATCGCGGCGGCCAGGCGTGGCGCGAGCTGGTGTGAGATCGCCAGCGCGGCGGCGGTGATCATCGGCGGCATGGCCGACTCCAGCACGTTCGCCTGCAGCATCTCGCCCGACATGCCGAAGGCGAGCGACAGCGGCAGCGCGAGCGCAGGCATCACCAGCAGCCGCAGCAGCAGGCCGACGGCAAGTGGCTTCACTTCGTCGCGTGGCAGTTTCAGCTGGATGGTCAGGCCGACCGCCAACATCACCAGCGGCAACATCGCATCAGCGAGATTCTTCAGCGCCGCGCTGATCCATGCCGGCGGCTGCGCCGGCATCAGCGTCAGCGCGACCAGCAGCGCCCAGACCGGAGGGAACTTCACGATGCGCAGCCCGATCTCGCGCGGGGTAGGCGGCGCGTCGCCGCCGTAGCGCGCCAGCACGTACAGCCCGAAGGTGGAGAGCAGCACGAAGGTGCCGAACTGGTCGTACACCACCGCGTACGGCAGCGCGTGTTCGCCCAGCAATGCGCGCACCATCGGGTAGCCGATGAAGCTGCTGTTGCACAGCGCCACGCACAGCAGCAGCACGGCGTGCTCGTCGCGGCGGAATCCGAACGCGCGCGTCGCCAGGGCCACCAGCGCCACGGTGGCGATCGTCAGGAGCCACGGCGTGGCCACCACGCCAAGCACGGACACATCGACCTGAAGGCGCGGTACGTAGATCAGTACGGCGGCGGGCAGGCAGACGTACAGCACCACGCGGTTGAGGACGTCGGCGGCATTCGCGGGGAACACGCGCAGGCGCGCGAACGCCATGCCGAGGGCGAGCAGGGCCAGGATCAGGGCGAAGGCATCGAATGCCATGGTGCAGCGGGCGCGACGTGGGGACGGCAGGATCGCACAGCGCTGCGCGGGGCGCTGCGGGACCTTGGTAGCACGCGCGATCCCCCCTCATTCCGTCGGTGTCCGATCGCCGACGGCGGTTCACGCCGGAATGACCGACCGCGGGGAAGCGACATCCCCTTGCACACGCAAGGCTTATCATGGCGGCATGACCAACCCCGCATTCCCCACCACCTCCGGCGCGATCACCCTGGAAGGCCCTGAAGGTCCGCTGGAAGCCCATGTCGACTGGCCCGAGGAGGGCGAGCCCGTTGCGCCCATCACTGCCGTGGTCTGCCACCCGCTGCCCACGGAGGGCGGCACCATGCACAACAAGGTGGTGGTGATGGCCGCGCGCAGCCTGCGCGAACTCGGCGCGGTGTCGGTGCGCTTCAATTTCCGCGGCACCGGCGCTTCGGCCGGATTCTTCGACCATGGCGACGGTGAAAGGGACGACCTGCGCGCGGTGGTGGACTGGGTGCGCGAACAGCGGCCGGGCACGCAGTTGTGGCTGGCCGGTTTCAGCTTCGGCGCGTACGTGTCGCTGCGCGCGACGGACGCGCTGCAGCCGGACGCACTGGTCTCGATCGCGCCGCCCGCCGGCCGGTGGGATTTCGATGCGATCGTGCCGCCGACCTGTCCGTGGTTGGTGATCCAGGGCGAAGAGGACGAGATCGTCGAGCCGCAGGCGGTCTACGATTGGATCGATACCCTGAAGCAGCCACCGGAGCTGATCCGCATGCCGGAAACCAGCCACTTCTTCCACCGCAAGCTGATGGACCTGCGCGGTGCCATCAAGCACGCGATGAAAGGCTACGTGCCGGCGTGACGACGGACAACGCCGGAAACATGGCCCCGGCGCCGTCGCAGGTGTATGCGCGCGGCGCGGCGCAGGGCCAGTGGCAGGACGACCCCGCGCAGCATCCTGCGCTGGCCGAGCTGGACCGCATCCACACCGCGCTGCTCGCCGACGACGGCGCGCCCGGCCTGTTCGGTCGATTGTTCGGCAAGGCGCCGGAGCCGGTGAAGGGCCTGTACTACTGGGGCGAAGTGGGCCGCGGCAAGACCTTCCTGGTCGACCTGTTCTACGACAGCCTGCCGCTGCCGACTTACTCCGTCTCGCAGAACAAGGCGCATGGCGAAGGCGGCGGCAAGTACCGCACGCACTTCCACCGTTTCATGCGCGGCGTGCACGAGCGACTGCGCCTGCATGCCGGCGAAAGCGACCCGTTGGCGAAGATCGTGCGCGAGGTGCGCGGCAAGCTGCGCGTACTGGTGCTGGACGAGTTCTTCGTCACCGACATCGGCGATGCGATGCTGCTGGCGCGGCTGCTGGAGCGCATGTTCGCCGAGGGCATCACGCTGGTGACGACCTCCAACACCGCGCCGCAGAACCTGTACAAGGACGGACTGCAGCGCGCGGGCTTCCTGCCGGCCATCGAACTACTGCAACAGCACTGCGTGGTGCTGCGCTCGGACGGGCAGGAAGACTACCGCCTGCGCGCGCTGACGCGGTCACCGGTCTACCGCACGCCGCTGGATGCCACCGCCGACGACTGGCTGGCGATGCGCTGGCGCGAACTCAGCGGCGGTGAAACGGCCCAGGCGGGCAACATCGAGATAGACAGCCGCAAGATTCCGGTGCGGGGGCGCGGCAAGAGCATCGCGTGGTTCGATTTTTCCGCACTGTGCGAAGGCCCACGCGGTACAGCGGACTACATCGAGGTGGCGCACGAATTCAACACCGTGCTGCTGGGCGGCATCCCGCGCTTCGATGCGCTGAACGAGGATGCCGCGCGCCGCTTCGTGAACCTGATCGACGAGCTGTACGACCGCCACGTCAACCTGGTCTGCACCGCCGCGGAAGCGCCCACGGCGTTGTACTCCGGTACCCGCTTGCAGGGCGCGTTCGAGCGCACCGCCTCGCGCCTGATCGAGATGCAGAGCGCCGAATACCTGGCCACGCCGCACAAGGCCTGAGCCATGGACGCCGTGCCGACCGCGATCGCCGAGGCGCTGCAACGCATGATCGACGAGGGCGGCCGCATCTGCGTGCTGACTGGCGCCGGCATGTCCGCGGAAAGTGGCATTCCCACCTTTCGCGGCACGCACGACAGCCTGTGGTCGCGCTTCGACCCGATGCGGCTCGCGACGGCCGAGGCCTGGCGCGAGGATCCCGCACTGGTCTGGGCCTGGTACCGCTGGCGAATGCAGCTCGTGCGCAATGCCCAGCCCAATGCCGGTCACCGCGCACTGGCGGCGCTGGCGCAGCGCGTGCCGCTGTCGCTGGTCACCCAGAACGTTGACGACCTGCACGAACGCGCCGGCAGCACTGTCGATGCGCATGTGCATGGCAGCCTGTTCGCCCTGCGTTGCTTCGCCTGCGGCCACGCGCACACGATGCTCGGTGACTACGTGGACGGCATGCAGCGTGTCGAGCCGATGCGCTGCACGGCGTGCGGCGACCGCATCCGACCGGGCGTGGTGTGGTTCGGCGAAGCCTTGCCGGATGATGCGTGGGCGTCGGCGGTGGACGCCGCCGAGCGTTGCACGTTGATGCTGGTGGTAGGGACGTCGGGCCTGGTGTATCCCGCGGCCGGCCTGCCCGCACTGGCTCGACGCCACGGCGCGACCGTGGTGGAGATCAATCCGGAACCGACGGCGCTGTCCACGGAGGTGGACCTCGTCTGGCGGGCGACCGCAGCGCAGGCCTTGCCTTTGCTGGTTGGCTGAAGCGCAGGCACCGGTTTCACGCACGGCTTGCCAGACTCGGTGCACCGGTTGCGCAGGAGAGCGCCATGAAACCCATCGACCGCGTTTCCCTGTTTGCCGCCGTTGTCGGCGCGCTCCTCGTCGGCTGCGACCGCGCGCCGCAGCAGGAAGAGGTCGAAGCGGCGACGCAAACTGCGGCCGAGATCGCCCATCCGGCGCCGCCCGTGACCGGACGCGAAGCGCCGCAGTTCCAGTTCTCCGACGACGAGATCGGTATCGCGCTTGCGTCCACGCCAGGCTTCGCGCTGCGCCGCGACTTCACCCGCGACTATCTATCCAACGGGGACTGGAAGACCTTCGCCGCCCCCGACGTGCGCGGCAAACCGCTGGTCGCGCTGGTGCTGGACGGATCGGACAAGATCACCGCCGCCGAATTGCGCATCGGCACCAGCACCGACAGCCATGCCCTCGTCACCTGCCTGGACCCGCCGGAAGGCGCGACCACCGAACCGCCCGATGAGGTACGCATCGACGGCCAGGCATTCCGTCACTTCCGTGCCAGCGACGCTGCGATGAGCCACTATCAGTCGGTGGACGCCTACCGCTCGGTACGCAACGGGCGTTGCCTCGCCATCGACCTGCTGATCGCCGGCACGCGTCCGGAGGTCTACGACCCGCCGGCGACGCCACCCTTCGACGAAGCGAACGCGCGTGCGCGGTTGCAGGAGGCGCTAGGTGCAGTGCGGATCATTCGCTGACGGCTTTTCCACTCTCCACCACCACAGGGACGAGGACCGGTGCGAGGGGGAAGCGCGGCCTGAGGTTCTTGTGGGAGCTACGTAAGTCGCGATCGGCGATCGGTAAGCCCCATCGCGACTTACGTCGCTCCCACGCCGAGCACTACTGCAGATGACGCCGTACGAACGCATCAACGGTGTTCGTGTAGTCGGTCGGCAACCCGAGATTGCGATTCACCTCGCCATGCGAGAGATCCTCCGGCAGCACCTCCATCGGCACGCCGAGCGTTTTCGCCTTCTCCGCCATCGCGCGCCCCTGCGGACAGGCGTCCTGGCGCCGCGATGAGCAGACGAACAGCATCGGCACCGCGTCGCGCGTGAGCTGGTGGTAAGGCGAGGCGGCGATCCAGTCGGCCGGATTTCGGCCGAACGCTGCATCATAGATGCGCGGCAGTGGGGGCTTCTTCATCGTCTGCGGTACGTCGAGCGCGCCGCTGTCGAGCGAGACCACACCGCGCGGACGGGCGGCCCCCGCGTCGCGCCACAGCGAGGACGAGGCACCCACCAGCGCGGCGAGGTGCGCGCCGGCCGAGTGGCCCATCAGCATCACGTTCGCCGGATCGGCGCTCCATGACGGCGCGCGCTTCTGCACGTCGGCCAGCGCGCGCGCGACGTCGCGGGCCTGGTCGATCGGCGCGGTGTCCGGTCGCATGCGGTAGTTGATCGAGACCAGCACATAGCCTTTCGGCAACCAGTACGCCGCCTTGTTCTCGACCACGCCCGGGTTGTCCTTGTTGCCGTTGGCCCAGCCGCCGCCGTGGACGAACAGGATCACCGGCGCGCGTTGCGGTTGCGCGGGAAGGTAGACGTCGTAGCGTTGGCGCGGATCGTTGCCGTAGGACACATCGCGGACGGCGCGTGCGCCGGCCGGCAGCGTCGGCACACGCGCTGCGGGCTGGCGCGACGCATCGCGCATCTCCCGCAGGCGCTCACGGAAGGTCTGCGCGGCCAGCGGCAGCACGGCGAACAAGGCACAGGCCAGCAGGCCGGTACGGAACAGCGTCTTCATCGCATCACCTCGTGGGGACGTCCGGTTCAACCCGCGCGCAGCACCAGCTGGGCGCGCAGGCCGTGGGGGGTATTCGGCAGCAGGCGCAGTTCGCCGCCGTGCTGGCGCGCCACGCGGTCGACGATCGGCAGGCCCAGGCCGCTGCCGCCGCCCGCCTGGTCGTGGACGAAAGGCTGGCGCGCGCGCTCGGCCGCTTCGGCGGAGAGGCCGGGGCCGCCATCGGCCACCTCGACCACCCAGGCCGGTCCTTCTGCCCACAGCTGCAGCGACAACGGCAACGCGCCATGCCGCTCGGCGTTGACCAGCAGGTTCTCGACCGCGCGCAGCAGCGCCATCGGCTTGCCGGGCAGCAGGGCGTGCTCGGGCAGGTCGACGCGCCATGCTTTCGACGCCGCGGCAACCGCATGCCGACAAATCGCGGCGAGGTCGACGGTCTCGCTGCCCTCGTCGCGGCCATCGCGCGCGAACGCGATGAACTGGCCGAGGATGGCGTCCATCTCGGCGATGTCGCGATGCATGCTGCGGGTCAGTTCCGGATCGGTGTCCGGCACCATCTCCAGGGCGAACTGCAGGCGCGTCAGCGGCGTGCGCAGGTCGTGCGAGATGCCGGCCAGCAGCAGTGCGCGCTCTTCCGCCGCCGCGCGCACGTCGCGGCTGGCGTCACCCAGCGCCTGCGCCAGGTCCGCGACCTCGCGCGGGCCTCGTGCATGCACCGGCGGCGGTGCATCGCCCCGCACGATGGCCGGCGCGGCCGCGGCGAGCTGGCGTAGCGGTTGTACGAGCCGACGGGCGAAGTACGCCGCGGCCAGCCAGACCAGCACCACGCAGCCCACCAGCATCAGCACCGAGAAGCGGCGCATGCCGGTACCGGGGCGGTCGTACGCGAACGACACCCACAGCGGTTCGCGCGTGGCGGGTTTCAGCCAGATGACGCGCAAGCCGCGGCCGGCGTCCATCCGCAGTTCGCGACCGTCGCCCAGCGTGCCGACGGCCTGCTCGCGCAGTTCGCGCAGCAAGGGGGCGAAGCGCGGCCGGGCATCGGCGGGCGGCGTGCTGCGCACCTCCAGCCCGGCCGCCCGCAGCTGCGCGACCGTGCGCGCATGCGGCTGGTGTTGGTCGAGTGCTTCGACCACCTCGGCGAAGCCCTGCATCGCGCGCAGCAACTGGTCGGCGGCAGGCCGCGTGGCGAGCTCGCGGCCGAGCAGGAGCGCCAGCACGCCGGCACCGGCGAGCACGAGCGCGATCACCAGCGCAAGCTGGCCGAACACACTGCGCGGCAGCGGTGACCTCATGGCGTGGCCTCCGGCGGCACGAACACATAGCCCACGCCCCACACCGTCTGGATCAGGCGCGGCTGGCGCGGATCGTCTTCCAGCAGGCGGCGCAGGCGCGCGATGGTCACGTCCATGCTGCGTTCGAACGCCTCGTGCTCGCGGCCGCGCGCCAGGCTCATCAGGCGGTCGCGGCTGAGCGGCTGTCGCGGATGCCGAAGTAGCACCGACAACACCGCGAACTCGCCGCTGGTCAGGCGCAACAGCACACCGTCGCGGGTGAGTTCGCGCCGGCCCAGGTCGAGCGTGAAAGGCCCGAACACCACCTCGCCGCCGTCGGCCTGCGGTGCACCGGGCGCCGGCCGCGTCCGTCGCAGCACCGAGCGGATGCGCGCCAGCAGCTCGCGCGGGTTCACCGGCTTGGGCACGTAATCGTCCGCGCCGATCTCCAGGCCGACGATGCGGTCGATCTCGTCGCCCTTGGCGGTCAGCATGACGATGGGCGTGGCATCGCCCTGCCCGCGCAGGCGCCGGCAGATATCCAGGCCGTTCTCGCCGGGCAGCATCAGGTCGAGCACGATCAGGTCGAAGTGGCCGCGGTCCAGCGCCTGCCGCATCTGCGCACCGTCGCCGGCGCCGCGCACGTCGAAGCCCTGCGACTGCAGGTAACGCTGCAGCAGCTCGCGCAAGCGCACGTCGTCGTCGACCAGCAGCACACGGGGCAGGGCGTCTTCCATGGAGCCACTATCGCCCGCCGCCGCGACCCCCGGCAAACCCCGCCGACGGCCTGTTTGTAAGCAGATGTTTCGAGCGCGGCCGGCAGACACATCTGCTGTCAACCGCGACACACCTTCCCGCGTTGCCCGCCCTACCGTGGCCCTGCCGCTGCTTCCCCATGCGGCCATCCCGCACCCCAACGAGGATTCCACCATGAGCAAGACCCCGCTCCTGATCGCCGCCACCTTCGCCCTGTGCGCCAGCACCCTGTTCGCCGACCATGCCGAAGCCCGCGAGCGCAGCCGTGCCGTGCAGCGCACCGCACAAGGCGGCAATGTCGCAGTCGAGCGCAGCAATGCGCGCTTCGACAGCCAGCGCCAGCGCAGCTGGCAGGCCGACGGCCAGGGCAATGCCACTGCCGCACGCAGCGGCGCCATCAGCGGTGCCAACGGCGGTAGTGCCGGCTACGACCGCAGCGCCTACCGCAATGCCGATGGGAGTGCCGGCCGCCAGGGCAGCGCCTACGCGAACGGACCCAACGGCGGCACCGCCAGCACCACCGGCGGCATCAGCCGCGATGCGGACGGCAACGTGACCGGCGCACGCAGCACCACCGCCACCGGCGCTAACGGCAACAGCTACACCGGCAGCACCACGGTGTCCGGCGGCACCGTGTCGCACACGGGCACCTGCACCAACGCCAGCGGCGAGACCATCGCCTGCCCGCGCGGCCACTGACGACCACACCTTTCTGCAGGCGCGACGGCAGGCACCCCCTATGCCGCATGGACGCCCTCCCACCCGTCGCGCCTGCACCTTCCTTCGCGTCCTGGAGAACGCCATGTCCCGAACCATCCTGCTTCCCTTCGCCACCGCCCTGTCGGTGTTCTCGCTGGTGGCGCCGGCCCACGCGCAGCAGCGCACCCTGACCGACGAACAGAAAGCCACGCTGCAGGAACGCCTCAAAGCCGCCGACGCCAACGGCGACGGCCTGATCGACAAGGCCGAGGCCGACGCCAAGCTGCCGCGCATCGCCAAGCGCTTCGATACCCTGGATGCGAACGGCGACGGCAAGCTTTCGCCCGACGAAATGCGCGCAGCGGGCCAGAAGCTCGCCGAACGGCGCGGGCGGTAGGGCCGCGCCATGGACGGCATGCGCGTCTTCGTCGGACTGCCGCTGCTGGTGTTCGCGCTGATTGCGGCGATGGAAGCCGCGTGGCTCGCGCGGCGAGGTGTGCGCTACGACTGGAAGGAGTATTGGGCGTCCTTCGGCGATGCCGTGGGCCGCACCCTGACGGGCCTGGTGATCCAGGGCGGCATCGTCGGCGTGCTGCTGTTCGCGATCTGGGAGTTCCGCGTGACCACGATCGCGATGGACCAGGCGTGGCACTGGATCGCGCTCTTCCTCGGCCAGGAGCTCTGCTACTACGCGATGCACCGTGCCGACCACCGCGTGCGATGGTTCTGGCTGAACCATTCGGTGCACCATTCGGCCACGCAGTACAACCTGTCCACCGCCTACCGCCTCGGCTGGACCGGCAAGCTCACCGGCGCGGCGGTGTTCTTCGGCCCCCTGGTCTGGCTGGGCTTTCCGGTGCCGCACGTGGTCGGCGCGCTGGCACTGAACCTGCTGTACCAGTACTGGCTGCACACCGAGTTGGTGCCGCGCCTGCCGCGCGCCATCGAGTTCGTCTTCAACACGCCGTCGCACCATCGCGTGCACCACGCCAGCAATCCGGAATACCTGGACTGCAACTACGGCGGCGTGCTGATCGTGTTCGACCGATTGTTCGGCACCTGTCGCGAGGAACGTCCCGGCCTGCCGATCCGCTACGGCCTTGTGGAGCCGGTACACAGCTACAACCCGGTGAAGATCGCGTTCCATGCCTGGGTGAAGCTGGCCCGCGACCTGCGCCGTGCGCGTGGCATCAGGCAGGTCGCCATGACGCTGTTCGGCCCTCCCGGATACCTCCCGGGAAGCGGGAAAAAGGTTCGCCAGGGGCACTGAGAGTGGCCCGGGCGGGCGCGGGCGGCGACAATACGCGCCCCCGGCGGCCCCACGCCGCCCGCACGCAGAATCCCATGACCGCCTTCGTTTCGCCCGACCGCATCCGCGGCCTGTTCGCCCAGGCCATGTCCGACATGTACCGCGCCGAGGTGCCGCTGTATGGCGACCTGATCACGCTGGTCGGCGACATCAATGCCGACACGCTGCAACGCGATCCTGCTCTGGCCGAGCGGCTGCAGCGCACAGGCGAGACCGGGCGCCTGGACCTGGAGCGCCACGGCGCGATCCGCGTCGGGACGCCGGCCGAGCTGGCGATGCTCGGGCGCGTGTTCGCGCTGATGGGCATGCACCCGGTGGGTTACTACGACCTCACCGTGGCCGGCGTGCCGGTGCACGCGACCGCGTTCCGTCCGCTGACGGAAGAGGCGCTGGCCGCCAACCCGTTCCGCATCTTCACCTCGCTGCTGCGGCTGGAGCTGATCGCCGACGCCGCGCTGCGCGCCGAGGCCGAAGCGATCCTGGCCCGCCGCGACATCTTCACCGCCGACGCGCGCGCGCTGGTCGCGCAAGCCGAACAGGACGGCGGACTGGACGACACCGATGCGCAGCGCTTCGTCGCCGAAGTGCTGGAAACCTTCCGCTGGCATGGCGATGCGACCGTCTCGCTGGAGACCTACCGCGCGCTGCACGGCCTGCACCGCCTGGTGGCCGACGTGGTCAGCTTCCGCGGCCCGCACATCAACCACCTCACCCCGCGCACGCTGGACATCGACGCCGCGCAGGCCGCGATGCTGGAACGCGGCATCCAGGCGAAGGCGCTGATCGAGGGCCCGCCGCGCCGTGCCGTGCCCATCCTGCTGCGCCAGACCAGCTTCAAGGCGCTGGAAGAGGAAGTCGCCTTCCCCGACGCCACCGGCACGCTCGTGCCCGGCAGCCACAGCGCGCGCTTCGGCGAGATCGAGCAGCGCGGCCTGGCGCTGACACCGGCCGGCCGCGAGTTGTACGACCGCCTGCTCGCGCAGGTGCGCCAGGCGGGCGGCGCCGGCAACACGTCGGCCGACTATCCGCAGCGGCTGGCGGAGGCGTTCGCGGCGTTCCCGGATGACGAGACCACGCTGCGCCGCGAAGGCCTGGGCTACTTCCGTTACCGCCTGACCGACCGGGGCGCCGCGCTGCCGGCATCCGAGCGCGCAGCGATGACGCCCGACGCCTTGGTCGACGCCGGCCACGCCGTCGTGGATCCGATCGTGTACGAAGACTTCCTGCCGGTCAGCGCGGCGGGCATCTTCCAGTCCAACCTCGGCGGCGGAGAACAACGCGCGTACGACGCGCATGCCAACCAGGACGCGTTCGAAACCGCACTCGGCGCGAAGATCCACGACCCGTTCGCCCTGTACGCGCAGGCGCAGGACGCGTCGGTCGCGGCGCTGCGCGGCTGACGCTCTTTCCCCTCTCCCTGCGCCAGCGGGGAGAGGGTGCCGACGGCGGGGGAGGGGCGAACGAAGTCCGGACGCCCAATGCGTCGGATCGGAACGGCATTCTTGATACCAAAACGTGCCGCCCAAGCATCGTCACCGCGCCTGCCCTTCATCGGGTTAGGCACGAAGGGGGTCGGTGCGCATTGTCGCAACTACCGCACCGAACCATTATCGCTACCACTTGAAAGAACTCCACGCCTGATCGCCTCCAACTGGGTATCTGAAGGCCACCCTTTCTGGACTTCCGTCAGCTTCCCATCGCTGAAGAAGTAGAACATCGGGGTCGTCCAGCTCTCAATCTGCGGCCAAGACGACCGGTTGTAGGCAACCGCTACATTTGAAGAAGCGGGATCTTTGGCAAGCTGCATCATCGCTGCAACGTGGAGGTCATCATCCACGGGCATCAGCCAAATCGCACGCTCACGGAAGAACCCCGCCAACTCTCTGTCCGCGGATATCGCCGTCAGCGCCTTCTTCGAAGGAGCGCAGTGCGGACCATAGACTACGATGACAGAAAGACCCTTCTGCCACTGGTAGTTCTCCACCACAGGTCGACCGCTGCCGTCAGCACGAATGACCAGTGGCAAATCCTGGTTCAGACCCGGAGCATGCTTGAGCGCAGGAGCGTCAGTCTCGCTAGCCAACCCTTGACCGGCCATCTCATCGAAGGCTCGAACCCGTACCAGTGAGCTACGAATGTCGGAGCGCACCTTCTCGGTTGCCTGACCCCGGCGCTCCAGTAGATCGAACGCTACCACGATATCTGGCAAGTAGGCCGCATCGTTCGTGTAGAAAATCGCCGTGGTGGTTGCCTTGAACAGATCAAGCAACTCTCGGTCCGTGAGGGACGACATGGGCCGATAGTGCGCCCGAAGCGTCTCGTATTGCCTGGACACACGGCGCGCGAACTCAAGGCCGCCACTATCCAGGCCCGAGGTATGGAGCGCTGCGACCTCGTCACGGAAGCTCTCGATCTGCTGGCTACGCTGATCTTCGGCTGCGGCCTGTGCGTAGGCAGGACCGGCCATCAGCGCCGCCAGTAGAACGCCGTATACAAGTACGGTCCGCAACATCAGGCGATCCTTCTTCCTGGAAGATCTCTAGTACTGGACTCGCCATGGCATGCCAGCGCGCCAGATGGCGCGGCGAAGCTCGCCGCGCCATGTTCGAAGACTAGCAGTTGTTGGTGCAAATCTGCTCTTGGGAAGGTGAGCAGGTCCCGGGACTCGCGCACCGGTAATTATGATGGCCTCCGCACTGGGACGGCGAGTCGATGGGGGAAACCTGATCGAAATAGCACTCGAAGTTGGCCGGCTGCACGCCCGGGATACCGCCGCCCATGAGTTCGTCATCCAGAGGCGTGACGCGGCGAGCATGTTTGAGCTTGGGTGTCTGGTGTTGCTGTCCGAACAGCGCCAGTACCTGGTAGATCTGCGTGGGCGTCAGCTCTGCCTCCAGCTCTGTGTAGCGGAACGTGGTGAGCCCGCTCTCATTGAACTGAAGGCTGGCGAGGAAGCGTCGAAGCGCCGGCTGACTCAGGCGACCCAGCGGCGATTCGGTCACCCCTGTGCTGAGGTGACGAGACAAACTGCGCTGCGAAGTGATGGGCGCGCCCAGACCGGCCAGGTCACGCTGCAGTGCCGCCTTGTCGACTGCGGCAAGGTCAGCTTGGGTTGCCGGCGGTGCCGCGTGTGCCGAGAAGAGTGTGCTTGCGACCACCAGGCAGCACGTGTAGATCGACGTCCGTAGAACTCTTGCCATGCTCCTTCTCCTTGAGGATGAGTTAGCACCTTTCTTCCATGGGCTCGATTGAGTGCACGCCGCATGACCAGGTGCGTAGTCTTTCTACCACCTGCCATTTTTGTGAAACTGTGACCTCGCCCGCTGCGTTCACCTTTATCACGCATGCCTACATTCGCTTACGTAATCAGGTGAAGTTGGAAGTGTCTCCGGAAGCAGACAACCGTTGGACTCGTCTGCTCACGCTTCAGGCCAGCCCAGTCTTGTTTGAAGCGTGAGCGGACGGTGGTCTCCGGCATCTTCCGCTTCGGTTTGCTCCAGTGGCGCGAGCATGGTGCGATGCCAGTTCTGCTTCATCGCATTAGCCATCAAGAAGACATCGTCTGTCGTGGGGAAGTGACGGGCTATGACCACGGCTCGCAGCCGTAAGGCCACGGGTAGCGTGCGATCGCGCGCGATATCGATCAAGAGTCCGCCGACCCACACGATCGCGCGGGTACGTTCACTGGGCATCGTCATATCTGGTCTGGAATGGATTATCCCCGACGACGGCCCCCGGCTCGCATTCCACGCCCGGAACACTCCCATTAGGGCAATTGGAGGGAGGACGATCATGGAAACCGTGACTGCTTGGCAAGCTGACAAGGCCGCGAGGTACCTTCAGACACTGTTCGCCGGCGCGGACGGGGGCTAGGCGGCTTCCGCGGCCGGTCGACCCCCGTACTGACACCATCTAGCAGGTGCTGACCCCGCGCCAGCTTCAGCTGACAGGATTAGGCTGGTGGGAGAGCCAGCGGGGAGACGGATCCAAATCGTGGAACCCGCATGGCAAGGCCGCCCCTTGTTCCACACAACATTTGGTGTTGACGCTTCTGTACACCCCCACTATCTTGTGGCCGTCGGTTCCGGTGGTCGCAAGCCACGGGATTAAAACGGGAAGCCGGTGACGCGTTCGCGCCACTCCGGCACTGCCCCGCAGCGGTAATTGGGAACGAACCCGCCACACAGCACTGAGGCCCCATGCCTCGGGAAGCGGCGGACGTAGGAAGAAGGCTCGCCCTTCGCGCCCATGAGTCCGAAGACCTGCCGACAGCCGCGCGATGCACACCGCGCGGTGCCGGCCGCGGAATCTCCGGGGGGAGAGGGCTGGCGAAGCAGGGCGCCCGCAGTCCGTCTGCGCGGTCGCGTCTCCTGCGACGCCGCTTCCCCACTGTGATCCTCCATCCGGCCTTGCGCAGCCCCGCGAGGGACGGGCCGCCGAGTGCACCACGCATGGAGGAATCTCGTGACCCAGACCGACAGCGCCGTCGCCGACGCCGGCACCACTCCGTCCCAGAAGGACGCGTTCTCGCTGACCCCGCCGCCCACCGCCACCGCGATGAGCGTGACCAAGCGCAACGGCGGCCGCGAGCCGGTGGACCTCAACAAGATCGTGCGCGCCGTACAGCGAAACTGCGAAGGCCTGCACGCCATCGATCCGATGCGCGTGGCCACGCGCACCATCTCCGGCCTGTACGACGGCGCCAGCACGCGCGAACTGGACGAACTGTCGATCCGCACCGCCGCGCTGCTGACCGGCGAAGAACCCGAATACAGCCGACTGGCCGCACGCCTGCTGGCCGCCTACATCGCCAAGGAAGTGACCGGCCAGGAGATCCATGCGTTCTCGCAGTCGGTCACCCGCGGCCACGAGGTCGGCCTGATCAACGACCGCCTGCTGAACTTCGTGCAGACCAATGCGCGCAAGCTCAACGACGCGCTGGACGCCTCGCTCGACCTGCACTTCGACTACTTCGGCCTGCGCACGCTGTACGACCGCTACCTGCTGCGCCACCCGCACACGCGCAAGGTCATCGAGACGCCGCAGCAGTTCTTCCTGCGCATCGCATGCGCGCTGAGCGAGGACGTGCCGGAAGCGCTGGCGCTGTACCGCCGCATGGGCAACCTGGACTACCTGCCCAGCTCGCCGACGCTGTTCAACAGCGGCACGACGCACGAGCAGCTGTCGTCGTGCTTCCTGCTGGACTCGCCGCAGGACACGCTGGAATCCATCTATGCCAAGTACGGCGACATCGCCCAGCTGAGCAAGTTCAGCGGCGGCATCGGCGTGAGCTACACCCGCGTGCGTTCGCGCGGCTCACTGATCAAGTCCACCAACGGCCACAGCAACGGTATCGTGCCGTGGCTGAAGACGCTGGATTCCTCGGTCGCGGCGGTCAACCAGGGCGGCAAGCGCAAGGGCGCGGCCTGCGTGTACCTGGAGACCTGGCACGCCGACATCGAGGACTTCCTGGAGCTGCGCGACAACACCGGCGACGAAGCGCGCCGCACCCACAACCTCAACCTGGCCAACTGGGTGCCGGACCTGTTCATGAAGCGCGTCGAGGCCGACCAGGAATGGTCGCTGTTCGATCCGCGCGTGGTGCCGGAGCTGACCGACCTGTACGGCGCCGCCTTCGAACTGGCGTACACGCAGGCGGAACTGCAGGGCAAAGCGGTCAAGACCATCCCGGCCCGCAAGTTGTACGGCCGGATGATGCGCACGCTGGCCGAGACAGGCAACGGCTGGATGACGTTCAAGGACAAGTGCAACGCAGCCAGCAACCAGACGCTGCGCGCGGGCAATGTCATCCACCTGTCGAACCTCTGCACCGAGATCCTCGAGGTCACCTCGGCGGAAGAGACGGCCGTGTGCAACCTGGGGTCGATCAACCTGGGGCGCCATTTCGATAGCGATCCCGATACCGGCCGCACCTGGTTCGATTTCGACAAGCTGGCCGAGACCGTGCGCCTGGCCGTTCGCCAGCTGGACCGCGTGATCGACCTGAACTTCTATCCGATCGAAACGGCGCGCCGCGGCAACCTGCGCTGGCGTCCGGTGGGCCTGGGCTGCATGGGCCTGCAGGACGTGTTCTTCAAGCTGCGCCTGCCGTTCGACAGCGCCGAGGCGCGCGCGCTGTCGGCGAAGATCGCCGAGA
This sequence comes from Pseudoxanthomonas sp., assembly GCF_002863005.1. GTDB lineage: Bacteria > Pseudomonadota > Gammaproteobacteria > Xanthomonadales > Xanthomonadaceae > Pseudoxanthomonas_A. Next base: position 70,470 of record NZ_PKDG01000009.1, read on the forward strand.
CCATCTACTTCCATGCGCTGGAAACCTCGGTGGAGCTGGCGCAGGAACGCGGCCGCCATCCCTCGTTCGCCGACACCCGCGCGGCCAACGGCGAACTGCAGTTCGATGCCTGGAACATCAAGCCGGAGAATGCCGACCGCTGGGAGGCCCTGCGCGCGCGCATCAAGGAACACGGCCTGCGCAACTCGCTGCTGATCGCCATCGCGCCGACTGCCACCATCGCCTCGATCGCCGGCTGCTACGAATGCGTGGAGCCGCAGGTGTCCAACCTGTTCAAGCGTGAGACGCTGTCGGGCGATTTCCTGCAGGTCAACCGCTACCTGGTGGACGAGCTGAAGAAGCTGGGCCTGTGGACGCCGGAAACACGCGACGCGATCAAGCTGGCGGAAGGCTCCATCCAGGGCATCGCGCAGATCCCGGAAACGTTGCAGCAGGTCTACCGCACGGCGTGGGAACTGCCGATGCGCTCGCTGATCGACATGGCCGCCGACCGTGGCGCCTTCATCGACCAGTCGGCCTCGCTCAACCTGTTCATGGAAAGCCCGAACATCGGTGCGATGTCGTCGATGTACATGTACGCGTGGAAGCGGGGCATCAAGACCACCTACTACCTGCGCTCGCGCCCGGCCACCCGCATCGCCAAGACCACGGTCAGCAGCGCAGCGGTCACCGCGCCGCAGCGCGAGTACACGCCTACGGAGGCGATTGCGTGTTCGCTCGAGAACCCCGAAGCCTGCGAGGCCTGCCAGTAACCGCTCCCCCTGCGCCGGCTCCGGCCGACGACCCCTGGAACAGGAACACGGACGTTCCCGGCGCAAGGACGCGCCACCTTTCTTGATCGAGCCCCTCTCCCACCGGGAGAGGGGTTGGGGTGAGGGTACGGCGGCGTCACGACGTGTCGCCGCCGCTGCCTTCGCCGCACCCTCATCCGCCCTACGGGCACCTTCTCCCGGAGGGAGAAGGAACCAAGAGACCACCGCACCATGTCCGTACACCCCAAGCAGATGTTGCTAGACCCCGGTTTCGAACTGACGCTGCGCCCGATGCGCTACCCGCAGTTCTATGACATGTACCGCGACGCCATCAAGAACACGTGGACGGTGGAAGAGATCAACTTCCAGATCGACATCACCGACCTGCACTCGAAGATGACGCCGGCCGACCGCCACCTGATCCACCGGCTGGTCGCGTTCTTCGCCACCGGCGATTCCATCGTGTCGAACAACCTGGTGCTGAACCTGTACCAGCACCTCAACGCGCCCGAAGCCCGCATGTACCTGTCGCGGCAGCTCTACGAAGAAGCGCTGCACGTGCAGTTCTACCTGACCCTGCTGGACAACTACCTGCCCGACCCGTCGGAGCGCTTCAAGGCGTTTGCGGCGGTGGAGAACATCCCGGCGATCAAGAAGAAGGCCGACTTCTGCTTCAAGTGGATCGATTCGTTGCAGGACATGAAGCGGATCGAGACGCGCGACCAGCGCCGGCAGTTCCTGCTCAACCAGATCTGCTTCGCCGCGTGCATCGAAGGCCTGTTCTTCTTCGCCGCGTTCGCCTACGTGTACTACTTCCGCTCGCGCGGCCTGCTTCCCGGCCTGGCCAGCGGCACCAACTGGGTGTTCCGCGACGAGAGCTGCCACATGGAGTTCGCGTTCGAGTGCGTGCGCACCGTGCGCGAGGAAGAACCGGACCTGTTCGACGACGTCATGCAGCAGCAGGTCTACGACATGCTGGAAGAGGCGATCGAGTGCGAAGTGCAGTTCGCCGAGGACGTGCTGTCCGGCGGCGTGGCCGGCATCTCGACGCGCGACATGCGCCAGTACCTGCAGCACTGCGCGGACCAGCACTTCGCCAAGCTCGGCATGCCCAAGCGCTACGACGTGCGCAACCCGCTGCCCTTCATGGAGCTGCAGGACGTGCAGGAGCTGACCAACTTCTTCGAGCGCCGCGTGTCCGCCTACCAGCTGGGCGTGCAGGGCGAGGTCGGCTTCGACCACGCGTTCTAGCGCTGCCCCCGGTGTAGGAGCGACGTAAGTCGCGACCGCGGCAATGAAACGTCATGTAGCTGCGCCACCTTGGGATATCGACACCAGGCACCGCGCCGCAGGCGACCTCTCGAGCAACCCGGCCATTCGTTCATGCGGTCGCGACTTACGTCGCTCCTACACCAGCACAACATCCGGCGCGCTATGCTCCCACCGGGAGTACGCGAACCGGAGCACCACCATGACCGAACTGGCCAACGCCGAAGCGCGCCCGACCGAGGCGCGCCTGCTGCACATGGTCTTCCCCGACCACACCAATCACCTCGGCACGCTGTTCGGCGGCCAGGCGCTGGCATGGATGGACATGTCGGCCTTCATCGCCGCGTCGCGCTACGCGCGCACCACCGTGGTCACTGCGCGCTCGGAACAGGTGGACTTCAACCAGCCGATCCACAAGGGCGACCTGGTCGAAGTGGTGGCGCGCGTGGTGAAAGTCGGCCGCAGCTCGATGAACGTGGACGTGGAAGTCATCACCGAGAACCTGCTGACCGGCGAGCGGAAGCTGTGCACGCGTGGCCACTTCGTGATGATCGCGCTCGATCCGCTGGGGCGGCCGACACAGGCGCCGCCGCTGCCGCCCGCCATCGCGCAGGACTGACCGGGCCTGCGCACCCGATGCGCGGGGTTCCGTATCGTCGTTCGTCATCCTTGTGCATGTGCCCTCCACGTGCAGCCGACATGACGCCGTATACCGCCCCGTCCTCCCCGCAGCGTCGCCGCTGGCTGGCCACGTTGGCCTCTGCACCGCTCATCGCCGGCGCGTGGCCGCATCTCGCGACCGCCGCCGCCTGCGACGACGAGGCGAACTGGATCCCGCCCGATGCCTTCCTCGCCGACCTGCCGCGACTGATGCAGGCGCTGCGCGTGCCCGCCATCGGCATGGCCGTCGTGGAGCGGGGCGAGGTGGTATGGGCGCGCAACCTGGGCGTGACGAACGCGGAGACGCGGGCGCCGGTGGCAGGCGACACGCTGTTCGAGGACGCCTCGCTCAGCAAGCCGGTGTTCGCCTATCTGGTGCTGCAACTGGCCGACCAGGGCGTGATCGATCTCGATGCGCCGCTGGTGCACTATCGGCGGATGGACTACCTGGCCGATCACCCATGGGTGGACCTGGTCACCGCGCGCGACGTGCTGCGCCATTCCACCGGCATGCCGAACTGGCGCAAGGACCCGGCCCACGAGAAGCTCGCGCCGGCGGTGAAGCCCGGCACGCGCATCGACTATTCGGGCGAAGCGATCTTCTGGCTGCAGCTGGTCGTGGAGAAGCTCACGGGTGAGAGCCTGGACGACTCGATGCAGCGCCTGCTGTTCGGTCCCGCCGGCATGCGCGACAGCAGCTATACGTGGAGCAAGGAGATCGCCGCGCGTTCGGTCTACGGCCATCGCGCCGTCGAGGACGAGGAAAGCGGCATGCCGCCGCAGATGCTGCGCGACACCTGGAACGCGGCACAGACCGTCGCGGACCGCTGGGGCAAGCCGCTGTCCGCATGGCGTTACGAAGACGCAGAGCGCGCGTTGCCGGACGTGCAGGCCATCACGCCGAAGGGCCTGGTGAACTGGCCCGGCGACATCCTGGCCAATGCGGCCGCCAGCCTGCGCACCACGCCCACCGACTACGCGCGATTCATGGCGCTGATGGTGCGCGCGCCGCGCGCACCCTGGCAGATCGGTGAGGCCACGCGCCGCGCGATGTTGAGCAAGCAGATCGACGTGCCGGGCCGCTGGACCGGCAAGGGCCTGGGCTGGAATCTGGAAAGCACCCCGCGCGGCCCGGTGTTCTACCACTCGGGCAGCAACGGCGGCATCTTCAAGAATTTCGCCCTCGGCGATCTTGCCGGCGAGCGTGCGCTGGTTGCACTGACCAACGGCGGCAGCGGCAACGTGCTGTACCGGCGCGTGGTACGCGCCGCGACGGGACACGACCTGCTGGCGTTCGACCTGTAGGCATGGCCACTGCGGGCCTGTCCACAATGTGCTAAACAGCGATCCTCACTGCCCCGGAGACGCTGCCATGGCTTTCCCCCGTCCGTCCCTTCGTTGCTTCTGTCGCAGCCTCGGCATCGTTGCCGGTTCCCTGGCCTTGTCCGCCTGCGTCAGCACGCCCGGCCCGCAGGTCGCCGGCAACGGCAGCTGCCGCGATGCCTCGCTGGACTGGGCCGTGGGCCAACCGGCGGACGAAGCGACGCTGAAGCGCCTGTCGAGCGAGAGCGGCGCGGGTCTGGTCAACCCGATCGGCCCCACCACGGCCGTGAAGAAAGACACCCGCAACGACCGCCTGCGCGTTTACATCGACGCGCAGAACCGCATCACCGCCGCACGCTGCGAATGACCCCCGATCCGAACCCCGCATGCGCCGCGACCATATCCTGACCCTCTCCTGCCCGGACACCACCGGCATCGTCTATCGCGTGACCGGTCTCCTGTACGAGTCCGGCTGCAACATCCTGGACGCGCAACAGTTCGGCGACGACGAATCCGGGCGCTTCTTCCTGCGCGTGCATTTCGACGTGCCGGGCGCGACCGAGATCGATGTGCTGCACGAAGGCTTCGCGTCGCTCGCGGAAATCTTCAACATGGACTGGCAGCTCCACGACGCCAGTCGCAAGGCGCGACTGATGGTGCTGGTCAGCAAGCAGGGTCACTGCCTCAACGACCTGCTGTTCCGGGTGCACAGCCGGCAATTGCCGGTGGAGATCGCCTGCATCGCGTCCAACCACGCCGACTTCGCGCCGCTCGCCCAGTCGTACGGCGTCGCCTTCCACCACCTGCCGGTCTCCGCCGAACACCGCGAAGAGCAGGAGCACCGCATCATCGACCTGGTCGAGCGCGAACGGATCGACCTGGTCGTGCTGGCGCGCTACATGCAGATCCTCTCGCCGACGCTGTGCGATGCGCTGGCCGGACGGGCGATCAACATCCACCACAGCTTCCTGCCCAGCTTCAAGGGCGCCAAGCCGTACCACCAGGCGCACGCGCGCGGGGTCAAGATCATCGGCGCGACGGCGCACTACGTCACGCGCGACCTCGATGAAGGTCCGATCATCGAACAGGACGTGGCGCGCGTGGACCACGCGATGACGCCTAAGGAACTGGTGCGGATGGGCAGCGACATCGAATCGCTGGTGCTGGCTCGCGCGGTGCGCCGCCACGTGGAGCACCGCATCCTGTTGAACGGGCACCGGACGGTGGTGTTCCGCTAGGCTGCCCGGAGTAGGAATACCCGATGTGGGAGCGACGTAAGTCGCGAACTTTTGGTGCTACCAGAGGAAGAGCTCGCGACTTACGTCGCTCCCACAATCAGCCTTCCTGCCTCGTCTGGAACTCAGCTGCCCACGCGCCGCCGAAGCCCGACCAGCACCGCGTAGATCGCGGCCAACACCACCACCGCCACGCCGATCGCCGTCCACTCGCGCGTACTCAACGTGGTGAGGATGGCGACCATGCCAACCACCGCCAGCCCCGGCACCAGCGGACCGCCGCGCAACACGAACGGCGCACCACGCTCGCGCAGGTCGGTGCGCTGCGCCCGCCAGGCGGCCACGCAGACCATCACGTACACCAGGCAGACCGCGCCGCCGGAAATCAGCACCAGGGCTTCGAAGTTGCCGACCACTGCCAGCAGGCAGGCGATACCGGCATGCGTGGCCAGCGCCAGCAGCGGCACGCGATGGCTGGCGCTGACGCGACCGAAGGCCTGCGGCAGGTAACCATCACGCCCCAGCGCGAACAGCAGCCGGGACGACCCCAGCAGGTTGCCCAGCAGGAAGCCCGCCATCGAGATGCACGCGGTCACCAGCAGGGCGATGCGCGCCGGATCCCACAACCGGCCCGCGGCTTCGGCGATCGGCACGCTGCTGGTCGCGAGGGCCGGTCCCAGCACCCCTTGGCAGACGATCTGCAGGCCGAGGTACAGCAGCACCACCAGCAGGATGGCGCTCAATGCCGCGCGCGGTACGCTGCGCGAAGGGTCGCGTACTTCGCCGCCGGGAATCAGCGCCGTTTCCACGCCGGAGTACGCGAACACCACCATCACCATCGCCGCGCCCAGCGCGGTCCACGAGGGCACGTCGGCGAAGGCGAAGCTGACGTGCGAGGTATCGACGAAGGCCAGGCCAACGATCACCAGCAGGAACAGCGGCACCAGCTTCAACGTCGCCAACGTCATCACCGCGCGTGCACCCAGCTTCACGCCGAAGGCATTGAGCACATAGATCGCGGCGTAGACGCCCAGCAGCAGCAGCGCGCGCGGCAGGAGCGCGTCGAAGAGCGGCCACAGACTGGCGGCCTGCAGCGACAGCGCCGCGGCGACACCGGCACTGGAGGCCACGTTGCAGATCCACATCAGCGCGCCGGCCAGGAAGCCCGGCAGCGTGCCGAACACCGCGCTGACATAGGTGTAGGGCCCGCCCGTGGCGGAGGCGCGGCTGCCGATGGCGGCGAAGCACAGCGCCACCGGCACCATCACCACGGCACCGGCCAGCAACGCCAGCGGCGCGGCGGCGCCGACTTGCGCCGACAGCGCCGCAGGCATCTTGAAGATGCCGCCACCGACGATGATGTTGATGACGGCCGCGGCCAGCGCCAGGCTGCCCACCGCGCGCAACAGCGCGGCATCGCCCTGCAGCGGACGGGAAGAAGCGGGATCGGCGTCGCGGGTCATGGGCGGGGGCGCTCTCCAGTGGCCTGCGAGCCTGCCACGCGCGCGTGGCGAATGCGAGCCGCGCGCACGCATGCGCTCATGGTGATTCGCCATTGGACGCACGCGCCGCCCGGGCTAGCATCGTGCTCCCCGCCTGTCCCGGATGCCGCCATGCTTCGCGCCCATCGTTTGTTCGCCGCCGTGCTCGTCGCGACTGTCTCGCTGGCAGGCACGGACGCAGCGCAGGCACAGGACTCCACGGCGTTCGCGGCGCTGGAGCGTGCGCAGCCCCAGCTCGTGCAGTGGCGGCGCGACCTCCACCAGCATCCCGAACTCGGCGAACAGGAAACGCGCACCGCCAAGCGGGTCGCCGATCATCTGCGCTCGCTCGGCCTCACGGTGCGCACCGGCGTCGGCAAGACCGGCGTGGTCGCTGTGCTGAAGGGCGCGAAACCCGGCCCGCGCATCGCCCTGCGCGCCGACATGGACGCGCTGCCGGTGACCGAACAGACAGGCCTGCCCTTCGCGTCGAAGGTGAAAGCCGAATATCGTGGCCAGCCGGTCGGCGTGATGCATGCCTGCGGCCACGATGCGCACGTCGCGATCCTGATGGGCGTGGCGCAGGCGCTCGTCGCCGCGAAGGACGAACTCGCCGGCGAAGTGATGTTCGTGTTCCAGCCGGCGGAAGAGGGCCCGCCGGTCGCGGGCGCGGTGTTCGGCGCGGCGCTGATGCTGCAGGACGGCGTGTTCAAGGACTTCACCCCCGATGCCGTGTTCGGCCTGCACGTCTGGGCCGGCCTGCCGGTCGGCAGCGTGGGCTATCGCAGCGGGCCGCTGATGGCGGCGGCGGACGAGTGGTCGCTGGTGGTGAAGGGCAAGCAGACGCATGGCTCGCGGCCGTGGGATGGCGTGGACCCGATCACCCTGGGCGCGCAGATCCTGCTGGGCACGCAGAGCATGATCGCGCGGCAGGTGAACATCGCCACCAGCCCGGTGGTGCTGACCGCGGGCCAGTTCCAGGCCGGCGTGCGCTTCAACATCATTCCGGACGAAGCGACCCTGGTCGGCACGCTGCGCACCTTCGACCCGACCGTGCGCGAGGACGTGATCGCGCGTTTCCGTCGCATCGCCGACGACTACGCGCACGCCAGTGGCGGCAGCGCCGAACTGAAGGTCGCCAACAACGCGCCTGCCACCATCAACCAGCCTGCGCTCACCCAGCGCGTACGGCCGTCGCTGGAGAAGGCGGTGGGCGCGGCGAACGTGGTCGAGATGCCGTTGGTGACCGTGGCCGAAGACTTCTCGCAGTTCGCCAACACGGTACCCGGTTTCTACTTTTTCGTCGGCTCGACGTCGAAGGGGATCGATCCGGCTACCGCACCGATCAATCATTCGCCGCAGTTCCTGCTCGACGAACAGGCGCTGCAGACCGGCAGCCAGGCGATGCTGCAGGTGGCGCTGGATTACCTGCGCTCGCCTTGATGTCGCCCTCTCCCCGCCTGCGGGGAGAGGGTGCCGAAGGCGGGTGAGGGGCGACGAAGCCGCCGAGTGCGACATGCGCAGGCTGCAACCGAAGTATCGCGCTCGCCCCTCATCCGCCCTCCGGGCACCTTCTCCCCGCCGCGCGGGGAGAAGGGTTAGAACCCCGTCCACACCCGCAACGGATGCTGCGGATCCGCCAGCAGGCGGATCGCCAGCGCGATCGACACGGTGACCAGCAGCGGCTTGATGATCCGCGCACCCTGCTTCATCGCGAAGCGCGAGCCCAGCTGCGCACCAAGGAACTGGCCTGCGCCCATCAGCAGGCCGATCTTCCACAACACCGCGCCGTGCAGCAGGAACACGCCGAACGCGCCGAGGTTGGAGCCGAAGTTGAGGAACTTGGTGTGTGCAGTGGCCTTGAGGATGCCGAAGCCGGCCAGCGCGACGAAGCCCAGCATCAGGAACGAGCCGGTGCCCGGGCCGAACACGCCGTCGTAGAAGCCGATCGCCGGGACGAAGGTCAGCGCGAACACCTGCGGGCGCATGCGCTGGTGCCGGTCCACGTGACCGATGTCGGGCTTCATGCCGAAGTACACCGCGATGCCGACCAGCAGGAACGGCAGCGCCCACTTCAACCAATCCACCGGGATGATCGTGGCCAGCAATGCACCCCCGACGGCGCCGAGCCCCGCGGTCAGCACCATCGGCAGCTGGCCCTTGAGGTCGACGTGTCCATGGCGCGCGTAGGCCCAGCTCGCCGAGCCCGAGCCGAACAGCGACTGCAGCTTGTTCGTGCCCAGCACCTGCAGCGGCGGGATGCCGGCCAGCAGCATGGCGGGAATGGTGATCATGCCGCCGCCACCGGCGATGGCATCGATGAAACCTGCCAGCATCGCGGCGAGGAACAGCAGCAAGAGCACCTGCAGGGCGAGATCGGGCATGGTGGTTCCGGCGGGGAGCGGAGGCGTCGCCAGCCGTGATCGGCCACACGGAACGCCTGCGCATTCTAAGGTGGCATGCGCGCCGTCGCGACGCAGGCGTTAGCATCGGGGCTTGCCTCCAGGAGCCGACCCGATGCGCCACGCACGTCCTCTCGCCGTTTCCCTGCTCGCCCTCGCCTGCGCCCTGCCCGCCGCCGCGCAGGATGCCGCGCCCACGCAACGGCCGGAAGTCGCCGCCGCAGGCAAGGCCGTGCAGCAACAGGTGATCGACTGGCGCCGGCACTTCCACCAGTACCCGGAGCTGTCCAACCGCGAGGAGCAGACGTCGAAGCGCGTGGCCGAGGAACTGCGCAAGCTGGGCCTGCAGCCGCGCACCGGCATCGCGCGCCACGGCGTCACCGCGGTGATCAAGGGCGGCAGGCCCGGCCCGCGCATCGCCCTGCGCGCCGACATGGACGCGCTGCCGGTCACCGAGCGCAACCGCCTGCCGTTCGCATCGAAGGCGACATCGACCTACCGCGGCGAGACCGTCGGCGTGATGCATGCCTGCGGCCACGACGCGCATACCGGCATCCTGCTGGGCGTGGCAAAGGCGCTGGTCGGCATGAAGGACACGCTGCCCGGCGAAGTGCTGCTGGTGTTCCAGCCCGCCGAGGAAGGCGCGCCGGCCGGCGAGGAAGGGGGCGCGGAGCTGATGTTGAAGGAAGGCGTGTTCAAGGACTTCAAGCCCGAGGCGGTGTTCGGCCTGCACGTGTTCTCGTCGATTCCGGCCGGCCAGATCGGCGTGCGCCAGGGCCCGCTGATGGCGGCGTCCGACAGCTTCACCCTGAAGGTCATCGGCCGGCAGACGCACGGCTCGCGGCCGTGGGGCGGCGTGGACCCGATCGTCGCGATGGCCGATGTTATCGGCACCACCCAGACCATCGTCAGCCGCCGCACCGACATCTCCAAGCTGCCCGCGGTGGTGAGCTTCGGCGCGATCAAGGGCGGCATCCGCTACAACATCATCCCCGACGACGTCGAAGTGGTCGGCACCATCCGCACCTTCGACGAAGGCATGCGGCAGAAGATCTTCGCCGACCTGAAGAGCGTCGCCACCCACGTCAGCGCCGCGCACGGCGCGAAGGTGGAAGCCAGCGTGCCCGACAACGACGGCAATCCCGTCACCGTCAATAACCCCGAGCTCACCGCGCAGATGCTGCCCAGCCTGCAGGCCGTCGTGGGCACGGACAACGTCATCACCCCGGGCCTGCAGATGGGCGCGGAGGATTTCTCGTTCTATGCGCGCGAAGTGCCGTCGATGTTCTTCTTCGTCGGCAGCACGGCCAAGGGCATCGATCCGGTCACCGCACCGAGCAACCACTCGCCGGAGTTCATGCTGGACGAATCCTCGCTCGACATCGGCCTGCGTGCGCTGCTGCAGGTGACCCTGGATTACCTGGAGAAGCCGAAGGGTTGAGCGCTTTTTCCCTCTCCCTGCGAAGCGGGGAGAGGATGCCGAAGGCGGGGGAGGGGCGAACGGAGACACGATGTTGCCGGCATCCGCGCTCCGGCAAGAGGCGATCTCACTAGACGGGCACACGCGCTTCACCGCCGGCGCGCGCCCCTCATCCGGCCTCCGGCCACCTTCTCCCCGCCTCGCGTGGAGAAGGACGCAGATGCGCCTTGCTACTCAAGCCACCCGCACGACGAGACAACTCCCCTCGCGTGACGGGGAGGAGGGCTCGACATCACCGGTGCTCGCCATCCACGTACAGCCATCGCCCGCCGATGCGGACAAAGCGGCTGCGCTCTTGCAGGCGCACCGCACTGCCGCCGCCGATGCGGTAGCGGGCGACGAACTCGACTTCGGCAGTGTCCGGCCCAGTGATGCGGTGCGATTTCACCGCGAGCCCGAGCCACGTCGTCCTCGGTGCACCGGGGGCGTCCAGGCCGATTTCGTCTGGCCGCGTGTCGGGATGCCAGGTCGTACGCAGGTAGTCCGCGTTGCCGGTGACGAAGGCGCTGTAGCGCGAGCGCATCAGCGCTTCGGCATCAGGCGCGGGCTCACCGCCGTGATAGCGGCCGCAGCAGGCCGCGTAGTCGCGGCTGGTGCCACAGGGGCAGGCATTCATGGCTTCGCTTCACTGTAGGAGCGACGTAAGTCGCGACCGGGCACCTTCAGGCTACAGGAAGGTTGATTCCTCAAGATGAGCAAGCACATGGACAGTGACATCATGCGGTCGCGACTTACGTCGCTCCTACAACAGCCACACGCACTCAACGCTTCCCGTGGCCCGTCTCGATGAAGCGCAGGAATTCCGCGCGGGTGCGCGCGTCCTCGCGGAAGGTGCCCAGCATCTTGCTGGTCACCATGCTGACCCCGCGCTTGTGCACGCCGCGGGTGGTCATGCATTCGTGCGCGCCGTCGACCACGACGGCCACGCCGCGCGGCTGCAACACGTCCTGGATGCACTGCGCGATCTGCGCGGTCATCTTCTCCTGCACCTGGAAGCGGCGCGCGTACACGTCCACCACGCGCGCCAGCTTGCTGATGCCGACCACCTTGCCGGCCGGGAGGTAGCCCACGTGGGCACGGCCGATGATCGGCGCCATGTGGTGTTCGCAGTGGCTTTCGAATTCGATGTCGCGCAGCACGATCATCTCGTCGTAGCCGGCGACTTCCTCGAAGGTGCGCGCCAGGTACTCGCGCGGATCCATCTGGTAACCGCTGAACCAGTCGCGGTAGGCCTTGGCCACGCGCTTGGGCGTATCGAGCAGGCCTTCGCGCGTGGGATCTTCGCCCGCCCACTCCAGCAACACGCGTACCGCATCCTCGGCCTGCGCCTGGGTGACCTTGCCGGGATTGTCGTCGGACGGGTTCATCGCATGGATTCCTGCGGGGGGCGGGGAGGATAACGCATTTGTCTGGCGGGGCCCTTACGGTGCGCAGGGGCGCGTGGATGCGACCGCGGTCGGCCGGCACTCGCCAAGCCGCGCGTGCAGGCGCACGCTATGCCCCGGTCCACCACCGTGACGGGCGATCCCGTCGAAGTCCGTTTCCGGAGTTCTCCATGCTGCGTACGCTGTTGCTTTCCTCCGCCATCGCCGTCGCCCTGTCCGCCTGCGGCGACCGCCCCGCTTCCGAAACCGCCATGCCCGCCACCGCCACCACACCCGCCCAGGGCGAAAACCCCCTGTTCACCGCCAGCACGCTGCCGTTCCAGGCGCCGCCGTTCGACAGGATCAAGGACGCCGACTACCAGCCCGCCATCGAGGAAGGCATGCGCCAGCACCTGGCCGAGGTGCGCAAGATCGCGGACAACGCCGAGCCGGTCACCTTCGCGAATACCTTCGAGGCGCTGGAGCGCAGCGGCACGCTGCTGACGCGCGCGACCAGCCTGTTCTTCGCGATGACCGGCGCCAACACCAATCCCGCGCTGCAGGCCGCCGAGGAAGCGCTCGCGCCGAAGCTGGCCGAGCACAGCGACAGCATCCACCTGGATCCCGCGCTGTTCGCCCGCGTGAAGGCGGTCTACGACCAGCGCGACGCGCTCGGCCTGACGCCGGAACAGAAGACCGTCGTCGAACACACCTACGACGGCTTCGTGCGCGCCGGTGCGCAACTGTCGGACGCCGACAAGGCCGAGCTGCGCAAGCTCAACAGCGAGGAATCCTCGCTGACCACCGCCTTCGGCAACAAGCTGCTGGCGGCCGGCAACGCCGGCGGCGTGTTCGTCACCGACAAGGCGAAGCTGGGCGGCATGGACGAAGGCGCGATCGCCGCCGCTGCCGATGCGGCAAAGGCCGCAGGCAAGGACGGCCAGTGGCTGCTGAGCCTGCAGAACACCACCCAGCAGCCGGCATTGGGCTCGCTGAAGGACCGTGCGCTGCGCGAGCAGCTGATGGCCGCCTCGCTGGGCCGCGCCGAGAAGGGCGACGGCAACGACACCCGCGCGACCATCCAGCGCCTGGCCGAACTGCGCGCGCGCAAGGCGCAGCTCCTCGGCTTCCCGAACTATGCCGCCTACAGCATCGCCGACCAGATGGCCGGCACGCCCGAGGTCGCCCTGAAGCTGCTCACCGACACCGTGCCCGCCGCGACCGCGCGGGCGCGTGCCGAGCTCGCCAAGATCCAGGGCGTGGTGGATGCGCAGAAGGGCGGCTTCACCGCCGGCGCGGCCGACTGGGACTTCTACGCCGAGCAGGTGCGCAAGGCCGAGTTCGACCTGGACGAGTCGCAGATCAAGCCTTACTTCGAGCTGGACCGCGTGTTGAAGGACGGCGTGTTCTTCGCTGCCAACCAGCTGTACGGCATCACCGCGAAGGAGCGCAAGGACATCCCGGTCTACCATCCGGACGTACGCGTGTTCGACATCATGGATGCGGACGGCAAGCAGCTGGCGCTGTTCTACCTGGATCCGTTCAAGCGCGAGAGCAAGCAGGGCGGCGCGTGGATGGGAAACTTCGTCGAGCAGAACGGCCTGACCGGCGACATCCCGGTGGTCTACAACGTGGAGAACTTCACCAAGCCCGCCGCCGGCCAGCCCGCACTGTTGAGCTTCGACGACGTCACCACGCTGTTCCACGAATTCGGCCACGCACTGCACGGCTTCTTCTCGAAGACGCAGTACCCCAGCGTGGCCGGCACCAACGTGCCGCGCGACTTTGTCGAGTTCCCGTCGCAGTTCAACGAGCACTGGGCGCTGGACCCGAAGGTGTTCGCCCACTACGCCAAGCACTATCAGAGCGGCGAGGCGATGCCGCAGGCGCTGGTCGACAAGATCGTCAAGGCGCGCACCTTCAACCAGGGCTACGCGACCACCGAGTACCTGTCGGCGGCCCTGCTCGACCTCGCGTGGCACACGCTGCCTGCCGGCGGCGGCCAGCAGGACGTGGATGCGTTCGAGAAGCAGGCACTTGCCAGGTACAAGGTCGACCTGGCGGCGGTGCCACCGCGCTACCGCACCAGCTACTTCAGCCACATCTGGGGTGGCGGCTACGCGGCCGGCTACTACGCCTACTTCGGTGCGGAAGTGCTGGACCACGACGCCTTCCAGTGGTTCCGCGAGCACGGTGGCCTGACCCGCGAGAACGGGCAGGTCTTCCGCGACAAGGTGTTGTCGATCGGCCACTCGCGCGACTTGGCTGAGGCCTATCGCGCATTCCGCGGCAAGGATCCGAGCGTCGAACCGTTGCTGGAGCATCGCGGCCTGAAGTAACCGGCGTTGCATGGCCGGAAGAAAGCAAGGCCCGCGCATGCGGGCCTTCTTTTTTCCGACGGCAGGCCACGGGGCCGCTGCATCATTCGGCCGCGGTCGGCGCGCCCATGTTGCCTTTGCTGTACATGCCCGAGCGATCGAAGCAGCAGGCACGGCGCTTGCCGGAAGCGAGCATGTCGCAGGCGGTAGCGATGCGTTTCACGCGCGTCTCGGCCTTCTTGCCTGACGTCATCCAGTGGATCCAGTCGCGGCGAGCGACCGGGGTCAGCGTCGTCCACACCGCTTTCGCCTCCGGCGCTGCGGCGAGTGCCTTGCGGATGTCCGGCGGTACTATGGGTTCAGGCTCCTCCTTCACCGGCGCGACGATCAGTTCGACCTTGTCGCCCGCGGCAACGCCGGCAGCGTCGCGCAGTGCCTTTTCCACCTTCAGCCAGTGGCTGCCTTCGCCATCGGGTTCCAGCGTGGCCGTGAACGGTTTGCCCGCGAACGTGCCTTCCACTGTCGTCATGCTGCGCGTGGGCAACTTGGCACTGGCCGCCTTCGGCAATACGAGGAAGGTCCACGTCGCGGCTTCTGGCTCGGCGGGGCGCTGCAGCGTGGCGTTGAAGCGGATGCGGGCGGTCGACGAGGTCATGGCGGCATGGTAATGCGGTAGGGACACCCCGTCGTGAAGACGCACCGTCCCGGTCTCATTCTGGAAACATCTTCGCCACCGACTGCGTCGTCAGCACGCAGGCACCGAGTGTGTGCGACATCAGAGCGACCGCGTTGCGCAGCCGCGCCGGACTGATCGCGGCCACCGCATCCCTGGGCACCCACAACGCGAACTCACGCATGTTGGCGTCCTGCGCCGTGGCCAACACGCAGGCATCGGCGGCGACTCCTGTTAGCACGAGCCGGCGTACACCCAGCTTCGCCAGCAGGATCGGCAATGGCGTCGCCAGGAAGCCGGAGTGTTTGGGCTTCAGCACGTGGTAGTCCTGCGGACGCGGCGCGAGCCGCTGCACGATGGCGGCCGAGGCACCGCCTCGCTCGCGGCAGGCGGTCACCAGGTCGCCGACATGGCCCTGCCAATGGGCGAAGTTGTCGTTCACGTAGATCGTCGGCGCGCCTGCCGCGTCGAAGCGTTCCCGCAACGCCACGATCCTCGGCGTGATGCGGACTGCGGCCGCGCCGAGGCGCGTCCCGCCCTCGAAATCGAACAGGTTGATCATGTCCAGCACGATGAGCGCCGTTCCGTTCACGACACCGTGCCATCGATGGGTCGTTTCATGATGTGAACGTGCTGCATGCGTCACCGTCACCTGATGTTTGCGTGGCCTGGCCTACAAGAGACACTCCTTCCTCCCGTGGAGTCTAGCCATGGCACGTTCCCGCAACGTCAACACCGAACAGGTCCACGAACTTTTGCTGCAGGCGCTGGAGACCGAACGCGGCGGCATCGAGATCTATACCGCCGCGATCAAGGCGGCGGTAAACAAGGACCTGAAGAAGGAATGGGGTGAATACCTCGAAGAAACGCGGACGCACGAACAGGTGCTCATGCGCGTGTTCGAACAGCTGGGCATGGACACTGAAGAGGCCTCCCCGGGCCGCGCGGTCGTTGCGCACCAGGGCGCCTCGCTGGTCAAGGCCATCGAGATGGCGATGAAGACCGACAAGCCCGAGGCCGCCGAGCTGGTGGCTGCGGAATGCGTGGTACTGGCCGAAACCAAGGATCACCAGAACTGGGAGCTGATCGGCAAGGTCGTCGAACAGGGTGGTGAGCTGGCCAAGGTGCTCGAGCCGGCGTATAAGGCCGTGGAAAGCGACGAGGACCATCACCTCTACCACACCATGGGCTGGTGCCGGGAACTGTGGATCCAGTCGCTCGGCATGCCAGCCGTCCTGCCGCCGCCCGAAGAGGTCAAGCAGGTCGAGACCGCCATCGGCGCGTCGCGTGCCGAGCAGGCGCGTGAGCAGATGCTCGGCCGCAAGCACTGACGGCGCGGGCATGACGCGCGTCCCCGGCTCCGGTCCGCGTCGCGTTGCCGACCTGGTTCCCGTCGATCCCGCCTTGCTGACGTTCGGGATCGACGTGTTCCAGGCCGTGATGACCGGCGCCATGCCCGTCACCGACTACGACGGCGACGACCTGCCCTGCATCGGCATGAATGCGATCAGCCGACAGGTGGGCGGACATGGACTGACGCCGCAGGAAGAGGCATCGCTGGTGTTGCGCGTGGTTGCGTTCGGCGAGTTGCTGGGACACGCCGAGCGCGACACGCGCATCGCCGGCCATGTGGCGCCGGCATCGACCGGCGGATACCAGATCACCACCGCGTTCCTGCAGGCGGCCGCAGCGGCCGACATCGTGCAGTGCGCGGACGGTGGCTTCGCCTACGATCTGGAAAGCATCGCCGCGCGCCTGGTTCACTGAGGTTTGTCGTCGGCCGGTTCCCGGCGGCGGATGAAGGTGATCTCGCCCGACGACTCCAGCACCGCAAGCGCGATGTCCGACAGCGTGGCATAGCCTGCAGACCGCCGCGCGATGGCGAAGTCGTGCTCGCTCAGCGACTGGCGCGCGAGTTCGTCGCGAAACAGGTGGCCATGCCGCACGAGGATGACCGGCTTGCCTTCGACCCACTCGTCGAAACGGCGCGAGCGCGAGGAGAGTTTTCCGACGCCCCAGTTCATCCCCAACAGGGTCGCGGCCAGGATCAATCCTCCCAGCAGCGACGTGTCCTCGCCGATCAACGAGTTCTGCACCGCCGTGCCGAGCAACACCACGACCAGCAGGTCGAAGGGCGTGAACTGTCCCACCGTCCGCTTGCCGCTCAACCGCACCATCACCAGCACCACCACGTAAACCGCTGTCGCCCGCAGGACGAACTCCCACCAGGGCATGCCCAGGTCGAACAGGCTGCGCATCAGGCTGTCCATCTTCGTCACCTCTTCTTGTCGTTTCAGGGTTTGCCGGCTGAGCGCTCTTCACCGTCGGCGGTGTAGGCAGGGGGCGAATAGAAGTTCACCGTCTTCAGGGGAGTGCGGCCCGTGGCGCGGATCTCGTGCCGCTCGCCACGTTCGATCAGCAGCAGGCTGCCGGGCCGCAACGGTCGCCGCGCGCCTTCCACGATCGCCACGCCCTCGCCCGCTGCCACGAACAACCATTGGTCCGCGCCACGATGACGGTTATCCGGCCCACCCTCGCTGCCGCCCGGCTTGATCACCATCTGCGCAGCCTGCACGCCATTCGCCTCGAAGATCGGCAGGAAGCCGATGCCCATGCGGAGATGTCGGGATTTCATGGCGCCGTGGTCTGCAGCCGATAGGGCGTGCAGCATCGACCGCCCGGTGTGCAGGAGCCGTCAATGCCTGGGAACCGGCGAGTGGCGTGCTGTCGCCCGCGGCGAGAAGCCGCTGGCACGTGACGTGCTGTCCGCTCTGATCGCTTCTGCAGTCCCGGGTGCGCTGCGCTTACCCGGGCTACACCCTACGTTCCGGCGCCCAGCTCCAACTGCGTCAGATACAACCGAAGATCGAACTCCAGCTGGTGGTAGTCCGGCTCCATGTGCGTGCACAGCTGGTAGAAGGCCTTGTTGTGTTCGGCTTCCTTGAAATGCGCGAGTTCGTGCACGGCGATCATCTTCAGGAACTCGGCGGGCGCTTCGCGGAACACGGTGGCGATGCGGATTTCGCGGCTGGCCTTGAGCCGGCTGCCCTGCACGCGGGAGACAATGGTGTGGGTCCCCAGCGCGTGCTCCATCACCTGCAACGTGCCGTCGTACACCACCTTGCCCAACGATACCGAGCGCCGCAGGTACCGTTCCTTCAGCGCCTGCACGTATTCGTACAGCTGGCCGTCGCTGCGGATGGCATGGACATGGGGATACTTCTTCGCCAGCATCGGGGCCAGCCCGTCCTGCGCGATCAGCGCGCGCACGCGCGCCTGCAGGTCCTGCGGGTAGCCGGCGAGGTACTTCAGCGCATCCATCGGGGGTGGGCCGGAACGGGGTGGCGAGCGGGAACGGCGAGTATCATGCCGCGAAACACCACAAGCACCGACGACATGGCGAAGGGAAACCCCCTGCAGGAACAACTGCTGAAGGCCGGGCTGGTCAAGAAGTCCAAGCTGGCCGAGGTCGCGCGCGAGCAGAACAAGGCGCGGCACGCCAAAGGATCAGCCGCGCCGAACGAGATCCAGCGCGAGGCCGAACGCGCCCGTGCCGGGAAGGCCGAACGCGACCGCGCGCTCGAAGCCGAGCGCAAGGCGCAGGCGCGGACCGCCGAACTGCGCGCGCAGGCACGGCAGATCATCACCGACCGCAAGGTCCCGCGCAGTGGCGAGATCGAATACCGGTTTACCGCAGACGGTGCCATCCGCACCGTGCTGGTCAACGATGATCTGAAGAAGAAGCTGTCGGCCGGCGTGCTGGTGATCGCGCGTATCGACGACCGCTACGAACTGCTGCCACGCGTGGCCGCCGACAAGGTGCGGGAGCGCGATGCCGCCATGATCGTGCTCGACCACGGCCACGGGACCGAGGCCGGGTCGGCGACTTCGGAGGATGATGACTACTACGCGCAGTTCAAGGTCCCCGACGACCTGGTGTGGTGACGCCGGTGCTCGACGGCGGGCTTGACGGCCCGTGTAGGGTGGAATGAGACCCCCTGCGGAGACCGCCATGCAGCAGCACGAACTCGATGCCCTCTTCGACCAGCAGGCCGCCGGCTACGATGCGCGCTGGGTGCGTATGGCGCCGATCCGCGACAGCCTGCTGTTCCTGATGGAAACGGTGTTCGCGGACCTGCCGGAGGATGCGCGCGTGCTGTGCGTGGGGGCCGGCACCGGTGCCGAGATCGCCCACTTCGCGCGGCGCTTCCCGCGCTGGACGTTCGTCGCCCTGGACCCGTCGACACAGATGATCGCCGCCTGCCGCGCACGCGCCGAGCGCGAAGGCGTCGCCGACCGCTGCACCTTCCATGCCGGCGTGGTCGACACCTTGCCGGACGACGCGGCATTCGATGGCGCGACCTGCCTGCTGGTTTCGCAATTCCTGCTGGATCCTGACGCGCGCACTGCCTTCTTCGGCGCGATCGCGCGCCGCCTGCACGCGGGCGGCACGCTGGCCTGGGCCGACCTTGCGTGGGACACCGAGGCGGCCGATTACCCCGCGATGCTGCGGCTGTGGATGGCGACCATGTCCGGGGCTGGCCTGGACGATGGCGCGCTCGAGCAGATCCGGGCCAACTACGCGCGCGATGTCGCCATCCTGCCGCCCGACCGCGTCGCCGCGCTGGCGGAGGCCGGCGGTTTCCCGTCGCCCCTGCGCTTCCACCAGGCCGGCATGATCCACGGCTGGTGCGCCCGCACGCCGCGCTAGGATTGTTTGCCGCCCTGGCAGCCGTCCCCCACGGAGATCCCATGCGCCTGACCTGCCTGCCGCTCGCGTTGTCGCTTCTGGTGTCGCCCGCCGTCGCGCGGGACGCCTCGACCGCCGTGGCGCCTGCGGTGGAAGACACCGGCACGCTGACCGATGCGCCCTACCGCATCGACATTCCGGCCGACTGGAATGGCGAACTGATCGTGCTGGCGCATGGCTTCGAGCCGGTCGGCGTGCCGCGTGCATCGCCGTTGACGAGGGTTCAAGCGTAGCGCGGGATCGCGCGCTGCGACGATCGGTCACGCCACGCGCGGCGCCCGCATGCCGACAATGCAGGCCTTCGCCGCCAGTGCCTTCCTCGATGATTCCGTCGCTGTACCTCGCCGGTCCCGACATCTTCCGTCCCGATGCCGTGGCGCGGGGTGAAGCATTGAAAAGGTTGTGCGCACGCTACGGGTTCGAAGGCCTGTTCCCGCTGGATGCGCAGGTGGCCGGACAGGCGACCGGCGACCCGCTCGACACCGCACGCTGGATCTACCGCGCCGACGTGGGCCTGCTCGACGCTGCCGACGCCGTGCTGGCCAACCTCGACTTCTTCCGTGGGGCGGAGCCGGACAGCGGCACCTGTTTCGAAGTCGGCTACGCCATCGCACGCGGCAAGCCCGTCTATGGCTACGTGCCCGAAGGCGGCAGTCTGGCGGAGCGCATCCGCCGGCGTTGCCCGCAGTATCTGGGCGCCGGCGCCGGCACCGATGCCAGCGGGTGGGAGCTGGAGGAATTCGGCTTGCCGCTCAATCTGATGCTGGCCGTGCCGTGCGTGATGGTGGTGGGCGATGCGGAGACCGCGCTGCAGCGCGCGCGTGCCGACCTGGACGCGCGTCGACCGACGGACTGACTTCAGCGGTTGCCGTACAACCGTTCCGCCCGCTGGAACAGCACCCAGCTCGTCGCGATGTACTTGTCGCCCTGCAGCGGGCGGTTGCCGCGGTGGGTGTGGGTGAAGGCTGTCGGTGCGATCAGCAGGCTTCCCGTGCGCGGCGCGATCTTGCGCTGCTGGTGGAAGAACTCGGTTTCGCCTTCGCTGAAATCGTCGTTGAGGTACAGCGTCCACAACACATGGCGGTGCAATGTCTCTGCATCGGCCGCCTTGGGGAACAGCTCGCAGTGCCAGTACGGATAGCCGCCTTCGCCGGCCGCGTACCGCTGCAGGTTGATGCGGCCAGGCACGAACACCTTCATCACCAGCTTCATCAGGGCGGCATCGTCCATGGCCGCGATGTCGTCGTAGCGCAGGCGGCGCAGGTGCCCCTCGGCATCAGGTTGCTGCAGCATCAGCGGCGCGATCAGGCTGAACGGGTATGTGCGCAGGTACTGCTGAAGGCCGGTCAGCACCGCCAGGTTCAGCCGCTGCTCCACGTCGCGCCAATCGGCCACGCCGGTGATGCTGATGTCGCGGCTGTGCTTCAGCTCGGGATGGAGGCCGCCGCCGACGCGGCCGGGCTGGTCCTGCCCGCTGGCATCGAACCGCGCCACGATGGCGCGGCAGGTCTCCGCATCAAGTGCGTCGTGATAGACCTCGATGAAGTCGGCGGGCGGAGGATTCGGCGTCATCGCCGGATTCTAGCCGCGCCGCCGGTCAGGCGGCCGCCGTGTCGTGGGCCAGGTGGTAGCCGACGGCGGTCTCGACTTCCTTCTTAGAACCGAGGAACACCGGCACGCGCTGGTGCAACTGGGTCGGGCGCAGCGACAGGATGTCCTCGCGGCCGGTGCTGGCGGCGCCACCGGCCTGTTCGACCAGCAGGCCCATCGGGTTCGCCTCGTACATCAGGCGCAGCTTGCCGGCCTTGCCCGGATCCTTGCGGTCCCACGGGTAGATGAAGATGCCGCCGCGGGTCAGGATGCGGTGCACGTCGGCCACCATGCTGGCGATCCAGCGCATGTTGAAGTCCTTGCCGCGCGGGCCGTCCCTGCCGGCGAGCAGGTCGTCGACATAGCCCTGCATCGGCGCTTCCCAGTGGCGCTGGTTCGACATGTTGATGGCGAACTCCTTCGTCTCCTCGGGAATCCGCATGTCGCGCTGGGTCAGTACGAAGGCGCCCTGCTCGCGGTCCAGCGTGAATGCGTGCGTGCCGTTGCCGGTGGTGAGCACCAGCATCGTGCTCGGGCCATAGATGCAGTAGCCGGCGGCGACCTGGTCGCGGCCGGGCTGCAGGAAGTGTTCGTCGCCCGGCGTCGTCACGCCATCCGGCGAACGCAGCACCGAGAAGATGGTGCCGACGGAAACGTTGACGTCGATGTTCGAGCTGCCGTCCAGGGGATCGAACAGCAGCAGGAAGCCACCGCGCGGATAGGCGTCCGGGATCGGCTGGCTGTGATCCATTTCCTCCGATGCGCACGCCGCCAGGTGGCCGCCCCAGGCGTTCGCTTCCAGCAGGATGTCGTTGCTCAGCACGTCCAGCTTCTTCTGCGCCTCGCCCTGTACGTTGCCGGTACCGGCGTCGCCCAGCACGCCGCCCAGCGCGCCCTTGCTGACCGCGATGGAGATGCTGGTGCAGGCGCGGGCCACCACCGCGATCAGCTGGCGCAGGTCGGCGCTGATGCGGCCGGCGCGCTGTTCTTCGATCAGGTAGCGGCTCAGCGAGACGGCAGACGGAGCGGGCATGATGGGATCCACGGCGAAGGTGCGCGCATTGTCCGGGTTGACGAGACCAATGCAAGACCATTCGTTATGCTCGCGGGCCTGAACGAGGGAGGATGGGATGGACGAGGCGACCCCGCAGACCTGGCTGGCGCTGTCCTCGGCCCTGGGGCTGGGCCTGCTGATCGGGCTGGTGCGCGAGCGCAGCCCCGGTCGCGCGCACGGCATCGCCGGCCTGCGCACGCATGCGCTGGTGGCGCTCGGCGCCGCGGTTGCGGCTTGGCTGGGGCAGCCCGTCCTGCTGGTCGCCCTGGGGGTGACCGGCGTACTGGCCGCCATGGGCTACCGCGCCACGCGCCAGCACGATCCCGGCCTGACCAGCGAGGTGACGCTGGTGCTGACGTTCCTGCTCGGCGCCATGGCGATGCACACGCCGGCGCTGGCGACCGCGCTCGCGGTCGTCGTCGCGGTGCTGCTGTACGCCAAGCAGCCGCTGCACGAACTCACGCGCGAGACCTTCAGCGAGCGGGAAGTCTTCGACGGCCTGCTGCTCCTGGCGTCCGCGCTGGTCATCCTGCCGATCCTGCCCGACCGTCCCATCGGCCCGTTCGACGCGATCAACCTGGCGACGATCTGGAAGCTGGTGGTGCTGGTGATGGCGGTCAGCGCACTGGGCCATGTGGTGCTGCGCGTGGTCGGCAACCGCTGGGGGGTGGCCGCTGCCGGTTTCTTCGCCGGCTATGTGTCGTCGACAGCGGCGACCATCGGGTTTGGACAACGCGCAAAGGAAACGCCGGCGCTGCTGCGTTCGGCGGTCGCGGCAGCGCTGCTGTCCAACCTCGCGTCGCTGACCCTCTGCGTGCCGATCCTGTGGGCCGTATCGCCACCCCTGGTGCGCGACCTGCTGCCGGAACTCGGTGCGATCGGCGCCGTGCTGCTGGCGGGCGGCCTGCTCGGCCTGCATCGTGGCGAAGACGATGCGGTGACGCCGCCGACCTCCGACAGCCGCATGTTCCGTTTCGGCCAGGCGCTGGGTTTCGCACTGCTGGTGGCGGTGCTGACCTTCGTCGCGGCAGCGCTGGCGGCGTGGATCGGTCCACGCGGCGCCATGGCCGCCGCCGCGATGTCGGCATTGGCAGAGTTGCACGCCGCGGTGGCGACGCTGGCCAACCAGTTTTCGCGCGGTGGACTGGAAGCCGCGGAAGCGCGGTGGTGGATGCTGGCATTGCTGGCCGCCAGCCTGACCGCAAAGTCCGTCATTGCCTGGGTCAGCGGTGGTACCGCCTATGGGGTGCGCGTGTCGGCGGGCCTGATGGCCGCGCTCGCTGCGGGCGCGGCAATGCTGGCACTGTTCTGAAGGATCAGGGTGCTTGCTGTGGGAGCGACGTAAGTCGCGATGAGGCGCCAGTGAAAAGGCATCGCGACTTACGTCGCTCCCACAACAGCAGGATTCGCGCTCCTCAGATGATCCGCAACGTGATCGCCTTCAGCACGGCGCGGGTGCGGTCGCGCGTGCCGAGCTTGTCGAGGATGGTGGACACGTAGTTCTTCACCGTGCCTTCGGCCAGGAACAGCGTGCGGGCGATTTCCTTGTTCGAGTAACCACCGGCCAGCAGGCGCAGGATCGCGACTTCGCGTTCGCTGAAGGTATCGGTGGGCGGTGCCTCATCGCGGAAGCGGAAACGCGCACGCACCGGATCCGTGCTGACCGGCTGCAGCAGTGTTTCGCCACTGGCGACACGCTGGATGGCGTCGTGCAGGTCTTCCGGCGCGGCGTCCTTCAGCAGGAAGCCCTGTGCGCCCGCGTCGGTGGCGCGCAGCAGCAGGTCGCTGTCGTCGAACGTGGTCAGCAGCAGCACCGGTGTCCGGTCGCCGCGTTCGCGCAGCTTGATCAACGCATCGATGCCATCCACGCCCGGCATGCGGATGTCGCTCAGCACCACGTCGACCGGCTGCACTTCCAGCTTGGCGAGCAGATCGGCGCCGTCGTCCGCTTCGAACACCACCTCCACCAGCTGCGCCTTCAACAGGGCACGCAGGCCGGCGCGTACCAGCGCCTGGTCATCGGCCAGGGCGACCCGCACGCTCATGCGGGCAGCCTCACGTCCACGCGCAAGCCACCGGTGGCGCTGCTTCCGAGGCGCAGCTCGCCACCCATCGCCGCCACGCGCTCGCGGATGCCCGACAGGCCGTTGCCTTCGCATAGCCGGCCTTTCAACCGACCGTTGTCTTCGATATGCAGGTGCATGCCCGCGTCCTCGTTCTTCAGTGCAACCGTCAGCGTGTCCGCGTTCGCATGGCGCGCGGCGTTGGTCAGGCACTCCTGCACGATACGCAGCAACGACTCGGCCACCGCCGGGTCGGCGATCTGCACGCCCTCGGCGATCTGAAGGTCCAGTGCCGGTCGCGGCAGCGGCGCCGCCAGCGCCCGGATCGCGGTCTGCAGGTCCAGCCCCCGCGAATCGCGCATCGCCTGCACCACGCTGCGGATGTCGTCCAGCAGTTCGGTGGAGAGTTGCTGCGCGATGCGCACTTCCTCGCGTCCCGCCAATGCCGGATCGCTGGCCAGCGCACGCAGGTTGATCTTCATCGCGGTGAGCTTGTGCCCGGCGACGTCGTGCAGTTCGCGCGCCACTCGCAGTCGCTCGGCATCGCGCGCGCTGTCGGCCAGCAGGGCGCGCGTGGCCAGCAGGTCCGCGTTGACGCGCGCCAGCGCGTCACGGGAATCCTCCGCACGGCGCGCGTAGTGCACGCACAGGCCCGCGAGCGCTTGGAAGCCCATGTTGATCAGCGTCATCGTGGCCGGTGCGCCGAAGTCGTGGTGCACCAGCAGCGTGTAGAAGGCCGTGTTCAACACCACCGCGGCGCCGATCACCCAGCGCGGCGACAGCACGTTGACCGCGCACGCCACCCACACCACCAGCAGCACCTGCGCGGTGCCGACCCGGGGTGTGAGCCAGGCCAGCAGCAGCGCAAGACCGGCCATCGCCACCAGCGCGATCCGGCGCGACCGCTTCCAGGTGTCCGGTGCCACCGCGAACAGAAGAAAACCCGCCGCATACGCACCCAGCGCCGCAGCGGCGGCCGGCAGGATGTCCGGCGGCAGGAAGCGCAGGCCCAGGGACACGGCGCCGATCGTGAAGACGCCGGCGAGCGTCATGGGTTCGCGAAGTCGGGTCAGGGCCATCCACATGCGCCCATGCTGTCGCGTGGGCGCGGCCGAGGCAATGGTCCGGGCGAAAGTGGTGACTTCCGGCAGGTCGCGCGTGGTCAGAAGGCATCGCCGGGAATGCGGACCGCGCCTTCCATCAGCACGCGCGCGCTGCGGCTCATCACCGCCTTCGTCACGACCCAGGTGCCGTCCACCTGTTTGACGTCCGCGCCGACGCGCAGCGTGCCCGATGGGTGACCGAACACCAGCACGTCGCGCGTGCCGCCGCCTGCCGCCGCATTCACCAGCGTGCCCGGCACGGCCGCCGCCGTGGCGATGGCGACCGATGCAGTGCCCATCATCGCGTGGTGCAGCTTGCCCATCGAGATGGCGCGGGCGAGCAGGCCGACATCGGCTGCGCTGACCGGCTTGCCGCTGGATGAGACGTAATCCTTCGGCGGCGCGACGAAGGCGACTTTGGGCGTCAGCGGTCGCTTCGCCGCGGCCGCGACATCCGGTACCAGCCCCATGCGCACCGCGCCATGCGCGCGGATCGCCTCAAGCTTCGCCAGGGCGTCCTTGTCCTCGTTGATCGCACCCTGCAGTTCGGTGCCGTCGTAGCCGAGCGCCGCCGCCTCGACGAACACCACCGGCACGCCGGCATTGATCATCGTCGCCTTGAATATGCCCACGCCCGGCACATCGAGGTCATCGACGAGCTGGCCGGTGGGGAACATCGTGCCACCACCGTCGTCATCGCCTTCGTCGGCGGGATCGATGAACTCCAGTTGCACTTCCGCCGCCGGGAACGTAACGCCATCCAGTTCGAAGTCGCCGGTTTCCTGCACCTCGCCATGGCTCACCTGCACGTGCGCCACGATGGTCTTCTGGATGTTGGCCTGCCAGATGCGCACGGTGCACACGCCGTCGCGCGGCACGCGCGCGGGATCGATCATCCCGTTCGCGATCGCGAACGGACCGACCGCTGACGACAGATTACCGCAGTTGCCGCTCCAGTCGATGAAGGCCTCGTTGATCGGCACCTGGCCGTACAGGTAATCCACGTCATGCCCGGGCTGCTTGCTCGGCGAAATGATCACCACCTTGCTGGTGCTCGAGGTCGCCCCGCCCATGCCATCGGTGTGCTTGCCATACGGATCGGGCGAACCGATCACGCGGCACAGCAACGCGTCGCGCGCCGGGCCCGGTACCTGCGCCCGTTCGGGCAGGTCCTGCAGGCGGAAAAACACGCCTTTCGACGTGCCGCCGCGCATGTAGGTGGCGGGGATGCGGATCTGGGGGGTGCTAGGCATGTTTCGACTCGTCTAGGTCTGCGTTTCTCCCCTCTCCCCTTGCGGGAGAGGGGTCGGGGGAGAGGGCGCTCTTGCATGCAACGCCCGCCATATGGATTCCAGCACAGCATCGGTCTGCAGGAGTATCTCGTCGTTCCAGAACCGCAGCACGACAAAACCTTGTTCGGTCAGCCAGGCATCACGGCCTGGGTCTGTCGATGATTCGACATGCTGGCTGCCATCCGCTTCGACGATCACCCGCGCACCGAAGTGTACGAAGTCGACGATATAACGTCCGATCGGCTGCTGGCGGCGGAACTTTTGGCCGTCGAGCCGATGTGCCCGCAGGTGCTTCCAGAGCCGGTGCTCGGCATCCGTCATATTGCGGCGAAGCTGCTTCGCGAACTGCCTTGATTCCATGCGCCCCCCTCTCCCCAACCCCTCTCCCGCGAGGGGAGAGGGGCTTGCAACATCCATGTGCAGAGAGAGGAGCATATACATCGTCACGCGCCGTCGGGAATCTCCGGCTCCACCAGCTTCGCCAACATCTCCAGCGATTCCTGCCAGCCCTGGTAGCAGAAGTCGACCGGGATCGCGGCGGGAATGCCTTCCTGCACGACGTTGAGCTCGGTGCCGACGATGTTCTTCTTCAGGGTTACCGTGACCTGCATCTGGCCCGGCAGGCCGGGATTGTCGAACTGGTCGGTGTAGCGCAGCAATTCGCCCTCCACCAGCTCCAGGTAGGTGCCGCCGAAGGAATGGCTGGAGCCGGTGCCGAAGTTGGTGAACGACATCGTGTAGCCGCCGCCCACGCGCGCGTCCATCGAGTGGACCTTGCCGGTGAAGCCATGCGGCGGCAGCCACTTCACCATCGCATCCGGATCGAGGAAGGCGCGGTAGACGCGCGACGGCGGCGCACGCAGCACGCGGTGCAGGCGGACGGTACCGGGGGTGGCGTTGTCGGACATGATCGGACTCCTGTGCGGTGGGTGTACCGATTCGACGAACGGGTCAGGCCGCTTTCGACGCGTCCAGGAAATCCTGGGCGAACCGTTGCAGCACTCCACCCGCTTCGTAGATCGAGACCTCTTCGTCCGAATCCAGCCGGCAGGTCACCGGCACCTGCACAGTCTCGCCGTTCGCGCGGTGGATCACCAGCGTCAGGTCGGCGCGTGGTTTGCGCACGCCCACCACGTCGAAGGTCTCGGTGCCATCGATGCCCCAGGTCTTGCGCGTCTCGCCGGCCTTGAACTCCAGCGGCAGCACGCCCATGCCGATCAGGTTGGTGCGGTGGATGCGCTCGAAGCCCTCGGCCACGATTGCTTCCACGCCGGCCAGCCGCACGCCTTTAGCCGCCCAGTCGCGCGAGCTGCCCTGCCCGTAGTCGGCGCCGGCGATGATGACCAGCGGTTGCTTGCGGTCCATGTAGGTCTCGATGGCTTCCCACATGCGCACCACCTGCCCATCCGGTTCGATGCGTGCCAGCGAGCCCTTCTTCGTTTCGCCATCGACCACCGCCATCTCGTTGACCAGCTGCGGGTTGGCGAAGGTCGCGCGCTGCGCGGTGAGGTGGTCGCCGCGGTGCGTGGCGTAGGAATTGAAGTCTTCTTCCGGCAAGCCCATCTTCGCCAGGTACTCGCCCGCCGCACTCGAGGCGAGGATGGCGTTCGACGGCGACAGATGGTCGGTGGTGATGTTGTCGCCCAGCACCGCCAGCGGGCGCATGCCGCGCAGCGTGCGTTCGCCGGCCAGCGCGCCTTCCCAGTACGGCGGACGGCGGATGTAGGTGCTCTGCGGGCGCCAGGCGTACAGCGGCTCCACGCGGCCGCCGTGCTCGACGCGTACGTTGAACATCGGCTCGTAGACCTTGCGGAACTGCGCCGGCTTCACGCTGGCCTTCACCACGGCGTCGATTTCCGCATCGGTAGGCCAGATGTCCTTCAGGGTGATCGCGTTGCCATCGGCGTCGATGCCGAGCGCGTCCTTCTCGATGTCGAAGCGCACCGTGCCGGCGATCGCATAGGCGATCACCAGCGGTGGCGAGGCCAGGAAGGCCTGCTTCGCGTAGGGATGGATGCGGCCGTCGAAGTTGCGATTGCCCGACAGCACGGCGGTGGCGTACAGGTCACGGTCGATGATCTCCTGCTGGATCGCCGGGTCGAGCGCGCCGCTCATGCCGTTGCAGGTCGTGCAGGCGAAGGCGACGATGCCGAAGCCGAGTTTCTCTAGATCCGGCAGCAGACCGGATTCCTCCAGGTACAGCTGCACGGCCTTCGATCCGGGCGCGAGCGAGCTCTTCACCCACGGCTTTCGCACCAGCCCCTTAGCGTTGGCGTTGCGGGCGAGCAGCGCAGCGGCGATCACGTTGCGCGGATTCGAGGTATTGGTGCACGAAGTGATCGCGGCGATGATCACCGCGCCGTCGGGCATCAGGCCCTGCGCCTCTTCCGCCCTGCCCGCCTGCAGCTTGGCGCCATCGGCGATGCCGCGTTCGGCCAGCGCACTGGTCGGCAGGCGCTTGTGCGGGTTTGACGGGCCGGCCATGTTGCGCACGACGGTGGACAGGTCGAAGTGCAGCGTGCGCTCGTACTGCGCGGTCTGCAGGTCATCGGCCCACAGGCCCGCGGTCTTCGCATAGGTTTCGACCAACGCGACCTGTTCATCGCTGCGGCCGGTCAGGCGCAGGTAGTCCAGCGTGTTGTCGTCGATGAAGAACATCGCCGCCGTGGCGCCATACTCGGGCGCCATGTTGGAAATCGTCGCGCGGTCGCCGATGGTCAGCGCCGCCGCGCCCTCGCCCCGGAACTCGAGGTAGGCGCCGACGACCTTTTCCTTGCGCAGGAATTCGGTCAGCGCCAGCACCACGTCGGTCGCGGTGATGCCGGGCGCGGGCCTGCCCTGCAGTTCCACGCCGACGATGTCCGGCGTGCGCATCCACGAGGCGCGGCCGAGCATGACGTTCTCCGCTTCCAGTCCGCCCACGCCGACGGCGATGACGCCCAGCGCATCCACGTGCGGTGTGTGGCTGTCGGTGCCGACGCAGGTGTCCGGGAAGGCGACGCCGTCCTGGACGTACACGACCGGCGACATCTTCTCGAGATTGATCTGGTGCATGATCCCGTTACCCGGTGGAATCACGTCGACGTTCTTGAACGCCAGCTTCGTCCAGTCGATGAAGTGGAAGCGGTCTTCGTTGCGGCGGTCCTCGATGGCGCGGTTCTTCGCGAACGCATCCGGGTCGTAGCCGCCGCACTCCACCGCCAATGAGTGGTCGACGATCAACTGCACGGGCACCACCGGGTTCACCTGCGCCGGGTCGCCGCCCATGTCGGCGATCGCATCGCGCAGGCCGGCCAAGTCCACCAGCGCCGTCTGGCCGAGGATGTCGTGGCAGACCACGCGTACCGGAAACCACGGGAAATCCAGGTCGCGGCGGCGTTCGACCAGCTGCCGCAGGTAGTCGTCGCGGCGCGCGGGATCGGCGCGGCGCACGATGTTCTCCGCATGCACGCGCGCGGTGTACGGCAGCGTGGCCCAGGCGCCGGGTTGCAGGGCATCGACCGCGGCGCGCGCGTCGAAATAGTCGAGCGCGGTGCCCGGGAGCGAGGTGCGGAAATCGGTATTCATGGCGTGCCGTCTGCTGTGAAGAGGCGCGCGCGGGCGCAGGCCTGGCGCGCCCCACTATGCTACCGGAGGGTAGCGTTATCGACGGGCGACGAGGGCCTGTCGTCGGAAAGAAACCGGCGATGCGTTGACGGAGACCATCAACCTACGGCGCTCATTCGAACAGCAGCGTGCCCTTCATCATGCTCCAGTGCCCCGGAAACGAGCAGAAGAACGTGTACGCCCCACCCTTGCGCAGACGCGCGGTGGGAAACACCACCTCGGCGCTCTGGCCGCCGCCGATCACGCGCGTGTGCGCGATCACCCGCGCATCGTTGCGCGGCAGGTAATCGTCAGCCAGTTTCATCCGGCCGCCGGCCAGGCCGACGTCGCGGTGATGGCGCGTTTCCGTCAGCACCCAGTTGTGCCCCATCGCCTGCGCGGGCATGCGCCCGACATGCTTCAGCGTCACCCGCAGCTGCGCGCAGTCGCCCGGCACGCGGATGGTCTTCAGGTCGAAGGTCATCATGTCCGTCGCCTCCACCGTGATCGCGCAATTGCGCGCGAACGCGACACTGGAGACGGACAGCAGTGCGCAGAGGACGATCAGCGGGAACAGGCGTCGCAGCATGGGGCATCCGAACCGGAGAGGGATGCCCGCGATTGTACGGCGCGGGTCAGACGTCGCCGCCGTCCGCCCAGCCTTCGCCCGTGCCGCGGTGGAACACGCGGTCGTCGACGTGCACGTCGCCGGCCGGGACGGCGTCCTGCGCGTCCAGCCGCGCATAGATCGGCGTGAAGTCCGGCGCGGTAGCGTTCATCAGCTGCTCGAAGCTGTCGATCACGAAGTAGGTCTTCTGGAACGTATCGATGCGGTAGCGCGTGCGCATGATCCGCTCCAGGTCGAAGCCGATGCGGTTGGGCGCGTCCGATTCCAGCGAGTACAGCGACTCGCCCTTCGACGAGACGATGCCGGCGCCGTAGATGCGCAGGCCGTCCGGCGTATTGATCAGGCCGAACTCCACCGTGTACCAGTACAGGCGCGTCAGGTGCTGCAGCGCGTCCGGTCCGATGCCGTGCGCCTTCACGCCGCCCTTGCCGTACGCCTCCATGTAGTCGGCGAACACCGGGTTCATCAGCAGCGGCACGTGGCCGAACAGGTCGTGGAAGAGGTCCGGTTCGGCGATGTAGTCGATCTGGTCCGGGCGGCGGATCCACCAGGTCACCGGGAAGCGGCGGTTCGCGAGGTGGTCGAAGAACTCCAGCTCCGGCAACAGCCCTTCCACGCCGACCAGCGTCCAGCCGGTGGTGGCGCGCAGCACCTCGTTGAGGTCGTCGAAGCGGGGGATGCGGTCCGGCGCCATGCCCATGGCGTCCTGCGCCTGCAGGAACTCATCACAAGCCCGGCCCACCAGCAGGGCGCGCTGGCGTTCGTACAGGGTGCCCCAGGTGGCATGGTCGTCGGCCGGGTACTCGGCCGGCTGGTCGACGATGGCGGTGGTGTAGACCGGCACGTAGCCCTTGTCGGTCTGCTGGTGCTCGACGCGGCGCGGCTCGTTCATGGGGCTCCCCGGGAAAACGCTGTGATCCGACGATCCTAGCGGCAGATCCACGCAACAGGCTTGCGAAGTTGCGCCTATACCGACCAATGGCGCAATGAAATTGCATGAATGCGCTAGGATTCGCACGAAATGACCGAAGCCGCCTCGCTCGACCGCACCGACCTGCGCCTGCTGGCCCTGCTGCAGCGCGAAGGCCGGGCCACCAACGCCGACATCGCCGCCCAGGTGAACCTGTCGCCGTCGGCCTGCCTGCGCCGCATCCAGCGGCTCGAGGCGACCGGCGTGATCGCCGGTTATGCCGCGCGGGTCGACCCCAAGGCGGTGGGCCTGGGCCTGCAGGCCTTCGTGCGCGTGCAGCTGGAGCGGCACGACCCGGCCAGCGTCCAGCAGTTCGGCGATCGCGTGCAGGCCTGGGACGAGGTGGTCGCCTGCTACGCGCTCACCGGCGACATGGACTACCTGCTGCACGTGGTGGTGCAGGACCTGGAGCACTTCTCCCGCTTCCTGCTCGACAACCTGCTCAACGCCAGCGGCGTGGCCGACGTGAACTCCAGCTTCGTGCTGCGCGCGGTGAAGACCGACGGCGGCTTGCCGTTGTTGCCCAGGACCTGATGCGGACGAACCCTGTCCGCGTCGCGTGCTACAACGCGCGCAATCTCCACGAGGACCCGCCATGTACGGACTGATCGGCAAGATGCGCGCCACGCCCGGCCAGCGCGATGAGTTGCTCGCGATCCTGCTCGACGGCACCGACGCCATGCCCGGATGCCTGAGCTATGTCATCGCGCGGGATCCCGCCGACGCGGACGCGATCTGGATCACCGAGGTCTGGACCGATGCCGCGAGCCACAAGGCCTCGCTGTCGCTGCCGGCCGTGCAGCAGGCCATCGCGAAAGCACGGCCGATGATCGCCGGATTCGACAGCCACATCGAAACGGTCCCGGTAGGCGGGCATGGGTTACCGTCGCCGTAGTGAACGCACGGAGTATCAGTGTGGGAGCGACGTCAGTCGCGATGATGTGCCGCTGATCCGTCATCGCGACTGACGTCGCTCCCACGATCCACTCGAGCCGACGCGTTCGATCTAGACTGCCGCATGGACCTGTTCTCCCACTCCTGGCAACGCGCATGGACCGGCATCGGCGCGGTGGGCGAGGGCAACGCATTGTTCGCGCAGCTGATGGCGGCGTACGCAGAGCCGCAGCGCCACTACCACACGCAGCAGCACCTCGGTGAATGCCTGTCGGCGTTCGACGCTGTGCGCGCGCTGCCCGAGCACCCGGCCGAAGTCGAACTCGCGCTCTGGTTCCACGATGCGATCTACGACATCAAAGGGCATGACAACGAGCAGCGCAGCGCCGACTGGGCGCGCGATGCGTTGAGCGATGCGGGTGCGCCGACCGATGTGGCGCAGCGTGTGCACGACCTGGTGATGGCGACGCGGCATACCGCGGTGCCGTCGGGACGCGACGAACAGCTGCTGGTCGATATCGACCTGTCGATCCTCGGTGCGGCGCGTGCGCGCTTCGACGAGTACGAGCAGCAGATCCGCAAGGAATATGCGTACGTGCCGGGCTTCCTGTTCCGGCGCAAGCGGCGCGAGATCCTGAAGGGCTTCCTGGATCGGCCGGCGATCTACAGCACGCCGCATTTCCACGACGCGCTGGAGGCGAGGGCACGCGACAACCTGCGTCGCGTGACCGGCTGACCGTCGCTTATTGCTTCACCGGTTGACCGGCGGCATCGCACTTCACGTCGCGGCCGAACAGCTTGCCCAGGCGCGAGGGTTCTTCCAGGCAGCGCGGGTCAGGCTTCGGCGGCGCGTGCCTGGCCGCGTGCGCGGCGGTGCGGGTGCGCTGCAGTTCGGCGAGTCTGGCCTTGATCTGCGGCATCGCCGCCAGTGCGGCGCGTTCGCCTTCGAGGATGGCGTTGTTCTTCTGTTCGAAATCGGCCGGGCCGATGTCGTTGACCTTCGGACGGATGACGACGTCCGCGCGCGCCAGTTCCTGTTCGCCTAGGCGCTGGCCCATGATGCCGATGGACTGGTTGACGATGCCCAGCATGCTGCCGGGCTTGGTGCCGGGCGCCTTGGTGGAGATGTCCACGGCGATGACGAAGTCGGCGCCCAGCTGGCGCGCGGCGTCCACCGGCACCGGGCTCACCACGCCGCCGTCGACGTAGCTGGCCTTGCCGATCACCACCGGTTCGAACACGCCTGGGATGCTGCTCGACGCGCGCACCGCCTGGCCCGTGTTGCCGCGCACGAAGACGGTGCGTTCGCCGTTCTCCAACTGCGTGGACACTGCGGCGAACGGCTTCTTCAGCTGCTGGATGGTGCGCTTGCCGACCAGGTCGTTGACGTAGTCCTGCAGCTTCTGCCCCTGCACCAGGCCGCCGGAGAACAGGCGCACGTCACGGATCTTCGCTTCGTCCAGCGCGAAGGCCTGTTTCTGCATCTGGAACGGGTCCATGCCGCTGGCATACAGCGCGCCGACCACGCTGCCGGCACTCGTGCCGGAGACGATCTGCGGTTCGATGCCGTTGGCTTCCAGCATCTTGATGACGCCGATGTGCGCGAATCCCTTCGCCGCACCGCCCCCGAGCGCGATGCCCACCTTCGGCTTGGGCGCGGCGGGTATCGGCGACACCACCGCGGCGACCGGCGTGGGCCTGACGTTGTCGCCACCGCAGGCGACCAGCAGCAACGGGGCAAGCAGCAGGGCGGGGATCAGGCGAGCGGCAGGGCGCATGGGCGGCGAGTGGGCGGGACGGGTGCGCAGGATAGCGCCCCCTCGCGCAACCGCAGCCAACGACCACGCCCGGATCAGGACGCCCCGCCGGAACGGCGCCGCGCGTTGCCCGGACCCACGCCTTCGATGCGCTTGAAGAAGCGACGGAAGGCCGCCTCGCTGCTGTAGCCCAGCATCTCGGCGATGGCGGCGACGGAGAAGCGCCGGTTCTTCAACAGCCGGCGCGCCTCGGTTGCCCTCCAGTGCGACAGGTACTGGATCGGCGGCGTGCCGACGGTGGCCGTGAACAGCTCGGCGAACGCGGTGCGGGACATGCCTGCCTCCTGCGCCATCGACTGGATGGTCCAGTCCTCGCCGGGACGCGCATGGATGGCCGACAGCGCGCGCGACAGGCGCACGTCGGTGAGCGCAGCGAGCAGGCCGCGCGGCTGCTCGGCCTGGCGCACGTACTCGCAGACCGCCATGGTGAACAGCGAGTCGGCGAGCTTGTTCTGCACGAGCTGGCGACCCCAGCGGCGTTCCCGGCTGGTGTCGGCCAGCATCTGCGCGAGTTGCCTGAAGCCGGCGCTGCTGTCCTGGCTTCGGATCACGAACCACCGCGGCAACGCGGCGAAGATCGGGTTGTGCGAGCCGGTGATGAACTCCAGCTCGCCGCACAGCATGCTGGTGTCGCCGACATCCGGCGCGTCGGGCAGATGGGGATCGGCCGACGACGAGAGCACATGGCGCACGCCGGCAGGAAAGACGATCAGGTCGCCGCGCTCGAGCAACACCGGCACGTCCAGCGCTTCTCCGGTGATCCAGCACTGCCCCTGGGTCAACAGGTGGAACTGCCCGTGGTGCGTCGCCGGCTCGCTGTCGTACCACGTTCCGCAGTAGCGGACATCCGCGGTGATCTCCACGCGCATGCGATAGGCGCCCAGCACGGTCTCGAGGACGGCGTCGCGGTCTTCGTGCTCCGCCAGGCCGGAGGCGGGGGTGGGCAAGGTGTCCATGGCGCCATCGTAGGCGACGGGGTGGATGCGGGCCATGACCGCGCGTCCGCCGATTCATGCGCGTGCGTCCGCCCGCACACCGCGCCGGACGATGGGGCATATCGCGGGAACGCTCGGGAATGGTCGCCGCGGATGCGGGACGGTGGAATGGCATGGCGTCCTGCGGCGCTCCGTCGACGACGCCTTCCCCAACTCCAACGAGGCTTTCCAATGAACACCACCAAGCTGTCCGGTCTGTCCGTCGCGGTCGCCGCCGCCGCCCTCTTCCTCGGTGCACCGATGGCCCATGCGGCCGAATCCGGGTCGGCCAAGGTCGGCCACTGCGTCGGCGCCAATGCCTGCAAGGGACAGGGCGCGTGCAAGAGCGCCTCCAACGCCTGCAAGGGCCAGAACGCGTGCAAGGGCCACGGCTTCACCGAATCCACGGCAGAGACCTGCAAGACGGCCGGCGGCAAGTTCGAGGCACCCAAGCCGCAGAAGAAGGCGGCCGATGCGAAGAAGGCCAACACCTGACGCCGCGCGCGAGCCACGACACGCCATGACCACACCCCTTCAGGGTTTCGGCCTGGGCCTGCGCCCACAGCACTACGACGCGCTGCTCGCGGGCAGCGCGCGCGTGGACTGGCTGGAGATCCTCAGCGAGAACTACCTGGTCGACGGCGGCCGTCCGCTGTGGATGCTGGACCGGATGGCCGAACGCTGGCCCATGGCGATGCATGGCGTGTCGCTCGACATCGGCGGTAGCGATCCGCTGGACCGCGAGTACCTGCACGCGCTGGGCCGCCTGGCCCGGCGCGTGCGGCCCCGGGTCGTGTCGGACCACCTGTGCTGGACCCGCCAGGGTGGGGTGCAGTTCCACGACCTGCTGCCCTTGCCTCAGAACGACGAAACGGTCCTGCATGTCGCCGCGCGTGTGCGGCAGGTGCAGGACATCCTCGGCATGCCATTGCTGCTGGAGAACGTGTCCAGCTACCTGCGCTTCGGCGACGACACGCTGGATGAAGCGCAGTTCCTCTCGGCGATCGTGGCCGAGAGCGGTTGCGGATTGCTGCTGGACGTGAACAACGTCTTCGTCAACGCGCACAACCATGGGTTCGATGCGGTGGCGTTCCTTGATCGCCTGCCGCCTGCGGCCGTCGGCCAGATGCACCTGGCCGGGCACAGCGAGGATGCGCGCGGCAGCGGCCTGCTGATCGATACCCACGACGCGGCGGTCCCCGACGGCATCTGGTCGCTGTATGCGGACGCCGTGCGGCGCTTCGGCAACGTGCCCGCGATGATCGAGCGCGACGATCACATCCCTCCGCTGGACGCGCTGCTCGCCGAGCTCGACGTGGCACGCGCGGTCGCCGCAGGCGCGGCTGCGCAGGCGCGTGCGGCATGAGCCGGACGATGGCCTTGGTCGACCGGCAGCGGCAGCTCGCGGGCTGGCTGCTGCGCCGGGATCCCGCGGAAGCGCCGCTCGTCTCCGATGCACTCCCGGCCCCTGCGTCGATGCGCCTGCGCATATATGCGGACGGCTACCGGTGGCGACTGGTGGAGGTGCTGGGCCACGACTTTCCCGCCTTGCGCGCCTCGCTGGGCGAAGACCGCTTCGATACGCTGGCCGAGGCGTATCTTGCCGCCCATCCCTCGCGCCATCCCTCGGTCCGGCACCTGGGGCAGCGCTTCCCACGCTGGTTGGCGTTGCGCGATGCGACGTCCGCCGATCTCGCGCGCCTGGAGTGGCAGCAGGGCGAGGTCTTCGATGCCGCCGATGCGCCGGCATGCAGCATCGACGACGTGGCGGCGCTGTCTCCCGAGGCGTGGACGCGTCTCCGATTGCACGTGCACCCCGCGGTGCGCCGCCTGCGCCTGCACAGCACCGCTGTCGCCGTGCTCGACGCCCATGCCCGGGGCCAACCCCTGCCCGCCCTGCGTCCGCAGGCACCCACGGCGTGGCTGCTCTGGCGCGCCGGGTTCGACGTGCATTGGCGCCGCCTGCCCCGCGACGAGGCGATGGCGCTGGTGGCGATCGAGCGGGGCGACGCATTCGCCGACTGGTGCGTGCGCCTGCCCGGCCGTTCGCCCGCCATGCGTGCCGCTCGCCTGTTGAAGCGGTGGTTGTCCGATGGCCTGGTGGCCGACCTGTCCTTCC
Organism: Pseudoxanthomonas sp.; assembly: GCF_002863005.1. GTDB lineage: Bacteria > Pseudomonadota > Gammaproteobacteria > Xanthomonadales > Xanthomonadaceae > Pseudoxanthomonas_A. The sequence continues at coordinate 108,266 of NZ_PKDG01000009.1, forward strand.
CTGCCTGACTCTTCCTGGAGATCTCCATGCAAACCCTACCCGTGCATGTGCGTGCACTCGCCTTCCTCCATGACCACGAATGGATCGGCCCGTTGCTGGTGCGGCTGGTATTCGGCTACTTCTGGCTGGAGACCGGCTGGGCCAAATTGAACAACCTGGCGTTCTTCACCGAACGCTTCGTCGAATGGGGCATCCCCTGGCCCGCGTTGAGCGCAACGGTCTGCGCGGGCACCGAATTCATCGGCGGCCTACTGATGATGCTCGGGCTGGCGACCCGGCTGACCATGCTGCCGATGATCTTCAACATGCTGGTGGCGCTGGCCGTCGTCGTACTGCCGGGCATCTCGACGCTCGACGAGTTCGTCGAGCTGGACGAGGTGCTTTACGTGGCGGTATTCGCCTGGCTGCTGTTTGCCGGACCGGGCCGCGCCAGCCTGGACCACCTGATCGCGCGACGCGGTGCACGGCGCGATCCCCTGGCGGCGTCATAGCCGTCGGGTCCGCCCTCCGCCGGTCGGACGGGGACTTGCGTGGGCTCCCGTTCCGCAGACCGCGTGGCGGGCGAGGCGGGCGAGGCGGGCGAGGCGGACGGGGCGGCAGGGGGTGGAAGACCGCCCCTTGTGTCAGCCAGGCCGGAGCTCGTCGGAAACGGGACTTCCGGCCATTGCCCCCGTTGTTGCTGTAATGCAACATTCGCGTGCTAGCGCCGCCGCGCGCCCCGAATCCCACCCACTCGGAAAGCCACGCCATGTCCCCAGTCCGCCCGGCCGCCGTCCGGCCGCACCGCCTCGCCTTTGCCATCGCCGCGCTGTTGCCCTTCGGCACCGCCCTCGCCCAGGACGCCGCCTCCCCGGCAGAGAAGGACGCCGCCACGCTCGACACCGTGCAGGTCACCGCGCAGCGCAAGGTCGAGAACATCCAGGACGTGCCCGTCTCCATCAGCACCGTCAACGGAGAGCAGCTGGGCGTGCTGGCGTCCGGCGGCACCGACATCCGCTTCCTGTCCGGCCGCGTGCCCAGCCTGAACATCGAATCCTCGTTCGGCCGCGCCTTCCCGCGCTTCTACATCCGCGGCTACGGCAACACCGACTTCCGCCTCAACACCTCACAGCCCGTGTCGCTGGTGTACGACGACGTGGTGCAGGAAAACCCGATCCTGAAGGGCTTCCCGCTGTTCGACCTGGAGCAGGTCGAAGTGCTGCGCGGCCCGCAGGGTTCGCTGTTCGGGCGCAATACGCCGGCCGGCGTGGTGAAGTTCGAATCGGCCAAGCCGTCGCAGGAAACCAGCGGCTACGGCAAGGTCGGCGTGGGCAGCGACAACATGTGGAACGTCGAAGGCGCCGTCGGTGGCGCTCTGAGTCCGAACTGGTCCGCGCGTGCGTCGGTGCTCTACCAGCGCCGCGACAACTGGGTGGAAAACACCTATCCGGGCCCGAGCGATGGTTTCGAAGGCTATGACGAATCCGCTGGCCGCGTGCAGTTCCTGTACGAAGGCGACGGCTTCGAAGCGCTGCTCAACGCGCATGCCCGCAAGCTCAACGGCACCGCGCGCCTGTTCCGCGCCAACATCATCGACCCGGGCACCAACAACTTCGTCCCCGGTTTCGACGAGGACAAGGTGTCGCAGGACGGCCTGAACTACTCCGAGCTGGAGTCGCAGGGTGCCAGCGCACGCCTCAACTGGGACATCGGCGACTACAAGCTCTATTCGATCACCGGCTACGAAAGCGTCGAGACGATCAACCGCGGCGATATCGACGGCGGCTACGGTGCGGTGTTCCTGCCCGATTCCGGTCCGGGCGTGATCCCGTTCGCGTCGGAAACCGCCGACGGCATTCCCGACCATTCGCAGTGGACGCAGGAGTTCCGGATCGAATCCGAATACGCCGGTCCGTGGAACTGGCAGGCCGGCCTGTTCTACTTCAAGGAAGACTACCAGGTCGAAAGCTTCAGCTACGATTCGTTGAACAACAGCGCACAGGATGGTTACCAGCGCATCCGCCAGACCAACGATGCCTGGGCCGTGTTCGGTGCCGCGACGTGGCAGGCGACCGACAGGCTGGAGCTGCGTGCTGGCCTGCGTTACACCGTCGACGAGAAGAAGCTGACCGTCGAGGATTACTGGAACACCGGCTTCGCGGCCTGCGTCCTGGCCGGCAAGTGCACGCTGGCGCAGCTGGCCGCGCTGGAGCCGGATGGCGATCTCTCCGCCTCACCGGAAGACAAGAAGTTCAACTGGGACCTCTCCGCCACGTATGCGGTCAGCGATGACGTGAATCTGTATGCGCGTGCCGCGACCGGCTTCCGCGGCAGCAGCATCCAGAGCGCGGGTGCGTTCAACGCCAAGTCCGTCGCCGGTCCGGAAACCGTCACCTCGGTCGAGACCGGCATCAAGGCGGATTTCTGGGACAAGCGCGCGCGCCTGAGCGCCGGCGTGTATTACTACCGGGTCAAGGACCAGCAGCTGACCGCCGTCGGCGGCGCCGCCAACGCGAACATCCTGCTCAATGCCGAGAAGACGGTGGGCAAGGGCTTCGAACTGGACATGCAGGCGTACGTGCTGGACAACCTGCTGCTCACGCTGGGCAGCAGCTACAACGACACCGAGATCCAGGACAACGATCTCGCCGTTGCCGTGTGCGCCGCCTGCACCGTCACCGATCCGCGCAACACCGGCGGCCTGGCACTGATCGACGGCAACCAGCTGCCGCAGGCCCCGAAGTGGGTGCACAACCTGACTGCGCGCTACAGCGTCGGCCTGGGCGACGGCAGCGAGCTGTACGTCTACACCGACTGGGCCTATCGCAGCGAAGTGAACTTCTTCCTGTACGACTCCATCGAGTTCACCGGCAAGTCGTCGCTCGAAGGCGGCCTGCGCGTGGGTTACGGCTGGGGCTACGGCGACTACGAAGTGGCCCTGTTCGGGCGCAACATCACCGACCAGCGCCGCATCGTGGGCGGCATCGACTTCAACAACCTGACCGGCTTCATCAACGAGCCGCGCACGGTAGGCGTGGAGTTCAGCGCGAAGTTCTGATCCGTACAAGCGCGTGATTGGCACACGGGCGCCGTGGGGCGCCCGTGTTGTATGTAGCGTGCGCCGCGCGCACGACCTCATGATCCCCGGGCAACACCGCAGTCGTGCGCATGGCGCACGCTACGTGCACGAGCCGTGCCTCGTGGGAGCGACGTGAGTCGCGAAAGGGCGCGATTCCTCATTCGCAAGAAGAAAAGGCAGACCCGCACGGCCTGCCTTTTCGTTGAGCCTCATCGACACCATGCCTCCTTCGCGACTCACGTCGCTCCCACAGGAGACATCAGGACGTGGGTGGCTCGCGAGGCGGGAAACGCAGTACCACGCCGCGCTGCGCTTCTTCCGCAGGTTCGGGGCGCACCCACAGCAGCGGCACTTCACGCGGCGCCGGCAATTCGAGTTCGTCGTCGCTGCGTGCGGCCGCTTCTTCTTCCTCGATCTCCCAGCTGTACTTCTTGCGCGGCAGTTCGGGGTCCAGGCGACGGAACAGGAAGGCGGCGATCAGGCCTGCCACCGCGCCACCCAGGTGCGCCTGCCAGGACACGCCGGCCTCGCGGGGCAGGATGGTGAGCACCATGCCGCCGTAGAACAGGAAGGCGATCATGCCGGCGGCGATCGCGGCGCGGTCGCGACGCAACAGGCCGAGCATGAAGATCATGAACATCAGGCCGTGCGTCAGTCCGCTGGCGCCGAGCGTGTGCGTGCCGGGATCGGCCAGAAGCCAGGGCCCCAGGCCGGAACCCAGCCACACCAGCGGGATCGCCCACAGCGTGGCGCGCGGATAGACAGCGCCGGCCAGCGTGCCGAGGATCAGCAGCGCGGAGGCATTCGCGGCGATGTGCTCCAGCGACCCATGCAGCAGCGGTGCGGTGAGGATCCCGAGCAGGCCTTCCACCGACAACGGCGCAATGGTGAAGGCCCGCACGTCGAAACTGTTCTGTGCCGAGTACACCATGGCCAGCACCAGCACGAAGGCCAGGCTCAGGTTGAGCGCGCGCAACAGGCGCTTGCGGTCATAACGCCGCTGGGTATCCGGGTCGAACGCCGGGTCGTCGGGATGCAGGTCCATGATGCAGTTCTGGCGGCGTCCGGCGCGAATGCAAGCCCGCGCCGCGATGGACAGACCATCCCGCGGACGGGATGGTCTGCCGCGCAGGCCTCAACCGGCCGGTTCCGCCTTCTGCGGGCGTGCCAGGCTCAGCACGATGGTGACGCCCAGGATCGCCGCCACGGTGCCCAGCGCCCACGGCACCGGGATCTTGTAGAGATCGATCAGCAGCATCTTGATGCCGATGAAGCCCAGTACCACCGCTAGGCCGTAGGGCAGCAGGTGGAAGCGGTCGGCCATGCCGGCCAGCAGGAAGAACATCGCGCGTAGGCCCAGCACCGCGAACACGTTCGAGGTCAGCACGATGAACGGGTCCGAGGTGATCGCGAAGATTGCCGGGATGCTGTCCACCGCGAAGATCACGTCGGTCACGCCGATCAGCACCAGCACCACGAACAGCGGGGTGAACCAGCGCACGCCGTTCTCGCGCACGCTCAGCCTGTCGCCGCGGTAGCCGTCGGTGAGCTTCAGGTGCTTGCGCATCCAGCGCAGCGCGGGGTTCTTCTCCAGGTCGGGTTCCTTGCCGGCGGCGAACCACATCTTGATGCCGGTCAGCAGCAGGAACGCGCCGAAGAGATAAAGCAGCCAGTGGAACTTCGCCAGCAGCGCGGCGCCGGCAAAGATCAGGATGCTGCGCAGGACGATGGCGCCCAGGATGCCGATCACCAGCACGCGCTGGCGCTGTTCCTCAGGCACCGCGAAATAGGTCATCACCATCAGGAAGACGAAGATGTTGTCGACCGCCAGCGCCTTTTCGACCAGGTAGCCGGTCAGGAACTCCAGGCCCACGCGGTTGGCTTCCACCAGGCCCGCCGTCTCGTTGACGTACCACCACAGGCCGCCGTTGAAGGCCATCGCCAGCGCGATCCAGCCCAGGCTCCACCACATCGCTTCCTTGAACGTCACCTTGTGCGCGCCGCCGTGGCGCATCAGCACCAGGTCGACCAGCAAGGCGATCACCACCAGGCCGCCGAAGCCGGCCCATAACCAGGGGTTGCCAATCGTTTCCATCGAGATTCCCGAAAAAAGTGGAGGACGGCCGCAGGCGCGGACATCTCGGAACCGGGAAACGGGGATCCGGGGTATGCCTTCGCCATCGCGGCGAAGGTCTCGCTCACAGCCCGGTGGGCTGCCGTGGGACCGGAGCATCGCTGCTCGAAATGACGGCCGGCACGTTTGGGAGCTACTCCCCTTCTGTGGCGAATTGTCCGGACGGTGGCCGGCCGGGTCAACCGGGCGGGTAAAATGCCGTTCATGAATACGCCCAACCCGACCGTACGCCTGAAGAACGCCTGGCGTTCCAGCCACCCGTGGATCTTCCAGAAGCTGGTCGAGAAGCCCGCCGCCAAGCCCAAGTCCGGCACCCTCGTCGAGGTGGTCGGGGTGGACGGCGAATGGATCGGCCGCGGCTTCTACAACGGCCACTCGCGCATCGCCGTGCGCATCCTGGAGACGCATCCGGACATCCCGGTGGATGCCGGCTGGTTCTCGCGCAAGATCGCCGACGCGGTCTCGCTGCGTCGTGACGTGCTGAAGCTGGACGCCATCAGCGACGCCTGGCGCGTCGTGCACAGCGAAGGCGACGGCCTGTCGGGCCTGGTCGTGGACCGCTACGGCGACCTGATCGTGGTGGAGTTCTTCGCGGCCGGCATGTTCCGGCATCGCGAATGGATCTACGAGGCGCTGCGCGAGCAGTTTCCGGGCTGCCGCTTCCACAGCTTCGCCGACGAGCACGTGCAGAAGCAGGAAAGCTTCGACTTCCACGGCAACACGACCACCGAAGCGGCCGTCATCACCGAGTACGGGGTGAAGTTCCGCGCCGATCCGGCGGGCGCGCACAAGACCGGCTTCTTCGCCGACCAGCGCGAGAACCGCGAGTGGCTGAGCCAGCAGGTGGACGGCAAGACCGTGCTGGACCTGTGCTGCAACACCGGCGGCTTCGCCGTGTACGCCGCGGCACGCGGTGCGACCGAGGTCGTCGGCGTGGACATCGACCAGGACGTCATCCAGATCGCCAAGGGCAACGCGAAGCTCAACAACGTGCGGCCCAAGTTCGTGCAGGCCGACATCTTCCCGTACCTGCGCGATGCGGCGAACCGCGGCGAGCAGTACGACGTGGTGATCCTGGACCCGGCCAAGATGACGCGAGACCGCGAGCAGGTGATCGCCGCGCTGAAGAAGTACCTCGACATGAACAAGCTCGCGCTGGGCGTGGTGAAGCCCGGTGGCCTGTTCGCCACGTTCTCGTGCACCGGGCTGGTCAGCGAGGAGCAGTTCCTCGACATGCTGCGCCGCGCCGCGTATTTCTCCGGCCGCACGATCCAGATCCTCAAGGTCGCCGGCGCCGGCCCCGACCATCCCTTCATGGCGCACGTGCAGGAATCGCGCTACCTGAAGGCGGTGTTCTGCCGCGTGGTGGATTGAGCATGCGCGGCCAGCGGGTCGTTCCGGTCCTGCTGGCTACGCTGATGGCGGGTTGCGCATCGACGCCCGAGGCGCCCTGGCATTCTCTGGCAGAGGCGGGCCAGTGGCGCAGCGTCGGCGCTTCTGCGCTGGACGCGAGCTGGCAGGTCCGCGATGGCGAACTCGTGCTGACCGCTGCCGGTGGCGGCGACATCATCAGCGTCGATACCTACGGTGACTTCGAGCTGGAATGGGAATGGCGCGTGCAGCTGGGTGGCAATAGCGGCCTGTTCTATCGCGCCGTTGACGCGTCGCCGATCTGGGCGCGGGCAGTGGAGTACCAACTGCTCGATGATCGGGCGGCCGAGGATCGCATCGTGCCGAGCCACCGTGCCGCGGCGGTCTACGACCTTGTCGCCCCTGCGCGCGATGTGCTGCGTCCCCTCGGGGAGTACAACCACGCGCGCATCGTCGCCTGCGGTCCGCGCGTGACGCATTGGCTCAACGGTGTGCGTGTCGCGACCTACGACTTGGACAGCGATGACTGGAAACGTCGCGTCGCTGCCAGCAAGTTCGCCGACCAGGCAGAGTTCGCCAGAGCGCGTCGCGGCCACCTCGGGCTGCAGGACCATGGCAATGCCGTGTACCTGCGCAACATGCGTATCCGCGCCTTGGGCCGGAGCTGCTCATAGGCTTTGTTGTGGGAGCGACGTGAGCCGCGATGACCCTGTGCAGCGATCTGCCATCGCGACTTACGTCGCTCCCACAGACAAGACCTACACAAAAGGCGGGCCGAAGCCCGCCTCGTCATGCGCCACACTGAGCGATCAGTTTTCCGGCGACAGTTCGATGCAATCGAACTTCACGTCCGGATCCACGTCTGCGTCGTAATCCACGTCGCTGCGCTCGAAGCCGAACAGCTTCAGGAACTCGTGCTTGTAGTTGGCGTAGTCGGTCAGCTGTAACAGGTTCTCGCTGGTGACCTGCGGCCACAGGGCCTTTGCTTTCGCCTGTACTTCCGGCTTGAGCTCCCAGTCGTCCAGGCGCAGGCGGTTCTCGTCATCGGTCTCGGCGGGTGCACCGTCGGCTCGGTACATGCGGTCGCGATACAGGCGGTCGAGCTGCTCGATGGTGCCTTCGTGCAGGCCCAGTTCCTTCATCACCTTGAAGACGATGCTGATGTACAGCGGCATCACCGGGATCGCCGAACTGGCCTGCGTCACCACCGACTTCAACACGGCGACGTTCGCCGTGCCGCCGGTCTGCTTCAGGCGTGCATCGAGGCGTTGCGCGGTCTGGTCGAGGTCGACCTTGGCGCGTCCCAGCGCACCGTGCCAGTAGATCGGCCAGGTGATGTCGGTGCCGATGTAGCTGAAGGCCACCGTGCGCGCGCCGTCGGCCAGCGCGCCGGCCTTCTCCAGCGCATCGATCCACAGTTCCCAGTCCTGCCCGCCCATCACGGTGACGGTATCTTCGATCTCCTGCTCGGTGGCCGGCTCGATCGTCGCCTGGGTGATCTGGTCCTTGTTGGTGTCGATGGCCGTGGACGTGTAAGGCGCGCCGATCGGCTTCAGCGCCGAACGCTTCACTTCGCCCGTGGCAGGCAGCTTGCGCACCGGCGAGGCGAGCGAATAGACCACCAGGTCCACCTGGCCGCCCATCTCCGTCTTGATCAGCTCGATGACCTTGGCGCGCGCTTCGTCGGAGAACGCATCGCCGTTGATCGAGCGGCTGTACAGGCCGGCGTCCTTCGCCGCCTTGTCGAACGCGGCGGAGTTGTACCAGCCCGCGGTGCCCGCCTTCTTCTCGCTGCCGGGCTTCTCGAAGAACACACCCAATGTGTCCGCGCCGAAGCCGAATGCCGCGCTGATGCGCGCCGCCAGGCCGTAGCCGCTGGACGCACCGATCACCAGCACCTTCTTCGGCCCATCGTTGCGCACGCCCTGCGCGCGCGTGGCGGCGATCTGGTCGCGCACGTTGAGCGCGCAGCCGAGCGGATGGGTGGTGGTGCAGATGAAGCCGCGGACTTTGGGATGGATGATCAACGTGGTAACCCGGGGGATGGTGTGCCTGCGCGGCATCTTAGTGCCGCGGGCGTCGGGAATGAAGCGTCGGCACTGCAGACGCATGCGTATGGACGCGCTGTGCGCACGACCCGGATCGTCTTGGGATGCTGCGTTCGTGCGCATGGCGCACGCTACGTCATGCGTCGCCGCCCTTCGCGAGCATGCTGTTGCGGCGGCTGTAGGCGAGATAGACGACGATGCCAACCACGTTCCAGATGAGGAACCACAGTTGCGTGCGGTGCGGCAGGCTCCAGAACAGGTACAGGCAGCCTAATATGGCGACCGGACCGACCACCCAGGCCAACGGCGTGCGGAACACCCGCGGCCGGTTAGGTTCGCGCTTGCGCAGTACGAGCAGGCAGACACCCACCGCGACGAATGCGGCCAGCGTACCGGCGTTGGCAAGCGCGGCGATTTCATCCAGCCGCGCGACGCCGGCCAGCGCCGCGACCAGCACGGCGGTGAACACCGTGATCGCCACCGGCGTGCCGGTGCGCGGATTGACCTTCGACAGGCTGCGCGGCAGCAGGCCGTCGCGCGACATGACAAAGAAGATGCGGCTCTGCCCATAGAAGAACGCCAGCAGCACGGTCGGCAGCGCGACGATGGCCACGATGCCGATCACCAGCGCAGCGGTGCCGTGGCCGAGCTCGCGCATGATCAGCGCCAGCGGCTCGGCGCTCTGGCCGAACACGGTGTAGCTGAGCGCGCCCACGGCCGCCACCGCGACCACCAGGTAGATCAGCGTGCAGCCGACCATCGAGCCGATGATGCCGATGGACAGGTCGCGGCCGGGATTCTTGGTCTCTTCGGCCGCGGTGGAAATCGCATCGAAGCCGTAGAACGCGAAGAAGATGATCGCCGCCGCCGCCATCACGCCCCGTTCGACACCGTCGGTTCCGATCGACTTCGGGAAGCCATAAGGCATGAATGGCTGCAGGTTGTCCGGATTGAACGCCGGCAGCGCGACCGCGATGAACACCGCCAGGGCGATCAGCTTGAACACCACCAGGATCGCGTTGAGCGTCGCGCTCTCGCGCGTGCCGGCGATCAGCAGGCCGGCGACGGCGAAGGTGATGACGATGGCGGGCAGGTTGATCACGCCGCCGGCGTGCGGACCGGCCGCCAGCGCCGCGGGCAGGGTGACGTTCCAGCCGAAGTTCTGCTGCACCCATTCGAGGAAGCCGACGAAGTAGCCGGACCACCCCACGGCCACCGTGCTGACGACCAGCGAATACTCCAGGATCAGGCTCCATCCCACGATCCAGGCGATGGATTCGCCCAGCACGCCATAGCTGTACGTGTAGGCGCTGCCGGCGGCCGGCATCATCGTCGACAGCTCGGCATACGCCAGCGCCGCACAGGCGCAGACCACGCCGGCGACGACGAAGGAAATCAGCACCGCCGGGCCGGCCTTTTCCGCACCGACGCCGATCAGCGTGTAGATGCCCGTGCCGACGATGGCACCGATGCCCAGCGCGACCAGATGCGGCCAGCTGAGCGTGGGGACCAGCCGCCGGCCTTCTTCGTGCTCGGTGATCCGGTCGATGGATTTGCGCCGTAGCCAGGTCATGGAGGATCCTCGGAGTGCGTCAACGGAACAGCGCGCGGGCGAAGCGCCAGCGCAGGCGGGATGCGGGGGTGATCGGGCACCAAGCCTCGACCGACCGCAGCCTAAGCGGCCCACCCCCGCGCTGGCAATCGGCGGCGCACCACGCGCACTCCCGCAGGCTCAGGGGCTGAGACGCCAGCGGCTACACTGTCCGCATGGATTCCCAGACCCTTCTTTTCCTCCTCCTGGTCCTCGTCGCCATTGCCATCGTGCTGCTCGCGGTGCTGGTGCTGCGCCGTCCGGAGGCACGCATCGGCGACCTGCTCGAGCGCGCGTTGCGCGATGAACAACGCGAGGGCCGCAGCGAACTGCGCGAACAGCTCGAGGGCCTCTCGCGGGCGCAGGAGGTCCGCATCGACGGTTTCGCGCGCAGCCTGGCCGATCTCAGCACCCGTACCGACCAGCGCCTGGACGTACTGCGCGATACGCTGAGTGAGGACGCGCGCAAGGGTCGCCTGGAGGCCTCCGAGTCGCAGCAGCGCTTCGCCGACACGCTCGGCCAGCGATTGAACGAATTGACCCAGCGCAACGAACAACGCATCGGCGAGATGCGCACCACGCTGGAAGGCCGCCTGAAGGAACTGCAGGCCGACAATGCCCAGAAGCTGGAGCAGATGCGCGCGACGGTGGACGAGAAGCTGCAGGCGACGCTGACTCAGCGCCTGGACGCGTCGTTCTCGCTGGTGTCCGAACGGCTGGAAGCGGTGCAGCGTGGCCTGGGCGAAATGCAGCAGCTGGCGACCGGCGTCGGCGATCTCAAGCGCGTGCTGACCAACGTCAAGGACCGTGGCGGCTGGGGCGAAGTGCAGCTGGAGAACCTGCTGGAGCAGGTGCTGACGGCCGAGCAGTTCTCGCGCAGCGTCAAGGTCCGCCCCGACAGCAACGAAGCGGTGGATTTCGCCATCCGCCTGCCCGGTCGCCAGGCGGGCGACGTGCCGGTCTGGTTGCCGATCGACGCCAAGTTCCCGCGCGAAGACTACGAACGCCTGCTCGACGCGCAGGAACGCGGCGACACCGAGGCGATGCGCCTCGCCGCCACGCAGCTGGAGCGTGCGATCAAGGTGCAGGCGAAATCGATCAACGAGAAGTACGTGGTGCCGCCGCATACCACCGACTTCGCGGTGCTGTTCCTGGCCACCGAAGGGCTCTACGCGGAAACCATCCGCCGTCCCGGCCTGGTGGATGCGCTGCAACGCGACCATCGCATCGTCGTCGCCGGACCCACCACCCTGGCGGCGCTGCTCAACAGCCTGCAGATGGGCTTCCGCACGCTGGCCATCGAAAAGCGTTCCAGCGAAGTACGCGTGCTGCTGGGCGCGGTGAAGACCGAGTTCGGAAAGTTCGCGACCGTGCTGGAAAAAGCCAACAGCCAGCTGGACACGGTGCAGAACAGCATCAAGCAGGCCGGCGTGCGCACCCGTGCGATCGAGCGGCAGCTGCGTGGTGTCGAAGCATTGCCGGGTGAGGAAAGCCAGAAGCTGCTGGGCGGCGACGAGGCGGAGTGAGGCGTCGCGTGTTGTCCCTTCTCCCCGCCTGCGGGAGAAGGTGCCCAACGGGCGGATGAGGGGCGGGCGCGGTTTTCATCCATGCGCTGGATCTTTCCCGCTTCGTTTGCCCCTCACCCGCCTTCGGCATCCTCTCCCCGCTGCGCAGGGAGAGGGAACGCCCAAAAGAAAACGGCGCCGCAGGCGCCGTTTTCATTGATCGCTACCTGTCAGCCTCAACCGCCGCCGCTGATCTCCGGCATCGGCATCGCGTCGGCCGGCACGGTCGGGGTGTTCTCGTCCTGCAGGTACTCCGGCAGCTCGTCTTCGGTCGACTGCTTGGTGCTGCGATGGCTTTCGATCTGGTAATTGCGGCGCTGCAGCCACGAGTCGCGGACCAGCGCGTAGTCGTCCACCGCACCCTCGCGCAGGCTGTCCAGTGACAGCAGTTGCGCACGGGTATCCACCAGGTTCAGGCCCTGCAGGAAGATGCGCGTCTTGTCGTCCTCGATCTTGCTGACCGGACTGAGCGGCATGTCGCCGGCCAGGCCCAGCACGTCGCGTACGGTGCGCGGGCCGAAGAACGGCAGCTCCACGTAGCGCGAGCGCTTCCAGCCCCACGTGCCCAGCGTCTGCCCGAAATCCTCGCTGCGGCGCTTCATCTTCAGGTCGCTGGCAGGGTCGAAGATGCCGCCGATGCCGACCGTGGAGTTGAGCAGGAAGCGGCCGAAGGTCTGCGTGGCGTCACGCGGACGCCCCTGCAGCAACTGGTTCACCATCGTCAGCGGCTGGCGCAGGTTGTCGAAGAAGTTGCCGACGCCCAGGCGCACGGGGCGCGGCACCGCCGCCACATAGACACGGGCCAGCGGCCGTGCGACGGCGCGGTCGACGACATTGTTGAAGGCGTGCACCTTGCGGTTGAACTTCTCCCACGGGTCGTAGGCAGTCGGCGACTGCGCCGGTGCGGGCAGCGTGGGATCGGCGACCGGATCGTAGGCGCCCTGGCCGTAGATGGCGGCGAAGTCGTCCTCACCTTCCGACGCGGTGGCGGTGTCGGCCGCCGGTGCGGGGGCATCGATACTGGCGGGATCGATCGGTGGCACGGGCGGCAACGGAGCCGACGCCGTGGCGGTACTGTCGACCACCACCGCATCGGCCGGCGCAGCCGTCGAAGAGGGGGGAGCCGACGCACAGGCGGTCGCCAGGGCGGCCAGCAGGACGACGGTGCTGAGGCGGAACAGATTCATCCTGATTCCTGCAAACGGCGGGGTGGGGTTATGCCGGGAAATCCAGTTCCGGCGTCAGGCGATACGCGGCCTGGAGATCGGCCAGGCCAGCGGGCTGGCCTTCGAAACGCGGGGTGATACCACTGGCGTGCAGGCGCGCGGCCAGCGCCGACAACAGTGCCAGCCCGGCGCTGTCGACGGTAGTGACGTTGGTCAGGACGATGCGTTGCGCCCCGGCGCACTGCGCCGAGGCCTGTGGCCACAGCACGGCGGCCGCGGCGCGGTCCAGGGCGCCCGAGAACATCAGCGCGTCGCCGTCCCGCCGGACGCCGGCGTCAGTTGCCGCCGGCACTGCCGTTGACCTGCAGCTTGCCGGACTTCAGGTCCGCCGCCACCTGCGCGATCGACTTCTGCCGGAGCGGGGTGTCGAACTGGGTCTTGAACGTCTGAACGAAGGACACGCCTTCCGGCAGCACGTCGAACACCTTCCACTGTCCGCCCACGTTGCGGGCATAGAAGGTGATCGGAGTGACCGTCTGGTCCGCCTGCACGAACTCGGTGTCCACCTTCACGCCGCGGCCGCCGGGCAACGGCGATTCGGACTTCACCCGCACCTTCAGGCGCGCGTTGAAGTCGGCCAGGCGCGCGCCGTAGGCGGACAGCAGGCGCTCGGTCAGGGCCTGGCCGAACAGCTTCACGTCCGCGTCGGAGGCGCCACGACCGTGCACGCCCAGCACGAGGCGGGCGGCATAGTCGCCGTCGAACAGCGTGTTGAACTCACCGGTGACGAACTGGCGCAGCGCCGCGGGATTCGACTTGAACTCGGCGCGGCGCTGATCGAGCGTGGTCAGGATGCGCGTGCTGCTGGCCAGCACGACCTGGCTGGCGGTGGCCTGCTTGGCCACGGTGGCCGGCGCGGCAGCCTGGGCGAACACGGCGACGGGCGCGGACGCCAGCAGCGCGGCCGACAGCACGACGGAGAGCAGGGAGGGCTTGATGAGGGTCTTCATGGGGTCGGTCCTTCCGTAACGGGGGGCGCGGCGGTCTCGCCGCTGGCCGGGGGTTCCCCGGAGCCTGCACCGGCATTGTTGGTGCCGCCGCTGAACATGTACTTGCCGGCCAGCTGCAGCAGGTCCACCGCCGGCTGGGTGAAGGCGATTTCCTCGCCGGGCTTCAGGACCTCGGGATCACCGCCCGGCGACAGGCCAATGTAGTTCTCGCCCAGCAGGCCGCTGGTGAAGATGCCGGCGGCGGTATCGGCCGGCAGGTCCTTGTAGCGGCTGTCGATGGACAGCGTGACGATGGAATCGAACTTGACCGGATCCAGCTGGATGTCGGCCACCTGCCCGATGACCACGCCCCCGATCTTCACCGGCGCCTGCTTGCGCAGCTGGCCCAGGTTGGAGAAGCGTGCGCTCAGCTCGTAGCTGCCGCCGCCCACGCCGAAGCGCTTGTTGGTGGAAGCCAGCGCCAGTACCAGCAGCGAGGCCAGGGCCAGCAGCAGGAAGGCACCGACGGCGAATTCGAGGCGGGGTCCACGGACGGACATGGGGTCAGCTCCTGAACAGCAATGCAGACATGACGAAATTGAACATCAGCACCAGCAGCGAGGCGTTCACCACCGCGCGGGTGGTGGCTACCGACGTGCCTTCGATGGTCGGCTCGGCGTGGAAGCCCACGTAGGCCGCGACCAGCGCGGCGGTGCCGCCGAACACGGCCGACTTCAGCAGTGCCACGCCGAAGTCGTCCCAGAAGTCCACGCTGTTCTGCAGCGCGGACCAGAATGTGCCGTTGTCGAGGCCGAGCACGTGCACGGCTTCGAAGTAGCTGGCGCTGATCGCCAGCGAACAGAAGAAGCCGGTCAGCAGCGGTACCGTCAGCACCGCCGCCCAGAAGCGCGGCGCCACGGCCTTCGCCACCGGGTCGATGGCCATCAGTTCCAGCGCCTTGATCTGGTCGGTGGCGCGCATCAGCCCCAGTTCGGCGGCGATGGAGCTGCCGGCGCGCCCGATGAACAGCAGCGCGGTCAGCACCGGGCCCAGTTCGCGATACAGCGACAGGCCCAGCAGGGTGGACAGCGCATCGCTGGCGCCGAACGTGGTCAGCGTGCGGTAGCCCTGCAGCGTCAGCACCAGGCCCACGAATGCGCCGCCCACGGCGATGATCGGCAGCGAGCGGCCGCCGATCTTGTAGATCTCGCGGGTCAGCTCGGCGAAGAAATCGCGGGTCGGCGCCGAGGCGCGGAACACCGACAGCGAGAACAGGCCGGCGCGGCCCAGCGACCGGGTGGCGGCGACGAAGGGCATCAGGCGGCCTCCCCGCGCTTGACCGCATCGAACGCGATGGGGCCATCCGGCTCGCCGCGCAGGAACTGCTTCACCAGCGGATCCGAGGTGGCTTCCAGCTCGGACGGCGTGCCCGAGAACACCAGGCCGCCATTGGCGATCACCACCGCCTGGTCGGCGATGGGCAGGGTTTCGTGCACGTGGTGGGTCACGATGATGCTGGTCAGCCCGAGGGTGTCGTTGAGGCGCTGGATCAGGCTCATGATCACGCCCGAGGCGATCGGGTCCAGCCCGGTCAGAGGCTCGTCGTAGATCATCAGCGGCGGGTCCAGCGCCAGCGCACGGGCCAGCGCCACGCGGCGCGCCATGCCGCCGGACAGCTCGCGCGGATAGGCGTCGGCGGCGGCGCGCAGGCCGACCGCATTCAACTTGAAGTCGACCAGCCGGCGGATCAGCACGTCCGGCAGCTTCGTATGCGTGCGCAGCGGCAGCGCCACGTTCTCGGCGACCGTCAGGTCGGTGAGCAGGCCGTTGCCTTGCAGCAGCACTCCGATCCCCTTGCGCATCTCCAGCAGCGCGCGGCTGCGGTGCGGCACGGGCTGGCCGAACACCTCGACCGTACCGGCGGCAGGCGGGAGCTCGCCGGTCAGCGCCGCAAGCATGGTCGACTTGCCGCTGCCCGACGGGCCGAGCACCGCGGCGATGCTGCCCCGGGGCACGGTCAGGTCGATGTCGCGCAGGATGGTGCGGCCGCCGCGATCGAGGCGGAGGCCGGACAGGTGCACGGCAGGGGCGTCGGCAGGCGTCATGGGCGTCGTCGGCGGACCACAGGCGGGTTAACGGAAAAACAACGGCGTAGCTTCGCGGCCAGCGGCTGAACATAAACCGTACCGCGCAGTTTGATTATTGTGGCACCCGAGCATCGCCTGCGCGCACGGTCGTGCGGGATGCTGTGGCCCAAACCGCGGTGTCTCCGGCGCGATGCCGGCATCCGGCACAATGGCGAAGACGATGACGACCGACGCCACGCCCGACTTCCGCCTCTACCACTCCAATGCGCTGGAGGTGTTGGCGGGGCTGCTGGCGCGGGAATTGAGCACACCTGCGCCCGGTGTGCCGCTGCTGGCGCCGGAGACCGTGCTGATTCCCCAGGTCGCGATGCGGCGTTGGCTGCAAGCCACGCTGGCCACCGCGCATGGCATCGCCGCGAACCTGGAATTCCTCACCCCTGGCGAGTTCGTCGCACGTGCGCTGGACGCCAATGTGCCGGGCGAGGGCGAGGATCTCGATGCCGCGACGCTGCACTGGCGGTTGTACGCCGCGCTGACCGACCCCGTGCTGCTCGCGCGCCCGGCCATGGCGCAGATCGCCGCCTACCTGGCGGATACCGCGTCGCGCCGGCCCGATCCACTCAAGCCGTGGGCGCTGGCGGGGGAACTGGCCGAGGTGTTCGAGAAGTACCAAGCCTGGCGTCGCGACTGGTTGCTGCGCTGGGAAAGTGGTGCCGATCCCGACGACCCGCAGGCGATCCTGTGGCGCCACGTCGCCGGAGGCCATGACTACCGCGCGCGGCGCATCCAGCGCTATCTCGACCGCTTCGAGGGCGCAGGCCAGCCGTTGCCGCAGGGACTGCCGCCACGCGTATTCGCGTTCGCCACGCTCAATGTCTCCCCCGATGTGCTGCGCGTGCTGGCCACGCAGGCGCGTGTAGGCACGCTGCACTTCTATGTCCCGTCGCCGGTGAAGGACTACTGGGGCGACCTGCAACGCCTGCGCGCGGGCGCCGAGGACGACACGACCGCCGACGCCCGTCTGCTGCAGGCGTGGGGGGCGGCGGGGCGCGATTTCATGGCCGTGATCGGCAGCTACGAACTGGTGCACCCCACCCTCGACGTGCGGGGCCATGCCGATCCCGGTGCAGGGGGCGGCAAGTTCCACGGCAGCCTGCTGCGGCGCCTGCAGTCGGACCTGTTCCATCGCCGCGCGCAGCCGCCCGACCTGCTGCCGGCCCTGCGCACCGACGATCCCAGCCTGCAGGTACACGCCTGCCACACGCGCCTGCGTGAACTGCAGGTGCTGCACGACCAGCTGCGTGCGTTGCTGGAGGACGACCGCTTCGACCCGCCGCTGCAGCCGCGCGAGATCGCGGTTCTGGCGCCGGACATCGATCCGTACGTGCCCTATCTGGAAGCCGTGTTCGGCGCGCCGGGCGATGGCGACCGGTTGCCGTACGCGCTGGCCGACACCAGTCCGCTGGCCGGCGAGCCATTGGCCGACGTGTTCGTGCGCCTGCTCGGCCTGCCGGTTTCGCGCTTCGGTACCCACGAGATCCTCGATCTGCTCGCCAGTGCGCCCATCGCGGACGCGGCCGGTCTCGATGCCCCCGCCCTCGAACGCCTGCACGCGTGGCTGCAGGCCGCGGGCGCGCGCTGGGGACTGGACGCGAAGCACCGTGCCGCGCACGGCGCACCCGCCGACGATGCCTACACCTGGCAGTTCGCACTCGACCGCCTGCTGCTGGGCCACGCCAGCGGCGCGCAGGACGACATCGCCGGCGTCGCGCCCTGGCCCGAACTGGAAGGCAGCGCGCTCGACGCGCTCGACATCCTGGTCCGCCTGCTGCGCGTGCTGGCCCGCCACCAGAAATCGCTGGGCGAGGCGATCACGCCTGCGCAATGGCGCGAACGGCTGCTTGGACTGCTCGCCGCACTGCTGCCGCGCGAACCTGCCCTGCCTGCCCGCCAGCGCGCACTAGACCGCCTGCGCATGCTCATCGACGACTTCGCCGTGCAGGCGGAGAAAGCGGGCTATGCCGACACCGTGCCCGCCGACGTGGTGCGCGCGCACTTCGCTACCACGCTTGCCGAAGCCGATACGCGCGCGCCCCTGTTGACCGGCGGCATCAGTTTCGGCCGCATGGTGCCGATGCGGCTGCTGCCGTTCCGCGTGATCTGCGTGCTCGGCATGAACGACGGCGACTATCCACGCCGCGATCCCGCCGCCGGCCTGAGCAAGCTCACGGCCGAACTCGGCACCGACAAGCGCCGGCATGGCGACCGCTCGCTGCGCGAAGACGACCGCTTCCTGTTCCTGCAGCTGTTCGCCGCCGCGCAGGATGTGTTCCTTCTCAGCTATCTCGGGGCCGATCCTCGCGACGGCGGCGCGCGCGAACCGTCGGTGCTGGTCAGTGAGCTCATCGACGCCGCCGCGCGGCAGCATGCCGATCCGGCGTCCGTCGCCAGGGCGATGGTGGTGCACCATCCGCTGCAGCCGTTTTCGCCCGTCGCGTTTGGTGGCGACGACGATCCACGCCGCTTCAGCTATCGCCGGCAGTGGCATCCCGCCGCCGGCCGGCTGGCGGGGCGACGCTCGCTCCTGCCGCGCTGGTTTCCGGGCGACGCGATGCCACCACCTGCCGACGCCGGCTCCGGGCTGTCGCTCGACCAGCTGCGCCGCTTCCTGACCGCGCCGGCCGAGCAGTTCCTCCACCAGCGGCTGGGCCTGCGGCTGGAGGGGATCGATGAAGCGGGCGATGACGTCGAGCCGTTGCTGCTGCCGGGCCGCGGCCTGGCGCGCAGCGACGTGCAGGCAGCCGTGTTCGCCGGGGTGCTGCAGGGCGACGATGACGCCACGCTGCATGCCGCCTTGCGCGCCCGCGCCCTGCTGCCTTCGGGTCCGCTGGGGCGGCGCACGCTGTCCACGCTGCGCAGCGAGGTCACGCCGTACGCACGCGCCTTCGCCGACTGGACCGGCGGCGAGTTGCCGGCGACGCAGCGCATCGAGGTGGACATCGACGGCGTCGCACTGCACGGCACGCTGGCGGGCATGTATCCGCATGGACTCGCGCGTATTCGCATCGGTGCACCGGGCGGAAGCGCGGCGATCCGCGACGGCCTGGACTGGCTGCTCGCCAGTGCGGCCGGCCTCGCGCTGCCGTTGGTTCAATTCCACGAGGGCGGCACGAAGCCGGCATCCGGCCATCCGTTCGGTCCCCATGTGCGTCCGCCGCTCGATCCTGGCCAGGCACGCACGGTGCTCCGGCACCTGCTCTGGCTGCGCGAACAGGGCCTGCGCGAACCGCTGCCGTTCGCGCCTTACAGCGGCTGGGAATTCTTCGCCGCCGCGCCCGACATGGAAGCAGGCCTGAAGGAAGCGGCGAAGAAATGGTACGGAAGCGAGCGCAGCTGGAGCGAAGGCAACGGCGATGCGCTGCGGCTCGCGCTGCGCGGCTGCGATCCTTTCACCGATGACGCAGCGCGGCTGCGGTTCGCGGATCTTTCGATGTCGATCTATCTCGCGGTCACGCAGGGCGAGGTCTACGCTGGCACCGATCCGGATGCGTTGCGCGCACTGGCCCCCGTCTTCGACGCGGAGGACGCCGGATGACCGTCGCGCACGATCCCTACCTCGCGCTGCCGCTCGATGGCGTGCAGTCCATCGAGGCGTCCGCCGGTACCGGCAAGACCTTCACCCTGGCCACGCTGGTCGTACGGCTGGTGGTCGAAGGCGGCTTGCGCATCGGCGAAGTCCTGGCCGTCACCTTCACCGAGGCCGCCACCCAGGAGCTGCGCGCGCGCATCCGTGCCCGCCTGCTGCTGGCAGCATCGCTGCCCGCCGTCGCCGCCGCCGATGAAGCGCCGGAGGCGGCATTGACGCGTGCGCTCCTCGATGCGCATCTCGCGCGGAGTGGTGAACCTCCCGCCGCACTGCATCGGCGTCTGCGCGAAGCCGCCGACGGCATGGACCTGGCGGCGGTGTTCACCATCCACGGCTTCTGTGCACGGGTGTTGCGCGAACACGCCCTGGAAAGCGGGCACGGTTTCGATGCGCCGCCGTTGCTCGCCAACGACGCAGCGCTGCGGCAGGAAATCGCCGCGGACCTGTGGCGCGCGCATGGCGCGGACGATGACGGTGCGGATGATCTGCTTGCGCTGTGGAAGGGCGGCCCCGACGCCTTGGCGGCCGACCTGCCCGCGTTGCTGCGCGAACAGCGGTTGCAGCCGTACCCCGTCGATCCGCTGCCTGCCGACCCTGCAACGGCCTTGCGGGCGGCCGGCGAAGCGCTCATGGCCGCGTATCGCGCGCACGGGAGCGCGTTTCGTGACGCCCTGGTCGCCGCAGTGGAGGGAAAGGTGCTGCACGGCGGCAGCTACAGGGTCGAGTGGATCATCGGGCTGTTCGACGCGCTGGAGGCATGGGCGGCCGCGGACGATGCCGGCATGCCGTTCGCGCACGACAGGCTGCCGCAGTTGCGCCGTGAGGCGCTGCTGCTGAAAACCAGCAAGGCCGGCGCGGGCCGCACCCCGGAATCGCCGCTGACGCATGCCATCGATGCCTACCTGCAGGCGCAGGACCGCGTCGACGCCTATCGCGAAGCGCGCCGCGTCGCCCTGCTGCATCGCCTGCGCGACGATGCCCGGGCACGGCTGATGCTGCGCAAACAGCAGCTGCGTGTTCAGACCTACGACGACCTGATCGACGGCGTCGCGGATGCGCTCGAAACGCCACATGCGGACGCCCTCGTGCAGCGCCTGCGCGCCCAGTATCGCGTCGCGCTGGTCGATGAGTTCCAGGACACCGATCCACGCCAGTGGCGCATCTTCGACCACGTGTTCGGCAGCAGGAGTCCGAAGCCGGCGCTGTTCGTCATCGGCGATCCCAAGCAGGCGATCTACGGCTTCCGTGGCGGCGATGTGGAAACCTATCTCGCCGCTCAGGCCGATGCCGTCGCCGCACCACCGCTGTCGCACAACTTCCGCTCGCGGCCGTCGGTACTGCGTGCCATCGAAGCGTTGTACGCACAGGCCGGTGACGCCGCATTCGTCGATCCACGCATCCATTTCCATCCGGTCGCGCCCGGTGGCACACGTCACGATGACGACTTCCAGCGTCATGGCGCGGCCGCGCCCGCGCTGACCGTATGGCGAGCGCCATCGCCGGCGCCCGGACCGGACGGCAAGGTCAAGCCCTGGGACGCAGGCACCTCGCGTGAACTGGCCATCGCTGCCTGCGTGGCTGCCATCCACCGCGTACTGACGGATGCGCGCGCCGGCAACGCGACGATAGGAGGCAAACCCGTTCAGCCCGGCGATATCGCCGTGCTGGTCCGCACGCACCGGGATGCCACCCGCATCCGTGCCGCGCTGGCCGAGGTCGGCATTCCCGCTGTTGCCGCCGGCAAGCTCAGCCTGTTCGCCGCGCCGGAAGCGCGCGAACTGCACGCGCTGCTGCGCACGTTGATGCACGGCGCGGACGACGGCCATCTGCGCGCCGCGCTGTCCACCGTCCTGCTGGGCGTGGATGCCGCGGGCATCGCCGCGCTCGAAACCGACGGCGATGCGATGCGCGGCTGGCAACAGCGCGCGCAGGACTGGCGCGAACGCCTGCATCGCGGTGGCCCGCTGGCGCTGGTCAACGACCTGTGCGCCGAGCACGCCCCGCGCCTGCTCGGCCTGCTCGACGGCGAGCGCAGGCTCACCAACTACCTGCAGACGGCCGAGATGCTGCAGGAAGCCGACGCGCGTACGCTCGGCCTGCCCGGCCTCGTCGACTGGCTGGCCGCTGCCATCGCCGATGCCGGCACCGCTGCCGATGACGACGCACAGCTGCTGCGGCTGGAATCCGATGCGCACCGCGTGCAGGTGGTGACGCTGCACAAGAGCAAGGGCCTGGAGTACCCGCTGGTGTTCCTGCCGTATGCGGGCATCGGCGGAAGGGCGCCCGATCCCGGCCAGCGCGTCGTCGTCACCGACGCGGACGGCCGCGTGCTGCACTGGAAGTTGCAGGAGGAGGTCTCCGGGTGGGGCGCGGCCAGAGCGCAATGGAGCGAGGCGCAGCGCGCCGAAGACGCGCGCCTGCTGTACGTCGGCCTGACCCGCGCCAGCCACGCGCTGTGGCTGGCGACGGGCGCCTTCTACCAGCACGCGCAGTCGCCGCTATGGGCGATGGTGCGCGATGCCGACGCCCTGCTGGCGCAGGACCCGGGCATCCGCATCGATCCCGCCGCACCGCCCGCCGAACTGCCGTGGTTGCCGCACGTGGCGGAGGGCGCGGTGCCGCCCGCCCGCGTCGCCCGGCGTTCCATCGCGCCCGACTGGTGGGTCTACAGCTTCACCCAGCTTGCGCATGCCGATGCGGGCCACGCCGTCGACGCTGCCTCCACCGAGGCCGACGGCGCGGCCGCGGACGAACCGGTGCAGGCGCCCGATGACGCAGACGCGTCCCCCGACATCACCGCAGACGCGTACGACCCGCGCTTCAGTGGCAGCCGTTTCGGCAACGTGCTGCATGCGGCGCTCGAAGACACCCGCTTCGGCGCATGGGCGCAGTGGCAGGCGGGGGATGCGGCGCCGGAAGGCGAACATGCCGCCCTGCTCGCCGCGCTGTGCAGGGAAGGCTACGCGCAGGACGACCTGGCCGATGGCGTCGCCCTGCTCACCTCGTTGGTCGGACGCACGCTGACCGTCGCGCTGCCCGAGGGTGGCGCATTGCATGCGCTGGGCGACGACGAGCGGCGTGCCGAAATCGAATTCCATTTCGCCCTTGCACCCACTGCCGTGCCGGCGTTGCTGGCGCTGCTGCACGAGCATGGCGTGGCGCGCGCGCGCCACGGGTTCGGCCTGCGCTCGCGGCTGGAAGGGTTGATGACCGGCAAGATCGACCTGACCTACGTGCGCGACGGGCGCTGGTACGTGCTCGACTACAAGTCCAACCGGCTGCCGCGCTACGACGCGCCCGCGCTGGCGACTGCGATGGCGCACAGCGAGTACGACCTGCAGGCCCTGGTCTACACCGTCGCGCTGCATCGCTGGCTGCGGTTCCGCCTGGGCGGCGGCTACGACTACGCGCGCGATTTCGGCGGCATCCGCTACGTGTTCTGCCGCGGACTCGATCCCGCGCGCGATGCGTCGCTCGGCGTGCATGCGCAGCGCTTCGCGCCGGAACTTGTGCACGCACTCGACGCCTTGTTCGCGGGCCACGGGCAGGAGGCGGCCGCATGAGCCTGCTCGATACCCTGTTCCGCAACGGCCACCTGCGTACCCTGGACCACGCCCTCGCCCAGAGCCTGCGCCGGCTGGATGCGGCCACGCCCGACGACGTGCTCGCCGCCACCGCGCTGGCGTCGCTCGCCGTCGCCAAGGGCCATGCGGGTCTCTCGCTGCGCGAGCCGCAGGCACTGCTCGACGCCGATACCCCCATCGACTGGCCATCCGTCGACGCGTGGCGTGCATGTCTCGCCGCGTCGCGCTGGGTGGCCACGCCGGACGATGCCGATGCGGTCGCCGACCCGCACGCGCCGCTGGTGCTGGAACACGACCTCCTCTACCTGCGCCGTTATCGCGAGTACGAACGGGCACTCGCGGCCGGCCTGCAACGCCTCGCCACGCAACCGGTGCCGGCAACCGGCGTCGATGCGCTCGCGCCTTTGTTCGCGCAGCTCTTTCCGCCGGCCGCGCACGATGTCCACCAGGCGCGTGCCGCCGCGCTCGCACTGCGCCATGCCCTGCTGCTGGTCACCGGTGGTCCCGGGACCGGCAAGACCACCACCACCGCGCGCCTGCTGGTGCTGCTGGCCGCACAGGCACGGTGCGCAGGCCGCGCCGCGCCACGCATCGCCCTGGCCGCGCCTACAGGTCGCGCCGCCGAGCGCATGGCCGAAAGCGTCCGCCATGCGGTGCAAGCCTTGGCGGCGCAGGGCGTGGACGCCGATCTGCTCGCGACGCTGCCCACCACGGGCACCACCCTGCACCGCTTGCTCGGCACGATTCCGGATTCGCCCCGCTTCCGCCATCACGCCGACAACCCGCTGCCGTTCGACGTGGTGGTCGTCGACGAAGCCTCGATGATCGACCTGCCGCTGATGGCCAAGCTGGTGGACGCCGTCGCCGATGGCACGCGCCTGGTGCTGCTGGGCGATCCGGACCAGTTGCCGTCGGTGGAAGCAGGCGATGTGCTCGCTGCCATCCTGAGCGCGGCAGGGGATGGCAACGACTTGGGCATGCAGGACGCCGGGGCGCTCCGCCCGCTGCTCGGCGATGTTCCGCCCGCTGATCACAAGGCAAGCGAGGATCATCTACAGGGCCGCTTCGCCGGCATCCGCGTGCACCTGCAGCGCGGCTGGCGCCAGAGCGAAGCCCTGCAGCTCGCGCCGCTGGCCGCCGCCGTGCGCGAAGGCGATGCCTCCACGACGCTCTCGCTTCTGCGCAGCGAAACGCTGGCCGGCGTGCAGTTCCACGAAGACCTGGCCGATCCGCTCGACATGCAGCGCGAACGCCTGCTGTCGCACTGGCGCGCGCTGGGCGAAGCCGCCACGCCCGCCGACGCGCTGGCGCTGTCCGCGCGCCTGCGCATCCTCACCGCCGTGCGTGAAGGCCCGCAGGGCGCGCGCACGTTGAACGCCCGCATCGAGCGCCTGCTGGTGGAAGGCGGCAGCGGCCTGCAGCGTGCCGGGCAGGGCCACTTTCATGGCCAGCTGGTCATCGTCACAGAGAACAGCTATCGCCACCGTCTGTTCAACGGCGACATCGGGCTGTGTTTCCGCGATGCGCAAGGCGTATTGCTGGCCTGGTTCCCGGGCGACACACCCACGCAGCCGCGCGCGTTCCATCCCGCATCGCTGCCCGCGCACGAGTCCGCATTCGCCATGACCGTGCACAAGGCGCAGGGCAGCGAATTCGATGCGGTCTGGCTGCTGCTGCCCGCACGCGGCAACCGCGTGCTGTCGCGTGAACTCCTCTACACCGGCATCACCCGCGCCAGGCGTGAGCTGCACGTCGCCGGCAGCGAAGCGGTGATCCGCGACGCACTGTCGCGGCATGCGAGCCGGTGGTCGGGGCTGGGGTGGCGGTTGGCGCTCCCACGCATCGCGTCGTAACGCCGCAGCGCCGTGCAGCCGCATCGCACGTGCGTCGCAAACCATGAACACGGGTTTGCGGTCACGCCCCCAAGGGCGTATACCTGTCATGGCTGACGGGCAGTCTCCTCCGCCGCCTCCCGCGGGCCGATTTCTCTCCCTCTCGGCTTCATCCACGCGACGCCCTGTCGCGCCGAGGAGAGATGCGTGTCCAGGCAGCACGTCCAGGTGTTCATTCTTCATCTTGGATCGCAGCAATCCATCGGTCCGGGCGACCTGCGGGTGATGTGGGCCACGGCCTGCGAGTCGCCGGACATCGCGGTGTCCCGCCGGCCGACGACCCACGGTCACGCCACGGCACGGCCCTGCTTCGAGTTGTGGGCGGGCCGCCAGTTCCACCGCGCACCGGCAGAACGGCGCATGCGCGCGTTGCTGGAGTCGCGCGGCTTTCTTTTCACGTTGACGCATACCGCCCTGTAGGAGGGTGCATGACTTTTGATGTCGGGATCGGCAAGTGCCGGTCGGTGCAATCGGATTCGGTGGACGTATGGGTGGACGGTTCCATCGTCCGCCGGCTGGTGCCGGAAACCAAATGGCAGCGGGACGGAATAAGCGTGCTGCAGGTGCCGGTGAAGCTGTGCAGTGCGCGCCACCGGTTGGCGGCGGGCGAGGAGGTGTTCCTCGACACGGCGCTCATCACTGCGAACAGTGCGGGCAAGCTGGACGTCGACGGCAGCGGCGACTATGCCAAGGCACGCCTGTCGCTGCTGGTTCCCAGTATCGACGCCACGCCCACGCCCCCGCCGCCCTCGCGCAAGGCGAGTTGGCGCTGACACGCCGGCCCTGCAGGCTGGCGCGCACGCGGCGTTCGCCGTGGCGGCGGGCCCTGGAAGGAAAAGACGCTGCCTGCAACGCCGACGCATCGCACGGAGGTCATGCCGACCTCTAGAATCGCGGCATGCCCGACGTCCTCCACGCCATCCGAGATGCCGCGTCCACCCTGCCCCACCTCGCCGGGTGGATCACGCTGGCCTGGCTGCTTTACCTGGTGCCGCTGTGTACCTGGATCATCCTGCAGAAACGCGAACCGGTGGCCACACTCAGTTGGCTGCTTTCCCTTGCGCTGCTGCCGTACGTGGGGTACTTGGTCTACTTCCTGTTGGGGCCGCAGCGCATCAAGCGGCATCAACTCCGGCGGACGCGCGCGCGCGAAGGCGTGGAGAGCTACGAGGTCTTCGCACCGGCTGACGGCAACAGCGCGGAACTGCCCATGCTGGCCCAGAAGACGACGGGACTGCCGCCTTCCACGGCCACCTCGGTGCAGCAGCTCGTGGATGGGTGCGCCACGTACAAGGCGATCCTGGATGCGATCGCCGCCGCGGAGAACCACATCCACCTGGAGTACTACATCTTCAACGGCGACCGTACCGGCCAGCGCATCCTCGAGGCGCTCGCGGTGAAGGCGCGCGAAGGCGTCAAGGTGCGCCTGCTGCTGGACGCCGTGGGCTCGAACCGACTCAAGACCCGGGCCTTGCGCGCGTTGATCGATGCCGGCGGCGAGCACGCCTGGTTCCACCCTACCCGCTTCCGTCCCTTCACCCGTCCGTGGCTGAACCTGCGCACGCACCGCAAGATCGTGGTGGTCGACGGACGCATCGCGTTCACGGGCGGCATCAACGTCACCGACGATGAGGACGAGTCCCTCTGCGACGATGCATTCCGCGACCTGCACCTGCGCCTCGAGGGCGAGATCGTGCGCAGCATCCAGCAGGTGTTCGTCGAGGATTGGGTATATGCCACCGGCCAGCAGCGCAAGGACTTCCAGGGCACGCGGCTGTGGAGCGCCAGCGATGCCAACGTGCGGGGCGGGATTGCTGTACAGGCACTGGTGTCGGGGCCGGATTCCGCATGGGAGCCCATCCACCGCACCAAGGTCGCGGCGATCCATGAAGCGAGACAGCGCGTCTGGCTGGTCACGCCGTATTTCGTTCCCGGCGAAGCCGCGCGCATGGCGCTGACGTCCGCCGCGCTGGGCGGTCTGGACGTCCGCCTGGTGGTGCCCAAGACCAGCGATTCCCGGCTGGCGACGCTGGCCGCGCGGTCGTATTTCGACGAACTGCTCGCCGCCGGCGTGAAGGTCTACGAATACGGCCCACGCATGATGCACAGCAAGGCGCTTCTCTGCGACGACACGCTGGCCATCATCGGCAGCGCCAATTTCGACCACCGCAGCTTCCGGCTGAATTTCGAGATTTCCATGATGTTCCGCGACCGCGGCGTCGCCGGCACGCTGGGACAGTGGATGGAAGGCGAGATCGCCGCCAGTGAACCGGTACGCCTGCAGCGCGACCGCGCGCTCTGGCGCCATCGACTGCCCGAAGCACTGGCACGGCTGATGTCGCCCTTGCTGTGAAGC
This sequence comes from Pseudoxanthomonas sp., assembly GCF_002863005.1. Lineage (GTDB taxonomy): Bacteria > Pseudomonadota > Gammaproteobacteria > Xanthomonadales > Xanthomonadaceae > Pseudoxanthomonas_A. Next base: position 135,753 of record NZ_PKDG01000009.1, read on the forward strand.
CGGTCGATGCCTGCCGCGCAACGGACGCGGTAATATTCCGCCACCAAGCCCCGGGGGTGGACGATGCACTGGCTCTTCCTGTTGATGGCGATCGGCTGCCTGTTCATGGCCGTGCGCACCACGTCGATGCCCTTGATGGTCGTCCTGATGCTGGTGTCGCTTTGCCTCTTCGTGGTCTGGATCATCGGGCGGCATGCGCGCAGGCTGGGTGAAACGCGCCGCGACGAATCGCTGATGATCGATCCGGCCGAGCTGCGCCGACTTCGCGAGATCGCGGAGGCGCGGCGCAATGCACCGCCGTCCGAACCGCCCGCACCGTGACCCTGCTCAGCGTCAACGTCAACAAGATCGCCGTCCTGAGGAATTCCCGCGGCGGCGATGAACCCGATGTGGTGCGCGCGGCGCAGGCTTGCCTGGCAGCCGGCGCACATGGCATCACCGTGCATCCCCGGCCCGACCAGCGGCACATCCGTCCTGGCGATGTCGACGCGCTGGCGCGGCTGACGCGCGGGCACGGCGTCGAACTGAATCTGGAAGGCAATCCTTTCGCTCCGCCCCGCGACGGTTATCCCGGCTTCCTCGCGTTGTGCGACGCGGCCCGTCCTGCGCAGGCCACGCTGGTGCCGGACGGCGACGGCCAGATCACGTCGGACCATGGCTTCGATTTCGAACAGGATTCGGAACGCCTGCGCCCGCTGATCGCGGCACTCAAGGCGATGGGATGCCGGGTCAGCCTGTTCGTGGATGCGGGCTGCGCCGGACTCGAGAATGCGGCGCACATCGGCGCGGACCGCATCGAGATCTATACCGGCCCATTTGCCGAGGCGGCTTCGCGTGGCGACGCCGGCGATGCGCTCGAGCACTGCAGGCGCACGGCCGAGCAGGCTCACGCGCTGGGCCTGGGTGTCAACGCCGGGCACGACCTCAGCCAGGACAATCTCGGCGGATTCCTTGCATCGGTGCCCGGGGTACTCGAAGTCTCGATCGGCCATGCGCTGATCGGCGAAGCACTGTACGCCGGCCTGGACGCGACCGTGCGCCGCTACCTCGCGATCCTGAGCCAGGCCGAGGGCGTCGGGCGGGACTGAGCGGTATCGATCCCGTCGACGCGCGCCAGGCGTCAGTTCCTCATCACGATGTTGCGCATGCCGCTGGCTTCGGCCTGCGACAGCGCGCTGACCAGTTGCTGGTAATCGGCGCTTTCCGCCGCCTCCACCTGCAGCACGGTGCGGGGGTCGGCCGTGAGCGCATCTTCCAGCCGCGCACGGAGATCGCCCAGCGCAATCGGACGGTCGTCCAGGGTGTAGTGGCCGCCGACGCCCACCTTGAGCACCAGGTCGTTGGGCGGCTCGGCGTGCGTACCGGGAACCGGTTGCGGCAGGAGCGTCTCGATGGGGCGTGACAGCATCGGCGCCGTCACCATGAAGATCACCAGCAGCACCAGCATCACGTCCACCAGTGGCGTGATGTTGATGTCGGCCAGTTCGGAACGGCTTGCAGGAGCGGAGAACGCCATGGCACACCTCCTTCTGTCGGGGACCGTGCCCCTGACGCTACGCCCGCGCTTCCAGGGACGCAAGAGGGCCCCTGTTCGCCCTCCGGAACGAAGAACGCCGCCCCGGAGGGCGGCGTTCGAGAGCCTACTGCTGCTCGTTTCGCGATTACTGCACGAAACCGATCTTCATCATCTGCGCATTCTTCGCAGCGGCCAACACCTTGGCCATCACTTCGTAATGCGCGTCCGACTTGGCTTCGATGCGCAGCTCCGGCTGGTTGGTCGGATCGCGCTGGACTTCGTCTTCCATCTTGCGCTGGAGGTCGGCCACGTTGGTCGGGCTGTTGTTCCAGTACACCGTGTTGTCCGACTCGATGCGCAGGTCGATCGGCGGCGGCGGCTCGCGTACCTGCGGCGGCGGGTTGATCACACGCTGCGGCAGGGCCACCTCGATCGGGTACGTCATGATCGGTGCGGTCACGATGAAGATGATCAGGAGCACCAGCATCACGTCCACGAGGGGCGTGACGTTGATGTCGGCCATGGGGCCCTTGCTACCACCACTGCTGAATGCCATGGCTTACTGCCCCTTCTCTTTCGTGGCCACGTAGCCGATATCGAGCATGCCCTGGCCTTGCGCGATCTTGGTGACTTCCGCGATGGTGCCCATCTTGGTCGTCTTGTCGCCACGCAGGTTGAGCTTCGGCTGCGGCTGCAACTGGGCCACGCTCGACAGGCGCGATTCCAGGATTTCCTTGCTGACCGGCTCATCGCCCCAGAACAGGTCGCCATTGTCCTTGACGGAAATGGTGATCGGCGGGGTCTTGGGGGCGGTCTTTTCGTCCGGATTCTGGACGAGGTTCGCTTCGGGCAGCTCGATCTTCACCTTGTGCGACATCAACGGCGCCGTGATGATGAAGATGATCAGCAGCACCAACATCACGTCCACGAGGGGCGTGACGTTGATCTCGGCCATCGGGCCACCGCTATTACCACTACTGAAAGCCATGACGGGCTCCGTCTAGAACGTTGCGTTGACTGCTTGTACCGCCGGCTCAGCGAACGCGCGAGCCGGTGGCGAAGAAGTCGTGCAGGTCGTGCGCGAACGTATCGAACTTGGCGATGACGGCCGCGTTCGTCTTGCTGAAGAAGTTGTAGGCGAACACGGCCGGGATGGCGACGAACAGACCGATGGCGGTCATGATCAGCGCTTCACCCACCGGGCCGGCAACGGCGTCGATCGAGGCCTGGCCGGTCGCACCGATGCGGATCAGGGCGCCGTAGATGCCCCACACCGTACCCAGCAGACCCACGAACGGCGCGGTCGCACCGACGGTGGCGAGCAGCGTCATGCCGCCCTGCAGGTTGGTGCTCTCGCGGGTCACGGCCTGGCGCAGGGCGCGGTCCACGAACTCCGAGCGGCTCAGGGTCTCGCCCGAACCTTCCGAACGCTGGTGGTGCGCAGCGGCCTGGGCGGCGTCGAGGGCGATCTTGGAGAACGGCTCGTTCTTCGGCTGCTCTTCCATCAGGCGGATGGCGTCCTGCGCATTCGGGGTTTCCCAGAAGGCGCTGGTCACGCGGTCAGCCTGGCCCTTCAGGCGGGTGCTGCGGAGCACGTTGATGACCGTCCAGTACCAGGACATGGCCGACATGATCACCAGGGTGAGCAGCACGACCCAGGAGACGATGAACTCGCCGGGCTTGCTGACCATCTCGCTGATCATGTGCTCGAAGCCCATCTGCGACAGGGCATTCGCGGCGTTGTTGCCCCCGGCGGCGGCGGCGAAAAGGGTTTCCTGCAGCATGACGCTTACCTTTATTTAAGTGTTGATTGAGGGTGGTGCGGGTTTCTTGCGTTGGAATCTGTCGATGCCTGGCGGCATCAGCCGCCCATGTTGAAGTCCACGGGCACGCGGACGCGGCCTGCGGCCTTCTGGCCATTGACGACGGACGCGTTGAAGCGCCATTTGCGTGCGGCTTCCATGGCAGCACGATCGAGATCGCGGTTGCGGCTGGACTTTTCCACCGACACATTGGTGACGTTGCCGTTCGCGTCCACGTCGATGATCAGGATGACCGTGCCTTCGATACCCGAGCGCGCGGCGGCCGGCGGGTAGCGGGGCGGATTCATGTTCTTGGACGAGATGTCGACGCTGGCGCCGATGTCCGGCGTCGGCGACGGCGGTGCGGGCGGCGACGGCGGGCTGACGATGTCGGTCGGACGCGGTTCGGCGATGTCCACGGGCGGTGCTTCCGGCGGCGGAGGCAGCGGCGTGGTCTTGGGCGGCGCGAGGTTCTTGACCGGCGGCGGCGGCGTGTCCTGCTTCGGCGGCGGCGGCGGCGGCGGGGGCGGGGGAGGCGGGGCGTCGACGATCACCACCGAGGTGCGACGTTCCTGCTCCTTCTCCGCCGGCGGGGCGACGGCCGGGATCAGCAAGGCCAGCAGCGCGGCTGCGTGCAATGCGATCACAAAGGCAATACCGATGATACGCGGCCAGTTGAGGCTGTTGTCCTCTTCCTGTTCCCGGTACCTGTTGATGACCAGTTGTTCAGCCATGCGCCAATTAACTCAAGGTTGATACGGGCACCGGGGCGCCTCGTTGATTCTGGATTCCGCCGGCCGTTTTGCGCGGCGGAATCCCCAGCTTATACCAATCCGACGCCCGGTTGCCATTATCCGTACGGATTTTTGGCCTACGGTGTCACTGGATCACGTCACTTAAGCGCGAGGATCTTCTTCGCGTCTTCCGGCTTCTTCAGTCCCTTGTTCAAGGCCGCCTGCGCAGCGGTCTTGGCTTCGGGGATGCGGCCTTCCTGCCAGAGCACGCGGGCGAGGTTGAGGTAGGTCTCGCCATCCTTCGCAAGCGGGGCGGCCTTCTGCCACGCCTCGATGGCCTGGGGGACCTGTTCGGAGTAGTAGTACGCCTGTGCCAACGCAAGATACGTCTGGTAATCCTGCTTCAACAGACCCTTCTGCAGGCCCTCGTTGACGACGGAGATCACGTCCTTCTCCTTGCCGTCCATGTTGGCGTAGGTGATGTACAGCTGGCGGTATTCCTTCTCGTCCGTCAGCTGGCCGGCTGCGCGCAGCTTTTCCAGGATCGCGGCGGCCTTGTCGAACTGGTCGGCCTGCTGGTACGTCGCGACCAGGTTCATCTGCGACTTCTTGTCGGTCGGGTTCTTGGCTGCCTGCTGCTCGGCCAGCTTGACGGCTTTCTCCGGCTGGCCCGCTTCGTTGTACGACGCCAACAGCAGGCTGTACCAGCTGTCCTTCGGCTCCGGAGTGGCGGCAATGGCCTTTTCCAGCACCGGAATGGCTTCGGCGAACTTTTCCGTCTGGTAGAGCGCCTGGCCCTTCATGATGAGGTCTTCCGGACGCGACGACTTCGTCTCGGTCAGGTAGCGATCGAGGTTGGCCATGCCCGGCTCGAACTCGTCATCCTGCAACTGCAGCTGGGCCAGCATCATCATGGACTGGTAATGACCGTTGTTGTCCAGTGCGTTGAGATCGACGGCCTGCCGCAGCAACTGCTTCGCGGTCGCCATGTCGTCGAGGTTGTAGGCAGCCTGCGCGCCAAGCTGCGCGGCCATCGCTTTGTCGTAGTCGTTGGCATTGGGCTCGGCCAGCAGATCCTTCGCGAGGGTCAGCGTCTCGGTGTCGTTGTCTTCCTTTTCATAGGCCTTGAACAGCTTGCTGAGCTTGCCCTGGGCCTTGCTCGAACCCTTGGCCTTGGGCTCCTCGCGGGTCGCGTCCGGATAACGCACTTCCGGCTTGGCGCTGTTCTTGCGTCCACCGCGTTCTGCGGAGCGGGCGTCATACGCCACGGCGTCGGCAACGACGGCGCCGCCAAAGGCGGCCAGCAACATCAGGCTGAGGACAGTCTTCTGGGGCATGCGGTGTTTCATGTCTAAACCTCGTGGGGACAAGCAGAAGGCGGTTCACCCGTCCCCTCTGCGTGCGGGGCCGGCAAAACTAACAGAAACCAAGGGAAGGCGGATACCGTTTCACGTGCTGCTGCGCAGCAATACCGGCGCGTGTGTCAGCCGCATTTCGGCGCGTTTCCGGCCTTCCTGGCCGCCTCGTACGTGGGTACGAGGGAAGGGGCATCGCGCTCGAGCTCGCGGATGCGGTTGGCGGGGTCGGGGTGGGTCGACAGCCATTGCGGCGAGCGTCCTCCGCTGGCGGCCATCATGTTCTGCCACAGGCCTACCGCTTGGCGCGGATCGAAGCCGGCCTGCGCCATCAGACGCTGGCCGACGACGTCGGCCTCGCTTTCCTGTGTTCGGGAACCGGGCAGCAGGAACGCTGCCTGCGCGGTCATGCCGCCGAGCTGGTTCACAGTACTGGCGGCACCCTCACCGTAGCGAGCGCCGGCCAGCGCGCCGAGCACACCCAGACCCGCCTGCGCACCCATCTGCCGCGTGATGCGTTCTTCATGGTGTCGTGCGATCACATGGCCGATTTCATGTCCCAGCACGGCAGCAAGCTGGTCCTGGTTCTTGGCGACGGTGAAGATCCCGGTATTCACGCCGACCTTTCCGCCCGGCAGGGCGAACGCATTCGGCTCGCTGTCGGTGAAGACCGCAGTCTCCCACGCAACGCCGCGCTGCTCCGGTGGCAGCTGGCGGACGAGGGCGTTCACCACGCAAGTGACGTAGGCGTTCTGGCGTGCATCACGGTTGAGGGTCTCCTTCGCCTTGGTCTCGGCGAAGGCCTGTGCGCCCAGCTGGTCCAATTGGGCCTGGGAAACACCGCCGACCATCTGGGTGCGTCCCGTCGGCGACGTCGTGGTAGCGCAGGCGGCAAGGCCCAGCACCATGGCGGTTCCGAGAATCTGGCATTTCATGCTCGCCCCCCTGCGATATTGCGTGCGACCAGAGTCTGGGCAAGCCCGTCTTAAACTTTTGTCAATCACATTAGACGGATGCGTCGCCGTACACCTGCAAGACAGCCAGCGCTATCGCATTGTTCAGGATGTGGGCAGCGATGGGCGCCCATAGCGTCCCCGTGCGGCGATACACCCAAGCGAAGATGCCGCCCATGCCGGCGTACACCGCGATCAGGAACAGCGTGCTGCCCGCCGGCTTGCCGTTGAGGCCGGGCAATTCGTGGACCAGGGCAAACACCAGGCTGCTGAGCACCAGACCCAGCATAGGCCATCCAGCCTGCCACAGCCGTGCGAACAGCACGCGCCGGAACAGCAGTTCTTCGTAGAGCGGTGCCAGGACGACTGCGAACAACGCAAGGAACAGCGGATAGCGCGCGAAGCCGTCCTTGATCAGGTCCAGGTTGCTCGGTTCGAGGTCCAGACCCAGCCACAGGCGGCCTGCCGCACTCATCAGCGTACTGAAGAGGAATGTGGCCACGCCGGCGACAAGCGCCCAGATCCACGTGCGGGCGTTACGCAGGCGGTCCAACGACGCGCGCCGTTCGGCCCGCGTGGCCCGGCGTCGCCACAGGTAGAGCACCAGGGCCGTTCCACCGGTGCTGACGAGCGTCATGACGATCAGGAACAGGACCGGAGGCGTACCGAGTTGCGCCTGCAGTGCCTGTGCATCGGGCGTGCCCCCGGCTCGCTGCGCGAGCTGGATGCCTCGCCATGCCGCCCAGCCGAACAGGCCCAGCATCAGCGTCGAGAACGACAGCGCGATGGCGAGCGCCACATCGATGGCGAACGCGGGCAGCACGCTGCGCAGCGGCAGTGTGGACCGCGTCGCATCCAGCGCGCCGGACGGGGAGGGCACGTCGCTCATCCGTGCAGCGTCAGACGTCGAGGTTGGCGACCTTCAGCGCGTTGTCTTCGATGAACTCGCGCCGCGGCTCGACGACATCCCCCATCAGCGTGCTGAAGATCTGGTCGGCGGCGACCGCATCTTCGATCCGCACCTGCAACAGGCGACGCGTTTCGGGATTGACCGTGGTGTCCCACAGCTGCTCGGGGTTCATTTCACCCAGGCCCTTGAAGCGCTGGATGCTGCGACCCTTCTTGGCCTCTTCGAGCAACCACGCCTGCGCCTCGGCGAACGTCGCCACCGGCTGCGCCTTGTTGCCGCGGACGACTTGCGCGCCATCGCGGACCAGGCCATGCAGCAGTGCGGCGGCTTCGCGCAGCGGACGCAGTTCGCCGCTCTCGAACGCCGACAGCGACAACACCTGCACCAGTTCCTCACCCATGTGGCGACGGGTGGACAGCAGGGCAGCAGGGCGCTGTTCGTTCGCCGGCTGCAGCGTGAGTGCATAACGCGCACTGCCGATGCTGCCACGGTTGAGCTTGGCTTCCAGCGCGGCCAGTTCATGCCGCTCGTCGATGTTCTGCTGCAGGTGTTCGGCATCGAGCGGCGTGAAGTCGATCAGCGACTCCAGCAGCACCGGATCATAGCGATGCGCGTTGCGTGCAATCGCGTCACGCGCGGTGCTGAAGACGAGCAGCAGTTTCTCCAGCGCCTCGCCGGAAATCGGCGGCTCGCCGTTCGCCGGAATCAGCGATGCACCTTCCACCGCATTGTTCGCCAGGTAGACGTTCAGCGCCGCGTCGTCCTTCAGGTAGAGCTCCTGCTTGCCCTGCTTCAGCTTGTACAGCGGCGGCAGGCCGATGTAGACATGGCCGCGCTCGATCAGCTCAGGCATCTGCCGGTAGAAGAACGTGAGCAGCAGCGTGCGGATGTGCGAACCGTCGACGTCGGCGTCGGTCATGATGATGATGCGGTGGTAGCGCAGCTTGTCCGGGTTGTACTCGTCCTTGCCGATGCCGGTGCCGAGCGCGGTGATCAGCGTCCCGACTTCGGCACTGGCGAGCATGCGGTCGAAGCGCGCGCGTTCCACGTTGAGGATCTTGCCGCGGAGCGGCAGCACCGCCTGGTTCTTGCGGTTGCGACCCTGCTTGGCGGAACCGCCCGCCGAGTCACCCTCGACGATGAAGAGCTCGGACAGCGCCGGATCCTTCTCCTGGCAGTCGGCCAGCTTGCCGGGCAGGCCGGCGATATCCAGTGCACCCTTGCGGCGTGTCAGGTCGCGCGCCTTGCGGGCGGCCTCGCGGGCGCGGGCGGCGTCGACGATCTTGCCCGCGATTGCGCGGGCCTCGTGGGGATGTTCCTGCAGGAACTCCTCCAAACGTGCACCGAACGTGCTCTCAACAACCGGCCTGACGTCGGAACTGACGAGTTTTTCCTTGGTCTGCGAGGAGAAACTCGGATCCGGCACCTTCACCGACAACACGGCGATCATGCCTTCGCGCATGTCGTCGCCGGACAGGTTCACCTTCGCCTGCTTGGCGATGCCGCTCTGTTCGATGTAGTTCGTCAGCGTGCGCGTAAGCGCGGCACGGAAGCCGATCAGGTGGGTACCGCCATCCTTCTGGGGGATGTTGTTGGTGAAGCAGAACATCGTTTCCTGGTAGGCGTCGGTCCACTGCAGGGCGACTTCCACCGTTATGCCATTCTGCTCGCCACTGACCGAGATCACGTTCGGATGCAGCGGTGTCTTGAGGTGGGCGAGGTGCTCCACGAAGCTGCGGATACCGCCTTCGTAGTGGAAATCGTCGCGACGGCCTTCGCCCCGCTCGTCGACCAGCACGATCTTCACGCCGGAATTCAGGAACGACAGCTCGCGCAGACGGCGGGCTAGGATGTCGTAGTGGAATTCGACGTTGCCGTGGAAGGCCGTTACCGAAGGCCAGAAGCGGAGCGTGGTGCCGCGCTTGCTGGTGCTTTCGACCTGGGTCAGGGGGACCAGCGCGGCGCCGTTGCTGTATTCCTGACGATAGTGGAAACCGCCCTGGAAGATGTCCAGCTGCAGTTTCTCGGACAGGGCGTTGACCACGCTGACGCCCACCCCGTGCAGGCCGCCGGACACTTTGTAGCTGTTATCGTCGAACTTGCCGCCCGCGTGGAGCACCGTCATGACGACTTCAGCGGCGGACACCTCGCGACCGAGCTTGGCGCTCATCTGCGCATGCTTGCCTACCGGGATGCCGCGTCCGTTGTCGGAGACCGAGACCGACCCATCTTCGTGGATCGTCACCGCGACATGGTCCGCGTGGCCGGCCAACGCCTCGTCGATGGAGTTGTCGACCACTTCGAACACCATGTGGTGCAAGCCGGTGCCGTCGTGCACATCGCCAATGTACATACCGGGGCGCTTGCGGACCGCTTCCAGGCCCTCCAGCGCGGTAATGCTGTTGGCGTCGTACGTATTGCCGTTCGGTGCAGAAGAGGTCGTTTCGTCGGTCATTCGCTTCGTGTCGGCTGCATGGCGGGGCAGGCGCCACCGGGTCGGTAGGCGCCGTGCGCAGGCCAGGGGATCAATGCGGAATTATAGCACTGGTGCGTACTTAGACCCGGCTCAAGGGGTGATGAGGCGCTCCACGCCCCCTTGTTCCACGTGGAACAGAGCAGGTGCCACGTCGCTTTCCACCAACCCGACCGGCGGTTCGGTACCGGTAATGAAGATCTGGGCACCGCTGGCGAGCAGACGCGCCAGAATTCGACGCTGGTGGTGCCGGTCCAGTTCGGACGCAAGATCGTCCAGCGCGATGACGGGCCACTCACCGCGTCGACGGGCGAAATCCTGTGCCTGTGCCAGCAGGCAGGACAGGGCGGTCAACTTGGCCTGGCCCCGGGACAGCGTCTCGCGCTGGGGCAGCGCGCTGTAGTCGATCCGCCAGTCCGCACGGTGCGGACCCACGGTCGTATAGCCGGCCGCACGATCCCGCTCCCGGGCGAGCAGCAGTGCGTCCGCCAGAGACAGCTCATGCCGGCGCCATCCGGGCAGGAAGTGCAGCGACGCGTTTCCCAGTGACGGCGCCAGTTCGCCCACGACGGACGACAGATCATCCTGGAGCGCATCCAGATATCCCTGACGGTGTCGGGTCAGGGGCTCGCCCGCCTCGGCCAGCTCGTGGTCCCACGCGTCGAGCTGTCCACCGCCGCTTCCCGCCTTGAGCAGGCTGTTCCGTTGTTTCAGGGCACGTGCATAGCGCCGCCAGAGGGGAAGAAAGCCCCCCTCGCGCCCCTGTTCCACGTGGAACAGCCCCCAATCCATGAAGCGGCGCCTGGGCTCCCCGCCCCCTGTGACGAGGGCATGGCTTCCCGGCTCAAAACTCACGACCGCCAAGGCCGCACAGAGATCACCCAACTGGGTAACGGTCTCTCCGTCCAACCGGCCCATCCATGTCTGCCCGCTATGGCGCAGGCCCGCTCGGCGTTGGCGCCCTTGGCTGGCTTCCCGCCACTCTACGAAGACCTCGACCGCATCGGATCCAGTACGGACCAGACCGTCCCGGACACGCCCCCTGAAGCTGCGTCCGTATGCCATCAGATGCAGCGCTTCCAGCAAACTGGTCTTGCCGGCACCGTTGTCGCCCGTGATGAGGTTGATGCCAGCCTCGGGGGCCAACGAGACCCGCTGGAACCGCCGCAGGCCACTGGCCTCCAGTCGCGTTACCTGCACGACGGGTCCGCACGCGCAGTGGATGCCTCGGAGTGCTCGCACGAATCTGACAACGACGAGGGCGGGGAGAGGCTAGGGGGCATGCCGAATTGTAGCCCGCGAACCCGCCGCGGCTGGCGACAGGCATCGGCCGACGGACTCCTGAAACGAGATCGCCCGACACGGGGTCGGGCGATCTGATGTTCCACGTGAAACAAGAGTGTCAGAGACGCAGAGGCATGACCACGTGGCGGGACTTTTCACTGCTCGCCTCGCGTACGAGGGCAGAAGAGTTGGCGTCCCGAAGCTGCAGGACCACATGCTCATCGCGCAATGCCGACAACGCGTCCAGCAGGTAATTCACATTGAAGCCGATAGCCAGGCCGTCGACCTTGGTATCCGCCTCGATTTCTTCCTGGGCTTCTTCCTGTTCGGGATTGTGCGCGCTGATCTTCAGCTGACCGGGCGATACCTCGACCCGCACACCGCGGTACTTCTCGTTGGACAGGATCGCGGCGCGCTGCAGGGCGGCCCGCAGCACTTCGCGGTCAAGCAGCACTTCGCGGTCCGCGCCGATCGGAATCACCGCCGCATAGTCGGGGAAGCGGCCGTCGATCAGCTTCGAGGTGAAGGTGACATCGTCGCGCTTCACGCGGATATGACTGCGTCCGACCTCGAGCTCCAGCGCGCGGTCACCGCCTTCCAGAAGCCGCTGCAGCTCGGTCACGCCCTTGCGCGGCACGATGATCTGGCGCTTGCCGACCGGCGCTCCGTCCAGCTGCGACTCGCACATCGCCAGGCGGTGACCATCGGTGGCGACGCAACGCAGCGTGCGCTCGCTGAGGTCGAACAGCAGGCCATTGAGGTAATAGCGGACGTCCTGTTGGGCCATCGCGAACGATGTGCGTTCGATGAGCTCCTTCAGTGTCGCTTCCGGCACTTCGATACGTTCGGTCGCTTCGACCTCATCAACGGACGGGAAATCGTTGGCCGGCAACGTCGCCAGGGTGAACCGGCTGCGGCCTGCCTGAACGGTGACCTTGTCGCCACTCTGGCTCACGGTCACCTTGCTGCCGTCAGGCAGTGCGCGAACGATGTCGAACAGCTTGCGGGCGGGGATCGTCGTCTCACCGTCCTGCGCGTCATCGACCGCACTGCGGGAAATCATCTCGACCTCAAGGTCGGTACCCGTCAACGAGAGCTGCCCGTTCTGTACCTGCACCAGGAAATTTGCCAGGACCGGCAACGTCTGCCGGCGTTCGACCACATTGACCACCTGGGCCAACGGCTTGAGGAAAGCTTCGCGCTGCAGACTGAAACGCATGAGTGTGGGAGCCCCTTCGCTTTGGATTTTCAAGACTAAAAGCTTAAAAGCTGGTGGTGGTGGTAGGGCCCGAAACCCGGGAAAACCTACGTAACCCCATGAATCTATTGTTTTTTTATCACCTGCAACCCAGTGGACAGGCGCACTGCAGGCGATGGTGAAACCTGTGGACAACTTTACGCCCGGAAACCACGCACATCTTATCCACAGAAGGTGAGCGTACTTGCGCACGATGTTATGCGTTGCTCGTCCCTATCGCCTTGCCTACAGTGACCGCAACGGCGAGGAAGACGACGTGCGGCACCATGGGAGCCGGCACGTCGGATACACCCCCGCCTGTCCTGCCTGCCTACGAAGAGCGGAACCGGCTCGTCGCGGTCATATCCTCCTGCCGATATCTCCACACGTTGCAACGACGAGGGCTGGTCCGCCTACTCGCTGAGCTTGCGGATCAGCTTGTCCCAGTCCTCCCGCAACTTGCCATCCGTTTCCATGAGGGTGCGGATCTGGCGGCAGGCGTGCAGCACGGTCGTATGGTCACGGCCGGCGAACGCATCGCCGATTTCAGGCAGGCTGTGTTCGGTCAATTCCTTCGCCAAGGCCATCGCCACCTGTCGTGGACGCGCGAGTGAACGCGTGCGCCGCTTGGACAGCAGGTCCTTGATTTGCAGACCGTAGTAGTCTGCCACGGTCTTCTGGATATTGGGGATGCTGATCGCCTGCTGCTGCGCGCGCAGCAGGTCGCGCAGCGTTTCCTGGGCGAACTCGGTAGTGATCGCGCGGCCGGTGAAGTTGGCACGGGCGGCCAGCGTGTTGAGGGCGCCTTCCAGGTCGCGCACGTTGCTGCGCATCTTCTTGGCCAGCAGGAACGCGACGTCGTCCGGGATCTGCGCACCGCGCTCGTGCGCCTTGGCCAGCACGATGGCCGCACGCGTCTCGAAGTCCGGCGGGTCGATCGCCACGCTCAGCCCCCACGCCAGACGCGATTTCAGCCGCGGTTCCAGGCCTTCCACCTCGCGCGGGTAGCGGTCGCAGGTCAGGATGATCTGCTGGCGGCCGTCGAACAGCGCGTTGAAGGTGTGGAAGAACTCTTCCTGCGTGCGGTCCTTGCCGGCGAAGAACTGGATGTCGTCGATCAGCAGTGCGTCGACCTGCTGGAAGCGACGCTTGAACTGGTCCATCGACTTTTCGATCAGCGCCTTGGTCATGGCGCTGAAGAATTGTTCGCTGCGCAGGTAAAGCACGCGCGCATTCGGATTCTGCCGGCGCATCTCGTTGCCGGCAGCGAACATCAGGTGGGTCTTGCCCAGGCCGGTGCCGCCATACAGCAGCAGCGGGTTGTGGGCGCGGTCGCCCGGCTTCTGCGCGGCCTGCCACGCGGCGGCGCGGCCCAGCTGGTTGCTGCGGCCCTCGACGAAGTTGTCGAAGGTGTAATGCATGTCCATGTTGCCGGCGAACGGTTCGGCCGGTGCGGCCGTGCTCGCGGCGCCTGCCGTCGGCGCGCTGGCCGTCTCCGGCGCCTTGCTGCGCGAGCCGATTTCCAGCGAGACGTCGTCGTGGCCGGCGAAATAGTCCAGCAGCTCGCGGATGCGACCCAGGTAGCGTTCGCGGACCTGTTCGACGATGAACGCATTCGGCGCGTACAGCACCATCGCGTTGCTGCGCTGCTCGGCCTGCAGGGGCTTCAGCCAGGTGTGTACATCCTCGGCCGGCAATTCGGCTTCCAGGCGTTCGAGGCAACGGGGCCAGGCATCCATCAGGTGGAACAACTCGCGAGTGGGGGCGAACACGCCATCCCGCATTGCCAGAGGCAGCGCGGGACGGAATCCATGGGGTCGGCCAGACTACCACCCCCGTCGGAACCCGCCAACGATCCTGTGTATAAGATGTGGATGAACGCGGGGAACCGCCTGCGGCGACGGTCCGCGCAGGACGCACGCATCGAAAGCACACGGGGAGTTGACCGTAACCCGGCGGTTCCTATAGAATTTCCGGTTCTTTCCACCCGAACACGCACGAGGGCCCCATGGCCACCAAGCGCACTTACCAACCCAGCAACCTCAAGCGCAAGCGCGACCATGGTTTCCGTGCCCGTATGGCCACGGCCGATGGCCGCAAGATCCTGGCCCGTCGCCGTGCCAAGGGCCGCAAGCGCCTGACCGCCTGATGGCTTGGCCGTCGAACGACGGCCAGCATCCATGCGTTCCCTGTATCGAAAGGAGCCCGCCCGTCCACGAGCGGGCTTCTTGCTGAGATGAGCACGGCTTTTCCGCGCAGCGCACGGGTACGCGCAAGCGCCGACTATGCGCGCGTGTTCGACCAGGCCCGCCGCACGTCCGATCCGCTGATGAGCCTGCACTGGCTGCCGGGCGACGTGCCCGCGCGTCTGGGCCTGGCGGTATCCCGCAAGGTCGATACCCGTGCCGTCGGCCGCAACCGCATCAAGCGCCAGCTGCGCGAACACTTCCGTCGCCTGCGCGCCTCGCTGCCGGATGGCGACTACGTCGTGGTCGCCCGTCCGCCCGCGGCGAAAGCCGATTCCTCGCTGCTGCGCGCGACCTTCGAGCGCGTGCTGGCGCGCGCCGGCGCATTGCCGGCACCGGCACCGGGCGGCACAATGCCGCCGGGCTTGAATTCGCCTGCGCCGCCTCCCACTCCTTCTTCTCCGACCAAACCGGTTTCCGACGCCGGTTGAGACTGCCTGCCTGATGAACCAGACCCGTGTATTCCTGATCTTCGCCTGGCTGATGGTGGCGACCCTGTTGTGGCTGGAATGGAACAAGGCAGCGCCCGCGACCCCGACGGTCGCCACGCAGGCCACCGCGCCGGCGGGCAGTACCGTCCCCGCGCCGGTAGCGGCGAGCGCGCCGGCGTCGGGCAGCGTCCCCAGTGCGCCCGCCGCGGCGCCTGCGCCAACGGGCGCTCCGAAAGGAGCGGCGGGACCGCGCGTCACCGTCAGGACCGACGTACTGAGCCTGGTGCTGGACGGCGGCAGCGTGCTGCAGGCCGACCTGCTGCACTACCCGCAGAGCAAGACGCCGGGCAGTGGCCCGGTGCGTCTCTTCAGCGAAGACCCGCAGCATTTCTACGCGGCGGAAAGCGGCTGGGTCAGCAGCGGCTCCAAGGCGCCTGACCACCACGCGTTCGTCCCCGAACAGGGCGCGCGCGACGTGGCGCTGGCGCAGGGCGCGGACAGTGTCAGCGTGCCCTTCATCTGGCAGGGATCGGACGGCGTGACCATCCGCCGTACCTACACCTTCAAGCGCGCCAGCTACGAGATCGAAGTCCGCGATCAGGTAGTCAATGCCGGCACCGGTACATGGCAGGGCATGGTCTATCGGCAGCTGCTGCGCACGCCGCCGCAGGTCAAGAGCGGCATGACCAATCCCGAGTCCTTCAGCTTCAACGGCGCCACGTGGTGGGACGGCAGCTACCAGCGCCGCAAGTTCAACGAGGACTACCTGGAAGACGGCCGCGTCAATGCGCAGGTGAAGGGTGGGTGGATCGCCATTCCTCAACACCACTTCTTCAGTGCGTGGATTCCGCAGGCCGACGACACCACCACCATCTCGCTCGACAACCCAGACAACGGCACGCGCGCGCTGATCCGCGAGATGGGTCCGGGCGTCAACGTCGGTCCCGGCCAGCAGGCCACCACCACCGCACGCCTCTGGGTGGGTCCGAAGCTGGTCGACAAGATCCATGCGATCAACGCGCCCGGCATCGACCGGGTGGTGGACTACAGCCAGTTCGCGATCCTGGCGATGCTGGGGCAGGGCCTGTTCTGGGTGCTGAACTTCCTCCACGGCTTCATCGGCAACTGGGGCTGGTCGATCATCGGCCTGGTGATCCTGGTGAAGCTGGCGCTGTATCCGCTGTCCGCTGCGCAGTACAAGAGCTTCGCCAAGATGCGCAAGTTCCAGCCGCGCATCCAGCAGCTGAAGGAGCGCTACGGCGACGACAAGCAGAAGTTCCAGGTCGCCATGATGGAGCTGTACAAGAAGGAGAAGATCAACCCGATGGGCGGCTGCCTGCCGATCCTCGTGCAGATGCCGGTGTTCCTGGCGCTGTACTGGGTGCTGGTGGAAACCGTCGAACTGCGCCAGGCGCCGTGGTTCGCGTGGATCCAGGACCTCACCGCGCGCGACCCGTACTTCATCCTGCCGGTACTCAACATGCTGGTGATGTGGTTGACGCAGAAGCTGACGCCGGCGCCGGGCATGGATCCGATGCAGCAGAAGATGATGCAGTTCATGCCGCTGGTGTTCGGCGTGATGATGGCGTTCTTCCCGTCGGGCCTGGTGCTGTACTGGGTGACCAACGGCGCGCTGGGCCTGCTGCAGCAGTGGTGGATGACAAAGCGCCATGGCGAATCGGCGACGCCGCCGAAGGCCGCGACCGCGAAGTAAGCCGCACCGCTCGCCGTGCCACGAAGCCCGCCCTCCGGCGGGCTTCGTGTTTCCGCTACCCTTGAAGCGCTTCCACGAACCCGCACCATGACGCCAGCGCAGGACACCATCGTCGCGATCGCCACGCCGCCGGGAGCGGGCGGCGTCGGCATCGTCCGGCTGTCGGGGCCGGCGGCGCAGGCGATCGCGGCGACGATCTGCGCACGCGCGCTGTCGCCGCGCCGCGCCTGCCACGTCCACTTCCGTGATGCCGATGGCGGCACGCTGGACGACGGCATCGCGCTGTCATTCCCCGGTCCGGCGAGCTTCACCGGCGAGGATGTCGTGGAACTGCAGGCGCACGGCAGCCCGGTCGTACTGCAGCAGCTCGTTGCCCGGGCCTGCACGCTCGGCGCGCGGCCGGCGCGGCCCGGCGAGTTTTCCGAACGCGCGTTCCTCAACCACAAGTTCGACCTCGCCCAGGCGGAAGCGATCGCCGACCTCATCGCCGCCGCCGACGCGCGCGCGGCCCGCGCCGCCCGGCGCTCGCTTGACGGCGTGTTCTCCGAACGCGTGGGTGACATCGGCCAGTCGCTGCTGGCGCTGCGCGTGCATGTCGAAGCGGCGATCGACTTCGCCGACGAATCCATCGAGACGCTGGGCGGCGAGCAGGTACGCGAGCGCCTGCTGGATGCGCGACGGCGGCTGGAGGCCTTGCTCGTCGACGCCGAACGCGGGCGCAAGCTGCGCGATGGCGTGCATGCGGTGATCGTCGGTCCACCGAACGCGGGCAAGAGTTCGCTCTTGAATGCGCTGGCCGGCAGCGACCGCGCCATCGTCACCGATGTTGCCGGCACCACCCGCGATACCCTGCGCGAAACCGTCCGCCTGGATGGGCTGGAACTGCACCTGGTGGACACCGCCGGCCTGCGCGAGGGTGGCGATGCGATCGAGCGCGAAGGCATGCGCCGGGCTCGGCTGGAACTCGGCCGCGCCGACGTGGCGCTGGCGGTTGTCGATGCGCGCGATCCCGACGCCGGTCGGGCGGCGATCGCCGACAGCCTCCAGGACGTGGGCACGGTGCTGTGGATCCACAATAAGGCCGACCTGCTCGCCGACGTGCCCGCGGAAGACGGCGATCATGTGTACGTGTCCGCCGCGCGGGGCACGAATCTCGACCGTCTGCACGACCGCCTCCGCGCGCTTGCCGCCGGGCCGGCCAGCGAGGGGGGCGACGGCGAATTTTCCGCGCGCGCTCGCCACGTCGATGCCCTGCGGCGCGCCGCGGCCCACGCGGCGCTGGCGGCGGAGCATCTGGCACACGAGCACCTTGAACTGGCCGCCGAGGAACTGCGACTGGCCCACGATGCGCTGGGCGAGATCACCGGTCGCCTCAGCGCGGATGACATGCTGGGCCATGTCTTCTCGACGTTCTGCATCGGGAAATGACGCTCAAGCCGCCTAGTCCACCAAAAGTGTGACGAACATCAAGTGTCGTGCCCGAGGTGCCGACGTACTCTGGCGTCCGGGTAGGGGTACCCGGAAGGCATCGCGCTGTTCCCGGCCGGAAGGTCGGGTGGATGGCGGGCCCGTGCTGATTCGCGACACCCGGTCCCGCGCCTCCCGAGGGCGCACCGGACGTGCCGACACCATAAGAACGTACTTGGGGGAATTGAAACGATGTCCTTGATCCAGACCACCGGCCGCCTGCGCTATGTCGCGCCGCTGATGCTCATTGCCGCCCTGGCGGCGTGTTCCAAGCAGGACGAAGCGGCCAAGCCCGCCGCCACGCCGGGTGCGGCGGCCGTCCCCGCGACGCCGCCGCCGCCGGCCGTGTCCGCGCAGGTCCAGGCGATGGACGCCGACGCACTGCGCGACGCCGCCACCAAGGCGCTGCGCGAGAACCGCATCTATGCGCCCGGCGGCGACAACGCCATGGAGTACTACCTGGCGTTGCGCGACAAGCTGCCGAACGATCCGGGCGTGACGAGTGCGCTGACCGACCTGATGCCGTACACGCTGATCGCCGCCGAGCAGAGCATCGCGCGCGAAGAGTTCACCGAGGCCCAGCGCCTGTCGGCGATCATCGAGAAGGCCGACCCGAAGGCGCCGGCCCTCCCACGCCTGCAGCAGAGCATCGCAGCGGCGCAGCAGGCGGTCGCGCAGCGCGCGGTCACCGATGAAGCCACCAAGACGAAGGCCGACGAGGACGCACGCCTGCGCGAGCAGCAGCGGTTGGCGCAGCAGGCCGAACAGCAGCGTGCCAGCGAAGCCGCCGCCGCCCAGCAGCTGGCCCAGCAGCAGGAAGCAGCGCGGGCCGAAGCCGCACGGCAGGAAACCGAACGCCAGGCCGCCGCGCAGCGTGAAGCCGCCGAACGCCAGGCCGCCGCCACGCGTGCGGCCGTACCCGCCGCCGCTCCGGCGCAGACCCTCCGTGCGGTCAGCACGCCGGCGCCGCGCTATCCGCCGGAAGCGCTGCGGTCGGGCACGCAGGGCGAGGTGCTGGTCGAGATCACCGTCGGCGTGGACGGATCGGTCACCAATGCCCGCGTCGTGCGCGCCACGCCGGCACGCGTGTTCGACCGCGAAGCGCTGAATGCCGTGCGCCGCTGGCGCTTCGAGCCGCTCGATGCCCCGGTCACCACGCGTCGCACGATCGGCTTCAGCCCGGGTTGATCGCACGCCCCAGCCGCATGCGGAACGCCGGCCTCGTGCCGGCGTTTTCGTTTGCGCCGCACATCGACTAACACAAGACCTGCGGCACTGGACGCCAACACGGACGACGATTACTGTGCCGCCGCCCGCGTGACGGGCGAACATCACAACAACACGGAAGGACTCCATGAAGCGATTCACTGTTGCCGGCGCGGTTGCGCTGGCGTGCCTGACCCTCTCCACCACCGCCGCCGCCACACAGGCAGGCCAGTGGTACGGCCGTGCCGAGATCGGCCACAGCGACCTGGAGATCGAGGTCGACGGCCTGACGGCCGACGATACCGACACCGCCTACAGCCTGCGCATAGGCCATTACGTCACCCCGCACTTCGCCGTCGAAGGGTTCTATTCGATCCTCGGCGACCGTTCCATCCAGGGTATTTCCTACGACATGGATGCGGTCGGCCTGGGCGTGGTGGGCAAGAAGGCGTTCGGTGCCGACAACACCGGCTTCTTCATCGCCGGGCGTGCGGGCGCGCAGAGCGTCAATTCGAAGCTGAGCGCCGATGGCGTGTCGTTGCGCGAACGCTCCACCAAGCCGTACGTGGGCGTGGGCGTGGGTTACGACTTCGACCACAACAACGGCCTCAGCCTGAACTACGACTACAACAAGGGCGACCTGTTCAACGCCGACGTCACCGCCCAGACGCTGACGCTGGGCTACGAATACCGGTTCTGAGTCAAAAAAAACGGCCACCGCACGGTGGCCGTTTTCTTATCCGGCAGGGAGCGCCGCCTTTATCCCGCGACGGCGAGCTTCTCCTGGTGGTAACGGCGCACCGCCGCGTACCACAGCAGCGCGGCCACGCCGAACGCCGCCGCCACATAGACCAGCCAGGTCTGCGCACTGATGTATTCGTTGCGGATGACCTTCAGCAGCAGCTGGTTCTGCGCCAGGAACGGCACGGCGAACTGCCACAGCTGGCTCTTCAGCGGGTTCGCCATCAGCGCGAACGTCGGGATCATCGGCAGCAGCATCAACCACGTCATGTGGCTCTGGGCTTCCTTCATGCTCTTGGCCGACGCGGCCAGGTACGTGAGCAGCGACGTGCCGATGAAGAGCATGGGCAACAGGATCAGCAGCATCTTGCCCATCGACAGGAACGACACGTTCAACTGCCGGCCCAGCGTGCCCGCGAACTGCGCACTGAACTTGAACGCCAACAGCGTCAGCAGCAGGGTGGTCAGGCCGATCACGCACGCGGCGGCGATCTTGCCGCTGACGACCGCGCTGCGCGGCGCGGGTGTCGCCAGCAGGGGTTCCAGCGATTGCCGTTCGCGCTCGCCGGCCGTCGCGTCCAGGATCAGGTACGCGCCACCGATGAACGAGGTGAGGATCAGCAGGTAGGGCAGCAGCACCGATAACAGCATGCCTTGCTTGGCTTCGGGCGTCGCCAGGTCCTGCATGCCGATGTTGACGGGTCGCGCCACCGACGCATCGACGCCGCGTGCCAGCAGGCGCAGCGCGCCGACCTGTTGCGCGTAAGCCGACAGGGCGGCGTTGACGCGCTGCGTCGGGATATCGGCGTCGCGTCGCGTGCTGTCGCGGATGATCTCCACCAGCGCCGGACGCCCGTTCCGCCAGTCCTCCGCGTAAGCGGGACTGATCCGCAGCGCGACGTCGATCTCCTGCGACCGGATCGCGGCATCCAGGTTGTCCGGCGCCTTGGCGGGGGTGATGCCGTTGGTGGCGAGGAACTTCACCAGGTTCGGCGCATGCTCGGCGCCGACCATCGGAATCTCCAGCGTCTTGTCGACCTGCGTGCGGATGCGGTTCTCGGTCAGGTAGCCCATGCCGAGCATCAGCGCCGGATAGAGCAATGGACCCAGGAACAACGCCAGCGCCAGCGTCCGACGGTCGCGCGACAGATCGCGCAACTCCTTGCGCATCACGGTGAAAACAGTGCGGAACATGTTCATGCCAGCAGGCCCTCCTCCGAACCGATCACCTTGACGAAGGCGTCCTCCAGGTTGTCCTCGCCCGCTTGCGCGCGCAGTTCGTCGGCGGTGCCGGCGGCGACCACGGTGCCCTTGGCGATGATCACGATGCGGTCACACAGCGCCGCGACCTCCTGCATGATGTGGCTGGAGAAGATCACGCAGCGGCCTTCGTCGCGCAGCTGGTGCAGGAAGCTGCGCATCGCGCGCGTGGTCATCACGTCCAGGCCGTTGGTGGGCTCGTCGAGGATGACGTTGCGCGGGTCGTGCACGAGCGCCCGCGCGATCGCGGTCTTGGTGCGCTGGCCCTGGCTGAAGCCTTCGGTCTGGCGATCGAGGATGTCGCCCATGTCCAGCGCATCCGACAACGCCCGGGTACGTTCGGCGATCTGCTTCGACGAGAGTCCGTGCAGTTCGCCGAAGTAGGCGATGTTCTCGCGTGCGGTCAGGCGCTTGTACACGCCGCGCGCGTCGGGCAGCACGCCCAGTGCGCGGCGCACGGCGACGGGGTCCTGCGCGGTGTCGATGCCGTCCACTTTGACTTCGCCGCGATCGGGCGTCATCAGCGTGTACAGCATGCGCATGGTGGTGGTCTTGCCGGCGCCGTTGGGGCCGAGCAGGCCGGTGATCTGGCCGTCGTGGGCGGTGAAGCTGACGCCGTCCACGGCGGTGACCGTGCCGGTCTTGGTCTTGAAGGACTTGTGCAGGTCGTTGGCGATGATCATTCGGTCATGTCCATTGAAATGAAGTGGCGCGCGGTGGCGCGGCTCACGGTTCCCAGCCATTGAAGCTGGTGAAGGGCGGTACGTAATCGAGGCTGTCCAGGCACGTCGCGTCCAGGCCCTTGGCATCGGCGGTCTCCAGGAAGCGGCCCAGCAACTTCGGCATGCAGCCGACCGCGAACGTACCGTGGCCCTGGCCCTTCAGCACCAGGTGGCGGCCGTTCGACAGCGTGCGCAGCACCTGCTCGCCGTAGCGCGGCGGGGTGACCGGATCCAGCTCGCCCGACGCGATGAGCGTGGGGATGTCCGAGTTCCAGGCGGTGTGGAAGTCCGCCGGCCGCTTGCCCGTGGGCCACGCCGTGCACTGCGTCTTCAGGGTGTCGCCGAGCAGGCTGCCGAGGACCGTGTCCGCATCCGCCGGATCGGACTTCAGCAGGTCCGCGTCTTCGGCGCAGATCACCGACAGCTGCATGCCGTGCATGAACTGGTCGCCCACCTGGGTCTCCAGCAGCTTCGACAGCGACATCAGCGAGCCGTAGCGGCCCTGCTGCGCCTCGTTCAACACCAGCGGCAGCAGGGCAGCGCCCTGCGGGTAGTACGAGTACATGCGGGTGATGCCGGCGACGGCGCCCGCGGTGACCTCACCGGTGACGAGCTCGCCGGTGGACGGGTCGCGGTACTCGGTGCTCACCGGCGCGGCGGCCAGGCGCGTCATGAGTGCGCGCAGCTGCCCGCGCAGGTCGTCGCCGAAGCGCTCCTTGCAGGTCGGCGTCGCCTGGCATCGCCGGAACTGCACCGCCAGCGCCGCGTCCAGGTTGCGGGCGTGCTCGCTGCCCAGCACCAGTTCGTTCGGTACCACGCCGTCGATCACCACGCTGCGCGTGCTGTCGGGGTGACGCATGGCGTACTGCTGCGCCACGCGCGTACCGTACGAACCGCCGACCAGGTTGATCTTCGTGGCACCCAGCGCCTTGCGTACGCTGTCCAGGTCGCGCACCGCATCCGTGGTGGTGTAGAAGCGCGGGTCGGCCTTCAGCGACGCCGCACAGGCACGGGCGAACGCGGCCGCCGATGCCTCGCTCATGTCCTCCGGATCGCCGTAGGCGTTGCGGCCTTCGTCATCCTTGCAGGACAGCGGATTCGACTTGCCGGTACCGCGCTGGTCGACCAGCACGATGTGGCGCGACTTGCGCACCTCGCGGAAAGCCGCGTCGATCGCCGGCCAGACCTGCACGGCCGACTGCCCCGGACCACCGGCGAGGAAGAACACCGGGTCTTCGGTCGCCGCGCCCTCGTTGGTGGCCGGCAGCCACGCGATGTTCAACGCGACCTTGCGGCCCTCTGGCCTGGCCGGATCCTCGGCCACCTCGTACGTCGTGCATTGCGCTTCCACCGTCGTGGTGAGGTAGGGCGCGGTGAGCGTGCAGGGCGTGAAGGCCAGCGCGCCGTAGTGGCGGACGGCCTGCTGGTCGGGGCCCGGGGCCGCGCCGTTGCAGCCGGCGAGTATCAGGGCGCCCAGGGCTGGCGCGAGTGTTCGACGAAACTGGAATTCCATGTATCTGTCCCGTTGTAGGCTGGTTCCAGCATGCCATGACGACGTGGCAGGCCGGATGTGACCAAAGAAACGGGACGGCGTGCCGGGAAGCCCGGCATCGCGACGGGCTACTTGCTGCTGACGTACTTCTCGCGCCGGATCTGGGGACCCGGCAGGCCGTGTTCCTTCAACGCCTCGAAGCTGGCGTCCACCATGTTGGGGTTGCCGCACAGATAGGCGATATCGCGCGCCGCATCGGGAGCGAACTCGGCCAGGAACTGCTGCACGTAGCCCTGGCGCACATCGGGATGGGGGTCGTCGGGCAGCTCGCGGGAAAAGCAGGGCACGAAGCGGAAGCCGGGATGCGCATCGGCGAAGGCCCGGAACTCGTCGCCGTACAGCAACTCGGCCGGCGTCCGTGCACCCTGCAGCAGCACGACCTCGACGCCGCGCTCGGCCATCAGGGCTTCCAGCTGCGGCAGCATCGAGCGGT
The DNA here is from genome assembly GCF_002863005.1 of Pseudoxanthomonas sp. GTDB lineage: Bacteria > Pseudomonadota > Gammaproteobacteria > Xanthomonadales > Xanthomonadaceae > Pseudoxanthomonas_A. Next base: position 159,789 of record NZ_PKDG01000009.1, read on the forward strand.
AAGGCGTGACGCCGGTACCCGTGGCGATCAGCAGGTAACGCGCGTTGCGGTCGCCCGGCATCAGGCAGAAGCGGCCGAACGGGCCGCTGGCTTCCACGTGTCCGCCTTCAGGCAGGCCCTCGAACAAGGCAGTGGCCGCACCGCCCGGCACGTAACTCACTGCGATCTCCACCGCGTCGCCCGGGCCCATCGCATGGTCGTGGATCGTCGCCAGCGAATAGCTGCGCTTGGTCGCGGTGCCATCGGCATAGGCGAAATGCACCTGGATGAACTGGCCGGGGATGAAATCCAACGGCTGCCCGTCGTCGCGGACGAAACTGTAGTGGCCGACGCTGGGCGCCAGCATCCGGCGTCCGACGAGCTTCAAAGGGAAATGCACGATCGCCAAGGCGGCTGGAACACTGTGTGGCCCGGGTCGGCCCCGGCGGGACGCCTATAATAAGCGCTCGCATCCCCCCGGGCGCCGTCGCGGCGCCACAAGGTATCCCATGGCGTCCACGACAACGGCTCCGGCGGCGGTTCCCGCGCTGGCCATCACCGACCTGCGCAAGGTCTACGACACCGGCGTGCAGGCCCTCAAGGGCGTCTCGCTGCAGGTCGAACCCGGCGATTTCTTCGCCCTGCTCGGGCCGAACGGCGCCGGCAAGTCCACCCTGATCGGCATCGTCAGCTCGCTGGTCAACAAGAGCAGCGGCCAGGTCGGCGTGTTCGGCGTCGACATCGACCGGGACCGCGACGGCGCGATGCGCCTGCTCGGCCTGGTGCCGCAGGAAATCAACTTCAACATGTTCGAGAAGCCGCTCGACATCTGCGTGAACTACGCCGGGTTCTACGGCATCCCGCGCGCCGAAGCGCTGGTGCGTGCGGAAGAGGAACTCAAGCGGGCGCAGCTCTGGGAGAAGGCCAGCGTGATGAGCCGCACGCTGTCCGGCGGCATGAAGCGCCGGCTGATGATCGCGCGCGCCATGATGACCCGGCCGAAGCTCCTCATCCTCGACGAGCCCACCGCCGGCGTGGACATCGAGATCCGCCGCGGCATGTGGAAGACGCTGAAGGACATCAACGCCGCCGGCACCACCATCATCCTCACCACGCACTACCTGGAAGAAGCCGAGAGCCTCTGCCGCAACCTGGCCATCATCGACCGCGGCGTGATCGTGGAGCAGGGCCCGATGCGCACGCTGCTCGCCAAGCTGGACGTGGAAGGATTCCTGTTCGACATCGACGGCGACCTGCCGGCCCAGCTGCCGGTGATCGAGGGCACCACGCTGACGGCCACCGACGGCCACACGCTGGACCTCGACATGCCGCGTGCGATGGACCTCAACCGCGTGTTCGCCGCGCTCAACGATGCCGGCATCCGCGTGCGCTCGATGCGCACCAAGAGCAACCGCCTCGAGGAGCTGTTCGTGCGCATGACCGGCAATGGCGATGGCACCAAGGAGAAGGCGGCATGAGTTCCCCGAACATGGTCGCGCTGGGCACCATCGTCCGCCGCGAAGTCGCCCGCATCCTGCGCATCTGGGGCCAGACCCTCGTGCCGCCGGCCATCACCATGACGCTGTACTTCCTGATCTTCGGCGGCCTGATCGGCCGCCAGATCGGCGACATGGGCGGCTACACCTACATGGAGTTCATCGTGCCGGGCCTGGTGATGATGAGCATCATCCAGAACAGCTACGGCAACATCTCCTCCTCGTTCTTCGGCGCCAAGTTCGGCCGACACGTCGAGGAGCTGCTGGTCAGCCCGATGCCTAACTGGGTGATCCTGCTCGGCTACGTGGCCGGTGCGGTGCTGCGCGGCCTGCTGGTCGGCGCCATCGTGCTGGTGATCGCGATGTTCTTCACCAAGGTGCGCATCCCGCATCCGCTGGTGACCATCACCACGGTGCTGCTGGGCGCGACGATCTTCTCGCTGGCCGGTTTCGTCAATGCGGCCTATGCGAAGAAGTTCGACGACATCGCCATCGTGCCGACCTTCATCCTCACCCCGCTGACCTACCTGGGCGGCGTGTTCTATTCGGTGACGCTGCTGCCGCCGTGGGCGGAAGCGCTGACCCACGCGAACCCGATCTTCTACATGGTCAACGCGTTCCGCTACGGCCTGCTCGGCACCAGCGACGTGCCGCTGTGGATCGCATACGCGCTGATGCTGGCGTTCGTGGTCGGCCTGGGCGCGCTGGGGCTGTGGCTGCTGAAGAAGGGCGTGGGGCTGCGCAGCTGATGCGCCTGCTCGTGCTCGGCGCCGGCGGCACCGGCGGTTATTTCGGCGGCCGGCTGGCGCAGGCCGGCATCGACGTCAGCTTCCTGGTGCGTCCCGCGCGCGCGGCGCTGATGCGCGAACGCGGCCTGCGCATCCGCAGCCCGCTGGGCGATGCGGATGTTCCCGCCCAGGTCATCACGGCGGACGAACTCCGTGATGCCGCGCAGTTCGACCTGATCCTGCTGAGCTGCAAGGCCTACGACCTTGACAGTGCGATGGACGCCGTCGCTCCTGCGGTCGACGCGGGGGCGCGTGTGGTGCCACTGCTCAACGGGCTGCGCCACTATGAAGCGCTCGACGCGCGCTTCGGCTTCGATAACGTGCTCGGTGGGCTGTGCTTCATCAGCGCCACGCTGGGCCCCGACGGCGACATCCTGCACCTCGGCAAACCGGCCTCGATGACCTTCGGTGAACGCGACGGGCAGGCATCGGAGGACCGTCTGAAGGCGCTCGCGGCCGCCTGCGCGCAGGCGGCCATCGATCACCTGTACACGCCGGACATCGCGCAGGCGCAGTGGGTGAAGTACAGCTTCCTGACCGCGCTGGCCGCCGGCACCTGCCTGATGCGCGCGCCGATCGGCACGATCGTGGCGGGCGAAGGTGGCGTGGACTTCATGACGGCATTGCACGAGGAATGCCTGGCGGTCGCCGCGGCGTCGGGCCAGCCGGTGCCGCCGTCTGCCCAGGCATCGGCGCGCGAAACGCTGACGGCCCCCGATTCGCCGCTGAAGGCGTCCATGCTGCGCGACCTGGAAGCGGGCCAGCGCATCGAGGCTTCTCATATCGTCGGCGACATGGTGCGTCGTGCGCGGTCCGACGGTGTCGACGTGCCGCGACTGCAGACCGCGTGGGTCGCGCTGCAGGCCTACGAACAGCAACGCCACGCATGAGCCCGGACGCGCCGCCGCCCTGGTTGCGGCGGCTGGTCGTGCTCGGCATGGGTTATACGGGTACGCGTTTCGCGCAGCGCCTGCGGGCGCACGGCGTGCACTGCGTGGGAACGACACGCACGCCCGACCCCGAAGACCCGATGCGCCACCGTTTCGATGGCCGGCTGCCGGTCGATCCCCGCCTGCTGGATGCGCTGGCGCAGGCCGACGCCATCCTCGGCTCGATGCCGGCCGGTGCGGACGGCGATCCCGCGCTGCCGTTGCTCGCCGATGCGCTGGCCTCGAACGATCGGCTGCGCTGGTCGGGCTATCTCTCCTCGACCGGCGTGTATGCGGACCGGCAGGGCGGCATCGTCGACGCGGCATCCGTCGCCGACGGCACCGATGCCACCGCGCGCATGCGGCTGACAGCGGAACGGCAATGGCGTGAACTCGCGCGGCGGCGCGGCATCCCCTGCGGCGTGTTCCGGCTCGCGGGCATCTACGGGCCCGGCCGGAACGCGCTGCGCCAACTGGCCGACGGCACGGCACGCCACTGGGTGAAGCCCGGCCTGGTGTTCAACCGCATCCATGTCGATGACGCCTGCGACGCGATCACCGCTTCGCTATGGCATACGCGCACGCCGGACGCGACCTACCTGATCGCCGACGAGCTACCGGCACCGCCGCAGGACGTGCTCGCCCATGCCGCCGCGCTCAGCGGCCTGCCGTTGCCGCCGGCCGAACCCTACGACGCCGAACGCGCATCACCAGCACTGCGTCGCTTCTACGGGGCAAGCAAGCGCATCGACGCGCGGCAGACCCGGGACGCGCTGCACTGGCGGCCGCGCCACGCCGACTACCGGCAGGGACTCGCATCGCTGTGGGGGGCCGGAGAAGGACGCTCCTGCGCGGGTTGAACCTGCCACGCGAGGGGAGAGCGTCTGCTCCCGGCTTCACGCCGCCCTGACGCTGTCTGCCTCCATGCTTCGCCACCGCTCCGGGGCGCCGCCATGAAGCACCTGCACAAGCTGTTCCTCGCCGGCCACCTGGCCATCATCGCCCTGTTCTTCGCCGCCGCCATCGCGCTCGTCGTCCTGGCCGCGAGCGAGTTGTGGCATGGCGTGGTCATCGCGGGCAACGACGCCGGCCTGCGCGGCCGTTTCGACAACATCCTCGAGAGCATCGGCATGCTGACCATCGGGCTGGTCGCGCTGGAGCTGGCGCAGACGGTGTTCGAAGAAGAAGTGCAGCGCGACGTGAAAGTCAGTGGTCCCACACGCGTGCGGCGTTACCTGTCGCGCTTCCTCGTCGTCATCGTCATCGCACTGTCCATCGAGACGCTGGTCGCCGCGTTCGAACTGATGCACGAAGATCCCCGGCAGTTGCCTTACGTCTTCGCGATCGGCGGCTCGGCGGCGCTGCTGCTGGTGGCGTGGGGCGTGTTCGTCCGCCTCAACCGCAGTGCCGAAGAGCTCGAACCCGAGGCCATGCAGCAGGCCAAGTCTGAGGACACCAAGGTTGGTTGACGCGGTCCTGCTCAGGCGCCTTCCGGCAGCCGGAAGAACGCGCGCGCCGTCGCCGTCGTGGCGGCGGCGGTGACCTCGATGTCCTCGCCGCGGTCGCGCGCCAGCTCGGCCACGATGTGGGCCAGGTACATCGGTTCGTTGCGGCGATGCGAGGGCTGCGGCTTCACCGTGCGCGGCAGCAGGTAGGGCGCGTCGGTCTCGATCATCAGCCGGTTCGCCGGGATGTTCTTCACCAGCTCGCGCAGGTGCAGGCCGCGGCGTTCGTCGCACAGCCAACCAGTGATGCCGATGTACCAGTCCTGGTCCAGGCAGTCGAACAGTTCCTTCTTCGTGCCGGTGAAGCAGTGCACGACGGCCGGGCCGAGCTGGCCGTCGAAGTTCTTCATCATCGCCACGAAATCGTCGTGCGCGTCGCGCTGGTGCAGGAACAGCGGCTTGCGGGTGTCCACCGCGATCTGCAGCTGCCGCTCGAACGCCTTGCGTTGCGCCGGCCGCGGCGAGAAATCGCGGAAGTAATCCAGTCCGCATTCGCCCACCGCGACGACCTCGGTATGCGCATGCAGCGCGCGCATCTCGGCGTCGCATTCGTCGGTGTACTCGGTGGCGTGGTGCGGGTGCACGCCTGCCGTGGCGAACAGCTCGCCCGGATGCGCCTGCGCCAGGCGCAGGGCCGTCGGCGAATGCTCGCGGCTGGCGGCGGTGACCACCTGCTGCACCACCCCGGCTTCGCGCGCGCGCTGGAGCACCGCGTTGCGGTCGTGGTCGAAGCTTTCGTGGGTGAGGTTGGCGCCGATGTCGATGAGATCCATGGCGGCATTTTAGCCGGTGTAGGCGCTGGGTTCTGGGATGTGCGATGTGGGAGCGACGTAAGTCGCGATGCGGCTTCCGCGGTGATTCATCGCGACTTACGTCGCTCCCACATCCAGGTGCAAGAGTTCGACCGGGAAAGCCTTATCCTTCCCACCGCATGCCGTCTCCCGCCTTCCCGATCATCCCGCTGCTGCCGGACATCGTCCGCAGCCTGTCCGACCATCCGCGCCTGGTGCTGGAAGCCCCGCCCGGTGCGGGCAAGACCACGCAGGTGCCGCTGGCGCTGCTGGACGAGCCGTGGCTGCAGGGCCGCAAGATCGTGATGCTGGAACCCCGCCGCGTGGCCGCACGCGCGGCGGCCGGGTTCATGGCCAAGCAGCGGGGCGAAGCGGTCGGCGGCACGGTCGGCTACCGCATCCGGTTCGAGAACAAGGTCGGGCCGGACACGCGGATCGAAGTGGTCACCGAAGGCATCCTGACCCGGATGATCCAGGACGATCCGATGCTGGAGAGCGTCGGTGCGATCCTGTTCGACGAATTCCACGAACGCCACCTGGCGGGCGACCTCGGCCTGGCGCTCGCGCTGGACGTGCAGGCGCAGCTGCGCGAGGACCTGCGCATCGTCGTGATGTCTGCCACGCTCGACGGCGAGAAGCTGGCGCGGTTCCTCGAAGCGCCGCGGCTGAGCAGCGAAGGCCGGGGCTTCCCGGTCCAGGTCGCGCACTTCCCCGCACGCCGCGACGAGCCCACCGACGTGCAGGCGCGTCGCGCCATCGAACAGGCCGTGCAGGCGCACCCCGGCGACGTACTGGTGTTCCTGCCTGGGCAGCGCGAGATCGCGCGCGTGGCGACGATGCTGGCGGAGGTCTTGCCGCAGGACATCCTCGTCCTCGCCCTGCATGGCGAATTGCCAGTGGAGAAACAGTCCGAAGCGCTGCAGCCGGATCCACAGGGCCGACGCCGCGTGGTGCTGGCGACCAACGTGGCCGAATCGTCGGTGACGCTGCCCGGCGTGCGCGTGGTGGTCGACAGCGGACAGGCACGCGAGCCTTCGTACGACCCGAACAGCGGGTTCTCGCGGCTGGAAGTGACGACTATCTCGCAGGCCTCCGCCGACCAGCGCGCAGGCCGCGCGGGTCGCGTGGCCGAAGGGTGGGCGTATCGCCTGTGGCCGCAGTCGCAGCGGCTGGATCCGCAGCGGCGGCCCGAGATCGCGCTGGTCGAACTCGGTGCGCTGGCGTTGGAGCTGGCCGCATGGGGCAGCGACGACCTGCGCTTCGTCGATGCCCCGCCGCCCGGCGCGATGAACGCCGCGCGCGACCTGTTGCGCCGCCTCGGCGCACTGACGCCGACGAACGCCATCACACCGCTGGGCAAGCGCATGCTCGCGCTCGGCACGCATCCGCGACTCGCGGCGATGCTGCTGTCGGCAGGCGAGGGCGAGGACCGCGCGCTCGCCTGCGACCTCGCCGCGCTGGTCGAAGCGCGCGATCCACTGCGGATGGGCGGCGATGCGCTGGCCGCGCGCTGGCGCGCCCTGGCGGCGTTCCGCAGCGGCCGCGCGCCGCAGGACGCGAACCGCTCCGGCCTGGCCGCGATCGAAGCCGCCGCGAAGCAGTGGCGCCGCCGCGTGCGTGAGAACGCAGCGCCGCCATCCTCCGTTGAAGCGCATCGCCTGGGCGACGTGCTGATGCATGCGTTTCCGGACCGCATCGGTTTCCAGCATCCGCAGGACGCACGTCGCTACCTGCTGGCGAACGGACGCAGCGCACGGCTGTTCGACGACAGTGCGCTGGTCGGCGAGCCGTGGATCGTGGTCAGCGAGCTTCGCCATGAAGCGCGCGACGCGCTCGTGCAGCAGGCCGCGCCGCTGGACGAACGGCGGCTGCGACGCGACTTCGCCGATCGCTTCGTCACCGAGGACACCGTGCGCTGGGATGCGTCGCGTCGCGCGCTGTCTGCGCAACGCGAATCGCGCTTCGACCAGATCGTGTTCGACGCACGGCCTGCCGGCCGCGTGGATCCCGTGCTCGCCGCCGCCGCGCTGACCGATGCGGTGCGCGACCTCGGTCTGGACGCGTTGCCGTGGCCCGAATCGCTGCAGCAATGGCGCGAACGCGTGCGCTGCCTGCGCGAGTGGATGCCCGACCTCGGCCTGCCCGACCTGTCCGACGACGCATTGATGGCGACGCTCGATACCTGGCTGAAGCCCGCCTTCGCCGGCAAGACGCGGCTGGATGCGCTGGGCGAGGACGATCTGGCGAACGCGCTGAAGTCCGGCCTCGACTGGTCGCTGCGCCAGCGCATCGATGCGCTCGCACCCACGCGGATCACCGTGCCGTCGGGCATGGAGCGCCGCATCGAGTATGCGCACGGCCAGCCGCCGGTGCTGGCGGTGAAGCTGCAGGAGTTGTTCGGCCTCGCCGACACCCCGCGCGTGGCGGACGGCCGCGTGCCCGTCCTGCTGCATTTGCTCTCACCGGGCGGCAAACCCCTGCAGGTGACCTCCGACCTGCGCAACTTCTGGAGCTCGACCTACGCCGAGGTGAAGAAGGAGATGAAGGGGCGGTATCCGAAGCATCCGTGGCCCGACGACCCGTGGAGCGCCCAGGCGACCCATCGGGCGAAGCCGCGCGGTACGTAGCGCGTCGTTATCGCCTGTCGCGGCGGCGGCGCACCCACTACGTTGGCGGTGGGTTCCACTCGGCGCGGCCCGACGACCCTTGGAGCGCCCAGGCGACCCATCGAGCGAAGCCGCGCGGTACGTAGCGTGCGCCATGCGCACGACCGCATGAAGCTCGCTTCATCGCACGGCCTCACGCATCCGCCTCTCTATCGCGTGCTCGACGCGCATCACGTTCAGCCGGCGGCCAGCGCGGGGCAGCGGAACTAACACCACGTAAACATCCAGCGCCGGACACTGGCGTCCTCCCCACCCCTTTCAGGGAAGACGCCATGAGCAAGCTGACCACCATCACCGATCGCGCACTCGAGCTGGCCAGCCAGGCCGGTACCAGCCTCAAGCATGCGGTTCCCAGCGCCGACAAGCTGCTGCAGACCGGCGCCGCGCTCGGCGTGGCGAAGACCGGCGGCAGGCTGGCCGTGGGCTTCGTGCGTCGCAATCCTGCCGTCGCCGTGGCCACCGGTATCGGCGTCGGGCTGCTGGCCCTGGTCGCTTACCGCAAGCGCAAGCAGGACCAGGCCACGGGTGCGATCGAAGGCAAGTCGCGCCGCGTTGAAGCGCGCAAGGTCAATGGCACGGCCAAGACCTCCACGGCACGCAAGACCGGAACGCCGCGCAAGCCGCGCAGCACGGCGCGTACCGCCGAGAGCTGATGTCTGATGGCTTGGCGCCCGCGTTACAGCGGGCGCCACATGCCCGGCATCAGGTCACCCAATCGGGTATCGCCCATCGAGGCACGCACCAGTCGCAGCGTGGGCAGGCCGACGGCCGCCGTCATGCGCCGGACCTGGCGGTTGCGACCTTCGGTAATCGTCATCGAAAGCCACGCATCCGGCACCGACTTGCGGAAGCGGACAGGTGGATCGCGTGGCCACAGGGCCGGTGCGGGATCCAGTCTCTCGACCAGCGCAGGCCGCGTGGGCCCATCGTTCAACACCACGCCGCGCCGCAGCCGGTCCAGCTGCGCTTCCGTCGGAGCGCCTTCCACCTGCACCCAGTACGTCTTCGGTTGCTTGTGGCGCGGATCGGTCAGCCGGTTCGCCAACGCGCCATCGTCCGTGAGCAGCAGCAAGCCTTCGCTGTCGTAATCCAGCCGACCCGCCGCATAGACGCGCGGCGGCAGGCCGAATTCCGCCAGTGTCCGCCGCGGCGGATCGCTGCGGTCGGTGAACTGGCAGAGCACGTTGAAGGGTTTGTTGAATGCGATCAGCACGCGCGGCGGTCCGGCCATCGAGCACGATGCGCATTGCCGCGAGGATGGAGTGTCGGGTTCATCACTCAGGCGGCTGGTGCCGGGGGCTCGGGCGGCTGGCTATCGGGCGTCGCCGGCCAACGGGGTCTTGCGCGCGCCATGGCCTCGAAAACGCCATCGCGGCGCACCCACGCATGGTGGAGCGCTGCCGCCGCGTGCAGCAGGATCAGCGCGAACAGCGCATAGCCCAGCACGCCATGCGCCTGTCGCAGGGCGCTGTACAGGGCGGGATCGTGCGGAAGGATCGGTGGCAGCGAAAAGGTGGCGGTCATGCGGACCGGATAGCCGCCGGCCGACAGCATCGCCCAACCGAGCAGCGGCATGGCCAGCATGGCCGCATACAGCGCGACGTGCGACCCCTTCGCCGCGAGCGCCTGCGCGCGGGAAAGCGAAGCGGGCAGGGGAGGCGGCGGGTGGCGCCAGCGGTACAGCAGGCGGACCAACGCCAGCACCAGCACGGCGATGCCCAGCGGGCGATGCAGGTCGACCAGTGCCGGCCGCCAGGCGAGCGACGCGACCATGCCGACGCCGACGAACAGCATCGTCAGGATCAGGACCGCCATGCCCCAGTGCAGCAGGCGCGCGACCGCATCGAAATGGCCGTGACGGTTCACCGGCCCACCTCCGCGTCCGATGCGGCCGGCGGCGTCGCGATGTCGCCGCGCGCAGTCTCGCGCTCGCGACGATTGAACGACACGCTGTACGCAGCGGCGCGTGCAGCGAGGATGGGGTCGCCGGACAGCGCCACGCCGTCCGGCACCACGGTGGGGTCGTAGTTCACGTCGCGGCATGCGCCGGTGGCCTGGGCCTCGCTGCGGTCCAGCACCAGCGTGCCGACCACCTGCTGCGGCCGCGACGCCGGCCACGGCTGCGACGGGTCATCGACCGGATCGCCGGCCACCGCTTCCGTGACCACCATGTCCCAGCGCAGCGGGCCCCGGGCGAGCCGTCCCTGCAGTTCGCCTTGCAGGTAATCCGCTTCGGCCTGCCGGCGTGCGGTGTCGGCCAACGGTTCGAACGCGGCCTGCGGTCGCATCGACCACCGCACGAAGCGTGAGCGGCCTTGTGCATCGATGAATCGGAAGGCATTCACGCCGTTGTAGTCCGTGTTCGCCCAACTGCTCGACCACGGCGCGGATTTCGCCCAGGCCTGGAAGCGGGCGGCTTCCGGATACTGCGCGAGGAACGCCGCCATCTTCGCCGGGTCGGGCTTGCCGGTGGCCGGATCGGGGCGCGACGCCAGCATCTGTGCATGGAAACCGGCCGGCGTGGCCACCGCGAAGAACGGGAAGCTGTTCATCGCCATCCGCCATTCCTGTCCGTCGTCCGTCCGCAACGACAGCGCCAGGCTGCGCACGCGCGCCTGCGCCTCGGCGCCGAAGGGATCGCCGCCACCGATCGACAGGCGCCCCTGCACCGGCGTCCTCGACTGGGCGAAGACGCGGGCACGCGACAGCGCAGCGGCCTGCGGCGTCGGGACGAAATGGCCGGACACGCACATGCCCTTGCTGTGCGCGCGCCGGAAGCCCGGATAGGGCTTGCCGTTCTCGATGTCGTCAACCAGCCGCGGGGCGGTCAGGCGAGTTTCCGGTCCGATCCGGCCCGCGACCCAGGCGAAGGCCAGCGCCGCCGCCAGGACGATGGCGGCGATCGCCAGCAACGCTCGCCAAGGACGTCGACCCTGGCCCGCGTGCGCATCATCGTGAGGAACGCTCATCGCGACGCCCGCGCCCCTGTCAGGGCTTCACGAACCGCAGCGTCATGCGGTCGCTTTCGCCGATGGCCTGGTACTTCGCGCGGTCCGCTTCCGGGTGGTTGTTGGACGGCGGCAGCGTCCACACGCCGTTCGGGTGGTCCTTGGTGTCCTTCGGATTGGCGTTGATCTCGCTCTTCGCCTGCAGCTGGAAGCCGGCGGCCTTCGCCAGCGCGATCACCTGCGCCTCGCTGACATAGCCGGTGTCGTCGTCTGCCGCCACGTCCTGGTTCGCGCGGTGCTCCACCACGCCCAGCACGCCGCCGGGCTTGAGCACGGCGAAGAAGCCCTTGAACATCCCTTCGGCCTGGTTCGCGCTGCGCCAGTTGTGCACGTTTCGGAACGTCAGCACCACATCGGCGGAATTGGCCGCGCCGAAGACCGGAGCGGCGGGGTCGTACTTCACCGTCACCGCCTTGTCGAACTGCGCGGGAGCATCGACGAACTTCTTCTGCAGGCCATCGACGCTGCGCTGGTAGTAGCTGCGGCTCTTCTCGGCCACGGCCGCCGGATCGACGACCGCAGCGACATAACGCCCCTCCGCCTTCAGGTACGGCGCCAGCACCTCCGAATACCAGCCGCCGCCGGGGGTGATTTCCACCACGGTCTGCGATGGCTTGACGCCGAAGAACGCAAGGGTTTCCTTCGGATGGCGATGGACGTCGCGCGCAGTGTTCTTGGCATCGCGCCACTCGCCCTTCAGCACGGCGTCGAGCGCGGCGGCATCGGATGCGGACAGCGTGTGCGCGGCGTCCGCGGCCTTGGCCGGCGAAGCGGCGAATGCGGGTTGCGATGCGGCCAGTGCGGCCACCAGCGCCAGGGACAGCGGAACCATGCGGATCGTCATCGGGAAGGCCTCCAGAAAGGTGCGCGGAGCCTAGCACGCAGCATGTTCAGCCCGCATGGCGGCCGTCGCGCCGCGGCCACGCTTCATCGCATCCGCACGCGGCCTCGCTAGACTGCGACGCATCGCACCGCCGGACACGCCGCCATGACCCGCCAGGATCCCACCCGCAACACCCGCATCGTGCTGGCCGCCCGCCCGCAGGGCGAGCCGACGGCCGACGATTTCCGGATGGAACAGGTGCCGCTGCCTGCTCCCGCCGATGGCCAGGTGTTGCTGCGCAACCGCTACCTGTCGCTGGACCCGTACATGCGCGGACGCATGAATGCCGGGCGCTCGTACGCCAAGCCGGTCGAGATCGACGAGGTCATGGAAGGCGGGACGGTGTCCGAGGTGGTCGCCTCCCGCCACCCCGATCTGAAGGTGGGCGATGTCGTGCTTGCGCACGGCGGCTGGCAGACGCATGCGGTGGCCGATGGCAAGGGGTTGAAGCGCACGCTGGACGCACGCGTGGCGCCTTTGACCACCGCGCTGGGCGTCTATGGCATGCCGGGCTTCACCGCCTATGTCGGCCTGCATGAAATCGGCAAACCGCAGGCCGGCGAAACGGTCGTGGTGGCCGCCGCCAGCGGACCGGTCGGCGCGACCGTCGGCCAGATCGCGAAACTGCAGGGGGCGCGTACCGTCGGCATCGCCGGTGGCGAGCGCAAGCGTGCCTACCTGCACGACGAACTCGGCTTCGACGTCGCGCTCGACCATCGCGCCCCGGATTTCGCCGACCAGCTGCGCGCCGCGTGCCCTGACGGCATCGACGTCTATTTCGAGAACGTCGGCGGAGCCGTGTTCGATGCCGTGGTGCCGCTGCTCAACGATTTCGCCCGCATCCCGGTCTGCGGGTTGGTGGCGCACTACAACGACAAGGCTTTGCCGGCCGGGCCCGACCGCATGCCGTGGCTGATGGGGCAGATCCTTTCCCGGCACCTGACCATGCGCGGCTTCATCCAGTACGACTTCATCGCGCTGTATCCGCAGTTCCTGCGCGAGATGGGCTGCTGGCTCGCCGAAGGAAAGATCCGCTACCGCGAGGACATCGTGGAGGGGCTGGAGAACGCACCGCGCGCGCTGATCGGCCTGCTGCGCGGGGAGAACTTCGGCAAGGTGGTGGTGAAGCTCTGAGCACGGCGGCTCAGCGCTCGATGCCGTGCTCGGCTTCGTAAGCCTGCATCTTCGCGATGGCGTCCAGCAGATACGCGTACCACGCCTTCTCGATCTCCTCGATCGGTCCGATCAGGCGTTCGAAGTCGGGCGTGGAGGCGCCCAGGGCGAGCAACTGTTTGTAAGCGCTGGCGTACCTCCCGTCCCGGTGGTGGAACAGGAAGTGCGAGAGACTCCAGTAGTGCAGGTAGTACAGATTGACGTGCTGGTCGATGCCCGGGCCGCGGCCTTCCACCAGCTCCCGCAACGGGATGAAACGCAAGGCCGCGACGTCGGCGTCGAGGCTCCCCGTGAGCTTCATGCGCGACAGCCACCAGGTCGGATAGGTGTCGGGATCGCTGCGACCCGGGGTGAGCACACCGTTCTCTAGCCAGCTCGCGCCGAGATAGCCCGCGACGCCTTCGTTGGCCCACGCGGGCAACCGCCAGCCGGCGACTTCGGTGTTCAGTTGGTGCACGGCCTCGTGCAGCATCCAATGGTACGGGTTCGCGCTGCCGCTCCCGTAATACGCATAGCAGGCGGGCCGCAGGTAATAGGCTTCGGCCCATGGCCGGCTGCGGTTGTTGCGCGCGAACTCGTCCGCGTCGCGGTAGAGCACCAGGATCAGCGGCGTGGTCGACGGCGCCACATGGTCCGCGAACAGCGACAGGTAGGCGGCATGCAGGCTTTCCGCGGCGGCGGCGATCTCCTGGGTCTGCGCAGGCGTCGCCGTGCTGTGCACGTGGTAGTGCGCGGTCTGCAGGAGGCGTGCGCCGTCCGGGATCGATGCCTTGGGCACGGAAGCACGCTTCGGGGGTGCGGCCTTCCACACGATGACGCCGGCGACCGAAGTCGCCAGCGCCAGTGACGTCGCGACCAGCACGGTGCGACGCTTCATGCGGAGGCGGGCACCGGCAGGCTGACGTTCATCAGCGTGGGGTCGTCCGGGTCCAGCTTCACGGTGAAGCCCAGGCTTTCGCACATCGCGAGCATGGTGCGGTTCTCGCGCAGCACCTGGCCTTCGATCAGCTTCAGGCCCTGCCATTGCGCGTACTCGATCATGATCTGCATCAGCTTCCAGCCGATGCCGTGGCCCTTGAGGTCCGAGCGAACGAGGATGCCGTACTCGCCTTTTTCGTAGTTTGCATCCGCATGAAGGCGGACTGCGCCCAGCATCTCGTGGGTGCCCGGATGTACCGCGACCAGCGCGATCGAGCGCGCATAGTCGAGCTGGGTCAGGCGTGCGATGAACTCGTGGCTGAAATGGCGTACCGACTGGAAGAAGCGCAGGCGCAGGTCCTCGTCGGTGATGCGGGTGAAGAACTCGCGGAACATCGCGTCGTCTTCCGGCCGCACCGGTCGAACGAGCGCGGGCTGGCCGTCGGCGAGTTCGATGGTCCGCTCCCACTCCGTCGGATACGGGAAGATCGCGAAGCGCGGATGGCCGCGGCCCTTGTGCAATGCCCGGCCGCGCGCCACGGCGATGCGCGCGTCCACCGCGACCACGCCATCGCGGTCGGCGAGCAACGGGTTGATGTCGAGTTGCTGGATCTCCGGAATGTCCGCGGCCAGCTGCGCCAGCTTCACCAGTACCAGCGCGACGGCGCGCTCGTCGGCCGCCGGCACGTCGCGGTACGCCTTCAGCACGCGCGACACACGGGTGCGTGCGATCAGTTCGTGCGCCAGGCGCAGGTCCAGCGGCGGCAGGGCGACGGCCTGGTCGTTGATGACTTCCACCGCCGTGCCGCCACGGCCGAACGCGATCACCGGGCCGAACACGGGATCGTCGGCGATGCCGGCGATCAGTTCGCGCGCCTTCGGGCGCAGCACCGTCGGTTGCACCAGCACGCCTTCGATACGTGCCTCGGGCCGGCGTTCGCGCCCGCGCTGCAGGATGCCGGCGGCGGCTTCGCGCACCGCGTGTGCGTTCGGCAGGTTGAGGCGCACGCCATCCACGTCCGACTTGTGCGGGATATCGGGCGAGAGGATCTTCACCGCCACCGTCCTGCCCTCGGCGAGCAGCGGGGCAGCGATGCGCGCGGCATCCTCGGCGTCGGTCGCGCGCCACAGCGGCGCCATCGGAATGCCGTAGGCGGCGAGCAGTTGCGTGGTGGCCAGCGGATCCAGCCAGGTCTGGCCGGCGTCCAGCGCGCTGTCCACCAGCGCGCGCGCCATCGCCACGTCGGGACTGAAGTCTTCCGGCAGGCTGGGCGGCGTCTCCATCAACGCGGCCTGCACCTCGCGGTGGCGCACCAGGTGCATGAAGCCGGCGACCGCATCGGACTCGTTCGGATAGCGCGGTATCTGGGCGGCGTCGAGGACGGCTTCGGCCTGGGGATCGTTACCCAGCCAGACGGTGAACACCGGCTTGCGCAGGCCGTGCGGAGGACGTTGCGACAGCACGCGCGTGACGGCATGCGCCGCTTCCGATGACGACGACAGCACGGTCGGCACGTTGACCGCCAACAACGCGTCGTTGTCGGGATCGGCGAGCAGCGCTTCGATGGTCGCGGCATAGCGGTCCGCGTCGATGTCGGTCAGCAGGTCGACCGGATTGGTACGCGACCAGCCCACCGGCAAGAGACGGTCCAGTGCATCGCGGGTGGCATCCGACAGTGTCGCCAGCGTGCCGCCCTGTTCGTACAGGTGGTCCACCGACAGCGCGCCGACCCCGCCGCCGTTGGTCAGGATCGCCAGTCGGCGGCCGTGGAACGGGCGTACCTGGCCCAGCGTGCGCGCAGCGGCGAACAGTTCGTGCAGCGAGCGCACGCGCAGCAGGCCGGCACGACGGAACGCTGCACCGTACACGGCGTTGGGACGCGCGAGATTCTGCGAATGCGTGCTGCCGGAAGGCGTCACCTGGGCGCGGCCGCCGTGGCCGGACTTCACCACGACCACGGGCTTGGTGCGCGCGGCCGCACGCGCGGCGGACATGAACTTGCGCGCGTCGCGGATCGCTTCCACATACAACAGGATCGCGCGCGTGCGGTGGTCGGTGGCGAAGTAGTCCAGCAGGTCGGCGAAGTCGACATCCAGTGCATCGCCCAGCGACACGACGGCGGAGAAGCCGACCGGTTGGCTCATGCTCCATTCCACCAGGCCGCCGGAAATCGCACCGGATTGCGAAATCAGCGCGAGGTCGCCGGCCTTCGGGAAACGACTCGCCAGGCTGGCATTGAGGCGCGCATGCGGCGCGATCACGCCCAGGCAATTCGGACCCAACACGCGCAGGCCCTTCTCGCGCGTCAGCGCTTCCAGTTGCGCGGCCGGCGAACCGGGGCCGCTGCCCATCGCCGCGGTGAGCACGACCACGGCAGCCGCGCCTTTCTCCGCGGCTTCGGCGGCCAGCTGCGGCACCGTTGCCGCGGGGGTGGCGATCACGACCAAATCCGGCGTCCACGGCAGGTCGCGCAGGTGGCGCACCGTCGCGACGCCGTCCATCGGCGACGGATGCTTGTTGACCAGGCCGACGGGACCGGCGAAGCCGGCGTTGAGCAGGTTCTCCACCACCGCGCGGCCCACCGAGCGCGGACGCGACTGGCTGCCGACCACGGCGACGGCGCGTGGGCGGAAGATCGAGTCGAGGCGGTAGGTACTCATGGCGGGAAGGCGGTCTCCACGTGGCGGCTAGGGTAACGCGCCGCCTGTTGCGGGGGCATGCGCGCCGTCACGCGAGCTTGAGCGTGTCCGGGTAAGGCGGAGTATCCGGATAGTCGCCCGCCGCGAGGTGCGACTGAAGGTCGCGCCACCAGTCAGGCTGGAACAGCGCGCCGTGCGCGGCCTTCAGCGCCTTCGCCTGCGGCTCGGGCAGGCCGAGGAACTGCGGGAACCGCTCCGGGAACACATCACCGGCGTCCACATGGAACCACGGCGCACCGGCCATCTGTTCTTCGTAGCTCTCCGCCTGCGGCCAGTCGCGGAACCGGCAGTCGGTGACCAGCCGCAGTTCGTCGTAGTCGTAGAAGACCACGCGTCCGTGCCGGGACACGCCGAAGTTCTTCAGCAGCATGTCGCCGGGGAAGATGTTGTTGCGCGCCATGTCCTTGATGGCCTGCCCGTAGTCGAGCGCGGCGGCGCGCGCGGCCTCGGGCTTCTGCTCGCGCAGGTAGAGGTTCAACGGCCGCAACCGGCGCTGCACGTAGCACAGCGCGATGACGAGGTCGTCGCGGTCTTCGCTGATGCTCTGTGCGCAACTCTCGCGTAATTCCTGCAGCAAGGCCGGCGCGAACCGAGCACGCGGAAAGCGCAGGAAGCGGAATGCCTGCGTGTCCAGCAGCCGGCCGACGCGATCCAGGTGGAAGACCAGGTCGTACTTGTCTTCCACGTCCTGCCGGCTCATCGCCTTCGGATAGGCGAACCGGTCGCGAATCACCTTGAACACCAGCGGGTAGCTGGGCAGGGTGAATACCGCCATCACCATGCCGGGCGTGCCTTCGGCATGCACCAGCCGTTCGTCCGGATGCGATGCGAAATGGTGGAAGAACGTGCGGTAGCGTTCGGTCTTGCCCTGCTTGGCGCGGCCGAGCACGGTGTAGATCTCGTCGATCGGCTTGCCCGGCAACAACGAGCGCAGGAACACCACCGCATCGCCGACCGTTGACAGGTCGGCGTGGAAATAACTACGCGAGGTGCCGAACAGATGCGCCACGTCGGCGCGATGGGTCAGCACGGCTTCCGCCCTCAGCTGGCCGCCGTCGTTCACCAGCGCGATCACGCAGGGCGAGAACCGGTGTTCGCCGAACACCCGGCCGACCAGATAGGCGCGCCGCTCGCGGTAGAACACCGTGTCCAGCAGTTCGATGCCGCGCACCGGCTGCGCCCCCCAGTGCGCCAGGTCGTCCTGCAGCCGCACCGCGATCGCCGCCGCGCACCGGGTGCGGTGCGCATACGGCACGTCGAAGCCGTAGTCCGCCAGCACGCGCGCGAAGGTGTCGGTGGGCCGATGCTCGGAGACCGCGTAACTGTGGCGGGCGACGGGGTGGGTGATCGCGTCGGTGGGTTCCACATCGAGCGCGACGAACTCCAGCGCCGGGTCCACGCCGCGGATGCGCAGGAAGCGGCGGCTCAGCGTGTTGTAGAAGGTCTTGTAGAGCTCGCGGTCGATCTGCCCGCTGACCAACTTCTCGAACGCCGTACGTGCGGCGATCCACAGCGTCCGGTCATGGGCCTGTCCCAGCAGTACCGCCTGCAGCCGCAGTGCGCACTCGGCGATGCATTGGTCGTACAGTTCGATGCGTTCGACCGCATCGGCGCGGGCCGCGGTCCAGTCCTGCGTCTCGAACCGGATCTTCGCGCGCCGGGTGATCTCGGCGAAGCGCGCGTGGTAATCCGCGAAGGCGTCGTGGATCAGGCGGACGATGGCGTCGGCGGGGACCATGCGCGCGATGTTAGCCGGCACGCGCTGGAGTCATCGCTCCACTGCGATGCCGGCCTGCTCCAGCAGCCAGCTGCGCACCTTGCGGAAACCGGGGTGCGCCAGGCTGCGTTCCGGATACACCAAGTAGTGGGCGAAGTCGGCCTGCAGCCGTTTCTTCGTCAGCGTCACCAGCCGCCCGGCCTTCACCAGCGGCTCGGCCAGCGTCCAGCGCGCCAGTGCCACGCCCACGCCTTGCGCCGCCGCCTGGTGCAGTGTCTCGGTGTCGTCGAACTGCGCGACATAGCGCGCCGGCGGCTGCCCGCCGAAATGCTCGAACCAGTCTTTCCATCGATTGGCCGGATCGCCCAGCAACGGCAACTTCGCCATCTGGTCCGGTGCCGGCCGGCCGTGCTGTTTCAGCAAGGCGGGGCTGGCGACCGGGGTGATCCATTCGTGGAAGAGAAACTCCGCGTGCACGTTCGGCCAGCGTCCACCGCCGAGCCGCAGCGCCAGGTCCACCGGCTCGCGCTCGAAATCCACCACGTGCGTGCTCGATTGCAGATTGAGGCCGAGCTCCGGATGCTGGGCCAGGAACGCCGGCAGGCGCGGCACCAGCCAGGCCGTGGCCATCGAAGGGATCAGGCTCAGCGTCACCGTGTGGTCGTTGCGCAACGTGGCGCGCCGCAGCGCATGCTCGATGGTGTCCAGCGGCCCGGAGATGGCATCGAAGAGGCGTTGGCCTTCCGGCGTCATCTCCACGCCGCGAGGTCCGCGCGCCAGCAGCTTGTGGCCGAGCCGCTGCTCCAGCAGCCGCATGCGATGGCTCAACGCGCTGACGGTCAGGTGCATGGCCTCGGCGGCGCGGGTGAGGTTGCGCAGGCGCGCGGCCGTGACGAAGGCGTCCACCTGATCCAGCGGCAGTCGGCTCATCTTGAATCCACCTCAAGGCTGGCTTGCGGAGCTTTCGCTTTTTCGGGGCCGATCATGCGCCTACCTTGGGAGTCCTTCAAGCCGGACACCGGCGCCACGGAGCAGTCCCATGCAAACCGGAATCAGGAAGCAGTGGTGGCAGCAGCTGGGTGGAATGAGCCAGGGCATGCTGTTCCTGCAGGGTCATGTCGCCCACACCGACAGCCCGCCGCACGAACCCGCCCACCGGCACCATGTCCACGATGCGCCAGGCCTGGCCCGGCGTCGCGAAGCGGTGCAGCGGCTCGGCGCACGGCGGCTGCGTGCGATGACCTCGTTGTCGCTGTTCCGCTGAGCGCCCGCCAGCGTGGGAGCCCTTCACGTAGATCGAAGCTTCGCGCGCGGACAGCTGGCGAGTCTGTGTCCGCATGAAACACAACGCCCGGCACAGGGCCGGGCGCTGGATGCGGCGGAGAAAGCGATAGACCTCAGGCCGACAGCGTCGCCAGCGCGTCGTTGAAGGTCTTGCTGGGACGCATCGCGGCGGCGGTCTTGGCGATGTCGGGGTGGTAGTAGCCCCCGATGTCGAGCGCCTTGCCCTGCGCGCCGTTCAACTCGCCGAGGATGGCGGCTTCGTTATCGGCCAGCGCCTTCGCCAGCGGCGCGAACTTCGCCTTCAGTTCGGCATTCTCGTCCTGCGTGGCCAGCGCCTGCGCCCAGTACAGGGCCAGGTAGAAGTGGCTGCCGCGGTTGTCGAGCTCACCGACCTTGCGCGCGGGCGAGCGGTTCTCGTCGAGGATGCGGCCATTGGCGACGTCCAGCGCGTTGGCCAACACCTTGGCGGGCGTGTTGAGGTAACGCTGGCCCAGGTGCTCGAGCGATGCGGCCAGCGCGAGGAACTCGCCCAGCGAATCCCAGCGGAGGTAGTCCTCTTCCAGGAACTGCTGAACGTGCTTCGGCGCGGAACCGCCGGCGCCGGTCTCGAACAGGCCGCCACCGGCCATCAGCGGGACGATCGACAGCATCTTCGCGCTGGTGCCCAGCTCCATGATCGGGAACAGGTCGGTCAGGTAGTCGCGCAGCACGTTGCCCGTCACCGAGATGGTGTCCTCGCCCTTGCGGATGCGTTCCAGCGACACCTTCATCGCCTCGACCGGCGGCAGGATGCGGATATCGAGCGCGTCGGTGGTGTAGTCCTTGAGGTACTGCTCGACCTTGGCGATCACCTGCGCATCGTGCGCGCGGTCCTTGTCCAGCCAGAAGATCGCCGGCGTCTTGCTCAGGCGCGCGCGGCCGACGGCCAGCTTCACCCAGTCCTGGATCGGCGCGTCCTTGGTCTGGCACATGCGCCAGATGTCGCCGGCCTCGACCTTCATCTCGAACACGACCCGGCTGGCGTCGTCGGTGACGCGCACGCTGCCGTCGGTCGGGATCTGGAAGGTCTTGTCGTGGCTGCCGTATTCCTCGGCCTTCTGCGCCATCAGACCGACGTTGGGCACGCTGCCCATCGTGGCGGGATCGAAGGCGCCGTGCTTGCGGCAGTCGTCGAGCACCGCCTGGTAGATCCCCGCATAGCAGCGGTCCGGGATGACGGCCTTGGTGTCCTGCAGCTTGCCTTCGGCGTTCCACATCTTGCCCGAGTCGCGGATCATCGCCGGCATCGAGGCGTCGACAATCACGTCGCTCGGCACGTGCAGGTTGGTGATGCCCTTGTCGGAATTCACCATCGCTACGGCGGCGCCATCGGCGTAGACGGCCTGCAGGTCGGCCTTGATCGCGTCCTGCTGGTCGGCCGGCAGTGCGCCGAGGCGCGCGTAGAGGTCGCCGATGCCGTTGTTGGCATCGAAGCCGATCTGCTCCAGTACCGCAGCATGCTTCTCCAGCGCGGCCTTGTAGTACTCGTTGACGACCACGCCGAACATGATCGGGTCGGAGACCTTCATCATCGTGGCCTTGAGGTGCAGCGAGAACAGCACGTCCTGGGCCTTGGCGTCGGCGATCTCGGCAGCGACGAACGCGGCCAGCGCCTTGCGGCCCATCGAAGCGGCGTCGACGATCTCGCCGGCCTTCACCTTCACCTTGTCCTTGAGCACGGTGACCGTGCCGTCGGCGGCGACCAGTTCGATCTTCAGCGCGCCGTCGTTGGCCAACGTGGCCGACTGCTCGCTACCGAAGAAATCGCCGGCCGCCATATGGGCGACGTGCGATTTGGAATCCGCGCTCCACGCGCCCATGCGGTGCGGGTGCTTGCGGGCGAAGTTCTTCACCGACAGCGGCGCGCGGCGGTCCGAGTTGCCTTCGCGCAGCACCGGGTTCACCGCGCTGCCCTTGACCTTGTCGTAGCGCGCCTTGGCGTCCTTTTCCTTCTCGTCCTTCGGCTCGTCCGGGTAGTCCGGCAGCGGGTAGCCCTGGGCCTGCAGCTCCTTGATGGCGGCCTTCAGCTGCGGCACCGAGGCGCTGATGTTGGGCAGCTTGATGATGTTGGCTTCCGGCTGCGTCGCCAGCTGGCCCAGCTCGGCCAGGTCGTCGCTGATCTTCTGCGCGTCGGCCAGGTACTCGGGGAACTGCGACAGGATGCGGCCGGCCAGCGAGATGTCGCGGGTTTCCACGGCGATGCCGGCGGGGGCGGTGAACGCCTCGATGATCGGCAGCAGCGACTGGGTGGCGAGGAACGGGGCTTCGTCGGTGAGGGTGTAGATGATGCGGGGCGTATCCGACATGGGGATCAGGACTCTCGACAAGGGGCGATGGGGAAGTCAGCGCGCCATTGTCGCGTGTCGCCGCACGCAGGGCAAAACGAGGGGGTATGGTAACCTGCCAGTACCACGTCGGGCGTACCAGAAGGCGGACTTGGAGCATCAGTGTCCGCGGCATCCGCATAGAAGAACAGGCGTGGAGACATCCACGCCTGTTCATGCATCGGATGAGGCAGCAGTTCTGCTTATTTCAGACAGATGCCGGTCGTGATGCAGACCCATACCTTCAGAGCCCCGTTGCTTACGGGACTTACGAGCTCTTCAGTCGAATCTACTGTAGCGGTGACGTCCGAAAAGTCTGCTGCACCACCGGAAATCAGCGCCAATTCGGATTCATTCAATACTTTCATCGTCATTCCTTTGGTTAAGTCCCTCAGTGGGACGAATCAGCATCGCTGGCATCATCGCGCTTGGCAACTAACATTAGTGACAAAAAAAAGCGGGCGTGGATTCCTCCACGCCCGAGCTTGCCCCACACACGTGGGAGAGAGACTTGCCTTGCGGGTTACTTGACTTCGAACTCTGTCACGCCGGCCGACGTACCGTTGAGCGTGGCTTCGAACTTGTACTTGCCAGCCGGCAGTCCATCAGGCTTGGAGATGCTGAAGGTCGCCACGCCGGGGCCAGTGGTGTTGAGGGTCTTGGTTTCCTCGCTGACCGTCTGGCCATCCTGAAAGGTCCACTTGGACGCCAGCATCGCGCCATTGGCGGCACCATCGGTCGCCACGGATGCATAGATGGTGTCCTTCGGTGCAAACGTGGTCGCAGCGGTTGTTACTTTCTGTTCGGCGTCGACGGCATTACCCAGCGTCACGCCCGTCACCGACACGACCGCAGGCGCCGGCTCCATCGGCGCGGGAGCCGGGGCCGGCTCCACCACGGCAGGAGGCGCGGCGACTGGCTCTTCCTTCTTTTTGCAGCCCACCAGGGCTACGGTGCCGATCATGGCGGCGGCGAGGGCATAGGCGGTGCGATTCTGCTTCATGGATTCGGTTCCTTTTGAATGGAGATGTGGAGCGCTCAAGCGTCGCTCGGCTTGGGCGGAAGCTTGATGACCTGGCCTGGAAAGATGCGATCGGGATCGTCGATGACGTCGCGATTGGCTTCGAAGATCTGCTTCCAGGCATTGGCGCTGCCAAGATGTTCCTTCGCAATCTTGGACAGCGTATCGCCCTTCTCCACCGTGTAAGCGATCTCGGTGGCAGGCGTCACGTCTTCCACCTGACCAGATGCCGCGAATCCTTCCTTGACGTTTGAAAAGTCAGGCGCCTGCTTCACCTCACCCGAGGTAGCGAAACCTTCTTTCACGTTGGAGAAGTCGGCTTTCTTCTCTGTGCTCATTGCAACCACCCTTCCTGGCGGGCTGTGGGATGAGCAGAGCGTTGCACGTGCCTTGTTAAGAATCCATAGCGCGTGCGTGAAATCGCTTCTATTGTTAGCTGAGTGACGTTACTGCCGTTGATCGCGCTTCATGAGCGGGACATTCATGTCGGCCGTGGCGCGCCACGGATTGATGTCCAGGCCGCCGCGCCGGGTATAGCGCGCTTCCACCGACAACGACGTCGGCCGGCAATGGGCCAGCATATCGTGAAAAATCCGTTCGACGCACTGCTCATGGAACTCCGCGTGGTCGCGGAAGCTCACCAGGTAGCGCAGCAGTTCGATCCGGTCGATGCGCGGGCCGGCATAGCGGATCACGACCGTCGCCCAGTCGGGCTGGCCGGTGACGGGACAATTCGACTTCAGCAGTTCCGACGAAAGGAGTTCCTCGACCTCGGCTTCCGGATCGGCGGCAAGGAATTCGGCGCGCGGCGGTCCGTAATGGTCGATCTCCACGTCCAGCCCGTCGAGCGATTCGCCCTCGGGCATCTCGGCCATCGGCGGCAGGCCGAACACGACCTGCACGTCCGCGCCCGCGCGTGCAGACAGGTCGGTTGCAATGCGCTCGAGCACCGCAGCATCGCTGTTGAAGCGCGTGCTGTTGAGCGAGTTGAGATAGAGCTTGAGCGATTTGGATTCGATCAGGCACGGCGACGTGCACGGTACGGTCAGCGTGGCGGTCGCCACGCGCGGTTTGCCCCGGGCATCCAGCCAGCTCAACTCGTACGCATGCCAGCGATCGTGGCCGACGAACGGCAAGGTATCGGCGGCGATGCCGATCTCGTCGCGCGCGCCCTGGCGCGGGATCGGGAAGAGGAGGGTAGGGTCGTACTGCGCGGGATACGCGACCTCGCGACCCAGCGAGGAATTCTGGGGGGTGTTGTTCATGCTGGCCATTCTACGGACGGGCCCTAAAGCCGGGGTGTATAACGGCGGCCTCTCCCCGAGGAAGTTCCCCATGCGATCACTGCTGCTGCCCGGCCTGTGCGTGATGCTTGCCGCCTGCGCCAGCGGGACTGCCAGCGATGGCGGGCCACGTCCCACCCCGCCTGCGGACGATGGCCTGGTCCGTCCGCAAGGCAAGGACGCCGTCGTGATGCAGGTAGGCCAGGTGCTGGAGATTGCGCTGATGTCCAACGCGAGCACGGGGTACGCGTGGGAATTCACGTCCGACGGCGCGCCGGTGCTGTCGCGCACCACCGGTCCGGCCACGCCGCCGCCGATGGACACGCAGCCGCCCATGCCGGGTGCGTCCTCGATCGCGCGCTGGTGGTTCCGTGCGGACAAGGCAGGCGAGACCACGGTGCGGATGGTGTACCGGCGGTCGTGGGAGACCGTGCCGCCGGTGGAAGTGGTGGAACATCGGGTGATCGTGCGCTGATTCGTTGCTTCGGTCCTTGGTCTCCGCGCCGGCCCTGCGCGGCTTGGCTTCGATCTTCCCGCAAGGCAAAGTGACCGCTCCCCCGAAGGCCAGGGAGGCCGTCATGACTTCACCTGCATCCTTTCTCTGGTTGGCGCTGCTGGCGGCACTGCCGGCAGCAGCGCAGAACGCACCTGCCGCCTCCGCCCCCGGCGTGCCGCCGGTCGCCGTTCCCGTGGTCGACCCGGTCTTCGCCGCCTGCATGACCACGTTGCGCGGCGTCGCCGAGAAGCAGGGCATCGCGACGGCCACGTTCGACACGTACGCGAAGGATCTGGCCGCCGACATGAGCGTGCTGGACCTGCTGGATGCACAGCCGGAGTTCACCACGCCACTGTGGGATTACCTGGCGGCGCTGGTCGACGACCAGCGCGTGGCGGACGGGCGGGCAATGCTGGTGACGCATGCGGACCTGCTGGGTCGTGTCTCGCAGGCGTATGGCGTGGATCCCGCCACCGTGGTCGCGGTATGGGGCGTGGAGAGCGACTATGGGCGTGTGTTCGGGAAGCGACCGCTGCTGGTGTCGTTGTCCACGCTCTCGTGCTTCGGTCGCAGGCAGGCATTCTTCCGGGGCGAATTCCTGACCACGTTGAAGCTGCTGCAGTCCGGCGACGTACGGGTGGAAGGATTGACTGGCTCGTGGGCCGGCGCGTTCGGGCACACGCAGTTCATGCCGAGCACTTACGAACGCATCGCCGTCGATTTCGATAGCGACGGTCGCCGCGACCTGATCGACAGCATTCCCGACGCGCTCGCATCGACCGCGAACTACCTGGTGAAGTCGGGTTGGCGCACCGGTGAGTCGTGGGGCCACGAGGTGACGCTGCCTGCCGGCTTCGACCTCGCGCAGGCGGGGCGCACGAACCGGAAGCCCCTGGCCGCGTGGGTCACGCAAGGCATCTCGCGCGTCGACGGACAGCCGTTGCCCGCGGATGATCGCAACGCGGCCATTCTGGTGCCCACGGGCATCAACGGTCCCGCCTTCGTCGTGTTCAAGAACTACGACGCCATCTATTCCTACAACGCGGCCGAAAGCTATGCACTGGCCATCGCGCTGCTGGCGGATCGCCTGCGTGGCGGCACGGGGCTGGTGACGGCCTGGCCGACGGACGATCCCGGCCTGGGTCGGCCGCAGCGTCGCGAACTGCAGACGCTGCTGCTCGCGCGAGGCCACGCGATCGGCACGGCAGACGGCATGATCGGCACGCAGACGCGGCGCGCGATCCTCGTCGAACAGCAGCGCCTGGGCCTGCAGCCCGCGGACGGCCGGGCCGGTGCGAAAATACTCGCCGCGCTGAAGGCGGAAGGGCCGCCCGTCGCGCCACCGGAGCCGCGAAAGCCGTGAGTGCATTACCCGAAGGCGTGACCCAGGAACGTTGGCAGGACATCGACGTGCTGCGGGTGGAAACCCCGATGTCCCTTGCTCGCATCAGTCTGCACGGCGGGCAGGTGCTGTCGTTCGCGCCGACGGGATTCGACGACCTGCTCTGGGTGTCGCCGACCACGGCCATGCCGCCGAAGGCGATCCGCGGCGGCGTGCCGGTGTGCTGGCCCTACTTCGGCCGGCAGGGACAACCCGACGATGCACCCCAGCACGGTCATGCACGTGTATCGCGCTGGCCGCTGACGGACGTGCGGCGCGAGGCCGATGGCAGCGTCGTGCTCAAGCTCGCGTTGCCGCTGCGGGATGGCGTGCCGCTCGAGCTGATCCAGACCGTGCATGTCGGTCGCGACCTCCGGCAGAGCCTGGACACCCTGCATCGCGGTGAGGCGCCGGTCGTGCTGACCCAGGCGCTCCACACGTATTTCCGTGTGGCCGACGCGGCACAGGTGCGCGTCACGGGCTTCGACGGCCTGCGCTATGCGGACAAGTACGACGGCGCCACGCACGCGCAAGCCGGCGACTGGACGCTGCACGACCCACGCGACCCGGGCCGCAGCGACCGGATCTATACCGGCACCGGCCATCGATTCGACCTCATCGATCCTGCCGGCCGCCGCCGCATCCGGCTGGACACCTTCGGCAGTCGTTCGCTGGTGGTCTGGAACCCGGGCGACGCTGGTGCGGCCACCATCGCGGACATGCCCGGCGACGGCTGGCGGACCTTCGTCTGTCTGGAAGCCGCGAATGCCGCCGAAGACGCGATCGAACTGGAACCCGGCCAGCGCCATCGGCTGAGCCACGTGATCTCCGCAGCACCGTTGTAGGAGCGACGTCAGTCGCGACCGCACGTCCTACGCCGTCACGTCCTTCTTGGTCAGCGCGGTTTCTCGGACTCGACGGTTTTTTTGCGACGTGCGGGCTTTGCCGTCGCGACTGACGTCGCTCCCACAGGGGGACCACAAGGCGCGACATGCCCTACACTTGCGCACCTTTTCGCCGGTCCGCTCCGTGAACGCCGAAGCTCCCGCACACGCCGGCCGCCGCGCCGCCCTGATCTTCATCTTCGTCACGGTGCTGATCGACATCCTGTCGTTCGGCGTGATCATCCCGGTGTTGCCGGATCTGGTGAAGCAGTTCACCGGTGGGGATGCGGCGCGCGCTGCGATCTGGGTGGGTATCTTCGGCACGGTGTTCTATGCCATCCAGTTCATCAGCTCGCCGGTGCAGGGCGCGCTGTCCGACCGATTCGGACGCCGGCCGGTGATCCTTCTCTCGTGCCTGGGCCTGGGTGCCGACTTCGTATTGATGGCGGTCGCCGGCACCCTGCCGCTGCTCCTGCTGGCGCGAGTCTTCTCGGGTGTGTTCTCGGCGAGCTTCACGACGGCGAATGCTTACATCGCCGACGTCACCCCGCCGGAGCGGCGCGCACAGGCCTTCGGCATGATCGGCGCGGCGTTCGGCGTAGGGTTCGTCATTGGTCCCCTGATCGGTGGTGCGCTGGGGGACATCGATCTGCGTCTTCCGTTCTGGTTCTCCGCAGGGTTGGCGATGTTGAACTTCCTCTACGGTTGGTTCGTGCTTCCCGAATCGCTTGCGCCGGAAAAGCGGACCAGCCGCATCGATTGGAAGCACGCGAACCCCTTCGGTTCGTTGGTATTGCTCAAGCGCTATCCGCAGGTGCTCGGCCTGGTCGCCGTCGTCTTCATCGCGAACCTCGCGCACTTCGTCTATCCCAGCGTATTCGTGTTGTTCGCCGGCTACCGCTTCCAATGGGGTCCGAAGGAGGTCGGCTGGGTGTTGGCAGCGGTGGGCGTCCTGAGCGTCATCGTGAACGCCCTGCTGATCGGTCGCGTGGTGAAAAGACTTGGCGAGCGCAGGACACTATTGCTTGGCCTGGCATGCGGTGCGCTCGGTTTCGTCGTTTACGGGTGGGCACCAGTCGGTACCGCCTTCCTGCTCGGATTGCCCATCAGTGCGCTATGGGCGCTGGCCACGCCCGCGACACAGTCGTTGATCACGCGTGAAGTGGATGAGCGCGAGCAGGGGCGCATGCAGGGCGCGCTGATGAGCCTCGCAAGCCTGGCGGGCGTCATCGGCCCGATGATGTTCGCGGGGACGTTCGCGCTGTTCATCGGAAAATCCGCGCCCGCCCATGTCCCTGGCGCCCCGTGGTTTCTTGCTGCGATCCTGCTGTTCTGCGGCATGCTGGTGGGATGGCGATTTGCGCGTCCCAGGCCGCAGGCGCCGATGGCATGAAAGAAGGCCGCCCTTGGGGCGGCCTTCGTCGTTGCGCGCGAAGCGAGCTGGATTAATCGTTTTCGACGTGGATGATCTCGCCGGTGTTGGCGGCCAGGTGGATCTCGACGTCGTTGCCATCGGCACGCTCGGCCTCGGCCTTCCAGACGCCGTCGTCGAAGTCGACGTCATGCACCTTGGAATAGCCGGCAGCGGCCAGCTTCGCCTTGACGTCGTTCTCGCTGAGGTTGGACACCAGCTTCTCGGCCACGATGTCGCCGCTGGCCGGATTGATGCGCACGTCGACGCGGTCGCCGTTGGCGCTGGTCGCATCGGTTTCCCACTGGCCGTCCTCGAAGTCGAGATCATCGATGTTGGTGTAGCCCTTCTCGGTGAGCAGCGAGCGGACCTGCGGCTCCTTCAACGCGTCCTTGCCGGCAGTCGGCGAAGGCGCCTGCGCGAACGCAGCGCCCGACAGCGCGGCAAGCGCGGCGAGCGTCAACAAGCGATGGCGGTAACGGATGGTCTGCATGGAAATCTCCTATGGGATGGCGTGGACCGAATCGTGCCCACGCCTGCATCACCCACAGGTGAATCCGTGCCGTTGAAAATGAACACTCCACGCCGCTTTCACCCTCATGAGCGGAATGCGAACGAGGCTCAGGTGCGGCGCAATACCAGCAGCGTCACCACGCCCGCGAGCAGGCCCCAGAACGCGGAACCGACGCCCGCGAGCGACAAGCCCGATGCCGTCACGAGGAAGGTCACCAGCGCGGGCTCGCGCTCCGCTTCCTCGCGCAATGCGGCGGCCAGGCTGTTGCCGATGGTGCCCAGCAATGCGATGCCGGCGATGGCGAGGATCAGTTCCTTCGGAAAGGCGGCGAACAAGGCCGCCACCGTCGCGCCGAACAGACCGACGAGCACGTAGAACACGCCAGCCGCGATGGCCGCGACGTAACGACGCGCAGCATCTTCATGCGCTTCGCGGCCCATGCAGATCGCCGCAGTGATCGCCGCCAGGTTGAGCGCAAACGCACCGAACGGCGCCAGCACCAGGTTGACCACGCCGGTCCAACCGACGACAGGCGAAATCGGAATCGGATATCCGGATGCGCGGATCACCGCCACGCCGGGGACGTTCTGCGAGGCCATCGTCACGATGAACAAGGGCAAGGCGATACCGACGACCGCCGCGAACGAGAACGTCGGCGTGGTGAAGATCGGTTTCGCCAGTTGCAACGACAGGCCGTCGATGCGCAGCAAGCCGAGCGCGCCGGCGATCGCGATGCCGACCAGCAACGTCAGGATCACCGCGTAGCGGGGCAGCAGACGGCGGGCGAGCAGGTAGACCGCGAACATCGTCAGCACCATGCCCAGTTGCGTCTTCATGGACGCGAACGCGTCGATGCCGAAGCGCAGCAGCACACCGGCCAGCATGCCGGACGCCAGCGATACCGGGATGCGGCTGATCATCCGTTCGAAGAAGCCCGAGAATCCGCACACGGCGATAAGCAACGCCGACAGCAGGAACGCGCCGATCGCATCCGACAGCGGCAGCCCGGCGACGCTGCTGATCAGCATGGCCGCGCCGGGCGTGGACCACGCCGTCACCACCGGCATCCGGTAACGCAACGACAGGCCGATGCATGTCAGGCCCATGCCCAGGCCGAGCGCCCACATCCATGAGGAGATCTCTTCCGGCGAGGCGCCCAGCGACTGCGCCGCCTGGAACACGATCACGGCCGAACTGGCGAAACCGACCAGCACGGTGACGAAGCCGGCCACGATGGCGGACAGCGAGAGATCCTTCAGCAGGTGGCGGGGTGGAGATTCCATGGAGCCGTAATTCATGTGGGAGCGACGTGAGTCGCGAACGCTTTCTCAGCCAACTCCGATGGGCATTTCATTGTGTAAAAAGGATGGCGACGATCCGCCGCGCGTTTTCGCGACTTACGTCGCTCCCACAACAGCCGACTGGCGCTTTCCGACGGCCTCGCACCATCGCTTTGCCACCGCCAGCGACGTGGTGCACACCGCTTCGTCGGTCACCGTGGTCACGGCGCGCTCCAGCAACTGGATGTCGGCTTCGTGCTGGCGCGCCACATGCGGATCCTCGAAGAAGATCACGCGTTGGCAGCGATGCTCCAGCACGCGGTCGGCGATCTGCGCGTCGCCACCGAGCGGACCGCTCTGGAAACGCTCCACCCAGGGCACGTCCTGCGGCCACCCGCGGCTCCACGCCAGTTCGTTGAGGCGCAGGCCGGTGGTCCCGGTCGCCATGCGGTGCGCGAAACGGGACAGCACGTCGAAGTGCGCGTCGGCGAACGCGAGCATCTGCGGTTTCATCGCATCGTGCGCGATCAGGGCCAGCGTCTGCGATTCCAGCGCATGGAAGCGATCCGCGCCATGGTCGGGAGCGAAGCCGGCATGGATGCGTTCCATCTCGATCCAGTCGCGCGCGGAGGCGACCGTCGACAGGAACGGCTTGCCGTGGATCACGCACTGGCGCTTCAGTGCGGTAGCTTCAGGGAAGATCGAGGACGGATCGACAGGATCGATGAAGTAGATCGCACCATCGAGGCTGCGTTCGGCGCCTTCCAGCCCGACGACTTCCGCCACCAGTTTCATCAGTCCGCCATCGCGGCCGTACGGATACCGCTTGAGCCCGTCGTAGCCGCGCAGCATGCCGGCGGCGGCGATCGCATCATGCGTGCGTCCCACCGCATGCAGCGCGAGTTGCAGGTCGCGGATGCCCGGTTCGCAGGCCCGCAGCCAGCGGAACAGCGCCGCGTCCTCGGTATGGTGGTGCAGGCGGTTGGCAGCCAGGCCCAGGCGCATCGTCGAGGTCACGAGAAGAGAGCCGCGAGTCTAGCGTAGGGCGGGCCCTGGCCCGCCACCGCTGTCGTCGTGCGTCAGCGCGTGTCCACGAGACGCGGCAACGCGCACCGTGCGCACCCTATGCAAGCAGCAGCGTCGCGATGCTGCCCGCCGCGTCGCGTCCCTCGGCGACCGCGGTGACCACCAGGTCGGCGCCGCGCACGGCGTCGCCGCCGGCGAACAGCTTCGGATGCGTGGTCTGGAACGGCAGGCGATCGCCGCCGCCGGCGACGATGCGTCCGTTCGGCGTGCCTTCCACGCCGACGTCGGCCAACCACGCCGGCACGGTCGGCGAGAAACCGAACGCGATGATCACCACGTCCGCTTCCAGCACCGATTCGCTGCCTTCGACCGGCACCGCGTTCTGGCGGCCGCGTTCGTCCGGCTCGCCGAGCTTCGTTTCGACCACCTGCACGCCGGCCACCGTGCCGTCGTCGCCGGCCACGATGCCGAGCGGCTGGCGATTAAACAGGAAGCGCACGCCTTCCTCGCGGGCGTTGGCGACTTCACGGGCGGAGCCGGGCATGTTGGCCTCGTCGCGGCGGTAGGCGCAGGTCACCTTCGCGGCACCCAGACGGATCGCGCTGCGTACGCAGTCCATGCCGGTATCGCCGCCGCCGAGCACGACCACGCGCTTGCCCTGCAGGTCCGGCAGCTGCAGCTTGTCTTCCCAACCGGCGATCGCGCGGCCCCAGGGATCGTTGCCGCTCACGATGCGGCCGTTCTGCACCAGGAAGGGCAGGGCCGGCAGCACGCCGTCCAGGTCCTGGCCGGGCAGGCCGCCGTCGGTATAGCGGTAGGCGCCGGTGCCGAGGAAGACCGCGTCGTACTCTTCCAGCAGCTGCGCGAGCGTCAGGTCGCGGCCGATTTCCACGCCCAGGCGGAATTCCACGCCCATGCCTTCCAGCACCTCGCGGCGCTGCGCGATGACGCTCTTGTCGAGCTTGAAGCTGGGGATGCCGAACTGCAGCAGGCCGCCGATCTGTTCGTAGCGGTCGTAGACCACGGCCTGGATGCCGGCGCGCGCCAGGCGGTCGGCGCAGCCCAGGCCCGCCGGTCCCGCGCCGATGACCGCGACGCGCTTGCCGGTCGGCTGCACGTCGCTCAGGTCCGGCCGCCAGCCATTGGCCAGCGCGGTGTCGACGATGTACTTCTCCACCGCGCCGATGGTGACCGCGCCGAATTCCTCCAGCGTGCAGCTGCCCTCGCAGAGGCGGTCCTGCGGGCACACGCGGCCGCAGACTTCCGGCAGCGGGTTGGTGGAGTGGCACAGCGCGGCGGCTTCCTCGATGCGGTTCTCCTGCACCAGCTGCAGCCACTGCGGGATCGCGTTGTGCACGGGGCACTTCCAGCTGCAGTAGGGATTGCCGCAGTCGAGGCAACGGCCTGCCTGGTACTGCGCTTCCTCCTTGCCGAACTTGCCGTACAGCTCGCCCCAGTCGCCGGACGTGCGCAACTCCAGCGGGATGCGTTGCGGCATCGTCCGCGGCAGGTCGAGGAACTGGAATACCTGCTTCTTGCTCATGAGGACAGTACCTGCTTTCCCTCTCCCTTGATGGGAGAGGGTGGCCGAAGGCCGGGAGAGGGTGAGCCGGAGACCGTTGCGGCGAAGCGCCACGTCCGCGCATCGAGTGCACGGACGCAACGGCATGCGTCGCTGCGCTCGCGCCCCCTCTCCTGCCCTGCGGGCATCCTCCCCCGCGAGGGGGGAGGAGAAAGGCGGAGCGCGCTCATGCTGCGCGCCTCAAGGTCTCATTCAACGAGTCGATGCTCGCGGCCTTCGGCTTTACCAGCCAGAACTTGCCCACGTAGTCGCGGAACTCGTCGAGGATCTGCTGCGCCCAGATGCTGCCGGTCAGTTCGCGATGGCGGCTGATCAGCGTGTGCAGGTGCTGGCGATGGCTCTCGAAGCCTTCCGGGCTGATGCGGTGGATGTCGATCAGTTCGTGGTTGTAGCGGTCGACGAAATCGCGATCCAGGTCGAGCACGTAGGCCAGGCCACCGGTGAAGCCGGCGCCGAAGTTCAGACCCACCTTGCCCAGCACCAGCACGATGCCGTCGGTCATGTACTCGCAGCAGTGGTCGCCGGCGCCCTCGATCACCGCCAGCGCGCCGGAATTGCGCACGCCGAAGCGTTCGCCCGCGCGGCCGGCGGCGAACAGTTCGCCGCCCGTCGCGCCGTACAGGCAGGTGTTGCCGATGATGGGCGTGTTGCGTGCCTCGAAGCGCGCGCCGCGCGGCGGGCGTACCACCAGCCGGCCGCCGGCCATGCCCTTGCCCACGTAGTCGTTGGCTTCGCCTTCCAGCTCCATCTGCAGGCCGCCGGCGTTGAACGCGCCGAAGCTCTGCCCCGCGGTGCCGCGGAAGCGCAGGTTGAGCGGTGCGTCGGCCATGCCCTGGTTGCCGTGCTGGCGCGCGATGGCGCCGGACAGGCGGGTGCCGATGCTGCGGTCGGTGTTGTGGATCAGGAAGCGATGGTCGCCGCCGCTCTTCTTGCGAATCGGTTCGGCGAGCAAACCATCGAGCTGCGTGGCCAGGCTGTCCGGCGATTCGTACAGGCGTTGCGCCGCGCAGCTGCTGCTGTCGAACTGTGCACCCTTCAGCAGGCGCGACAGGTCGACATTCACGCCTTCGCGCGGCGACACGTCCAGCTGCTGCAGCAGGTCGGTGCGGCCGACGATCTCGTCGAGCGAACGCGCGCCCAGGTACGACAGCCACTGCCGCACTTCCTCGGACAGCAGGCGGAAGAAGTTCTCCACGCGCTCGGGCAGGCCGGTGAAGTACTGCGTGCGCAGGCGCTCGTCCTGCGTGGCCACGCCGGTGGCGCAGTTGTTGAGGTGGCAGATGCGCAGGTACTTGCAGCCGAGCACGATCATCGGGCCGGTGCCGAAGCCGAAGCTGTCGGCGCCGAGCAGCGCGGCCTTGACCACGTCCAGGCCGGTCTTCAGGCCGCCGTCGGTCTGCAGCACGGTGCGGTCGCGCAGCTGGTTCACCACCAGCGCGTGGTGCGCTTCGGCCACGCCGAGTTCCCAAGGCACGCCGGCATACCGGATCGAGCTCACCGGGCTGGCGCCGGTGCCGCCGTCATGGCCGGAGATGGTGATCAGGTCCGCGCCGGCCTTCACCACGCCGGCGGCGATCGTGCCCACGCCCGCATGGCTGACCAGCTTCACCGAGACCAGGGCGGTCGGGTTGATCTGCTTGAGGTCGTAGATCAGCTGCGCGAGGTCTTCGATCGAATAGATGTCGTGGTGCGGCGGCGGCGAGATCAGGCCGATGCCGGGCTTGGCGTAGCGCAGGCGCGCGATCAGCTCGTTGACCTTGTGGCCCGGCAGCTGGCCGCCTTCGCCGGGCTTGGCGCCCTGCGCGACCTTGATCTGCAGCACTTCGGCATTGACCAGGTACTCCGGCGTCACGCCGAAGCGGCCGGACGCGACCTGCTTGATCTTGCTGCGCTTCTCGGTGCCATAGCGCGCGGGGTCTTCGCCGCCTTCACCGGAGTTGCTGCGGCCGCCGAGGCGGTTCATCGCGATCGCAAGCGCTTCGTGCGCCTCGGGCGACAGCGCACCCAACGAGATCGCCGCGGTGTCGAAACGGCGCAGTAGGTCGGATGCGTCGGCCACCTCGTCCAGCGGCGTCGGTGTGTCGGCTTTCTTTAACTGCAAGAGGTCGCGCAGTGCCGACGGCGGGCGCGAGTTCACGGCGTCGGCGTAGGCCTGCCAGTCGCGGGCGTCGCCGGTGCGCGTCGCGCGCTGCAGCGTCATCACCACGTCCGGGTTGTACATGTGGTACTCGCCGCCGTGCACGTACTTCAGCAGGCCGCCGACTTCCGGTGATTCACGGTCGTTCCACGCACGCGCATCGAGCTGGCGCGCCTCCAGGTCGAGGCGTTCGAACCCCACGCCGCCGATCCGCGACGGCGTCTCGGCGAAGCACAGGTCGACGACGTCCGGGTCCAGGCCGACGATTTCGAACAGCTGCGCGCCGCGGTAGCTGCTGATGGTGCAGATGCCCATCTTCGAAATGATCTTCGACAGGCCCTTGTAGATGCCCTTGCGGTAGCTGCGGCCGATCTGCGCCTGCTCGCCGCCCTTCTTGATCTGCAGGATGCCGCGCCGGCCCAGGTCGAACAGCGTCTGGTAGGCCAGGTACGGATACACCGCGGTGGCGCCCACGCCGATCAGGCAGGCCATGTGGTGCGGATCGCGTGCGGTGCCGGTCTCGACGATCAGATTGGCGTCGCAGCGCAGGCCCACGCGGCATAGGTGGTGGTGCACGGCGCCGGTGGCGAGCAGCGCATGCGCCATCGGCCGGCCCGGCTGCGGGTAACGGTCCGACAGCAGCAGCATGACGTCGCCATCGCGCGCCGCCTGTTCGGCCTCGCGGCAGATCCGCTCCAGGCCGGCCTTCAGGCCTTCCTCATGCGAATAGGACAGGTCGATCAGGCGGTTCTTCTCGACGTACTGCGGCATCTTCAGCAACTGCCGCAGCTTGCGCTGGCTCAGCACCGGCGAATTGAGGATGACGTGGTTCACCGTCTCCGGGCCGGCGTGGAAGATGTTGGTCTCCCGGCCCAGCTGGGTGGTCAGCGACATCACGCAGTCTTCGCGCAGCGGATCGATCGGCGGGTTGGTGACCTGCGCGAACGCCTGGCGGAAGTAGTCGTACAGCGGCCGCGTCTGCCGGCTGAGCACGGCCATCGGGGTGTCGTCGCCCATCGAGCCGGTGGCTTCCTGCTCGGTCTCGGCGAGCGGGCGCAGCACCTGCTCCACTTCCTCGGTCGAGAGCTGGAACAGCTTGTGGTAGCCGCGCAGCGTGCGCTCGTCGAAGGGTTCCTCGACCAGCGACGGATCGATCAGCTCGGTCTGCAGGTAGGTCACGCCCTGGTGCAGCCACTGCTTGTACGGCGCGCGGCCACGGTTGATGCGGTCCACCGCTTCGCTGTCGAGCAGGTCGCCGCGGCGCAGGTCGATGGCCATCATCTCGCCCGGGCCGAGCTTGCCCTTGCGGGTGACGCGTTCGGCCGGCACTTCCCACACGCCGGCTTCGCTGGCGACGATGAAGTGGCGGTCGCTGGTCAGCATCCAGCGCGCGGGGCGCAGGCCGTTGCGGTCCAGCGTGCACGCGGCGTAGCGCGCATCCATCGAGACGATGCCCGCGGGGCCGTCCCACGGTTCGGTGTTGAGACCGTAGAACTCGTAGAACGCGGCGAGGTCGGCGTCCTTGAACTCCAGCGACTGCGTCGCCGGCGGCACCAGGATGCGCAGCGCCTGGATCAGCTCCATGCCCCCGGCGACCAGCAACTCCAGCATGTTGTCCAGGCTCTGCGAATCGGAGCCGTGCATCGAGATGACCGGGTCGAATTCGCCGATGTCGAAGCGCGGCGTCTTCCACACCTTGGTGCGCGCCTGCGCCCAGCGGCGGTTGCCCTCGATGGTGTTGATCTCGCCGTTGTGCGCCAGCAGCCGGAACGGATGCGCCAGCGGCCAGCGCGGCAGCGTGTTGGTGGAGAAGCGCTGGTGGAATACCACCGCGCTGCTGGCCAGATCGCTGCGCTGCAGGTCCGGGAAGAAGGTCGACAGCTTGTCCGGCAACACCATGCCCTTGTAGCCGATCGCATGCGGCGACAGCGTGACCACGTAGAAGTCGGGCACGGACGCGCGCAGCTGCTGTTCGGCCCGGCGGCGCGCGAGGAACAGCGCCAGCGCGAAGGCTTCGTCCTTCTGCCCTTCCTCTGCCTGGGCGTAGAGCTGCTCGATGCGCGGCAGGGTGTCCTTGGCCAACTGGCCGCAGACCGCGTCGTTGGTGGGCGGCACGCGCCAGCCCTTCACCGCCACGCCGGTGCGGAACAGTTCGGCTTCGAGCGCGGCGCGGCATTGCGCGGCCTGCACCTCGTCGTGCGGCAGGAACACCAGGCCGGCGGCGAAGCGCACGCCCAATGCGATGCCGGATTCGGCGGCGAGCGCGCGGAGGAATGCCTCCGGTTTGCGGATCAGCAGGCCGCAGCCGTCGCCGGTGAGACCGTCGGCGGCCACGCCACCACGATGGGTCATGCGCGAGAGCGCAGCGATCGCAGTGTCGACCAGCGCACGCGAGGGCTGGTCGTCGAGCTGCGCGATCATGCCGAAGCCGCAGGCGTCGCGTTCGTCGTTCGGGTCGTAGAGACCCTGTTCAAAGCCGCCTTGGCGATTGCGAGGGGCCATGTCTTGCCTCAAACCGGAGTGACGGCGACACCGTGCCCTGCCCACGCAGCGGCACTTCGAAATGTCACCGGAAATCCGACTAGACCATAGATGTTGCGACGCCGCAACAACACCTATGGCGCACCACCTGTTGGTTGCAAAGGCAACTTTTCACGGGGCAAAACCGTGTCCGCCGGACAACAAAAAACCGCCCGCGTCGCCGCGGGCGGTTCGTCGTCCGATGGACGTGGCGCGAAGCGTCAGCCGCAGTTGACCGAGGTCGCCGCGCCCTTCTCGTCGAGGATGATGTTCAGGCGGTTCGGATTGAAGTCCATCGTCGCGGCGTCGCCCGGCTTCAGCGCGCGCACGGCGTCGGACTTGCTGTCGGCCTTGGCCTGTTCGATGTCGGCCTCGCTCGCGGTCTTGCCGATGATCCACTGCGCCTGGGTGTCGTCGCAGCTGCCGGCGAGTTCGGCCGGCGCGGGCTCGGCAGCGGGCGGGGTGGCCGCTTCGCTGGCCGCAGCCTGGGACTGCTCGGCGGCGGCGGTCTGTTCGTCGGCTTCGGGCGAAGAGCAGGCGGCCAGCGAGAGGGTCAACAGCAGGGCGGGAATCGCCGTTCGGATCATGCGTAACTCCGGAGGGTGAGATGGAAGGAAGGATTGCGCACCGGACATTCGAGAGTCGTTAACCGGCCGGCGCGCGCCTGCGTTCGAGCCACCATAGCAGCGCGCTGACGGAAAGCCAGGCGAGGAACCACGGCCAGGCGGGCCCGCGAACGCCTTCCATGGTCGATGGCGATGCCACCACTGCGCTCGCGGCGCCTGAGCGCGAGCGTGTCTGCGCCTGGAGCTCGGCGCGGTGCAGCGACGGCGCATCGTCTTCGGCGCGGACGAAGAACGGCGCCGCGGCGTCGCCCACCCTCAGCTGATGCCAGCCCGCGCTTCGCGGCCAGAAGCCTGCGCAGCGCGCGCTGCCGGAGGCGGGATCACGCACTACCTGCGTCGTGATGCCGTCGGGTGCGACGATCCGTGCGTCGTCTGCGATGCCGCACAGCGCCATGCGCTCGCCCACGCGCGCGCCGTGGGGCGTCGTGGCAATGGCCTGCGTGCCCGCGCGCGCCAGCGTGGCAAACGCCTGCGACCACAGCGCGGCATGCACGTCGGCGTGGCCCGCCAGCACCAGCGTGTAGGTATCGGCCGGCGTCCACACGCCGACCCGGCCGCGGCCCATCGCGTGCCACCACGCGGCCGGTGCGCCAGCGGCGTCCCGCAACAGTGCGACATCGTCACCCGCAGGCATCCGCACCGCCCGCCGCGTGAGGACGGGCAGGCCGCCCGGCACGGCGTCGGCATCCACCGGCAGGTCTGCCGTGCCCGCGCCGCGTGGTGCGCGCCAGGCGTCGTCGTCCGGCGCGGGACGGGACAGGCGGAACTCGGACTCGTCGTTGCCGACGGCCGGCACGCCCAGCAGGCGTTGCACGGGCGGCGAGATCGGTCCGTCGGCGCGCACCAGCACGCCCAGTCCGTCGCGCACGGCCGCGCCGAGCGCCGCACGTTGCGCTTCGCCGAGTCCCGCGGCACTGCGCGCATCCAGCACCAGCAGGTCGAAACGGCGCAGCGTCTCGGCGTT
Organism: Pseudoxanthomonas sp.; assembly: GCF_002863005.1. Classification (GTDB taxonomy): domain Bacteria; phylum Pseudomonadota; class Gammaproteobacteria; order Xanthomonadales; family Xanthomonadaceae; genus Pseudoxanthomonas_A. The sequence continues at coordinate 199,114 of NZ_PKDG01000009.1, forward strand.
CATCGGCAACGGCGCGTCGCCGAGCTGCATGCCTCCGCCGAGGCTGACCTGCATGTGGAGCGGGATGCTTACGTCGGTCGCCCAGCGACGCAGGTACTTGCCCTCGGCATTGGGCGCACCGGCGAGCACCCACACGCGGGGTGGCGTCGAGGGCTGCGTCCAGACCGGCAGCGACGCGGCATCGGCCACGCTACCGCGCGCTTCCCGCACCTCTACCCGGAACAGCGCCGGCCCGGGCAGGCGGGCGACACCGGTGAGGCGGAAGCGACCCTGCTCGTCCACCGGCGCGGCATCGACGCGCTGGCCTGCGGGGTCGAACAGCACCACCGTCGCCTTCGGCAAGTCGTTCACGCGACCGCTGGCGATGAAGGTGTCGCCCGGCGCCACGACACCCACCGGCGCGAGTTCGACGACACCGCGCGGCAAGGCGGTAGGCGAATACATGACGCGCCGGTCGCCGAGCGCATCGCGGTCGCGGGCTTCCAGTCCATCACCGACGACGTGCAGCGTCCCCACGTCCGGATGCCGGCGCAGCGCAGTGCCCAGGTCCGGCACGCGCTCGCTGCCGTCGGAGGCCGCGGCCTCCGGCAGGGCGACGCGGGTCTGGCCCTGCAGCGCCACGGGCAGGGCAACTTGCCCGGCGTTCGCGGTCATCACCACCAGCGTGCCGGGGGTCGATGCCTGCCGCGGCGGCAGCAGGGTGAAGTAGAGCAGCAGCGCGCAGACGGGTTGCAGCGCGCACAGCAGCAGGAAGCGGGTACGGGAGCCGCGCACATCCGTGGAAGCACCACGACGCCGCGCGATCAGGCGCGCCCACGCGAGCAGCACGCCGAGCGCGAGCAGGCCGGCCAGCAGCCAGGGCAGGAGCGCGGGCAGGGTCATCGCGCGGGCTCCTGCTGGAGGGCATCGAGATAGCGGCGGCCGGCATCGTCCGGCGCGGCCCGACGTTGCACCTGTGCGGGCGGTTGCGGCGACGCCGACCACAGCAGCGCACGCAGCCGCGCACGGCAGGGCGCGCACGCCGGATCGCCGCGCACTTCATCGATGGCCGCGAACAGGTCCAGCGCATCCGGCACGCGTGCCTCGTTCGTGCGCAGCCAGGTGTGCAGCGCGTCCAGGTCCGCGCCATCCGCCGGCGCACGATCGTTGGCCAGGGCACGCCATGCGCGAGCGGGGGCTGCGTCGACGTCGTCGGGCATCGGGGCGAGCGGGCCGAGCGCGCGTGAGCCGATGCCCTTGCGATCGCCGCCCATCCGGCGCGTCTCGTCTATCGGCGGCAGCTCCGGTCCCACGCGGGCCAGGTAGATGCGTGTCGCCTGTTGCACCTGCTTGATGTACTCCAGCGCCTTGTACGCGAACGGCAGTGCGCGGTCCGGCTGCCCCTGGCGCAGATGCAGTTCCGATTGCCACATCTGGTCCAGCGCCTTCTTCAGCGTGGCGCGCGTGTCGGGGTCGAGCAGCGTCGCGGCTTCCGCGTGGTCGTGCGTGTGGCCGTAGGCCTCCAGCACGTCGGCCTCGCGGCCGAAGCCGGCGCCGCTCGCCGATGTCGCATGGTCGTGATCGTCCTGCGCGGCGGTCGGGGTTCCGGCGTGATCGTGTCCGTCGTCGTCCGCGTGGTCGTCATCGGTGTCGCTGGTCGGCGGCGGTTGCGGCTCGCCTTCGGCTTCCTCGCCGAGGAACTGGCCGTAGCGCAGGCGCAGGATGCGCTGGTCCACGCCGATCGCATCCGAGCGCGTGACGAACGTGTCCGCCGCCAGGCCGCGTTTCTGCTTCTGCAGCGCTTCGGCGTCGATGATGATCTGGCGCTGGCTGCGGAAGTAGGCCGGCATCACTTTCTTCACCAGTCCTTCCAAGCCGGTGCTTTCCTCGCCCAGGTCCGCCGGCCAGCGCAGGATCAGGCCGGGGCTCTGCGCGGTCTGCGGCGTCGGCGCGCGCGTGTCGCGCACGGTGAGCTGTGCGATCAGGTCGTCGCCCACGGCCATGCCGAGCGCCTTCAGGTCCAGCGAGGCGGCGAACCGGCGCGCGGTCGCGGGGCCGGTGCCGTGCAGCGTCATCGCCTGTTCCTTGAACGCGATGTTCTCGCCGCTGCCTTGCGCGAGCGTCAGCTTCAGCGTGGCGGCCGCGGCCACGCCGTAGTCGTCGCGCGCTTCGAAGGCGAGCGCCCAGCGCGTCTGTCCGACTGCCACCAGGCTGAGGCCGCGGTCGGGCGCGAGCACCTTCACCTGCGGCGCGCGATCGGGAATGGCATCCAGCCGCCGGAGTTTGGACGGCGGTTGCGCCTCGGTGCCGGCGGCCACCACGCGATACAGCGTGGATTTCGCGAGGCCATGCGTCGCTCGCCAGGTGTCGCCGTCGCGCTGCAGCGCGATGCGCTGGCCGTCGTGGAAGACGAGATCGGCGCGGGTCGGTTGCGGTTCGAAACGCAGCGTCCAGGCCAGTCGCGAGCCAACGGGGGCTTTCGCATCGAGCGTGGCTTCGTCGCGCGCCGACTGGCCCGTGTAGGGCGGCGGCGCGACGTTCAAGCGTTGGCCGACCAGGCGCGGGACGCCGGGAATGACCGGTGTTTCCTCATCCGCAGGCGCGAGCGCGCTGGCCATCGGTGCGCGCGCCGGCCACAGCGCCGACACGGCGATCACCACGCCAGCCACCAGCCACATCGCCACGATGCGCGGCCATGGCCACGGCGTGCGCAGGTCCGGTGCCGGCTGGCTGCGTAGTCGCTCGCGGACGCGCGCTTGCTGCAGCTGTTGCAGCGGCGTCAGCGAAGCGGGTGGTGCCAGCAGCAGATCGCTGCTGTCGTCGAGGTCCTTGCGGCGTGCATCCAGCTGGCGCACCAGCCAGGCGGTGTCGAACGCGCGTGCGCGTCGCCAGGCCAGCGCGGCGAGTACCGCGATCCCGCCCAGCGCGACGGCCACGGCGAGCATGGGCGATGCGAAGCGCCACAATACACCGGCGAGCGCGACGGGAATCGGTGCTCCCAACACCAGTTGGCCGAGCGTCGCATGGCGACGGACCTGGGCGAGGCGGTCGAAGGCCGACAACGTCATGGCGCCACGCTCCGCGTGCGCCCCGTGGCCATCCAGCGTTCCGCCAGCACCAACAACGCGATCAGCAGCGCGAGCCAGGGTTGCAGATCGCGTGGTGCGACCGGATAGGCCGCGCCACCGTGCGTCGGCGCGTAATCCGTCGCGAGCACGCGCGTGGGTGCGGCAGCGGGACCGTCGAACAGGGCGCGCAGCCGGCGCGGGAAATCGGCGTCGAGCAGCGCCGGCATCGCGTCGGGCCGCAGCGCGCGGGTGAAGCGCATCACCCGGCCCTGGCCGAGCACGGCGCTTTCGACCAGGGGCGCACCTTCGGCGTCGCGCCAGGCCGTCGACGACATCGCAATGCCGTCCACTGTCGTTTCATGGGCGAGCAACGCGATGCCGCCGGCCGAGATCCATTGCATGACCGGCGCGGGCACCGGTCCCGGCGCCAGCCACACCAGCGGCTGCGACGGCGGAGGCAATGGCGCGTCGGTGGTCCCGATCTGCACGGCCGTCGCGCTGTTCGGCTGCCACGCCCGCGCGGCGGCGCGCAGGTAGCGCAGCGCATGTTCGTCGCCTATTGGGTGGCGGATCGCCCATGCAGGCGATGGCGAGGACTTCGCCGACGATGCCGGCATCGCGCCGTCGACGACCTTCCAGGTCACCGCACGCGACAGCGCGGGCCTCTCGGCATCCGCGCCCTGCAAGGTTGCAGGCAAGATCACGGTCAACGCGACGCCGGGAGGCAGTTCGGCGTCGAGTTGCCGCAGCAGGCTGCCGATGGCGGGCGTGCCGGCAGGCATCGGCGCATCCAGCGACGGGAAGCCCGGCGCCAGCCAGTGCAGCCGCATGCGCGCATCGGAGGTCGTACGTGCGAAGCCAGCATCCACGCCGGGCACGGCGACCGTCCACGGCCGCGTGTCGTCCAGGCCCGACAGCATCGGCCGGGCCAGCCACAGCGCGAGCAATGCGAGCAGCAGCAGGCGCAGCAACAGCAACGGCCATTCGTCGAAGCGGATGCGGTGGCGCGGCTTCGGTTTCTGCCGCAGCCAGCGCAGTGCGGCGAAGTCGGTCGGCGTCTGCTCGTGCCGACGTGCGAGGTGCAGCAGCAACGGCAGCAGCAGCGCCGCGAACGCGGCCAGGCCGGCCGGCAGCAGGAACGCCAGGCTCATGCGTACTCCGCCGCGTCGCGTGCACCGAACAGCCGGCGCAGCGGCAGGTCCAGCGGCTGGTCGGTGTAGTGGCGGGCGTGGCGGATGCCGGCCGCATCCAGGCGGGCGTCCAGCACGCGCTGTGCCTCGCCGAAGCGCTGCAGGTAGTCGGCCCGCAGGGCTGCGGCATCGCCCAGCAATTCCTCGCCGGTTTCCGGATCGCGGAAGCGATGGCCGCCGGTATAGGCGAAGTCGCGCTCGTCGGCGGTGAGCAGCTGGATGGCCAGCACTTCGCGCCGCGCGGCGGCGAGCCGCTCCACCAGCGCCGGCATGGCTTCGTCGAACCAGTCGCTGAGCACCACCACCAGATCGCCGGCACCGATCCGTTCGAACACCGGTCCCAACCGTTCCTGCGCAGGGAACGCACCGTCCGCACGCAGGCCGTGCAAGGCGAGCAGCAGCTGGTCGCGCTGGCGCGCGCCATTGCCGGGCGCCACCAGACGCACGCCATCGCCGTGCAGCACGAGCAGGCCGAAGCGGTCGCCCTGGCGCAGCGCCAGTTCGGCGACGCACGCCACGAGGCTGCGCGCGGCGTCGAAGCGCGTGCCGCGCGCGCCATCGCGCTGCGCCATCGAGGCGGTCGCGTCGAGCACGATCCACACCGTCAGCGGACTCTCGCGCTCGGCTTCGCGCACGAAGAAGCGGTCCGAGCGCGCGTACAGCTTCCAGTCGATCTGGCGCAGCTCGTCGCCGGGCTCGTAGGCGCGGTACTGCGCGAACTCCAAGCCGGCGCCGCGGCTGCGGCTGTGGTGCACGCCGATCCCCTGCGCACCGACTGCACGGCGCGCGGTCAGCCGCAGGTCCTTCAACCGGCTGCGGACGTCGGCGGGGATCAGGTCGTGCGCCATGGGCGGTCGATCAGGCGGCGAGCGGCACGCCGCGCAGCAGCGCGGCGATCACGTCGTCCGCGCTGACCTGTTCGGCCTCGGCGGCGAACGACAGCAGCAGGCGGTGGCGCATCACCGGCTTCGCCAGCGCGACGATATCCTCGCGCGTCGCCGCCAGGCGGCCGTGCAGCAAGGCGCGGGCCTTCGCGGCCAGCACCAACGACTGGCCGGCGCGCGGACCGGCGCCCCAGCGCACGTACTTGCGGATCTCCTCCGGCACGCCATCACCGGGACGGCTGGCGCGCACGAGCTTTGTGATCCAGCGCAGAAGGTCCTCGCTGACATGCACGTCGCGCACATGCTTCTGCAGCGCGAGCACGGCCTCGCCTTCCATCACGCGCGGTACCGCGCCGCCGGCACGGCCGGTGGTCTGCGCGAGGATGTCGTGTTCTTCCTGCTCGGTGGGGTAGTCCACGCGGATGTGCAGCAGGAATCGGTCCAGCTGCGCTTCCGGCAGCGGATAGGTGCCGGCCTGTTCAAGCGGATTCTGCGTGGCCAGCACGAAGAACGGCGAAGGCAGCGCATGCGTGGTACCGGCGTAGCTGACCGTGCGTTCCTGCATCGCCTCCAGCAGCGCGGCCTGGGTCTTCGGCGGCGTTCGGTTGAGTTCGTCGGCGAGCAGCAGGTTGGTGAAGATCGGGCCGGGCTGGAAACGGAAATGGCGATGGCCCGTGCCGTGGTCTTCCTCCAGGAGTTCGGTGCCGAGGATGTCGCTGGGCATCAGGTCCGGGGTGAACTGCACGCGGCGGAACTGCAGGTGCAGGGCCTCGCCCAGCGAGCGCACCAGCAGCGTCTTGCCAAGGCCGGGCACGCCTTCGAGCAGGCAATGGCCGCCGGCGAGCAGGCCGATCAGCAACTGCTCCACCACGTCCTGCTGGCCCACGATGGCCTGGCCGATGGCGGCGCGGAGTTCGCCCAGCGTGGCGAGTTGCCGCTGGAGGTCGGATTCGGTGATGGATGCCATGGGGATTCCGTCGTTTCAGAATGTCCGGAGCCTGCTCAATGCAGGTCGGTACGGTTGATGAGCAGGGCGTAGACGTAGGCGAGTGGCCAGAGCAAGAGGCATGCGAACAACCAGAATCGGCTGCCGTTCCAGTACGCGCGCCGCATGGCGATGAACATCGAGGCGAACGTGGCCAACGGGACGGCCAGCATCATCGCCATCTCGATCAGGGACATCTCGTCGCCCGACAGTCCGCCGTCCGCCATGCGTGGCTGGCCGGATATCGTCCACACGTAAGCGAGCGAGGCGCCCCAGAGCGCCAGCGAGGCGAGTGGTATGGCGTTGTCTTTCCTCATGTCGTCAGCGCGTAGATCACGAGGTTGACCGCGAACTTGGTGTTGTCCTCGGCCAGGAAGCGCTTGTTGCGCCAGTCGTAGTCCCACTCGCAGCAGTAGTCCTTGTTGCTGTAGAGCACGCCGAGGCGGCCGTTGATCTCGATGCCCTGCAGGTACTCGTGCACCAGGTCGTCGCCCCAGCCGTTGAGCTCGAAGCTGGTGGCCGGCGGGCCTTCGAACTTGAAGAACGAGGAATAGATCGCGTGCGTGTTCGGCAGCTTCTTCATCGCCTTCGCGCCGAAGATCGACGCCATCTGCGCCTCGAACGACTTGGCGAACAGGCCGTCGATGTCGTGGTTGCAGTCGTCGACGAACACGAAGCCGCCGTTGCGCACGTAGCGCTCGAAGTGGCGGCGCTCCACCGGATTGAACTCCACCAGCTTGTGCCCGGCCAGGTAGCAGAACGGGGCAGCGAGCATGCGCGGATCGGACAGCGCCAGCACGTGTTCCTTCGGGTCCACGCGCATCGTGGTGTAGTCGATCAGCGAGGTGATCAGGTTGGACGGCATGCGCGCGTCCACGTCCCAGTCGCCGGAGTCGTACTTCAGCCGGGTGAAGTGGAAATCGTAGTGGCCGGCTGCGCGTGCCTGCCTGGGCAATGCGGCCGTCACCATGCCGCCGAGCATCAGGTGGAGGAACTGCGCGCGCGTTAGCCGGGAGTGGAGCAAAGCCGAGGTCTCTGAAAGCCCCTCTCCCGACGGCGACCGCAGGAAGTCCCGGTGGGAGAGAGGGGTTGGGGTGAGGGGCGATGGAGTCCCGATGGTTCGAGCATCATGGACTTCGTTCGCCCCTCATCCGCCCTTCGGGCACCTTCTCCCCAGGGGAGAAGGAGAAAAGCGTTACACCGCGTCCGACAGCGAGGTGAAGGTGAAGTCGCGCAGCTTCATCGGCGGGATCATCATCACGAAGCTGGACTCGTCGCCGGCCACGCGCACCGGCTTGCCCAGTTCCTCGATGTTGTTGAGCATGATCACCGGCGACTCGTTGAAGCGGAAGTTCTTCACCGGGTGCTTGATCTGCCCGTTCTCGATGTAGAACGTGCCGTCGCGGGTCAGGCCGGTCAGCAGCACGGTCTGCGGATCGACCATGCGGATGTACCAGGTGCGCGTGACGAGGATTCCCTTCTGCGTGCCGGCGACCAGTTCGGCCGTGGACTTGGTGCCGCCGGCCACCAGCAGGTTGCCGGGCGAGCCGATCGCGCGCTTGCCCTGCTTTTGCGCCCAGAAGCGTGAGTACTCCAGGTTGGCGATCTTGCCGTTCTCGACGATGGCCATCTTCTCGCGCGGCAGGCCTTCGCCGTCCCACGGCATCACTTCCGCGCCCGGGTGCCACGGGTCGGCGCTGATGTTCACGCGCGGGTCGTAGACCTGCTCGCCCAGCTTGTTGCCGCCGCCCATCTTGGACAGGAAGCTGCGGCCTTCGTCGGCCTGGCGCGCGTCGAAGAAGTTCATCATGAAGGAGATCAGGCCCGCGGCCGCGGCCGGTTCCAGGATCACCGTGTACTTGCCCGGCTCCAGCGCCTTGGCCTCGGCCGATTCGCTGGCCTTGCGCATCGCGGTGCGGATGTCGCTGTCGGCCTTGAATGCGTTCGCGTCCTTCAGGTTGCGGCCGACCCAGCCGGAACCGCGGCCGTCCTCGGTGCGCACCGTGCAGGTGTAGTTGAACGCGGTCGCGCGCTGGTAACCGAAGTTGCCCTTGCTGTTGGCGAACGCGACGAAGCTCTGGCCGTCTTCGAGGAAGCCCGCGGCGATCAGCTTCTCCGCCTTGCAGGGGCCGATCGAGTCGGCGGCGACCTGGGCGCGGAACTCGGGCGTGATGGCGGCGGTGGATTCGCTGAAGGTGGCGCTGGGCTTGTAGGTCTGCTTCTCGACGGCCGGCATGAACTCGGGGTTCTCCGGCGCCAGGCGGGCGAGGTCTTCGGCGCGGCGCACCACGCGTTCCAGCGCGGCGTCGTCGAACTCGTTGATCGTCGCGATGCCCACGCGCTTGCCGAACGCCACCTGCACGCCAAGGTCGGTGTTGCTGACGATGCCGCTGGTGGAGACGTTGTTAAGCGCGAAACGGATGTTGCCGTCGACGGAGCCGGTGAGGGAGGCGGTGCACTCGTCGGCGGTGGACAGCGCGATGACCTTGTCCAGGATGGCCTTGGCCTGCGCTTCGGTGAGGATGCTCATGTTCTAGGATCTCCTTGCGCCGGTCAGCCGAGCGAGCGGGCGGTGTTGATGACGTTGATGCCGTTGAAGCGCGCGGTGGACGACCCGTGCGACACCGCGGACACCTGGCCGGGCTGGCCCTTGCCGTCGAAGAACGAACCACCCAGGCGGTAATCGCTCTCGTCGCAGACGGCGGTGCAGGCGTTCCAGAATTCCGGCGTGCGGATCTGGTAGGCCACGTCCTCGATCTGCTGGGTGATCTTGCCGTTCTTGATCTCGTAGAAGAGCTGGCCGCCGAACTGCGCGTTGTAGCGCTGCTGGTCGATCGAGAACGAGCCATCGCCGATGATGTAGATGCCGTTCTCGACGTTCTTCACCATGTCGGCCACGGACAGCTTGGTCTTGCCGGCGGCCAGCGACACGTTGGCCATGCGCTGGAACTGCACGCTGCTCCACGAGTCGGCATAGCAGCAGCCATCCGATTCGGTCTTGCCCAGGATGTGGGCCTGGTCGCGGATGGTCTGGTAGTCGACCAGCTTGCCGGCGCTCACCAGGTCCCAGCGCTTGGTCTTCACGCCTTCGTCGTCGTAGCCGACCGCGCCCAGGCTGCCGGGCTGGGTCTTGTCGGCGAACAGGTTGACCAGCTCGCTGCCGTACTGGAAGCGTTGCTCGCGCTTGTCCAGCGTGGCGAAGCTGGTGCCGGCGTAGTTGGCTTCGTAGCCGAGCACGCGGTCCAGCTCGAGCGGATGGCCGACCGATTCGTGGATGGTCAGCCAGGTATGCGAGGGATCCAGCACCAGGTCGTACTTGCCCGGCTTCACCGACGGCGCGGTCAGCTTCGCGCGCGCCTGCTTCGCAGCCGCGATGGCGTCTTCCTTCATGTCGTAGGACAGGCCGTAGTTGACCACGCCGTTCGGCGAGGTGAACTTCTGCGCGGCGTCGCCGTCCAGGTACTCGTAGCCCAGGCCCATCGGCGCGGACAGGCCATCGCGGGTGCGGAACTTGCCGCTGGCCTTGTCGATGGCGGTGACCGTCATCGGCACCCAGATGCGATGCACGTCCTGGTCGATGAAGGAGCCGTCGGTGCTGGCGAAATACTTCTGCTCGTTGACCAGGAACATCATCGAGTTGACGAAATCCGCGCCGGCGTTGATCGCCGCGGCGTTGACGCCCAGCAGCAGGTCGACCTTGTCCTTGATCGGCACGTCCATCGCGTTCTTCTTGATCGGCGTCTTCCACGACACCTCGCCGAAGCCCGGCGCCTTGGCCAGCTGCACCGGCGCGGTCTGGGTCTTGCTGTTGGCCTTGGCGATGGCGGCGGCCTGGCGCGCGGCGGCGGCCACGCCCTCGGCGGTCAGCGTGTTGGTGGCGGCGAAGCCCCAGGCGCCGTTGGCGATCACGCGGATGCCGGCGCCGGTGGACTCGGTGTTCACCACGTTCTGCACCTTGTCCTCGCGGGTGATCACGAACTGGCGCAGGTAGCGCCCGATGCGCACGTCGCAGTAGGTCGCGCCGGCCTGCTTGGCCGCGGCGAGCGCGGCATCGGCGAGGCGCTTCTTGAAGGCGACATCGAGGGTGGACTGGAGCTGCTCGGCGGCAATCGCCTTGCCGAAGAAGGACGGCACCATCAGGCCGCCCAGGCTGAGGCCGGTCATGGCCAGGAAGTCACGACGTTGCAAGGCAATTCTCCACCGGTTGGGCCTGCCGGGCGGCAGGCGGGGCACTGCGACGGGAGCATTCCGGCCTGCGCCTTCACCACCGCACAGGTCGTCCCGGATTCTTGCGCCCGCGTGCAGACAGCGTCAAATGACTTTCGGCATACACACGGTGTCGCGATGCCCGGATCGACGCCTTCGCATCACCCCAGGCTGCGCGCCGTATTGATGATGTTGATGCCGTTGAAGCGCGTGGTGGCCGAGCCGTGCGACACGGCCGATACCTGGCTGGGCTGGCCCTTGCCGTCGAAGAACGAACCGCCAAGGCGGAAATCGCGCGCGTCGCAGATCGCGGTGCAGGCGTTCCAGAACTCCGGCGTACGGATCTGGTAGGCCGCATCCTCGACCTGGCGCGTGACCTGGCCGTCCTTGATCTCGAAGTAGAGCTGCCCGCCGAACTGCGCGTTGTAGCGCTGCTGGTCGATCGAGTACGAGCCGCGGCCGTGGATGTACAGCCCGTTCTCCACGTCCTTCACCATCTCGGCCACCGTCAGCGGCGTCTTGCCCGGCGCCAGCGACACGTTGGCCATGCGCTGGAACTGCACGCTGCTCCAGGAATCGGCGTAACTGCAGCCGTGCGACGCGTCCTCGCCGAGGATATGCACCTCGTCGCGCGTGGCCTGGTAGTTGACCAGCACGCCGTCCTTCACCAGGTCCCAGCGGCGCGTCTTCACGCCTTCGTCGTCGTAGCCCACCGCACCGAGGCTGCGCGGTTCGGTCTTGTCGGCGGTGAAATTGACGATCGGACTGCCCCACTGGAAGCGCTGCTCGCGCTTGTCCAGCGTGGCGAAACTGGTACCGGCGTAGTTGGCTTCGTAGCCGAGCACGCGGTCCAGCTCCAGCGGATGGCCGACGTTCTCGTGGATGGTCAGGAACAGGTTGGACGGGTCCAGCACCAGGTCGTACTTGCCGGGCTTTACCGACGGCGCGGTCAGCTTGGCCCGCGCCTGCTTCGCCGCGGCCACGATGTCTTCGCGCAGGTCGTACGACGCGCCATAGGCCACCACGCCGCCCGGCAGCGCGAATCTGTCGGCCGGGTTCGCATCAAGGTACTCGTAGCCCATGCCCATCGGGGCAGAGAGTCCATCACGCGTCTTGAACTTGCCGGTCGCCTTGTCCACCACCGTCACCGTGAAGGGCACCCAGATGCGGTGCACGTCCTGGTCGATCCAGGATCCGTCGGTGCTGGCGAAATACTTCTGCTCGTTGATGACGAACATCCGCGACGCCGCGAAGCTGGCGCCGGCAGCGAGCGCGGTGGCATTCGCGTCCAGCAGCAGCTCTACCTTCTCCTTCACCGGCACCGCCATCGCGTTCTTCACGATCGGCGTGCGCCAGCTCACCTCACCGGCGCCTTTCAACGGCGCCAGCTGCACGGGCTTGCCCTGGATGCGCGCATTCGCGCGCGCGATCGCCACGGCCTGGCGCGCGGCGGCGGCCACGCCGTCGGGTGTCTGGTCGTTCGTCGCCGCGAAGCCCCACGCGCCCTGCGCGATCACGCGCACGCCGATGCCAGAGGATTCGGTGTTCACCACGTTCTGCACCTTGTCCTCGCGGGTGATCAGCGACTGCCGCAGGTAGCGGCCGACGCGCACGTCGCAGTAGCTCGCACCCGCCGCGGTCGCGGCCGAGAGTGCGGCTTCGGCGAGGCGCTTCTTCTTCGCCACGTCGCCGGGTTCCAGCAGCGCTTCGGCCGCGATGACGCGCGTACCGGGCAAGGCCAGTCCGGCAAGGGTCAGTCCGCCCAGGGCGAGGAAGTCGCGTCGTTGCATCGATCGGGTCCGGAAACGGCAGCCTCCGGACTGTCGTCGGCACGCATCGCAGCGTCAAGTGACGGCGGTCATGACGCCGTGACGTGGTGCACAATGGGCCTCATCCCGTACAGGAATCGACCCGCATGAAATCCCGCCCGGTCGCACGGCTCGAGAACGACGACGAACAGCCCCGCCTCGCGGTGCTGATCGATGCCGACAACGCCCAGCCGGCCGTCATCGAGGGCCTGCTCGCGGAGACGGCCAAGTACGGTGTGGCCAGCGTGAAGCGCATCTACGGCGATTTCACCAGCACGCGCATGACCCAATGGAAGCAGGCGCTGCTGAAGCACTCGATCAATCCGGTGCAGCAGTTCGCCTACACCAGTGGCAAGAACGCCACCGACAGCTCGCTGATCATCGATGCGATGGACCTGATGTACACCCGGCGCTTCGACGGCGTGTGCCTGGTCTCGAGCGACAGCGACTTCACCCGCCTGGCCCAGCGTCTGCGCGAGGAAGGCCTGACGGTATACGGCTTCGGCGAGCGCAAGACGCCGGATGCGTTCGTGCAGGCCTGCGACAAGTTCATCTACGTCGAGGTGCTGCGCAGCGAAGCCCCCGCGCCGCCATCACCATCGCCACAGAAGCAGGCGAAGAAGACCGCCAGGCCGGCGACCAGGAAGCCGGCGACGCAGGCCGAACCTGCGGCCGCACCCGTCGTCGAGCAGCGCAAGCACGAGTCGCTGCCGCTGCAGTTGATCCGCCAGGCGATCGAAGACGCGAGCGATGACCAGGGATGGGCCTTCCTGGGCAGCGTGGGCAGCTATCTCAACAAGGTGCGCCCCGATTTCGACACGCGGCTTTACGGCCACAAGAAGCTCAGCGACCTGATGAAGGCGCATCCGCGCCACTTCACCGTCGAGGAGCGGGCGGGCGAGGGCGGTGCGAAGCGCTTCTATGTGCGGGCCGCGTAGCGTGCGCCATACGCACGACGTCAGGACGCTTCCGGCTACGGCGGCTCGTGCGCGTGGCGCACGCTACGTGGCATGACCAAACCTTTCGCGCCGTCCTGCGAACGCAACCGGGACCCGATCCTGTCGGTGTTGCAGCGCCACCTTGCAGACACCCGTCGCGTGCTCGAGATCGGCAGCGGTACCGGCCAGCACGCGGTGCATTTCGCCGCCGCGATGCCCTGGCTGGCATGGCAGGGCAGTGATCGCGCGGAAAACCTGGCCGGCATCGGGGCATGGTTGGACGACGCGGCGTTGCCGAACACGCCGCCTGCCTTCGAACTCGACGTCGACGGGCCGTGGCCCGACGCCGGCTTCGATGCGGTCTTCACCGCCAACAGCCTGCACATCATGGGCTGGCCGCAGGTCGAGGCCTTCTTCGCCGGCGTCGGCAAGGTGCTGGAGGCGAACGGCCTGCTGATCGTCTACGGGCCTTTCAACTATGTCGGCGAGTTCACCAGCGACAGCAACCGCGCGTTCGAGCAATGGCTGAAGGACCGCGATCCCGCCTCGGGCATCCGCGATTTCGAGGCCATCGACGCACTCGCGCGTCGCATCGGCCTGTCGCTGGTCGAGGACAACCCCATGCCGGCCAACAACCGCTGCCTGGTCTGGCGACGGCGGAGATTCTTGTAGGAGCGACGTGAGTCGCGACCGTGGATCGAAAGCATTCGTTCGACACGGATCAGGGCGAGAACAGCGGATCAGAAACGAATGTCTGATGTGCTTTATCCGCACTTATCCGCCGTGATCCGTGCCGAAAGGTTTCTACACGGCAGCGTTCGCGACTCACGTCGCTCCCACAGCGATTGAGCGAATTCATGTGCGTAGCGTGCGCCATGCGCACGACCACGAGTTACCGGAAGGATCATGAGGTCGTGCGCATGGCGCACGCTACAAGAAACCCCGCCGAAGCGGGGTTTCTTGCTACGCGGCCTGCACGATATGCAGCGACTTCGGGTTGCGCCACAGGCCGAGCAGTTCCGCCTCGCGCGCCTTGGCCGCGTGCAAGTGCTTCTCCTTGACGTGACCGTAGCCGCGGATGTGCTCCGGGATGCTGGCGATCTCCACGGCCAGCCCCAGGCGGTCGGCATCCAGCGCGCCCAGCAGTTCGTCCACCGTCCTCGCGTAGTCGGCGATCAGCTGTCGCTCGCCCTTGCGCTCTTCGGTGTAGCCGAACACGTCGAAGGTGCCGCCGCGCAGGAAGCGCAGCTTCGCCAGCAGGCCGAATGCCTTGAACATCCAGGGGCCGTACTCCTTCTTCATCAGGCGGCCGTGCGCATCCTTCTTGGCGAACAGCGGCGGTGCCAGGTGGAAGTGCACCTCGTAGTCGCCATCGAACTGTTGCTGCAGGCGTCGCTGGAAGTCGCCGCTGGTGTACAGGCGCGCGACTTCGTATTCGTCCTTGTAGGCCATCAGCTTGAAGAAATAGCGGGCCACCGCCTCGGTCAATGCGGTCGAACCCGGCGCCTTGATGTTCTCGGCGGAGCGGACCTTCGCCACCAGGTCGGCGTAGCGGTTCGCGTAGGCGGCATCCTGGTACTCGGTGAGGAACGCCGAACGCCGGGCGATCAGCTCGTCCAGCGAGCGCGACAGGCGCAGGTCGTCGAGCGGCAGGAATGCGACGTTGTCGCCGCTGCCGGTAGCGCCTTCCGGCAGACCGCGCAGTTCGCTTTCGTTGCCCGGATTGCGGGGTGCGCTGTTGGCGCCCCATTCGCTGCTTTCCCATTCGCCCGGGGGAAGGATCTGCAGCGCCCCCGGCGTGCGCTCGCTTTCGGTCTGCGTGTTGCGGATCAGGCCGGCGGCTTCCTGCACGGCCTGCGGATTCACCACGGCCAGGCGGCCCCACGCGAAGGCGGTCTTGTTCATCTCGATCGCGGCGCCGTTGAGCTCCACCGCGCGCATGATGGCCTCGAACGAGATCGGCACGAGGCCCTGCTGCCAGGCGTAGCCCAGCATGAAGAGGTTGCTGCCGATCGCGTCGCCGATCAGCGCGGTGGCGATCTGGGTGGCATCCACCAGCATCGGCTCGCGGCCGCCGAGGGCGACCTTCACGCCCGCGATGATGTCGGCGGCCGGGAACTGCATGTCCGGATGCGTGGTGAACGTGCCCGGCATCGCTTCGTAGGTGTTCAGCACCACCTGCGAGCGCTCGCCGCGCACCTTCGACAGCACCCAGTAGTCGTTGACCACCACCATGTCGCAGCCCAGCACCAGGTCGGCCTCGCCCGCGGCGATGCGCACGGCGTGGATGTCCTCCGGGGTGCGCGCGATGCGGATGTGCGTGGTCACCGCGCCGCCCTTCTGCGCCAAGCCGGTCTGGTCCAGGACGCTGGCGCCCTTGCCTTCCAGGTGGCCGGCCATGCCGAGCAGCGCGCCGATGGTCACAACGCCGGTGCCGCCGACGCCGGTGATCAGGATGTTCCAGGGCTGGTCGAGGTCGGACTTGAACGCCGGCGCCGGCAGCGCGGCCAGCAGGTCGGCGGCATTCGCTTTCTTGCCCTTGCGCGGCGTGCCACCGTGCACGGTGACGAAGCTGGGGCAGAAGCCGTCGACGCAGCGGAAGTCCTTGTTGCAGTTCGACTGGTCGATCTCGCGCTTGCGGCCGAACTCGGTTTCCTTCGGCAGCACCGACACGCAGAAGCTCTTCACGCCGCAGTCGCCGCAGCCTTCGCAGACCAGCGTGTTGACCATCGTGCGCTTGGCAGGGTCCGGCAGCTTGCCGCGCTTGCGGCGGCGGCGCTTCTCGGTGGCACAGACCTGGTCGTAGATCAGGATGGAGACACCCTTCACCTCGCGCAGGCGGCGCTGCACGTCGTCCAGTTCCTTGCGGTCGAAGAACTCGACGCCCGACGGGAAGATCTCGCGCTTGCTCCACTTGCCGACTTCATCGCTGACCACGACGATCGTATCGACGCCCTCGGACCGCATCATGTGCGCGATCTGCGGCACCGACAGCGTGCCGTCCACCGGCTGGCCGCCGGTCATCGCCACCGCGTCGTTGTAGAGGATCTTGTAGGTGATGTTCACCCCGGTGGCGACCGACTGGCGCACCGCCAGCGAACCGGAGTGGAAGAACGTGCCGTCGCCGAGGTTCTGGAACACGTGCTCGGTCTCGGTGAACGGTGCCTGCCCGGACCACGTCACGCCTTCGCCGCCCATGTGGGTGAAGGTGTCGGTGTCGCGGTCCATCCATGTGACCATGTAGTGGCAGCCGATGCCGCCGAGCGCGCGCGAGCCTTCCGGCACCACCGTCGAGGTGTTGTGCGGGCAGCCGGAGCAGTAGTGCGGCACGCGCGGGAAGTTGGCGCGCGGCAGCGCCATCTCGGCTTCCTTCTCTTCCATCCAGCGCAGGCGCTGCTCGATGGACTCCGTCGTGAAGAAGCGCTGGATGCGCTTGCCGATCACGCCGGCGATGGTGGCCGGGGTCAGCTCGCCGGTGGACGGCAGGATCCATTCGCCGCCTTCGTCGTACTTGCCGACGATGGACGGACGCGTACCGGCGCTGGCCGGCCAGTTGTAGAAGTATTCCTTCATCTGCCGCTCGATGAAGGCGCGCTTCTCCTCCACCACGACGATGTCTTCCAGCCCCTTCGCGAATTCGGTGATGCCCACCGGCTCCAGCGGCCAGGTCATGCCCACCTTGTAGACGCGGATGCCGATGTCGGCGCAGGCCTGTTCGTCCAGGCCCAGGTATTCCAGCGCCTGCAGCACGTCCAGATAGCTCTTGCCGGTGGTGACGATGCCGAGGCGTGCGCGCGGCGAGTCCAGCACGATGCGGTCCACCTTGTTGGCCCGTGCGAAGGCCTGTGCCGCAGCGACCGCGTACTTGTGCAGGCGCATCTCCTGGTCCAGCGGCGGATTCGGCCAGCGGATGTTGAGGCCGCCAGCGGGCATGGCGAAGTCTTCCGGCAGCAGGATCTCGCGCGCGAACGGATCCACCTGCACCGAGGCCGACGATTCCACCGTCTCGGCGATCGTCTTGAAGCCGATCCAGCGGCCCGTGTAGCGGCTCATCGCCCAGCCCACCAAGCCCAGGTCCAGGATGTCCTGCACGCCGGCCGGGTTCAGCACCGGCATCATCGCGCTGACGAACTCGTCTTCCGAGCCGTGCGGCAGCGTCGAGCTGCGGCAGTTGTGGTCGTCCGCGGCCAGCGCCAGCACGCCGCCGAACTTCGAGGTGCCCGCGGCATTGCCGTGCTTGAACACGTCGCCGCAGCGGTCCACGCCGGGGCCCTTGCCGTACCACATGGCATACACGCCATCGACCTTGGCGCCCGGGAACAGGTTGGTCTGCTGCGTGCCCCACACCATCGTGGCGCCGAGGTCCTCGTTCAAACCCGGGGTGAATTTCACGCCCGCGGATTCGAGGTGCTTGCGCGCGCGCCACAGCTCCAGGTCGAAGCCGCCCAGCGGCGAGCCGCGGTAGCCGCTGATGAAGCCGGCGGTGTTGAGGCCCGCGGCCTGGTCGCGCAGCCGCTGCATCAGCGGCAGGCGGACCAGTGCCTGCACGCCGCTCAGGTAGATGCGCCCGTCGGTGCGCGTGTACTTGTGTTCCAGCGTGTAGTCGCTGTCGATCGCCCCGAGCTGCGGCAGGTTGGCGGACGAGGGCGAAGTCAGTTCGGCGGTGCTGGTCATGGCGGGCCCGTGAAAGCGGCTGGCGGGGCCCGAAATCCCCTCGGGCGTGAAGGCGCGCATTGTAACAGCGGCCTTTTCTGTGACGTGGGTCACTTCGTCGTTGTGCGTTGCAGCGGTTACGATGGGGTTCGGGGAAACATCAAGTGTCAGGGGAACGTACGTGAAATCCGGTAAATACTTGCTGCTGGCCGCCGTGCTGGCATCCATGGCCTTGTCCGCGCACGCGCAGAACGTGCCGAAGCCCAAGGAGTTCTACTTCGACGAAGACAAGTCGACGGCCAGGCAGATCGTCGTGGTCCCCGGCGAAGGCGAGGCGCAGGTGCAGGCGCTGGTCCGCGAGCGCGAACGCGGGCGGCGCCATATCGAGGCGACGGCGCAGCTCGCGCACATCGCCGCCAGTGAAGGGCGGACAGAGCTGGCGGGACAGCTCTATCAGCAGACCGTTGCCGCGACCGAGGCCAAGGGCACGGTAGGCCGGGCCGTCCGCTGGAACTATGCGTGGGACCTGTACCGGGCGGGCCAGTTCGAGCCGGCGTTGGTGCAGTGGTCCGAGATCGTCACGGCCTACGGCTCGCCTTCCTGGGCGCCCCCGACGCTGGCGCTGGTCCTGTGGCGGCTCGACCGCAAGCAGGAGGCCGTCGCATGGTTCGGCGCCGCCGTGCGCACCGAGCCCAGCGTATGGGTCGATGCGCGCAACTTCGCGACGCAGTTGCCCGACTGGCGACAGGAAGACCGCGACACCCTGGCGGAAGTGCTCGGCGCCTGGCAGGCGAATCCGCCGGTCTGGCCGTAGTCCAGCGCGTAAGATCGGCGGGTGAAGGTGCGCACCGCGCACCATCCTCCTCCCCTGATGCGCATCCTTGCTTCGTTCTGCATTGCGACGGCGTTGAGTGCCGCCGCCGGTGTTCCCGCCGCATCCGCCGCCGACCGCATCACCGGCCGTGCCTTCGCCACGCGCTCGGACGTGATCGCGCCGCACGCGATGGCGGCCACCTCGCATCCGCTGGCCACGCAGATCGCGCTCGACGTGATGAAGCAGGGCGGCACCGCGATGGATGCGGCCATCGCCGCCAATGCGGCGCTCGGCCTGATGGAGCCCACCGGCAACGGCATCGGCGGCGACCTGTTCGCCATCGTCTGGGACCCGAAGACGAAGAAGCTGCACGGCTACAACGGCTCCGGCCGTTCGCCGAAATCGCTGACGCTCGATTACTTCAGGCAGCAGGGCATCACCGACATCCCCGCGCACGGACCGCTGCCGGTCAGCGTGCCGGGCGCGGTGGATGGATGGTTCGCGCTGCACGACCGCTTCGGCAAGCTGCCGATGCGCGAAGTGCTGGCGCCGACCATCCGCTACGCGCGCGACGGCCACCCGGTCCACCAGACGATCGCCTACTACTGGGAGCGCTCGGTGCCGCGGCTGTCGAAGTTCCCCGGCTTCAGCGAGCAATTCACGATCGGCGGCCGCGCGCCACGCACCGGTGAGCTGTGGAAGAACCCGCGCCTGGCCGACACGCTGCAGAAGATCGCCATCGGCGGCCGCGATGCGTTCTACAAGGGCGACATCGCGCGCACCATCGACGCGTACTTCAAGGCCAACGGCGGCTTCCTTTCGTACGAGGACATGGCCGCCCACCACGGCGAATGGGTCGAACCCGTCAGCACCAATTACCGCGGCTACGACGTGTGGGAACTGCCGCCGAACGGGCAGGGCATCGCCGCGCTGCAGATGCTCAACGTGCTGGAGGGTTACGACTTCAGCAGGATTCCCTTCGGCAGTCCCGAGCATGTGCACCTATTCGTCGAAGCGAAGAAGCTGGCCTTCGCCGATCGCGCGCGCTGGTATGCCGATCCCGCATTCCAGCCCGCGCCGGTCGCGCGCCTGATCTCCAAGCCGTACGCGCGCGAACGCGCGAAACTCATTTCGCCCGACAAGGTGCTACGCGAAGTGCAGCCCGGCACGCCGAAGGAACTGGAAGAAGGCGACACCATCTACCTGACCGTCGCCGACAAGGACGGGATGATGGTCTCGCTGATCCAGTCCAACTACCGCGGCATGGGCAGCGGCATGGCGCCGACCGGCCTGGGCTTCATCCTGCAGGACCGCGGCGAGATGTTCGTGCTGCGCGATTGCGACGGCGCCACGCCGCATCCCAACTGCTATGCGCCGGGCAAGCGCCCGTTCCAGACGATCATTCCGGCCTTCATCACGAAGGACGGGCGGCCCTGGGTCAGCTTCGGCGTGATGGGCGGCGCCATGCAGCCGCAGGGCCACGCGCAGATCGTGATGAACCTGATCGACTTCGGCATGACCTTGCAGGAAGCCGGCGACGCCCCGCGCATCCAGCATGACGGTTCCACCGAACCGGTCGGCAGCGCCACCGCGATGACCGACGGCGGCGTGGTGCAGCTGGAATCCGGCTACCCCTACGAAACCATCCGCGCGCTGATGGACAAGGGCCACCACGTCGAATGGGCCCTCGGCCCCTACGGCGGCTACCAGGCCATCAAGCGCGACCCGGAGACCGGTGTGTATTACGGCGCCAGCGAAAGCCGCAAGGATGGGCAGGCGGCGGGGTATTGAGTTTGTTGTAGTCAAACCCTTAGATGGAGTCGTTGAAAAGGCTTGCAACCGCCTGCACAGCGCGTTGCTATGTGAAACAGAAAGCGAAGCATATGCCAGAGAAAGTCATCAGTATTCCCCGGACCTTGGACTTGAGCAGTTCGCTCCAGTTCACCGTTGAATTGGCACAGCTCAAGGATGAGAAGGAGATATGTGTTGACTTCAAGAACGTCGGGCTCGTCGAGCCCTTCGCAATGCTGATCGTATCAAGTGAGCTCCAGAGAGCTGCCGTTCGTTGTCAGCTTAATAGCTTCAGATGTGTCAATCACGAGAAGATGACTTACGCAGCCCACATGGGGTTCTTCAAAGCGTTTGGGTATGACTATGGTAAGCGTCCCGGCGAAGCCCCTGGAGGTTCACGATACTTGCCTGTTTCTATATTCAACTGTGATGAGCTTAGAAACCAAGCAGTAGAGCGGGGAGAAGCAGTTGGCGATGTGATTGAAGAGAAGAGCAAGCGGTTGGCGGCAATGCTCTGCGGGGAAGACGAGAGCGATCTTCACAGAACGTTGGCGTACTCACTGAGAGAGATAATGAGGAATGTGGTTGAGCACAGTGAGGCTGATCAGATCGGAATGTGTGCTCAATATTGGCCGACGAAGAATAAAGTCGAAGTCGCAATTATTGATAGAGGGATTGGTCTCAGGAAGACGCTGTCTCGCAATCCCCATCTCGGAATTGAGAGTGACAAGCATGCCCTCAACTATGCTTGTATGCCTGCGGTTTCAGGGAAGGCCTTCAAAGGATCTCGCATCAGGCAGAAGGGTCACTGGGCGAACTCAGGATTCGGCCTGTATATGACTAGTAGAATTTGTCGAAATGGCGGCAACTTTTTCATTGCCAGCGGCGATCAGGGAATGATGCTTACAAAGGCAGCTGAGGGTAAGAGTTACTTTCCCTGTTCTTACGAAGGAACGGCGGTTCGCCTGCAGATTAGGACTGACCAAGTCGGCTCTTTGTATGATTCTCTAAGGCTCTACAAAGAAGATGGTTTCAGGATAAAGGCTCAGTACGCTGAGATTGTAGATATCAATCCATCAGCAGCATCCTTGATGCTGTCTGAGGATTTCGACATATCTACGTGGGATCGGATAAGGGCTGCGCTTGGCCTCAAGAGCTCGTAGGGTGGGCCCCGGCCCACCACATACATTCATTGTGGATCCAACGTCTCCCGGCGCGTGTGTTGCCTGATCGTGGACAATGTCCGCAACGGTGGGCCAGGGTCCACCCTACTCATCCACGAGGCACACGCATGGCCACGCTCCCCGCCCTCCCCGAACTCACCCCCGGCCTCTACCGCCACTACAAGGGCAACGACTACGACGTGGTCGCGGTGGCGCGGCACAGCGAGACGCTGGAGCCGGTGGTGGTGTACCGCGCGCTGTACGGCGAAGGCAGCTTGTGGGTGCGGCCGTATGCGATGTTCTGCGAAGACGTGATCGTGGATGGGCGCGCGGTGCGACGCTTCGCGCCGGTTGGGTGAGCGCGTGAACTGCTCGCAGCTCTACGTTGGCGTGGACAAGCAACTCGACGAGGTGAGAACGTATGACTTCTCTCTGAGCCTCGTGCCGTCAGCGTCGCCCGAGGCGAGGGTGGTTCGTTCAGTGCTCGGCTCCCAGTACGTCTACTACCTCGCGCCGCACACGGGATGTGGCTGTGGCTGGGACGTTCTCGACATAGAAACGCCTGGCGACGATCAGAGTAAAGCCTCGTGCGATGCCCTCGGACGGTTCCTCGGGACGCTTGAGCGGACCCGTCGCGGCAGCAAACTCTACAGTGTGTGTATCGAGTCACTGGGCGCATCGCCGCGCTCTGAAGTCAGCATCGCGGCGGAAGAATTCATGAGGCATCTACAGGGCTATAGAGTGTCCTTCGCCTCCAAGGGCGCGAGGGTGTATGTGCTCGGCGTCTGATGGCTCATGAAGGGCATCCTCGCCTTGCTGCTATTCGCCCGTCCCTCACCCTGAGACATCCCATGACCACCTACATCGCCCTACTCCGCGGCATCAACGTCGGCAAGGTCAAGCGCATCGCCATGGCGGACCTGCGCGCGCTGCTGGAAGGGCTGGGCCACGCGGATGTCGCCACGCTGCTCAACAGCGGCAACGTGGTGTTCCGCTCCAGCAAGAAGACGCCGGCGAAGATCGCGGCGGAGATCTCCGCCGCCATCGCCGCGCAGCTCGGGATCGACGTGCCCGTCATCGTGAAGTCGGCGAAGGAGCTGGCCACGATCATCGACGACAACGCGCTGGCCGATGCGGCCGCCGACCCGTCGCGCCTGCTGGTCGCCTTCGTGCAGGAGGCCGATGCACTGCCGACGCTGTCCGCCATCGCACCGCACGTGGTGCCGCCGGAACAGTTCCTGCTCGGCAGCGAAGCCGCCTATCTGCATTGCGCGCGCGGCATCCTCGAG
>NZ_PKDG01000049.1 GCF_002863005.1 Pseudoxanthomonas sp.
CGTCGATGGCATCGCACGACCTGGCCGACGACGAGGCCGGCGTGGGCCCCGAAGATCTGGCCTACGTGCTGTATACCTCCGGTTCCACCGGCAAGCCCAAGGGCGTGGCGATGCCGCACGGGCCGCTGGTCAACCTGATCCAGTGGCAGATGCGCGAGCCCGGCAATGACGCGCCGCTGCGTACCCTGCAGTTCGCAGCGCTGGGTTTCGATGTCGCGTTCCAGGAAGTCTTCGCCACGCTGTCGACCGGCGGGACGCTCCATACGATCGACCAGGAAACGCGCATGAGCGCGGGCAAGCTGTTCGAGACCATCGTCGAACAGCGCATCGAGCGCATGTTCCTGCCGTACTTCGCCCTGCAGATGCTGGCCGAGGGCCTGGAGGGCCACCTTGCCTCGCTGCCCGAGGGCCAGCGCATCGCGTGTGCGCTGCGCGAAGTGATCACCGCCGGTGAGCAACTGCGCATCGAGCCGAAGATCGTGCGCTTCTTCGAGCAGCTGCCGGGCTGCCGCCTGCACAACCACTACGGTCCCACCGAAACCCATGTGGTCACCGCGCTGACGTTGCCGGAAGATCCGCATGCCTGGCCGCGCCTGCCCACCATCGGCAGGCCCATCGCCAATGCGCGCATCTACGTGCTCGACGCGCAGGGCCGTCCGTTGCCCCTCGGTGTGGTCGGCGAGCTCTACCTGGCCGGTCCGGTGGTCGCGCGCGGCTACCTGCATCGCGATGACCTGACGGCCGAACGTTTCCTGCCCGATCCGTTCGTCGACTGCGCCGGCGCGCGCATGTATCGCACCGGCGACATCGGTCGCTGGCTGCCGGACGGTACGGTCGAATACCTGGGGCGGCAGGACTTCCAGGTGAAGATCCGCGGTTTCCGCGTGGAGCTCGGCGAGATCGAGGCGCAGGTGATGGCGTTCCCCGGCGTGCGCGAAGCGGGCGTGCTGGCGCGCGAGGACGTTCCCGGCCTCAAGCGCCTGGTGGCCTACCTGGCGCCCCGGGACCGGGATGCGCCCGTCGACCTGGAGCGCCTGCGGCAGCATCTGGTGGAGGCAATACCTGACTACATGGTGCCGGTGGCGTATGTGCAGATGGACGCGCTGCCGCTGTCGCCGAACGGCAAGCTGGACCGGCACAAGCTGCCGCGCCCCGGTCGTGGACGTCCCGAATGGGCCGGGGCGTACAGCGCGCCACGCGATGCGACCGAAGCGGCGCTGTGCCGCATCTTCGCCGATGTGCTCGACCTGGAAGACCTGGGGCGCGACGACAACTTCTTCGACCTCGGTGGTACGTCGCTGCTGGCGATCCGTGTACTCGAAGCGGCGCGCCGCGAGCGCGTGGGTGATGTGCCCGCCATGGCGCTGTTCCGCGCGCCGACGCCGGCGCAACTCGCCGCCGCGATGGCGGATGGCCAGCGCCAGCCGCTGGACGCCGCGCGCATGTCCGCCCGGCGCGACCTGCGCGCCCACGAGCCGATCGCCATCGTGGCGATGGCCGGTCGCTTCCCGGGCGCCTCGACCGTCGAAGCGTTCTGGGACAACCTGTGCGCCGGTCGCGACAGCGTCAGCCGCTTCGCCGCCGATGAGCTGGATGCCGGGATTCCCGATGCGCAGCGTGCCGACCCGGCGTACGTACCGGCGCGGGGCGTGTTCGACGACGTCGACAAGTTCGACGCCGCCTTCTTCGGCATCTCGCCGAAGGAAGCGGAACTGATGGATCCGCAGCAGCGGATCTTTCTGGAGCTGTGCTGGGAATGCATCGAGCGCGCCGGCCACGTGCCGGATGCGACGACGGAGCCGATCGGCGTGTTCGCCGGCATGTACAACGCCAGCTATTACCAGCGCAACGTGCTGGCGCATCCCGACCTGGTCGACAAGCTCGGCGCGTTCCAGGTGATGCTCGGCAACGAGAAGGACTACATCGCCACGCGCGTCGCGCACAAGCTGAACCTCACCGGCCCGGCCGTCAGCGTGCACACCGCGTGCTCCACCTCGCTGGTCGCCATCAGCCAGGCGATCGACAGCCTGCGTGCGGGGCGTTGCAGCATGGCGTTGGCAGGCGGCATCGCGGTGACCTGCCCGGTGCGCAGCGGACACGTGTACCAGGAAGGCGGCATGCTCTCCGCCGACGGTCATACGCGCAGCTTCGATGCCGATGCCAGCGGCACGGTGTTCAGCGACGGGGCGGCCGTCGTCCTGCTCAAGCGCCTCTCCGATGCCATCGCCGATGGCAACCCGATCCATGCCGTGGTGCGTGGCGCGGCGGTCAACAACGACGGCGGCCAGAAAGCCAGCTTCACCGCGCCGAGCAGCGAAGGGCAGGCCGCGGTGATCGCCATGGCGCACGCCGATGCAGGCGTGGAGGCGCGCAGCATCGGGTACGTGGAGGCCCACGGTACCGCCACTCCGATGGGCGACCCCATCGAAATCGAAGGGCTGACGCGCGCGTTCCGCCAGAGTACCGACGACACGGACTTCTGTGTGGTCGGCTCGGTGAAGAGCAACGTCGGCCACCTGCTGATGGCGGCCGGTGCCGCCGGCGTCATCAAGACGGCCTATGCGCTGCGCGAGCGTTGCCTGCCGCCGACCGCGCACTTCCGCCATGCCAACCCGGTGATCGACTTCACGCGCACGCCATTCCGCGTGAGCGGCGAGCTGGCGCCCTGGAATGCGCTCGAGGGCCAACCGCGGCGCGCGGGGGTCAGCTCCTTCGGCGTGGGCGGCACCAATGCGCACGTGGTGATGGAGGAAGCACCCGCGGTTGCGCCATCCGACCCCGGCGACGGCCCGCAGGTGCTCACGCTGTCGGCGCGCACGCCCGCCGCCCTGGGCGAGGCGGTCGCCCGGCTCGCGGATCACCTGGAACGCGAACCCGCTCTCAATGTCGCCGACGTGGCATGGACACTCGCCGTGGGCCGCAAGGCGTTCCCGCATCGCATCGCCGTGGCGGTGGCGAGTGCGGCAGACGCGGTCGCGCTGCTGCGCAGCACCGATGTGTCGGCCAATGCATCGAAGTCGCGGTCTGTCCAGGCGGCGGATGTCGTCTTCATGTTCCCCGGGCAGGGCTGCCAGTACGCCGGCATGGGACGGGCGCTGTACGCCGCCGAGCCGGCCTTCCGCGCCGCGTTCGACGACTGCGCGCAGGTGCTCGATGTCGAACTGGGCCAGGACCTGCGCGCGCTGGTGTTCGGAGACGACGCCGACGCTTTGCTGCCCACCGCCATCATGCAGCCCGCGATCTTCAGCATCGAATACGCACTGGCGCGCTGGTGGATGTCGCATGGCGTGGTGCCCACGGCCATGGTCGGCCACAGCGTCGGCGAATTCGTCGCCGCGACACTGGCGGGCGTGTTCTCGCTGCCGGATGCGTTGCGGCTGGTCGCGCGCCGCGGCCGCCTGATGCAGGCGCAGCCCGCGGGCGCGATGCTGTCCGTGCGCCTGCCGCTCGATGCGCTGCAGGCGCGCCTGCCAGATGCGCTGTCGCTGGCGGCGGAGAATGCACCGGGCGCCTGCGTGGTGGCGGGGCCGCACGAGGCGATCGCCGCCTTCCAGCATCAGCTGGAGGGGGAGGGCGTGGCCTGCCGCGCGCTGAAGACATCCCACGCGTTCCACTCCGCGATGATGGACGCCGTGGTGCCGGCATTCCGCGCGGAAGTGGAGGCGCTGGTGCGCCACGCGCCGTCGCTGCCCATCCTGTCGACCGCAAGCGGCCAATGGCTCGCGGACGCGCAGGCGGTGTCGCCGGAGTACTGGGCCCGCCATCTGCGCGAGCCCGTGCGCTTCTCCTCTGCCGTCGCGCACGTCCTGGAGCGTCCTGGCCGCGTGCTGCTGGAGATCGGCCCGCGCAATACCCTCGCCACGCTATCGCGCCAGCAACCCCTGTTGCAGAAGCACCGCATTGCCGCCGTCGCCTCGCTGGCGGACAACGTGGAGGGCGAACATGCGGCCTTGCTGAACGCCTTCGGGCAGCTGTGGTCGCAGGGCGTCGACGTGCATGCCGAGGCCCTGGATCGACGGGGCCGTCGCCTGCGTCTCTGCCTGCCGACCTATCCGTTCGAAAAAAAGCGTTATTGGGTAGAGGCCGCCCATGCGGTGCCCCGCAACGTCATTCCCCACCCCAGCCTGGCCGCGCGTGCGGCCCCGGAGTTCCTGATGTCCGTCGTGCCCGAAATCGCACCGCCCGCTGCCGATCGTCGCCCCCGCATTGCCGCGCAGTTGCGCGAGGTGTTCGAGGACGTGGCCGGTTTCGAGCTGTCCGACGCGGACGGCGATGCGAACTTCATCGAGCTGGGCCTGGACAGCCTGATGCTGACCCAGGTCGCGCTGCAGTTGCAGAAGACCTTCCCGGTGCGCATCACCTTCCGCCAGTTGATGGGCGAATACGCCAGTCTCGATCGCCTGACCCAGGGCTTGGATGCGCAATTGCCGCCCGAAACCGCGCCGGCCCCGGCGGCCCCCGTCGTCCAGAGCGCAGCGCCCGCGGTGCTCGCGGCACCGTCGGCCCCCGCGATGCCGGCGACATTGGCGCCCACACCAGCGCCTGTGACGCTCGCGCCGATGCAGGCACTGGCAGGCGGGGATGCGCTGAGCCAGCTGATCGCCCAGCAGATGCAATTGATGTCCCAGCAGTTGGCCCTGCTTGCGGGCACCGCACCCGTCGCGCCTGCCGCCGTGGCGCCCACGCCCGCGCCCGCGCCGCCCGTGGAGGCCGCGCCGGTCTCCGCGCCGCCCGTGGAGGCCGCGCCGGTCTCCGCGCCGCGGTCCGCACCGGTTGCCGCGTCCGCACCCGCGGGCACGGCCGCCGCCGCCGACGAGGAAGCGGCGCTCGCCCATACGCGCTACGACGTCAAGAAGGCCTTCGGCGCGATCGCCCGCATCGACGCGCACAACGGTACCGAACTCAACCCGCACCAGCGCGAACGCCTCGATGGTTTCATCCGTCGGTACACGGCACGCACGCCCAACTCCAAGGCCTATACGCAGCAGCATCGCGGCCACATGGCCGACCCGCGCGTGGTGACCGGCTTCCGGCCGCTCACCAAGGAGATCGTGTACCAGATCGTCGTGCAGCGCTCGAAGGGATCCCACGTGTGGGATATCGACGGGCATGAATACGTCGACGCCCTGAATGGTTTCGGCACCAGCCTCTTCGGCTGGCAGCCGGACTTCGTGGTGGATGCGGTGAAGCAGCAGATCGAACACGGCTACGAGATCGGCCCGATGCATCCGTTGGCCGGCGAAGTGTCGCAGCTGGTGTGCGAACTGACCGGCCATGATCGCGCCGCGCTGTGCAACACCGGCTCCGAGGCGGTGCTCGGCGCGATGCGCATCGCGCGGACCGCGACCGGCCGCGAGACCATCGTGGTGTTCTCCGGCTCCTACCACGGCATCAACGACGAAGTGATCGTGCGCGGCACCAAGAAGCTGCGCGCCGTGCCGGCCGCCCCCGGCATCCTGCGCAACACCGCGGAGAAGGTGCTGGTGCTCGATTACGGCACGCCGGAGACCCTGCAGATCATCCGCGAGCGCGCGCACGAGCTCGCGGCCGTGCTGGTGGAGCCGGTGCAGAGCCGCCGTCCCGACTTCCAGCCGGTCGAGTTCCTCAAGGACGTCCGCAAGATCACGGCAGAGGCCGGCGCGGTATTGATCTTCGACGAAGTGATCACCGGTTTCCGCTCGCATCCCGGCGGTGCGCAGGCGCTGTTCGGCATCAAGGCCGACCTGTGCACGTACGGCAAGGTGGTCGGTGGCGGTTATCCGATCGGTGTCATGGCCGGCAAGCGCGAGTACATGGATGCGCTGGATGGTGGCTACTGGCAGTACGGCGACGACTCCACGCCGCCGGCCGGCGTGACCTACTTCGCCGGCACCTTCGTGCGCCATCCGCTCACGCTCGCGGCGGCGAAGGCGTCGCTGCTGCACATGAAGGAACACGGCGCGGGCCTGCAGCAGCGCCTCAACGAGCGCACCGCGGCGATGGCGGCGGAACTGAATGCGTTCTCGGAGGGCGTCGGCGCGCCGGTGCGCATCAAGCACTTCGCATCGCTGTGGCGCACGCACTTCGACGAAGAGCATCCGTTGCAGGACCTGCTGTTCGCGATGATGCGCAGCCGTGGCATCCACATCCTCGACAATTTCCCGTGCTTCTTCACCACCGCCCACAGCGAGGCCGACTTCCAGGCCATCACGCAGGCGTGGAAGGAAGCAGTGCTTGAGCTGCAGGAAGCCGAACTGCTGCCGCGCCACGCGGCCACCTCGCGCACGGTCATGGACGCGGCTGATCCGGTTGCGCCCGGCGCCCGGCTGGGACGCGACCCCGACGGCCGCCCGGCGTGGTACGTGCCCAATCCCGATGCTCCCGGCCAGTATCTCCGGGTGACTGCGTGAGGGAGGCGAGGGTGCAACGCCAGGACGCGACCATCGCTGTCGACTACGACCCCTTCGCCGGTGGCGCGCTGGCGCGCGTGGTGCCGACCACGGAGCCGCAGCGCGAGCTGTGGCTGGCGTCGCAGCTCGGTGAAGACGCGTCCCTCGCCTACAACGAATCGGTATCGCTGCGGTTGCGCGGTTCCCTGGACGCTGCGCGCCTGCAGCGTGCGCTGCAGGCCGTCGTTGCGCGTCACGACGCGCTGCGTGCCAGCTTCGGTCCGGACGGCGAGACCTTCTGCGTGCTGGAGCCCGCGCCGCTGCTGCTGCCGTTGACGGATCTTTCTCCGCTGCCTGCGGCCGAGCGCGAACAGCAGCTCGCAGAGCGTCGCCGCACGGGCGTCGAAACCACGTTCGCCCTGGCGCAGGGCCGCCTGTTCCGCGCCGAACTGGTGCGGCTGTCCGCGCAGGACCACGTGCTGCTGATGCATGCGCACCACCTGGTCTGCGATGGTTGGTCGTGGTGGGTGATCGTGCGCGAACTGGGAGCCGCTTACGGGCAGGGCGAAGGCGCGCTGCCGGAGGCCGAGCACTATGCCGACTATGCGCTGGCGGAAGCGCGGCATCCGATGGGGCCGCAATACCGCGACGACGAGGCCTACTGGCTGTCGCAGTTCGCAGGCCTGTCGCCCGTGCTGGACCTGCCCACCGACCGGCCGCGCCCCGCGCGCCGCAGCTTCGCGTCGCTGCGCGAGGACCACGTGCTCGACGCCGACCTGGTGGCCGCCGTGCGCCGGCTCGGTGCACGACGCGGTGCCAGCCTGTTCGCGACCCTGCTGGGCGGTTTCGCCGCGCTGCTGTCGCGCATCGCGGGGCAGGAGCAGGTGGTGGTGGGTATTCCGGCGGCGGGACAGTCGGTGGATGGCCATGACCATCTCGTCGGGCACTGCGTCAACCTGCTGCCCTTGAAGTTCGACCTGCAGTCCAGCGACAGCTTCACCCAGGTCGTCGATGCCGCGCAGACCACGCTGCTGGATGCCATCGAGCACCAGCGCTACACCTTCGGCACGCTGCTGAAGAAGCTGCGCATCGCGCGCGACCCCGCACGCCTGCCGCTGGTCAGCGTGATGTTCAACATCGACCAGGCGCTGGACCAGGAGAAGAGCGGCTTCCCGGGCCTGGCGCTGGACTTCACCACCAATCCCCGCCACTACGAGAACTTCGAACTGTCGATCAACGCCGTGCAGGTCGACGGCACCTTGCGGCTGGAAACGCAGTACAACACCGACCTGTTCCAGGCGGCCACGGTGCGCCGATGGTTGTCGGCCTTCGAGACGCTGCTGCGAGCGGCGTGCGAGGCACCGGGCGAACGGATCGCACGCTTGCCCCTGGTCGACGCGGCCATGCTGGCGGAACTGGTGGCCTTGCAGCCGACGCCCGTGGCGTTCGATCGCCAGTGCCGCATGCACGAATTCTTCGAACGGCAGTGCGACCGCGCGCCGGATCGCAACGCGGTGCGCGCGGACGATGGCGCGCTGACGTACCGCCAGGTGGAAGTGCGCGCCAACCGCATTGCGCACCTGCTCCGCCGGCATGGCGTGCAGAAGGGCGCGCTGGTCGGCCTGGCGCTGGACCGTGGCGCCGACATGCTGGCGGCCCTGCTGGGCATCCTCAAGGCCGGCGCCGGCTACGTGCCGCTGGACCCGCAGTTTCCCGCCGACCGGCTCGCGTACATGGCCGGCGATGCAGGCCTGGCGGCGCTGGTCACCCAGTCGCACCACGCGGCCCGCTTCGATCTTCGCGGGCGTCCTGTGCTGGCGCTCGACTCGCTGGCGACCGAACTCGCCACATTGCCGGCCGCGCGGCTGGGACGCGATGGCGGCGCGGCGGATCCGGAAGGGCCGGCCTACGTCATCTACACCTCGGGCTCTACCGGCCGCCCGAAGGGCGTGCAGGTACCGCACCGCGCGGTGTCCAATTTCATCACCGCCATGCAGGTCCAGCCCGGCCTGTCGGCCGAGGATCGCCTGGTCGCGGTGACCACGCTGTCCTTCGACATCGCCGTCCTCGAGCTGATGCTGCCGCTGAGCGTGGGCGCCGAGATCATCCTGGCCGGCAAGGACACGGTGATCGACGGCCTTGCGCTGTCCGCGCTGCTGGCCGCGACCGACGCCACCGCCATGCAGGCCACGCCGGCCAGCTGGCGCCTGCTGCTCGAAGCGGGGTGGGAAGGGCGTGCGGGCTTCAAGGCGATGTGCGGCGGCGAACCGTTGCCGCCGGACCTGGCGCAGGCACTGCTGCCGCGCTGCGGCGAGCTGTGGAATCTCTACGGCCCAACCGAGACGACGGTGTGGTCGACGGCCACGCGCGTGATGGCGCCGGCGCAGCCGGGCATGCCCGACATCCATATCGGCCGTCCCATCGCCAACACGCAGGTCTGGATCCTCGACGACAACGGCCAGCCCTGTCCGCGGGGCGTGCCGGGCGAGATCTGCATCGGTGGCGAAGGCGTGACGCTGGGCTATCTCGGCCGGCCCGAGCTGACGGCGGACCGTTTCCTGCCGGATGCGTTCGCCACCACGGCCGCCGGCTTCGGCACCGGCATCGCATCGCCGACGTTGTATCGCACCGGCGACCGCGGCCGCTGGCGTCCGGACGGTGAGCTCGAACACCTGGGACGTCTCGACTTCCAGGTGAAGGTGCGGGGGTACCGCATCGAGCTGGGCGAAATTGAAAGCCAGTTGCTGACGCATCCGGCACTCGCGCGCGCGGTCGTGATGGCGCGCGAGGACCGGCCCGGTGATGTGCGGCTGGTGGCGTATGTCGTTCCCGCATCGTCGCAGGGCGTCGATGACGCCGCGCTGGTGCACCACCTGAAGCAGCACCTGCCCGATTACATGGTGCCGCAGCACATCCTGCGACTGCCGGCGATCCCACTGTTGCCCAACGGGAAGGTGGATCGCAAGGCGCTGCCTGCGCCGGAGGCGTCGACCGTGGATGCGGCCGCCGCGACGCGCTCGTCGCCGGCGACCGCCCCGGCCGATGCGCTGCAGGCGCAGGTGGTGAAAGCGATGGAGGACGTCCTCGGGCGTCCGGCCCTGGGCATGGACGACGGCTTCTTCGAGGCGGGAGGCCATTCCTTGCTGGCCGCGCAACTGTGCACGCGCCTGGGTCGCGCGCTGGGGCTGCCCGTGCCGCTGCGACAGCTGTTCGACACGCCGACGGCGCGCGGTCTGTCCGAGGCACTCCGTGCACGCCTGGGCGGGCTGCCGCAGGACGCCGCGTCCGCCGCGCTGATCGTGCCGAAGCTCGCCGACCCGCGCACCGCGCCGATGACGCTGATGCAACAGCGCCTGTGGGTGCTGGAGCAGATCGAGCCGGGAACGGTCACCTACAACACGCCGTCGGCGCACCGGTTGCATGGCCCGATGGACCTGCAGGCGCTGGACAGCGCATTCCGCGAAATGGTGCGGCGCCAGGCCTCGCTGCGGACGCGCCTGGTGTCGCAGGGCGAGACGGCCGTGCAGGTCATCGACGATGCGCTCGATGTCCCGCTGTTGCCCGCCATCGACCTGACCCACCTGCCGGAACCGGAGCGCATGGCCACGCTGATGGCCGACCTGGAGGCCCGCACCGCGCAACCCTTCGTGCTCGACCAGGGCCCGTTGTTCCGCGTGGCGCTGTACACGCTGGCCGAAGACGACCACGTGCTCTACTTCATGACCCACCACGTGATCTGGGACGGGTGGTCGTTCGACATTTTCTACGCGGAGATGTCGGCGCTGTACGCGGCCTTCGCCCAGGGCCAGGCCTCGCCGCTGCCGGAGCTGGAGACGAGTTACGGTGACTTCGCCGCCTGGCATCGCCAGCAACTGGAAGGCGACGCGCTGCAGCGGCAGGTGACCTACTGGACCACGCACCTGGCGGGCAGC
Source organism: Pseudoxanthomonas sp. (assembly GCF_002863005.1). GTDB lineage: Bacteria > Pseudomonadota > Gammaproteobacteria > Xanthomonadales > Xanthomonadaceae > Pseudoxanthomonas_A. The sequence continues at coordinate 10,301 of NZ_PKDG01000049.1, forward strand.
GGCGAACCGCTGCACCTGCCGGAAGACAAGCCGCGGCCGGCGCGCGCCAGCGGCATCGGCGGTACCGACTGGGTGCACGTGGACAGTGCCACCACGGATGCCCTGCGGCAGGTAGGCGGGCGCGTCGGCGCGACCTTGTTCATGACCCTGCTGGCCGCGTACTACGTGCTGCTGCACCGCCTGAGCGGACAGGACGACCTGGTCGTCGGCATGCCGTTCCGCAACCGTCCCAGCGATGCGCTGGAAAAGGTGATGGGCTTCTTCGTCAACGTGCTGCCGTTGCGCAGGCGGCTGGATCCGGCGATGCCGTTCCTGGCGTTGGTGGAAGAGGTCAAGGCCGGCTTGGTGGAAGCGCTCGACCATCCCGACGTCCCGTTCGAACACCTGATGCAGGCACTGAAGGTCGCGCGCGATCCCAGCCGCTCGCCGATCTACCAGGCGCTGTTCTCGTTCCAGGATGTGCGTGCGCGCAACCTGCAGTGGGGCGAACTGCGCCACGAACACCTGCTGATGTTCCAGAAGGGCATGGCGCACGACCTGGGCATCTGGTTCCTTGAGCATCCAACCGGCCTGTCGGGGGCACTGGGCTACAACGCGGACATCCTGACGCCGGAAGGCGCGCGCGCGATCGGCTACCGCTTCGGCACCCTGCTGGACGCGATCGCCCGCCAGCCCGAGTCGACCATCGGGTCGCTGCCGATCGTCGGCGCCGACGATGCCACCCGGCTGGGGCAGTGGAACTCGACGGCCGTGGCCGTGCCTGCCGAACGCACGGCACATGCGCTGCTGCACGCGCAGGCCGTGCTGGCGCCCGACGCGGTCGCCGTGTCCTGCGACGGCAACGAGGTGGCCTATCGCGCCCTGCATGAACGCAGTGCCCGCATCGGCGACGAGCTCGTGCGTCGCGGCGTACAGGCCGGCGACCGGGTCGGCATCTGCCTCGACCGCCACGCGGAGCTGGTGGCGGCGATGCTGGCGGTATGGCGGACCGGCGCTGCCTATGTGCCGCTCGATCCGGCCTACCCGCCGGACCGACTGCGCTTCATGGTCGACGACGCCGGCCTTCGCCTGGTGGTGAGCGAAGGCGATCTCGCGGCGCCGCTGGACCTGCCCATGGAGCGTCTGCTGCGGCTGGACGCCGATGCGCACGCGATCGCCGCCGCTCCGCGCGTGCCGGCCGTCCACGACGCCACCCTCGGCGGACAGGACGCGACGGCGTACGTCATCTACACCTCGGGTTCCACCGGCAAGCCGAAGGGCGTCTGCGTGCCGCACGGTGCGGTGGTGAACTTCCTCGCCAGCATGGCGCGCGAACCCGGCCTGTCCGCGAACGACAGGCTGGTCGCGGTGACGACGACCTCGTTCGACATCGCCGTGCTCGAGCTGTTCCTGCCCTTGGCGGTGGGTGCCCATGTGGTCGTCGCCAGCCGCGAGCAGGCCATCGATGGCGATGCGTTGGCCCGACTGCTGCGCACCGCGAAGGCGACGGTGATGCAGGCCACGCCCTCGACCTGGCGCATGTTGCGCGATGTGGGCTGGAAGGCGGACGGGCCGTTCAAGGCATTGTGCGGCGGCGAGCCGCTGCCGCCGGACCTGGCAGTGGACCTGCTGGGCTGCGGCGTGGACTTGTGGAACATGTATGGCCCGACCGAGACCACCGTCTGGTCGACCTGCGCACGCATCCTGCCGGGTGAAGACGGGCGCAGCCCCGACATCCACATCGGGCGTCCCATCGCCAACACCACGGTGTGGGTCCTCGATGCGCGCGGTGCGCTGTGTCCGCCGGGCGTGTCGGGCGAGATCCACATCGGTGGCGCCGGCGTCACCCAAGGTTACCTGGACCGCCCCGAACTCACCGCCGACCGCTTCATCCCCGATCATCTGGTCTCGGGCGGCACCGCCTCGGGCGCGCGCCTCTACCGCACCGGTGACCGCGGGCGCTGGCGCACCGACGGCGTGCTCGAGCACCAGGGCCGGCTGGACTTCCAGGTGAAGGTGCGTGGCCATCGCATCGAACTGGGCGAGATCGAACACGTGCTGGCACGGCAGGCGGGCGTGCAGCGCGCCGTGGCGATCGTGCGCGAGGACACGCCGGGCGATGTGCGCCTGGTGGCGTATGTGGTGATGGACACCGACGGCGAGGCCGACGAGCAGCGTCTGCTGGCCGCATTGCGCGATGCGCTGCCGCGCTACATGGTGCCGCAGCACATCGTCAGGCTGCCGGCGGTGCCGCTGCTGCCGAACGGAAAGCTGGATCGAAGCCGCTTGCCAGTACCTTCGGCATCGGCCCCGAACCACGGTACCGCAGGGCCCGCGTGCTTCGACGACCCGCGCCAGGCGTACCTGGCGCAGGTCTGGAGCGACATGCTGGGCGTGCCGGTCGAGGCGGGCGACAATTTCTTCGAGGTAGGCGGGCATTCGATGCTCGCCGTGCAGATGGCCAACCGGGTTGCGCGCGACACCGGCGTGCGCCTGCGGATCCTGGAGCTGGCCACGCAGACCCTTGCGCAGGCGGCGGAACAGCTGCCATCGTCGGCAGGCGATCGTATCGACGGCGCGGCCGAGGCGCCGCCTGTCGGTATGTTCCGCCGGATGGCGAACTGGTGGCGGCGTGGGAGTCGGTCCCGTGTCCGCTAGCGTGGCGGCGGGGACGCGGCGTGGCAATGGCCGCCCGGCCGGCGCCGATACTGGGGGGGAACGTGGTGTTGAACGGATCAGCGCGGACGGAAGTGTCCGCAGGCTGCATGCGCCGGACGGGGCGCTGCGCATGCCGGCGATGAGCGACACCACGATGACGCCGGGATTCTTCGGCGTGGACGACCGGCGACTGTTCTGCATCCGCCACCTTCCGCGGCAGGCGCGCGCGGACGCCGTCGTGCTGATGTGCCCGCCGCTGCTGCATGAACACATGCGCAGCTACCGTTTCTTCTCGCAACTGGCCGGAATGATCGCGGACCGCGGCATGGCGTGCCTGCGCTTCGACTATTTCGGTACCGGCGATTCGGAAGGCGAGGAGTCCGCGTTCGATCCCGAAGGCGCGTCGCGCGACCTGGCACTGGCCGCCGCCGCCGCGCGCAGCATCGCGCCCGGCGTGCCGCTGTACCTCATGGCCGTGCGCGCGTCGGCCCTGTTCGCATGGCGGGAAGCGGCGTCGCTCGGCGCGTCGGCGCTCTGGCTCTGGCAACCCGTCGTCGACGGCGCGCGCCATGTCGAGACCTTGCGCAGGCGCGATGCGAGCGAACGCAACTCGCGGTCGCGCTACCCGCGTGCACGCTCGGCCGCACCCGCGACGACCGACGATCTGATGGGCTATCGCCTGCCTTCAGGTTTTCCCGCGCAGATGCAGGCGCTGCGTCTCGACGGCGATCCGGGCGTACCGGTGGCGCTGTTCGACACGCCGGCGGGCGAAGGCCCGGTCCGCGCGGATGCGCGCTTCGTGCTGCCCGACGCCTTGCAGCGATGGATCAGCGAAATCGATCTCGATGGCCTCATTCCCCTGGGCGGGCTGCAGGAGGTCCTCGACCAGGCCACGCAGTGGCAACCGGAGCGGCACGCGCATGGATGATGTGATTCCGCTGGATGGCGGCAAGGCGTTCGGCCTGCTGACCCGTGCGCAGGGGACGCGCCGTGGACGCACGTTCGTCCTGTTCAACGCCGGCCTGATCCACCGGATGGGTCCGTTCCGTCTGCACGTCCGGCTGGCGCGCACGCTGGCGGCCGAAGGGTACGACGTGCTGCGCTTCGACCTGCCGATGGTGGGCGATGCCCCCGCGGGCTCGCATCCCGGCAAGACGGAGGTCGTGCGGGAGGCGATGGATGCCGCGCAGGCCGCCACCGGCAATGATCGCTTCATCGTCGGTGGCATCTGCAGTGCGGCCGACCTCGGCTGGCGCACGGCGGTGAAGGATCCGCGCGTGGACGGCCTGTGGCTGCTCGATGGCCTGGCCGTGCAGAACGCGTGGTTCCGGGTGGGCCAGATGGGACTGGTGCTGTCGCGCGCGCCGACGCGCTGGTTCGGCATGCTGGCGCGCTTCTTCCGGTCCCGTCCGGAGGATGCGCCGGGCCTGCTCGATTACCGCGACTGGCCTGCGCACCCGCAATTCCTGGACGAACTGGATCAACTGCTCGAGCGCGGCGTCCGCATCTTCGCGCTCTATACGGGCGGTGTTTCGTATTACCTGCTCCATCCCCGGCAACTCGATGCCACGTTCGGCCGTCATCGCCACCACCCGCACCTGCGCGTTGCGTTCAGGCCGGAGATCGACCACCTGATCCTGTCGCCGTCGCACCGCGACGACGTGCTCGCGCAGGTGCGCGACTGGGCGGTGGCGGCATGACGGCGCGCTTGCGTACTTCGCTGTACGCCCGCCGCCGCGCGCGGCCCCTGCGCGTCGTGTTCGTCGGGCCCGCACGCGTGCCGCGCTGGCTGGCCTGCTCGTTCGAACTGTCGCGCGACCGTGACGACGTCGAGTTGCTCGCCGTGTACGCGGAAGCGCAAGCGGAGCCGTCGCCGCGTCGGCTGCCGCTCGGCCTGTTCCCGTTCCTGTGGCTGGAGCGCACGCTGCTCCGTCTGTTCCTGCGCCTGCGCGGACGTCCGATGGAAGGCCCGCTGACTACGGGGACGCTGCCCGCGGACCTGCATGGCCCTGCGACGGAAGACGCCCCCGTACTGCGCGACCCCGATGCGATCCGCGACCGGCTGTCCACGCTGGCCCCGGACCTGGTCATCTGCATGGGGCCGGCCGCATGGGGCCGTGCCTTCGCCGGCGTGGCCACGCACGGCTGCTGGCTGCTCGACGGCGACCTGCGTGATCCGGTGCGTGCGGGTGCGGCCCTGCTGTCGCCGATCCTGGAAGGGCACGATGCCACGCCGATCACGCTGGAGCTGTCCCGGCACGGAGCCGCCGCGCCCGAGGTGCTGGCCGGCAGCTGGGGCGCGACGCGTGCCGTGTCCTTCAGCCAGCATCGCGACATGGCGTTCCTGAAGCTGCCCGCGCTGCTGCTGCGCGCGATCCGCGACCTGCCCGACACGGGCGGCACGGCGTCGATGGCGCGTCTGCAGGTGGGGCCGGCGCCGATCCGCTGGAACATGGGCATGTGCGTGCATGCCGCGTGGATCGCGCTGCGCCTGCTCCTGCAGTCCGGCGCACGGCGCCGCGCCACGCACCAACCCTGGTACGTGCTGATGCCGGATGCCGCAGACCCGGTACTGCCGGAGGCACCGCGCATCGGCGCCTCGCGTGCGCTGGTGGCGCCGGGCAAGGACTACTGGGCGGATCCTTTCCTGGTCGACGACGACGGACGTTGCCTGCTGTTCGTCGAGGAGTTCGTCGATGCGCGCAACCAGGGCGTGATCGCGTGCCTGCAGATCCTGGACGACGGTACGGCGATCAATCTAGGCACTGTGCTGGACGAGCCCTTCCACCTTTCCTATCCGCAGGTGTTCCGCTGGGAAGGGGCGTGGTACATGACGGTGGAATCCTACGAGGCCGATCGCGTCAGCCTGTACCGCACGACCGACTTTCCGCGCGGCTGGACCCGCGTGTGCGATCTGCTCGAAGGCTGCGCCTGCGTGGACCCGACGCTGCACCACCATGACGGGCACTGGTACCTGTTCGGCAACGTATCCGAGAGTGGCGGCAATCCGTCCGACGAACTGTTCCTGTTCGTCGCCGACGCGCTCGAGGGACCCTACCGCCCGCATCCGGCCAACCCGCTCGTCGCGGACGTGCGCAGCGCGCGTCCGGCAGGCCGGTTGTTCCACCACGGCGGGCGCCTGTGGCGTCCCGCACAGTGCTGTGCACCGGTGTATGGCGCGGCGGTGGTGTTCAACGAAGTCATCGAACTCGATCCCGAACGCTACCGCGAGCGCAGGAGTTCGCAACTGGACCCGACCTGGGCACCGGACCACGATGGGTGCCATACCTTCAATGCCGCCGGGCGATGGCAGGTGCTGGACGCCCACGGCGTGCCACCCGATGCAGCGCGACGGATGCCGGTGACCGACGATCCCGCGGCACGCTCGCCACGCATTGCGTCCCGGGTTTCGCACGTGATGCAGCAGTCGCGGCTGGGACTGCTGTGGGGCGCGTCGCTCTGGCCGTGGTACCTGTGACGTCGCGCAGAAAGCAGAAAGGCCGGGGAACCCAGGGTTCCGCCGGCCTCGTGATCGTGTGCCGCGGGGCGCGGCGACGGCTTACTTCTGCTCGTCCAGCTCCCACTGCTGGTCCGCCCAGTAGACCAGCGGCAGCGACAGCAGTGCACTGGTCAGCCGTGGGCTGCTGCGCCGCAGTGCCGACATCGCGCGGCGCGCATTGGCCTTGGCGCTCCGCGCGGCGCGGGAGGCGACACTGGTCGTGGCACCGGTGCCGACATCACCCGACGCCGGAGCGGTCGAGGTGCTGCCACCGGTCACCGCCGGGGCGGTACCTGCAGACACCGGCTGGCTGCCCGCCGTCGTCGCCGTATTGGTCAGCGGGGGCAGGGTGCCGCCGGTGACGCGTCCGCTGGTCGGCGGCGGCGCCGTGGTGCCGCCGGGCAGCGCGGACTGCGGGATGTGGATGATGTACGTATCGATGTTGTTGGCGTCGTTGACCGCCCAGTTGCTGTTGAACGCGATCCGGGTGAAGTCGCGGCTCACCGAGGCGTGCGGCTCGGACCAGTAGCCGCCCGCGGACTCGGCGCGGCGCGTATAGCCCAGCGCATACACGCGCGGGTTCGCCTTCAGTTCCACGGCGTAGATCTTGTTGGTGAACCACGGCCAGGAACCATCGCGCGCGCCGGTGGTGGCGTAGGTGCTCCAGACCATCCAGCCCGGCTTGCTGAAGCCCTTGCCGGAGAAGTGCATCGCGGTCGCGGCACCGTTGGCGTAGCTGGGGAAGAGCACGGTGCGCGGGCAGACCGGCGCCGTCGTGGCGCTGGCGGCAACCGCCGGGCAGGCGTCGACGTCGGTGAAGAACACATCGCCGGCCGAGCTCTGGTAGTCCACCGACACGTAGTAGTCCTGGCCGTTCGGGCCCAGCGCCATGTCGGAGTGCTCGCTCTTGGCGTGCAGCTTCTTCTTCTGGGTGAAGTCGGGCGACCACGCCCACGTGCCGGTGTCGTCGGACGAGGTGATGTACCAGCGACCCGAGGCGGACATGCTGGAGTGATCGGGGCGGTTGCTGTCCTGGCGGCTGCCGACCAGACGGTTCTGCTGGAGATCCCACACGATGTAGCCCAGCAGGCCGAAGTTGCTGTTCTCCACCTGGAAGCCCCAGTACCGGCCATCAGCCGACGGCGAGCCTTCCGATTTGGTCCAGATGTGGGCGGCGGTCGACGCCCACGACGGCAGCTTGCCGTTGAAGTCCGCCGCCACCGTGTGCGTGTTGGTGCGCACATCGAGCGACAGCAGCGTGGTGCCGCCGTTGGTGGGCAGGTAGTACAGGATATTGGGATTGGTGGGGTGCCACTGCGGCTCGGCATCGCCGGCCATGTGGTACGCCGAGGACACGTTGGCGTTGGCCACCTTGGGCGACAGCGCGCGGATGTGCGCCAGGGTGTTGGCGTTGTAGAGGTGCCACCAGCCATCGTTCGAGTAGACGATGAAATAGGTGTTGTCGGCGTTGAATGCCTGCCGGCGCGAGTAGTCGTTGCGGGCGAAGGTGCTCGGCGGCTCGACCGCATGGTCCGTGGCACGGACCAGGCAGGTGTTGAAGTTCGGCTCCTTCAGCACGGCGCCCTTGGCGGGCTTGCCCAGCGCCGGCATGGCCGGATTGACCTTGCCCTCGGCGAGGGAGAAGCCGGAGGTGTAGAACGAGTTGCAGACACCCAGCGACTGGGCGTGGGCGGCCGAAGCGACCAGGCCCAGCGGGACCAGCACGAGGCCCAGCAGGCTACGGGGGGACAAAATGCGGGATGCAGTCATCTAGAACGGCTCCTGTCGGCCGTTGTGTATCGAAAAACGGGGACCCCCTGTCCGATGGCCAGTCTATACGACGTTATGCGTGGCGCTGCCGATTGGTTCACGGATCGGCGAATCGCTTCTGGCCGGATTCAAACCTGATTCACGTTTTTGCGCTTTATGGGCGCTGGTATACAGCCCGCCCACAGCATCGTGAAGGACACCTTCACGAACGACATGGCCGCAGCCAGCGTGTCGTCTGGGGAGCGAGTAGACGCCATGGCGCGGCGTCCCCGTCAACACTGCAAGACGCCAAACCGGGTCGCACGTCTCACATTTGCCTATACTCGAAGGCAAAGAGAGGAATGTGCATCAGGAGGCCATTCTTGCGGAAAGATGCACCAGGGGCAGGGCATGCGGGGGACCTCCGGTTTCCGTTGACGGATGCGCAGGCGGAGAAGTGGCTGGGGAGCCGCTACAGCGACGAGGCCACCCTGGCGTTCGGGGAAGCCTTCGAGTTGGTGATGGATGGGCCGCTGGATCGCACGCGCTTCGAGAATGCGCTGCGCGAGGTGGTGTCGCGGCACCAGGCGCTGGCGGTCGCGTTTTCGCGCGACGGTACCGAGCAGATCCACCAGCCGCAGTGCGCGGTGGCGCTGCAGGTCGAAGACCTGTCCGCCGTGGCCGACGCGGAAGCCGCCTACGCCGCCGCGTGCCGCCGGTGGCGCGCGACACCGTTCGATCCTGCGGTCGCACCCCTGGTGAGGGGCATCCTGTACGCGTTCGCGCCCGACCACCATCGGTTGTTCATGGCCGCGCATCACCTGGTGATGGATGGGTGGTCCATGCGGGTGGTGCTGAAGGACCTGATGGACCACTACAACGCGACGACGCCCGAGGCGCGTGCACGCATTCCGGCTGCGGATCGCTGGAGCGACTTCGTGGGGCAAGAACGTGCGCGTCGCGACGGGCCCGAAGGCGCGCGCAGCCTGGCGTACTGGCGCGCGCGGTTCGCCACGCTGCCGGAACCCTTGCGGCTGCCCACCGATCGGCCCAGGCCTGCGCGGATCCGTTTCGACGCCGCCAGCTTCACCGTGGAGCTGCCCGTGGCGCGGTGGCAGCAGATCCGGGAACGCGCACGCGATACCGGCACCACGCGGTTCGCGCTGCTGCTGTCGGCGTACTTCGCACTGCTGCATCGGTTGAGCGGACAGACCGACCTGGTCTGCGGCATTCCCTTCGCCGGTGCGGCACGCGGCGGTGGCGCGCGCGTCGTGGGCGATACCGACAACACCCTGCCACTGCGGGTTGAGGTGGACCCGGCCGCCCCGCTCGAAGCGCTGGCGCGACAGGTGCAGGCCCGCCTGGCGGAGGCGGCGGATCACCAGGACACTTCGCTCGGACGCATCGTGGATGCGCTGCAACTGCCGCGGCACGCGGGGCGCATGCTGCTGCTGGAATCCATCTTCACCCTGGCCCCGTCGCTCGACAAGCTGCGCATGGACGACGTGCGCTGCGCGTTGAACGTGCTTCCGCGTTCGGCCGCCGCCTGGGAGCTGGGTTTTTACTGGCGCCAGACGCCCGGGGCCCTGGTGCTGGAGGTGCAATACCAGACCGTGTTGTACGACGCGGCGACGCTGCGCGACTGGGTGGGCCTGTACCTGCGCCTGCTGGAGGAACTTGCGTCAGGGAACGAGGCGGCTATCCAGTCCATCGACCTGACGTCCTCGCAGCCGCTGGCGAACTTCGCGCTCGTCAACGACATCGCACCGCCGGGCGGGGATGCCCCGTCCCTGGTGGCGATGCTGGAACAGGCCTTCGCCGCGCATCCGGCGCGTAAGGCCGCCGCATGCGGGCCCCATTCGATCGACTACGCGACGCTCGACCGGCGCACGCGCGCCGCAGCGGGCGGACTTGCCGCGCGTGGCATCGGGCGTGGCGATCTGGTCGGCATCGCGTTGCCGCGGTCGCTGGACATGCTGGTGGCGGTCGTGGCGGTGCTGCGCGCCGGGGCGGCCTACGTGCCACTGGACCTGGCCTTTCCTCCCCAGCGCCTGCGGCACATGGCCGACCATGCCGGCCTGCGCACGCTTCTGGTCAGCGAGGACGCGGCGCTGCCCGACGGACTGGCGGAAGGTCGGGCGTTGCTCACGTTGGCGGACGTGCAGTCGACCGGTGAGGACGGAGCGCTGCCCCGGGTCGCGGAAGACGATGCGGCCTACGTGCTGTACACGTCCGGCTCGACCGGTGAACCGAAAGGGGTGCGGATCCTGCATCGCAACCTGGTCAACTTCCTGGCCACGATGCGCGAACAGCCGGGCTGTACCCGTGACGACGTGGCGTGCTCGGCGACCACGCTCTCGTTCGACATCGCCGCGCTCGAGCTGTACCTGCCGCTGGTCTGCGGCGCGCAGGTGGTGATCGCCGACGATGCGGAACATCGCGACCCCGAAGCCCTGTGCCGCTTGATCGAGCGGCACGGATGCACGCTGTTCCAGACCACGCCGTCGCTGATGGCGCTGCTGCAGGAGGTGGGACGCACCGAGGTGCTCGCGCCCCTGCGCCTGCTGGTCGGCGGCGAAGCGTTGCCGCTTCCGCTGGCGCGCACGCTGCACGGGCAATGCCGCGAACTCTGGAACATGTATGGGCCGACGGAAACGACCGTATGGTCGAGCCTTCATCGCATCGACGGAAGCGAGGACACCGTGCCGTTGGGACAACCGGTCGCCCGCACGCGCTTCTATCTGCTGGATGGACAGCGGCGACCGGCCCTGCCGCACGCGCTGGGAGAGATATGGATCGGCGGCGCAGGGGTTGCCGATGGATATCTGCATCGGTCCGACCTGAGCAGCGAGCGGTTCGTCCGCGATCCGTTCGCCGATGACGGCTCGCGCATGTACCGCACCGGCGACCTGGGCCGCCTGCATGCGGGGCGGCTCCACTTCCACGGGCGCGCGGACGAGCAGATCAAGCTGCGCGGGTACCGCATCGAACCGGGCGACATCGAAGCGGCGGCGGCGGGCGACGACGGCGTCACCGAGTGCGTGGCGGTCGTGCGTACCCTAGACGGCGGCGACCAGGTGCTTGTGCTGTATGCGTCGACGGCGGCCGAGCCGGCCGGGGTGGAGCAACGCCTCCGCCAGCGCTTGACGGCGGCCTTGCCGGCCTACATGCGTCCGCACTACATCGAAGTGCTGGAACGCCTGCCGAAGACGCCCAACGGCAAGATCGACCGGCGCGCGCTGCCGCCGCCCACGCTGGATGCCTCCACGCCGCTGCGTCGCCGCGTCGCGCCCCGCACGCCGCTCGAGCGCGAACTCTGCGAACAGTGGTCGCGATTGCTGCAGCGGACCGAGGTCGGGGTGGATGACGATTTCTTCGAGTTCGGCGGCTACTCGCTGCTGGCCGTGCGCATGTTCAACGAACTCCACCAGCGGCATGGCGTGGACCTGCCGCTGGCCACGCTGATCGCGCATCCCACCGTGGCCACGCTTGCGCAGGCCATCGAGGCGACGGTGGCGGTGGTCGGCGAGGGCGAAGGTGTCGCGGTCGCGGACGGACGGTGCCTGGTGACCCTGCGTGCCGGCGGGCACGGCATACCGCTGTTCCTCGTGCATGCCGTCGGCGGCAACGTGCTCAATTACATGCCGCTGCTCGATGCGTTGCCATCGTGGCAGCCGGTTTTCGGCGTGCAGGCGGCGGGTCTCGACGGGATGTCGGCCGCTTCGACACGTGTGGAGACCATGGCCGACGCCTATGCCACCGCGATCCAGGCCGCGCGCCCGCAGGGCCCGCTGATGCTGGCGGGCGGGTCGATGGGGGGTGTACTCGCGCTGGAAACGGCGCGCCTGCTGCGTGCGTCTGGGCGCGAGGTGGTGCTGCTGGCGATGTTCGACACGTTCGGGCCAGGCCTGATGCATCGCCGGTGGTGGCGGCGCGTGCCGCTTTGGCGCGAAGCGCTGGCGCACACGCCATGGACCGAACTCCTCCGTCGCCTGCGCGTGCGGCTGTGGGACTCGCCGCGTGCGGGCTGGCGCCACCGGCGTTCGCCGGGACTTCCCTTGCCGCAGCAGGTACGCCTGCAACAGGTCGAGCGCGCCCATCACCAAGCGCTCGCCTCGTATCGGCCGCACCCCTATCCGGGCGACGTCGCCCTGTTCCGGACCCCCCTGCGCGGGCACGAGGACGATGACGCGCTGGGCTGGCGCGGGTGGGTGGAAGGCCGGATCGAGGTGTACACGCTACCCGGCCGTCACCACGACTTCATCGACCAGCCGGAGCTCGCGCAGCGCTTCGCCGCCTGCGTCGCGGGGGTACAGGCAGCCCGGCCATGACCGACCGGCGCGCCTTTGTGCGTTGTACCCGTGATGCCTGACGCCGTTTCTTCCCAGCCCCTGCCCGCCGTCTTTCGCGGCAAGCCCGCGCCATGAGCCGCGAAGACGGCACGACGGCGCCGCGAAAGCGAAGCGTGGGCGCGCACTACCTGCGCTACTCCTCGGCCAGCTTGCTGGTCATGGTCGCCGGCCTGGTGTCGTTCCCGCTGCTGACGCGGCTGTTGGACAACACGCAGTACGGCATCCTCGGCTACTACGAGACGTGGCTGATGATCGGCGTCGCCGTGGCGAAGCTGGGCGCGCAGCACGCCATCCTGCGCTTCTATCCCTACCAGGACGAAGCCCGCGCGCTGCCGGGGTTCGCCACCAACATGTTCCTGCTGCCGTTGCTGGTGTCGTGCGGCATCTGGGCGGTGGGCATCACGGTGTTCGCGTGCGTGGACTGGTTCGGCGGCGTCTCGTTCTCGCCGGTGCTGTGGATGGCGGTGATGATGGTGCCGCTGCAGGTGTTCGTCAGCCTGGTACAGATGGTGCTGCGCGCAGGCGAACACTCCGGCGTGCTGATGGTCACCCGGGTGGCGTGGCGATGGCTGGAACTGGTGCTGATGGTGGGTGCGGTCGCCTGGCTGGAACGCTCCGCCATGGCGGCCTACGGCGGCAAGATGCTGGCCGCCGGCATCGTGGTGGTGTTCTACGTGTACTGGGTGCGCAAGCACCTCTCGTTCTCGCGCCAGCTGGACTGGTCGCAGATGCGCAGGACGCTGGGTTACGGCATGCCGCTGGTGGTGAACGAGATCGCCACCGTCCTGCTGATTTCCATCGGCCGGCTGATGCTGAAGGGGATCACCGGGGATTTCGCCGCGGTGGGCATCTTCACCATCGGCTACTCGCTGGCGCTGCAGGTCAGCCTGCTGATGAGCGCGGCGCTGTCGGAGTCGTTCATTCCGGTGGCCAATCGCAGCTGGGAGACCGGGGGTGCGGAGGCGGTGCGCGCGCTCAAGGCCAAAGTGCTGTTCCCCATGACGTACGCCTCCGTCGGCATCGCCGTGGCCATCGGCTGCATCGGCAGCGAAGCCGTGCAGGCCATCAGCGGCGCCGACAAGGCACCCTCCGGCGCCGTGTTCGCCTGGCTGGGAGCGCTGTATGCGCTGTACCCGCTGCTGGAAATCGGCGGCTATGGCCTGTTGCTGCACAAGCGTTCGAGGACGGTGCTTTACATGACGCTGGCGGCCACCGCTTTGAACGCGCTGCTGAACCTGTGGCTGATCCCCGCGCATGGCTATCTGGGCGCGACGTGGGCCACGGTGGCCAGTTTCTCCGTGCTGGGGTTCGGGCTTTACCTGCTGTGCCCGCGCGACCTGCGCTACCGCCCCGACCTGCGCGCGTGGAGCGTGGCGGGCGGTGCGGGACTGGCGTTCGTGCTGGCGGTGGAAGGAAGCGGCCTGTTCGGGTTGGCGTCGCCGTGGGCAAGGCTGTTCGCGGCAGGTGGCCTGTGGGTGTTGCTCTACGTATTGCCGGTACTGATGCTGGACGCGCGCCTGCGCGACCTGGCACGCCACTGGCGGACGCGGAGCGCCGCATGACCGCGCACCCGCGGGAGTCACGCGCCTGATGTGGTGGCTGTCGCCGCTCTCATGGCTGCTGCTGGCGCTCGTCGGCCTGGCGGTCTCGCTCGCGTGGCGACCCCGCATGCGCCTGTGGCGCGCGGTCTGCATGGGCGTGATCGTGGTGTCCTTCATCGCCATGACACCCTGGGTGGCCAACCTGCTGGTGCATTCGCTGGAAAGTCGGGTGAAGCCTTCCGCCGACTGCCGTGCGCGATCACCGGGTGTGGCGGTCGTGCTTGCCGGCGGCGTGGACCGCAAGGCGCACGCGCAGGACAACTACAGCGTGCTGACCCAGGCGAGCCGTCGGCGCGCCGAAGCGGCGGCGCGCTGGTGGCGCGAGGCGCCGGGACGGCAGCTGGTGCTCGCCGGCGGCAGCGGCTGGCAGGGCAGCCCGCCCGAGGCGCGATTGATGGCGGCCTACCTGCGCGCGCTGGGCGTGCCGGCCGACGCCATGCGGCTCGAAACGCATTCGCGCACGACGTGGGAGAACGCCCGCCACCTTGCGGCGTTGGCGCCGGCGTTGCCGCGCGACATCGTACTGGTCACGTCCGCGCTGCACATGCCGCGGGCTTCCTTTTCGCTGCAGCAGGCGGGCTTCCGTACATGCCCTCTCGCGACCGATGAACGCTACGTCGCGTTCCAGCACGCGGGCTTCCTGGTGCCGGACAGTGGTGGCCTGGCCATGACCGAAGCCGCCTTGCACGAATGGGTGGGTTTGCTGGCCTATCGCCTGTACGACCGCGAGGCGGCCCTGCCGCGCGCGGATGGCAGCTTCCCTGACCAGGCGCGCTGAGTCAGTCGTCCCTCCTGCCGTAGCGGCGGGGCGCCATGCGCGCCGCCAGGGGGAAGCGGTCGCCGATGCCGCGCATCGCCGGCGCCGGTTCGTCGGCCGGCGCGGGGCCGGCCGACGCCACGCTGCCTGTCGCGGGCGCACGGCGCTTCAGGGCGAAGTAGTGCTCCATCAGGCCGCACAGCGCCCAGAAGTTGGCCATCACCGCGCCTTCGAAGAACGGGCTGCCGTAGACATTACCCAAGGCGGTGCAGACCGCGAGCAGAATGAAACCCAGCGACAGTGCCTTGCCTTCGGCATCGCTGGCAGGCACCGAGCGCGTGAAGCGCACGCCCATCCACAGCACGCGCGCCAGCAGGAACAGCAGGGCGAACAGGCCCAGCGGCCCGCATTCCGCCAGCATCAGGAAGTAGATGCTGTGCGCGTCGTAGCCGGCATAGCGCGGCACGTACGTGCCGATATGCTGCTTGAAACGGTTCAGGCCGACGCCCACCGGGTGTTCGGTCCACATCTGCGTGGCGCCGCCCCAGATCTCGAAGCGGCTGGCGGTACTGACGTCGAGCTGTTCTTCGCCCACCGAGTCCTGTTGCTCGGTCTCGGCCACGCGCTGGGTGACGCTCTCGGGCAGGAAGCCGATCGCGGGCACCATCAGCAGGCTGATGGCCACCGCCAGCACCACGTTGCGACGCACCAGCAGCAGGGCGAACGCCACCAGCGCGATCAGGTAGGACTGGCGCGAATAGGTCGCCATGATCGCGACCACCATGATCGCGCAGCCGGCGATCGCCGCCATGCGCCAGAACTTCTGCTTGCGGAAGAACAGCGCCATGGCGATGAACATCGGCAGGAACATCGCGTAGAAGACGCCCGCGCGGTTGGCGGTCGAGTAGTCGGTGCCGAACGGGCCCGATGCACGCCGCGATTCGTTGTAGTTGCCGAACCCGTAGTCCAGTCCTTCGCGGATCGCCTCCACGCCCGCCACCGCCGCGACGATCATGACGAAGATGATCAGCTGCCGCGTTCCTTTCGCATCCTGACCGCAACGCCGGTAGACGAAGTACAGCAGCGGATAGAAGATCAGGTTCTTGAGATAGGTGAAATCCTCCATGAAGTTGCGCGGCATGGTGGCCTGCGCGATCAGGAAGGCGATGGTGAGGGCGGCGAAGAGCAGCAGCAGCGCCGGCGTCAGGTAGCCGCGCGGGTCCAGCGGCTGGTAGCGACGGCCCCCCATCAGCAGCGCACCGAGCACCACGATGAAGATGATGTTGGCGAGGTTCAGCCCCGGGATGCCGGTGTCCACCGACAGGTGCAGCATGTTCGGCATGAACAGCAGGGGCACCGCGAGCAGCAGCCGCATCCACATGGCTCAGCCTCCTGACGCGACGTCGCCGTCGAGGAAGCGCTGCGCCCACAGTTCCAGGCAGAGCGCCTGCCAAAGCGCCTCACTGCGATCGATGTCGCGCTCCACGTGGTCGTGCAGGAGCGCCTGCGCGGCGGACGCATGGAGCAGGCCGCGTTCGCGGAAGGCACGGCTACCGAAGGTGTCGGCGGCCAGCGTGCGCAGCGGCCCACGGAACCAGTCCGCCAGCGGAATCGCAAAGCCTTGCTTGGGCTTGCTGATGGCGCGCGGCGGCAACCATTTGTTGGCCACCTCGCGCAGCAGGTGCTTGCCGCGGCCGTCGCGGACGCGGTAGCCCACCGGCAGCGACAGCGCGAACTGCACCAGGTCCGGCTGCAGGAACGGCGAGCGCCCTTCCAGTGACGCGGCCATCGCCATGCGGTCGAGTTTCACCAGGATGTCATCGGGCAGATAGCTCTGCAGGTCGATGGCGACCGCGCGGTCCAGCGGTTCCTCGCCCGCGCCGAGATCGCTGCCGGGCTGTGCGAGTGCCGGCAGGTGGAAGTGGTTGCTACCGCCCGCCTGCGGGCGCAGGCGCTGCGCGATGTCCGAGCGCATGACGGCGACGCCGCTCAGGTAACGCTCGTCGAACGGCAGCCGCAGGCGCTCGCCGACGCGGGCCAGCCGTTCGCCGTACGGATTGGGCGCCACGGCACCGGCCAGCGACAATCCTGCCGCGACCGGGCCCCGCATCGCGCCCAGGCGCTCGAGCTTCATCAGCTTGAGATATCGGTCGTAGCCGCCGAACATCTCGTCGCCGCCGTCACCGGTCAGCACCATCTTCACGTGCTGCCGCGCGAGTTGCGAGACGAGGAAGGTCGGTACGGCGGAGGAGTCGGCGAACGGTTCGTCGAAGTGCCAGACCAGCGTCTTCAGCAGGTCGACCGCATCGGGCTCCACCACCAGTTCATGGTGTTCGGTGCCCAGATGCGTCGCGACGCGACGCGCGTCGTCGAGTTCGTTGTAGGCCGCTTCCTTGAAGCCGATGGTGAACGTCTTCACCGGCTGTCCCAGGTGGCGCGCCATCAGCGCGACGACCGTGCTGGAATCGAGCCCGCCACTGAGGAAGGCACCGAAGGGCACATCCGATACCAGTCGACTCGCGACCGCACGGTCCAGCAACGCCTCCAACTGCTCCGCCGCTTCCGGCTCGCTCAGCGAGGTCTTGGGCGAGAGCGAGGGCTGCCAATAGCGATGCAGACTGATCTGGCCGTCGCGGTAGCGCAGGAAGTGCGCAGGCGGCAGCTTGTGGACGCCCGCGAACACGCTGTAAGGCGACGGCACGTAGCCGTAGGTGAGGTAGGCGCGGAGCGCATCGTCGTTGAGGTCGCGCGGGCAGTCGGGAGATTGCAGCAGCGACTTCAACTCGGAACCGAACAGCACGCGGCGCTCGTCGTGCGCGTAGTAGAGCGGTTTCTCACCCAGGCGGTCGCGGGCCAGCACCAGTTCCTGCGTGCGGCGGTCCCAGATGGCGACCCCGAACATGCCGTCCAGCTGCGCGAAGATGCCGACGCCGTCGCGCAGGTATCCCTGCAGGATCACCTCGGTGTCGCTCTGGCTGGCGAAGGCGTGGCCATCGCGCTCCAGGCCCGCGCGCAGTTCGCGGTAGTTGTAGATCTCGCCGTTGAAGACGATCGTGACCTGGTGGTCAGCCCCGTACATCGGCTGGTGACCACCGCCGACGTCGATGATCGACAGCCGCCGCATGCCCAGCAGTGCGCGCTCGTCGTGGTGCAGGCCCTCGTCGTCGGGACCGCGATGGTGGATGACGGCGTTCATGCGCCGGCCCAGCGCGGGGTCGGGCGCCGGCTGGCCGGGAGCGACCACGAGTCCTGCAATGCCGCACATGGTCAGGCGTTCCCGTTGTGCGCGGGCGTGCCGTGGGCAAGCAGGCGTTCGCCGCGATACAGCTGTACCAGCCGGTTGAGCACCTGATCGAGGCCGGCGTGCGTCCGTACCGTCACGCGGGCGGCTTCACCCATGGCGGTGCGCCTGGCGCCATCCATGGCCGCCGCCTCCGCGAGGCACGTCGCCAGGGCGGCGCGGTCGCCGGGTTCGAACAGCCAGCCGTTCTCGCCGGGGCGCACGAAATCCTCGTTGCCGCTGATGCGGCTGGCGACCATCGGCAGGCCGGATGCCATCGATTCCAGCAAGGTGTTGGACAGGCCCTCGATGCGCGAGGTCAGCACGCCGATGTTGCCTTCGGCCAAGGGGGCTTCGATGTCGTCGCGGTGGCCGGCGAAGGCGATGCGCGATTCCAGGCCGAGCGCACGCACACGCGCCTTGAGTTCGGCTTCCAGACGGCCGGTCCCGACCAGCAGCAGGCCGGCCGTGGGGTGGTCCTGCGCGATGTCGGAGAAGGCGTCGACCAGTAAGTTCAGGCCCTTTTCCGCCTCCAGCCGGCCGATGAACACGAAACGCGGCGGCAGGGCGCCGTCACGACGGATGCCGGCGAAGCGCGACGTGTCGACCGCGTTGGGCAGGGCGACGATGCGCTCCGGCGGAATGCCGCGCGATTCCAGCGTGCGCGCGATGCGGCGGCTGATCGCCTGCCAGTGTTCGGTGCGTCGAAGCGCGCGCTGGGCGAGCGTGTCGACCAGGCCCGTGCGCGGCGCCAGCGTGCCCTTCTCGAGTTCCCACCAGCCGGACACCTTGGTCAGCACGCGAACGTCCAGCCATTGGCCCATCACCGCGCAGATCGCGGCCATGCGGTGCGCGATGTGGACATGCCACGCGTCGTAGCGATGGCGGCGCGCATACAGGAAGGCGATCGTGCGCAGCCACAGCAACGGACTGGCGAGCAGCGGCAGGCGCGGGAAGGCCAGCCGGCAGACGACCGCGCCATCCACGCGCTCGACGCGCGCGGGCGACGCATAGGGAAGGCGGGGTACGAGGATGGTGACGCGGTGTCCCCGCGCGCGAAGGCCGCGCGCCAGCGTACGGACCTGCGCCTCCGCGCCACCGCCCTTGTGCGCCGGATAGGCGGCTTCCATCACCATCAGCACGCGCAACGCGTCAGCGGACATCCATGTACCTCCGCATCCACAGCTCCAGCACCAGCAGTTGCCAGAGCGCGTTGGAGTGGTCCCAGCCACCGGCCATGTGCAGGTCGACCAGGCGTTCGATGAAGGCCGGGTTCACCCAGCCGCGCTGGCGGGTGCACTCATCCAGCAGCACCTCGCGCACGCGCGCCTGCAGGGCAGGGTCTTCCTTCATCCATATGGCGATGGGCAAACCGAAGCCCTGCTTGCGCTTGCTCAGGATCTCCGCAGGCAGGATGTCGGCGACCGCCTGCTTGAACAGATAACGCTTCTTCAGGCCGCGCACCTTGTAGTGCGCCGCCAGGCGCCCGCAGTAGTCGACCAGCGCGGGATCCAGGTACGGGAAGCGCACCGACACGCCGTGCTGGCGGCAGGCGCGATGGACCTTCACCAGGTCGTTCTGCGCGATGGCCATCAGCAGGTCCAGCCGCATGATCTGGTGCAGCGGTTCCGTGCGCGGACCGATGGCGTACACGCCACGCATGAAGTCCAGCGAGGCATCCTGCGGCACCTGCGCGCGGAAGGCGGGCGTCAGCAGTTCGCCGTAGAAATCCGAGGCGAAGGAGTCGTCGGTATAGAAGCGGTCCGGGTTCGGCAGCGAGCCACGGCGGGTGAAGTTCTGCACGCGGTTGAGCACGTGTACATGGCCGCCGCCGACGGTCTCGCCAATGGCGCGCGCGGCCGCCTTCAGCGGGGAAGGCAGCCGGTAGAACGCCTCCATCACCTTGTCCTTGGCGTAGCGCTGGTTGCCGCCGAAGATCTCGTCGCCGCCGTCGCCGCCCAGCATGGTCGCGAAACCCTGGCTGTGGCCGAGTTCGGCGCACGCCAGCGTGGGTACGGCCGAGGCATTGCCGAAAGGCTGGTCGTAGGCATCGATCACCGAGTCCAGCAGGCCGAGCGCACGGTGGCGGTCGACCTTCGCCAGGTGCGGCTGTGCGCCACAGGCTTCGCTGGCCAGTCGCGCGAAATCCAGTTCGTCGTAACCGGCTTCGGGAAAGCCGATGGAGCAGCTGTGCACCTGCGATCCGCCCTGGCGCGCCAGGATGCTGACGATGCTGCTGCTGTCGGTGCCGCCGCTGAGGAAGCAGCCCCAGTCCCCATCCGATGAAGGACGGAAGTCCTGCACGGTCGCGATCATGCGGTCGCGCAGATCGTGCGCGAGCTGCGTGTCGGTGCCCTGCAGGTCGGCCGGATACTCCGGCAGGTAGTAGCGCGTGCTGCCGTCAGCGCCGGCATCGAGCGTGAGCACGCAGCCCGGCTCGACGCGACGGATGTCGCGATGGATGGTCAGCGGCGCCGGGATGCAGGTGAAGTTGAGGTAGTGGTAGACCGCCGTCAGGTCGACCTCATTGCCGACGCCCGGGGCGTCGAGCAACAGGCGCAGATCGGTGGCGACGGCGAAATGGCCGTCGCGGCGGTACCAGAACAGCGGCAGCGATCCGAAGTGGTCGGTGAACGCGGTGAGTCCGGCGGGGCCGGCCTGCCAGCTGGCGCAGGCGAAGCGACCACGCCAGTGGCGCTGCGGCGCCGTCGCCGTACCGGCGGCAGCCTCCTCGAGATCGCCCGAGATCAGGTCGGCGATCGCCAGCCAGTGACGGCCGTCGGCGTGCCGGCCATGCCGCACCCCGGCGGTCGTGGCCACCTGCAGCGTTCCGCCACCCACGTCCCGCACCTGCAGGCCGGGCTTGGTCGCCAGCCAGGCAGCGGCCTGCGGCCCGCTGGCCAGGATGAAGTCTTCGCAGAGCGAACCGGCGGAGCTCATGCGTCGTCCCGTGCTGAGCCGATGGGCGACAGCGGAACGGCGCCGGCGTCGGTGGCCGGTGCCTGCAGGCAGCGGTCGTAGACGCGGGTCGTCGATCGCACCAGCTGCTCCACCGAATAGCGCTGGCGCGCCACCTGGGCCGCCTGTTGCGACAGCCGCTGGCGCAATGCCGCGTCCGTGCCGAGCGACTGCAGGCAACGCGCGAGCGCTTCGGCGTCGTCGCTGGGGAACAGCAGGCCGGTCGCGTCGTCCTCCACCAGCTCGGGATTGCCGCCTACGTCCGAGGCGATCACCGGGCAGCCGGCCGCCATGGCTTCCATGAGAACGTTCGACATGCCTTCGTACGAAGAGGGGAGGATCAGGAAATCGGCGGATTGCATCAGGGCGGCAGTGTCCTTGCGTTCGCCTAGGAAACGTACATCGGCGTCCAGACCGGCCGCCTCGCGCATCGCGTCGATGTCGCCGCGCAACGGTCCGTTGCCGGCCAGCGCCACCCAGGGGCGTTCATCCGCGGGAAGGCGGGCGAGGGCGCGCATCAGGCAGGCCAGGTTCTTTTCTTTCACCAGCCGGCCGACGAACAACGCGAAAGGACGGTCCGCCGGCGCGCCGATGGCCTGGCGCAGGGCCTCGCGCTGGCCGATGGGCAGGGGCTCGGGGGGCAGCATGCCGTTCGGCACCACGTCGATCCGCGCCAGCGGCACGCCCGCCCGCTGGGCCGCGGCGACTGCGCCGGCTCGCGCATTCGCGATCACCGCCGCCGAGCGCGACAGGATGAAGCGCTTGATGCGCCAGAAGCGTTCGGATTCGTCCAGGTACAGGCCGCGGATCGACGCCACCATGGGCGGCCGCGGACGCGCGAGCCAGCCGGACACGATCGTCCACAGTTCCGCCGTCAGCGAGAACGCGTGGACCAGGTCGTAGCGCTGGCGGCGCAACAGCGCCGCGTAGGCCAGCACGAAGCGCAGGTCCAGCCGGCCACGCTTGGGAATGTGGTGCACCACGATGCCCTGCGCGCGCAGGTCGCGGACCAGGAACGACTCCTTGCGGAAGAACACGAGTTCCGCCTGCCACTGGCGACGGTCCAGGCCGCCGAGCAGGTAGGTGATCTGGCGCTGGCTGCCGCCCACTTCCATCTCGTCGCTTACCACCAGCAGCTTCCTAGGACGCATGTGCGACACCCTCCATCAGGTCCTGCAAGCGGCGTGCCTCCTTGCGCGCGTCGAACTCGCGCTCGACCTTGGCACGGGCTCCAGCGACGACCTGCCGTCGCAGGTCGGCATCTTCCAGCAGGCGCTGCATGGCATCGGCCAGGGCGGCCGGCTGCTTTTCGTCCACCAGCAGGCCGGTGGCTTCGTGCTCGACCAGCTCGGGAATACCGGACACGCGCGTGCTGACGACCGGGCAGCCGGTGGCCATGGCTTCCATCAGCGCCACCGGGATGCCGTCGCGGTTGCCGTCGGGCGCCACTTCGGAAGGCAGCACGAACAATGCCGCCTCGCCCATCCAGCGGCGCACGACGTCCTGTGGCTGCGCACCGCAGAACTCGATCCTGTCGGCCACGCCGCGGGCCTGCGCGAGCGCGCGCAGCGACGCATCCAGCGGGCCGGACCCCAGCAGGCGGCACTGGAAGTCGACGCCGCGCGCCTGCAACAGGGCGAGCGCTTCCACCAGCGTGGCGAAGCCCTTGATCGGGTCGAGCCGGCCGACGGTGAGGATCTGGTGCGGCAGGCGGCCGTCCGGCTGCCAGGGATTGGCGCGCAGGTCGACGCCGCAATGGATCACATGCAGCTTGTCACGCGCCTGCGCGGTCTCGCGTTCGCTCAGCCATTCCACGTTGAAGCGCGAAATCGTGACGGCGACGGCGGCATCCTGGATCTTGCGCGCGATCAGTTGCCGTTCGATGAAGATGTCGTGCGCGTGGCAGGTGAAACCGAACGGCACGTCCAGGACGCGCGACAGCGTCCAGGCGGCGGTAGACGGGTAGGTCGCCCAGTGCGCGTGCAGGACCTGCGGCTTGAAACCGTGCAGCCAGTCCACGTGCTCCAGCCCGCGCAGCCAGGCGGCGAGCGATTTGGCCAGCACCGAGGGCGAACGCCAACTGTCGGCAACGACGCTGCCGAGGGTAGCGATGACGGCGCCGGGATTGCGCAGGAGGGCCTTTGTCGCCTCCCACAGTGCATGCAGCGGCGAACGCGGATGCCGCACGCGGTCCATCAGGGCCTGCGCATCGGCCTGCACCAGCGTCTCCGACGGCTTCTTCAGCGAGATGATCCGTACGTCGACGCCGTTCTCGATCAGTGCGCTGATCTCGCGGACGATGAACGTCTCCGACCAGCAGGGAAACAACGACACCACGTACACGGCGCGTTGCAGGGGAGGGTGGGCGGTCATCGGCGAACGTCTTCCAGTCGGGTGGTCTGCCAGAGGTGCGCCTCGGGATCGCGCAGGTAGTCCGCGAGGGCGAGCATGGCACTGGTATTGAGGCTGAGGAACGCAACGGCCAGGCGCACCGGCAGCAGCGTCGCCAGTCGCGGCCAGCCGCGACCGAGCACGGCGATGGCGTAGCCGGACAGCTGCAACGCGAGCAGCAGCGGATAGAGCATGCCGCCTCGCAGCGCCAGCGCGACGTTCGCCAACAGTGCGAGCGCGAGCAGCCATGGCGCGAGCAGGCGCAGCCACTTGTGGCCCCACAGCCGCCAGGCGAGCGGGTGAGCGCCCGGGATGGCCAGCGCAGGTTGCAGGTGGATCAGCTGGAAGTTTCCGGCCAGCGTGCGCCGCTTGCGGCGTTCCTCGTCGGCGGGATTGGCCGGTGTGCGGTCGAAGGCCTGGGCCTCGGGCACGAACACGGTGCGGTATCCCGCACGGGCGATGCCCAGCGGGATCCACATGTCGTCCAGCACGATGCCGCCCGGGATGGCGGGGATCAGCGTGCGACGTGCGGCGTACAGCGCGCCGGTGGCGCCCACCAGCGAACCGCTGGCGCTTTCCAGCCGCCGGATCGCCTTCTCGTAGCGCCAGTAGGCGTCCACGCCCTTGCCGTAGCCATCGCCGGCTTCCAGCACGAGTTCGCCGCTCGCCGCCCCGACCGTGGGATCCGCCAGTACCGAGGCGAGCGCGCGCGCCGCAGCGGGATCGATGCGCTGGCGCACATCGTTGAACAGCACGATGTCCGCATCGAGCAGCGGCACCACGTTGCCCAGGCAGGCCGACTTGCCGCGCCGCTCGCCGAAGGCGAATACGCGGATGCGTTGCGGATCCCGTTGTGCCGCGAACCGGTCGCTGCCGTCCGTGCAGCCATCGCACGCCACGTTGATGCGCAGGCGGTCGTGCGGGTAGTCGAGCGCCAGCAGGTTGTCCAGTTTCGCGGGCAGCTCGCGCATGCCGTTGTGCACCACCAGCAGCACGTCGATCATGGGCAGCGCGGCCGCGGCGTGGACCGGGCGCGGCCGGACGCGGGCCAGCAATGCCATCAGCAGCGGATAGCCTGCGTACGCGAACGCCACCAGGGCCAGCGATGCCCAGAACAGCAGGGTCATGCGCGCCGTCCCAGCACGCCGAGGGCACCGGCACGCAGGCGCTCGTAACCGGTGTCGCCGAGCATGCGCTTGGCGAGCGCCAGGCCCCGGTAGCGCAACCGCTCGTGGCC
Organism: Pseudoxanthomonas sp.; assembly: GCF_002863005.1. Taxonomy (GTDB): domain Bacteria; phylum Pseudomonadota; class Gammaproteobacteria; order Xanthomonadales; family Xanthomonadaceae; genus Pseudoxanthomonas_A. The sequence goes on from NZ_PKDG01000049.1 coordinate 34,762, forward strand.
GATGGCCACCGGGTCGCGCCGGATCCAGCGCTGGAAGGTCACATGCCGCGTCGCCGCCGTCATCGCCATGCGGGGAAGCGGGCCCGTAGCGCCATCCGCGGCGGCGAGCACGCCGGGTTCCGACGAAAGCACGTGCGTGTAGCCGCACTCCCGTGCGATCGGTAGCAGGTCCTTCGGCATGCGGCCGCCGGGCGGTGCCAGCAGCGTGACCGGCGTGCCGATGCGCTGTTCGATCTCTTCGCGCGCGGCGGTCAGCGTCTGTCGAAGGCGGTGTGCATCGAGCTGGGTGAGGTAGACGTGGTCATAGCCATGCGACTGGATCGACATGCCCGCATCCGCCATCTCCCGCAGCTGGCGCCAGTTGAGGAAGCCGGGGGTGCCGACCGTGGCGGGATTGATGAAGAAGTCGGCGGTGATGCCGTGGCGCGACAACAGCGGCAGCGCGAGCGCGTGGTTGCTGGCGTGGCCGTCGTCGAACGTGACCAGTACGCGCGCCTGCGAGGTGCCGTCCAGCAACGCGGCGGCGCTGCTGCCACCCCCCGCGGCCGCCACTTCGCGCATCTGTTCGTCGAACTCGTCCACCGCGAGCGTGTAGTGCGGATCCTGCCCGTCGGGCACGGCGCCGGTATGCAACGCGTGGTACATCAGCGCGACGACGGGGCCGGGTTCCACGGCTGGCGGGGTGGGGAGCGGCATGGCGCGGCGTCAGCGGTAGAACGTGACCGACAGGGCCACGACGTTCTCGACATAGTCCTGGCTGCTGATCGAGCTGTTGCGCTTGCGGTGCAGGTAGTCGACCTGCGCGCCCCAATGACGGCTGAAGCGCATCGCCAGGCCGGTGCCGAGGATGGTGTCTGTATCGTCGCGGTCGATATTGGTGAACTCGCGCTTGTAGCGCTGCGCCACGCCGGTCAGGCTCAGGCGCGCGGTCAGGCCGTAACGTGCGGAGACCGAGATGCCGGAGTTGTCGGCGTCGAAGCTCTCGTCGCGGAGGTAGCGCAGTTGTTCGACGTAGGGTTCGGCCAGCAGCGTCAGGCGCTCGCCGGTGAACTCGTATCCCATGCTCGCGCGCTTCTGCTTGAAGGTGTCCGGGATGATCTGCAGGTTCGGATCGCCCGGCTGGCCGACGCCCGGACCGCCAGGGGTGCCCGGATCCGTGGGTTCGCCCGGCGCACCCACGCGCTGGATCAGGTCCTGCGAGGCGTCGCCGAACTGGTAGCTGGCCCGCGCGCTCAGCTGGCTGCGCGGCGCGACCTGCCAGCCTGCATAGCCGCGGAACAGCGCGCTGGACGTGCCATCCGCACCTTCCGGCTTCAGCCGCGAATAACCTGCGCTGACGTCGAGATTGAGCTTGGACAGTTCGCTCAGGTAGGTGACATAGGCGTCGTAGCGCTTGTAGTTGTAGAACTCGGAGATGGTGTCGTACTCGGTCTGCCCGGCCTCGAGGTTGAATACCAGCGTGTCGGTGGTGCTCAGGGGGCGCAGCAGGCGCGCCGCGGCCGAGTAGCGATCGCTGTTGAACGTCTCGGTCTCTTCCGCCCAGCTGTTGGTGTAGCGGAGGTCCAGCACGCCGCGCATCGTCTCGCCGAAACGGGCCATCAGCGTCGGGCCTGCTTCGAAGACGTTGATCTTCTGCTGGTTGCCGGGAGTGAACGCGGCCAGCGAGTCCACCGACTGCTCGCTGAGGGAATCGCGGGCGTAGAAGGTCAGGCGCTCGGGCAGCAGCGTCCATTCCAGCTCGCCGGTGAACTCGCCGCGGGTATCGTCCTGGTAGACATCGTCCATGTAGTCCAGGTACTGCACGTTGCCGCGCAGCCGGGTGGTGAGCACCGAGCTGTCGTGGGTCAGGTCGAACCTGACCTGCGGCGAGAGGATGTCCTCGCTGATCTCGTTCGCTGCCTGCAGCACGATGTTGTCGCTATGCATGTAGCGCATGCTGACGTCGTAATCCAGGCGCGCGGCCTGCGCACCGAACGGCAAGGCGGCCGCGAGTGCGGCGCACAGGATGCGCCGGCGCGTGGACAGGGTACGGTGGAGGCTGTGGCGGGACGTGGTCATGGTTTCTTCCGTGCGCAGGTGGGTCAGACGCCTTCGTTGAACACGACGCCGGCGAACTTCTTCGGGTCGAAGTTCGCGGCCGCCTGGGCGATGGCGGCGGGCGTGTCGCGCCCGTAGCCGGCCACCAGCACCACGACATCGGCCAGTTCCGAGAGGATGCGGGCATCCGGCGCGCCGCGCACCGGCGGCGCATCCAGGAACAGATGGCAGTTGGGGTAGCGGCTGCGCAGCGAATCCAGCAGCAGGCGCATGCGGAAGGACGAGAAATACTCCGAGCCCGTCTCGCGCGTGCGCCCCGCGGGCAGCAGGCGCAGGCGCGGCACGCCGGTGTCGTACAGCACGCTCTCGGTGGTGCGTTCCTGGTCTTCCAAGTAGTCGACCAGGCCGCCCCCTTCGGCGGACAGCTTCATCGTGCGGTCCTGCGTGGGCTGGCGCAGGTCGCAGTCGATCAGCAGCGCACTCTTGGTCTCGTCGAACGCGACCGCCACGGCGAGGTTGCGCGCCACGAAACTGCCGCCGCTGCCGGGGCTCACGGGGGTCACGAGGGTGATGAAATTGCCCTCGGCCACGGACAGCAGCTGGGTGCGCAGCTCGCGGAAGGCGTCGACCTCGCGCCGTGCCGCATCGCTGCGGTAGATGGTGGCGCGGTCTTCCAGCTGCAGCGGGCTGAGGGCGGTGACCGGTGCGCGCGGCGCGATGGAACGGCTGGCGACGTGCTCGTCGCGGTCGCCCGCGGCGTCGTTGCCCAGCGGCCTGATCGGGTTGCTCATAGGACTTCCATTACCTTCAGCGTATAGGTCAGGCCGTACAGCAGCGGCACGGCGAGGAACAGCGACGCGGCCAGTGCGTAGCGCCGCAGCGCCTTGCGCCGCCGGCGCCCGGTCAGGTACGCCGGCATGGTGCCGAGCACCGGCAGTCCGGCTTCGCGCTCGATCTGCAGCGGCGAGCGCACGCGCGGATCCAGCTTGATCAGCGCGAACAGCACGCCCAGGGGAATCAACAGCGCCAGGGCGATGCCGGCACCGGCCACGTGCATGACACGCAGGCCGCTCGGGCGCAGCGGCATCTGTGCGGGCTCCTGGATGCGGAAGCTCAGGCCGCGCTGCTCGGCGTCGAGGTTCATCGACACGCGGGCGTTCTCGCGGCGCTTCAGCAGGTCCTGGTAGAGATCGCGGTTGACCTCGTAGTCGCGGGTCAGTTCGGCCAGCGTGCTCTCCGACGAGGCGATCCGGTTGCTGCGCGCCATCTCGCTGGCCAGCATCTGTTCGGCGCTGCCGATGCGCGCGGCGGTGGCGGCGCTTCGACGGCGGGCTTCGGCCAGCTTGCTCCTCAATTCGCCGTACAGCGGATTGAAGGCGGCCGGGCCCTCCAGTGCCGTGCCCGCCGTGCGCGGCGCGTTTTCCTCGCGGCGCAGGTCTTCTTCCACGTCGCGGATCTGGTGCTGCACGCGCACCACGTCCGGGTGCTGTTCGGTGTACTGCAACAACAGGCGGTCGCGATCGGACTGCAGTTCGGCCAGGCGCGCGCGGTACTGGCCGGCGCGGGTCTGCACCAGGGTGATCTCGCTCTCGCCCGACAGCTGCGACTGCAGCGCGGCCTCCTGCGAGCGCAGGTCGATCAGTTCCATCCGCGCGCCTTCGATGATGCGGCGCAGCTCGCCAATGCGGGCGTTGACGTCGACGTCCGTACCGGGCCGCGCATCGGGCGTGCTCTGGCGGAAGTTCTCCAGGCCGGCCTCGGCGGTGGTCAGCTTCTCGTGGTACTGGTTCACCTGCGAATCGATGAAGGCGTACGCCTCACTGCTCTCGCGTTCCTTGGTGGCCAGGCTTTCCTGGATGACCAGTTCGGCGAAACGGCGGGTGATCTCGTAGGCCCGCGTGGCGTCCGAGTCGCTGTACGCGATCTCGATGAGGTTGGCGCGCGGGTTGCTGATGCTGGTGCGGTCAATGATCTTCTCGATCAGCTTGTCCTGCTCCAGCGGCGTGGGGTTGTCTTCCATCCAGCCGCCGGTCTTGAGGATCTCTTCCATCACGCGACGGCTGAAGGCGACTTCGCGCAGGATGCTGGCGCGGTCGACGACACTGGTGGCGACTGCGCGGCCTTCCATCAGCGGCGCGATGATGTTGCGGTCTTCCACCAGGATGATCGTGGAGGAGGTGTACTTCTTGGGCAGCATCATGCCGATGACCAGGCCGAGCAGCGCGATGCCCGCGAACAGGCTCGCCAGCAGCACGGCGCGACGCTTGAACTCCTTGCTCAGCACCGGTACCGCATCGAACGCGGAGCGCCCCTCTTCGGGCGCTCCCCAGGCAGCGGACTGGTTCACAGGACGCGTTCCGGCACGGTGATCACGTCACCCGGGGCGACGGTGAAGTTGGTGCTCAGGTCGCCGCGGTTGAGGATGCGGTCCAGCCGCACGGCGTAGCTCTGCGTGGCGTCGGCCGTCTTGCGGTACAGGTTGGAACGGTCGGGCGCGGCGAACTCGGTGACGCCGCCGGCGGCCAGCACGGCGTCCAGCACCGTCATGCCCGGGCGATAGGGAATCGAGACGGGCTGGCGCACCGCACCGGTGACGCGCACGCGCGACAGGTACTCGTGGCTGCGCAGTTCGGTCAGGATCACGGCGACCTGCGGGTCGCGCACGTAGGCGCCGAGCTTTTCCTGGATGTCCTTGGCGACCTCGGCGGGGCTGTGGCCGGCGGCCGACACGTCGCCCACCAGCGGGACCGAGATCATCCCGTCCGGGCGGACCGGCACGGTGATGCCGAGTTCCGGGTTGCGCCAGACCGACACTTGCACGATGTCGTCCACGCCGATCTGGTAGTTCTCGACGGCGGTGCTGGCCTGTTGCGGCGGTGCGGACTTGCTGCCGGCGTTGCCGGAGGCGCAGCCGGCGAGAAGAAGCGCCAGGACGACGGCCAGGAGGCCGGCGAAGGTGCGGTTCATGGAACATCCCCTGTGTTGGTGCGGATTGCCCCATACAACGCAGGGAGTGCCCGCGCCCGGCCACCGGACGCGGGCGAAAGGGCGGTCAGACCCGATAGAACTCGCGGTACCAGTCGACGAAACGGCGCACGCCCGTCTCGATGGGCGTGGACGGGTGGTAACCGGTGTCGCGACGCAGCGCTTCGACATCGGCGCAGGTGTCGGGCACGTCGCCGGGCTGCATCGGCAGCAGGCGCTTCTCGGCCTTGCGGCCCAGGCATTCCTCCAGCACTTCGATGTAGCGCAGCAGCTCCACCGGCTGGTGATTGCCGATGTTGTACACGCGCCAGGGCGCGCTGGACGAGCCCGGGTTGGGGAGCAGCGGGTCGTAGGTCGGGTCCGGGCCGGGCACCGTGTCGAGCGTGCGGATGACGCCTTCGACGATGTCGTCGACGAAGGTGAAGTCGCGCGTGTGGCGGCCATGGTTGAACACGTCGATGGGCCGGCCTTCGAGGATGCTCTTGGTGAACAGGAACAGCGCCATGTCCGGGCGGCCCCACGGTCCGTAGACCGTGAAGAAGCGCAGGCCGGTGGTCGGCAGCCCGAACAGGTGGCTGTACGTGTGCGCCATCAGCTCGTTGGCCTTCTTGGTGGCGGCATACAGGCTGACCGGATGGTCCACGCTGTCCTCCACCGCGAACGGCAGCTTGCGGTTGGCGCCGTAGACCGAACTGGAGGAGGCGTATACCAGGTGTTCGACGCCGCGACGGCGGCAGGCTTCCAGGATGTTGGTGAAGCCGACGATGTTGCTGTCGATGTAGGCGTGCGGGTTCTCCAGCGAATAGCGCACGCCGGCCTGGGCGGCCAGGTTCACCACGCGCTGCGGCTTGAAGTCGTCGAACGCGGCCTCCATCGCCGCGCGGTCTTCGAGCGAGGCCCGCACGAAGCGGAACCCGTCCTTGGGCTGCAGGCGCGCTAGGCGCGCCTCTTTCAGGGTGGGGTCGTAATAGTCGTTGAGGTTGTCGTATCCCAGCACCTCATCGCCGCGGTCGAGCAGGCGATGGCTGAGATGGGAGCCGATGAAGCCGGCGGCACCGGTAACGAGGACGCGCATCGAGGATTCTCGTGGGGAAGGACGTTACAGGCAGTCGTCGACAGCGTGGCGGGGCAGCGCCCGCTTCACGTCGAACACCACCGCGCCTGGCTTGCCGAGGGCGCGCACGCCGTCGCCGCCACGCTCGGTGAATTCGCGGTGGGCGACCGCCAGGATCACGGCATCGTACTGGCCGGCCTGAGGCTCGGCCACCAGGTCCAGGCCGTATTCGTGCTTGGCTTCGGCGGCGCTGACCCACGGGTCGTGCACGTCCACCTGCGCGTTGTAGCTGCGCAGTTCGGCCACGATGTCGACCACGCGCGTGTTGCGCACGTCGGGACAGTTCTCCTTGAATGCCAGCCCCAGCACCAGCACCCTGGCGCCGGCCGTGGGCAGGTTCTGCCGGGCCATCAGCTTGGCCACGCGTCGCGCGACATGGCTGCCCATGCCGTCGTTGATGCGGCGGCCAGCCAGGATCACGTCGGGGTGGTAGCCGATCTGCTGCGCCTTGTGGGTCAGGTAATACGGGTCCACGCCGATGCAGTGGCCGCCGACCAGGCCCGGGCGGAACGGCAGGAAGTTCCATTTGGTGCCGGCGGCCTCGAGCACCTCATGGGTGTCGATGCCTAGGCGATGGAAGATCAGGGCCAGTTCGTTGATCAGCGCGATGTTGACGTCGCGCTGGGTGTTCTCGATGACCTTGGCGGCCTCGGCGACGCGGATGCTGCTGGCCTTGTGGGTGCCGGCGGTGATGATGCTGCCGTACAGCGCGTCGACGAAGTCCGCGACCTCGGCGGTGGAGCCGGAGGTCACCTTCATGATGGTTTCCAGACGGTGCTGCTTGTCGCCGGGGTTGATGCGCTCCGGGCTGTAGCCGGCATAGAAGTCCTGGTTGAACCGCAGTCCCGATTCGCGCTCGATGATCGGGACGCAGGTCTCTTCGGTGGCGCCGGGATACACGGTCGATTCGTAGATCGCGACCGCACCCTTGCCGATCGCGCGGCCGACGGTGCGGCTGGCCGATTCCAGCGGATGCAGGTCGGGGCGCTTGTAGTCGTCGATCGGGGTGGGGACGGTGACGATGAACACGTTGCAGCCCGCCAGCGCCGCCGGGTCGTCGCTGAAGTCGAGCAGGGGCGTGTCGCGCAGCTCGTCGGCGCTCACTTCCAGCGTGTGGTCCTGGTGCTCGCGCAGTTCGGCCACGCGCTTGCTGTTGATGTCGAAACCCAGGGTGGGGAACTTGCGGCCGAAGGCGACGGCCAGCGGCAGCCCGACGTATCCCAGGCCGATCACGGCGATCCTGACCTGGTCCAGGGTGGGCAATGGAGCGTTCATCAATGTGGGGTCCCCTGTGTACTGCGTGTTGGAAGAGTCTATAAGGCCGGGGGCATGCCCGCGCTGCCGCCGGCGGCCCCATGTCGAGTCGATCAACGTGCAAAGCCCCGTCGAGAGGACACGCTTGCGCAATGGCCTGATTGCGCCGCGCTCTGCGTACCAGAGGCATGATCGGCCACCAGGAGGGTGGCGACCAGCGACCGGGGAGTCGACATGCGGATCCTGTTGTGCGGTGGCGCCGGCTACATCGGCGCGCATGCTTACGTGGTGCTCGTCGAGCGGGGCCACGACGTGGTGGTGGCGGACAACTTCAGCAACAGTTCGCCGGGCGTACTGGTCCGCCTGCAGCAGATCACCGGGCATCCGGTGCCGTTCCAGCCGCTGGACCTGCGCGACCGCGAGGCGGTCGTCGGCTTCTTCGCGCGGCAGCAGTTCGATGCGGTGGTGCACTTCGCGGCGTTGAAGGCGGTGGGCGAATCCTGCGAGCGTCCGCTGGACTATTTCCACAACAACATCAGTGGCACGCTCAACCTGTTGCACGGCATGCAGGCGGCGGGCGTCAAGCGGCTGGTGTTCAGCTCGTCGGCGACCGTCTACGGCGACCCCGCGAGCGTGCCCGTCCGTGAAGACGCGCGCCTGCAGGTCACCAACCCGTACGGCCGGACCAAGCTGGTGATGGAACAACTGATCGGCGACCTCTGCGAGAGCGATCCGGGCTTCCACGCCGCCAACCTGCGCTACTTCAATCCCGTGGGCGCGCACGCCTCCGGCCTGATCGGCGAGGACCCGACCGGCATCCCGAACAACCTGATGCCCTACATCTGCCAGGTGGCCGTGGGCCGGCGCGAGCACCTGAGCGTGTTCGGCGGCGACTGGCCCACGCCCGACGGCACCGGCGTGCGCGACTACATCCACGTGACGGACCTGGCACGCGCGCACGCGGATGCGCTGGATTTCCTGGTGCGCGAGCGCCGCAACCTCACCGTCAACCTCGGCACCGGGCAGGGCATCAGCGTGCTGCAGCTGGTGAACGCGTTCGCGGGTGCGGCCGAGCGCGCGATCCCGTACCAGATCGTCGCGCGTCGCGCGGGCGATGTGGCCGAAGTGTATGCCGATCCATCGCTGGCCAACGACGTGCTGGGCTGGCGTGCGGAGCTCGACGTCGACGCGATGTGCCGTGATGCCTGGCGGTGGCAGTCGCAGAACCCGCAGGGCTATCCGTCCGCCTGACCGGCCGCCGCGAACGTGACCGGTTTGGCATAAGCGAGCCTGCGGCGGCCGGCCGCAGGCTGGCGACGCGGTGGCGATTGGTCGAGAATCGACGCACCTCCCGCTCGCCTGGATCCGCTTGCCAACCGACGCCGTTCGCGACCTGGCGGAACAGAACCGCTCACGCTACGGCCAGCGCATGTACCGCATGCGCGCGCTGGGGCTGGGCCTGGGAGCGCTGTGCGTGGGCGCCGTGCTGTACGAACACGCGGCGCCTCCTGCGTTGTGGGCGTTGCTGGCCGCGCATGGGTTCCTGTGGCCGCACTTGGCCTACTGGCGGGTGAAGCGGCAGCACGACGCACCGTTGCAGACGGAGTTCCAGAACCTCACCTTCGACGCCGCGATGGGCGGGTTCTGGATCGCGGCGATGCAGTTCGATGCGCTGCCCAGCGTGCTGCTGGCGGTGATGCTGACGATGGACAAGGTCATCGTCGGTGGCGGGCGTTTCGCGGTGCGCACGCTGGCGGCGATGGCGCTGACCTGCCTGGCGGCCAGCGCCGCCTGGGGCTTCGCCTTCGAGCCCTTCACGAGCTATCCGGTAGTGCTTGCGTGCCTGCCTTTCCTCGCGATCTATCCGACGGCCATCGGCATCGCGACCCATTCGCTTGCGCGCAGGGCGCGGCAGCAGAAGGACCTGCTGGAGAAGATGGCGCGCTTCGATGCCGCGACCGGATTGATGAACCGCCAGCAATGGCTGCACGCGGCGACCCACGAGCTCAAACGCTACCAGCGCGCCGGGCGTACCGCAGTGCTCGTCTTGATCGACATCGACCGCTTCAAGGACATCAACGACGGCTACGGCCATACGGTCGGGGACGAGGTGGTGGAAGAGTTCGCCCGCCTGCTGAAAGCCTGTCTGCGTGACGTCGATACGAGCGGCCGCTACGGCGGCGACGAGTTCGGCGTGGTGATGCCCGACACGCGATGGGAAGAGGCCATCGTGGCCGCCGAGCGCCTGCGCCGGCAGGTTGCGGCCTGCGGATTCTCCACTCGTGCGTTGCGGTGCACCGTCAGCATCGGCCTGGCGGAATCCCATGCGGGCATCGCGTCGGTGTCGGACTGGATCAACAGCGCCGACAGTGCCCTCTACCGCGCAAAAGCCCAGGGGCGCGACTGCATCGTCGTCGGCTGCTGAGACGCGCTCAGTCGAGCAGGGCGTCGACCACGGCCGCGGGTTGTCTCATCCAGGCGAAGTGATCGGCGCGTGCGCCCAGGCGTGCATGGTCGAGCACCGTCACGTGGGCGGGACTCCCGGGTAGTTTCGCCATCAAGGCCCGCAGCGAACTTTCCGGAGCCAGCCAGTCGTCGTCGAACAGCACGCCGCGCACAGGCGCACGCACGCCTCGCATGCCGGCGTCCAGGTCCACCGGCCAGCCCGCTGCGCGATAGCGGCCGCTCAACCCCACCCGCGCCCAGTCGCGGATCAAACCGCGTGCTTCATCGCCACCGAAGCCCAGGCGGCGACCGGGCAGGGCGCCACAGGCGCGTGCCAGCCAGGGCGCGAACTGGTAGAAGAATGGCAGCGCGTAACCACGCGGCGCGGGGAACGTTCGCCAGTATGGCGTTCCGCTGGCGACCAGCCAGAGGCTCGCGAACGCGTCGGCAGCCTGACCTGCATGGCAGGCCGCCAGCTGGCCGCCCAGGCTGTGGCCGCCGATGCGATGGGGAATGTCCCGCAGGCGACCACGCATCGCGGCGTGGCTGAGCGGCAGGTCGGTGCCCAGCAACTCGCGATAGCCCCAGTCCGTGTGCCGTCCGGCGCGGAGCGAACTGCTGCCATTGCCGCGCCATTCGTGCACGAAGACCGCGATGCCGCGGGCGGCCAGCATCTCGGCGAACGGCAGGTAATGACGCGCCGCGACCCCGAGCGCGGGTACCCACAGCAGGGCGGAGACAGGATGGGTCGGAATACGCGCGACCAGGGTGTAGCCGTGGCCATCCTGCGATTGCAGCGGAATGTCTTCGGCAAGCCGGGGCAGGTCGGTGGCATTCATGCGGCCGGTGCAGCCCCGGTGTGGTCCAGCACGACGATGTCGCTGCGTCCCGGCCGATAGCCGCCGCGCAACGCAGCGTGCACGTAGTCCGAAGCGGCGAGGCATGCCGCCTTCATCGCCATGCCTTGCGCGCCACGCGCGGCGATGGCGGAAGCGAGCGTGCAGCCGGTGCCATGGGCTTCCAGGGCCAGGCGCGGATGCGAAGTTTCGGTCATTCCGTCCGCATCGACGTACAGGTCCACCACATCGCCGTCGCCCGGCAGATGGCCACCCTTGAGGAACACGGCTCGGGCGCCCAGCGCCAGCAGGTCGTTCGCGGCCCTGCGCATCGCCGGCGCATCGTCAATGGCGCGCCCGAGCAGCAGTTCCGCTTCCGGAAGATTCGGCGTCACCACGTCCGCCAGCGGCAGCAACCGTGTGCGCAGTGCCTGCAGCGCGCTGTCTTCCAGCAGCTTGGCGCCGCTGGTGGCCACCATGACCGGATCGACCACCACCGTGGCCGGGCGATGCACGCGCAACGCCTCGGCCACCACGCCGATGACGTCGGCGGTCGCCAGCATGCCCAGTTTCACGGCGCGCACGTCGAAATCGTCGAAGCACGCTTCGAGCTGCGCGCGGAGGAAATCCATCGGCGGCACGTTTACCGCGGTAACGCCCCGCGTGTGCTGTGCGGTGAGCGCGGCGATGGCGGAGAGGCCATGCACGCGGTGGGCGGCGAAGGTCTTGAGGTCGGCCTGGATGCCGGCACCGCCACCGGAGTCGGAACCGGCGATGGTCAGGGCGGAAACCACGGAGGGAACGGTCATGCGCGGATTGTGCCATCCGTACGCGGGCGGGTGGCGGGCGGGTCACGCTGTCGGCGACCGTGCGCGCATCCACTGGCGATACAGCACGTAGCCGACGCCGGTGCAGCCGGTCAGCAGCGCCGGCGCCAGCAGGGCGTCGTAACCGACTTGCCGATACAGCCAGGCGCCCAGCACGCCACCGCCCAGGAAGCCGCTGATGATCAGGCCGCTGAGCGTCAGGCGCCTTACCGGCAACGGCATGCCGCGCAGCAGGTGCCCCAGGCCGATGCCGAGGTCGGTGAACATGCCACTGAGGTGGGTGGTACGCACGGCGGCACCGCTGTAGGTCGTGACCATCGCGTTCTGCAGGCCGCAGGCCACGGCAGCCAGCAGGGCACCCCAGATCTGTTCCTGCTTGAACAGCGGGACCGCGGCGATCAGCAGCACGGCCTCCAGCGCGAGCACCACGCCGTACCGGCGGCCGAGTTTCAGCGTCTGGTCCTGGATGATCAGGCCGCTGAGCATCGCGCCGAGGCAGAACGCGATCAGCACGCCCCACAGGTGGATCACCGCACGCAGGTCGCCCTGCGCGATCGCCGCACCCAGCAGGCTGGTGGTGCCGGTCAGATGGCTGACCGCCTGGTGTTCGAACCCCAGGTAGCCGATGACGTTGACCATGCCGGCCACGCAGGCCAGCAGCACGGCACCGATCCAGACCCAGCGGGGAAGTTGGAGGCCCATGGCGTCAATGAGCCCCGCGTGCAGAACGCGGACCTCGTCCCGGCCACAGCCATGCAAGCGACCAGGCGGCACAGACCGGAAGGAGTTCGGACGCCCAATACTTCCATGCTGAATAGTCGAGGGTTACGTCCAACAGCACCTTCAGGATGCCGGCGCCTATCGACTGGACCAGTACCCAGGCAAGCAGCAGATGGAGCCAGCGCCAACGCGCGATTCCGGTGGAGAACCACCAGTAGGCGACCGTCGCAAACAGGATATATCCACTTGTGCGGACGACGTTGAAGGACGCGAATCCAACATCATCCGGGGCGAACCGGAACAGGAATAGCGAGAGCAACATGCTGGTGCCAATGGACCATGTAGCCAGTGCCGAGAACAGGACGACGCCACCCAGCAGGACGCGCCGCCATTGCACGCCAAACTTCAGCGCTGCGGCGGCATCCGTGGGGGCGGCGGCGGATGCGTAGCGTGTCGGCGTGTAGGGATCATGCATGGCTGCCTGCTCTGGTGTCGCCACGCAGGCCGCAAGGGCCTACGCGGCGATCGATACCGCTACAGCACTTCCGACGCGTAATCCGCCAGGCGCGAGCGCTCGCCACGCCGCAGCGTGATGTGCGCGCTGTGCGCCCAGTTCTTGAAGCGGTCCACCGCGTAGGTCAGGCCGGACGTCGTCTCGGTCAGGTAGGGCGTGTCTATCTGTTCCACGTTGCCCAGGCAGACGATCTTGGTGCCGGGGCCGGCGCGGGTGATCAGCGTCTTCATCTGCTTCGGGGTGAGGTTCTGCGCCTCGTCGAGGATCAGGTAGCGCGACAGGAACGTGCGGCCACGCATGAAGTTCATCGAACGGATCTTGATGCGCGAGGCGAGCAGGTCGTTGGTCGCGGCGCGGCCCCAGGCGCCGCCTTCCTGGTTGTGCGTCAGCACTTCCAAGTTGTCGGTAAGAGCGCCCATCCACGGCGTCATCTTCTCTTCCTCGGTGCCCGGCAGGAAGCCGATGTCCTCGCCGACGCTGACTGTGGCGCGGGTCATGATGATCTCGCGGTAGCGCTGCTGGTCCATCGTCTGCGCCAGGCCGGCGGCGAGCGCGAGCAGCGTCTTGCCGGTGCCGGCGGTACCGAGGAGGGTGACGAAATCGACTTCGGGATCCATCAGCGCGTTGAGCGCGAAATTCTGTTCGCGGTTGCGCGCATTGATGCCCCACACCGCATGCTGGCTGTGGCGGAAGTCGTCGACGATCTGCAGCGTCGCCTTGTCGCCCTCGACCTTGCTGACGCGGAATTCGGACTCGTCGTCGCCGGGCAGGTACAGGTACTGGTTGGGGTACCAGCCCGCGCCATCGGCCATCGTCACTTCGTAGAACGTGCGGCCCTTGTCAGTCCACGAGCGCAGGTCCTTGCCATGGCGTTGCCAGAAATCCTCCGGCAGCGGATCGGCGCCGGTGTACAGCAGGCTGAAATCGTCGAGCGCGCGATCATTCTCGTAGTCCTCCGACACGATGCCGGCGATCGCCGCCTTGATGCGCAGGTTGATGTCCTTGGAGACGAACACCACCGGGATCTCCGGCTCGCTCTCCTTCAGCGCGAGGATGGCGCCGAGGATGGCGTTGTCGGGAATGACCGCACCGAAGCTCTTGCCGGCATCGAAATGGCTGGTCTGGAAGCGCAGCAGGCCCGCGCTCTGTGAGCCGCGCAGCTGCAGGCTGTTGGGCTGCACGAGCGGAATGCCGGCGGCCAGGTTGTCCAGGCCGGACGCCTCGACCAGTTCGTTGAGGAAGCGGCTGACCTGCCGCGCGTTGCGGCTCGCTTCCGAGGTTCCCTTCTTGCCGTTGTCCAGTTCCTCGATCACCTGCATCGGCAGGAAGACGTCGTGCTCCTCGAACTTGAACAGCGCGGTGGGGTCGTGCATCAGCACGTTGGTGTCCAACACATAGATACGCTTGCTACGGGTCATTCGGGCAACCTCATCGAGGAAGATGTGTGAACACGGGCGACATTTCCGCGGACAGCAGCGAACCACCATGACCCGCCGCGGCGCGGGATGGTGGGTGGAAGGGAAGGGGATTTCGTCACTGGGCCTGGTGGGCCTTCAGCGCGTCCAGCACGGCGTCGGCATGGCCGGGAACCTTCACGCCGCGCCACTCCTGCACGATGCGGCCGTCCGGCGAGATCAGGAAGGTGCTGCGCACCACGCCCAGCACCTTGCGGCCATACATGTTCTTCTCGTGGATCACGTCGAAGGCCTTGCACAGCGCTTCGTCGGCGTCGCTCACCAGCGGGAACCTGAAGCCCTGCTTGGCGCAGAAGTTGTCGTGCGATTTCACCGAGTCGCGCGAGACGCCCAATACGGTGGCGTCGAGCTTGGCGAACTTCGGCAGCAGCGCGTTGAAGTCCAGACCCTCGGTGGTGCAGCCGGGAGTGCTGTCCTTCGGATAGAAGTAGAGCACCAGCCATCGGCCGGCGTAGTCGGCGAGGGTGGCGGTCTCGCCGCCAGACAGGGCCAGCGGCAGTTTCAGTGTCGATTTGGGCAGGGCTTTCGCGCTTTTCGCCGTCATCGTCAGAACTTCATCGGATCCATGATCGCGTCCAGGTTCAGATGGTCGCAGAATTCGAGGAAATCGTCGCGCAGCGCGGCGATGTGCATGTTGGCCGGCACGCCGATGGTGACCTGCGCCGAGAACATCTCCGCCCCGGTCTGCATCGCGCGGTAGCGCGTGCTCTGCAGGTTCTCGATGGTGATCCCCTGGCGGTCGAAGAAATCCGCCAGCTGGAACAGGATGCCAGACTTGTCGGCGGCCACCACTTCCACGATGTACGGCAGCAGGTTGGATTGCACCACCTTCGGCCCGGTGCGGTAGAACACCAGCTTCAGGCCGTCGTCGCGCTCGAGCCGCGACAGCATGGCTTCCAGCTTCGCCACCGCGTCCCAGGACCCGGTCGCGAGCGCGGTCACCGACACGTCGCGGCCCACCGTGGACAGCCGCGCGTCCACCAGATTGCAGCCGCTGTCGGCGATCCGGCGCGTCACCGACAGGAGCGGCGATTCCGGATGCGTCGTATAGGCGGTGATCAGGAGGTGGTTTTCGGTCGGCGAAGGCCGGGGCGTGGAATCGGTCAAGAGAGCTTCCGGCGTTGCGGTCAGGCTGAATGGCGGCCGGGCAGCGGCCCGACGACGCAGGCAGCATACTTGCCCGCCCTTTGAGCCCGCAAGTAACATGCGGCCGACATTGCAGGCGGACCGGGACGACCGCGCTCACGGGCGCTTCCGGTGCGCCGGATCCCCACCGAGAGCCTCCCCTTGCACCTTTCCGGCAGCATCACCGCACTGGCCACGCCGTTTTCGGCGTCGGGCGAACTCGACCTGCACGCCTGGCGCGCGCTGCTGAAACAGCAGCTCGACGGCGGCACGCAGGGCGTGGTGGTGGCGGGTTCGACCGGCGAAGCGGCGGCGTTGTCCGACGACGAGTACGACACGGTCCTGCGCATCGCGGTGGAAGAGATGCGTGGGCGCCTTCCCGTGCTGGCCGGCACCGGCCAGATGAATACCGCCAGGACCATCGCGGCGACCCGCCGTGCGGCCGCGGGCGGCGCGCAGTTCGCGCTGGTGGTGACGCCGCCCTATGTCCGGCCGACGCAGGCAGGCCTGGTGGCCCACTATCGCGCCGTCGCCGACCAGGGCGGCCTGCCGGTCGTTCTCTACAACGTGCCGGGCCGGACCGGCTGCGACCTGCTGCCGGAAACGGTCGCCGAACTCGTCGACCACCCGAACATCGTCGGCATCAAGGAAGCGCGTTCCGAGCCCGAGCGCATGTCCGCACTGCTGGCGCTGCGCACGCCGGGCTTCGCGATCCTGAGTGGCGACGACCCGACCGCGTCGCGCGCGATGCTGGCCGGAGCCGATGGCCTGATCTCCGTCGGGTCCAATGCGTTGCCGCGCACGTTCCGCCGCCTGTGCGACGTGGCGCGCGCCGGTGATGCCGCGGCCGCGTCAGCGCTGGACGCGCAGCTGCAGGAGATCTACGCCTTCCTCGGCGTCGAATCCAATCCCATTCCGGTGAAGGCGTTGCTGCAGCGTGCGGGGTTCGGCCACGGCCTGCGCCTGCCGCTGCTCGCGCTGTCCGCCGCCCATGCCGATACCGCCGATCGCCTCGCCGCCGTGGCGCAGGCGCTGGAAGCACAATCCAGCCGCGATACCCTCGCGGCCTGAACCCAGGAGAACCTCATGCGTCTTTCGTCTTCCCTCGTGCGTCCGCTTGCCCTCGTGCTGCTGGTCGTCTCCGTCGCCGGCTGCTCGTGGTTCAAGAAGGGTGCGCGGGGCGACTATGCGCTGGCGCCGGAAGCCCGTCCGCTGGAAGTGCCGCCGGACCTGAACCTGCCCAACACCAGCGGCGCCATGCAGGTGCCGGCCGCCAGCCAGCCCACGTCGTCCAACGCCCCGACCGCCGGTGGGTTCAGTGTGGCCGGCTCACGCGACGACGCCTTCACCCGCGTCGGTGAAGCGCTTGCCGGCGTCGAAGGCGTGACCATCGCGAGCCGCGCGCAGCTGCTGGGGACCTATGACGTGAGCTACGAGGGCGCAAGCTTCCTGGTGCGCGTGTCGGCGGTGGACGCGGGCGCGTACGTATCGGCGGTCGATCCGCGCGGCCTGCCGGCGACGTCGCCGGCCGCGACCAAGCTGCTTGCGGCATTGAAGGCGAAGCTGGGCGGCTGATCGCATCCGCCGCGACATGCGAGAAGGGCGCCGCAAGGCGCCCTTTTTCATGGGAGGCGTTCCGCCATGCCGCGCGGTCAGCGCTCCAGCAGCGGCAACTTGCCGGGCTTTCCTTCCCACTCCTTGGCGTCCGGCAACGGCTCCTTGCGGGTGGTGATCACCGGCCAGGCGCGCGAGAGTTCGGCGTTCAGCGCCACGTAGCCCTCCTGTCCCGCCGGCACGTCGTCCTCGGGATAGATGGCATTGATGGGGCATTCCGGCTCGCACAGCGTGCAGTCGATGCATTCGTCCGGATCGATCACCAGGAAGTTCGGCCCTTCGTGGAAACAGTCCACCGGACAGACCTCCACGCAGTCGGTGTACTTGCACTTGATGCAGTTTTCGGTGACGACGAAGGGCATGAAGACGAGCGCTCGAGCGGGAACCGCGCAAGTTTAATGCAGCCGGCCCGTCGTGGCGCGAATGCAGGCAGGCGTCCGCGTGATGCGCACTTCATCGCGACACAATGACGTAGCCCCGACCCTGTACCGCTTCGACCGTGCATCGGGCGTCGTCCCATCCGTCGGCGGTATTGCGGGTTTCGAATCCAATTAAGTTCAAAAATAGGACAAATAATTGAGATTGGCTGGGTTTATTCCATTTTTGATAGCGCCCAAGCTTCGTACCCTGTCCACCACCCAAGGAGTTTCGCCATGATCACCCTCCGCCCTGCCGAGGCCCGCGGCCATGCCAATCACGGTTGGCTGGATTCCTGGCACAGCTTCTCCTTCGCCAACTACTTCGATGACAAGCACGTCCACTGGGGCCCGTTGCGCGTCATCAACGAGGATCGCGTGGCCGCCGGGCGCGGCTTCGGCGAACACGGCCACCGCGACATGGAAATCATCAGCTACGTGCTGGAAGGCGCGCTGGGCCACAAGGACTCGATGGGCAACAGCTCCAGCATCGTGCCCGGTGATGTGCAGCGCATGAGCGCCGGCACCGGCGTGCAGCACTCCGAGTTCAATTACAACGCGTCCGGTGCCACGCACTTCCTGCAGATCTGGATCATTCCCGATCGGCAGGGCGTCGAGCCGTCGTACGAGGAGAAATCCTTTCCCGCAACCGACAAGCAGGGCCGCCTGCGCCTGGCGGTCAGTCCCGATGGCGCCGATGGGTCGGTCCGCATCCACCAGGATGCGCGCATGTATGTCGGTCTGTTCGATGGCAGCGAGAAGGCCGAACTGCCGCTCGCCGACGGTCGGCTCGGCTACGTGCATGTGGCGCGTGGCGAGGCGACCGTCAACGGGAAGCCCCTGAAGGCGGGTGATGCACTGCTGTACGACGCGGAGCCGCTGGTCACCATCGAACGCGGCATCGGTGCCGAGGTGCTGGTGTTCGACCTTCCGCGGATGCAATGAGGCGAGGTGCAGTGGACGCGCGGTGACTTAAGGAGTTCTTAAACATCCCGCGCGAGCATGGGCGGGCCGGGCAATCCGGTCCCCCACCGCCGAGGTTTCCATGAGTCTGCTGCGTGCCTGCACACCGCTGTTGCTGCTGTTGCCCTTCTCCGCGTTCGCCCAGGTCGTCGAGCGCACCGATGCCAAGGCGCAGGACCAGTTGCCGTCGCGCTGGAGCGCCGGCCTGGCCGTCGTGCACCGCGACAGCGAGTACGCGGGCGAAGGCACACGCACGCGCGTGTATCCCAACCTCGCCTACGATGGCGAACGTGTCTACCTGCGTGGCGCGGCACTGGGCTACCGCGTCCACGTGGACGATCGTTTCGAACTGCGCACCTTCATCGCGGGTCGTCTGGATGGGCTGGATGCCGATGACTTCGGCACCGCCGAACTCGCGCGTCGCGGCGTGGACCGCCGGCTGCTGTCCGATCGCGACGACAGTGTCGACATCGGCGTCGGCGCGAGCTGGAAGGGGGCGGGCGGCAAGCTCGACCTGGACGCGCGCGTCGATGTGACCGGTACCAGCGACGGCTACGCGGTCGCCCTCGACTACAGCTATCCGCTGGCGCTCGGTCGCACGACCCTGGTGCCTTCGGTGGGCGCCATCCGCCTGTCGGCGGACCTGGCGGACTACTACTACGGCATCCTCGATGAAGAGGTCGCACGCGGCGTGGCGGCCTACCGTCCCGGTGCGGCCACGGTGCCGCGCGCCAGCCTGACCCTGGTCCATCCCTTCGCCAGACGCTGGGCGCTGGTGGGCAACGTGGAATACCGGGCCTTGCCCGACGCGCTGCAGGACAGCCCGTTGGTCGAGGAGGGCAAGGACCGCAGCACGTCGCTCTTCGTCGGCATCTCGCGCGGATTCTGATCGCTGTTTCCCTAACCCTTGGAGCTCCCATGAATGCACGACTTTCGCGCGCGGGGACGGCGACATTGTTTCGCCCGGTACCCGTGGCCCACCTTCCCGCACCGCAGGATCCGCCGTGGAGCCACGCATCGGCCGATGACGACATCGATATCCGTCGCGTCACCCGGGCGCACGCCGCAGTGCTGATGCAACTGTGCGACCGCCAGCGGGCGGAACTGCCCGAAACCTCTGGTACCCGCGCCGGTGCCGGCGTGCTGGAGCTGATGGAAGCCTTGTTCGAACCGCCGCTGCGCGCGTGGGCGTGGATCGCGGAGCGCCGCCGGGAGCCCGCGGGTTATGCCTTCGCCACGGTGGGATTCTCGATGCTCGACCGGGCGTATTACCTCAATCTCGAAGCGCTCTTCGTACCCGCCAGCGCGCGCCCCTCGGACGTCGCCACGCAGTTGCTCGCCGAAGCGCGTCGCACGGCATCGCAGCTCGGCTGCGTCGATCTCCGCTGGCAGGTGCCCGTGGGGCAGGGCGATGTCCAGATCATGCTGCCCGGGCAGGCCGGTGCGGCCACGATGGTCCAGTACGTATTCCCCACGTCGAGGAGCGGCCACGATGGCTGACCCGTCCACCCCGATGCCTCGCCGGGGAAAACGCCTGAAGCGCATCGCGGCGGCGGCCTGCGTGTCCGCCACGGCCTTCGCCTACGCGGGCCTGTCCGGCTGCGCCACGCTGTCCTACCCGCAATCGCCGCAGTTCGGCGAGGACGGCTTCCAGAACGAACGCAAGCCGCGTGCGCTCGGTTGGCGCGATACCGGCAAGCTCTGGTGGGACTTCCTGGTCGGCGGCAAACCGGCCGGTACCGTGCCGAGGGGCGCCATTCCGGTCCAGTCGCTGTCCCGTGCGCAGTTGGACGACGCGGCGGACGGCACGCTGTACCGGCTCGGACATTCGACCGTCCTGCTGAAGCTCGGCGGCCGGTTCTGGCTGACCGATCCGGTGTTCTCCGAGCGCGCCTCGCCCGTCCAGTGGGCGGGTCCCAAGCGCTTCCACGCGCCGCCCATCGCCCTCGATGCATTGCCGCCGCTGGCGGCCGTGGTGTTGTCGCACGATCACTACGACCATCTGGACCGCGACACCGTGCGCGCGCTGGCGGCGAAGACGGAGGTGTTCCTGACGCCGCTCGGCGTGGGCGACCGGCTGGTCGGGTGGGGCGTGCCCCGCGACAAGGTGCGCCAGCTCGACTGGTGGGACGAAGTGGAACGCGATGGCGTGCGCTTCACGGCGACGCCGTCGCAGCATTTCTCCGGCCGCACGCTGTCGGACCGCAACGCCACGCTGTGGGCGTCGTGGGTGATAAGGACGGACGAGTTGAAGGTATTTTTCAGTGGCGATACCGGCTACTTCGACGGTTTCCGCACCATCGGCGAGCGCCTGGGGCCGTTCGACATCACCTTGCTGGAGTGCGGCGCCTACGACCGCCGCTGGCAGGACGTACACATGCTGCCCGCGCAGACGCTGCAGGCGCATCGCGATCTGGGCGGCCGATCGCTGGTGCCCATCCACAACAGCACCTTCGACCTGGCCTTCCATGGCTGGAGCGAACCCATGGAAACGCTGTACGCCCTGTCGCAGGACGCAGGGGTCGCCATCGCCACTCCGGTGATCGGCCAACCGCTGTCGATCGTGCGGCCCGCCGACACGCAACCGTGGTGGCGCGGCGAATAGCGCCGCGTCGCCGAATCAGGCGTCGGGTGCCGCGCGGAACGCGACGCGGCAACCGAATCCCCGTCCGGCGATGCCGTCTTCCACCGTGATGCGCGCATCGTGTGCGCGTGCGATGCGGTCGACCAGCGACAGGCCGATGCCGCTGCCGCGTTCGCCATTGCCCTGGCTGCCCCGGAAGAAGCGCTCGAAGATGCGTTCGCGCTCGTCGGCGGGCACGCCGGGGCCGTTGTCCCGCACCCTGACCCAGGCGGTCGCGCCTCCGTCGTCGGTGCCGCAGGCGATCTCGATGCGCGCGCTGTCGCCGCCGTAGCGGACTGCGTTGTCCAGCAGGTTGCGCACCAGGATGCCGAGATCGTCGAGGTCGCCCCGCACGCTGGCGGGCTCGGCATGGAGGGCGAGCGTCTGCTGCCGGCGGCTCGCCATCGATTCGAACTCGCGCGCGACCATCGTCACCACGTCGGGGAGCGCGACGACGGGTCGGTCCTCGCGCAGCGGCGACGCGTCCACGCGTGCCGAGTCGAGCAGCTGCTGCGCCAGCCGCGACGTGCGCTGGATGCCATGCGCCAGCTGGGCCAGCGCGGCCTGCGCGTCCGCCTGGCTGCCGGCGCGCATGGCGACCTGCGTCTGCGTCAGCAGCGCAGCCAGCGGCGTCCGCAACTCGTGCGCGGCATCGGCCAGGAACTGGCGTTCGCCACGCATCGCCTCCGACAGGCGTTCGAGCAACAGGTTGAACGAATCCACCAGTGGCCGGATCTCGCGCGGCAGCCCGGAGGCGGGCAGGGGAGCAAGGTCGTGAGGCTCGCGCTGCGCCATCTCGCGGCGCAGGCGGTTCATCGGACGCAGGCTCCAGTGGATGGCCAGGCCCACGATGGCCCCGAGCACGAGCAGGATGCCGATGCCGCTCCACAGGCTGATCTTCACCCAGTGCGCGAGTTCGGCCTTCATCGCCGACTGCGACATGCCGGACTGCACCTGGATGCGGCCGCTGGCATCGGTGGCGGCATAGACGCGCCACGGTTCGCCCGCGACCTCGCTCACCACGAAACCGGACTTGAAGTCCGCGCGCAGCGGCTGCATCGGTGCGCCATCCGACGCCACCACGGGCGTGCGCCGGCCGAGGATCCACACTTGGTAGCGCAGCGTGTCGAATTTCTTCTTCTTGCCCGCCGGGCCGGCCCGGGGGGGCAGGTGAAGACGCGGGCCGTCGTCCAGCGCGTCGAGGTTGCTCGGCATGGACAACAGGATCTGTTCGCTGACCTCCTGCAGGAACAGGTCGTCGTGGCCCTGCTGCTGACGCGTCATCTGGAAGTGCTGGCTGCCGAGCCATCCGGCCCATCCCAGCGCGAGCGGCGTCATCACCGCCAACAGCAGTTTCGACTTCAGCGAGTGGCTCATTCACCCTCTCCCAGCCGGTAGCCGAAGCCATGCACGGTCGTGATCACGCCGTCTCCCAGTTTCCTGCGCAGCTGGTGGATGTAGACCGCGATGGTGTTGCTCTCGATCGACCCTTCGCCGCCGTACACCAAGGATTCCAGCGTATCGCGCGCGATCACGCGGCCCGGCCGCTCCATCAGGGCGAGCAGGGTGCGGTACTCGTGTACACCCAGTCGCACCGGCCGGTCGCCCAGTCGCACCGAGCGGTCGGCAGGATCCAGCACGATGTCGCCATGGCGCAGCACCGGCGCCACGCGACCCTGCGTGCGGCGCACCACCGCACGCAGGCGAGCGCTGAGTTCCCCGGCTTCGAACGGCTTGACGATGTAGTCGTCGGCGCCGGCATCCAGTCCACGCACGCGGTCGCTGAGCTGGTCGCGTGCCGTGATGATCAGCACGGGGGTGGTGTCGTAGCGCTGGCGCAGTGCCGCCAGTACGTCCAGTCCCGAGCCGCGCGGCAACCCCAAGTCCAGCAGGACCGCGGTGTAGCCGTGGTCGACCAGCGCCAGGCGTGCGGATGCGCCGTCTTCGGCGCGGTCGATGGACCAGCCGTCCTGGGCCAGGGCGGCGGCCAGGGCATCGCCGAGCATGCGATCGTCTTCAACCAGGAGCAGGCGCGACACGGGCGGGCCTCGGCGGGATATGGGGCGATCATGCTAGGACGACGCGATTAAACCGTCTTTAATGCGTCCGTGCCGGCCCCTGCAAACGCAAAACCCCGCCGTAGCGGGGTCCTGGCAGTCCACCTGTCGCGGATCTCAACCCGCAACCTCGACCGGATGGCGCTCCCTAGGGGACTCGAACCCCTGTTTTAGCCTTGAGAGGGCCACGTCCTAACCACTAGACGAAGGGAGCGTTTTTGGTGAAACCGGCGTAGCGGATTAGTATAGGTGGCGGTCAGGTCGAGGGCAATCCACCCCGCCGGCCGCGTGACCCTCCTGCATGGAACTGCCGCTATTACGCCCGTCACCGCTCTGCGAACCATCCCGCGCGACCAGCACACCATTTCGCGCAAGGACATCAGCCCGAACGCGCTGCGCGTGCTCTACCGCCTGCGGGATGCCGGTTTCCAGGCGTACCTGGTCGGTGGCGCGGTGCGCGACCTGCTGGTCGGCGGCCACCCCAAGGATTTCGATGTGGCGACCGACGCCACGCCGGAACAGGTGCGCCAGCAGTTCCGCAACTGCCGGCTGATCGGGCGCCGGTTCCGCCTGGCGCACGTGGTCTTCGGGCGCGAGATCATCGAGGTCGCCACCTTCCGCGCCAATGTCGACGACGGCAGCGGCGACCGCGAGATGGACAACGGCAGGCTGGTCCGCGACAACGTCTACGGCACCGTCGAAGACGATGCGGTGCGCCGCGATTTCACGGCCAACGCGCTCTATTACGCCATCGACGACTTTTCGGTCCGCGACTATGTCGGCGGCTTCGAAGACACGATGGCGCGACGGCTGAAGCTGATCGGCGATCCGGAACAGCGTTATCGCGAGGATCCCGTGCGCATGCTGCGGGCGGTCCGCCTGGCGGCCAAGCTGGGCTTCGAGATCGATGCCGATACCGCCGCGCCGATCGCGCCACTGGCGCCGCTGCTGGCCGAGGCCGCGCCGGCGCGGCTGTTCGAGGAGATCCTCAAGCTGTTCCTGTCCGGGCATGGCGTGGCGAGCTTCGAGGGGCTGGAGCGCTTCGGCCTGCTGAAGGTGCTCTTCCCCGAAACCGCCGCCGCGCTGGCGTCCAATCGCAGCGGCGCGTTGCGTCGCATGGTACTCGCGGGGCTGACCGGCACCGACCAGCGCGTGGCCAATGAGGAACCGGTATCGCCGGCCTTCCTGTTCGCGTTGCTGCTGTGGCCGGCGTACTGCCGCGCCCTGATGGGGCTGCAGGCCCAGGGCGTGCAGGCGGAGGAAGCGCAGCGTCGCGCCGCCGATCGGGTGACCCTGCACCAGTTGAACACGGTGGCCCTGCCGCGCCGCTTCTCGTTGCCGATGCAGGAGATCTGGCTGTTGCAGACCCGGTTCGGCAACCGCCAGCGCAAGCGGGTGACGCGCCTTTTGACGCATCCGCGGTTCCGGGCCGCGTTCGATTTCCTCGTGCTGCGCCTCGCCGCGTCGCCGGAGCATGCCGAGGACGTGGCGTTCTGGCGCGAAGCGCAGACGCAGTCCGGTGAAGAGCTCGCCGCCACGCTCGGTGTCGCCGCGTCGACCGACGCCTTCGGCGACGATGATGATGCGGCCCCGTCGAAGCGTCGCCGCCGTCGCCGCCGACGCACGGGCGGCGCCTCGCCGGAATGACGGCGACGTGCCAGGCCTGCATCGGCCTGGGAGCCAATCTCGGCGATGCGGCCGATACGCTGCGTCAGGCGGTGGCTGCGTTGGCGGGCCGCGAAGGCATCGTCGTGCGCGCGGTGTCGCCCTTCTACCGCACGCCGGCCTGGGGAAGGGAAGACCAGCCCGACTTCATCAATGCCGTCGCACTGGTGGAAACCTCGCTGCCGCCGCGCGCGCTGCTGGACCTGCTGCTGGCGGTGGAAGCCGGGTTCGGTCGGCGTCGCATCGAAGGCGAGCGCTGGGGCCCGCGCACGCTGGACCTGGACTTGCTGCTCTACGGCGACGCGGTGATCGACGAGCCCGGGCTGCGCGTGCCGCATCCGCATCTGCACGAACGCGCCTTCGCGCTGGTGCCGCTGCTGGACGTCCTGCCCGATGCCCGTATCCCTGCCTACGGCGCTGCGCGGGATGCTGTGTCCGTGCTGGAAATGTCCAACATCCAGCCGTTATGAGTGGATAATGCGGCGCTATGAGCACCCACGCCGACAGCAAGCCCTGGACCGTTCCCGCCCTCGCCGACGCCAAGCGTGACGGTCGCAAGCTGGTGATGCTGACGGCGTACGACAACAGTTTCGCCCGCGTCCTGGATGCGAGTGGCATCGACCTGGTGTTGATCGGCGACTCGCTGGGCATGGTGGTGCAAGGGCACGACTCCACGCTGCCGGTGACCGTGGACGACATCGTCTACCACACGCGTGCCGTCGCCCGCGGCCTCGATCGCGCCCTGCTGGTGTCGGACCTGCCGTTCCAGTCCGATGCCACGCCCGAGCGCGCGCTTGATGCCGCCATCGCGCTGCTCCAGGCCGGTGCGGAGATGGTCAAGCTGGAAGGGGCGGGCCACAAGCTGGAGGTCATCCGCTTCCTGGTCGAGCGCGACATCCCGGTCTGCGCGCACCTGGGCCTGACCCCGCAGTCGGTGCTGAAGTTCGGCGGTTATCGCGTGCAGGGGCGTGACGAGGCCGCGGCCGTCCGCCTGCGCGAAGAGGCGCGCGCCGTCCAGGACGCCGGCGCGCAGTTGCTGGTGCTCGAGTGCGTGCCGTCGTCGCTGGCCGCCACGATCACCGCGGACCTGGCCATCCCCACCATCGGCATCGGGGCGGGTCCCGGCTGCGATGGGCAAGTGCTGGTGCTGCACGACTTCCTCGGCCTCGACACGGGCCATCGACGGCCGAAGTTCGTCAAGGATTTCCTTGCCGAAGGCGGTTCCGTGGCGGGCGCCGTACGCGCCTATGCCGACGCGGTGCGCAGCGGGGCCTTCCCCGACGATGCCCATTCCTACTGACCGCGCCGCGCGCGACCACACGCCCCAGGGGCCACGATGATCGAGACCATCACCGAGCTTGAGGCGCTGCGTGCCCGCGTCAGGGAATGGAGGCAGCAGGGCCTGCGGGTCGGTTTCGTCCCGACGATGGGCAACCTGCATGCCGGGCATTACTCACTGGTGATGCTGGCGCGGCAGTACGCCGACCGCGTGGTGTCCAGCGTATTCGTGAACCCGACGCAGTTCGGACCCAACGAGGACTTCACCCGCTATCCGCGCACGCCCGAGGCGGACATGAGCGGTCTCGAAGGCGCAGGCTGCGATGTCCTGTGGCTGCCCACGGTGGAGTCCATGTATCCGTTCGGCGTCGGCCTCGCGGCCAACGTGCATGTACCCGGTGTCAGCAGCGTGCTGGAAGGCGCGCACCGCCCGGGGCATTTCGATGGCGTATGCACCGTGGTCAGTCGACTGTTCAACCAGGTACAGCCCGACGTGGCCGCCTTCGGCAAGAAGGATTACCAGCAGCTCGCGGTGATCCGCCAACTGGTCACCGACCTGGCGTTCCCGATCCAGATCCTCGCCGGCAGCATCGTGCGCGAGTCCGACGGACTGGCGATGAGCTCGCGCAACCAGTATCTCTCGGCGGACGAACGTCCGCGCGCGGCGCAGATCCGCCGGACACTGATCGCCATGCGCGAAAGCCTGGTGGCGGGAACCCCGCGCGCCCGGGTGGAAGTCGATGCCGCCCGGCAGCTTGCGGAGATTGGTTACGAAGTGGACTACACCGTGGTCCGCCGTCCCGACCTCAGCGAGCCGGAAGACGGCGAAGCGGGCGCGCGCGTCGCGCTGGTCGCAGCGAAGCTGGGGCGCACGCGCTTGATCGACAACCTCGAGTTCTGAGCGCGGTACAAGGCCGGCACGAGGGGATAAACTTCGCGCTCCCGCTCTTCGTGCCGCCGACATGCACCTCAGCCTGCTCAAGACCAAGATCCACCGCGCGACCGTCACCCATTCGGAACTGAACTACGAAGGTTCCATCGCCATCGATGGCCTACTGCTGGAGGCCACGGGCATCCGCGAGTTCGAACAGGTCCATATCTGGGACGTCACCAACGGGGCGCGCTTCTCCACCTACGCGATCCGCGCCGACGAGGGCAGCGGCATCGTGTCGCTCAATGGCGGTGCAGCCCGCCATGTGCAGGTCGGGGACCTGATCATCATCGCCGCGTTCGCTTCCATGAGCGA
Source organism: Pseudoxanthomonas sp. (assembly GCF_002863005.1). Classification (GTDB taxonomy): domain Bacteria; phylum Pseudomonadota; class Gammaproteobacteria; order Xanthomonadales; family Xanthomonadaceae; genus Pseudoxanthomonas_A. The sequence goes on from NZ_PKDG01000049.1 coordinate 61,956, forward strand.
GCAGGAAGCCGATGCGTTCCAGCCCACGCTCGTCTACGTGGACGGCCAGAACCGCATCACCCACACCAACCGCAGCATCCCCAAGCAGGCGGCCTGACATGAGCCAGGGTTTCGACGCTTTGCAGTCCCATGCCGCGCGCCTGCGTGCGGAGCCCTTGAGTGCACTGCTGGCGCGCGAACCCGACCGCATCGCCGCCCACACGCTGCGCACCGGTCCCCTGTATTTCAACTTCGCGCGCCAGTCGTACGACGCGGCTGCCTGGCAGGCCCTGCTGGCGCAGGGCAACTCCGCCGACCTGGCGGGTGCGTTTCGTCGCTTGTTCGACGGAGAGAAGGTCAACGTCACCGAAGACCGCGCGGCCCTGCATACCGCATTGCGCGGACGCCACTCGGACGCGGTCGTCGCACGCGAGGCCTACGCGACGGCGCTCGATGTCCGCCAACGCATGGCGGCCCTGATCTCGGGTCTGGAAGACAGCGGCGTCACGGACATCGTCAGCGTCGGCATCGGCGGGTCCGACCTCGGGCCGAGGCTGGTCGCCGACGCGTTGCGCGATCCGTTGCCGGGTCGGTTCCGCGTGCACTTCCTGTCCAACGTCGATGGCGCCGCGGCGCAGCGCACGTTGGCACCGCTGGATCCGGCACGTACCGCGGCAGTCCTGATCTCGAAGACGTTCGGTACGCAGGAGACGCTGCTCAACGGCGGCATCCTGCGCGACTGGCTCGGCGGCAGCGATCGGCTGTACGCCGTCAGCGCCAACCCGGACCGCGCCGCCGCGGCGTTCGACATCGCGTCCGAGCGCGTGCTGCCCATGTGGGATTGGGTGGGCGGCCGTTACTCGCTGTGGTCGGCGGTGGGTCTGCCGATCGCGCTGGCGATCGGTTTCGACCGTTTCGAGCAACTGCTGGCGGGCGCATCGGCTTTCGACGCGCATGTCATCGGCGCGCCGTTGGCCGAGAACATCGCCGTCCGCCACGCGCTGACGGCCGTGTGGAACCGCAATGTGCTGGGCCATGCGGCCCAGGGCGTGATGACGTACGACCAGCGCCTGGCGCTGCTGCCGGCGTACCTGCAGCAGCTGGTGATGGAGAGCCTGGGCAAGTCGGTGAAGCTGGATGGCAGCCCGGTCGGCGTCGAGTCCGTGCCGGTGTGGTGGGGTGGGGCGGGTACCGACGTGCAGCACAGCTTCTTCCAAGCGCTGCACCAGGGTACGCAGATCGTGCCGCTCGACTTCGTGGGCACCGTGCGCAACGACGACCCATACGCGGAAAACCACCTCGCGCTGATGTCCAACCTGCTCGCGCAGAGCGAAGCGCTCGCCAATGGCCAAGCCAGCGACGATCCGCATCGCAGCTATGCCGGCGGTCGTCCCGGAACGATGATCCTGCTGGACGCGCTGACCCCGCAGTCGCTCGGTGGCCTGATCGCGATGTACGAGCACAGCGTCTATGCCCAGTCCGTGCTCTGGGGCATCAACGCCTTCGACCAGTTCGGCGTGGAACTGGGCAAGCAGCTGGCCAACGGGCTGCTGCCGGCGCTCAAGGGCGAAACCGAGGCGAAGGATCCGGTGACCCAGGCACTGCTGGCGGAGATCGCTGCACGCGGGTGAGCTGCCTGCAATACCGCCTTCGCCCATCGTTCGTGGGAGCGACGTAAGTCGCGAGCTTTGGATTGTCGCCCTTCGCGACTTACGTCGCTCCCACGGGCAGGCGGTGCTGCGCCAATCCCCATGCGACATGCTCGCGTACCAACGGGGACAGGTCTTCCCTACGGCTTTCGAGCGCGGTCAGCACGTCGGGCGTAGTGGGCGCATTGCCCAGCGCCACCGCGATGTTGCGCAGCCAGCGTTCATGCCCGCTGCGACGGATCGCCGAGCCTTCCGTACGGCGCAGGAACTCGTCTTCGTTCCACGCGAACAGCTGCGGCAACGTCGCCACGTCCAGTTCATTGCGCACGCGGAAGTCCGGCTCGTCCGTGCGCTTGGCGAACTTGTTCCAGGGACACACCAGTTGGCAATCGTCGCACCCGAAGATCCGGTTGCCGATCGCGGGCCTGAGGTCTTCCGGAATCGCACCCTCGTGCTCAATGGTAAGGTAGGAAATGCAGCGTCGCGCATCGAGCCAGTAGGGCGCGGTGATTGCCTGCGTCGGGCAGATGTCGATGCAGCGTGTGCAGGTGCCGCAATGCGCACTCGCCGGCGCATCGATCGGCAACGGCAGGTCGACATAGATTTCCCCCAGGAAGAACCACGAACCACCGTCCCTGTCGATCAGGCAGGTGTGCTTGCCGATCCAGCCCAGGCCCGCGTTGCGCGCGAGGGCGCGTTCGAGCACCGGTGCGGAATCGACGAACACGCGATGGCCGAATGCGCCGACTTCCTGCTGGAGCCGTTCGGCGAGCTTCTGCAGGCGGTTGCGCATCAGCTTGTGGTAGTCGCGCCCCAGCGCGTAGCGCGCCACGTACGCGCGCTGGCCATCCTGCAGCGTGTCCCATGGGTCGCCGCTGTCGTTGCGGCCATAGTCCAGCCCGACGGAGATCACCCGCAGCGTGCCGGGGATCAGTTCCTGCGGGCGCGAGCGCTTGTCGCCATGCTGCGCCATCCATGCCATCGACCCGTACAGTCCCTGCGCCAGCCAGTCGCGCAGGTGCCGTTCGTCGTCCCGCAGGTCGATGCCGGCGATGCCGCAGCGCTGGAAGCCGAACTCGCGGGCCAGCGCCCGTACGCGCCGGGCGAGCGCGTCAGGATCGGGCGCGGGTGTCATGGGGTCGGAAACGGGCATGGGGGGATTATAGGAGGGGGCCGCAGGTTCACTTCCCCGCAACCGGGACCGGACCTAGAATCCGCGCATGTCCGGCACCTGGCCCCTGTACTCCGCGCACGCCGCACGGGCACTCGATGCGCGCGCCACGCAGGCACTCGGCGGCGATGCCTACGTGCTGATGCAGCGCGCCGGCCTGGCAGCCTGGCAGCACCTGTTGCTGCACTGGCCCGAGGCGCAGCGCATCGTCGTGGTGTGCGGACCCGGCAGCAATGGAGGCGACGGGTATGTCCTGGCGCGGCATGCGCGCCGCGCGGGACGGGCGGTCGAGATCGTGCACCTGCGTTCGCACGTGCCGGGCAATCCTGTCGCACAACGCGCCTGCACCGATTACGTGGCCGCGGGTGGGCAGGTCACGCTCTTCGACGATGCGCTGCCGAAGGCCGATGTCATCGTGGATGCCCTGTTCGGTATCGGCCTGTCGCGCGCGCCGGAGCACGAAGCGAAGGCGCTGATCGACGCGATCAACGCGCAGTCCGCCCCCGTGTTCGCGCTCGACGTGCCGAGCGGAGTGGATGCCGATCGCGGCAGTACGCCCGGCGTGGCGGTGCTGGCGACGCGCACGCTGCAGTTCATCGTGCGGCATGCAGGCCTGTACACCGGCGATGCGCTCGAATACACGGGCACACTCGCGTTCGACGACCTCGAGATTCCCGTCGCGACATTCGATGGCGTTCCCGCGGAGGCATCGTTGCTGGAGCAGGACGCGCTCGCACGCTGGCTGCTTCCGCGCCGACGCAACACGCACAAGGGTGAGTCCGGCCACGTGCTCTGCATCGGCGGCGACGAAGGCAGCGGGGGCGCGATTGCGCTGTGTGCCGAAGCCGCACTGCGCGCGGGTGCCGGCCTGGTCAGCGTGGCGACGCGGCCGGCGCATGTCGCGGCGCTGCTGGCGCGCAGGCCCGAGGCGATGGTGCGTGCGGTCGAATCGACGGACGCGCTGGTACCCCTGCTTGAACGGGCGCGCGTGATCGCCGTTGGCCCCGGCCTGGGGCAGGGCGAATGGGCGCGCGCCTTGTTCCAGCACGCGATGCGCGACGACATCTCCTCTGTGATCGATGCCGATGCGCTGAACCTGCTGGCGACATCGCCGCACAGGCTGCAGGATGCCGTGCTGACGCCGCATCCCGGCGAGGCGGCACGCTTGCTCGCGTGCACCACGGCCGACGTGCAGCGCGACCGCTTCGCCACCGCGCGGGCGATCGCCCAGCGTCATGCGAGTGTGGTCGTCCTGAAGGGAGCCGGCACCATCGTCGCGTCACCGGACGGGGTGTTGCGCGTGGTCGCCGCCGGCAATCCCGGCATGGCCGTGGGCGGCATGGGCGATGTCCTGACCGGTGTCATCGCCGCACTGCGGGCGCAGGGTCTCGCGGCGTTCGACGCCGCCAGCGCCGGCGCGCTGCTGCATGCGCTGGCCGGGGACGCCGCGGCGTGGGATGGTCAGCGGGGGTTGCTGCCCTCGGACCTGTTCGCACACCTGCGGCGATTGGCCAATCCCTGAGTGTCTTGCATGCGTGGCACCCGTCGCGCCAGCGCTTAGAATCGCGGCATGCACGTGTTCCTTCCCGACGACGAGGCCACCGAGGCCCTGGGCCGATCACTCGCCCGCACGCGTCCTGCGGCCGCTGTCGTCCACCTGCAGGGTGACCTTGGCGCCGGCAAGTCCACGCTGGCACGCGCGCTGCTGCGTACGCTGGGTGTGGTGGGCGCAATCCGCAGCCCGACCTACACGCTGGTGGAGCGTTACCCCGTCGAGGGGGGAGAGGCCTGGCATCTGGACCTCTACCGCATTGGCAATGCGGGCGAACTCGAATTCCTGGGGCTGGATGAAGGGGCTGCGGTGCTTTGGCTGGTCGAATGGCCCGAGCGCGGCGCTGCGGCTTTGCCGCCCGCCGACCTGCACGTGGCACTGGAGGTCGCCGGTGCGGGTCGCTCGGCCCGGCTTACCGGGGCATCCGCGGCGGGCGAACACTGGATCGCGCGAATGACGGCAGAGGCCCAGTTGCAGGCGGCATCTCTCCAGTCCGGTTAGGAACATCCGCCAGGTTGCGGATTATTAAGGGAAAACGCCTTGCATTCGTGAGCCGATGGTGCTTGAATCCGCGGCATGAGCCCGGGGATGCCCACCACCTTGCTGCGCCTTGCCCTTGCGGCCCTGCTGGCCGTCGCGCCGTGCGTGCTCCTCGCAGGAGAGGTCACCGGCGTCACCCTGGCCCAGGGCAGCACCGGCACCCGCGCAGAGATCGAACTGGTGGGCGCCGGACAGTACAAGACCCTCACTCTCAAGGGGCCCGACCGCCTGGTCGTGGATCTCCCGGCATCGAAAGCGAAGGCTGGCCTGCGGCTGCCGGTACCGGCGGGCATCGTGCGCGCCGTGCGCACAGGACAGCCGGACGCGAATACCCTGCGTGTCGTCTTCGACCTTGCATCGCCCGTCACCGCGCTCGCGCCGCGCATGGAACAGGCAGGCGCCAATTCCCGCCTGGTCATCGAATGGCCAGGTGACGGCGTCGCGGTGCCGGCGACAGCCAGCGCTGCTGCGACAACCGCAAACGCGACACCGTCGCCGGCGACCCCGGCTCCTGCGCCCTCGCCGCAGGCCGATGCGGCCCGGGCGACCGCGCTGCTGACCGCCAAGGTGGTGCAGGCGGGGTCGGTGCCGGCAACGACAGGGCCGACGCCCGTCAGTCCGCCCTCGCCCTCGCCGCAGGCCATCCTCAACGGCCAGTCCACCGCCGCCACGGTGCCGGCGCCGACTCCCACCGGCGAACGACACACCTATACCATCGCCACGGGCCAGCCCACCCCGATGCCGGGCGCGACGACGCCTCCGGCAGAAGCGCCGAAGGTGCCGGCCATCGTGCCCTCCGGAACGCGCCCGCTGGTCATCGCCATCGATCCGGGCCACGGCGGCCAGGACCCGGGCGCCATCGGTCCCAGCGGTCGCTACGAAAAACACGCGGTGCTGGCGATCTCCAGGGAACTGGCGCGCCAGATCAACGCCACGCCGGGCATGAAGGCCTATCTGGTCCGCGACACCGATGTCTATGTCGAGCGTCCCCAGCGCGCGCGCAAGGCGCGGGCGGCGAAGGCCGACATGTTCGTGTCGATCCACGCCGACGCGGCGGAGAACCGCAGCGCCTGGGGTTCGTCGGTGTACGTGCTGTCGTTGCGGGGTGCTTCGTCGCAGCACGCGCGCTGGCTGGCGGACAAGGAAAATGCCTCCGATCTGGTCGGCGGCGTGCGCCTGACCAAGGACACCTTGTCCAACGTGCTGCTGGACCTGGCCCAGAGCGGCCACATGAAGGCCTCGCAGGACGCCGCGGGCCACGTGCTGACCTCGCTGAAGGGTCTCGGCAAGACCCACAAGCCGCAGATCGAATTCGCCAACTTCGAAGTCCTCCGCAACTCCGACATGCCGGCGATGCTGGTGGAAACGGGCTTCATCTCCAACGCCGACGAAGAGAAGCGGCTGTTCGACCCGGCGCACCAGCGCAAGGTTGCAGGCGCGGTGCTGGAAGGCATCCAGTCGTACTTCACCCGCCAGCCGCCGCCGGGCACGCTGTTCGCCGCACGCGCGCAGGCCGAGGCCGACGCACGTACTGTCGCGGCGGGCGGTGCCGCCGGCGCGCCCTGATCGCGCACCCGCTCGGCTATCATCACGGCTGATCCCCCGAGACGGCGCGCCTGCGCCGCCAGCACGTGCCGATCCGCCAGCTTCCCGACACCCTCATCAACCAGATCGCTGCAGGCGAAGTCGTCGAGCGCCCGGCGTCCGTCGTCAAGGAACTCGTCGAGAACGCACTGGATGCCGGCGCGCGCCGCGTCGACATCGACCTGGAAGAGGGCGGCGTGCGGCTGATCCGCATCCGCGACGATGGCGGCGGCATCGCACCCGAGGAACTGCCGCTGGCGGTATCGCGCCACGCCACCAGCAAGATCGCCTCGCTCGATGACCTGGAAGCCGTCGCCACGCTCGGCTTCCGCGGCGAAGCCTTGCCTTCGATCGCTTCGGTCAGCCGGTTTGCGTTGACCTCGCGGCGCGCGCAGGATCCGCACGGTGCATCGCTGCAGGTGGAGGGCGGCAAGGTCGGCGAGGTGGCACCCAAGCCGCATGCCGTGGGCACCACGGTGGAAGTGCGCGAACTGTTCTACAACGTGCCGGCGCGGCGCAAGTTCCTGCGCGCCGAGCGCACCGAGATGGGTCATATCGAAGAGTGGCTGCGTTCGCTGGCGCTGGCGCGTCCCGACATCGAGCTGCGCGTCTCCCACAACGGCCGTCCCTCGCGGCGCTACAAGGCCGATGAGCTGGAATCCTTGTCCCGCCTGAGCGAAACGCTGGGCGACGAATTCGCACGCAATGCGCTGCGCGTGGACCACGCCGCCGCCGGCCTGCGCCTGCAGGGTTGGATCGCACAGCCCAGCTACTCGCGCGCCAGTGCGGACCAGCAGTACGTCTATGTCAACGGTCGTTCCGTGCGCGATCGCAACATCGCGCATGCGGTGAAGATGGCGTACCAGGACGTGCTGTTCCATGGCCGCCAGCCGGCGTACGTGCTGTTCCTGGAACTGGATCCCACCCGCGTCGACGTCAACGTGCACCCCGCCAAGCACGAAGTGCGCTTCCGCGACACGCGCTTGATCCACGATTTCGTATACCGCACGCTGCACGACGCCCTGGCCGAAACGCGCGCTGGTGCATTGCCGAACGACGCCGCGGCGCCGTCGTTCGCCACCAGAACCTACCCGTCGGTGCCGTCCGCCTGGATGCCCACGCAGCAGTCGCCGCTGGGCCTCAACGTGGCCGAGGCACCCGCGGCGTATGCCGCGCTGTATGCTGCGCCGGCAGGAACCGCGGCACCGGCACCCTCCCTGCCGCAGTCGATGCCGGCTGCCGATGCGGACGGCATTCCGCCGCTGGGCTTCGCCATCGCACAGCTGCACGGCATCTACATCCTGGCGGAAAACGCGGATGGCCTGATCGTGGTCGACATGCACGCCGCGCACGAGCGCATCGGCTACGAGAAGTTGAAGGATGCGCACGATGGCATCGGCCTGCGTGCGCAGCCGCTGCTGGTCCCCCTGGCGCTGGCCGTGGCGGAGCGCGAGGCCGACGTGGCCGAGCGAGAAGCGGCGACGCTGGCGGCGCTGGGCTTCGACGTCACCCGCAGCGGTCCGCAGTCGTTGAGCGTGCGCAGCATTCCCGCATTGTTGTCGAACGCCGAACCCGAAGCGCTGCTGCGCGACGTGCTGGCGGACCTGCGAGAACACGGCGAAAGCCGCCGCGTGGCGGCTGCGCGCGACGAATTGCTGTCGACGATGGCGTGCCATGGCGCGGTGCGCGCGAACCGGCGCCTCACCGTGCCCGAAATGAACGCCCTGTTGCGCGAGATGGAGGCCACCGAGCGCTCGGGGCAGTGCAATCACGGCCGCCCGACGTGGGCGCGCTTTTCCTTGAACGAGATCGACCGCTGGTTCCTGCGAGGACGCTGACATGGGGAAGAACACGGGATGGCTTGGGGTGGCCATGCTGCTGGGAGTGCTGGCCGGGTGCGGCGGCGATGAGAAGCCGGCCTCCACGGGCAAGGTGGCGGACGTCAACTTCCTGGCCGACAACGCCGCGTGGCGCGAACAGCGCAAGAACGAGCTGACCGCGCCGGATGGCTGGACCAGTCTGGTCGGGCTGCATTGGATCGAACTGAAGTCCCACTTCATCGGCAGCGGTCCGGGCAGTGGCATCAAGCTGGCGGTCGGCCCGGCGAAGCTGGGCATGGTCACGCAGCAGGATGGACGCGTGTTCCTCACCCCCGAAGGTGGTGCGGCGCTGACGTTCGATGGCGAACCGTTGAAGGGTCGCGTGGAACTGCAGAGCGATCGCGATGCGCAGCCATCGACGATCGGCTTCGACGAAGGAAAGGGCGTGCTGACGGTGATCGAGCGCGGCGGGCGCCACGCGCTGCGCGTAAAGCACGCCGATGCCGAATCGCGCACGCAGTTCATCGGGCTGGACTACTGGCCTGCGCAGGAGGACTGGCGCATCGAAGGGCGTTTCATCCCGCATCCGCCAGGCAAGACGCTGACCATCGTCGACGTCATCGGCGTGGCCAACGAGTCGCCGAATCCAGGCGTGGTCGAATTCCAGCGCGATGGCACGACGTACCGGCTGGAAGCGCTGGGGCAGGCAGGTGGTCCGCTGTTCTTCGTGCTGTCTGACCGCACCAGCGGCCACGGCAGCTATCCCGCCGGCCGCTTCCTAGATGCCGACGCGCCGCAGGCCGGCAAGGTGGTGCTGGATTTCAATCGCGCGTACAACCCGCCCTGCGCCTTCACGCCGTACGCGACGTGTCCGTTGCCGCCCGCGGAGAACCGCCTCGACCTGCTGGTGGAAGCGGGAGAGAAGGCCTACGCGAAACCCATCAAAGTGCTATGACGACCCGGGAAGGATGACATGCAGCTGCGCCACGCGTTGAAAGCCCTGATCATGATGGCCTCGCTGGGCGGGGCGACCGCATCCGCCAGTGACGCACCCACGGCTTCGACGGCACCGGTGCCGTTGATGTGGAAGGTGTCCGACAAGGACAACGCCGTCTACCTGCTCGGCTCGTTCCACCTGTTGCGCCCCAGCGACTACCCGTTGTCCGGCGATGTCGATGCCGCGTTCGCCGATGCCGAGCGCGTGATGTTCGAGTTGTCGCCCGAAGAGATGCAGTCCCCCGCAGTGGCTCAGCTGATGATGCAGGCGGCGACGCGTGCCGATGGCAAGACGCTGCAGCAGGATCTCGATGCCGACACCTGGAAACGGCTGGAGGCATGGTCGGGCAAGAACGGCGTGCTGCTCGCGCCCTTCGGCCGTTTCGAGCCGTGGTTCGTCGGCCTGACCATCAGCATCGTCGAGATGACCAAGCAGGGCCTGGATCCGAAGCTGGGCTTGGACAATCACTTCATGGAGCAGGCCAAGGCCTCCGGCAAGCCGACGGCCGGCCTCGAGCGTGCACAGGAACAGATCGCCGTGCTTGATGGCATGGACGCGACCGAGCAGCGGCAGCTCGTCGCCGAGGCGCTGGAACAGGCCGAGAAAGGTTCCGAGGAGACCGCGCGCCTGCATGACGCATGGCGACGCGGTGACGCGGAGATGCTCTGGACCGGCATGGCGGCGGACATGCGGACGGAGTATCCGCGTCTTTACCGGCGCATCAACGTGGACCGCAATGACGCGTGGATACCGAAGATCCGGCAGATCCTCGACCAGCCTGGCGACGATGACGCGCTGGTCGTGGTCGGCGCCCTGCATCTGCTGGGCGAGGACGGCGTCGTGGAAAAGCTGCGTGCGCGAGGCTACAAGGTGGAGCGTGTGTGCTCGGCATGCACGGCGGGCAGCCGCTGATCCGACGTGGGTCGACCGGTCGGAAACATCGCGTGCGAGGGCTTCAGCCGGGTTCCATCACGATGCAGTCCACCGGGCAGGCGGGCACGCAGAGTTCGCAGCCCGTGCACAGCGGATCGATCACTACATGCATCTGCTTGGCGCCGCCGATGATGGCATCCACGGGACAGGCCTGGATGCATTTCGTGCAACCGATGCAATCGGCCTCCACCACCACCGCTACCATTGCGGGCTTGTGCGTGCCGCGGGCGCGGTCGTACGGCAGCGGCGGTACGCCCAGCACCCGTGCGAGCGCACGCGCGCCGTCATCGCCGCCGGGGGGACAGTGGTCCACGCCCGCTTCGCCGCATGCCATCGCCTGCGCGTAGGGCAGGCAGCCATCGAAGCCGCACTGCCCGCACTGGGTCTGCGGCAGCAGGCGATCGAGGCGCTCGGTCAGGTCCGCGGTTGCCACGGGGATCAGCGAGGAGTGGGATGGAACCGGCTTCTGCTCGTTCCTCACGTCTCTTCGCTCTGCTCTTGCCTCACCGCACCGGCATGCCGGGCAGGGCACCGGCATCGGCGTCCAGCAATGCCAGTGCGCCACCGTCGAAGCCGGCCGACAGGATCATGCCCTCGCTCAGGCCGAAGCGCATCTTGCGCGGTGCCAGGTTGGCGATGAACACCACGTTGCGGCCGACCAGCGTGTCCGGTTCGCCGTAGCTGGCGCGGATGCCGGAAAAGATCTGGCGCTGGCCCAGGTCGCCGGCATCCAGCAGGAAGCGCAGCAGCTTGTCGGAACCGTCCACGAAGCCGCACTCCAGCACCTTGCCGATGCGCAGGTCTAGCCTGGCGAAATCCTCGATGCCGATGAGGCCGGTCGCATCCTTCGCCTCGGTCGGCACGGCAGCTTTCGCCTGAACCTTCTTCTCGGTAACGGCGGGTGCGGGCGCGAGTGTGTCCTTGGAGGCGTCGGTCATGGCGTCGATCAGTTTCGGGTCGATACGGGTGAAAAGCGGCGAGTAGGTCTGGATGGTGTGGGCGAGCAGCGGGTTGGCCACATCGGCCCACGTCTCCACCGGCGCGCTGAGGAACGCTTCCGCTTCGGCGGCCGTGCGCGGCAGCACCGGCTTCAGTGCCGCTGCGAGAATGCGGAACAGGTTCAGCCCCTGTGTGCAGACCGACTGCAGGTCGGCGTCCGCGCCCTCCTGCTTGGCGATCACCCACGGCTTGGTTTCATCGATGTACTTGTTCGCTTCATCGGCCAGCGCCATCGTCAGGCGCAGCGCCGTGGCGGGTTCGTTGCGTTCGTAGGCATCGGCGATGGGAGCGAGCGCATCGACGAAACGCTGGTACATCCCCGGGTCCGGCAGCGCTTCGGCCAGCGCACCGCCGAAGCGTTTGTCGATGAAGCCGGCACAGCGGCTGGCCAGGTTGACGAACTTGCCGACCAGGTCCGCATTGACGCGCGCGATGAAATCACCGAGGTTCAGGTCGAGATCGTCCACGCCCCCGGACGACTTCGCCGCGTAGTAATAGCGCAGTGCCTCCGGCTCGAGGCCTACGTCCAGGTAGGTGCGCGCCATGATGAACGTGCCGCGCGACTTCGACATCTTCGCGCCATCCACCGTGAGGTAACCGTTGACGTGCAGGCGGGTCGGTGCGCGGTGCCCCGTGCCGTGCAGCACCGCCGGCCAGAACAGGCCGTGGAAGTTGACGATGTCCTTGCCGATGAAATGGTGCAGTTCCACCTCGGTACCGGCGTCGAGATGCGATGCGAAGTCGAGGCCACGCTGCGCACACAGGGCGTGGAAGCTGCTCAGGTAGCCAATCGGCGCATCCAGCCAGACATAGAAGTACTTGCCGGGTGCGCCGGGAATCTCGAAGCCGAAGTAGGGCGCATCGCGCGAGATGTCCCACGCGCGCAGGCCACCGTCGGCATCCAGCCACTCGCGCAGCTTCGCCTTCACGCCCGGCAGGGCGACGTCGCCCGCCAGCCATTCGCGCAGGAACGCATCGAAGCGGCCGACATCGAAGAAGTAATGTTCCGAGTCGCGGATCTCCGGCGTGCTGCCGGACAGGATGGACGTCGGTTCCTTCAGATCGGTCGGTGCGTAGGTCGCGCCACAGACCTCGCAGTTGTCGCCGTACTGGTCGGCGGATCCACAGTTCGGGCAGATACCCTTGATGTAGCGGTCCGGCAGGAACATGCCCTTGGCCGGATCGTAGAACTGCGCCACCGTGCGGCGGCTGATGTGCCCGCCGGCATCGAGGCGCTGGTAGAACTTTTCCGTCAACGCCCGGTTGCCGGACGAGTTGGTCGAGTCGTAATGGTCGAAGGCCACGCCGAAGGCGGCGAAGTCGCGCTCGTGGCTTGCCTGGATGCCCGCGATGAAGGCCTCCGGGGTGACGCCCGCCTTCTCCGCCGCCAGCATGATCGGCGTGCCGTGGGTATCGTCGGCGCAGACGAAATACACCGTGTCCCCGCGCATGCGCCGGGCCCGCACCCAGATGTCGCCCTGGATGTAGCCGACCAGATGACCCAGGTGCAGCGGGCCATTGGCGTAGGGCAGGGCATTGGTGACGAGGGCGGTGCGGCTCATGTCGTACTTCGTTTCGGGGGCGCGCGATTATCGCATGGACGGCCGGATGCCCCTTCCGCCTGGCCAGAACGCAACGGGCCCGGCAATGCCGGGCCCGTCTTGCAACAGGATGCGTCGAGACTTACTGGCGGATCCAGGTCTGCGACTTGCAGATGAAGGCGATGCAGCCGGAGACCTCCAGCTTCTTGCCACCTTCGATCAACTCCATCTTCGACTTGTATTCCTTGCCTTCATCCGGCTTCAGGATGGTGCCGCCCGCGTAATCGCCACCGCCTTCCGCCTTCATGCCGCGGATGATCTCCATCCCCGTAATCGGCTTGTTCTTGCGGTCGCCCTTGCACTTGTCGCAGGTCGGATTGGGCTTGCTCGGGTTGATCAACTCGACGATCCGGCCGGTGATCGTGCCGTTCGCGGCCTGGGTGATCTCGACGAAGGATTTCGGCTTGCCGGTTTCGCTGTCGATGGTCTTCCAGCGGCCGACCACCGGGTCGGCGGCCGAGGCCACCAGCGACAGGGCCATCAGCGGGGCGGCCAGCATCACGGCCATCAGGGTCTTGCGCATGTTCCCCTCCCAGGGATGTAGGTCAGGCCCGCCGGCAACGACCGGCGGGATGCCGCTGTTATACCGCATCCGCCGGCGTATGGAAGCGCGGCGTGCCAGCTGTTCAGCCGTCTTTGCGGGTGCCGAGGTCGGCGTCGTCCGCCTCGGGCGTCTCCGGCTCCTGCGCATCCTGCTGCGGCGCCGTGGCGGGAATGCGCGAAGCCGGCGGGGTTGATCCCGGCACTTGCTCGACGCTGCCCACCGACACACGCCCGATGCGCGGCTTCATCCAGATTTCGTCGTGCCACGCCTGGTACTGCTTCGGGTCCCAGTAGCGGTCGTCGTAGAACTTGCTGCCATCGATCGGAATGAATCCCCCCGGGCCGGGGATGTGGATCTGCAGGTTCCCGGTGAAACCGGTACGGCTTCCCGTGGACCGACGTTTCTCGCGGCGGAGCACGGTGGCCAGGCGCGGCTGCGCGGCTTGGTCGCCGAACCGGGCATAGATGGCCTGGCCTTCGTCGACAGCCCGGGCGCGTTCAGCCTCCGTCAGTTGCTCCCAGTAGCGCTCCCGCAGTCCGAGGAACCCGGTGTACCCGCGCTCGGACGCCAGGTCCATCCACGCATACGCCAGGGCGCGATCCTTCGCCGTCCCCTGGCCGTTCCACAGCATCTCCCCCACCATGCCTTGCGAAGGCTTGTCGCCGTAGTAGGCGGCGCGCTGGTAGAAACGGAACGCCTCGTCGAACTCGCCGGCCTTGAACCGCTTCAGGCCCAGCAGGCGGTAGCGCAGGTCGGGATGCCCGCTCAGGAAGCCGGCGCTGAGCATCATCGCGTCGCGTGTCGGGTCCGGCGGAGGTTTGGCGGCATGTGCCGCGGAAAATGCGGCCGCAGTGCCAGCCAGCAGCAGGCACAAGGTGGTCGTCCTGAGGTTGCCCATGTGTACTCCGACACCGGTGATGGGAAGTAGGCTTCGATTGTGACCGGCGACGTTGTCGCCGGTCACGTCTCGGAAGTCATGGCCGTGGTGCGGAGCCTGGCGCTCTCCACCGCATCCGTGCGGGATGGCCCTACTTCGATGCGCCAGAATCCGTTTTCCCGATATGCCGGTCGAAGAAGGCAAGCATCTCGGTATACAGCTTCACCCGGTTGTCCACGTCGTAGAAGCCATGCATCTCGCCCGACTGGATGATCATGCCTTCCGGCGGATTGCCCGCTGCGATCAGCGCCTTGTTCATGAGTTCGGTCTGCTCGGGCGGCGTGCGCACGTCGCGCGCCCCTGCGGCCAGGTAGACCGGGATCTTCACTTCCGCGGCGCGGCGTGCGGGCGAATTCTCCACCCACGCTTTCTTGTCGATTCCATGCGTGCGGCGCAGGTAGCGCTGGCCGGACTCGGTGCTCGGTATGTCGCCCTTCTCGAACATCATCTCCACATCGTAGACACCGACGTAGCCGAACGTGCACTTGAACAGGCCGGGCGCCCGGATCGGCGCCATCAGCGATGAGTAACCGCCGAAGCTGCCGCCGTAGATGCAGATGCGGTCCTTGTCGGCATGGCCCTTCTGGATCGCCCACTGCGTGGCGTCGATGATGTCGTTCTGGATGCCCTGGCCCCATTGCTGGTGCCCGGCATTCTGGAAGCCACGGCCGTAACCACCGGAGCCGCGGTAATTCACCTGGAGCACGGCGTAACCCCGGCTCGCGAACAGCTGCGTCTCGCCGCTGAAGGCCCAGTCGTCGCGGGGACCGATGGGGCCGCCATGCGGATTGACGATGAGCGGCAGGTTCTTTCCGTTCGAGCCGTTCGGAATGGTCAGGTAGCCATGGATGCGCTTGCCGTCGCGCGCCACGAAGTTGAAAGGCACCACCGACGCCATCTTCGCGGGGTCCAGCTGCGGCAGGCGCTTCATCAGGAAGCGGGCCTTGCCGGAGTCGCGATCGTAGAGGTAGAGCTCGCCCGGATTGTGGTCGCTGTAGACGCTGACGATGATTTTCTTGCCGTCGGTGGTATGGCTGGAAAAATCCACCATCTGCCCCTCGAACGCGGACGCGAGCGAGGCGTAGAGTTCGGCATCCGGATGCGCTTCGTCGATCAGTTTGACGGACGGTGCCCCCGCTTCCGTCACTACCGCGATCAGTGTCGTGTCGTCGGTGGACCAGATACGGTTGCTGATCTGCGCCACGGGGTCATGGAACAAGGGCTTGAACGCCCCCGTGGTGGTGTCCAGCGTTCCGAGCGCCGCCGGCGCCACGCCGTCGTCCTGGGTGACGTAGACGGTTCCGTTGCGCGTGGTGTGGATCACGCCGAGGTGCTTGCCGCCGGACTTGGAAGCGTTCACCAGCGTCCAGTCGCGGCCATCGCGACGGTAGAGTTCCGTACGTTCGTCGAACTCGCCATCTTCGTTGCGGCTTGACGAGCACACGGCGAAACGCGCCTGCTTGTTCTCGTCCAGCGTGATGTTGCAATTCTCCTTGGGTGCACGACCGAGCGATGTGCGCCGCCCGTTGAACACGTCCAGCTTGACCAGCTCTGTGCCGGCGCCTTCGCTGGAGCGGGGCGAGCGGACGTCCATGATGACGAACTGGTCGTCGTCCTGCAGGGTGTCGATGAGGCTGAAACGCTCGGACGTGACGGTCTTCGCGCGCTGGGTGACGTCCTGCGTCCCGTAGAAGACCAGCGGCCGCGGTTGCGAGCCATCGGCATTGACGGCGAACCACTCGCCCGTGCTGAACGGTTGCGCGTAGCCGCCCATCTTGCGGATGGCGTTGAACATCAGGCGGTTAGGGCTGACCCATTCGAACGAGCCCACGCTCTTCTTGTCGGGCAGTTGGCTGACGTTGAGGATCTTCAGGTCACTGGTGCGCATCGTGGTGAGCACGTCCTGGTCGCCCCGGTCCACCGTGATGGCCAGGTACTCACCGGTGGGCGATATCTTCGCGGTGCTGAAGGCAGCGTGGCCGACGAAATCGCGGATCGGCGCCGGCGCGCCCAGTGCCTCGGTCGCGATCAGCCATCCGGCGAGGAAAAGCAGAATTCCTTGACGCTTCATCATGATCTCCTTGTGTGCGGCGTAGGAAGAAAAAGACCCGGCGTCGCCGCCGGGTCCAGGTGTTGCTGCACCGCTCAAACCATCAGTTGAACTTGTAGGTCGCTTCCAGACCCACCTGACGACCGATGGCATCGAAACCGCGCCAGTAGTACGGATAGGTGTAGTTGGTCTTGTCGACCGGATGGTGGTTGTCGAACATGTTGACCACCGACAGGCGCAGGTTGAGCTTCTCGGTGATGTCCTTCGCCACGCTGGCGTTCCAGGTGATGAACGGCGCGATGCGGGTATCGAAATCCGGATACGCCACCGGCACGTTGGGGTCCCAGATGGGCGTGCTGCCCAGGCGGTTCATGAACACCGTTGCCATCCAGTCGTCGTTCGACCAGTTGACCGTCAGGCGCACGCGGCTGCGGTTGTCCAGGTTGCTGTTCAGATCGCGGTAGCTCAGGAGGGCCTGGTCGGCCGAGAGCTTCTGGGTCTGTTCCAGCACATGGGTCCACTGCAGCGTGGCACTGAAGTCGCCGAAGCGATCCGTATCCAGGCGGTAGCGCACGGTGGCGTCGACACCCTTCGTTCCGAGGAACGACTGGTTGATCGGGCCGCTGCGGATCTCGGTGATCTGGTTGGTTTCCGGATTACGCGTGATGCGCCCCAGGGTCGCCTGGCAATAGGCGCTGCTGAGCGGGTACGGGAAGTTCGAACCGTTCGGGTAGCGACCGGTGTTGCAGCCCAGTTCCGCTTCCAGGATCGTCGCACCGCTCTGAACGTTGACGACGTTTTCCAGCTCGACGACATAGTAGTCGGCGGCCAGCGACAGCTGGTCGGTCACGTCCCAGACGAAGCCCGCGGTCCACGATTTGCCGGTCTCCTCTTCCAGCGTGGGCTGGCCCTGGGACGTGGTGAACGCCGAGTAGTTGTAATTCGCGCCCGCCGCGCCGCACACCGCCGCACTCGTACCGATACCGTTGAGCGAGCAGCGGTAGTAGTCGGTGATGGCGCCGAAGGAGCCGCTCGGTTCCGAGAACACGTAGTGCATGTCCGGCGCCTTGAAGCTGGTGGCGTAGTTGGCGCGGACCAGCAGACTGTCGAAGGGACGGAACTCGAGGCCCGCGCCCCAAGTACGCGCGTCATCCACGTCGGTGATGTCGTCGTACTTGTCGTAGCGGCCTGCAAGGCTGCCCGTCAGCATGCTGAAGATCGGGATCTTGAACTCCACGCCCGCGGCATAGCGGTTGCGTTCACCGCTGCCGCCCGTGCCGGTCAGGTTGTAGATCTCACGGACGCTCGGCAGGATGCGGCGGTCGCTTTCCAGGTCGTAGCTCTGGCGCGAGGCCTCGAGCACGCTGGCGAACGACAGCGGGCCGGCGGGCAGTTCGAACAGGTCGCCGGACAGCACGAAGTTCGCGGACGCATTCCGGGACACCGCTTCGTAATGCACCATCGTCGACATGGCCGCATAGTCGGCCGGCGAGATCGGGCCATAGAAGCGATCAAGGTTCAGGCGATAGACCGGCAAGCCGTTCGGAACACCCGCCAGACCCGTGTAGGCGCCCTGGCCGGTTGTGCCCAGACGCGAACCCATGAAGTAGTTAGTCGCGCCCGCCACGGTCAGGCGCGGACGATCGCGGACGATTTCATACTGGGCGCCGCCCAGCGTGAACTCCCAGTCGTAGCGATCGGCGAAGGTGCCGCGCAGACCGAAGGCCAGGTCGAGGGAGTCTTCCTCGAACTTCTGGTACGTGCCTTCGGAACCGCCGTAGCTTTCGGGCGTGATCGCGCGGATCGGGAAGATGCGCATGCCCAGGTTCGGGTCATAGAAGTTGGCGCTCGGCTGCGGGCCACCCTGCCACTGCTCGACACCGCCGCCCAGTCGGCTGCGGGAGTGGAACGCCATGGCGCTCGCCCAGCCTTCCAGGTTGTCGGTGAAGTTGAAGGTGCCATAGACGTAGCCCGACAGGTCATTGCTGCCGTTCGAGACCGTCTGTTCCGCCGGGAAGCGGTCGTAGCCGCAGCCCGGGCCCAGGTTCGCACCGGTCGCGGAGCTCGTATAGAAGTGGTAACGGTAGAGCTCGCTGCCGGAGCAGTCACGACCGGCCGGCAGTACGTAGCCCTGCGTGGCACCGGTGCTGCTCAGGCGACGGATCTGGATGCCGATGGGTGGCTGGTAACCGCCACGGCCGTTGCCTGCGGCAAGCGGGTAGGTGCCCGGGGGCGCCGGGTTGTCGGCGGCCGAATCCATGAAGTCGCGCTGGTAACCCCACAGGGCTTCGGCGTTGTAGGACTCGAACGCGTACGTGACGCTCCAGTTGTCGCCGGTCTTGCCGCCCACCCACTGGATGTCGGCGATGTCACGGCCACCGTCGGTCGAGGTCTGGCCCTTGACCTTGAGGATGTTGCCTTCGTAGTTCGTCTTCAACACGATGTTGACGACGCCGGCAACGGCGTCGGAACCGTAGACGGCCGATGCGCCGCCCGAGAGGATCTCGATGCGTTCGACGGCCGCCGCGGGGACGTTGTTGAGGTTCTGGAAGTTGCTGCGGCCGTTGTAGGGAAACGGATAGTCATTCGCCCGGCGACCGTTGATCAGCAGCAGCGTGCGTCCCGGACCCAGGCCGCGGAGGTTCACCGGGCTGGCGTTGGGCGTGAAACCGCCGGCAGCGTTGAAGTCGTTCTGGACGCTGCCGGTGTTCTGGCTCAGCGTATCGATCGCTTCGGCGACCGTATTGAAGCCTTCCTGCTTGATCTGCTCGGCCGTGATGACGGTGACCGGTGACGGTCCCTCGATCTCTGCGCGCTTGATGCGCGAGCCGACGACCTGCACCTTCCCGAGGTTGGTCGTTTCGGCTTCTGCAGTCGAGCCGCTGGTGGTAGCGTCCTGGGCCAGTGCCGCGCCCGGGATCAGCAACGCGGCGACAAGAGCCGCACCAAGCGGATTGCGCCGGAGCGCTTTCGCGTTTCCGTAGTTCATGTCGGTGAATCCCCTAGAAATCCGTACGTGTAAGCGGCTTTCAATAGGACCGTTCCCATCGGCCCCAGCCGCGCAATAGCGTCCGTGCGACCCGACATTAACACGGAATTAATGTGATGCGCATACCACGAAATTATTTCCGGTGCGTGATGGGATCGTCACGGTCATGACGCGTCATTCAGGTTGCCGGCGAGGCGCCTCGGGGTGAGACAATGGCGGTTTCCCCGCCGCGCGAATCGATGCAAGTGACTGAATCCCATCAGAATTACGCCAGGCCGCGCACGCACGCCGTGCAGGGGGCGCTGTCGCCCCACCCGCGCGTTCGCAATGTGATTGCGGTCGGTTCAGGGAAGGGAGGGGTGGGCAAGTCCACCACGTCGGTGAACCTGGCGCTGGCGTTGGCGGCCGAGGGTGCCCGGGTGGGGGTGCTGGATGCCGACGTCTATGGACCGAGCGTGCCGGCGATGCTGGGGCTCGCGGGGCGGCCGGACAGCCCTGACAACAAGTCGATCGAACCCATGCGGGCGTTCGGGGTGGAGGCCATGTCCATCGGCCTGCTGGTCGACCAGGACACGCCGATGATCTGGCGTGGCCCCATGGCCACGTCTGCGCTGATGCAGCTGTTCAACGACACGCTGTGGGGTGATCTGGACTACCTGCTGATCGACCTGCCGCCGGGTACCGGCGACATCCAGCTGACCCTGGCGCAGAAGATCCCGGTGGCCGGGGCGGTCATCGTCACCACGCCGCAGGACATCGCCACGCTGGATGCCAAGAAAGCGTTGAAGATGTTCGAGAAAGTCGAGGTGCCGGTGCTGGGCATCGTCGAGAACATGGCCGTCCATACCTGCTCCAACTGCGGCCACGTGGAGCACCTGTTCGGGCAGGGCGGTGGCGAACGGATGGCGGCGCAGTACGGCGTGCCGCTGCTGGGTTCGCTGCCGCTGGACATCGCCATTCGCGAGCAGGGCGATGCCGGCCAGCCGGTCGTGGTCGCCGCGCCCGATTCGGCGGTGGCGCAGGCCTACCGGCAGACGGCGAGGGTCATGGCGGAGACGCTGGCACAGCGTCCGCGCGCGCCGTTGTCCATCCTCTCGTCGCTGGTCTAGCGGCCGGCGAAGACGGCGGGCCGGGGCCCGCCCTACAATTCCCCGTCCGCCGTGCGCCGCGCGCGGCCTTCGCCCCACCACACCAGGATTTGCATGAGCATCAAGAGCGACCGTTGGATCCGCCGCATGGCCGAGCAGCAGGGCATGATCGAGCCGTTCGAGCCGGGGCAGGTGAAGTTCGCCAACAAGAGCGGGGCCGAGGGCGAGCGCATCGTCAGCTACGGCACGTCCAGTTATGGCTACGACGTGCGCTGCTCTCGCGAGTTCAAGGTGTTCACCAACATCAACTCCACGATCGTCGACCCCAAGCACTTCGATCCGAAAAGTTTCGTGGACATCGAAGCGGATGAATGCATCATCCCGCCGAACAGCTTCGCGCTGGCGCGCACGGTGGAGTTCTTCCGCATCCCGCGCGACACGCTGGTGGTCTGCCTCGGCAAGAGCACCTATGCGCGCTGCGGCATCATCGTCAACGTGACCCCGCTGGAGCCGGAGTGGGAAGGCCATGTGACGCTGGAGTTCAGCAACACCACGCCGCTGCCGGCGCGCATCTACGCGAACGAGGGCGTCGCGCAGATGCTGTTCTTCCAGTCCGATGCCGACGACGTCTGCGAGACCAGCTACAAGGATCGCGGTGGCAAGTACCAGGGCCAGACCGGCGTGACGCTGCCGCGCACCTGAGGCGGTTGCGCGCTCAGCCCAGCCACCGGCGCCACGCGTCTATCCGTTCTGCCAGTGCGGCAGGACCATGCCGGACCGGGGCGCCGTTGCCCCAGACCGGTCCGGGCCATGCCACGTCGCCCTCGTGCCTGCCGACCAGATGCACATGCAGTTGTCGGACGATGTTGCCGAGGGCGCCGATGTTGAGCTTCTCCACGCCCGGCTGCGCGCGGATCAGCTGGCCGGCTTGGTTGATCTCCGCCAACAGCAGGCGTTGCTGGCCGCCCTCCAGTTCCAGCCATTCGCTGACCCCGTTCACGCGAGGCACCAGGACCAGCCACGGGTAGCGCGTGTCGTCCATCAGCCGTACCTGCGACAGCGGGCCGTCGGCGACGAAGGCGCTGTCGGCCGCCAGGCGTGGGTCCAGGAGGAAATCGCTCATGCCAGGTTCCTTGCGAGGAAATCGAGCGTGCGTTCGCGTGCCAGGCGCGCACTCGACGGATCGTAGTCCGCGCGCAGGTCGCAGTTGAAGCCATGCCCCGCGGGGTATGTGAAAACGTCCATCTGGGGAAGCAGGTCGCGGTGCTGCTGCACCAGCTTCGGCGGTATCGAGGCATCCTGCTCGCCGAAGTGGAA
Source organism: Pseudoxanthomonas sp. (assembly GCF_002863005.1). Classification (GTDB taxonomy): domain Bacteria; phylum Pseudomonadota; class Gammaproteobacteria; order Xanthomonadales; family Xanthomonadaceae; genus Pseudoxanthomonas_A. The sequence goes on from NZ_PKDG01000049.1 coordinate 83,706, forward strand.
CATCACCGGGGCCAGCGGTGTCTCGGAGAGGAAGGGCGCGTTGCGTGCCCCGTAGTAACTCACCGCGGGCAGGCCCAGGCGCATGGCGGCGAGCAGCGCCACCGTGCCGCCCCAGCAGTAACCGACGGCGCCCACCTTGCCGTGGCTCGCGATCGTGTCCGCCGCTGCCGCGGTGATGTCCAGTGCCGCTTCCAGGCCCAGGCGCGTGATCAGGTCGCGGCCGAGCGCGAAGCCGACATCGTCGTAGCCCAGCTCGACGCGGGGCTCCAGGACGTCGAAGTACGCCGGCGCGAGCGCCACGTAACCGTCGATGGCGAAGCCCTCGGCGATGCTGCGGATATGCGCGTTCACGCCGAAGATTTCCTGCACGATCACCAGCGCGCCGCGCGGCGCGTCGGCGGGATCCGCGCGCCAGGCCCCGATGCGGCCGCGGGGCGTGTCGATCTGAGTCCAATGGCCCATCGGCAGGATTCCGGCGAAGACGGCGCCCAGTGTATGCGCAGGCGGCCCCGGACCGAATGGACGGAACGGGCCGCCCGGGGCGGGGCGCTATAATCCGCGGCCCCGTACACGCCGCCGCCGTACTCCCCATGTCTCTGCAGAACCCCAAGGTGGGCTTCGTCAGCCTCGGCTGCCCGAAAGCCCTGGTCGATTCCGAACGCATCCTGACCCAGCTCCGCGTGGAGGGATACGACATCGTGCCGACCTACGACGCGGCGGACGTGGTGGTGGTGAACACCTGCGGGTTCATCGATTCCGCCGTGGCTGAATCGCTCGATGCCATCGGCGAGGCGATGAACGAGAACGGCAAGGTCATCGTCACCGGCTGCCTGGGCAAGCGCCCGGAGCAGATCCGCGAGCAGTACCCGGACGTGCTGTCGATCAGCGGTCCGCAGGACTACCAGAGCGTGATGGAAGCGCTGCACGCGGCGCTGCCGCCGAAGCACGATCCCTTCGTCGACCTGGTGCCGGACTACGGCGTCAAGCTGACGCCGCGCCACTACGCGTACCTGAAGATTTCCGAGGGCTGCAACCACCGCTGCAGCTTCTGCATCATCCCGTCGATGCGCGGCGACCTGGTGTCGCGCCCGGTCGATGACGTGCTGCGCGAGGCCGAGCGTCTGGTGCGCGGCGGCGTGAAGGAACTGCTGGTGGTGTCGCAGGACACGTCGGCCTACGGGGTGGACGTGAAGTACGCCGAACGCGAATGGCGCGGCAAGGCGTACCAGACGCGGATGAAGGCGCTGTGCGAAGGCCTGGGCGAACTCGACGCCTGGGTGCGCATGCATTACGTCTACCCGTATCCGCACGTCGACGACGTGATTCCGCTGATGGCCGAAGGCAAGGTGCTGCCTTACCTGGATATTCCTTTCCAGCACGCAAGCCCGCGCATCCTCAAGCTGATGAAGCGTCCCGGCGCCGTCGACAAGACGCTGGAGCGCGTGAAGCGCTGGCGTTCGATCAGCCCCGACATCACCCTGCGTTCGACCTTCATCGTCGGCTTCCCAGGCGAAACCGACCAGGAATTCGAGGAGCTGTTGCAGTTCCTCGACGAAGCGCAGCTGGACCGGGTCGGTGCGTTCGCCTACTCGCCGGTCGAAGGCGCGGCGGCCAACCTGTTGCCGGATCCGGTGCCGGAAGAAGTGAAGCAGGAGCGTCTCGCGCGTTTCATGGAGAAGCAGGCGGAGATCTCCGCCGCGCGCCTCGAAGCGAAGATCGGCACGGTGCAGCAGTGCCTGGTGGACCTGATCGAGGACGATATCGCCGTCGCGCGCTCGAAGGCCGATGCGCCGGAGATCGATGGCCTTGTGCATATCCAGAATGGCGGCGAACTGGGGCTGCGCGTCGGCCAGTTCGTCGACGTGGAAATCACCGAGAGCGACGAGCACGACCTGATTGGCGATGCCATCGTCGGAACGGCGGGCCGGCCGCTCGACGTCAAGGTGCTGTGACCGCGCCGGCGACGGACACTCATGCTGGCAACGGCCGGCGTCGCTTCGTCGCCCCCTTGCGTGGACGGGTGGATGCCGCATGTTTCCGGCATCCGCTGTTCGACGGGTACGGCGAGTACCGGGACCTGCTGACGGCCCCGCACTGGCCCGACATCGAAGCCCTCAACGCGCGGATGCCGATCTCCGGGCCTCGTTTCGCGAGACAGGATGCCGGCTTGCTTGCCGACGGGCTTCACTACGAAGCACGGACCGCGCAGGGTTCCATCGCCACGCGTGCGGATAACTGGCATGACCTGTTCAACGCGATGGTCTGGCTGCGTCATCCGGCTCTCAAGCACGCGCTCAACCAGCAGCAGTGCGGGCACATCGCGCGCATGGGCTCGCATGAGCGCAGTCCCGCGCAGCAGGCACTGACCCAGTTCGATGAAAGCGGCGTCATCGTGCAGGTGCGCGATGCGGCACTGCTGGATCTGTGGGATCGGCACGACTGGGCGGCACTGTTCCACGCGAACGCCGCGCGCTGGCACGACGGCGGCATCGCCGTTGCTGCGGTAGTGGGCCATGCGCTGATGGAGCAGGTGCTGGTGCCCGGGCGCTTGCTGGTCGGCAAGTGTCTTGTCGTGTTCGGCGATCAGATCAATGTGATCGCGCGCGTGGTCGAATCGATCTTAGCGGGTGCGATCCTCACTGCGCCAAGCGAACTGCGTCCGCTGCCATTGGCCGGCATTCCCGGATGGCACGCAGGACAGGATGCCGCGTTCTACGGCCAGGAGGACTACTTCCGTCCGTTGCGGGACGGCCGCGTTTACCCGCGACCGTTGTGACGATCAGCTCGCGTAGCTGACATCAACCAGCACGAAGCGGGTGATCCCGCTAGGGAGTTCGACCGAGAATTCGTCGTCGATGCGCTTCTTCAACAACGCACGCGCGAGCGGCGAATCGATGCTGATCCAGCCGCGCGTCGCCTCGGTTTCGTCCGGTCCGACGATGCGGTAGCGCGAAGTTTCGCCGCTGGCGATGTTCTCCAGCTCGACGTTGGCCCCGAAGAACACGGCGTCGGGATCGCTGGGCGCGGTGTCGACCACGCGCAGCACTTCCAGGCGCTTGCTCAGGTAGCGCACGCGCCGGTCGATCTCGCCGAGCTGCTTCTTGCGGTAGGTATATTCGGCGTTCTCGGAGCGGTCGCCCTCCGCGGCGGCAGCGGCCAGGGCCTTCACCACCTCGGGGCGGTGCACGCGCCACAGATCGTCCAGCTCCGCCTTGAGGCGGTCGTGGCCTTCGCGGGTGATCAGGGCGGTACTCTTCTCGCCCGGCGGGCGCCAGCGCGACACGTCAGCGTTCTCCGGCGGCTTCCGCGCGCCGCAACGTGCGCCCGCGCGGATCCTCGACCAGCTCGATGCAGCTGCCCGCGGTCAACACCAGCAGATCGTCGTCATGGATGGCGAACTCCTGCGCAGGTCCACCGTCTTCCGGCACGAGCTGCACGCAGGTGCCGTTCCAGGTCACCGACCAGCGGCCGGCGCGCCTGGGTGCCGCCTGCAAGTCGTCCTGGCAGTGCGCTTCCAGCGCGTATCGGCCGTCAGCCCCCAAGTCGAGCAGTACGTCCTGCAATGCGCAGGCTTCCGCCGGCAGGCTGCCGAAGAACGTGCCGGCGAAGGTCGGTGGCGCCGGATTGGCGGCGGAAGCCGCCAGCGACAACGCGCAGGCCAACGGGACGAAACTCCACTTCATGCGCGTGATCAGCGACGTCCGCCAAAGATGCTGCCCAGGATGCCACGCACGATCTGGTTGCCCAGCTTGGTGCCGACCGTGCGCGTGGTCTGCTTGGCCATCGTCTCGATCATGCCCTGGCGGCGCTTGGTGCCGAACACCGCGTCCTTCACGGCCTGGCCGAAGCCGCCGGCGTCGGGATCGTCCTGCTCGGTCTTCGCTGGCGGCGCCTGGGCGGCCTGCGTGGCGGTCTCGGCGCGCTTGGCAAGCATTTCCGCGGCGGACTCGCGATCGACGCGGGTATCGTACTTGCCGCCGACGGGGCTGCCGTTGCGTACCTGCTGGCGTTCGCCTTCGTTGATCGCGCCCATCCGGCAGCGCGGCGGCGACACCATCGTCTGCTGCACGGGCGAGGGGATGCCCTTGTCCTGAAGCGTCGACACTAGCGCTTCGCCGGTGCCGAGCTTGGAGATCGCCTGGGCCACGTCGAGCTTGGGATTCGGCACGAAGGTCTCGGCGGCGGTCTTCACCGCCTTCTGGTCGCGCGGGGTGAACGCGCGCAGCGCATGCTGCACGCGGTTGCCCAGCTGGCCGAGGATGTTGTCCGGCACGTCGTCGGGGAACTGCGAGCAGAAGTAGACGCCCACGCCCTTGGAACGGATCAGCCGCACGACCTGTTCGATGCGCTGTTGCAGCGCGGGCGGGGAATCGTCGAACAGCAGGTGCGCTTCGTCGAAGACGAACACGAGTTTGGGTTTGTCCAGGTCGCCGACTTCCGGCAGCGTTTCGAACAGTTCCGACAGCAGCCACAGCAGGAAGCTGGAATACAGGCGGGGCTTCAGGATCAGCTGGTCCGCTGCGAGGATGCCGATCACGCCGCTGCCATCGGTGTTCGTGCGCATCAGGTCGGCCAGTTCCAGCGCCGGCTCGCCGAAGAACATCTCACCGCCTTCCTGTTCCAGCCGCAGCAGCGCACGCTGGATGGCGCCGACCGACTGCGTGCTCACCAGGCCGTAACTGGTGGAAATGTCCTTGCGCTCAGCGGCGACGAGACCCAGCAGGGCGCGCAGGTCTTCCAGGTCCAGCAGCAACAGCCCGCGGTCGTCGGCGAGCTTGAACACGATGTCCAGCACGCCACTCTGGGTGTCGTTGAGTTCCAGGATGCGCGAGAGCAGGGTGGGGCCCATCTCGCTGACCGTCGTGCGGACCGGATGGCCCAGCTTGCCGTAGAGATCCCAGAAGATCACCGGATTCGCGCCCGGCGCGTAGTCGGCGATGCCGATGTCCCTGGCCCGCTGCATGACGCGCTCGCTGCCATCGCCGGCGGTGGCGAGTCCGGCCACGTCGCCCTTCACGTCGGCCATGAACACGGGCACGCCCATGTGCGAGAAGCCTTCGGCCAGCGTCATCAGCGTGACCGTCTTGCCGGTACCGGTGGCGCCGGCCACCAGGCCATGGCGGTTGCCGAACTTCGGCTGCAGCGTGACCGGGATGTCGTCCGTGATGCCCTTGCCCAGCAGGATCGGATCCATGTGCAACCTCGCGTGGTGATGGCGCGATTCTAGCGGCTGGAAACCGCCTCCGGGATAAAGCGCTGAGACGCGTGACCTTGCCCCGGTCGCGCAGCCGGGGCTACCCTCCCGGCTCACACTCTGGATGCACACCTGATGTCGCTTGCGGTTCCTGCCTGTCTGCGCCTGTGGCCCGTTGCGGTCGCTCTTTCCCTCCTGCTGGTCTCCCCGCCTTCGCTGGCGCAACGCGTGTCCGCGAAGGATCGCGCCGCCGCGCAAGCGCTGGAACAGCGCATGGCCGCCGCCGAGAAGCGTTACCGCGACGGTCTGGTGCTGGTGGCCAACAGTGATCCGCGCGGCGCTACCGAGAGCGACGCCGCACTCGAGGACATGGAGGACGTGCTGGCGGCCTGCGTTCAGCAGCGCGGCTGTCAGGTGCCCACGCTGCTGGCGACCTACAAGCGGCTGCTGAAGGGCAACGCCGATGCGCAGGGAGAGGGCCCGGGAGACGAGGGCGAGACCCTCGACGCACTCGACGACGGCACCGACCACGCGGTGCCGGCCAGCGCCGCCATCCCCGAAACCGCACGCACCGCGGCGCTGCTGAACGACCAGCGCCATGCGTTCGACCGCATGGTCGAGTACAACCCGGCCATCCAGGCAGGCATCCGCCGCTGGCTGACCGACATGCGCCCGGCGCTGATCGACAGCTACGAGAATTATCAGAACATGCGCGCCGAGCTGTATCCCGCCTGGGAGCGCAGCGGCCTGCCGGAAGCGCTGCTGTTCGGCATCATGGCGAAGGAATCCAACGGGCGCGTGCATTCGACCTCGCGCGCGGGTGCGGCAGGGCCCATGCAGTTCATGTTCCACACCGGCGCCCGTTTCGGTCTGGGACGCGATGCGAGTGGCTTCGATACGCGCTACGACCCGTACGCCTCCGGCCAAGCCAGCGCGGAGTACATGAACGAGCGCATGCGCGGGCTCAACAACAACATCGAACTCGCCCTCGCGGCCTACAACGGGGGCGAGGGACGGGCTGCGCGCGTGTTCCGCGAGAACGGCGGCCTGGGCTTCTGGGACGATGTGGTCTACAGCCAGTTCCCCGGCGAGACGCGCGACTACGTGCCGATGGTGATCGCGGCGGCATGGCTGTTCCTGCACCCGCGCCAGTACGGACTGGAGTTTCCGAAGGTCACCGCGCAGCCGGCGACGCTGAAGCTGGCGCGCGACGCATCCATCTATGAGCTGACCATCTGCCTGGGCAATGGCGGCACGCGCGAGGGCTACATGCGCACGCTGCGCAACCTCAACCCGCGCTACCAGCCAGAGGCATGGATCCCCGCCGGCACCACGCTCAAGGCCAACGCGCGCATCGCGGGCCTGTACACGCGCCACTGCATCAGTGGCCCCCGCGCGGAACTGGCGCGCACGCTGGTGAGCGCCGATCCCGCGGCCGCCATCCGCCGCGCCTCGCGGACCGGCAATGTCGCCGTCGGCGATGTGACCCCCGTGGCCGGCGTGCCGACCACCGTCGCCTCCGGCGAGCCGCAACCAGCCGAACCGAAGGCGAAGCAGGCGCGGGATTACCGCGTCGCGAAGGGCGACACGCTGGGGCGCATCTCGCAGCGGTTCCAGTGCGACCTGAAGAAGCTCGCGCAGGCCAATAGGTTGAAGGCGCCGGCGTACGCCGTGCGGCCGGGGCAGGAGCTCAAGCTGGAAGGCTGCAGGAAGTAGCGTGCGCTATCCGCACGACCGGATGGTGCCGACTTGTTTGCAGTCGTGCGCACGGCGCACGCTACGGTTCGCGGGCTTCGGCGGTATCGATGCCTCCGGCACCGCACGGTTCCGCTGATACGCGCTTCGTGGGCGTGTCGCAGAGAACTGAAACGGCCGGAAGTAGCGTGCGCCATGCGCACGACAAAGTGATGTCGACTTTTTTGCAGTCGTGCGCAAGGCGCACGCTAGGGTTCGCCGGCGTCGACGGTGTCCATGTCACGGGTGGCTCGCCAGTCCGGAGGGTAGATGCCCGTGCGGATGTGCCGGGCGAAGCTCGAGTAAGGCCAGGACACGGCTGCGTCCACATGACCATGTTTAACCGGATTGAAGTGGATGTAGTCGACATGCCGCCGCAGGTCGTCGGCGTCACGAATCAGGTGCTCCCAGTAGCGTCGCTGCCATAGCCCGCTTTCACGACGTGCGACCATCGAGCAGGCGCGCGCCATCGGCGGTAGGCCCGCCAGCTGGGACGTCCTGCGCTTGATGATCGACCAGCGTCGCGGATAGTCCGTATCCCCTTCCGGAAGTGTCCAGATCACATGAAGGTGGTCCGGCAGTATGACCCAGGCCGGCATCGAGAACGGCAGCATGTCCCGAACTTCGCGTATCGCTATGCCGAAGGCCGAGATGACGCGAGGGTCAGTAAGCAGGGGGCGTCGTCGTGCCGCCGCGGCGGTGAAGAACCACGTCGCGCCTGGCTGGAACACACGTCGGAACGTCGCCATCCTTGGCCACCTCTCGGAAACAAACGGTCATGATGACGTCCACGTGGCGCGGGCGCTATTAACAATGCGCGTCGGACAGGAAAGGGACTCGGTGAAGATCGCCTAGGGTGAGAGATGCACCGCGCGGTCGTTCGCGTGGCGCACGCTAAGATTCGGGCGGAGCGCGTGGTCCACCCAGCGTACGCTGCGCGCACGACGATGTGATGCATGGTGGGATCTTGTACGCGGGGTTACATCGTGCAGTCGTGCGCAGGGCGCACGCTACGGAGCGAGGTTATTGCCTCAGCTTCGCGAGCGCCTGACCCAGTCTTACCGGCGATTCCGCCTTCAGCTCCGGCACGAGCGTCGCCACGCCTTGCGGCAGCAGCACGATGACGGTCGAGCCGTAGTTGAACCTTGCCATCTCCGCGAACCGTTCCAGCGTGATGCCCTTGCCGCGGTAATCCTTGCGGGTGATGGCAGTGCCATAGGCGGGAATCTCTTCGCCGCTCCACACCGTTTCCACGCCGGAGACGAGCAGGGCGCCGACCATCACCGACACCATCGGTCCGAAATCGGTGTCGAAGTGGCAGACCAGTCGCTCGTTGCGCGCGAACAGGCGCGGCACGTTCGCCACCGCATCGGTGCCGACACTGAAGAGGCGGCCGGGCACGTGGACCGTTTCGCGCAACGTGCCGGTCCACGGCATGTGCACGCGGTGGTAGTCGCGTGGCGACAGGTACACGGTGGCGAACACGCCGTGGCGGAAGGGTTCCGCATCCGCCGCGTCGCCCAGCAGCTCGGCGGCGGTGAACGATTGGCCCTTGGCCTGGAAGATGCGGCCATCCTCGATGGGGCCGCACTGGCTGATGTGGCCGTCGGCCGGCATCAGCAGCGCGCGCGGGTCGGCATCGGCAACCCGTGCGCCCGGCCTCAGTGCGCGGGTGAAAAAGGCGTTGAAGCTCGGGTAGGACAGGGGGTCGGGATTGGCGGCTTCACCGAGGTCGACATTGAATTTCCGCGTCACCGTATCGATCAGCCAGCGGCTGACGCCTGGCGAGGTCGAATAGGCCAGCCGGCGCGCCAGCGACGACAGGAAGCGGTGCGGCAGTACGTAGGTCAGCGAGGTCAGCAGGCTCATTTTGACGCCGCCTCGGTCAGCGCGCGCATGTCGGCGGCGATCGCCCTGGGCTGGAATGGCGGGCGGATCAGCCCGGCCAGGCGGCCCTGCGGGTCGAGTACGCCGATCGCGGACGAGTGGTCCATGCTGTAGTCGTTCGGGTTCTGTTCGAAGCCTTCGCCGGGGACCTTCATGAAGACGAAGCCCAGCGACCTTGCGAAGTTCTCCAGGGTCGGGATGTCGGCCGTGGCTGCCATCGTGTCGGGATGGAAGGCGTGGGCGTACTCGCCGATGCGGGTCGGCGTGTCGCGCTCGGGGTCGACCGAGACGAACAGCACGCGCGGGCGGGTCGAGTCGGGCAGGTCCTTCCACTGCGCCTGGGCCTGTGCCAGCTCGGTCAGCGTGGTCGGGCAAACGTCGGGGCAGAAGGTGAAGCCGAGGAAGACGAGCGTCCAGTGGCCCTTCAGTTCCCCGTCGGTGAGCTGGGTGCCGTCGGATTGGCGCAGCGAGAATGGCGGCAGCGGCCGCGGCTGCGGAAACAGGGTCACCGTCTGGGTCGCTGGCCATTGCGTGGCGGGCGTGACGGGGCCGAAGAATTTCTGCGCGGCCAGCAGGCCCAGGCCGGCGGCCAGCGCCAGGACGAGGATGAGGCCGATCTTCTTGTTGAACATGCGCTGGGGATTCCCACGATGGAAGGGCGCGGCCACACGGGCCGGGGGCCGCATGGGCGCGGCGGCAAGGCGGCCATGATACCGGGGCAGCCCCTATAATCGGCGGCCTTCGCCGTCCCGGCGTCTTCACAAGCCTTGCCATGACTGCCGACGTCGCCGCCGAACTGCACACCATCATCGACCTGATCCGGTACGGCGCCAGCCGCTTCAACGGGGCCGGCCTGACCTTCGGCCACAGCTACGACAACGCGCTGGACGAGGCCTCGCATCTGGTGCTGCACACGTTGCACCTGCCGCCCGACCTGGGCCCGGCCTACGGGCAGGCGCGCGTCACGGGTGCGGAGAAGGCCCAGGTGCTGGCGCTGTTCGAGCGACGCGTCAGCGAGCGCATCCCGGTCGCCTACCTGACCGGCGAGGCCTGGTTCGCCGGCCTGAGCTTCAAGAGCGATGCCCGTGCCCTGGTGCCGCGTTCGCCGATCGCGGAACTGATCGAAGCCGGCTTCGAGCCCTGGCTCGGCGGCCGCGACGTCACCCGTGCGCTGGACCTGTGCACAGGCTCCGGCTGCATCGCCATCGCGATGGGCCACTACAACCCGGACTGGCAGGTCGACGGCGTCGACATCAGTGACGACGCCCTGGCGCTGTCGGCGGAAAACAAGGCGCGCCTGCTGGCCGACAACGTGCAGTTCCTCAAGTCCGACCTGTTCGCCGGCCTGACCGGCAGGCACTACGACCTGATCGTCACCAACCCGCCCTACGTCACCAACGACGAGACCGACGCGCTGCCCAGGGAATATTCCTTCGAACCGGAACTTGGCCTGCGCGCCGGCGAGGACGGGCTGGACCTGGTGCTGAAGATCCTGCGCGATGCGCCGCTGCACCTGAGCCAGGACGGCCTGCTGATCTGCGAAGTGGGCGAGTCCGAGCGTGCACTGGTCGCGCTGCTGCCGGACGTCGAATTCACGTGGATCGAGTTCAAGGTGGGGCAGATGGGCATCTTCGCCGTCGAATGCGCCGAACTGATCCGCCACAACGCGCGGATCAGCGCGCTCGCCGCCACGCGGAAGTAGCGCGTCTCGCACGCGGTCCGCGGCGGTTGCGCCTGCAACCGTCGCGGCCAACGTTGGCGCACTGCACAATAGGGCGCCCGGCGTGCGATGCTTCAACGCCCGGCAGGATGGTTCCACAGCGGAGCGGCGCTTGAGCAGCAACAGTTTCGGAAAACTCCTCACGGTCACCACGTTCGGCGAATCGCACGGGCCGGCGATCGGTTGCGTCGTCGACGGCTGCCCGCCGGGGCTGCACATCGCGCCCGAGGAGTTCCGTCACGACCTGGAGCGCCGCGCGACCGGCAAGTCGCGGCATGTGTCCGCGCGCCGCGAGGCCGATGAGGTCGAGATCCTCAGCGGCGTTTACGAAGGCCGCACCACCGGCACGCCGATCGCGCTTCTGATCCGCAATACCGACCAGCGCAGCAAGGACTACACCGACATCGCCCGGCAGTTCCGCCCGGGGCATGCGGACTACACCTACTGGCAGAAGTACGGCATCCGCGACCCGCGTGGTGGCGGACGTTCGTCGGCGCGCGAAACCACCATGCGCGTCGCGGCGGGCGTGATCGCCAAGAAGTGGTTGCAGCAGCGTTACGGCGTCACGGTGCGCGGCTACCTCTCGCAGCTCGGACCGATCACCCCCGAAGGCTTCGACTGGAGCGCGGTGGAGGACAACCCGTTCTTCTGGCCGCACGCGGCGCAGGTGCCGGCGCTGGAAACCTATATGGACGCGCTGCGCAAGTCGGGCGACTCCATAGGCGCGCGCGTCAATGTCGTCGCCGACGGCGTGCCCGCCGGCTGGGGCGAGCCGATCTACGGCAAGCTGGACGGTGATCTCGCCGCCGCGCTGATGAGCATCAATGCGGTGAAGGGCGTGGAGATCGGCGACGGTTTCGCTGCGGTTACCCAGAAGGGCACCGAGCATCGCGACCTGATGACGCCCGACGGGTTCCTGTCCAACCACGCGGGCGGCATCCTTGGCGGCATCTCCACTGGCCAGCAGGTCACCGCGTCCATCGTGCTGAAGCCGACCTCGAGCCTGCGCCTGCCGGGCGCGACCGTGGATGTGGACGGCAATACGGTGGATGTCATCACCACCGGTCGCCACGACCCCTGCGTCGGCATCCGTGCCACGCCCATCGCCGAGGCGATGATGGCGCTGGTGCTGATGGACCAGGCGCTGCGCCATCGCGCGCAGTGCGGTGATGTCGGCGTCGTGCCGCCGCAGGTCCCCGGCAGCCTCGATGGCTGAGTCGCGGCCGCGCGTCTGGGTGTCGCAACCGCTGTTCGACGACATCGTCGAGCGGCTGGAGGCGCACTTCGACGTGCGTTCGACTCCGGAGGTCATCGAGCACGCACCCCAGGCCATCGCCGACGCGTTGCGCGACAGCGCGGGTGCGCTGGTGACGCTGAACGAACGCATCGGGGCGCAGGAAATCGGCGCCGCCACGCAGCTGCGCGCGATCGCCAACGTGGGCGTGGGCTACAACAACCTCGATGTCGACGCGTTGACGCAGGCCGGCATCGTCGCCACCAATACGCCGGGCGTACTCACCGAGACCACGGCCGATTTCGGCTTCGCATTGCTGATGGCGACAGCGCGCCGGATCACCGAGGCCGAACGCTGGCTGCGCGAGGGCCAGTGGCTGCAGTGGTCGTTCGGCACCCTGCTGGGCGCCGACCTTCATGGCAGCACGCTGGGCATCGTGGGCATGGGCCGGATCGGGCAGGGCATCGCGCGCCGCGCGCGCGGCTTCGGCATGCGCGTGCTGTACCACAACCGCAGCCGGTTGCCGGACTTCGTCGAGCGGGAATGCGGTGCGGACTACGCGAGCTTCGACGATGTGCTCGCCCAGGCCGACCACGTGGTGCTGGCGCTGCCGTACGCACCGCAGGTCCACCACCTGGTCGACGCGGCCGCGCTGGCGAAGATGAAGCCGACCGCCACGCTGGTGAACATCGCGCGCGGTGGCATCATCGACGAGGTCGCACTGGCCGATGCGCTGGGCAACGGACGCCTGGCCGCCGCAGGCCTGGACGTCTACGAAGGCGAACCCGCCGTGCGGCCCGAACTGCTCGCGCTGCGCAACGTGGTGCTGACGCCGCATATCGCCAGCGCCAGCCTCGCCACGCGCCGCGCGATGGTGTCGCTGGCGGTGGACAACCTGATCGCCGCGCTGGGCGAGGGTCCGGACGCGGGTCATCCGCCGACGCCGGTCAATCCGGAAGCGCTGGCCATCGCCGGCACCATCAAAACCACCATCGCCAAACGTCAGGGAGCCTGAGGCACGTCCGCAGGTTCCCCGAACACAGCCTTCTCCCGTCTGCTGTCTTCACTCCTCCCTTCGCGAAACCCCTCCATGAGCAACCAGAACCGTAGCTTCAACGTCGCCGTCGTGGGCGCCACCGGCGCCGTCGGCGAAACCATGCTGTCCATCCTCGCCGAACGCGATTTCCCGATCGGCAAGCTCGTCGCCCTGGCGTCCGAGCGTTCCGCCGGCAACAGCGTCGAGTTCAACGGCGAAAAGATCACCGTGCAGGACCTGGCCACCTTCGATCCGACCGGCATCGACATCGCGCTGTTCTCGGCAGGCGGCGGCATCTCCAAGGAATTCGCGCCGAAGTTTGCCGCGGCCGGTGCCGTCGTCATCGACAACTCCTCGGCCTTCCGCTACGACGGCGACGTCCCCCTGGTCGTCAGCGAAGTGAACCCGGAGCAGGTGCAGAACCGCCCGCGCGGCATTATCGCCAACCCGAACTGCTCGACCATGCAGATGCTGGTCGCGCTCGCGCCCATCCACCGCAAGGTCGGCATCGAGCGCATCAACGTGGCGACCTACCAGTCGGTCTCGGGCGCCGGGCGTTCGGCACTCGAAGAGCTCGGCCGCCAGACCGGCGCGCTGCTGAACTTCCAGGACCCCGATCCGCAACGCTTCCCGGTGCAGATCGCCTTCAACCTGATCCCCCACATCGACGACTTCCTCGACAACGGCTTCACCAAGGAAGAGATGAAGCTGGTGTGGGAAACGCGCAAGATCCTCGGCGACGACAGCATCCAGGTGAATCCCACCGCCGTGCGCGTGCCGGTGTTCTACGGCCACTCCGAAGCCGTCGCCATCGAAACACGCGACAAGATCACCGCCGCGGACGCGCGCGCGCTGCTGGCGTCGTCGCCAGGGGTGGAGGTCGTCGACGATCGCGCACCCGGCGGCTATCCCACGCCGGTCACGCATGCCTCGGGCAACGATGCGGTCTACGTGGGCCGCATCCGCGAAGACCTCTCGCACCCGCGCGGCCTGAACCTGTGGATCGTGTCCGACAACATCCGCAAGGGCGCCGCCCTGAACGCCGTGCAGATCGCCGAGCTGGTGGCGAAAAACGGCTGAGCCGCTATAGTCGTGGCCGGGAAAACTTGGGGAAGGGCCGTGAAACCGAAGCACAGACCTCGGGCGGCAAGACTCCACCTGGCCGGCATGATCGGGCTGGGGCTGGCGTTGCTGAGCAACGCAGCCCTCGCGCTCGGCCTGGGGGAGATCAAGGTCAAATCGCAACCCGGCCAGCCCTTGCTGGCCGAGATCCCGGTCATTTCCAGCGAACCGGGCGAACTCGAGCAACTGCGTGCGCGCCTGGCGTCGCCGGTGACGTTCGAGCGCGTCGGCTTGCCGCGACCGCAGGGGCTGGTCAACGAACTGGACTTCACGGTCGCGCTGGACGACGCCGGGCGTCCGGTGGTGCGCGTCACCAGCCGTACGCCGGTGGACGTGGCGGCGGTGAACTTCCTGATCGAGGTCGACTGGGGCCAGGGGCGGCTGGTGCGCGAGTATTCGGCGCTCGTCAGCGCGCCGGGCACGCTGGCGGCGGCAGAACAGCCGGTGATCGACGCGCCGGTTGCCGCGCCTACCGACACCATCAGCCGTCCGGTCGAACCGGTCGCCTCGACGCCGCAGGAAACGGCGGAAGCATCGCCTGAAACGCCCGCGCAGCCCACGCCGGCACCGCCATCGGCGGCGGCGGCACCCGTTGCGTCGGTTGCACAGGCGGCTTCCGTTGCGCCCGGTGGTACGTTGGCACCGGTGCGTCGTGGCCAGTCGCTTTCCCAGATCGCGGCGCCGCTGGCGCGCGAGCAGGGCTACACGCTGGACCAGGCGATGGTCGCACTGCTGCGCGCCAATCCCGAGGCCTTCATCAACGGCAACCTCAACCTGCTGAAGCAGGGCGCGGTGTTGCGCGTCCCGGACGTGGCGGACGCGCAGACGATCCTGGAGGGTGAAGCCGCGGCGCTGGTGCGCAGCCAGATCGCGGAGTGGCGTCGCGCACGCGCGCCCATTCCGCAACCGGCCGCCGTGGTCGACCCCGCGCCAGCGACGGCGCCTGCCGCGGCGGCATCCCGCCCGCCACCGGTGGCGGATGCACGGCTGGAAATCGCGCCCGCGGCCACGAGCACGTCGGGTTCTGGAACGCAGTCCGGCGTCAGTGCCGGCGGTGAGGGCGAGATGTTGGCGAACGAACAGTTGCAGCAGTCGAAGGAAGACCTGGCCGCGCGCGAAGCGGAAGTACAGGAGCTGCGCTCGCAGGTCGCGGACCTGGAAAAGCTCAAGGCGCAGCAGGAACAACTGCTGGCCATGAAGGACAGCGATCTCGCCGCCGCACAGCAGCGGCTGGCGCAGAGCAACGGCAGCGACGGTGGCGTGCCGGTGTGGGCATGGGCAGGCTTCGGCCTGCTGTTCGCGGGCGCGCTGGCCTGGGGATTCGCGCAACGTCGCCAGCGCCTGTCGCCCGCGCCGGTACCGCGCAACCCGGTGTTCGGCAAGGCCCCTGCAGAGAGCCGCGCTGCCGAACTCGCTGCCGTGATCCCGCAGACGGTGCCCGAGGCGGAGACGGCGCCGAGCCCGGTGCTGGAGCCGTCCGTCGCCGCGCCGCCCAAGGTCGCGCCGACCCCGGTAGCCAAGCCTGCGAAGGGGCCCACCTGGCACGCAGGCGGGGCTGCCTCCGGCGCACCGGTGGCACCTGCGCCGACGCCGGCGCCGGCCGGCCGCGACCGTCTTGAACTGGCGGTGGCCTACCTCGACCTGGGCGACGTGGCCACGGCCCGTGATCTGCTGAACGAAGTGGCGGCGGGCAACGATACCGGCGCGCGCGACGAAGCCCTGCAGCTGCTCCGCGATATCGGATGAAAGGCGCGGAGTGATGTCGTGACGCGCTATGCGCTGGGTGTCGAATACGACGGCAGCGAATTCCTGGGATGGCAACGGCTGAGCAAATCCGGCACGCCGGACGACACCCGCACCGTGCAGTCGGCGCTGGAACTCGCGCTGTCGTCCGTCGCCGATGCCCGGGTGGATACGATCTGCGCCGGCCGCACCGACGCCGGTGTGCATGCCCAGTGCCAGGTCGTGCATTTCGACAGCGACGCGGCGCGGACGCCACGGGGCTGGCTGCTGGGGGCGACGGCGCGGTTGCCGCCTGCCGTCTGCGTACGCTGGTGTCAGCCGGTGGCCAAGGATTTCCACGCGCGCTTCTCGGCGCGTGCCCGCCGCTACCGTTACACGCTGGTCAACCGCCTGGCGCGACCGGCGATGGAGCGGCAATACCTCAGCTGGGAAAAGATCCCGCTAGATGCCGATGCCATGCACCGCGCCGCCCAAGTGCTGGTCGGCGAGAACGACTTCAGCGCGTTCCGCACCGTGCATTGCCAGTCGCCGCATGCGATGCGCAATCTCCATGCGATTTCGGTGGCGCGACAGGGCGAGCGGGTGGTCGTGGAGGTGCAGGCCAATGCCTTCCTGCACCACATGGTGCGCAACATCGTCGGTTCGCTGCTGGTGGTGGGGCGGGGTGAGCGGCCGGAAACTTGGGTGGGCGAGCTGCTGGCTGGCCGTGATCGCACGGTGGCCGGACCGACCGCACCGCCGGATGGCCTGGTCTTCGTCAGTCCGCTGTACCCGGCGGAGTGGCAGCTGCCCGCGGAAGTGACGCTGCAGGACACGCCCGTCGCGACCGCGGCGCCGTTGTAGGAGCGGACGATGTCCGCACTGCTTTTCCAGGCACGCCCGCCCGGCGGATAGGTCCCGCCGGCATGGCCCGGCTCCGCGCGATCTCCCGAAAGCGGCTACGCTTCCGCGACGCCCGACCTTTTCCCCCACCATGCACATGCGCATCAAATTCTGTGGCCTGACGCGTGCCGAGGATGTCCGCCTGGCGGTCGAACTGGGCGTGGACTACGTCGGCCTGGTGTTCGCGCCGCACAGTCCGCGCCGGCTGCTGCTCGGCCAGGCGCGCATGCTGCGCGACCTGGTGCCGGAAGAGATCGCGGTGGTCGCGCTGGCCATGGACAACACGCGTGGCGACATCGAGCACATCGTGGAATCGCTGCAGCCCGACCTGCTGCAGTTCCATGGCGACGAAGACGATGCATTCGCGACCTCCTTCGGGCGCCCGTACTGGAAGGCGATCGCGATGGGCGGGCAGGACGCGGGCGTATTCGCCCGCGTGTCGGCCTATCCGGGCGCGCAGGGCTTCCTGTTCGACGGCCACGCCGCAGGCGAGCAGGGGGGGAGCGGGCAGCGCTTCGATTGGCGCCGCATGCCCGCGTCCACCGACAAGCCGTTCCTGCTGGCCGGCGGCCTGACGCCCGAGAACGTCGGCCTCGCGCTGCGCACGGCGCGTCCTTGGGGCGTCGATGTGTCCAGCGGCATCGAAACGGCGCCCGGCGTGAAAGACGGGGAGAAGATGCGTCGGTTCGTCGAGGCCGTGCGCGAGGCCGAAACCGGCGCTTGAGCTCAGGCCAGCGCGGTGTGCAACCAAGCCGCCAGCGCCGGTATCCGTGGGTCCGGGTTGCCGCGCCGGCCACACAGCGCCCACTGCCCGCCGGTATCGGTGAACCCCCAGGGGGCGACCAGGCGTCCGCCTTCGAGATCGGCCTGTACCAGTTCCTGCGGCGCGATGGCCACGCCCAGCCCGGCGACGGCGGCTTCCAGAAGATAGGTCAGGTGATCGAAGCCGGCGCCCCGCCGCGGCTGCCCGATATCCAGGCCCTGGGTGGCGAACCAGCGCGGCCAGGCCTGTGGACGCGAGGCGGTGTGCAGCACGGGCTCGTCGGCGAGCACTGCGGGTGGCGCGCCCGACAGCGCGGCGAACCGGACATGCCTTGGGCTGAGCACCGGTCCGATCCGCTCGGGCGCCAGCAGGTGCACATCCCAGCCTGAGGGCCAGGGGGCCTCGCCGACCAGCAGGGCCGCGTCGAGTCCGGTGAGGGCGTCGTCGAACCCTCCCTCC
Organism: Pseudoxanthomonas sp.; assembly: GCF_002863005.1. GTDB lineage: Bacteria > Pseudomonadota > Gammaproteobacteria > Xanthomonadales > Xanthomonadaceae > Pseudoxanthomonas_A. The sequence continues at coordinate 101,480 of NZ_PKDG01000049.1, forward strand.
TGTGCCGACAGGTGCAGCGTCAGCGTCGGCAGGTCGACCGCCAGTCGCTCGAGCCGGGGGATCACCCAGCGCGCCAGCAGGCTGCCCGGGCAGCCGAGCACGAAAGCCAGCGGCCGGCGGTCGCGCTGCATCGCAGCCCAGCCAGCCTGGAGCGAAGAGAATGCGTCGCCGGCCAGGTCGCGCAGGCGCAGGCCATCGGCCGTGAGCGCCAGGCCGCGACCATCGCGGACGAACAGCGGGCGGCCCAGCGCCTCTTCCAGAGTGCGCACATGCCGGCTGACCGCTCCGTGGGTGACGTGCAGCTCGGCGGCCGCACGACTGACGCTGCCCAACCGGGCTGCCGCTTCGAACGCGCGCAGGGCATTGAGCGGAGGAAGAGGTCGTGACATGGCGTCAGTTTAAGTCACGGATTGGTCAGATTTCATGGGTTTTTCGTCCACAACCTGTGCGATACAGTGACGGCTCGCCCTCGCTGGACACAAGACCATGGCCGCCGCTGCCGACTATCACGCCTACCCCGATGCTGCCGGCCACTTCGGCCGGCATGGCGGCCGCTTCGTCGCCGAAACCCTGATCGGCCCCCTGCAGGAACTGGCCGCCGCCTACGACACCGCCCGTGTCGATCCGGCCTTCATCGCTGCCTTCGACAAGGACCTGAAGCACTACGTCGGCCGGCCCAGCCCGATCTACCACGCGGAGCGCCTGAGCCGTGAAGTGGGCGGCGCACAGATCCTGCTCAAGCGCGAGGACCTGAACCACACCGGCGCGCACAAGATCAACAACACCATCGGGCAGGCGCTGCTGGCCAGCCGGATGGGCAAGAAGCGGATCATCGCCGAGACCGGCGCGGGCCAGCACGGCGTGGCCAGCGCCACCGTCGCCACCCGGCTGGGCCTGGAGTGCGTGGTGTACATGGGCGCCACCGACATCGAGCGCCAGAAGATCAACGTCTATCGCATGAAGCTGCTCGGCGCGACCGTGGTGCCGGTGACCAGCGGTTCGGCCACGCTGAAGGACGCACTGAACGAAGCGATGCGCGACTGGGTGACCAACGTGCACGACACGTTCTACATCATCGGCACCGTCGCCGGCCCGGACCCGTATCCGCGCATGGTGCGCGACTTCAACGCCGTGGTCGGCCGCGAGGCGAGGGCGCAGATGCTGGCCGACTACGGCCGCCTGCCGGATGCGATCACCGCCTGCGTAGGCGGCGGCAGCAACGCGATCGGCCTGTTCCATGCCTTCCTCAACGATCCGGGCGTGCGCATCGTCGGCGCGGAAGCGGCGGGCGACGGCATCGAGACCGGTCGCCATGCCTCGTCGCTGTCGGCGGGACGCATCGGCGTGCTGCACGGCAACCGCACCTACGTGATCTGCGACGACGACGGGCAGATCATCGAAACGCATTCGATCTCCGCCGGCCTGGACTACCCGGGCGTCGGGCCGGAACACGCGTTCCTGAAGGACAGCGGACGCGCGGAGTATGTCGGCGTCACCGACGACGAAGCGCTCGCTGCATTCCATCGCCTGACACGCACCGAGGGCATCCTGCCGGCGCTGGAATCCAGCCACGCGGTCGCCCAGGCGATCAAGCTGGCGCGCGAACTGCCGAAGGACCAGCTGGTGCTGTGCAACCTGTCCGGTCGTGGCGACAAGGACGTGCACACCATCGCCGCACGCGAGGGGATCAGCCTGTGAGCCGCTTCGAAACCAAGTTCGCCGAACTGAAGACTGCGGGCCGCAAGGCGCTGGTGCCGTTCATCACCGCCGGCGACCCATCGCTGGAATCGACGGTGCCGGTGATGCACGCGCTGGTGGACGCCGGTGCCGACGTGATCGAACTCGGCGTGCCGTTCTCCGACCCGATGGCCGACGGCCCGGTCATCCAGCGCAGTTCCGAGCGCGCGCTGGCGCGTGGCGCCGGGCTGCGCTACGTGCTGGAGGCCGTGGAGGTGTTCCGCCAGCAGGACGACACGACGCCCATCGTGCTGATGGGTTACCTGAACCCGGTGGAGATCCACGGTGCAGGGCGCTTCGCCCGCGAGGCGGTCGCGGCGGGCGTCGACGGCGTTCTGCTGGTCGACCTGCCGCCGGAAGAGGCCGAAGAGACGCGCGCGGTGTTCAACCGTGAAGGGCTCGCCCTGATCGCGCTGGCGTCGCCGACCACCTCGCCCGAGCGCCTACGGATGCTGTGCGAGACCGCGCAGGGCTACCTGTACTACGTCAGTTTCGCGGGCGTGACGGGCGCGTCCGATCGCCTGGACACCGCAGCGGCGGGCGAACGGCTGAAGCAGCTGCAGGCAGGCTCCCACGTTCCCGTGGTGGCGGGCTTCGGCATCCGCGACGCCGGCAGTGCCCGTGCGATGGCGGCCGATGCCGATGGCGTCGTGGTCGGCAGTGCGCTGGTGGCGGCGCTGGCCGACGCCGAAGGCGATGCACCTGCCCGCGCGTCCGCCTTCCTCGCCCCGCTGCGGGCGGCGCTGGACGCCTGAACCACCGTACGGCTGTGCATGGACGACTGAGCTAAACTGCCGCGCTCAACCATAAGGCCCCTCCCGGGGCAGGCAGCAAGACCACGCATGAGCTGGCTCAGCAAACTGATGCCGTCGGGCATCCGCACCGAGGGCAACGCGGGCAAGAGCAAACGCAGCGTCCCCGAGGGGCTGTGGGAAAAATGCGACCGTTGCGGCGCGGTGCTGTACCGGCCGGAACTGGAGGAAAACCTGGAGGTCTGCCCGAAGTGCAGCTTCCACATGCCCATCCGCGCCCGTGCCCGCATGGCCGCGTTGTTCGACCCCGGCAGCACCCGCGAGATCGGCGCTGCGCTGGGCCCGACCGACGTGCTGAAGTTCAAGGACCAGAAGAAGTACGCCGACCGCATCAAGGCCGCGCAGAAGAGCACCGGTGAGCGCGACGCGCTGATCACCCTGCAGGGGACATTGAAGGGCCGCGACCTGGTCGCCAGTGCCTTCGATTTCGCCTACATGGGTGGCTCGATGGGCTCGGTGGTCGGCGAGCGCTTCTCGCTGGGCGCGGAAAAGGCGCTGGAGATCGGCTCGCCGTTCGTGTGCTTCTCCGCCAGCGGCGGCGCGCGCATGCAGGAAAGCCTGTTCTCGCTGATGCAGATGGCCAAGACCTCGGCCGCGCTGGGCAGGCTGCGCGAGGCGGGTCTGCCCTACATCTCGGTGATGACGCACCCCACGACGGGGGGCGTGTCGGCCAGCTTCGCGATGCTGGGCGACATCAACCTGGCCGAGCCTGAAGCGCTGATCGGCTTTGCCGGCCCGCGCGTGATCGAGCAGACCGTGCGCGAGACGCTGCCGGAAGGCTTCCAGCGTTCGGAATTCCTGGTGGCGCATGGCGCCATCGACCAGATCTGCGACCGTCGCGAAATGCGTGACCGCCTGGCGGACCTGCTGGCGTTGATGATGCGACAGCCCAAGCCCGAAGACAGCGAACTGGTGACCGCATGAGCCGCAAGTATTTCGGTACCGATGGCATCCGCGGCCGGGTCGGTACCAGCCCGATCTCCGCCGACTTCGTGTTGCGCCTGGGCAATGCGCTCGGACGCGTGCTGTGCGAAAACGCCGGCGATGCCCGACCGGTCGTGGTGATCGGCAAGGACACGCGCATCTCCGGCTACATGTTCGAGGCCGCCCTGGAGGCGGGTCTGGTCGCCGCGGGCGCCGACGTCCAGTTGATGGGGCCGATGCCGACGCCTGCGGTGGCGTTCCTCACCCGCACGCTGGGCGCGGACGCCGGTATCGTCATCAGCGCGTCGCACAATCCGCATTACGACAACGGCATCAAGTTCTTCTCCGCCGAGGGCGAGAAGCTGGACGACGCCACCGAACTGGCGATCGAAGCCGCGCTGGACGCACCGTTCTTCACCGCCGAATCCGAAAAGCTCGGCAAGGCGATCCGCACGCGCGATGCGGTCGGCCGCTACATGGAATTCTGCAAGGCCAGCGTGCCGCGCCGCTTCGACCTGAAAGGCGTCAAGCTGGTGCTGGATTGCGCGCATGGCGCCACCTACCACATCGCACCGCTGCTCTTCCGCGAACTGGGGGCGAACGTCGTCACCATCGGGGCGGAACCGAACGGCGTCAACATCAACGACGGCGTGGGTTCGATGCACATCGACAGCCTGGCCGCGAAGGTGCGCGAGACCGGGGCGCAGCTGGGCATCGCCTTCGATGGCGATGGCGATCGCGTGCTGATGGCGGACGGGCAGGGCACCCCCGTCGATGGCGACCAGCTGATCTACCTGCTGGCGCGCGACTGGCAGGCGAGCGGCCGCTTGCGCGGTCCGGTGGTCGGCACGCTGATGACCAACTATGGCCTGGAGCGCGCGCTCGGCAAGCTCGAGATTCCGTTCGTCCGCACCAAGGTCGGCGACCGTTACGTCCACCAGGCACTGGTGGAAGGCAATGCGGTGCTCGGCGGTGAAGCCTCCGGCCATCTGCTGTGCCTGGATCGCACGACGACCGGCGACGCGATCATCGCGGCGTTGCAGGTGCTGGAATCCTTGAAGCGCCGCAAGCTGACGCTGCGCGAGGCGTTGGATGGCCTGGCGATGCTGCCGCAGAAGACCATCAACGTGAAGCTGGCCAACGGCGCCAAACCTACCGAGGCCGCCAGCGTGCAGGCCGCCCTGGCGCAGGCGCAGGCCGCGGTGTCCGGTCGTGGTCGTGCGTTCCTGCGCCCTTCCGGCACCGAGCCGGTCGTGCGTGTGACCGTGGAGGCCGATGACGACACGCTGGTGAAGAACACGCTGGAAACCCTGGCCGAGGCTGTGCGCGCCGCTGCCACGACCTGAATCGGATCCATGAACGTCCGGCGCGGGACGGGTCCGATGATCCACCGCGCCTTCCCCCTGTTGTTGGAGCAGATTGCATGAGTGCCCGTATCCCCACGCTGGACATCACCCGTTTCGATACCGACCGCGAGGCGTTCGTCGCCGAGCTGGGTGCGGCGTATCGCGAATGGGGTTTCGCCGGCATCCGCAACCACGGCATCCCGCAGGCGCAGATCGATGCTGCCTACGACGTGTTCAAGCGCTTCTTCGCGTTGCCCGATGACGTGAAGAAGCAGTATCACGTCCCGGGCAGCGGCGGCGCGCGCGGCTACACGCCGTTCGGCGTGGAAACCGCGAAGGACTCCAAGCATTTCGACCTGAAGGAGTTCTGGCACATCGGTCGCGAGATCGCGGACGATTCCAAGTATCGCGACGTCATGCCGCCGAACCTGTGGCCGGACGAGGTGCCAGGCTTCCGCGAACATGGCTATGGCCTGTACCAGGCGCTGGACCAGCTGGGCTCACGCGTGCTGTCGGCGCTGGCGCTGCACATCGGCCTGCCGGAAACCTATTTCGCCGACAAGACCGATTCGGGCAATTCGATCCTGCGTCCCATCCACTATCCCCCGATCACCGCCGACGACATCCCCAACGTGCGCGCCGGTGCGCACGAGGACATCAACCTCATCACGCTGCTGGTCGGTGCGAGCGCGGCCGGCCTGGAAGTGCGGTCGAAGCAGGGCGAGTGGGTGCCGTTCACGTCGGACGCCGACACCATCGTCGTCAACATCGGCGACATGCTGCAGCGCCTGACCAACCACGTGTATCCGTCGACCACGCACCGCGTGACCAATCCGCCCGGCGAGCAGGCGCGCCAGCCGCGGTATTCGGTACCGTTCTTCCTGCACCCCAATCCGGATTTCCTGATCGACGTGCTGCCGTCCACGATCACGCCGGACAATCCAAAGCGTTATGCGGAACCGATCACGGCGCAGGGTTATCTGGAAGAGCGTCTGCGCGAGATCAAGCTGAAATAACCACTGCCTCGTGCGCCGCGGGTAGCGACCGCGATGGGACCTGCGGTGGCGTCAGGCGGAAAGCATCGCGGGCACGGCCCGCTTCTACGGGATCCTGGTGGTCTGCAGGAGCGCCCTCGGGCGCGATGCCTTCCTTCCTCAATCCAGCGGCCGAACCTTGCGAGAGTTCCGCGCCATCAGGCCCATCGCCATGCGGTGCGGCAGCAGCTTCACGAGTGCATGCATCCACCGGTAGCGCCAGCCGGGAATCACCAGGATGTCGCCGCGCTCGTTGCCCTCTATGCCTTCGCGAGCCACGTCCTTCGCCTGCAGCCACAGGGCCGGCGACACCCGCATGCGCGACCGGGTGCCGGTGACATCGTGGAACTCGGAATAGGTGAAGCCGGGGCATAGCGCAGTGACGTGAACGCCACGGTCGGTGTTCTCAAGCGCCATCGCCTCGCTGAACTTCAGCAGGAAGCTCTTCGCAGGCGCGTACAGCGTCTGCCCCTCGGCCGCCGGCATCAGCGCCGCGAACGAGGCGACGTTGAGGATGCGGCCCTGCCCGGAGGCGCGGATGGAGGGCAGCAGCCGCCATGTCAGGTCGCAGACGGCCGTTACCATCACCTGCAGGAAGGCTGCATGTGCGCTCCAGTCATTGCTGCGATACCGCCCCGGCATGCCGTAGCCTGCGTTGTTGACCAGGATGCGGACCTGCACGTCCCGCCGTTCGAGTTCGGCGACCAGGGCTGCTGGCGCGTCCGGTTCCGCCAAGTCGGCCGCGACCACTTCCACGGCGACCTGCGCCCGCAGTTCCGCGGCCAACGCCTGCAGCCGTTCCGCGCGGCGCGCAGTCAGCACCAGCGGTACGCCGCGTCGCGCGTACTCGCGCGCGATCTGTTCGCCGATGCCGCTGGAGGCACCGGTGACCAGGGCGTAACCCGCGGTGCGGGCAGGGGAGACGTCGGGCATGTCGGGTCCTGGCATGAGGGCGCGGAGGCGGCCACGATAGCGCGGCAGGTAGGTGTGCTGGACAACATCGGCTAGACTGCGCGACCCGAACTGGACAGGAATTGGTCTTATGCGTCGCAAGCTCGTGGCCGGCAACTGGAAGCTCCATGGCACTCGTGGTTTCGCGACGGCGCTGATGGACGAACTGGTCGCAGGCCTGCCGCTGGACGGCGTGGACCTGCTGATCCTTCCCCCGCTCCCCTACCTGGGCGAGCTCATCGAGGACTACGGCGACCGCGGCGTGGCATTCGGCGCCCAGGACGTCAGCAGCAACGAAAAAGGCGCCTATACCGGCGAGGTATCGGCCTCCATGCTGGTCGACGTGGGCGCCCGGTATGGACTGGTGGGGCATTCCGAGCGCAGGCAGTACCACGATGAAAGCAGTGAGTTCGTGGCGAAGAAGTTCGTCGCGGCCAAGGGCGCAGGCCTGGTTCCGGTGCTGTGCGTGGGTGAGACCGACCAGCAGCGGAGGGACGGGCAGACCGAGTTCCGGATCCAGAAACAGCTGCAGGCCGTGTTCGACCTGGCCGGTCCGCAGGCGTTCGACGGCGCCGTCATCGCGTACGAGCCGGTCTGGGCCATCGGTACCGGCCTGACGGCCACCCCGGCCCAGGCCCAGGCGGTGCATGCGTTCATCCGTGGCGAAGTCGCCGCGCGCGATGCTAGAATCGCCGGCTCGCTGCTCCTTCTGTACGGCGGCAGCGTGAAGCCCGACAACGCCGCGGAACTGTTCTCGCAGCCCGATGTCGATGGAGGGCTGGTCGGCGGCGCTTCCCTGGTCGCCAAGGATTTCCTGGCCATCGCGCGAGCGGCGGCCGGTCGGGGATGACCCCGGCACGACCGGCCCAACGGGGCCGGACGACTCAACCGGTTGAGACTGATTCCAAATGTGGATGTTGATCCTGAATGTGGTGTACGTGCTGGTGGCCATCGCCATCATCGCGTTGGTGCTGATGCAGCGCGGTTCCGGCGCTCAGGCGGGCTCGGGATTCGGCGGGGGTGCGTCCGGTACCGTGTTTGGTGCGCGCGGCGCATCCAATTTCCTGTCCAAGAGCACCAAGTGGCTGGCCATCACGTTTTTCGGCATCAGCCTGTTCATGGCGTGGTACGCGACCCATAGCGCGCGCCCAACCACGCAGCAGAACCTCGGCGTGATGTCCGACCTGCCGGCCGCGCCCGCCGCGCCGGTGGGCGAACTTCCCAAGCCGTCGACCGTACCGAGCACGCCGATCCAGCCGACGCCCGCCGCGCCGGCCAACAGCGTGCCGGCCGCGCCGCAGGAAACGGCACCGGCGACGGAAACGCCTCCCGCGACACCGCCGCAAGGCGGCTGAGCGCGGATACAATGGCGGGGCGCCGAGCGCATCGCACGAAGTTCAAAGCCCAGGTGGCGGAATTGGTAGACGCACTACCTTGAGGTGGTAGCGGCGAAAGTCGTAGGGGTTCGAGTCCCCTCTTGGGCACCAACAGGGCGGGTCGGCGGCAACGTCGCTCCCGCCTCGAAAAAACCCGCCTTCCGGCGGGTTTTTTCTTTTGGCGATGGCGGCGATGCGTGCCGGTAATCGTTTACTAGCGAGTTCACGAACCGTTACAATCCCGCCGATTCATCGGGCGCCCGGTACGTGTTGCGGAAGGGCTCCCGCGGAAGGTGGGCCCGATGGTCGCATCGACGGGTCGCTCGCGGCGAAGGCCGCTGGCGGGCGATGCGAGCCCCATTCATGCCGCGCCGCGTCCTGCGCGCCGGCGGATAGGACAAGACGAGACAAGCGAGTGCTGGCCAACTACCTGCCCACCCTGTTGTTCCTGATCGTCGCCACCGGCATCGGCATCGCGCTGATGGTGGCCGGTCGCTTCCTCGGCCCGCGTCGTCCCGACGCCCAGAAGCTCTCCCCGTACGAATGCGGCTTCGAGGCTTTCGAAGACGCGCGCATGAAGTTCGACGTGCGCTACTACCTGATCGCCATCCAGTTCATCGTGTTCGATCTGGAAATCATCTTCATTGTTCCGTGGACGCTGGTGTTCCAGGAGCTGGGTCCGCGTGCGCTGGTCACGATGGGCCTGTTCGTGGGCATGCTGTTCCTCGGCTTCGTTTACGTTTGGAAGAAGGGAGCGCTCGAATGGGAGTGATCCAGACCGTCGACCGTCTGATGAACAACCCGATCCCGGAAGGGCGGGTGGACGACATCCTGCGCCCCGAAGGCGACAATCCGCTGCTGGAAAAGGGCTACGTCACCACCAGCGTGGATGCGCTGATGAACTGGGCGCGTACCGGCTCGATGTGGCCGATGACATTCGGCCTGGCCTGCTGCGCGGTCGAGATGATGCACGCCGGCACCTCCCGCCTGGACCTGGACCGCTACGGCGTGGTGTTCCGCCCGTCGCCGCGCCAGTCCGACGTGATGATCGTCGCCGGCACGCTGGTCAACAAGATGGCCCCGGCGCTGCGCAAGGTCTACGACCAGATGCCCGACCCCAAGTGGGTGATCTCGATGGGCAGCTGCGCCAACGGCGGTGGCTACTACCACTATTCGTACTCGGTGGTGCGCGGCTGCGATCGCGTGGTGCCCGTGGACGTGTACGTGCCGGGTTGCCCGCCGACGGCCGAAGCGCTGGTGTACGGCATCCTGCAACTGCAGAAGAAGATCTGGCGTACGCAGACCATCGCGCGCTGATTCCTGCTTTCCCCTGACATCCTCCTCCAGAGCACGCCACGCCCCATGGCAGAGCAAGCTGCAAACTTCACCGACCAGTTGCGCGCCCGTTTCGCGGACGCCACGGTCAGCGTGGCCGAGCCGCGCGGCGAAATCACCCTGGAAGTGCCGTCGGCATCGTGGCACGCCGTCGCGCTCGCGCTCCGCGACGAATTCGGCTTCGAGCAGGCCGTCGACATCAGCGGCGTGGACTACCTGGGTTACGGCAGCGCCGAGTGGGATACCGCGGACGTGTCGTCCGAGGGCTTCAGCCGCGGCGTCGAAGGCTTCGGCCCGGGTCGCTTCAGCTGGGAACAGCGTCCGCGCGACGCCGCGCGTCCGAACCGTTTCGCCGTCGTGCTGCACCTGCTGTCGTACCAGCACAACCGTCGTGTCCGCGTGCGCTGCTTCGCGCCCGACGATGGCCTGCCGGTGGTGGCATCGGTGTCCGATGTGTGGCCGGGCCTCAACTGGTTCGAGCGCGAGGCGTTCGACCTGTACGGCATCATCTTCGAAGGCCATCCTGACCTGCGCCGCATCCTGACCGACTACGGGTTCGTCGGCCATCCGTTCCGCAAGGACTTCCCGCTGATCGGCAACGTCGAAGTCCGCTACGACGAAGAGAAGAAGCGCGTCGTGTACGAGCCGGTCACTTCGGTCGAGCCGCGCGTCGGCGTGCCGCGCGTGATCCGCGACGACGCGCGCTACCAGACCGCCGCCGGCGAAGCCGCCGCGCGTGAGGGCAAGGCATGAGCAATCCGCAATCCGGCGCCGCGTTCGCCAGCAATCCTGCCGAAGCCAGGCAGGAAATCCGCAACTACACGCTGAACTTCGGTCCGCAGCATCCGGCCGCGCACGGCGTGCTGCGCCTGATCCTGGAAATGGACGGCGAGACCATCGTCCGCGCCGATCCGCACGTGGGCCTGCTGCACCGGGGCACCGAGAAGCTGGCCGAATCCAAGCCGTTCAACCAGTCGATCGGCTACATGGACCGCCTCGACTACGTCTCGATGATGTGCAACGAGCACGCGTACGTGCGCGCCATCGAGACCCTGATGGGCATCGAGGCGCCGGAGCGCGCGCAGTACATCCGCACGATGTACGACGAGATCACCCGCATCCTGAACCACCTGATGTGGATCGGGTCCAATGCGCTCGATCTCGGCGCGATGGCGGTCATGCTGTATGCGTTCCGCGAGCGCGAAGAGCTGATGGACTGCTACGAAGCGGTCAGCGGCGCACGCATGCATGCGGCGTACTACCGTCCGGGCGGCGTGTACCGCGACCTGCCGGACCATATGCCGAAGTACAAGGAGTCGCCCTGGCGCAAGGGCAAGGCGCTCAAGCAGTTCAACCAGGCGCGTGAAGGGTCGCTGCTCGACTTCCTGGAAGACTTCACCAACGAATTCCCGAAGCGCGTCGACGAATACGAGACGCTGCTGACCGACAACCGCATCTGGAAGCAGCGCACGGTGGGCATCGGCGTGGTCGCGCCCGAACAGGCGCGCGCCTGGGGCATGACCGGCGCGATGCTGCGTGGTTCGGGCATCGCATGGGACCTGCGCAAGAAGCAGCCTTACGCGAAGTACGACGCGGTCGATTTCGACATCCCCGTCGGCGTCAATGGCGACTGCTACGACCGCTACCTGGTCCGTGTGGCCGAGATGCGCCAGTCCAACCGCATCATCCAGCAGTGCGTGAAGTGGCTGAAGGCCAACCCCGGCCCGGTCATGGTGCAGAACTTCAAGGTCGCGCCTCCCTCCCGCGAGGAGATGAAGGACGACATGGAAGCGCTGATCCACCACTTCAAGCTCTTCAGCGAAGGTTACTGCGTGCCGGCCGGCGAAACCTACGCCGCGGTCGAAGCGCCGAAGGGCGAATTCGGCTGCTACCTGGTCTCCGATGGTGCCAACAAGCCGTTCCGCGTGAAGCTGCGCGCGCCGGGTTTCGCGCACCTGTCCTCGATGGACGAGATCGTGCGCGGCCACATGCTCCCCGACGTCGTCGCGATGATCGGTACCTATGATCTTGTCTTTGGTGAGGTGGACCGATGAGGGCCACGGGTAATTTCGAAGCGGCGCAGAACGTCGATCCGCTGGTGGCGTTGAGCGACGAGACGCGCGCGCACATCGATCATTGGCTGACCAAGTTCCCGCCGGACCGCAAGCGCTCGGCGGTGCTGCAGGGCCTGCATGCCGCGCAGGAGCAGAACCAGGGCTGGCTGACCGACGAGCTGATCGCCGCCGTCGCCAAGTACCTCGACCTGCCGCCGGTGTGGGCGTACGAGGTCGCCAGCTTCTACTCGATGTTCGAGACCGAGAAGGTCGGCCGCAACAATGTCGCCTTCTGCACCAACATCAGCTGCTGGCTCAACGGCGCCGAGGACCTGGTCGCTCACGCGGAGAAGAAGCTCGGCTGCCGGCTGGGCGAATCCACGGCCGACGGCCGCGTCTACCTGAAGCGCGAAGAAGAGTGCGTGGCCGCCTGCTGCGGCGCGCCGGTCGTGGTCATCAACGGCCATTACCACGAGAAGCTGACGCCGGCGAAGGTCGACGAGCTGCTGGACGGGCTGGAGTAAGCGCATGGCAGGCCATTCACACTATTCCGAAGGCTACGGCCCGGTCGGTCCTGCTCCGAAGGAGCACCAGGCCGTCTACACCACGCTGCATTTCGACAAGCCGTGGTCGTACGAGAACTACCTGAAGACCGGCGGGTACTCCGCGCTGCGCCGGATCATCGAAGAGAGGATCCCGCCGGCCGACGTCGTCGAGATGGTCAAGCAGTCCGGCCTGCGCGGCCGCGGCGGCGCCGGCTTCCCGACCGGCCTGAAGTGGAGCTTCATGCCGAAGGGCGACATGCAGAAGTACATCCTCTGCAACTCGGACGAATCCGAGCCGGGCACCGCCAAGGACCGCGACATCCTGCGCTACAACCCGCATGCGGTGATCGAGGGCATGGCGATCGCCTGCTACGCCACCGGTTCGACGGTGGGCTACAACTACCTGCGCGGCGAGTTCCATCACGAGCCCTTCGAGCATCTGGAGGAAGCCACCGCCGAGGCCTACAAGCACGGCTGGCTGGGCAAGAACATCCTCGGCTCCGGCGTGGATATCGACCTGTACAACGCGCTCGGCGCGGGCGCCTACATCTGCGGTGAAGAAACCGCGTTGATGGAGTCGCTGGAAGGCAAGAAGGGCCAGCCGCGCTTCAAGCCGCCGTTCCCGGCCAACTTCGGCCTGTACGGCAAGCCCACCACGATCAACAACACCGAGACCTACGCCTCGGTGCCCGCCATCGTGCGCAACGGCGCCGAGTGGTTCATGAACTTGGGCAAGCCCAACAACGGCGGCTGCAAGATCTTCTCGGTCTCTGGCCATGTGGCGAAGCCGGGCAACCATGAGATCCGTTTGGGCACCTCGTTCGCCGAGCTGCTCGAGCTGTGCGGCGGCATGCGCGAAGGCCGCAAGCTCAAGGCGGTCATCCCGGGCGGCTCCTCGATGCCGGTGCTGCCGGGCGAGGTGATGATGGGCCTGACGATGGACTACGACAGCATCCAGAAGGCCGGTTCCGGCCTGGGTTCGGGTGCCGTCGTGGTGATGGACGACACCACCTGCATGGTGCGTGCGTGCCAGCGCATCGCGCGCTTTTATTACAAGGAAAGCTGCGGCCAGTGCACGCCGTGCCGCGAAGGCACCGGCTGGATGTACCGCATGCTGACCCGCGTGGCCGAGCACAAGGCCACGATCGAGGACCTGCAGACGCTGCGCGCGGCGGCGGGCCAGATCGAAGGCCACACCATCTGCGCGTTCGGCGAAGCCGCGGCGTGGCCCGTGCAGGGCATGCTGCGACACTTCTGGCACGAATTCGAATACGCGATCGTCAACAAGCGTTTCCTCGTCGACGACGAGCGAGACGGCAAGGTCGTCCGTTCCAACCTGGAGGTGGCCGCGTGAGTGCGCAGCCCGTGAATCCCAACCTGCCGCCGGACCACGTCACCGTCTTCATCGACGGGCAGGAGCTGGCCGCGCCCAAGGGTTCGATGATCATCCAGGCCGCCGACAAGGCCGGCATCCCGATCCCGCGCTTCTGCTACCACGAGAAGCTGCCGATCGCGGCCAACTGCCGCATGTGCCTGGTGGAAGTCGAGAAGATGCCGAAGCCGGCACCGGCCTGCGCCACGCCGGTGATGGACGGCATGAAGATCGCCACGCGCAGCGACAAGGCGTTGAAGTCGCAGCGCAACGTGATGGAATTCCTGCTCATCAACCATCCGCTGGACTGCCCGATCTGCGACCAGGGCGGCGAATGCGAGCTGCAGGACCTGTCGCTGGGCTACGGCCGTTCGGTCAGCCGCTTCCAGGAACGCAAGCGCGTGGTGCCGGACGAGGACATCGGTCCGCTGGTCGCCACCGAGATGACCCGTTGCATCCAGTGCACGCGCTGCGTGCGCTTCACCGCGGACGTCGCCGGCACGTACGAGCTGGGCGGCATGTACCGTGGCGAGAACCTGCAGATCGGCACCTACGACGGCAAGCCGCTGACCACCGAAATTTCCGGCAACGTCATCGACGTCTGCCCGGTGGGCGCGCTGACCAACAAGGTGTTCCAGTTCCGCGCCCGTCCGTGGGAACTGATTGCGCGCGAATCCATCGGCTTCCATGACGCGATGGGCTCCAACGTGTTCTATCACTCGCGCCGCGGCCAGGTGCTGCGCACCGTTCCGCGCGAGAACGAAGCCGTCAACGAATGCTGGTTGTCGGATCGCGACCGTTATTCGCACCAGGGCCTCTATGCCGACGACCGCGCGGTGAAGCCGCTGCAGAAGGTCGATGGCGAGTGGCGCGAGGTCTCCTGGGCCGAGGGCCTGTCCGCCGCCGCCGAGATCCTGCGCGCGAACCGCGGCGACAGCCTGGGCGTGCTGGTGCACCCGGCGGTGTCTAACGAGGAGGGCGGCCTGTTGGCGAAGCTGGCCGAAGGGCTCGGTACCGGCAACCTGGACCACCGCATCAACAACCGCGATTTCTCCGATGGCGCCGTCGCCGAACCGTTCGCGCTGCCGCTGGCGGAGATCGAGCAGGCCGATGTCATCGTGTTGTTCGGCACCAACATCCGCCACGAGTTGCCGCTGCTGCACCAGCGCATCCGCAAGGCCGTCCGCAAGGGGGCCAAGGTGCATGCGGTCAATCCGGTCGATTTCGATTTCGCATTCAGCCTGGCCGGGAAGCACATCGTCGCGCCGTCGCAGCTCGGTGGCGTGCTCAATGACGCTGCGCTGCGCGACGTCGCCAAGGCCGCCAACCGCGCCGTCGTGATCGTCGGTGGCATGGTCGAGAACCATCCGCAGGCCGCTGCGCTGCGCGGTGCCGCAGCCGATTTCGCTGCCGCGACCGGCGCCTCGCTGTGCCGCATCCCCCAGGGTGCGAACGCGGTAGGCCTCGCGCGCCAGGGTGTGCTGCCGAGCGCCCGCGACGTGGCCGGCATGTTCGCCGAGCCGCGCAACGCCTACGTCATCTACGGCATCGAACCGGGCCTGGATTTTGCCGATACGCCGGCTGCCACCAAGGCGCTGGCCTCGTCGAAGGTCGTGGCGTTCAGCCACTTCGCCTGCAAGTCCACGCGCGATGTGGCCGACGTGATCCTGCCGATCGGTCTGTTGCCTGAAATCGACGCGACGCTGACCAACTTGGACGGCAAGGACCAGCGCACGCAAGCCGCCGGCAAGCTGCCTGGCGAGGCGCGTGATGGCTGGAAGGTGCTCCGCGCCCTCGGTGGCGAGCTGCAGCTGGCCGGTTTCGAGTTCACCGACATCGCGGGCGCGCGGGCAGCCATCGCCGGCACCAGGACGGTTGCCATGGCGAAGTCCGCCGCGCCGGACGCCGCTGGCCAAGGCCTGGAACTGGCCGTCACCGCAGCGATCTACCGCACCGACGGGACGGTCCGTCGTGCCGAAGCGCTGCAGGCGCATCCGCTGAACGTCGGCGACCGCATCGTGCTGAATCCCGCCGATGCGCAGGCCGCCGGCGTCGCCGAGGGTCAGGTCGCCAAGGTCGGCAATGGCATCGGCACGGCCTCGCTGCCGGTGGTGGTGGACGCCCGCGTGGCCGCGGGTGCCGCCTGGATCGAGAGCGGCTACGGTGCCACGGCACCGTTGGGCGCCGGACGCGTCACGGTGGTGAGCGCATGAATGAATTGCTGATCAACGCGGTCGGCCCGCTGCGCGAATGGTTCTTCGGGCTGGGCGACATCGGCATGGTGTTGTGGATCGTGCTGAAGATCCTGGCGATCGCCATGCCGGTGATCATCTCGGTCGCGTTCTACGTGGTCTGGGAGCGCAAGCTGATCGGCTGGATGCACGTGCGCCATGGCCCGATGTACGTGGGCATGGGCATCTTCCAGGCGTTCGCGGACGTCTTCAAGCTGCTGTTCAAGGAAATCATCCAGCCCAGCAGCGCGCAGAAGACGATGTACATCCTGGCGCCGCTCATCACGCTGGCGCCGGCGTTCGCGGCGTGGGCGGTGGTGCCGTTCGATTACCAGCTGGTGCTGTCGAACGCCAATGCCGGCCTGCTGTACCTGCTGGCGATGACCTCGCTGGGCGTGTACGGCATCATCATCGCGGGCTGGGCGTCGAATTCGAAGTACGCTTTCCTGGGTGCGATGCGCTCGGCCGCGCAGGTCGTCAGCTACGAAATCGCGATGGGCTTCGCGCTGGTGGGCGTGCTGATCGCCGCCGGCAGCCTGAACCTGACCGACATCGTCATGGCGCAGTCGGGCGACTCCGGCTTCTTCGAATGGTTCTGGCTGCCGCTGTTCCCGCTCTTCATCGTCTACTGGGTGTCCGGCGTCGCCGAAACCAACCGCTCGCCGTTCGACGTGGTCGAAGGCGAATCGGAAATCGTCGCCGGCCACATGGTCGAGTATTCGGGTGCGGCGTTCGCGCTGTTCTTCCTGGCCGAATACGCCAACATGATCCTGGTGAGCTTCCTGGTGTCGCTGTTCTTCCTCGGCGGCTGGCTCAGCCCGCTGCAGGGCTGGATCACGGCCGACGTGTCGCCCTGGATCAACTGGGTCTGGACCGGCGGCTGGCCGTGGCTGCTGCTGAAGGTGCTGTTCTTTGCCAGCGCCTACATCTGGTTCCGCGCCAGTTTCCCGCGTTACCGCTACGACCAGATCATGCGCCTGGGCTGGAAGGTGTTCATCCCGCTCACGATCGTCTGGATCGCGGTGACGGCGTTGCTGGTGTTCTTCGGCGTGTTCGAGAAGGGTGTGTAAGACATGAGCAAGGTTGTGCACTACTTCAAGAGCCTGATGCTGCTGGAGCTGCTCCAGGGCCTGTGGCTGACGCTGAAGTACACCTTCAAGCCGAAGTACACGCTGATGTATCCGATGGAGAAGTTCCCGCAGTCGCCGCGCTTCCGCGGCCTGCACGCGCTGCGCCGCTATCCGAACGGCGAAGAGCGCTGCATCGCCTGCAAGCTCTGCGAGGCGGTGTGCCCGGCGCTGGCGATCACCATCGATTCGGCGCCGCGCGAGGACGGCACCCGCCGCACCACGCGCTACGACATCGACCTGTTCAAGTGCATCTACTGCGGCTTCTGCGAAGAGAGCTGCCCGGTGGACTCGATCGTGGAAACGCACGTGCTGGAGTACCACTTCGACAAGCGCGGGCAGAACATCGTTACCAAGCCGCAGCTGCTGGCGATCGGGGACCGGCTGGAAGCCGAGATCGCCGAGCGCCGCGCCGCCGACGCCGCTTTCCGCTGAGGTCCGAAGAATGGATTGGGTCCTGATCAGTTTCTACGCCTTCGCCACCGTCGCGGTCGTCGCCGCCGGCGCGGTGATCAGCGTGCGCAACCCGGTGCATGCCGTGCTGTGCCTCATCCTGACGTTCTTCTCGGTGGCCTGCATCTGGCTGCTGGTGGGCGCGGAGTTCCTCGGCGTCGCCCTGATCCTCGTCTACGTGGGCGCGGTGATGGTGCTGTTCCTGTTCGTGGTGATGATGCTCGACATCGACGTCACCGCCATGCGCGAGGGCTGGGTCAGGTTCCTGCCGGTGGGCCTGCTGGTGGCCGTGGTCATGCTGGCTCAGATGCTCGTGCTGATCGGCATCAAGGCGAAGATGGCCGTGCCGTTCGCCGACAACGCCGCCGCCGCGGCCGCCGAGGTGTCCAACACCGCCTGGCTGGCGCGCACGCTGTTCACCGAGTTCCTGCTGCCGTTCGAGTTCGCCGCCGTCATCCTGACCGTGGCCGTGGTGGCGGCGGTGATGCTGACGTTGCGCAAGCGCACCGGCATCAAGACGCAGGACCCGGGCGAGCAGTCGCGGGTCAAGGCGCGCGACCGCATCCGCATGGTGTCGATGCCGGCCGAGAAGCCGGTGCGCGAAACGCCGGCCAGTGCGCCGGCGGAAGGGGAGGGCAAGGCATGATTTCCGTAGGCCACCTGCTGGCGCTCGGCGCCGTGCTGTTCTGCATCAGCCTGGCGGGCATCTTCCTCAACCGGAAGAACGTCATCGTGCTGCTGATGTCGATCGAACTGATGCTGCTGTCGGTGAACATCAATTTCGTCGCGTTCTCGCGCGAGCTGGGCGATGCCGCCGGCCAGATCTTCGTGTTCTTCATCCTGACCGTGGCCGCCGCCGAGGCCGCCATCGGCCTGGCGATCCTGGTCACCCTGTTCCGCACCCGGCGCACGATCAACGTGGCCGAAGTCGATACGCTCAAAGGCTGATGCACCGATGACCGGTATGGAAGTCCTCCTCTCCAAGAACGTGCTGCTGGCCATCGTGCTGGCGCCGCTGCTGGGCAGCATCATCGCCGGGTTGTTCGGGCGTTTCGTCGGCCGGGCCGGCGCGCATACCGCGACCATCCTTGGCGTGGCCACCAGCTGCGCGCTGTCGTGCTGGGTGCTGTACCAACTGGTGGCGCTGGGTGCTTCGCCGTTCAACCAGAACCTGTACACCTTCTTCGAGGTGGGCAGCATCACCGGCCATGTCGGTTTCATGATCGACAGGCTGACTGCGATGATGATGGTCGTGGTGACCTTCGTGTCGCTGCTGGTGCATGTCTACACCATCGGCTACATGGCGGAAGATCCCGGTTACCAGCGCTTCTTCAGTTACATCTCGCTGTTCACCTTCAGCATGCTGATGCTGGTGATGAGCAACAACTTCCTGCAGCTGTTCTTCGGCTGGGAAGCGGTGGGCCTGGTGTCCTACCTGCTGATCGGTTTCTGGTTCAAGCGCCCGACGGCGATCTTCGCCAACATGAAGGCCTTCCTGGTCAACCGCGTGGGCGACTTCGGCTTCCTGCTGGGCATCGGCTGCGTGCTGCTGATGTTCGGCACGCTGGACTACGCCACCGTGTTCGCCAACGCCACGCTGCTAGGAGGCAAGGCAGTGCCGGTCTGGTCAGGTGCGGTGACCCTGTTCGGCCACACCACGCAGCTGCTCGACCAGCCCGTGATCTGGTCCATGGCCACGCTGACCTGCATCTGCCTGTTCATCGGTGCGATGGGCAAGTCGGCCCAGGTACCGCTGCACGTCTGGCTGCCGGACTCGATGGAGGGCCCGACGCCGATCTCCGCGCTGATCCACGCCGCGACGATGGTGACCGCCGGCATCTTCATGGTCGCGCGCATGTCGCCGCTGTTCGAGCTGTCGCAGACGGCGCTGGACTTCGTGTTGTTCATCGGCGCGACCACGGCGTTGTTCACCGGCCTGATCGGCATCGTGCAGAACGACATCAAGCGCGTGGTGGCGTATTCCACGCTGTCGCAGCTGGGCTACATGACGGTCGCGCTGGGCGTGTCGGCTTATTCGGCGGCCGTGTTCCACCTGATGACGCACGCCTTCTTCAAGGCGCTGCTGTTCCTGGCGGCCGGCTCGGTCATCATCGGCATGCACCACGAGCAGGACATGCGGAAGATGGGCGGCCTGCGCAAGTACATGCCCATCACCTGGATCACCAGCCTGATCGGCACGCTGGCGCTGGTCGGCACGCCGTTCTTCTCGGGTTTCTATTCGAAGGACGTCATCATCGAAGCCGCGCACCACCATCACGAGGTGGCGCACGAGCTGGGCGAAAAGATGTCCGAGATGGGCGTGATGGCGGCCCAGGGCTATCAGGGCCCCAGCGAATGGATCGCGACGTATGGGTATTGGGCCGTGCTGCTGGGCGTGTTCGTGACCAGCTTCTACAGCTTCCGCCTGCTGTACCTCACCTTCCACGGGAAGGAGCGGTTCCGGGATGCCCACGACGACCATGGGCACAGCGACCACGTGCACGACGCCGCGCACGCTGAGGCGCACGACGACCATGGCCACCATCACGGTGCGCATGAGCCGCACGAATCGCCGTGGGTGGTGACGGTGCCGCTGGTACTGCTCGCGATTCCGTCCATCCTGATCGGCATGTTCACCGCCGGTCCCATGCTGTTCGGGACGGCCTGGAACGATGCCCATCATGGGGTGACGCCGTTCTTCCAGGGCGCGATCGACTTCCTTCGCCTCGACCCGTCGTTGGCCACGTCGCCGCGCGATACGGTGATGGCGTTGTTGCCGGAGTGGCACGGTGCAATCAACTTCGCGCTTCACAGTGTGAAGACGCCAGCGCTATGGCTGGCATTCGGAGGCTTCGCCCTGGCGACCTTCCTGTACCTGTTCAAGCCGGAGCTGCCCGGCAGGATGCGCCACAGTGCCTTGGGCGCCTTCCTGACCAACATCCTGGACAAGAAGTACTGGGCCGACCACCTGTGGATCAACGGCTTTGCCGGTGGTGGCGTCAAGCTGGGCAAGGCGTCGCGCGCCTTCGACAGCCACGTGATCGATGGTGCGGCGGTGAACGGCACCGCCAGGCTGGTCGACCTGGGCGCGCAGCTGCTGCGCAAGACCCAGTCCGGTTACCTGTACCACTACGCGTTCGCGATGATCATCGGCCTGATCCTGCTGCTGGGCGTGATCATCAGGTTTTGGCAGTAACGGACTGGCGCCGCCCCGTGCGGAGCGTCCTGGCGAAGAACTCAACGGATAACACAACGTGTCGAACTGGCCCCTGCTTAGTGTTCTGATCTGGCTGCCCATCCTGGGCGGTGCGCTGGTCCTCGCCGTGGGCAACGCCCGCGCGGGCGCAGCGCGCTGGCTGGGCCTGGCGGTCGCGGTACTGACGTTCGTCGCCAGCATCGGCCTGCTGACGGGCTTCGACTACGCGAATCCGAGCCTGCAGTTCATCGAGACCCATGCGTGGATCCCGAGCTTCGACATCCATTACAACCTGGGTGCCGACGGCATCGCGGTGGCGCTGTTGTTGCTCAACACCCTCATCACGGTGCTGACGCTGGCGGGTGCGTGGGGTTCGGTGAACAAGCGCGTGGCGCAGTACGTGGCGGCGTTCCTGATCCTGGAAGGCCTGACCAACGGCATTTTCGCTGCCAGCGACGCCGTACTGTTCTACGTGTTCTTCGAAGCGATGCTGATCCCGATGTTCCTGATCATCGGTGTCTGGGGCGGACCACGCCGCATCTATGCCTCGTTGAAGTTCTTCCTGTACACGTTCCTCGGCTCGGTGCTGATGCTGGTCGGTCTGGTGTACCTGTACATCAAGGGCGGCAGCTTCCAGCTGGCCGACCTGTACGCGATGCCGTTGAGCGCGAAGGAGCAGACCTGGCTGTTCTTCGCATTCCTGATCGCCTTCGCAGTCAAGATCCCCATGTTCCCGGTGCACACCTGGCTGCCGGACGCACACGTCGAGGCGCCGACCGCCGGCTCGGTCATCCTGGCGGCGATCGCGCTGAAGATCGGCGGTTACGGCCTGCTGCGCTTCAGCCTGCCGATCGTGCCGGATGCCGGCCATGAGTGGGCGATGTTCATCATCGTGCTGTCGCTGATCGCGGTCGTTTACGTGGGCCTGGTGGCGCTGGTGCAGGACGACATGAAGAAGCTGATCGCCTATTCGTCGGTCTCGCACATGGGCTTCGTGACGCTCGGCATCTTCATCGCCTTCAGCCTGGTGCGCGACTACGGCAACCTGGACGGCGCGCGCCTCGGCCTGCAGGGCGCGATGGTGCAGATGATCAGCCACGGTTTCATCTCCGGCGCGATGTTCACCTGCGTCGGCGTGCTGTACGACCGGATGCATACCCGCATGATCAAGGACTACGGCGGCGTCATCAATACGATGCCGTGGTTCGGCGCGTTCTTCATCCTGTTCGGCATGGCCAACTCCGGCCTGCCGGGCACCAGCGGCTTCGTCGGCGAGTTCATGGTGATCCTGGCCTCGTTCCAGCAGCACCCGCTGATCGCCTTCTTCGCCGCCACCACGCTGGTGATCGGTGCGGCCTACACACTGTGGCTGGTCAAGCGCGTGATTCTGGGCGACGTGGCCAATGCGCACGTGGCGGAGCTGAAGGACTTGTCCCTGCGCGAGGCCGTGGTGCTCGGCGGGTTCGCCGTCTGCGTGCTGGCGCTGGGCGTGTATCCCAAGCCGCTGACCGACCTGATGGAGCCGTCGATCGCGCAACTGGCGATGCAGCTCGCCAACAGCAAGCTGTAAGGAAGAACCATGACGACGCCGATGACCATGTCCGCCGCCGACCTGCAGCCGCTGCTGCCCGAACTGACATTGATCGGTGGTGCGTTCGCGCTGCTGATGCTGGACCTGTTCCTCGACAACTCCCGTCGCATCATCACCCACGCGCTCGCCCTGGTGGTCATGGCGGCGGTGGTATGGATGCTGGCGACGGGCGTGGGCGGGCAGGGGGCCGTGTTCAGCGGCATGTTCGTGCGCGACACGCTGGCCGACGTCAGCAAGGTGGTCATCGTCGCGGTCAGCGCACTCTCACTGATCTATGGCTGGCCGTACCTGCGCGAGCGCAACCTGTACCCGGGAGAGGCCCCGGTGCTGGTCATGTTCGCCACGGCGGGCATGATGATGATGGTGTCGGCGGGCAGTCTGGTGATGGTTTACCTGGGCCTTGAACTGCTGGCGCTGTGCTCATACGCACTGGTTGCGCTGAACCGCGACGACGGTCTGTCCACCGAGGCGGCGATGAAGTACATCGTGCTCGGCTCGCTCGCCTCGGGCTTGCTGCTGTACGGCATGTCGCTGGTGTACGGCGCGACCGGTTCGCTGCAGCTGCCGGCGATCTTCGATGCCACCGGCGCTGCGCTCGGTGGAAGCAGCGACGCGCGCATGCTGTTGCTGACGGGCGTGGTGTTCATGGTGGCGGGCGTGGCGTTCAAGCTAGGCGCGGCGCCGTTCCACATGTGGTTGCCCGACGTCTATCAGGGCGCGCCGACGCCGGTGACGCTGTTCATCAGCGCCGCTCCGAAGCTTGCTGCGTTCGGCATGGCGTTCCGCCTGCTGCAGGATGGCGTGGGCCCGGCGGCTGCGCAGTGGCAGTGGTTGCTGGCCGGGCTGGCGGCCGCGTCGCTGGTGATCGGCAACGTCATCGCGATCGCGCAGACCAATCTCAAGCGCATGCTGGCGTACTCGACGGTATCGCACGTCGGCTTCCTGCTGGTCGGCTTCGCTGGCGGCGGCGAGGTGGGGTATTCGGGCGCACTGTTCTACGCGATCAGTTACGCCATCATGTCGGCGGCCGCGTTCGGCGCGATCATCGTGCTGTCGCGGCAGGGTTTCGAGGCCGACAGGATCGACGACTTCAAGGGCCTGAATGCGCGCAACCCGTGGCAGGCCGGGCTGGTGCTGTGCGTGATGGCCTCGCTGGCCGGCGTGCCCCCGTTCCTGGGCTTCTGGGCCAAGCTGGTGGTGCTGGGCGCGGCCGTCAACGGCGGCTTCCTGTGGCTGGCCCTCGTCGGCGTGCTGTGCGCCGTGATCGGTGCGTTCTACTACCTGCGCGTCATCAAGGTGATGTATTTCGACGAGCCGGTGGGCGAACTCCCGCCGCCGCGTGCCGACCGCGTGGTGCCGATGGTGTTCGGCGTCAATGCACTGGCCCTGCTGGTGCTGGGCATCGCCTGGAACCCGATCATGGCGTGGTGCAAGCTGGCCTTCGCGGGCTGAGGTCGGATCCCGCGATCCACGCTGTCTTTCGCCGGCAGGGCGCTGCCGGCACCCGTGATGAACGCGATGTTTCAATTCGGTGCATGGCAAGGCTTGCAATGCGCCGGCGTATTCATCATAATTTCGCTTCTGCTGCGGGGTGGAGCAGTCTGGCAGCTCGTCGGGCTCATAACCCGAAGGTCGCAGGTTCAAATCCTGCCCCCGCTACCATGTTTATCCGAGGCCGCCGATACCGGCGGCCAACGAAAAGCCTGGGCACGCAACGACGCATGTTCCCGTCGTTGCACCGACATCCAGCGTATCGGACAAGGGGCCCATCGGGCCCCTTGTTTGTTTCAGCGAATGCAGAACCACGAACCATCGGCAGCGAATCCGTGAGCGACAAGGCCAACGACATCGCCAACCTGCTGGCACCCACCGTCCAGGCACTGGGCGTGGAGCTGCTCGGCATCGAATACCTGCCCGCGCCCGGCGGCGCCACCGTGCGCCTGTACATCGATGTGCAGGAAGCCGAGCGCGCCACGCGCCACGTCAACATCGAAGACTGCGAAGCGGTGAGCCGCGAAGTGTCCGCGCAGCTCGACGTCGAGGATCCGATCTCCGGCAACTACACGCTGGAAGTCTCCTCGCCGGGTGTGGACCGGCCGTTGTTCCGCCTGGAGCACTACGCGCGCTTCGTCGGCGAAACGGCCAAGGTCGTGCTGAAGCTGCCGCAGGAGCGTCGCCGTCGCCTGCAGGGCAAGATCACACGCCTCGAAGGCGACAGCATCGTGTTCACCGTCGACGACGCCGAGATGACGGTGGCGTTCGACAACATCGACAAGGCGCGGCTGGTCCCCGACTGGGCCGCGCTGGGCCTGGCGCCCGAGAAACCCGGTGGCGGCCGCAAGGCCGGTGCCAAGAAAGCCGGCGACGCCACGCGTGCGCCGGCCAAGAAAGCCAAGAAAAAACCCAACCAACCGGCGGCCCGCAAGCCGCGCGCGGAGTGATCAATGAGTAAGGAACTGTTGCTGGTCGTGGACGCGGTGGCCAACGAGAAGGGCGTGCCGCGCGAAGTCATCTTCGATGCCATCGAAGCTGCCCTGGCGTCCGCCGCCAAGAAGCGCTACCTGGATCAGGACGTGCAGGTGCGCGTCACCATCGACCACAAGGACGGCAGCTACGAGACGTTCCGCCGCTGGGAAGTGGTGGCAGACGACGTGGTGATGGAATCGCCCGACCGTCAGATCCGCCTGATGGACGCCGAGGACGAAGCCGAAGGCGCCGAAGTGGGCGACTGGATCGAAGAGAAGATCGAGAACCCCGATTTCGGCCGCATCGCCGCGCAGGCTGCCAAGCAGGTCATCGTGCAGCGCGTCCGCGAGGCCGAGCGCGCGCAGGTGGTCGACGCCTGGAAGGACCGCGTCGGCGAACTGGTCACCGGCGTGGTGAAGCGTGCCGAGCGCGGCAACATCTATGTGGACCTGGGCGGCAACGCCGAGGCCTTCATCCCGAAGGACAAGGGCATCCCGCGCGACGTGCTGCGCGCCGGCGACCGCGTCCGCGGCTACCTGTTCGACGTGCGTTACGAACCGCGCGGCCCGCAGCTGTTCATCAGTCGTGCCGCCCCGGAATTCATGATCGAGCTGTTCAAGCTCGAAGTGCCGGAAGTGGGCCAGGGCCTGGTCGAGATCAAGGCCTGCGCACGCGATCCGGGCGACCGCGCCAAGATCGCCGTGCTCGCGCACGACACTCGCACCGATCCGATCGGCGCCTGCATCGGCATGCGCGGTTCGCGCGTGCAGGCCGTGAGCAACGAGCTCAACGGCGAGCGCGTGGACATCGTGCTGTGGAACGACAATCCGGCCACCTTCGTCATCAACGCGATGGCGCCGGCCGAAGTGCAGTCGATCATCGTCGATGAAGAGAAGCACTCGATGGACCTGGCCGTGGCGGAAGACCGCCTGGCGCAGGCGATCGGCAAGGGCGGCCAGAACGTCCGCCTGGCCAGCCGCCTGACCGGCTGGCAGCTCAACGTCATGACCGCCGACCAGGTCCAGGCCAAGAGCGAGGCCGAGCAGGCCGTCGCCCGCCAGCTGTTCATGGACAAGCTGGAAGTGGACGAGGAGATCGCCGCCATCCTGGTCAGCGAAGGCTTCAGCACCGTCGAGGAAATCGCCTACGTGCCGGTCGGCGAGCTGCTGGCCGTCGAGGGCTTCGACGAGGACATCGTCGAGGAACTGCGTTCGCGCGCCCGCGACGCCCTGCTGAACGAAGCACTGGCCGAGGAAGAAGGGCTGGAAGGCGACCATCCGGCCGACGACCTGCTGGCGCTGGAAGGCATGGACGAGGAGACTGCGTTCGCGCTGGCCTCGCACGGTGTCCGCACCAGCGAGGACCTGTCCGACCTGGCGGCCGACGAAGTGGTCGAATTCGGCATCGAGGGGCTGGACGAGGGTCGCGCCGCCGCGCTGATCCTGGCCGCCCGTGCCGAAGAGATCGCTCGCTTGGAGCGCGGCGCATGACCGCCCTCCAGGCCCGCCTGGAATGCGGCGCATGAGCCACCCATGAACACCGCCCTGGCACCCGCAGGGCTTAGAATTCCCCCTCTTGAACAGGGTTGCCCCACCACCACCGGGGGGGCGGAATACCCAAACTAGGATCCGAATGTCGCAGCAAACCACCATCCGCAAGCTCGCTGAACTGGTCAACACGCCGGTAGAGAAACTCCTGGAGCAACTGTCCGAAGCGGGCATGAGCTTCAGCGGTCCCGATCAGGTCGTGACCAGCATGGAAAAAGTGAAGCTGCTCGGCTTTCTCAAGCGCTCGCACGGCAAGAGCGATGCCGCGGTGGATGAAGCTGCGCCCAAGAAGATCACGCTGAACCGCCGCAAGGTGCAGGAAGTCACCGTCGCGGCCGGACGCAGCAAGACCACGGTCAACGTGGAAGTGCGCCAGAAGCGTACGTACGTGAAGCCGACGGACGCCGAATCGGTGGCGACCAACTGGCAGAGCGAGGCCGATCCGGAGCGCGCGGAAATCCTGCGCAAGCTGGAGGAGTCCCGCCAGCGCAACCTCGACGAACAGCAGCGCCTGGCGCAGGAAGACGCCAAGCGCGCCGAGGAACTGGAGCGCCGCCGGCAGGAAGAGGCCGCCGCGCGCGCCGAAGCCGAAGCTGCGCGTGCACAGGCCGATGCGGAAGCCGCCGCACTGGCCGCCGGTGCCGTCGCTGTGGATGGCGACGAGTCGGTGCGTCCGGCCAAGCCCGCCACCCAGGGCCACCATGTGCCCAAGACGGTCGTGCGCAAGGATCCCCCGCGCACCGACGACCGCAACAACGCCGCTGCCGCCAAGCACAAGACGCGCGGTTCGCACGCGATGGTCGCCGGCGTCGAGGACGACGACAACACCAGCCGTTTCGCGGGCCAGCTGCACCTGTCCGCCGCCGATCGTGCCCGTCGTGGCGCGTCGCGTGGCAAGCCCAAGCCGCCGCGCCGCCATGAGCAGAGCCGCGGTGGCGGTGGTGCTCACGGCTTCGAGCGTCCGACGGCACCGATCGTGCGCGAAGTGGCGATCGGCGAGACCATCACCGTGGCCGACCTGGCGCAGAAGCTGGCGCTGAAGGGCGGCGACGTGGTGAAAGCGCTGTTCAGGATGGGCGTGATGGCCACCATCACCCAGACCATCGACCACGACACCGCTGCGCTGATCACCGAAGAGCTCGGCCACAAGGCCGTGCGCGCCGACGCCAACGACGTCGAGAACGAACTGCTGGCGCATTCGGAGGAGCAGCAGGGCGACAAGGTCGCGCGTCCGCCCGTGGTCACCATCATGGGTCACGTCGACCACGGCAAGACCTCGCTGCTGGACTACATCCGCCGTACCAAGATCGCCAGCGGCGAAGCCGGCGGCATCACCCAGCACATCGGTGCGTACCACGTGGAGACGCCGAAGGGCGTCATCAGCTTCCTCGACACCCCGGGCCACGCCGCGTTCACCGCGATGCGCGCCCGCGGCGCCAAGCTGACCGACATCGTGGTGCTGGTGGTCGCGGCCGATGACGGTGTCATGCCGCAGACCCGCGAAGCCATCCAGCACGCGAAGGCCGCGAAGGTGCCGCTGATCGTGGCGGTGAACAAGATCGACAAGTCCGACGCCGACCCGCTGCGCGTGAAGAACGAGCTGCTGGCCGAAGAAGTGGTCGCCGAAGAGTTCGGCGGCGACACCCAGATGGTCGAGATCTCGGCCAAGACGGGGCAGGGCGTGGACAACCTGCTGGACGCCATCTCCATCCAGGCCGAGCTGCTGGAACTGAAGGCCGTGGAAGACGGCCGCGCCAGCGGTGTGGTCATCGAATCCTCGCTGGACAAGGGCCGCGGCCCGGTCGCGACGGTGCTCGTGCAGCAGGGCACCCTGAAGAAGGGCGACTACCTTGTCTGCGGCATCCAGTACGGCCGCGTGCGGGCACTGTTCGACGAGACCGGCAGCCAGCCGCCGTCGGCCGGCCCGTCCATCCCGGTGCAGGTGCTGGGCCTGTCCGGCGTGCCGGAGGCGGGCGACGACTTCGTCGTGGTCGCCGACGAGCGCCTGGCCAAGGACGTGGCGCAGCAGCGCGACGCCAAGCGCCGCGAATCGCGCCTGGTGCAGTCTGCCGGCAGCCGCATGGAAGACATCATGGCGCAGCTGGGCAAGGGCGAAGGCCAGCTCAGCCTCAACCTGATCGTCAAGGCGGACGTGCAGGGTTCGGTGGAAGCGCTGCGCCATTCGCTGGTCGCGCTGTCCAACGAGTCGATCCGCATCAACATCATCAGCTCCGGCGTGGGCGGCATCACCGAGTCCGACGCCAACTCCGCGGTCACCTCGAAGGCCACCGTCATCGGCTTCAACGTGCGTGCCGATGCGTCCGCGCGTCGCATCATCGAAGCCAACGGCGTGGACCTGCGCTACTTCTCGATCATCTATGACGTGATCGACCAGGTGAAGCAGGTGGCGTCCGGCCTGCTGGGCGTGGAGATCCGCGAAGAGATCATCGGCATCGCCGAAGTGCGCGACGTGTTCCGCAGCTCCAAGTTCGGCGCGGTCGCAGGCTGCATGGTGGTCGAAGGCACGGTCAAGCGGAACAAGCCGATCCGCGTGCTGCGCGCCAGCACGGTGGTGTTCGAAGGCGAACTGGAATCGCTGCGCCGCTTCAAGGAGAACGTCGACGAAGTGCGCAACGGCACCGAGTGCGGCATCGGCGTGAAGGCCTACAACGACGTGCAGCCGGGCGACCAGATAGAGTGCTTCGAGCGCATCGAAGTGCAGCGCACGCTCTGATCATGCCGACCAAGTCGTTCCACCGCACCGACCGCGTTTCCGCCCAGCTCCGTCGCGAGCTGGGCACGCTGGTGCACGAAGCCGTGCGCGAGCACGGCCTGCCGTCGGTCAGCGTCTCCGACGTCGAGGTCACCCGCGACATGGCGCACGCGAAGGTGTTCGTCACCGCGCTGATGCCGGAACGCTCGGTCGAGGCGATGAAGGGCCTGAAGGAACTGGCCTGGGGGTTGCGCATGGAGCTGGCACGCCGCGTGAAGATGCGGCATGTGCCGGAACTGCACTTCCACTACGATGACTCCGTCGACCGCGGCGAGCGCATCGAGAACCTGCTGCGCGACCTGCCGCCCCCTCCGGCAGACGAAGAGCCGCGGGACCCGTAAGCGGAGGCGGCGCCCGGCCCGCGCATGGTCGAGCCCGCCGCCATGCCGTCCGTCGGAACGGTCCGCGCCACCGTTGGTGTGCGGAACCCGCGAGCCGCGCTTGCAGGCGCGCGCGATGCTCTTGCTCTTCCCTGCATGCGAAGAGCGTCGCGGGCGTGGCCTGCACCCACCGAAAGGAACGCGTTGCTTCCCATGGCGTCGCCCAAGACCAAGTTCCGCGCCCTTGACGGCATCCTGCTGCTCGACAAGCCGCAGGGCATGAGTTCGAACGGTGCGCTGCAGGTCGCGCGTCGCCTGTTCAGGGCCGAAAAGGGCGGTCATACCGGAAGCCTGGATCCGTTGGCGACCGGCCTGTTGCCCCTGTGTTTCGGCGAAGCCACCAAGATCGCCGGATTGCTGCTGGGGTCGCGCAAGGCCTACGACACGGTCGCCGTGCTCGGAACTACCACCGATACCGACGACGCCGATGGCGTCCCGCTGCGCCAGCGCCCGATACCGCCGCTGGATGCCACCACCATCGCTGCTGCGCTCGCGCCACTGAAGGGTCGCATCCGCCAGCGCGCTCCCATCTACTCCGCGCTGAAGCAGGGGGGCGAGCCGCTCTACACGAAGGCGCGGCGGGGTGACGTCATCGAAGCGCCGGAGCGCGAGGTCGAGGTCCACGGCATCGAGATCCTCGGGATCGCGCCTGATCGGCTCTCCTTGCGCGTGGAATGCGGGTCCGGGACCTACGTGCGCAGCCTGGTCCGTGACCTCGGCGAGGCGTTGGGGTGCGGCGCCCATGTCGGGGCCCTGCGGCGCCTCTGGGTCGATCCGTTCATGCAGGCGCCTATGTATACCCTGGAGGCGTTGCAGGCGTTGGCTGAACAAGGGGGCGACGCTGCCCTGGAGGCCTGCCTGCTGCCCATCGAGTCCGGTCTGGCCGGCTTCCCGCGTGTCGAGGTGGATGCTGTCGGTGCACGCCGGTTGGCGCAGGGGCAAAGGTTGCGGGGGTATCCACCCAGCGAGGTCCCGGTGGCGATCCACGGGCCGGAAGGACGCGTGCTGGGCCTCGGGACGGTCGATGCCGAAGGCACGCTGTCGCCGCAGCGGCTGTTCGCCTGGGCGGTGGCCGGCACCGCCGTGAAGACGGATCGCGCGCAATAGAACCTTGTTTCACAAGGACCCGGAGGCTACACTACGCCGCCGGTTTTATGCCGGTATCTCGTTCATTTCCCAGCTTCATCAACGGCGAGCCAGGCGGTGCGCGCGGAGGACACCCGCGTTCCTGCAGGCCACGCATCCACCAGAGAAAACGCATGTCCATCGATACCCAGAAAGTCATTGCCGACAACGCGCGCGGCGCCAACGACACCGGTTCGCCGGAAGTCCAGGTGGCCCTGATCACCGCCCGCATCGAGCACCTGAGCGGCCACTTCAAGACCCACAAGAAGGATCACCACAGCCGCCGTGGCCTGCTGCAGCTGGTCAATCGCCGCCGCAGCCTGCTTGACTACCTCAAGAAGAAAGACAACGAGCGCTACAAGACCCTGATCGAAAAGCTCGGTCTGCGTCGCTGATATACCCCCGACCGCGGCGCAGAGATGCGCCGCGGTTTGCATTTCAGGGAACGGAATGCGCTGCATCCGCTGGCCGCACCGGGCCCGCCCCTCCCAGCACCACCGGCCGGACGCATCCGGCCAGCCACGCGCGACAAGGGTCGCGTGAGGTCCAACCCGCACAAGGCATCCCAAGGAAACCCCCGTGGCAAAAATCACCAAAACCTTCCAGTACGGCAAGCACCAGGTCACCCTGGAGACCGGCGAAGTCGCCCGCCAGGCCGGCGGCGCCGTCGTCGTCAAGTTCGACGACACCGTGCTGCTGGTCACCGCCGTGGCCGCGAAGTCCGCCCGCGAGGGCCAGGACTTCTTCCCCCTGACGGTCGACTACCAGGAGAAGTTCTACGCCGGCGGCCGCATCCCCGGTGGCTTCTTCAAGCGCGAAGGTCGTGCGACCGAGAAGGAGACGCTGATCTCCCGCCTGATCGATCGCCCGCTGCGCCCGCTGTTCCCGGAAGAGTTCCGCAATGAAGTGCAGGTCATCGCCACGGTGATGTCGCTGAACCCGGAAATCGACGGTGACATCCCGGCGCTGATCGGTGCCTCCGCCGCCGTCGCCCTGACCGGCGCGCCGTTCAACGGCCCGATCGGTGCCGCCAAGGTCGGCTACGTCAATGGCGAGTACGTGCTGAACCCGACCGTCAGCGAACTGAAGGACTCCAAGCTGGAGCTCGTGGTCGCCGGTACCGCCAACGCCGTGCTGATGGTCGAATCCGAAGCCGCCGAGCTGTCGGAAGAAGTGATGCTGGGCGCGGTGATGTTCGGTCACCGCGAGATGCAGAAGGTCATCGCCGTGATCAACGAGCTGGTGGCCGAAGCCGGCAAGCCGAAGTGGGACTGGCAGCCGCCGGCCAAGAACGAAGGCCTGATCGCCGCCCTGCGCCATGCGGTGGGCGACAGCCTGGCCGGTGCGTTCCAGGTGCGCGACAAGATCGAGCGCCGCGATGCCATCTCCAGCCTGAAGAAGGCCATCCTGGGCGCGCTGGCGCCGCAGGCCGAGAGCAATGCCTGGAGCACGGGCGACCTGTCGAAGGAATTCAGCGAGCAGGAATACCAGACCATGCGCGCCTCGGTCCTAAAGACCAAGGTCCGCATCGACGGCCGTGCGCTCGACCAGGTGCGCCCGATCTCCTCCAAGGTCAGCGTGCTGCCGCGCGTGCACGGCTCCGCGCTGTTCACCCGTGGCGAAACGCAGGCGATCGTCGCCGTCACGCTGGGCACCGCCCGCGATGGCCAAGTGATCGACGCCGTGGCCGGCGAGTGGAAGGACCACTTCCTGTTCCACTACAACTTCCCTCCGTTCTCGGTGGGCGAAGCCGGCCGCATGATGGGTCCGAAGCGTCGCGAAATCGGCCATGGCCGCCTCGCCAAGCGCGGCGTGCTCGCCGTGATGCCGACGATGGAAGCCTTCCCGTACACCATCCGCGTGGTGTCGGAAATCACCGAGTCGAACGGTTCCTCGTCGATGGCCTCGGTCTGCGGCAGCTCGCTGGCGCTGATGGATGCGGGCGTGCCGATCAAGGCGCCGGTGGCCGGCATCGCGATGGGCCTGGTGAAGGAAGGCGACGAGTTCGTCGTGCTGAGCGACATCCTGGGTGACGAAGACCACCTGGGCGACATGGACTTCAAGGTCGCCGGTACCGCCAACGGCGTGTCCGCGCTGCAGATGGACATCAAGATCGAAGGCATCACCGAAGAGATCATGAAGCAGGCGCTGACGCAGGCGAAGGCCGGCCGACTGCACATCCTGGGTGAAATGGCCCAGGCGATGTCCGCACCGCGCCAGGAACTGAGCGAGTTCGCGCCGCGCCTGATCACCATCAAGATCCACCCCGACAAGATCCGCGAAGTGATCGGCAAGGGCGGTTCGGTGATCCAGGCCATCACCAAGGAAACCGGCACGCAGATCGACATCCAGGACGACGGCACCATCACCATCGCCTCGGTGAACGGCGCCGCCGGCCAGGCCGCCAAGGCCCGCATCGAGCAGATCACGTCCGACGTCGAGCCGGGCCGCATCTACGAAGGCAAGGTCGCCAAGATCATGGACTTCGGTGCGTTCGTCACCATCCTCCCGGGCAAGGACGGCCTGGTGCACGTGTCGCAGATCTCCAACGACCGCGTCGAGAAGGTCAGCGACGCGCTGAAGGAAGGCGACGTGGTCAAGGTCAAGGTGCTGGAAGTCGACAAGCAGGGTCGTATCCGCCTGTCGATCAAGGCCGTGGAAGAAGGCGAGGGCGTGTCGGCCGAGTAAGCCGCACGACATCGCAAGGCATGACGGAAAAGCGGGCTTCGGCCCGCTTTTTCTTTTGGGTCACGGAGTGCCGCGTTGCGGCGCATCGTGCCTGCGCACGGCCATCGTCCGTGTCTTTCTACGATCGCCGGACTTCCGTCCTGGCTGCGTCGGTTTCCCGGCTCGCGGCACGGGCGTAGCCGCCCGTGCCTTCGGTTCGCCCCGCGCAAACGCAGGCGAGCCCGGCACTGCTGCCGCCGCGCAACGGCGCGGACATGCCCCTTTTCCGCGCGTCCCGCCTGCGCACGACGTCGACGTGATGCAGGGCGAGCCTAGGGCGCTCCCGTTCTGGCACCGGACTTGCACGGCGTCATGCGCGTCACGGAATTTGCGAAATTCGAATTTCAGTTTTGCGTCGGCATGCCGATAGGAACGGGAAGAACGTCGAAGAAGTGCAGCGGGGAAGCTGCCTTTCGTGAGCAGGGGAAACGTCCGTACCGGCGTGGTGTGGCGCCTTCCGGGGAGCCGCCGAGGCGATGTCTCGGGGTTCGTCTGGCGTCGTGCAGTGCGGGACGACGACACGCGGTTTGGTCACTTGGGGGAAATCGATGGAATCAGTCGTCGGCACGCGTGCGCGGGCCAACAGCGGGCCGATGTCGGTCTGCCGCACGTCTCTCCGGCCATGGCGGCTCCTGCTGCTCGCGTCGACCCTGCTGCCTTGCCTGGCGAACGCTGCCGACGGCAAGGGCTATGCCGATGCGCCGGTACGCAAGGCCGGCCTGTGGGAGGTGACGATCATCGCGCACGCACCACCGGGTGCGGGCGGGCGTATGCAGCCTGCCATGACCGCGCTCCAGTGCACCGACGCGGGTGCCGAGCGCGTGGTGCCGTTGTTCCTGCTTCCCGCCCGCGAGCAGTGCCGCCAGATCACCGTTTCCAGGAACGGCAGTGGCCATGAGATCAACACCGTCTGCGAGACGCACGGCCAGCGCGTCGACACGCAGGTGAAGGTGCAGGGCGACATGCAGGCCCGGTATGAGGGCACCTATCGCATCCGCTACCCGGCGTCTCCTTCGAACGACACAGGACACGTGCCGTTCAAGGGGCGCTGGCTGGGCCGGTGCAAGCCCGGCCAGCGCGCCGGCGACATGGTGCTGCCGAACGGCATCACCGTGAACACGGTCGACGATGCGCGGCGCGCAAGCGGGCACGCGCATTGAACGGCCTCGCTGTCCCGGATGCATGGCGTCACGCCACGCCGCATCCGCATCGCACGCCGGGCATGGCCATGCCCACCACTTCTTGCTCGCGCAACACGGGGTCGCCCGTGGCGCTTTCTAGTCTTCTTGCTTTCAGGACGGAACGGATCATGCAGATTGCCGCGGTAGTTGGAGAACGATGGGCCGCCCTGGCCTGTCACGGGAACGGAAGGAAACGCATCGCCACGGTCTGCGTCCTGATGCTTCTGGCGCTGTTCCTCCCGGCCGCGCACGCGCAGGTCAAGAACGGCGGCTTCGAAACGCAGAACTTCTCGGAGTGGAAGCTCGAACGCTACACGCGCTCATCCAGTGCCCTGCCGGTCGTGCCGCCGACCAACAGCAGCCAGCTGACCCTGGGTGCGGTGCAGGAGACCGTTCCCAGCAGCAACACGGTCAACACCGCCTTCGGCGGCAATGTCCGCATCCTCACCGCGGCCGGCACTGCCGCCAACACCGGTGGCAACGGTGCGCGCTATCCCTTCTCCGGCACCGCGTCTTCGCTGCTGGGTGGCAACGGTGCGCGCGCCGCGTATGCGATGGAGCAGCAAGCGACGATGGTGCTGAGCGACGTCGATCCCGTCGACGGCAAGGTCCACCTGCGCTTCGCGATGGCGCCGGTGCTCAACAATCCCAACCATCCCGCAGGCCAGCAGCCCTTCTTCTTCGTCGAAGTCATCAATCTGACGAAGGGCAACACCCAGCTCTTCCATACCTTCAACTATTCGAACCAGGCCGGCATTCCCTGGCAGTCGTTCGGTGCCTACCAGTTCACCAACTGGCAGGGCTTCGACATCTCGCCGGGCAACGGACGGCTGGACGTCGGCGACCAGATACGGCTGAAGGTCTACGTGGCGAACTGCTCCGCAGGCGCCGCCGACCACACCGCCCAGGTCTACATGGACGTGTTCGGTTCGAAGATGCCGGGTCTCAGCGTGTCCGCCGTCGGCCCGTCGACGACCAAGCCCGGTGAGCAGGTCACCTACACCTACAACTACGTCAACAACTCGGGCGTCTATGCGCTCGGTTCGATCGTCCGCCTCGCGGCGCCGATCACCGAAAACGGCCTGCCGCTCACGTTCGTCCCCAATGCGTTTCCCGCGTCGTGTTCCGGTCCCCACGCCGGCACGGCCCCGCGCGCGGACTACATCGACTGTCCGGTCGGCGATCTCGTGGCCGGCGCCGGCGGCAGCTTCCCGGTGACGTTCACCGTACCCGCCGGTGCGGCGACGACCGGCCCGAACAACGTCATCAACAATGGCGACTACGATGTGCGCGCGAATACGGTCAGCCCTTTCATCGGGCCGCTCGTCAAGACCACGATCTCGCCGGCGAGCACCACGCTGATCGACCTGGGCGTCATTGTCGGCAACGGCAACGTGCCGTCCTACCTGGTCGGCGGCGCGGTGGCCTACACCATCACCGTGACCAACCATGGTCCGGTCGACGCCAACGGCGCAAGCCTGTCGCAAAGCCTGAGCGGTGCGAACGGCACCGCTGCCTGGACCTGCTCGGTCCCGGGCGGCAGCACGGCCAGCTGCGGCGCCACCAGCAGTGGGTCCGGCACCCTGTCGACGGCCACCGCCAACCTGCCGGTGGGCCAGTCGCTGGTCTACACCGTCAACGGCATCACCGCGGCATCGGCCGGTACGCCGGTAGTGACGGTGGTCAGCGTGACGCCGCCAGCCGGGATGTCGGACAGCGTCGCGGCCAACAATACCGATGGCCTCAGCACGCCCGTGAGTGCCGCGCAGCACCTGCTCACCGCCCACACCACGGGTGCCGGCAGCGGACGCCTCAATGCCATTCCCGCGGTCTACGCTTGCCCGTCGGGCGGCGCGAGGACGGCCTGCAGTTCGGGGAACCTGGGTGAGGGGCAGGAGGCCTACCTCACCGCCGTGGCCGACAACGGTTCGCTCTTCAAGGGCTGGACAGGCGGATGCGCCAGTGTGACCGGCAACGAATGCCGCGTGCAGATGGGCACGCAGGACCTGCAGGTCACCGCGGACTTCGCCCGGGTCTGGATCGTCACGCCCAGCGTCGCTGGCGGCACCCTGGGCAACGCGGCGGCGCAGGTGATCGAGGACGGGCAGGGGACCAGCTTCACCTTCACCCCGACCACTGCAGGCCACGTTCCCACGATCACCACCCCGCCCGGCGCCAATACGTGCCCGGGCACGCTGAGCGGCCCGACCGCCGGCGCCTACACCTACACCGTCACGCCGGTGACGCAGGATTGCGCATTCCACGTTGCGTTCGCGGGCCAGCCGCGGCTGGAAATCGCCAAGACCGCATCCATCGTCGCGCCCGCCGCGGCGTCCGTGGGCGTGCCGTTCGACTACACGATCACGGTCACCAACACGGGCGCAGGGCCGACCTCCGCCGCTGCCACCGTCACGGACCCGGTGCCGGCAGGCCTCACCCTCGGGACGCTGCCCGCCGGTTGCACGACCAACCCGGTCGGCAGCCAGACGGTGGTGTGCACCATCGCCTCGGGGCTGTCGAACATCGCACCCGCCAATGCCGCGAGCTTCGTGATCGCAGCGACGCCGCAGGGTGCCGTCAACAACACCACCGTGTCGAACACGGCCACGGTGACTGGCGGCGGCGATCCCGCCTGCGCCACCGCCGGCAGCTGTGCCAGCGCACCCGTGGATACGCCGATCGTCGCACCCCGCCTCGAGATCCAGAAGACCGGTCCGGCGACGGCGGTCGTTGCGGTGCCCTACGACTATATCATCACGGTGACCAACTCGGGTACTGCCGCGACATCGTCGGTTGCGACGATGACCGACGTGGTGCCCGCAGGCCTGAGCATCGGCACGCTGCCCGCTGGCTGTGCGACGAATCCGTCCGGCAGCCAGACCGTGGTGTGCGCGGTCCCGGCCGGCCTGTCCCATGCCGCGCCGGGCAACACGGCGACCTACGTGATCCCGGTGACGGCGACCGTGTCCGCAACCGCCAGCGTCGACAACATCGCCAGCATCCAGGGCGGCGGCGATCCGGATTGTGCCGCGGGCTGCGCCAGCACGCCGGTCACGACGGCGCTGGCCGCACAGGCCCCCGTCCTGTCGATCACCAAATCTGTGACATCGACCGGTCCTTATCGCCTTGGCAGCGTCGTCGCGTATCAGTTCGTGGTCGAAAACATCGGCAACCTGTCGCTCACCGGCATCGTGGTGAACGACGCGCGACTCGATGCGCCGGCCGCCTGCGCGTCGACGACACTGCAGCCTGGCGACAGCACCACCTGCACGGGCGTGCATACCGTGACGGCGGAAGAAGTGGCCGCCGGCAACGTGCACAACAGCGCGACGGCCAGCGGTCAGCCGCCGACGCCGCCGGGGGGTCCGACGCCACCAGCCATCACCAGTCCTTCGAGCGAAGTGGACACGGCGACCGAACAGCTGCCGGCGATGACGCTGGTGAAGTCGGTGACGTCGACGGGCCCGTATCGCGCAGGCAGCACGATCGCCTACCGGTTCGAGGTGGAGAACACCGGCAACGTGACCCTGGCGAACGTGGCCGTGAGCGATGCGATGGCCGGGCTCAGTCCGCTGGCCTACGCGTGGCCTGGGTTGGCGGGACAGCTGCAGCCGGGCGAGAAGGTCGTGGCGAACGCGACCTACAGCGTGACGCCTGACGACGTGCTGGCCGGCCAGGTGCGCAACACCGCGATGGCCACGGGCCAGCCGCCCACGCCGCCGGGAGGCGCTCCGTCGCCCGGCGTGAGCACGCCCACCAGCAGCGTGGACACCGACATCCTGCCTGCGGTGAATGCGGTCGACGACGCGCCCGCCCCCGTGGATGGGGCTCGCGGCAATCCGTCGGTCGGGAACGTCTACGACAACGACACGATCAACGGTGTGGTGGTGGATCCGTCGCGCGTCACCGGCACGGTGACCACACCGGCGACCTCGCTCAACGGTGGTCCGGTTCCGGTCCTGGATCCGGCAACGGGCATCGTGTCCGTCCCGGCCGGGACACCGGCGGGCACGTACACGATCGGTTACCGCCTCTGCGAAACGCAGACGCCGGACAACTGCGACGACGCGACGGTCACGCTCACCGTGACGGCCACGATCATCGATGCCGTGGAGGACGCGTTCGTCCCGATCCGCAGCGGCACGGGCGGGACCTCGCCCAGCGTACTGGGCAACGACACCCTGGGCGGTGGTCCTGCGCAGATCGGCCAGGTCACGCTGGTGCCGGGCAGTCCGCCCATCCCGGGACTGGTGATGAACCCCGACGGCACCGTCACGATGACCGCGGGCACGCCGCCCGGTACGTACCGTTATCCGTACACCCTGTGCGAAGTGCTGAACCCGGCCAACTGCGATACGGCCGATGCCGTCGTGGTGGTCAGTGGCGAAGCGCTGCTGCGCGTGACCAAGGTCGCAGGCGTGCGCGACGTGCAGACCGGCGACCTGGTGCGCTACACGGTGTCGGTCGAGAACCTGGGCGACGGTCCGCTGGTCGACGGCCGCATCATCGATACGCCGCCCGCGGGCTTCACCTACGTGGAAGGCTCGTTGTCGGTCAGCGACGGCGACAACGCGGCCACGGTGGCCGGCCAGTCTCCGGTGCGGTTCGAAGGCCTCGACATTCCGGTCGGTGGTAGCGCCCGCCTGGTGTACGCGATGCGGGTGGGCGCCGGTACGCGCGCCGGCACGCAGGTCAACCAGGCGCAAGCGGTGTCGTCGTCCGGTGAGCCGCTGTCCAACGTGGCGAGCGCCGACGTGATGCTGGTGGCCGACGCGATGGTGGAAGACAGCCTGCTGTTCGGCACGGTGTTCAACGACCGCGACGGCGATGGTTGGCAGGACAGCGCCACGCTGAGCGGTATCCGCGTGCAGGGCGGGTTCGCGTCGGGTGCCTACGTGGCGGGTTCGACCACGCTGGATCGCGGCACGGGTCCGCAGCCGCAGGCCGATGCCAGCGCGCCGCTGCTGCACGGCATCGTCGTGGGCACTGTGGAAGGGCGCCAGTCCGAGGCCGATCCCGTGAGCGGCCGCCAGGTGGTGATCCGCCAGACGTTGCGCGAGCCCAGCTTCACCGACGACTTCGTGCTGAGCAGCGACCAGGGCGTGACCTTGCGGATGGACCGCCACGGCGTCACTTCGGTCGAAACGCGTGGCGACGCGGCCAAGGGCCTCACGGCGGCGATGCCCACGGTGGAGCGTCGTGTCGCGCAGGGCGCGGACGGCTACGTGGTGGACTACGTCATCGGCAACGCCGGTATCGAGGAACGCGGCGTGCCGGGCGTGCGCATCGCCACCGTGGAAGGTCTGTTGATCGAGACCGACCTGTTCGGCCGCTACCACCTCGCCGGCGTGTCCGGTGGCACGTGGGAGCGCGGACGCAACGTGATCCTGAAGGTGGATCCGTCCACGCTGCCCGCCGGCACCACGATGACGACGGACAACCCGCTGCTGCGCCGGGTGACCCCCGGTGTGCCGGTGCGCTTCGACTGGGGCGTGGTGCTGCCCGAACAGGTGATCGAAGGCGGCAGCGACCAGCTGGAACTCGAACTGGGCGAGGTGCAGTTCGCGCCGGGCAGCGCCGTGTTGCCCGCGCGCTACCAGCCGCTGGTGAGTGCCATGGCCGCCAAGGTGCGCGAGTACCAGGGCGGTGAGGTGGTGATCCAGGCCGATGGCGACAGCGAAGGACGCGCGTTCGATCGGGCCAATGCGGTCAAGGACGCCTTGCTGGCCCAGCTCGACGGGCCGGCGGCCAAGGCACTGACGGTGAGCGTCCGCGCAAGGCCGGAGGCGCCGGCGTCGCTGGTCGCCGGTGTGCGGGATGA
Source organism: Pseudoxanthomonas sp. (assembly GCF_002863005.1). Taxonomy (GTDB): domain Bacteria; phylum Pseudomonadota; class Gammaproteobacteria; order Xanthomonadales; family Xanthomonadaceae; genus Pseudoxanthomonas_A. Next base: position 141,584 of record NZ_PKDG01000049.1, read on the forward strand.
CGCCGCGCTGCTCGGCACGGTGCTGTTCGATACCGACAAGGCGACGATCCGCGCCGAGTTCGCACCGCTGCTCGACGCGATCGCGGCCGCGCTCGAACGCAGGGGCGGAGGCGGCGTCGTCATCGTGGGCCACGCCGACCGGCGCGGCTCGCATGCCTACAACAGCGCGCTGGGAATGCAACGTGCGAAGGCGGTATTCGACGCCCTCGCCGGACGACTCAGCGCATCGGCCCGCGCGACGTTGCGGGTGGAAATCGAAAACGACCCGGTCGCGCCCGACGGCGCGCGGAACTGAGGGGGCGGGTCATGGACAAGCGCATGAAGATGAAGCTGTTGGACTACACGTTGATCACGCTGCTGGCCGGCGCGGCGCCGATGGTGGCCGCGCAGGAAGCGGCCACGACCGCGGACAACCCCGCGCAGGGCGAAGGCGCGACGGTCACGTGCGACACGGAGCGCTGCACCAGCGAGGACGGATTGTTCTTCCGCCTGCGCACGCGCAGCTACGACGATCCGGTGACGCAGGCGACCGGCGCGCACGCCACCTCGGTCGCGCTGCAGCCCGACCGTCGCGTGACGGTGCAGGCGGCATCGCCGGCCAAGGCGGTGGTGACCGGCAAGTTCTCGATCGACCTGCCCGGCGGCGGCGCGATCTGGGCGACCGAAGATCCCACGCTCGGCCAGCCGGAACTGTCGGTGTCCGCACCGTCGTTCGCGGCGTTCGATGGCACGGGCATCCTCAAGCCGGTGCCGTTCTACGTACGCGGCAACTATCCGGCCTTCATCGCGCGGCTGGAGATCAGCGTGTATCGCGCGAGCGATGCGGACCTGATCGAGCCGCTGGCGACCGTGCCGCTGGATGTGGCGGCCGTGACGCGCGCCGAATGGGACGGCGCGCTGCCGGCCAAGTATCGCTTCCGCAAGGGCGATGAGCTGGTCTACGTGCTGCGCGCCACGGGAGCCGACGGCCAGGTCGACGAAACCCTGCCGCGCACGTTGCAGCTGGTGTCGCCGGAGGAAGCCGAACGCGGCGCCACCGCACTGCGCACGAGCACCGAGCGCCAACTGGGCAATGCACTCAGCACCGAGCAGGCGCAGGCGCAGAGCCTGATCGACGACGTCTTCGCGGGAAATGGCCTGCGCCAGCAGAACATCCCGCTATACGGCTCGCGCGTGCGCATCCAGGGCCGCAACCTGCCCGCCGATGCTGCGTTGCGCATCAACGGCCAGGAATACCCCGTGGACCTGGAGCGCAAGTTCGTCGCCGAGTACCTGGTGCCGGTGGGCAAGCACCGCTTCGACATCGCGGTGGGCGGGCATGGCGACGGCGAAGCGCCGACGCCATCGCATTCGCTGGACATCGACGTCACCGGCCGCTACTTCTTCGGCGTCGGCCTGGCCGACGTGACCATCGCGCAGAACAGGATCAGCGGTTCGTCGGCCTCGTTCCAGGGCGATGCGCGCTACCAGGACGACGTGATCAGCGACGGCCGGCTGGCGTTCTACGGCAAGGCGAAATGGCGGGGCAAGTACCTGGTGACGGCGCAGGCCGATACCACCGAACGCGATCTGGAGCGCCTGTTCGACGGCTTCACCCAGGCCGATCCGCAGGACATCTTCCGCCGCCTCGACCCCGACCTGTACTACCCGGTCTACGGCGACGATTCGAACACCTATCGCGACGTCGACACGATGGGGCGCTTCTACCTGCGCGTGGACTGGGACAAGAACCAGGCCCTGTGGGGCAACTATGCGACCGGAATCACCGGTACCGAATTCGGCCAGTACCAGCGTTCGCTTTACGGTGCGGCGCTCAACTGGCGCTCCAATGCCAGCAACCGGTGGGGCGATGCCGGCAGCGAACTGCGTGTGTTCGGGTCCCAGCCGGAGAGCGCGCCGGGCCACAACGAATTCATCGGTACCGGCGGCAGCCTCTATTACCTGCGCCACACGGACCTGCTGCCCGGTTCGGACGTGGTGACGCTGGAGGTGCGTGATCGCACCACCGGCCGTACCGAGAACCGCGTGGTACTGCAGCGGGGCACGGACTACGAGATCGACGAACTGCAGGGCCGCCTGCTGCTGACGCGCCCGCTGGCGCAGATCAGCCGCGACAACAATCCCACGCTCACGCGCGATGCGCCGCTCGATGGCCTGGAGCAGCGCCTCCTGGTGGACTACGAATGGGTGCCGTCCGGTTTCGACGCGGACGAGCTCACTGTCGGCCTGCGCGGCAAGCACTGGTTCGGCGACCACGTCGGCGTGGGCGCGACCTACATCGACGAAAGCCGCGCGGGCGAGGACTACACGCTGAAGGGCGGCGACCTCACGCTGCAGGCGGGCAAGGGCACCTTCGTGAAGGCCGAGTATGCGCGCAGCGAGTCGTTCGGCCTGCCGGCATTCTTCTCCGACAACGGCGGCCTGAGCTTCATCCAGCAGAACGACACCGCGCTGAACCGCGAAGGCGAGGCGAAGGCACTGGAAGCACGCGCCAACTTCAAGGGACTGGGCTGGACCGAGCACGACTGGAGCGCCGGGGCCTGGTGGCGCCGCACCGACGCCGGCTATTCGGTTTCCCGCTACGACAACGGCCTGCCGGTGACCGAGTACGGCGCCGAAGTACTGGGCCAGTTCGACCAGAACATCCGCCTGTACAGCCGCTACACCCGCGCCGAACGCGGCACGGACACGCTGGACCAGGCGCAGGCGACAGTGGAATGGCGGATCAGCGACGACGGCACGCTGGGCGTGGAAGTGCGACGCGTGAACGAGGAAAGCGGCGCCGTCGATGCCGCCGGCACGCTGGCGGCGCTGAAGTACCAGCACCGCATCGGCAGCGCGTGGGACGTGTATGGCGTGGCCCAGTTCACCGTGGATGACGACGGCGGCCAGTATGCCGACAACGACGCCTACACCTTGGGCGCCAGGCATCTGTTCGGCGACAACTCGTCGATCGGCGCGGAAGTCACCGACGGCGATCGTGGCAATGCGGCGACGGTCAATGCCGAATACCGCATCACGCCGGAGCACACGTTCTATGGCGGCTACACGCATTCGACCGACACCACCGGCTACGACTCGCTGTTCAACCCGCAGGGGCAGAACGGCTGGACGCTGGGCCAGCGCTGGCGCATCTCGAATCAGGCCAACGTGTTCAACGAAAGCCAGTTCCTGAAGGAGCGCGACACGTCGGGCCTGGCGCATACCTTCGGCATGGATTTCTATCCGGCGCGCGGTTGGAACACGGGCTTCACCCTGTCGCAAGGAGAACTGGAGAACGCACGATCCGGTGGCGTGGTGGATCGTCGCGCGGTCAGCGTGTCAGGCGGCCACACCTCGCCGGAGACCGACTGGCAGAGCAAGCTGGAATGGCGTGAGGACACCGGTGCGGAACAGCGCGAGCAGTGGGTCAGCACCACGCGTCTGACCCATCGCTTCAGCGACAGCTGGCGCATCGCGGCCCGCCTGAACTATGCGGACACCGACGACCGGCTCAATCCGCAGGAAGGCGCCAAGTTCATCGAGGGCAGCGTGGGCTTCGCCTACCGACCCTGGAACAGCGAGCGATGGGGCCTGTTCGGGCGCTACACCTATCTGTACGACCTGGCGAGCATGGGTCAGCTGGGCGGCGCGGAGGTCGACCAGCGCTCGCAGATCGTCTCGCTGGAAGGTGTGTACAAGCACGACCAGCACTGGGAGTTCGCCGGCAAGCTGTCGCGTCGCGAAGGCGAGGTGCGCCTGGGGCGGGGCACCGGCGCGTGGCTGGACTCGGCCACCACGTTCGGCGCCGTGCAGGCACGGTACGAACTGCGCACCCGGTGGCATGTGCTGGGCGAGTACCGCTGGCTGGACGTCGAGGACGGCGGTGCACGGCAAGGCTTCCTGGTCGGCGTCGACCGCGACCTCAACAAGCACTTCCGCATCGGTGCGGGGTACAACTTCACCCGTTTCAGCGACGACCTGACGGACTTCGACTTCGATCATCGCGGCTGGTTCGTCAACATGACCGGTACGTACTGAGCGGTCCGGGTGCGGCCAGCATGAGGGAAGGCGGGTTTCGGTCCGCCTTCTCCCGGGCATCGCGTACGGTGCCGCAGGACACACCGTCCTTGCCCCTGCGACGCGCTGTCGCAGGCCATCGCCGATAATGGGCGCATGGAATCCGTGAAGACTCGATCGGCCGCACCCGCTTCGCTCTGGTCCGGTCGCGGACTGGTGCTGCTCGGCATCGTGCTGTCCGCTTTCAACCTGCGTACCGCGGTCACCTCGCTGACGCCGTTGCTCGACATGCTGGGCGACACGTTCGGTTTCGGTGCCACCCTCACCGGCGTGTTCGGCATGCTGCCGACCGCGGCGTTCGCGCTGTTCGGCGTGGCTACGCCTGCATTGGCGCACCGCATCGGCCTGGAACGGACGGCGCTGCTGGCCATGCTGCTGGCGATGCTCGGCCTGCTGCTGCGCAGTGCGGCGGGCGACACGACGGCCCTGATGGCGGCTTCGCTCACCGCGCTGGCCGGCATGGGCATCGGCAACATCGTGCTGCCGCCGCTGGTGAAGCGCTACTTCGCCGACCGCGTGGGCACGGTCAGCACGCTGTACATCACCGTGCTGCAGGCCGGCACCATCCTGCCGGCGCTGGTTGCCGTGCCGGTCATGGAAGCGGCCGGCTGGCGCGTCTCGCTGGGCCTGTGGGCGGTCTTCGCCGCCGCGTCGGCGGTGCCGTGGTGCCTGGTGCTGTGGCAGGAGCGACAACGCAACACCCCGCTCGCCCGCGCGCACGACGCAGCGGTTGCCGTCGATGATGAAGCGCCCGAGCTGGCGGCACCGCGACCACAGGGCCGCGCATGGCGCTCGCCGGTCGCGTGGGGCATGGCGCTGATGTTCGGCATGACCTCGCTGGTGACCTATTCGATGTTCACCTGGCTGCCCAAGCTGCTGGTCGAAGCAGGCGGCACGCCGGCGCTGGGCGGCACCATGGTGGCGCTCTTCTCGACCCTGGGGCTGGTGGCATCGCTGACCATGCCGCTGATCGCCGTGCGCATGCGCAATCCGTTCATCGTGGTGGTGGTCTGCGCGGGCTTCTACGCCGCCGCGTTCGCCGGCCTGCTGCTCGCACCGATGGCGGCACCTGCGCTGTGGGTCGCGCTGCTCGGCCTAGGCCCCAGCACGTTCCCGCTGTCGCTGACGATGATCAACCTGCGCACGCGCACGCCCGAAGGCTCCGCGGCGCTGTCCGGCTTCATGCAGGGCGTAGGCTACACGCTGTCCTGCGCTGGACCGCTGGCGTTCGGCCTGCTGCACGAGCACACGCATGGCTGGACGCTGCCGATGGCGTTCCTGGGCGCATGCGTCGGCGTGCTGCTGGTTGGCGGGTACCTCGCATGCAAGCCGCGGTACCTCGAAGATACCTGGCAGTAGCAAGCCCTCAGGTGGGCCGAGTCGAAGGCGATCCCATCGTGCTGGCCCTCCATTGCGGAGATACTGGGTATCGCCGTACTCCGCTCATCCTGCGAAGCGGGACAAGGCTTAACCCCCCAACTTGATCTCCAGTTTCGCCCGCATCTGCTGGCGGAACTTCGTCGCCAGCGCGGCGAAACCCGCGCCCGTCGGGTGCATCTCGTCGAACCACTGGTCGCTGCGGGTCAGTACGCCGCGCAGGTCGACGAAGTCGAAGACCTTGCCGGTAGTACGGTCGTCGCGCAGCGGCACCAGCACGCGGTCGACGAACCCGTCGATCAGCAGGCGCGCGAACTCGCGTTGCTGCTCGATGCGTGGCAACACGTGCGCGACCTTGTTGCCGATCCACGGGCCCACGCCTTTCTTCAACAGCGCGGCGGCACCCAGGTTGCCCAGGGTCAGCTGCGCGGCGCGGCCGAGCTCGCGCGGGTAGTCGTAGGTGTGCGCCAGGATCGGCGTGTGCGGACGAATGGCCTGGAAGGAGGTGACGAAGGCACGGTAGCGGTCCAGTACCTCGGCATAACGACCTGTGTCCACGACACGCTGGAACGCCGCCGCCGGGCTCATCGGTGCCGCCCCGCGGAACGTGGCCTGCAGGAAGGTGTCGACGAAGTCGTTGCCGCCTGCACTGACCAGCACCAGGTCGAATTCGAACCCGCGATACCACGTGGACAGGTCGCGGATGCCGCTGGCCGCGAACATGTCGGTTGCCAGATCCCCGCTGTCCTCGGTACGGAAGAACAGGCCGCCCGCCCCGAACAGCGGCACGCCCTTCTTTTCGTCCTCCGGCGCGGGGTACACCAGCCAGTCCAGCAGGTTCATCGACAGTGGCGTGGAGAACCACGAGTCGCCTTCGCAGAACACGATGGGCGTGGAGGCGAAGGCGGCGGGCTTGCGGGCGAGGGCGCGGTACAGCGTGCGGAATTCACCGCGGCGGGTGGTCATCAATGACTGCGAAGCGGGCATCGGGTGTCTCCATGGGGCAGGGGTCCCCTGAGGGGAGCAACGCACGGAGTGAGCCATGGCGGCCGTCACGTGCTGCGGACGACACTGCGCGCGTTGATACTGACATGGTGCGGGTGACGACTCGCCCCACAGGAGCGGCGTGCGAGCCTCAAAGACTCGCCGGCGACCCTCCGATGCCCATCGTCGAGTCGCATGCACCTCGGATGCGACTCGAAAATCGTCGAGGGCGAGTGTCCACACTTCGGGGCTGCAAGCCTCCACGTGCCGGCCGCCAAGCCTTGGGTGTCGGCCGCAAGGCACGAAGCCTCGCGCTTCACCCGCCGCATGTCGGTGGCGAGGCTTCGGCCCTTGAAGCGACAAGCGTATCTGGCTCGCGCGCGACATTTCTTGTGTCGCCGGCGAAACGCTGGAGGTCACGCGCGCGCCTTTTCCGCTGAAGGGTGGGATTCGGAATCTTGTCGGCGAGGCGTCGAGGCTCGACGACGGCGGGCCGACGTTCGCTGCGGGCACCTGGAAAGGGGAGGGTGAGCCTGCAAGGGTTGGACGCTGGTCACCGCACCTGTGTTCCGGACACGGGCGACCGCCGTTGGCTTTCCCATACCGGTGGTTTACAGGAAGTCACAACGACTTCCGGCAGGGGTTTGCCGACCGGGGCGGTGCTATCTAGTCGGTTTCCTGACACCGCTGGGGAGCACCGCATGACCACCCGTCGTGACCTGTTCAAGCTGGGCGCGCTGGCCGCCGCCGCCGCCGCGCTGCCGTCGTTCGCCTCCGCCGCCAGCGAGACCAAGCCGGTGGGCAAGGCGGCCAAGCCGCTCAATATCCTGATCCTCGGCGGCACCGGCTTCACCGGACCGTTCCAGGTCGAATACGCGCTCAAGCGCGGCCACAAGGTCACGCTGTTCAACCGCGGCAAGCGCCCGTCGCCGGAGTGGCCGTCGACCGTCGAGCAGCTGCACGGCGACCGCAACACCGGCGACCTCGCCGCGCTGAAGGGGCGCAAATGGGACGTCTGCATCGACAACCCCACCAGCCTGCCGTTCTGGGTGCGCGATGCGGGAAAGGTGCTGAAGGGCAACGTGGGCCACTACCTCTTCATCTCCACCATCTCGGTGTATGCCGACGGCAGCAAGCCCGGCATCAACGAGACCTCGCCGCTGGCGCAGTACAAGGGCAAGGATGCGATGGCCGAAACGCAGCAGACGCTGCGCGCCGACATCGAGAACCTTTATGGCCCGCTGAAGGCGCTGAGCGAAGCCGAAGCGCACAAGCAGTTCGGCAAGAACGTCACCATCGTGCGGCCCGGTTACATCGTCGGCCCGCGCGACGAGACCGATCGCTTCACCTACTGGCCGCACCGCGTGGCGCAGGGAGGGGAGATCCTGGTGCCCGGCGATGGCCAGGACCCCATCCAGATCATCGACGGCCGCGACCTGGGCGAATGGATGATCCGCCTGGCCGAGGCCCGCACGCTGGGTACCTTCAACGCCTGCGGCCCGGACTCTTCGCTGTCGATGGACGCCATGCTGTACGGCTGCCAGGCCGTCACCGGTGGCGGCATGACGCTCACCCACGTGCCGCCGGCATTCCTCGACGAGCAGCAGGTCGGCCTGCCGATCTGGGTGCCGTCGAAGGACAACCCGTACGCGGGCTACGGCGCGGTCAGCAACCAGCGTGCGATCGCCGCGGGGCTCACGTTCCGTCCGCTCGCCACCACGGTGGAAGACCTGCTGGCGTGGTTCCGCAGCCTGCCGGCCGAGCGTCAGGCCAAACTGGGCGCGGGCATCACGCGCGAGAAGGAAGCCGAACTGCTCAAGGCGTGGCACGCGCGCAAGGGCTGAGGCATCCCCGCGCGCGGGCGCGACCGCGACCGCGCCTGATACCGCGAGTCCCTATCGCTCCCGACGCACCAGCGTGCGGTCCACCGGGCCGCGGCGCTGCCAGTCGGGCACGACGCGCTCGCTGGATATGCTGTCGGCGGATGCCGGCGTTCCCGTGCCCGTCGCCATCAGCGATGGAATCGATGCAGCGGTCGCTGCCTCGTCGAATTTCGGCGCGATGTCCGTGCCCTGCATGAGGCCCAGCGGCGCGTAGCCCGTATAGCCGGGGAACACCTGGCTGAGGTTGGCGTTGCCCATGCGGCGGATGAGGATCTCCGACATCACGCGGCGGTAGTCGGTGGTCACCGGCACGTCGCCGAAGGTAGGCGAGAGGGTTTCCGGATTCAGCCCGGGCCAGCTGCCGTAGAAGCGGCGCCCGTTGACCGGGCCACCCAGCACCAGCATCGGATTGCCGTAGCCATGATCGGTACCGCCGTTGGCGTTCGCCCGCACGCGACGGCCGAATTCCGACTGCACCACCACCGTCACCCGCGCCATCTCGCCGGTGCCATTGAGTTCGGCATAGAACGCGGCCAGCGCCTGCGACAGTTCGGCGATCTTGTTCTGGTAGTAGTGATAGCCACTGCCCGCGGTGCCCTGGCCCTCGTGCGTGTCCCAGCCGCCCAGGTCCAGCGTGGCGTAGCGCAGGCCCAGGTTGAAGCGGATGGTCTGCGCGATGGTCCACAACTGTTGCGCGAAATTGCCGGTCGGCCAGCTGGCCGGCAGGCTGGCGTAGCCCTGCTGCCCGATCAGGCGCAGCGCGCCGTCCGCGCGGCGGCCGTTGACCTCCATGCCGGTCTGGCCGTTCCACAGCGAGGCCACGGTCTCGCTGACGCCGCGCAGGCCGCTGGGCGAATCGCTGCGCGTACGCTGCCAGCTCCACGCGGTGGTGTTGAGCGAGAAGTCGGACGGGCTGCTCATGGTCAGCGCATCGATCGCGCCCATCAGGCCGGCGGGCTGCGTGCCGCTGACCCCGAGCGCCGGCAGGGTGCCGGTACCGTTGGGTCGCGTCTCCCAGGCGCGCGTCATCCAGCCGGTCGGCGAACCGTACTTCCCGGGCGTGCCCAGGTCGATGTACAGCTGCGCGTCGAAGTGGCTGCGCGTTACCGTCGTCGCCATGCCGCAGGCGTGCACGATGGCCATCCTGCCGTCGTTCCACAGGTCGCGCAGGCCGGTCGCGGACGGGTGCAGGCCGAAGCCGGTGCCGGCGCCGCCGGACAGCGTCAGCGGCAATGCACCGTACGCGCCACTGGTCTCGATCTTCAGGCTGGGGCGCGCTTCCTCGTAGAAGCCGCGGTCCACGCCATCGATCGGGACGACCAGGTTCAGGCCATCGATGCCGCCCCGCAGGAACAGGTGCACGACGGTGTCGTAGCTGTTGACGGCGGCATCGGCGGGGTCGGCGAACATCAGGCTGGCGCCGGTGGTGCCGACGATGGCGGCCGCGCCGCAGCCTTTGACGAACTCGCGTCGGGTCAGTCGGAAATCGGTCATCGTCGCCTCAGCGGCTCATGAATTCGGGAGTCATCAGGATCAGCGCCACCAGGCTGCGCAGGCGCTCGTGGTTGTAATGCCGCTTCAGGTCGCTGCCCTGCCACGTGTTGGTGTCGGTGATGACGTAGGTGTTGGGGTCGCCGTTCTGGGCCATGAACGCCACCAATGCCTGCTTGCGCGCGGCCTCCGGCTGGTAGCCCAGCAGGCGCGTGCACCACCAGGTGACCAGGGTATTCGCGGTCCAGTTGGCGACGGGCACGTTCGCGCGCGTCGTGTCGACGATCGGGTGCAGCGGCACCTCGCCGTCCTTGGTTTCGGTCAGCCAGCCCAGCAGGCGCCAGGTCATGGCGTACGAGTTGGAACCCGACCACGCCAGGCCGGCATCGGGATACCCGTTCGGCGCCGGCCAGTTGTACGGGGTGTGGCCGGTGAACCCATAGAGCCACATGAAGTCGCCGCTGCGGCCATGGTCCAGCCTGAGCGTCCAGTCGCCGCCCAGCGTGCGCATCGCGGCCACGGCGCAGTCGAACGGGCGGCGGTTCTTCTGGCCGAAGCTGTTGATGAAATCGTCGGAATTCAGGATGTGCCGCAGCACCAGTTCGATCTGGTTCGGGGCGCGCCAGTTGGCGCGGAAGATCGCGGCCGCGCTGTCGATCAACGCCTGCTTGGGCGTGTCGCTGATGAATCGGCGGATCAGCTTCTTGCAGATGAACTTGGCCACGCGCGGATGGCTGGCCAGGCGGTCCAGCACATCGCGGCCGTCCTTGAGCGCCGGTTGTTCGGGATAGATCAGCATGCCGAGCAGGAACTTCGGCCCGGCGTCGTGCCATGACTGCCGATAGACGAACGTACCGTCGTTCTCGGTGGGGAACTGCCAGTGCCCGTTCTTCGCCGACCAGCCGGTGAACGCGGCGGAGGTTTCGTACACGTCGATGTCGGTGTAACCGATCGGGTACGCCGGATCCTCGGGGCAGGGCGGCACCTGGAACGGATCCATGAAGCCCAGGTAGTTCTCGGCCCCGAAGGTGTGCAGCTCCAGCAGCTCCCGGGCGAAGTTCTCGTTCGGGCCCGAGCGCGAATTGCTGATGTTGTCCAGGTAATACAGCATCGCCGTGCTCTGGGCCACGCCTTCCAGCATCGTGCGGAAGTTGCCCTTGGCGTTGGCGCGGATCACGTCGCGGTCGTAGTGCACGAACACGGGTCCCACGCTGAAGTCGGTGCCCAGCACGTTGAAGTGGTCGTGCCAGAAGTTCACCAGCACTTCGCGCAGCTGGCGGCGCGAGTACACCGCGCGCACGAAGGCGGCACGCTGCACCTCGTTGGCGGGGCGCATGCGGATGTTGTATTCCGGGTCCGGAACCACGTGGTCGGCCCACAGCTGGGCGAGCGACTTGTTGAGCGTGGTGTAGCCGCCGGCGGTGAGGCGAGTGGTGACTGCGCTGTCGTCGATCGCATCCCAGTTGAGCTGCCAGTCGACATAGTTGGCCAGGCGCTGGCGGTCGCTGCTGCCGAGCGCATTGAACTCGGCGACCGTGGTGGCGGTGGCGCCGTAGCTCAGGTTGTTGAGTGCCTGCACGGCGAACGGCGGGCGAGCCAGGGTCAGCAGCCGGGGATTCGACTGTCCCATCATCACGCGGCCACCGGTCGGCACGGCCACGGCGTCCGGTGCGGGCGTGGTGTCCTTGGGACTGGCGCGCTCGCCGCCTTTCCAGCCGTACAGGCGATTCAGGCGCTGACGGACCTGCGTGCCGATGTCGGCGGTCGCCACCGGCGGTCGTTCGGGGCCGGCGTCGCGCCGGGCGCGTGCGCCGACGGCCGTGCGCCGGAGTGGGCCACGCGCGGCGAGCCGACGCCACGGGACGGTGTAGTACGCCATGCGGATTTCCCTGCCTTCCCCGGAATGCGGGAAGTATTGTGCAAGCGCGATGCCCCGTTTGGGACCGCGCGCACAGGCCGGTCACGCCATGGGTGGCCTCAGACCCAGCCCGTGGCGTAAAACACGCCGATGATCACGAACACCGCCGTGGTCTTGATCAGCGTGATGGCGAAGATGTCCTTGTACGACTGCCGGTGGCTGAGGCCGGTCACAGCCAGCAGGGTGATCACCGCACCATTGTGGGGCAGGGTGTCCATTCCGCCGGAGGCCATCGACGCCACGCGATGCAACACCTCCATCGGGATGCCGGCCGCGTTCGCGTTGGCGATGAAGCTGTCCGCCATGGCCGCCAGCGCGATGCTCATGCCGCCCGAGGCCGAACCGGTGATGCCGGCCAGCGCGGTGACGGAGATCGCTTCGTTGACCAGCGGATTGGGAATGGCCTGCAGCGCGTTGGCCACCACCAGGAAGCCGGGCAGGGCAGCGATGACGGCGCCGAAGCCGTATTCCGAGGCGGTGTTCATCGAGGCCAGCAACGCGCCGCCGATGGCGCTCTTGGTGCCTTCGGCGAAGCTGGCGAACACCGGCTTCCACGCGAACGCGATCACCGAGACGATGCCGACCAGCAACGCGCCCTGCACGGCCCAGATCGCGGCGACCTTCGAGACCTCCTGCACCACCGGTGCGGGATTGCCGATCACGGCCGGGATGAAGGACTGGCTGTCGCCGTAGAAGCCCGGGATCCAGCGGGTGAACAGGAAGTTCGCCACGCCCACCAGCAGCAGCGGCAGGATCGCGATCAGCGGATGCGCCAGGCGATCGCCCTTGAAGGGCTCGGGTTCGTTGCGCAGTTCCTCGCTGCCCGCGTAGCTCTCGCCGTTGCGCGCGGCCACCCGGCGGCGCCATTCGAGATAGGTCATGCCGACGATCAGGATGAAGATGCCGCCGATCGTGCCCAGCACCGGCGCGGCCCAGCCGGTGGTGCCGAAGAACGAGGTGGGGATGATGTTCTGGATCTGCGGCGTGCCCGGCAGCGCATCCATGGTGAAGGTGAAGGCGCCCAGCGCGATGGTGCCCGGCACCAGCCGCTTGGGGATGTCGCTCTGGCGGAACAGTTCCGCCGCGAACGGATACACCGCGAACACCACCACGAACAGCGACACGCCGCCGTAGGTCAGCAGCGCGCACACCAGCACGATGGACAGCATGGCGCGCTGCGCGCCGACCACCTTGATGGCCGCTTTCACGATCGCCTTGGAGAAGCCGGAGATCTCGATCAGCTTGCCGAACACCGCGCCCAGCAGGAACACGGGGAAGTACAGTTTCAGGAAGCCGACCATCTTGTCCATGAACAGGCCGGTGAACATCGGCGCGACCAACGACGGATCGGTGAGCAGCACCGCGCCCAGCGCCGCGATCGGCGCGAACAGGATGACGCTGTAGCCGCGGTAGGCCACGAACATCAGGAAACACAGCGCGGCCAGCACGATCAGGAACGACATCCAACACTCCTCGGCCAGCGCCGGTTGCAGTGCGGCGAGTATCCGCAGGGCCGTGCCGGCTGTCCCACTGTACGAAGGTACGATGCCCTCCGCGCGGGCCACCCCCTAGTGTTCGCTTCAATCGGCGGCACCCGCCCGCCGCCAACGTCATACCCGGGAGGGGGAGACCCATGAAGCGCAAGCACCTGAGCCTGGCCATCGGCTGTGTCCTGTTGTCGTCCGTGCCGGTGGCATGGGCGCAGGACGCCGCGCCGGCCGCCGGCACGCCAGCCACCAACGCCACCACGCTCGATTCGGTCAAGGTCACCGCGCGCAAGCGCGAGGAGACCCTGCAGGACGTGCCGGTCGCGGTCACCGCGTTCACGCCGGAGACGCTGGACAAGCTCAACATCAAGGACCTGGGCGACCTCGATGCGCAGGTGCCGAACCTGACCGTGTACGCGGCGCGCGGCTCCACCAGCACCGTGACCGCCTATATCCGCGGCGTGGGCCAGGCCGATCCGCTGTGGGGCGTGGACCCGGGCGTGGGCATCTACCTGGACGACGTCTACATCGCCCGTCCGCAGGGCGCGCTGCTGGACGTGTTCGACGTGGAGCGCATCGAAGTGCTGCGTGGACCGCAGGGCACGCTGTACGGCAAGAACACCATCGGCGGTGCGATCAAGTACATCTCGCGCGGCCTGCCGCAGGAGACCACCGGCTTCGCCTCCGTCACCGTGGGCAACTACAACCAGTTGGACGTGAAAGCCGCGCTGGGCGGCGAGATCGGCAGCAAGGACAGCGGCCTGCGCGGCCGCGTCTCGGTGGCGAGCATGAACCGCGACGGCTTCGGTGAGAACACGTACACCGGCCAGGAGGTCAGCGACAAGGAGATCAACGCGGTCCGCATGCAGCTGGGCGCGTACTCGCAGGATGATTTCGACGTGCAGTTCGCCTTCGACTACATGGACGACCAGTCCGGTGTGCGCGGTGCGAAGATGCTGGCGCCCAACCCCCTGGCCCCGGCCTATCCGCCGACCAGCGACCGCTACGACATCCGCAGCGGCATGAAGAACATCAACGACACCGAGATGAAGGGCGCCTCGGTCACCGCCAACTGGAGGCCGAGCGACAACTGGGCGTTCAAGTACGTCGCCGCCAAGCGCGAATCCGACACCGAGACCAACATCGACTTCGACACCACGCCGTTGCCGCTGGTGGACGTGCGCGCGTTCTACAGCGACAGCCAGGTGAGCCAGGAACTGCAGGCGAACTACGACGGCGGCGGCCGCGCCCGCGGCGTGATGGGCCTGTACTGGTTCAATGGCGACGCCGGTGGCCAGGTGCTGAACTATTTCTGGAATCCGCTGCTGGCCACCGGCCTGACCAATCCGCTGTTCGGCGACACCCAGGGCGTGGTCAACACCAAGAGCATCGCGCTGTACGCCGACTGGACCTTCGACCTGACCGACCGCCTGAAGCTGGACGTGGGCGCGCGCTACACGGACGAAGACAAGCATGCCGTCGCGCTGAACCGCTTCTACACCAATAACCAGTACGAAACGTCGTGGGGCACGGCGGCGAACTTCGACAAGACGGTCAACTTCAAGAACGTCTCGCCGAAGGTCTCGCTGGACTACCAGGTCACCCCCGACATCATGGTCTACGGCCTGGCCTCGCGCGGTTTCAAGTCGGGCGGCTACAACATCCGCGCCAACACCACGGCGGTGCCGCGCTCGGGCGAGCCGTTCGACGACGAATCGGTCGACAGCTTCGAGATCGGCAGCAAGATGTCGTTCCTCGACCAGCGCGTGTTCCTGAACCTGTCGGCGTTCCACAACAAGTACGAGGACATCCAGCTGTCGGTGTTCACCTCATACACGCTGCCGAACGGCTCGCAGAGCTTCTTCGGCGACTTCACCAATGCCGGCAAGGGCACCGTGAACGGCGTGGAAGTCGAGTACCAGTTCCTGCCGACGGCCAACTGGCTGATCAGCGGCAACCTGGCCTGGCTGGACGCGAAGTACGACGAGTTCATCACCAGCGGCGTCAACGTGGCCGACAGCCAGCGCTTCACCAATGCACCGGAATTCTCCGGCGCGCTCAACGTGGAGTACCGCACCGACCTGGCCAACGGCGGCAACCTGTCCGCGCGCGTGGGCTATTCGTACCAGTCCGAAGTGTGGCCGACCACCGACCTGAGCCCGCTGATCCGGCAGGAGGGCTACGGCCTCTTGAACGCGGGCGTGATCTGGAAGCTCGACGACGCGTGGAGCCTGTCGCTGCAGGGCACCAACCTGGCCGACGAGGAGTACCGCACCACCGGTTACAACATCGCCGCCTATGGCGTGCTGACCGGCTTCTACGGTCCGCCGCGCCAGTACAGCCTGACCGCGCGCTACGACTTCTGACGCGTAGTCCCAGGCGACGCGGCGCTGTGCATGCAGCGCCGCGTCGTCGTTCGTTGGCGGGTGCGCGGAAGGCGGGCGCGCCTCAGGGTTTGCGGGCGGGGCGTTCGGGCTTGCGCGGCGACGCCGGGTACTCCTCAGCCAGCAGGCCCGCCACACCGGTGGTCGGAGCCGGGGTTCCCTTGTCGGTCCTGGCGACCGAGCACTCCTGCTTGTCCTGGGCCAGGTTGGGGCAACTGACGCACTGCTTGCCGTCGGTATTGTTGACGCAGATCTCGTAGTTGTCGCCCTTGTTGGCGATGCTGCAGTCCGGGCCACGCGATATGCAGATGCCGAGCGCTGTACTGGTGCGCGTTGCCCAGGCGGGCGCGGATGCGGCAAGCAGCACGAGGGACAGCGCGGCGAAGCGCAGGAACATGGGGTTGTGCATGGCGATCTCCTTTTTCGACTCCGTGTGGGCACCCCCTTGGGCCCGGCGATGACGGAGCCGCGTGGCGGCAATCCCCTCGGAAGGAGCGTTCCGAGCGGCTTCGTCATGAGGAAGAACGAGGCCCTGCGCAGGCATCGGCCACGGAAACGGGCAGGGGACAGTGCCGATCGTCGGCGCGGTAAGATCGTGGCTGGGCGGAGAGGACCATTCGAGGAAGCATGCTGAGCATCGGCATCGTGGTGCTGGCGGGGCTGCTCTGGCTGGGCGTGCTGTTCGGCTCGGCGCTGTATGCCGAACGCCACCCGCGCGTGCTCGCCGTGCAGTGGCCCTACATCTACGCGTTGTCGCTCGCGGTCTATTGCACCTCGTGGACCTTCTTCGGCACGGTGACCCAGGCCGCGCGTTACGGCTGGCCGCTGCCGCCGACCTTCGTCGGCACCATCCTGCTGTATGTGTTCGGTGCGTTCCTGCTGGTGCGGCTGGTGCGCATGGCGCGCGAATCCAACGCGACCTCGCTGGCCGACCTGATCGCCACGCGGCTGGGCAAGGACGGCTGGCTGGCGGCCACCATCACCTTGGTCGCGGCGCTGGGCCTGATTCCCTACATCGCGTTGCAGTTGAAGGCGGTGGCGATGAGCTTCGCGCTGCTGACGCGTTCGCCCGGCAACGATGCGCTGCCGGCCTGGCAGGACAGCGCGCTGTACGTGGCGCTGGCGATGGCGGTGTTCGCGATGCTGTTCGGCACGCGGCGCGCCAGCGCGGTGGAGCACAACCGCGGCCTGGTGTTGGCGATGGCGTTCGAATCGCTGTTCAAGCTGGCGGCGATGCTGGCACTGGGCGTGTTCGTCTGGTGGGGCTTGCCCGAACTGCCTGACGTGCCGCCGGTGCAGGCGCCGCCCTCGACCACCTACGGCTTCCTGCCATTGGTCGCGCTCGGCGTGCTGGCGATGTTCACCCTGCCGCACCAGGTGCATGTGGGCGTGGTCGAATGCCGCGATGAGCGGCATGTGCGCACGGCGCGCTGGCTGTTCCCGCTGTACATGGTGCTGATGGCGGCACCGCTGTTGCCGTTGGCGCGCGCCGGCGGCGCGATGTTCGGCGATGCGGTGCCTTCCGATCTCTACGTACTGGCGCTGCCGCTGTCGCAGGGGCACCAGGGCCTCGCGTTGCTCGCCTTCCTCGGCGGCCTGAGCGCGGCCACCGGCATGGTGGTGGTCAGCACGCTGACGCTGAGCCTGATGATCGGCAATCACTGGCTGGCGCCGGGCCTGCTGCGCGGCGGCTGGTTGCGCGGCACCGGCGGCGACCTGCGCGGTGCGGTGCTGGCGCAGCGGCGTATCGGCATCGTCGCGGTGATGCTGTTGGCGTGGGCCTACAGTCGGTTGGTCGCCGGCAACGATGCGCTGGCCGACGTGGGCGCGGTGTCGTTCTCCGCGCTGGCCACGCTCGCACCCGCCCTGGGTTTCGCGATCTGGCGCCCGCAGACGCCACCGCGCGCGGTGATCGCCGGCATCGTGGTCGGTTTCCTGGTCTGGGCCTGGCTGTTGCTGTTGCCGGTGACGATGGATGCGCGCGGACTGTCGCCGGCGTGGTTGCAGGAGGGACCCTTCGGCATCGCGGGGCTGTCGCCCGATGGCTTCTTCGGCCTGACCGGGTGGAGCCGCCTGGGGCGCGCGGTCGGCGTCAGCCTGTTCTGCGGCACGGCGGTGACGTTGCTGGTGATGGGCTGGCGCGGCAACGCGCCGCGCCGCGCCGACAGTCGAGGTTTCGACAGCAAGACCTTGCGCGATGCGGGTCGCCGGTTCCTGCCGCGCGAACGGGTCGAGGAATTGCTGGCCGACGCACCGCGCACCGGCCCCGTGCCCGGCGTGATCGAAGCGCGCCTGGAGCGCGAGTTGTCCGCGGTACTCGGTTCCGCGTCGGCCCGCCTGCTGCTGGATGCCGCGCGCCGCGAGAGCGGCGACCTCGATACCGTGGCGGCGATCGTCGGCGAGGTCTCGCAGGACCTGCGCTTCAACCAGCAGGTGCTGGAAGCGGCGCTGCAGAACATGAGCCAGGGCATCAGCGTGATCGACCGCGAGCAGCGGCTGGTGGCTTGGAACCGGCGTTACCGGGAGATGTTCGGATTTCCGGCGGAGATGCTGCAGGTCGGCCGACCGATCGCCGAGCTGACGCGCTGGGCGCTGGCGCGCATGCCGCAGCGCGGCCAGGACGAACGCGCGCTGGAGCGCAGGTTGGCCTTCATGCGCGCCGGCACGGCGCACCTCACCGAGCGCGTGTTCCCCGATGGCAGCATCGTCGAGATCCGCGGCAATCCAATGCCGGGCGGCGGCTTCGTCGCCACCTACACCGACGTGACCGCGTCGCGCCAGGCCGAACGCCAGCTCAAGCAGGCGAACGAAACGCTGGAGCAGCGCGTCGCCGAACGCACCGCACTGCTCGAGACCGCCAAGCGCGAGGCCGAGCATGCGAACGATGCGAAGAGCCGCTTCCTGACCGCGATCGGCCACGATCTGTTGCAACCGCTGCACGCGGCGCAGTTGTTCACCGACGCGCTGTCGCAGCAGCTGCCGGAGGCGCGCCAGCGCGACACGGCGCTGCAGGTACGCGGCGCGCTGGATTCCACCACGGACCTGCTGACCGGCCTGCTGGACATGTCGCGCCTCGAAGCGGGCGGCCTGCTGCCGGAGCCGCGCGACTTCCCGCTGATGGAGGTGCTGGAACCGCTGGCGTCCGAGTTCCGCGTGCTGGCGAACGAACGCGGGCTGTCGTTCGACATCGTGCCCACGCGTGCGTGGGTGCACACCGATCCGCAGCTGCTGCGGCGCATCCTGCAGAACTTCCTGGCCAATGCCGTGCGCTACACGGTGCGTGGCGGCGTGCTGCTGGGCGTGCGTCGCCATGGCGACCGGCTGCGCGTCGAAGTATGGGACACCGGCCCCGGCATCGCCGAAGCGGAGCAGCGGCGGATCTTCGAGGAATTCCGTCGCGGCGAGGATGTCCCCGGGCAGGGACTCGGACTGGGTCTGTCGATCGCCGACCGCATCGCCGCGCTGCTGGAGGCGCCGTTGTCGTTGCGGAGCCGGCTGGGGCAGGGTGCCGTGTTCGCGGTGGACCTGGTGCGGGTGGCGACGCCCGCACCTGCGCCGGTGGCCGTGGGCAAGCCGGGCCTCGCCGGTCGCCACGTGCTGGCCGTCGACAACGATCCGGCGGCGTTGTCCGCGCTGCAGCAGGTGCTGGAAGGGTGGGGCTGCAGCGTGGCCAGCGCGGGTGGAAGCGCAGGCGCGGAGATGGCGCTGCGTGAGCGTTCGGCGGACCTGTGGTTGTTCGACTTCCATCTGGATGACGGCGACACCGGCGTGGCGCTGGCCGAACGTCTGCGCGCCACGCACGGTGCTCGTCCGTGCCTGATCCTCACCGCCGACCAGACCGATGCCGTCCGCCGCGCGGTGCGCGATGCCGACCTGCCGCTGCTGGCCAAGCCGGTGCGGCCGCTGGCGTTGAAGTCGGTGCTGGACCGGCTGCTGGCCGCACGGGTCTCTGATGTGGGAGCGACGTAAGTCGCGATGGTTACGTGCGGAGACTGTCCGCACTTCTGGTTCGTCATCGCGACTTACGTCGCTCCCACAACCGCAACGCTAGAATGCGCGCCTGGATTCCGGAGTTCGCGCATGCCTTACACCCCCATCGTCGCCACCCTCGGCTACGTGCTTTCGCCCGATCGTTCGCAGGTGCTGCTGATCCATCGCAACGCGCGCCCGGATGACCAGCACCTGGGCAAGTACAACGGGCTGGGCGGCAAGATCGAGCGGGATGAGGACGTGGTGGCCGGCATGCGTCGCGAGATCCACGAGGAGGCCGGCATCGACTGCGACGCGATGACGCTGCGCGGCACGATCAGCTGGCCGGGCTTCGGCAAGCATGGCGAGGATTGGCTGGGCTTCGTCTTCCTCATCACGCGCTACAGCGGCACGCCGTTCGAACGCAATCCGGAAGGCACGCTGGAATGGGTGCCGGTGGAGAAGATCATGGAACTGCCGCTGTGGGACGGCGACCGCCACTTCCTGCCGCTGGTGTTCGACGACGATCCGCGTGGCTTCCACGGCGTCATGCCGTACCACGAGGGACGCATGGTCTCGTGGGATTACTCGCGCATCTGAAGCCGCGCTGCTCGACCCTGTAGGAGCGACGTAAGTCGCGACCGGAAGGCAGAGGGGGCACTGCACCTTGGATGAGCGCTGATTCCTACGGCATATGTTTCTCCTCGTCCGTGTCATCCACGGAACAACGGAGACCAAGGTCCACGGTCGCGACTCACGTCGCTCCTACAGGGAACGGCCGCATGTTCCACGATCACGCTTGTCCACACGCTGTGTGGATCGGCGTTGGGAAAGCATGTGGATAACCGCGCGGCCGCCTTGCGCCGCAAGCCTGTCAAGGTGTGTGGCGAAATTATGACCAGTGCGTGACGGTCGGGTTTCCGGGTTGTCCACACCGCATGTGGATGGTCTGTCGACCAACATGTGGATAAGCGTTGGCGCGCGTTGCGGCACAACGTTGTCAAGGTGTGTGGCGAATTTATGATCACCGCACATCAGCGGTGATCCACGCTTGGTTCCACGTCATCGCGCCGTCCTTGGAAACGGCGTGGAACTTCAGCCTTCGATCTGTCGTGCCGGGTCGGCCAGTTCCAGTTCGCGCAGCACCACGCCGGCCTGGGTGCGGTTGCGCACCCCAAGGCGGTCGAAGATGGCGGACAGGTGCGCCTTCACGGTGCGCTCCTGCACATCGAGGCGGTCGGCGATCTGCTTGTTCAACAGCCCCTGCGCCACCAGCGTCAGCACGCGGAACTGCTGCGGCGACAGGCTGGCCAGGCGACCGGCCAGTTCGGTGTCGTGTTCGGACGATTGCGCGCGCGCCACCGCGCCGCGCAGCGAGGCCGGCAGCCACTGCTCGCAGGCGAGCACGCTGCGGATGGCGTCGCGCAGTTCGTCCAGGCCCGAGCTTTTCGGCAGATAACCCGCAGCGCCATGGTCCAGCGCTCGGCGGACCACGCGCGGATCGTCGTTGGCGGACACCACCACGACGGCGACCGCGGGAAACTGCGCACGGATCGCCGCCAGCCCGGCCAGGCCGTGGTTGCCGGGCATGTGCAGGTCGAGCAGCACCAGATCGATGTCGTCGTGCGCTTCCAGCGTGGCGATGACGCCGTCCAGCGACTCCGCTTCGCGTACCGACAACTGCGCCACGGCATCGGCGGCCGCACCACGCAGCGCGGCCCGGAACAGCGGGTGGTCGTCGGCGATCAGTAGGTTGGGCATGCGGTGCGGCTTACTGCACCGTCCAGCCGCCATCCACCACGATCGTCTGGCCGGTGATGTTGCGCGCGGCCGGTGAGGTGAGGAAGGCGGTGATGCCGGCCAGTTCGTCCAGGCCGATGAACACGCCCTTCGGCATCGGCTTCAGCATCACCTGGCTGACCACGTCGGCCTCGGAGATGCCGCGCGTGCGCGCCTGGTCGGCGATCTGCTTGTCCACCAGCGGCGTCTTCACGTAGCTGGGGCAGACGGTGTTGATGGTGATGTCGGTGTCGGCGGTTTCCAGCGCGAGCACCTTGGAGAAACCGACCAGGCCGTGCTTGGCGGCCACGTAGGCGCTCTTGTACGGGCTGGCGACCAGCGCATGGATGCTGCCGATGTTGACGATGCGGCCGAAGCCGCGTTCGCGCATGCCCGGCAGCACGGCGCGGGTCAGGCGGGCCACGCCGACCAGCATCACCTGCACGAGGAAGTCCCACTTTTCGATGGGGAAGTCCTCCAGCGGCGACACATGCTGCAGGCCGGCGTTGTTGACCAGCACGTCGATGGGGCGCGAGACCGCCGCGAGCGCGGCATCGATGCTGTCCTGGGAGGTGACGTCCAGCGCGACCGCTTCGGCGGAACCGCCGTCGGCGCGGATTTGCGCCGCGACCGTCTCGGCGGCCGCCAGGTTGAGGTCGCTGACGATGACGTGGCGGCCCGCTTCGGCAAGCTGGGCCGCGATGCCGGCGCCGATACCGCTGGCCGCGCCGGTGATGAGGAGGGTGTGGGTCTTCTGCATGGGGGCTCCTGCGTGCTGCGGTTAGGGTAGCAGGCACGCAGGATCCGTTCGTGGTACCAAAGTACGATGACGGCGCTTCCCCCGAAGGGTAGTTTCATGGCACTGACCGGAACCCTGGACGCTTTCCACGCATGAACGCGAAGACGCGCATTTCCTGCAGCCTGTTGCTCGGCGCGGCCCTGGCCGCCTGCAGCAGCGCGCCGCCCAAGCCTGAAGCGGTGGCCCACATGATCCAACCCCAGCGTGTCACCGAGCATCGCGGTAGCGACGATCTGCTCACCGCCGGCCTGGGCCTGGAGGGCCTGCGTGCGATGGCGGCGCCCGCATTCGCCGATCCGGTCAATCCGACGCCGGCAGAACTGCGTCGCCGAGCCATCTGGGCGAACTGGCGCGGCATCGCCGACCTGTCGCTGACCGGTGGCTACGGCCAGGCCTACGGCAACGTGGCAAGCGTGCCCGGACGCGAGTATTCCGCGCTGGCGACGGTCGCTGGCGCGAAGCAGCCGCACCGCGTGCTGGTGCAGGTGCCGGACAATTTCGATGCGACCAAGCGCTGCGTCGTGGTCACCGCGTCGTCGGGCTCCCGCGGTGTCTACGGTGCCATCGCGGTCGCTGCCCCATGGGGACTGCCGAAAGGGTGCGCGATCGCCTACACCGACAAAGGTGCGGGCACGGACTACTTCGACCTGACCGAGCAGCGCGGGGCGCGCGAAGACGGGACGATCGGCGCGCTGGGCGACGGCACACTGGCGTTCACGCCGGATGCGCCGGTCGGTGCCAGCGGTGTCGCGGTCAAGCACGCGCACTCCAAGGACAATCCGGAGGCCGACTGGGGCCGCCACGTGAAGCAGGCCGCCGAGTTCGCGCTGGCCGCGCTGGACCAGGCGTTCCCGCAGGCGGCGCCATTCCGTTTTGACAACACGCGCGTCATCGCGGTGGGTATCTCCAATGGCGGCGGTGCCGTGCTGCGCGCCAGCGAGGAAGAAGGCGGCTGGCTGGATGCCGTGGTCGCCGGCGAACCGAACATCCTGGCAGCCGATGCGCCGGGTGCGCGTTCGCTGTACGACTACACGACCGAAGCCGCGCTGCTGATGCCGTGCGCACTGCTGGACCTGCCGGCGGAATCGCTGCCGCAGCCGCCGCTGCGCGCGCAGGTGGAACCGCTTTGGACGGCACGCTGCGCCACGCTGAAGGCGGCAGGGCTCGTCACCGGAGGCGATGCGAAAGCGCAGGCAGCGTCGGCGCATGCACAGTTGAAAGCGAATGGCTGGACCGATGAGGCGCTGGTCGCCGGCGCACTGAGCGTGGGCTTCGACCTGTGGCGTGCGGTCGCCGTCACCTACGCCTCGGCCTATGGTCGCTACGGCGTCGGCGAGCATCCGTGCGGGCATGCGTTCTCCGCGCAGAACCCGGACTTCAGCGCACGCGCGGCGAGCGCCGCCGAACGTGCCGCGTGGTGGTCGGATGGCAGCGGCATTCCGCCGGGGGCGGGGGTGGGCATCGTGGACACGAAACTGGCGCCGCCGGACTTCACCCTGCCGGGCCTGCAGTGCCTGCGTGCACTGCAGACCGGCAGCAGCGACGATGCGCGCCGCGTGCAGGCCGGCATCGCGCAGACCGCCGCGCGCTTCCCGCGCACGCGGCGGCCGGTGGTGGTGATCCATGGCCTGGACGATGGACTGGTGCCGCCGGCGTTCTCCAGCGCGCCGTACGTGCAGGCCGCGCGCGCCGCCAATCCCGACGTGCGTTATTGGCAGGTGCGCAACGCGCAGCACTTCGATGGGTTCCTTGCACTGCCGGCCTACGGTGCGCGCTACGTTCCTCTGCTGCCTTACGTCTATGCCGCGCTGGACCAGGTCAGCGCCACCCTCGATGGCAGCCGGGAACTGCCGGCCAATGCCCTGATCAATGCCAATCCCCGTGGCGCCGGCAGCGTCGAGGCGAGCCAGTTCGCAATTCCGCGTTGAAAGAATCCTTCTCCCCGCCTGCGGGGAGAAGGTGCCCGGAGGGCGGATGAGGGGCAGGGCGCGGCGAGTCCGCGAGCGTGTAAGCATCTGGTCTTCGTTCGCCCCTCACCCGCCTTCGGCACCCTCTCCCCGTAAACGGGGCGAGGGGATGCGGCAACGTCTTCACCCGGTTCGGCTTACCCTGTAGGCCGTTCCTGGTCACGCGTGCCGCCATGTCCCGACACTTCTCGATGATCCGCGACTTCCAGCTGGCCGACTGGTTCACGCTGGGCAACGCCTTCTGCGGCACCGGTGCGGTGTTCGCTTCCATGCGCTTCCTGCAGGAGGGCATCCTTCGCGACCTGATGATCGGCATGGCGCTCATCCCGTTGGCCTTCATCTTCGACGCACTCGATGGGCGGGTGGCACGCTGGCGCAAGCAGGCTTCGGTGCTGGGGCGCGAACTCGACTCGCTTGCCGACGTCATCTCCTTCGGGGTCGCGCCCGCCGCACTGGCCTACGCCTGCGGCATGCAGGGCGGCTGGGACTGGCTGGTGCTGTCGTACTTCGTCGCCTGTGGCGTCAGCCGGCTGGCACGCTACAACGTCACCGCCGAAACGTTGGCCGATGGGGGCGACAAGGTGAAGTTCTTCGAGGGCACGCCCATTCCCACCAGCCTGGCCTTGGTCATCGTGCTGGCCGTCGCCGCGTACCTGGGTCATGTCGGTCCGGCGTTGTGGCTCGGTGCGGTGAAGCTGGGTCCATGGCTGTTGCACCCGCTGGTGCTGCTGTACGCCGTCTCCGGCACGCTGATGATCAGCAAGACGCTGCGCATCCCCAAGCCCTGAGCCGTGAGGTGAGGGCGCGTCATGCACGCGCCGCCGGCCGCGGCTAGAATCGGCCGGGAAGGGAGGGCACATGGCAAATTCCGTTCCACCGTGGCCGGGCGATTTCGAATCGGTGGCCAAGCAGTACTGGAGCCTATGGGGCGACGCCCTGCGACAGGCTGGCGCGACGGCGCCTGCGATGTCCATGCCCGGCGCAAATTCGGGCTGGCAGCAGACGGTCGACTGGTGGTCCAAGCTGGTGCCGGGCGGGCAGGCGCAGGTGGACGAGGCCGTGGGCCGCTTCCAGCGGCAGGCCGGCCAGTGGTTCGGGCAGATGCAGCAGGTCGCGGCCCAGTTCACCGGCCGCGACCATGACGCCAGCGACATCGGCCGCGCCTGGCGCTCCGCGCTCGGCATGGCCGATCCCGCGCCGGCCCATAATCCGTTCGCCGACATCTTCCGCAGCATGCAGGGCGGCGCGCACGGCCTCGACGGGTGGATGCAGCAGATGCGTCCGTGGCTGGAGAACTTCCAGCGGGACGGTGATCGCTGGCTGCACCTGCCGACGTTCGGCCTGTCGCGCGAGCATCAGGAACGCTGGCAGCAGCTGGCGCAGGCCTATCAGGATTACCAGCGCCAAGTCGGCGAGTACGACCAACTGATGCTGCAGGTGGCGCAGGATGCCTTCGCGCGCTTCGAGCGCAAGCTGGAGGAGCATGCCGAGCCCGGCCGCCAGTTGCAGAATGCCCGCGCGCTGTTCGACCTGTGGATCGATGCGGCCGAAGAGGCGTATGCGAAGGTCGCGATGTCCGACGATTTCCGCCATGCCTACGGTGGATTGGCGAATGCACAGGCCCGACTGCGGCTCGGCGTGCAGCGGGAAGTCGAGCAGGTCTGCACGCAGTTCGGCATGCCGACGCGGACCGAGGTCGATTCCGCCCATCGCAAGATCGTTGAGCTCGAACGCGCATTGCGCAAGCTGACACGGGCGGCCTCCGCACCCGTCCGCCGCGCGCCCGCGCAGCCCGCACCCGCGCCCGCGCCGGTGGAAACCCGTTCGCCCGACGCGGCGCCGTCAGCGCGGGCCCCTGCCAAGCCGAAGGCCGCGAAAAAACGTCCTGCCGCACGACGCACGCCGGCTCCTTCGCCGAAGGCGTCGCCCAGGACGCGCGTGGCAGCGAAGAAGGTCGCGCCGAAGAAGCGTGCCGTCAGGGGGGTGGCCGCAGCGGCTCCGGCCCCTGCCAAGCGTGCGCCCGTGCGCGCCTCCACTGCCGCCGAGCGCAAGCCCGCCAGGGCGAAGACGGGGGTCGGCAAGGCGAAAGCCCGGAAGCCCACGGCGAAATCAACGAAGAAGACCATTGCGGCAGCCACCACGCCCACGTCGGTCGTATCGATGAAGGACTGGGTGGCGCGCAATGCGACGCGCGGCGCTACGGCGGGCGCGCCCAGCAAGACGAAGCGGGGTAAGGGCAAATGAATGGACCGCTCAACTTCAGCGCCGAGGCCCTGGCGCAGGAAGCCACCACGCTGACGCAGAAACTGTCCGCCGGCCTGCATACGCTGCCGGAGGTGGACGATGTCCACTACGGCGCCACTCCGAAGCAGGAGGTCTGGCGCGACGGCAAGGTGGTGCTGTACCGCTTCGTCGG
Organism: Pseudoxanthomonas sp.; assembly: GCF_002863005.1. Classification (GTDB taxonomy): domain Bacteria; phylum Pseudomonadota; class Gammaproteobacteria; order Xanthomonadales; family Xanthomonadaceae; genus Pseudoxanthomonas_A. The sequence goes on from NZ_PKDG01000049.1 coordinate 168,097, forward strand.
CGAGAAGGCGCCGACGGCGAAGGTGCCGCTGCTGATCGTCTACGCGCTGGTCAACCGGCCATACATGGTCGACCTGCAGCACGACCGCTCACTGGTGAAGGGCCTGCTGGCGCAGGGCGAGGACGTCTACGTCATCGACTGGGGCTACCCGGACAGGTCCGACCGCTTCCTCGAGCTCGACGACTACATCAACCGTTTCATCGACGGCGCGGTCGACCATCTGCGCGACAGCAGCGGCCGCGATGCGGTCAACGTGCTTGGCATCTGCCAGGGCGGGGCGTTCTCGCTGTGCTATGCCTCGCTGCACCCGGAGAAGGTCAAGAACCTGATCACGATGGTCACGCCGGTGGACTTCCACACGCCGGACAACATGCTGTCGCACTGGACGCGCGAACTGGACGTGGACCTGTTCGTCGAAGCGCTGGGCAACGTGCCCGCCGACATGATGAACGCCTGCTACCTGATGCTGAAGCCGTTCCGGCTGAACCTGCAGAAGTACGTGGGCCTGGTCGACATCCTCGACGACAAGCGCGCGATCGAGGATTTCCTGCGGATGGAGAAGTGGATCTTCGACTCGCCGGACCTGGCGGGCGAGGCGTTCAAGCAGTTCATCACCCAGTTCTACCAGCGCAACGGTTTCATCAAGGGCGGCATCCAGATCGGCGGTGAAGCGGTCGACCTCGGCTTCGTCGACATGCCGGTGCTGAACATCTATGCCGAACAGGACCACCTGGTGCCGCCGGATGCCTCGCGTGCGCTGAAGGACGTGGTGGGCACGGCCGACTACACCGAACTGAGCTTCAAGGGCGGCCATATCGGCATTTATGTCTCCAGTCGCGCCCAGCGCGAAGTGCCTGCGGCCATCCACCATTGGCTGGGCCAGCGCGCACGATGAAGACGTCGACGCGACGTTTCGTCGTCCTGCTGGCTCTGCTGTTCCCGGTCGCGGCACATGCCGCGCCCTCCGCAGCGGCGAAGCGCGAGATCCAGGGGTTGATGGACGCGTTGTCGGCGTCGTCCTGCGAGTTCCAGCGCAACGGCACGTGGCACGGGCGAGACGAGGCGCGCAAGCATCTGCAGCGCAAGTACGACTACCTGCTGAAGCGCGACCTGGCCGATACCGCCGAGCAGTTCATCGAGCGCGCAGCCAGCAAGAGCAGCATCAGTGGACGCGCCTACCAGGTGCGTTGTCCGGGACAACCGGCGCAGCCGGCCGCCACCTGGTTCAAGGCGAAGCTGGACGCGCTGCGCGGTTCAGCCGCGCCGGCGCGCTGACGCGCTAGACTGGCCACGGACAACCGTGGGGAGTTGGCGATGAATACCGCATCCAAGCCGTTTGCCAGGTCGCTGAACGACCGCATGATCGCGGGCGTGATGGGCGGTATCGCCCATCGCTACGGATGGAGTGCCACGCTGCTGCGGGTGCTGTTCGTGATCGTCTCCATCGCGTCGGCGGCGTTTCCCGGCATCCTCGTCTATCTGATTCTGTGGTTGCTGATGCCGAACGAACAGGATTGAGGATGGCGCGGGTGGGGCGGTGGCTCGGATATGCGCTAGGCGTGGTCTGGGCCGTGCCCAATACCCTGATCGGCGCGCTGGCCGGGATCGCGGGTCTGCCGTTCGGTGCACGCGTAGAGTGGAGTCGCAGGGACTTCGCCTTGGTCTTCCACCACTGGCCGTGGGGACCGGGCGGTGCCATCACCTTCGGCAACGTCATCCTGCACACCGGCGACACGCTGGAATCCGAGTGCATCACTTACGAGCACCGCGCTGGCCATGCCCAGCATCCGCGCATCCGCCTCGGGGACCATGAACGCGCGCACGTCTACCAGTACATGGTGCTGGGACCGCTGTTCCTGCCGGTCTACCTGCTGTGCGGCGGCGTCAGCGTGCGCAATCCTTTCGAGCGGGCAGCGGACCGTTATGCGCTGACCGGCAAGGGATGGTGGCCGTCCGGCTCACCGTAGCGTCATTGCGCCTTCGCGCGTCCCGAACCCGACTTCTTGCCGCCGCCATCCTGCTTGTTGACCGTGGCCCAGGCGATGCGCTCCGCCTCTTCCTTCGATCGCCCTTGCTCGCGCTCGGACTCCTCGATGTGTTCGGCCTGGCGCTTCTGTTTTTCGGTATATGCGGATTTGTCGCCACGGAGCATGGCCGTACTCCAGTCGGGACGTGCCGCCAGCCTGCGCCGATGCGCGTGATGGAGGCATGACGTGGGCGTCAATGCGACGTGGCGCAGCGTCAGCGCTTCAGTCGCTCGAACGAGAACAGGGGCCACAGGGGATGCCGGCGTCGCTCGATGAGCGCACGCAGCAGTCCAGCCCCCAGCATGCTGTAGGTGATGCCGTTGCCGCCGTAGGCCATCGCGAAATGCACCCGCGGCCCCCACTGCGCATGCGGGCCGAAGAAGGGCAGGCCGTCTTCGGTTTCCGCGAAAGTGCCCGCCCACGAGAAGGCCGGCGTGATCTCCAGCGCAGGGAACAGGTCGTGCAGCCGTTTCAGCAGCGTCCGTGCCTTCTTTTCGACCCGCGCATCGCGCTTGGCGGGAATGTCGACAGCGTCGTCTTCGCCGCCTATCAGCAGGCGGCGGTCGGACGTGCTGCGCGCGTAGAGATACGGGCGCGCGGTTTCCCACAACAGCGTGTCGGACAGGAACCCGAGCGCTTCCTCGGACAGCGGGTCGCTGATGACGGCATAGCTGCTGCGGTTGCGTGCCACCGACTTCTTCAGCCAGTGCTGGCTGGCATATCCCGCCGCGACCACGAGATGCGAGGCGCGCACGGTAACCCCGTCTTCGGTACGCAACACGACGCCGCGCGCCGTCGTGTCGATCTCGACGACACGCGTGCGGTCGAATACCGACGCTCCCTGCTTCTGCAGGCGCTGGAGCAGGCGATGGGTCAGTCGGTACGGATCGACTCGCGCCCCCTGGCGGCTGAGCAGCGCCGCGGGGGCGTCGAAGCCATAATCGTCCCGCACGCGTTCGGCGGTGAGCAGTTCGACATCCAGGCCGTGCCGCCGCCGAGCGGCGTGCTCTTCCTCGAGGTCGCGCACGTCGCGGCTTCGGCTGGCGTAGTACAGGCTCGCGTTGCGCGCGAAGCCCACGTCGCGCCAGGCCGACGCGACGCCGTGCAACTGGTCGATCGCGTCGGAACAGGCGCGATAGGCGAGGGCGGCATCGGCCTCGCCGTGACGCTTCGCCAGATCGACCAGATGGGTGTCGATCTCATACTGCAGCAGCGCAGTGCTGGCCGACGTGCTGCCCCAGCCGATGTCGCGTTGCTCGAGGACTGCGACCTCGAAGCCATGCGTGGCCAGTTCGTCGGCGATCAGTGCGCCGGTGATGCCCCCGCCCAGCACCACCACGTCGCAGCGGTGGTCAACCTCCAGGCGCGGAAACGCCTGCATCAGCCCGTTGCTGACCGCCCAGAAGGGATAACCGCTTTTCAGGTCCATGCTTGCCCCGCACCGTCACGATACGGCGATGCTGGCAGGCGGCGCGACAGGGACAGGTGAAGGCGGCGCCGTCAGCGCGGCAACGCACCCTGCAGGAACAGGTCGACCGAGGCCAGCGCCTGTGCTTCCAGCGTGTCGACGTCGGGCATGTGGGTGCTGCCCGCCGCCAGCCTGACCACCTGGTCGCCGAACAGGCTCATGTAGAACTGCGCCGCGGCTGCTTTCGGAGAGGGCAGCTGCAGCCGGCCCGCCGCGACCTGCTGGGCGAAATAGTCTTCCAGCGTCTGCCGGATCGATGCGACCACGTGGTCGAAGAACCAGTCGCGCAGCGCGGGGAACGACTGTCCCTCGCCGATGACGATGCGGTAGACCACCTGCGAATCCCGCCCGGCCATCAACTGCGCCATCCGGATCGCCACCCGGCGCAGCGCCTGCTCGGGCGACAGCTCGGTGAGGTTGAGGTCGCTGAGGACGTGGATGTGCAGGTCCATGCGGCGCTCGAGGATGGCGCAGGCCAGTCCCTCCTTGTCGCCGAAGATGCGGTACAGCGTGGCCAGCGATCCGCCGGCACGCGCCACGATCTCGCTCAGGCGCGCATGCTGGTAGCCCTTCTCGGCGAACACCTCGGTAGCGGCGTCCAGGAATTTTTCCGCCCGGATCTCGCCGCGGCGGCACAGCTCCACGTGTGGTCGCGGTCGCAGCGGTGACTCGCCGAGGATGTGCGCGTCGCTGAAAACGTTTTCCATGAAATCGGAAGGCGTGCTCATGTGGAACTCCTGCTCGCACCCGGTCGGCGGCAATTACCCAGACTAGCAAAAGCCTACTTGCGTGTGGCAAGTCCGCGTCGCATTCGCCGCCGGCAACGGGGGCTTTTTCGGACTAAGTGAGAAGTACTACAGATAAGACGTCAACGCGGGTGCCGACTGCCAACGGTCATGCGCCCCGTCGATGCAGGTGACGGGTGCGGCCGCTAGTTCTTCCGGCGTCGCATCCAGGCATCCCAGGTTGATGCCGTAGATGCGCTCCCCGCCCGGGACGTCGTTGCCGATCCCGAACGGGCGCACCCCGCAGGTCCGGCAGAAATGGTGGGAATGGCGCATCGCGTTGAACCGGTATTCGACCAGCTGGTCGCCACCGGCCAGCAGGCGGAAGCGGTCCGGCGTGACGATGGCCGGCCAGAACCGGTTGCGCCGGCAGATGGAGCAGTTGCACCGGTAGGTAGGCTGGGCCAGGTCGATGTCCGCCTCGAACCGGACCGCCCCGCAATGGCAACTGCCCGCATAGGACTTCAGCATGTGGCCTCCCGTGCCGATAACGGTTCCGGGGCAGTCGGGCCTGTCCCGCCGGCATCGCCGGAGCGCGGAGCGTAACCGACCCGGGGCCGTGGAGTCGTACATGCTGAAAACACTCGATGTCGCAGCGCTCCGGCCGGGCATGCATGTACAGAAGCTGCTCGGGCCGTGGATGCAGCATCCGTTCTGGAGGACCTCGTTCGTGCTGGACGAGGAGCGGTTGGCGCAACTGCAGGACAGCGGCGTGGAGCAGGTGGTCGTCGACCTGTCGTTGGGCGCCTGGGACGGCGAGGATGCGATCGCCGACGGGGTCTCCCCCGTCATCGACACCGTTGCCACCCGAGCCGAGGACGATGCCCCGGCAGCAGCGGACCGCCGCCGGACCCTGGTGCCCGAGGCCGCTCCCGATTTCGCCTCCGAACTGGCCCGTGCGCGCCGCATCTGCGGCGAGGCCCGCGATGCCGTCGAGGCCATGTTCCGCGAGGTACGCATGGGCCGCGGCGTCGATCCCGGTCATGTCCTGCCGCTGATCGAGGAGATCACCGGCTCGGTCGATCGCCATCCCACCGCCCTGGTCAGCGTGGCGCGATTGAAGGACGCCGACAGCTATACCTACCTGCATTCGGTCGCCGTCAGCGCGCTGATGGTGATGCTGGGGCGCGAGATCGGCCTGTCCGATGCCGATCTGCGCGAGGCCGCGCTGGGCGGCCTGCTGCACGACATGGGCAAGGCGGCCATGCCGCTGGACGTACTCAACAAGCCGGGCAAGCTGACCGATGACGAATTCGACGTGATCCGCCAGCACCCGGTGCACGGCGAGCGCCTGCTGCGCGAAGGCGGCGTGACCCAGGCCGGGGTGCTCCACATCACCCGCCACCACCATGAGCGGATGGACGGCACCGGTTACCCGAATCGCCTGCCTGGCGACGCCTTGCCCGTGCTCACCCGCATGGGGGCCATCTGCGACGTCTACGATGCCATCACGTCCAACCGCCCTTACAAAGCGGGTTGGGACCCCGGCGAATCTCTGCGGCGCATGGCCAGCTGGCAGGGACACTTCGATACCGACCTGCTGAAGGCCTTCGTCCGCAGCCTGGGCATCTACCCGGTGGGAACCCTCGTCCGTCTGTCCAGCGAGCGCCTGGCGGTGGTGGTGGAACAGAACCCCGGCACGCTGCTCGCGCCGCGCGTGCGCGCCTTCTACTCTGCCAAGTCGCGCACGCACCTGCTGCTGACCGACATCGACCTGGCCGCGACCGATGGCCGGGAGCGCATCGTCGGCATCGAGTCGCCGGAGAAATGGGGATTCCGCCAGCTGGAGAAACTCTGGCTGCCCTGATTCGCCGGGCGCCGGACATTCGATCCCTGGGCGGCCGCACGGACACGCGATCCTGTCCCGCCGGCACCGCCGTTGCCGTATCGTCGGGGAATGACCCCACCGCCGTGTCCCCTTCGCAGGAACCGCCATGTCGCTGACTTTCTTCCTCTTCGCCGCCGCGGCCGCCTCCGCGCCGCCGCCGGGCGCCGATGCCGCCACGCTCGCCGCCATCGAAGCCACCTGCCTCGACTACATCGACGGCCAACTGGAAGGCGACCCGGTGCGCGTGGCGCGTGCGCTGCATCCCGACCTGGCCAAGCGGGCCGTTACCGGGGACACGCCCGACGAGCGGCTCGGCCTGCGCCGCATGTCGAAGGAGGAACTGGTCGGCCTGACCCGGCAGGGCGTGCTGAAGACGCCGAAGGAACAGTGGAACCGCAGCTGCCGGATCCTCGACGTCACCGCCGAGACCGCCGCGGTGCGGCTGGAAACCCCGTGGTTCGTCGATCACTTCCACATGGGCCGCTACGGCGACCGCTGGATCATCGTCAACGCGCTGTGGCACTCGAAGCCGCGTTGATCACCCGGCAGCACGCGTTCGGGCCGCCTTGTGGAACAGCAGGGCGGACAACAACCAGGCGACGACATACAGGGCGGTGAACGCCAGCACGAACGCCGGTGATTCCTGCGTGTCCAAGCCCATCGCGATGCCGCCGGCCGCCATCTGCGCCAGCGCCATCGCAACGAGCACACGGGACATTCCGCGCGCCTGCAGCCTGGCAACGCCGGCGCCGAGCACGCCTGTCACCAGCACGCCCAGGAAGAGCAGGTTGGCGCGATGGCCCGGCTCATCGACGATGCCCACGGCCAGGTTCGCCCACAGCAGCAGGAAGCCGGCGCCGACGGCGATGGCACCGGCCAGCAGGTAGCTGGGCACGCGCGCGACACGCGCCGTCGTCTCGAACGCGACACCGCCGGCCAGCAGCATTGCGCCGAAGACCACGAAGTCGCCGCCCGTCCAGGCCACCTCGTCCGTGAAACGCATGGCGACCCACGGCGTCAGCAGCAACAGGGCCGCGCTGCCCCAAACGAGCGGGCGCAATACGCGTATCCAGGCGATCGCGTTGCGATAGGTGTCGTGCGTCATGATCAGTCTCCGTGTCGGCGGCGGGCATGCCGGACGCAGGATCCACGACCGGCGTGCGCCGGTGACGGAGGCTGTGTGAAGCGGGTGCGAAGTCGCGCGCCTCAGCGCGATGCCTGCCGGTGCGCATAACTCAGCACGCGGGTGACCTGCCATTGGCCGTCGCGCTCGCGCCAGATCATCACGAAATCCGCTTCGCCCGCGCATTCGGTCGCCGACCGTGCGCAGAAGCGATGTGTGCCCTGCGCGATGGCACCGAAGCCCTTGATCGGGAACACGGTCAGCGTGCCCGGCACGCGCTCGCGTCGATACTGTCCGCACACGTTGGCACGCGTGCGTCCGATCATCTCGTCGCGGGTCCAGGTGACGCCGCCGTTGTCGTGGTAGAACTCCACCGCGTCGTCGAAGTAGGCGGCATGTTTGGCGAGTTGGGCGGGGTCGGCGCAGGTGTTGAACGTGTCGAACAGCGCGCTGTCCAGTGCATCGACCACCTGGGTGAGCTGTTCGTGCGTGCGGTCGGCCGCGGCTGCCGATTCCACTGCGCCCAGCAGCAGGACCGCACCCGCGAGTCCGGACAGCGCGACCTTCGCGATGCGCGCGCGTGACGTGCTCATGCCGCCACCACGGTGGCGCGCGGACGCCCGCCCAGCAGGCGGGCCGGCAACATCAGCAAGGCGTGCAGGAAAGCGAACAGGGCCGAGAACGTCACGCCGAGCAACCGGAACGGCAATGACAGCAGCCAAACGAAAGGCCACGCCAACAGCGCCAGCAGGGCGAGTGGCCAGCACAGCACCAACAGCAGGCACCAGGCGAGCAGGGCGAGGAGGGTCTTCATGGTCGGGGGATTCCTTCTCCGGCGGATCACGAGGTCCGATGCTGGCTCCCCCGGCGTCCTTGGGCCAGCGATCTGCGACGAAGTGTCCGACACGGCGACGAAAGCGCCCGGCCGGCGCATCAATCCGCGCACTCCGCAGGGCGGCGGGTCAGGGCTGCGGCAGCAGCGGTGCTTCCGGCGGCGGCGGTCCCCGACGGACCACGTCCCGCTGCATCGCGGCCAGCCGGCGCAGCAGCCGGTTCTGCGTGGCGCGGGGCAGGCCGCGCTCGTCCATCGCCCACATCAGGTCTTCGACCAGCGCATTGAAGTCGGCTTCACCGACCGTGACGTGCTTGTGCGCTTCGACCATCGGCTTGCCGGCGTAGCGGCAGGGACCGCCGGACTGCACGCACAGGAACTCCACCAGCCGGTCGTTGAGGTGGACGATGTCCACGTCGGCGAAGTGATGCGCGATGCGCGGATCGTCGGATACGCGGAACAGCAGCGTCTCCACCAGCGCTTCGATGCCGCTGCGCTGGCCCAGCTGCTGGTACAGCGCATCGTCGCGCGGTGGCGTCGACGCGCACCCGGCGATGGCGAGCAGGCAGGCCAGCACCCAGGGGGTGGCGATACGCGCGACCTTCATGTCAGAAGCTCCACTGCACGGAAACGTACGCGCCGCGCTGGTCGTCCAGTGTGGCGATGCTGCCCAGGTCGGCCCATGCGCCGACCACCGCGACATGCTTGTTCGGGAACCACGCCACGAACACATCGCGCCAATCGTCTTCGCGGGCGAAGCCGAGGTTGTCCGGCTTCTGGCGGTATTCGACACCGACGGCCAGCCGCGGATCCAGCAGCACCGCCGCCGAGCCCTCCCACAGCCAGCTGCGTGCGGCGCGCCGGTCGCCGCCGAAACCGAGCAGCCCGGCCTGGTTGCCGCTGGTGGATCGCAGCGTGGCATTGAGCAGCAACTGGTAACCCCCCGCGGCATCGAGGAACAGCTTGCTGGCGCTCACGTAGGCGTCGGTGCCATGGTCGTCGCGGGCGCCGACCGCCAGCGGAAGCGCGCCGTCGCGCAGCCGCTTGTGCTGCACCCCCACGCTCACCTGCGGCATGCGCGTGTAGACCAGGTCGCCGGCCACGCGTACTTTCGCGCCGTAGATGTCCTGTTCCAGCGCGTCCCAGGGCAGCGCCAGCCGCCGTTGCAGTTCGCCCAGGTCGAACGACTGCCGCGCGAACGACACTTCCACCCGATTGCCGAACGTGTAGGACGCTCCGTAAGCGTGCAGTTCGTAGTCGCCGGTATCCACGCGGGTGTAGAACGCCGCGCCGCCGTTCTGTCCGTCGGTGCCGTAACCGGACAGCACGGCCCACGGCACGATGCCCCCGCCGGCCGCTCCTTCGATCTGGGTCGCGCCACCGGTCGCCAGCAGGCGTCCCTGTCCGGCGAGCGCGGGCAGGGCCGGCAGGAGTGCCGCGACCGCGCACGCGAGCGGGAGGGCACGAAGGCGAACGGTCATGCGTCGGTTTCCAGCGGGAGGGCATGGGACGGGGTAGCGGTCTCGCGCCGGCGGCACCAGTCCAGCAGCTCGGCACTGCCGAGCGGTGCACTGAACAGGTAACCCTGCACCATGTCGCAGCGGTAACGGCGCAGCAGGGCGAGTGCGCGATCGTTCTCCACGCCTTCGGCGATCACCGACAGGCCCATGTTGTGGCCCAGCTCGATGGTGGAGCGCACGATCACCGCATCGTCGCTGCCTTCTTCCAGCTGCATCACGAAACTCTTGTCGATCTTCAGTTCGTCCACCGGCATCCGCTTGAGCTGCGCCAGCGATGAATAGCCGGTGCCGAAGTCGTCGATCGCCAGCCGCACGCCACAGACCTTCAACCGGTGCAGCATGCGCAGGGCGTACTCGATGTCCTGCATCAGCGCGCTCTCGGTGACTTCCAGGATCACGCGCCCGGCCGGCACCGCGTGCGTCGCCAGTCGCTCTTCGATGTAGGCGGGCAGGTCGGCGTCCAGCAGGTCCATCGCCGACAGGTTCACCGCCAGCCCCAGGTCGAGGCCGCCCTGGCGCCACGCGGCATTGCAGGCCAGCGCCTGGTCCAGCACGAAGCGCGTCAGTTCATGGATGAAGCCGGAACGTTCGGCCAGCGGAATGAATTCGTCCGGCGCCACCGGGCCGAGCGAGGGGTGCCGCCAGCGCACGAGCGCCTCCACGTGCTGCACGTGCGCGCTGGCCGCGTCCAGCTTCGGCTGGAATTTCAGCTCCAACTGTCTGCCGGCGATCGCCTGGCGCAGGTCGGTCATGAGCTGCAGCTGCCTCAGGTGCGACTCGTCGCGCCCGGGCTGGTAGACGGCCACGCCGCCGTGCGCGGCCTTGGCGTCGTACAGCGCGATATCGGCGCGGCGCAGCAGCGTGTCGGCATCCGCACCGTGCTGCGGGTGGCAGGCCATGCCGAAACTGCCTTCCACGCCAACGCGCGTACTCGGCAGGTCCAGCGGTTGCTTCAACGCCGTCCACAACGCCTGGGCCTGCACGTTCGCAGCCTCGCAGGACAGGCCGCGCAGCATCACCATGAATTCGTCGCCGCCCAGCCGCGCCACCAGGTGCGCCCCGCCCAGCGCGCCGCGCAGGCGCCGCGCCACTTCGCGCAGCACCTGGTCGCCGAACTCGTGGCCCAGCGTGTCGTTGATTTCCTTGAAGCGGTTCACGTCCATCACCAGCACTGCCACTTCGCCGCCCGCCGCGATCGCTGCCTGCAGGCGGTCGTAGGCATGGCTGCGGTTGGGCAGGCCGGTCAGCCCGTCGTGGTGCGCCTGGTGCAGGATGCGTTCCTCGCGCGCTGCGATGTCGGCCTGCATGCGGCCGAAGGCGCCGGCCAGCTCGGCGATCTCGCGACTGCCGCCGGACACGGGTGCCTGCGAGTAGTCGCCGGCCTGGATGCGCTGCGCCGCCTGCGCCAGCCGCGCTACCGGCCGGCTGATGCCTCGCCCCAGCGCAACCGCCACGGCGACCGCGAGCACCGCCGCCAGTCCGGACAGCAGCAGGATACGCGAGCGCAGCGCGCGGTAGGGCGCGAGCGCGCGGTCGTACGAATCCAGCAGCACCAGCCGGGCGTCGTCGCCCTGCGTCAGCGGATGCGAGTCGGACAGGTAATGGTCGGCACCCACGGCGACCGGCCGTGCGTGATCGCCGTCGGCCACCCAGGCGCGGGCGAAGGGCGCGCGCTGGTCCATCGGCAGGGAGGCCGCATGTACCCGGGTGCGGTTGCCGACCAGGGTGACGAAGGCGGCTTCCAGGCCCGTGAGGCTGCGGTATTCCTGCGCGACGGCATCGTCGTAGCGGCGACCTACCGCGAGCCAGCCGACCCGGTCAGGGGCCATCACCGGCAGCACCACCACCAAGTACAGCGCGTCCTGCACCACCACCGTCTGCAGGGCCAGGCCATCGGTGGCGGCCTGCCGCATGATCCCGGCCAGCACATCGGCCGAGGGGCCGGCCATGCCGTTGGCGCTGGCCTGCCAGCGGCCGTCGCGGTCGAGGACCCATGCCAGGTCCGCGCCGATGCGCGTGCCATGGTTGTCCAACGCCGAGCGCAACGTGGGCAGATCGCCGCTGGTCACCGCCGCACGGAATCCGAAGTCGTCCGCCAGCACCGATGCCGACGCGAGCAGCTGCTCCGAGCGGCCCTGCTGGAACTGCTCCCACACGCGATGCCCCACGTGCAGTTCCTGCTCCAGTCGCGACGACACCGCGCGCTGGGTCGCGACCGTGACCACCGCGAACGTGGCCAGCTGCGCCGCCGCCACCACGGCGATCATCACCGCGATGACGCGCGTCTGGAAACGGCGTGGCTTCAAGGCGTGCCGCCCTTTGTCTGGCGGAACTTCTCCTGCAGCGAGCGGAGACGGTCGTTGCCGCGGACCTCGCTCTTCACCGGCGCCAGCGACACCTGCAGGGTCGCGGAGGTACCGGCGGCCGGCACGTCGAGCGCGCGCTCGAGCGGTGCACCGTTACCGCGGACGTGCCACACGCGCAGCGTGTAGCGTCCCGGTGGCACCTCCAGCGACAGCTTGCCGTCGGGCCCGGTCTTGCCGAAGTAGGGCGTGTCGAGCACGACGATGTGGCCGATCATCCAGTCGTGGATGTTGCAGCCCACCACCACCACGCCGGGCTTGTCGAAGCGGATCGGCGCGGCCTTGTTGCCGGAGTAGAGCGGGATCTCGAACTGCCGCGGCTGGGAGAACGAATAGACGTGGTGCTGGATGTTGTCGCGGTTGGGGAACGCCACCACCGTGCCGGCCTGCACCGGCAGCACGCCGGGGACGAACGCCGAATGCTGCTGGTCCATGCGTGCGGTCGCTGTGCGGGTGGACGACGGAACCGTACCGTGCAGGCTGACCACGGCGTCCATCGCCGGCCCGGTGTTGCTGCCGACGGCCAGGCGCACCTCCGCGGCATGGGCGCCCGACGCCATCGCAAGGGCCAGTACCCCGCCTGACCATGCCCGCCTTGCGAGCCGCTGCAGATCCATCGATGTCCCCTGTCTGATCCAGGCATTTCAAGCAAATCCCGTGCCACGGCTCACACCCTGCCGCGCCTGGGCTACGCCGCAGGGGAGAGGATCGCGTCGCTTCGGAACGGCTGAAACTGACGTTACGCGTCACGGAGATGGTCGGATGCAGGCGCGCCCAGCCTCACCGATGGCACCCGCGGGCTCAGTCCACGCCCATCAGATGGCGCGTGACCCCGGCGGCATCCAGGCCCGCCAGGGTGCCCGGCCGCGCGCCGGACCAGAGCGGGAAAAGTCATCGCGGCCGACGGCTTCCGCCGCCGCGCGCAGCGGTGCCAGCGCCGGCGACGCCCACGGGAACGCCGGTGGCAGGTCCGACAAGGGGCCCAGCTCGCGCATCAGCCGGTTGACCAGGCCACGGGCGGGCCGGCCACTGAACAGGTTGGTCACGGCGGCTTCGCGCATCGGCTGCTGGAGCGCAGCGCGATGCACGGGCGCGGTCGTCGCCTCCGGACACAGCAAGTACGCGGTGCCGGCCTGTACCGCGCTGGCGCCCGCGTCGAGCATGGCCCGTACATCATGGCGATCGCCGATGCCGCCGGCTGCGATCACCGGCACGGCCAACGCCTTCGACAACGACGCCACCAGCGGAAGCGTTGCGGGTTGCAGCGTCAGGTCCTCGGAGAGGAAATGCCCCCGATGCCCACCCGCCTCGATGCCCTGCGCGATCACCGCGTCCACGCCGCGATGTTCCAGCCACAGGCCTTCCTCCCGCGTCGTGGCGGACGACAGCACGGTCGCGCCCCAGCCCTTGATGCGCGCCAGCAGGTCTGCATCGGGCAGTCCGAAGTGAAAGCTCACGATCGGCGGACGGAACGGTTCCAGCAGCGCCACCGTTGCGGCATCCAGCGGGCGCCGCGCGCCGTTAGCCGATGGCGCGGTCGGGACGATGCCGTACGCGTCGTAGTACGGTGCCAAGGCCTCGCGCCAGCGCTGCATCTCGTCCGCGTCGGGCTCGGCCATCGCATGGCAGAAGAAGTTGAGGTTGACCGGCTGCGCGCGCGCGGCGAACGTCCGGAGTGCCGCCTGCAACTGCGCGGCGTCCAGCATCGCGCACGGCAGGGAACCGAGTGCGCCCGCGTGCGCCACCGCAAGGGCCAGTCGTTCGTCCTGCACACCCGCCATCGGTGCCTGGATCAGCGGCAGGCCGGTACCGAGGAGGGAGGCGAGGGCGGTCATGGGGTCAGCTTACGCGACTCCCGAGGGCGCCCCGACTCACGTCGGCGCCGGGAAATCCGACAGTGCCGTACCCGCCACGGAGACCAGCCTATCGAGGCGGACGTGCTCGCCCGAGTCGAGTTCCACCCGTTCGACGCCGTCGCGCGCGGACAGCGTGACGAGGCGGCAGGTCCGCCGTTGCATCACGCCATCGTCGTCGAGGAAGCGGACTTCGACGGCGGTGCGACGCATGGCCGTGGCTTCCAGCACATCATGGAATTCGCAGTTGACGGGCAGATAGGGCGCGCGTGAATCGGGCATGGCGTTTCGCTCGATGGTTTGCCGGCGGCCGCAACCGGGCCGCGGTAAGCTGCGTGCCCCGCAGGATGACACAGGCGGCGGACGTGTCGATGTCCGGCCTTTCGGTTCGTCGCCAAGGCGTCACGACCCACGGGAGTTCCCATGAAGTACCTCGGCCTCGCCTATTTCACCCCCGAAAAGTTCGCCGCGATGAGCCCCGCGGCTGTCGAGGCGCTGGTCGGCCAGTGCCCTGCGCGGGACGACGCGATGCGCGCGACCGGCAAGGTGCGGTTGGCCGCGTCGCTGGGCGACCTGGATGGCTGGAAGACCCTTCGTCCCCGCCAAGGCCGGACGCAGGTCAGCGACGGGCCGTACACCGAGTCGAAGGAGGTGGTCGGCGGCCTTTTCATCATCGATGCCGACAGTCCCGAAGAGGCGGTGCGGATCGCTTCGCTGCATCCGGCGGCCACGCTCGGCGAGGAGGGCGGCTGGGCCGTCGAGCTGATCCCCATGGAGTTCCATTTCGAAACATGAAGCCTTCGCGAGGTGGCAGATGATCGAACTTCCTGTCCGGGATCCGTGCGACCTGTGCGTGGCCGCGCGCGACGAGCCGTGGAAGATCATCGACGAGAGCGAGCACACGCTCACCGTGATCAATCCTTGGCAATTCGAGACCGGCCAGTGCTGCGTCATCACGCGCCGGCACGTGGCGACGCTGCTCGATCTGTCCGCACCGGAGTGCGCGGCCGTCCTGGGGGCGGGCCAGCGCGTCGCCAGCGCCCTTGTCCGCGCCTATCGGCCGCTCGGCATCCTCACGTTCCAGAACAACGGCGTCTACAGCGGCCAGGAAACGCCGCACTTCCATTTCCACGTCGTGCCGCGGCAGCCCGGCAGCGACTGGGGCATCGGCCCGCCGCAACTCGCCGTCTTCGAAAGCGCCGGGCGCAGGCGGGGTGCCGTCCACGACCCGAACGATGATGCGGCGCGGATGGCGCGCGTCCGCGTCTCCCTCGAACGCCTGACGGAGACGGCCGCGCAGATCCGCGCGCATCTGCCGGCTTGATCTGCGCCGCTGACGGACATCGGCCGTTCTTGTCCGCAGGACGCGCACTGCTTCCAGACACCGACACCGGTCAGCCGTCTCCGGTTCACACCAGCTTCGCGGGGCGTTGCGGCAAAGTTCCGCCATGACTTCATTGAACATCCTCTACGTCGATGACGACGACACGCACCGCTCCATGGTGGCCGAGGCCATCGAGTTCGCGGGGCATACGGTGACGCAGGCCGCGACCGCGACGGCGGCGCTCGATCTGATGCGGCAGGCGACGTACGACTGCATCGTCACCGACTACTGGATGCCGGACATCACCGGCGCCACGGTCGCGCGCGAAGCACGCGTGCTCCATCCCGGCGCAACCGTGTGCGTGGTCTCCGGCCACGACAAGAACGACATGGCGGGATTGCCGCCCGGCACCCTGCTGATGACGAAACCCTTCAACGTGCCGCTATTGCTGGACGTGCTGACGCCGCGCTAGTCGAGAACGCCACCGTGACGCGCAGTCCGGGACTCACGCCGGCGGCGCATCGCGCGCCTTGGGTGGCAGGATCGCCGGTGCCTGCTGCGCCATCAGGTCCACGACCCAATCGATGAACACCCGCAGCTTGCGGCTGACATGGCGGCTGGGCGGAAACGCCAGGTAAAGCGGCATCGGCGCCAGCTGCCAGTCCTCGAACAGCGGCACCAGTTCGCCGTGCGCGACGGGCTCGCGGGCCATGTACTGCGGCAGCCACAGCACGCCCATGCCGGCCAGCCCCGCCGCCAGATAGGCGTTGCCATCGTCCACCGACATGACGGGCCGGCCGTGCACGCTGACGTGTTCGTCGCCTCGTTGCAGGTCGTACGCCAGCGGAGGGCCGGTGCGCGATCCGCGATAGCCGACGATGCAGTGCGCGCCGTCGTCCAGCGCGTGGGGATGCACCGGCGTGCCCGCGCGTGCCAGGTAGGCCGGCGATGCATAGATGCCCAGTGCCAGGTCTGCCAGGTGGCGTGCCCGCAGCGAGGGATCGGAGAGCGTGCCACCGCGCACCACGCAGTCGACGTTCTCGTCGATCAGGTCCACATGCCGGTCGCTGGCGCCCAGGTCCAGCTGGATATCGGGATAGCGCGCGTGGAAATCCGGCAGCGCCGGCACCAGGACCAGGCGCGCCAGCGGCGCAGGCACGTCCACGCGCAGCCGTCCGCGCGGCGCCTCGGACGCGGCCGACAGACTGGTCTCGGCATCGTCCAGGTCGGCCAGCAGGCGGACCACGCGCGCGTAGTACGCGGCGCCGTCGGCGGTCGCGTTGACCTTGCGCGTGGTGCGGTGGAGCAGCTTCACCCGCAGGTGCGCCTCCAGGGACTGCACCAGCTGCGTCACCCGCGTGCGGCTCGACTGCAGCGTCTCGGCGGCCCGGGTGAAGCTGCCGGTCTCGACCACGCGGACGAAGGCCTGCATCGCGTCGATGCGGTCCATGCGCACTCCTTGGGGGGGCGGGAATTGTTTCGATTCTACAAACAGTGATCCCGCGATCGGCGTGTATATCCGGAAAGCCACGGTGCCTAGAGTGATCGCCATGCATCGGGCGACCGGCCCGACAGGAGATGCGTCCATGAACACCCGCAACGTCGTTTTCCCCGCAGGCCGCCACGCGCTGTACGAGCATCACCGCTATTCCCCGGCCGTGCGCGCCGATGGCTTCCTGTTCGTGTCCGGACAGGTGGGCAGCCGCGAGGATGGCACGCCGGAGCCGGACTTCGAAGCGCAGGTGCGCCTGGCTTTCGCCAACCTGCAGGCGACCTTGCAGGCGGCCGGCTGCACCGTGGACGACATCGTCGACGTGACCACCTTCCATACCGATCCGGAACGCCAGTTCGACACCGTGCTGGCGGTCAAGAACGACATCTTCCCGGCAGCGCCCTATCCGGCCTGGACCGCGCTCGGCGTGACCTGGCTTGCGGGATTCGATTTCGAGATCAAGGTGATCGCACGCCTGCCGCGCTGAGTGGATCCGTCACGCCGCCAGCGCGGCCTCCACCGCGGCGCTGGCGTGCAGGGCCGTGGTGTCGAACAGCGGCACGCGCGCGTCCTGCGGTCCCACCAGCAGGCCGATCTCGGTGCAGCCGAGGATGATGGCGTCCGCGCCGCGGTCGACCAGCGCGTCCATGATGCGTCGGTAAGCGTCGCGCGCGCTGTCGCGGATCACGCCGCGGCACAGCTCGTCATAGATCACGTCGTGCACCACGGCACGGTCGTCCGCCGCCGGCACGATCACCTGCAGGCCATGCACCTGCTGCAGGCGCTCGCGATAGAACGCCTGCTCCATGGTGAAGCGGGTGCCCAGCAGCCCGACGGTACGATGGCCGGCGGCGGCCATCGCCGCGCCCGTGGCATCGGCGATGTGCAGCAGCGGAATCGACACAGCCGCCTCGATCTGCGGCGCCACCTTGTGCATGGTGTTGGTACACAGCACCAGCAGGTCGGCACCGGCGGCCTGCACGCGGCGCGCTGCATCGGCCAGGCGCTCGCCGGCCGCGTCCCAGTCGCCTGCGTGCTGCCACTGCTCGATCTCGTGGAAGTCCACGCTGTACAGCACCACGCACGCCGAATGCAGCCCGCCCAGTCGCTCCCTGATGCCCTCGTTGATCTGGCGGTAGTAGGGCACCGTCGACTCCCAGCTCATCCCCCCGATCAGTCCGATCATCTTCATGCGCGCGCCGCCTGCCGTGTGATCACGCGTCGAATATGCGCGGCCGCGCAGCGGCGAGGCTTGAGCGT
Organism: Pseudoxanthomonas sp.; assembly: GCF_002863005.1. Lineage (GTDB taxonomy): Bacteria > Pseudomonadota > Gammaproteobacteria > Xanthomonadales > Xanthomonadaceae > Pseudoxanthomonas_A. The sequence goes on from NZ_PKDG01000049.1 coordinate 185,972, forward strand.
CACGGCGGGCGAGGGTAGGTTGCCCGGACCAAGGGGTGGCACGCCGCGCCCCCTCGACGCCGCCCACGAGGATGCCCGATGAAGTACCTGATCTCCTTTCCCAGCGCCGCGATGGTCGTGTCCGGCAGCGAGCTGGATGCCGCAGGGCGCGATTCGCGTGCGGTGATCGCGGCGGCGAAGGCCGCGGGTGTGTATGTCTTTGGGGGTGGCATCGACGAAAGCGTGCCACCGGTCCTGGTGTCCGCGGACGCGACCGTCGTCGACGGAGGCTATCCGTGGGCACCGCCGCTCACCGGCGGATTCTGCGTACTCGAGCTGCCCTCGCGTGAGGACGCGATCGCCTGGGCGGCGCGCATCGCCAGGGCCTGTCGCTGCGACCAGGAACTGCGGGTATTCGGATTCGATCCGGCTTCGTAGGCACGGACCCTCCGCCCGCGCCGCGGATGGCGCGTGCCCGCGCGACCGACGCGTCCCCTATGCTGGGCGTCATCGATGCCCGGACAGGCCGGGCGGGAGAGGACATCATGCTGACCCTGCTTGCGGCGCGGCGCGTTACCGCCGGCGTGCTTGTCGCGCTTCTTTTCGCTGCTCCCGTGGCGGCGCACGACCTGGCCATCGTTGGTGCGCGCCTCTACCCCGCACCGGATGTCGCTCCGCTCGACGACGCCACCCTGGTGATCCGCGACGGCCGCATCGTGGCCATAGGCGCCCGTGAGCGCGTGTCGGTGCCGGCCGGCATGCGTGTCGTCGATGGTCGCGGCAAGAGCGTGGCGGCCGGCTTCTGGAACAGCCACGTGCATCTGATCAAGCCGCCTTTCCTCACGCCGGACACGCAGCCGGCGGCGGCACTGGACGCGGCACTGCGTGACCGCTTCACGCGCTGGGGCTTCACCACGCTGTTCGACATCGCGTCGTTGCCGGGCGATGCACGTGCGTTGCGCGCGCGCATCGCGCGTGGCGACGTCGTGGGCCCCCAGCTGCTGACCGTCGACATGCCGTTCTTTCCCGAGCACGGCACGCCGATCTACGTGCGCGAGCTCTGGGCGCAGACCCACGCGCCCAGCGCGGAAGTGGCGACGGCCGAGCAGGCGCGCACGCGTGCGGCGGCGCAGATCGCGGCAGGGGCGGATGGCGTGAAGCTGTTCACCGGCGCGATCATCGGCGGCCCCGGTGGCGTGTTGCCGATGTCGAAGGAAATCGCCACCGCGGCGGTGGCCGAGGCGCATGCGCATGGCAAGCCCGCGTTCGCGCATCCTACCGACCGCGCGGGCCTCGATGTCGCGGTGGAGAGCGGCGTCGATGTCCTCGCGCATGCGGCCCCCGACGCGGGCGCGTGGTCGCCCGACTTCGTCGCACGCCTGAAGGCGGGCAACGTCGCGTTCGTGCCCACGCTGACCCTGTTCGATTCGGAACTGCGTCGCGAAGGCGTGCACGCGCCCGTGCTGGAGAGGTTCGTCGGCGCCGCGAAGCAGCAGCTCGGTGCGATGGCGCAGGGCGGCGGCGTGGTGCTGTTCGGTACCGACGCCGGGTACATCGAGGTGTACGACACGCAGCTCGAGTTCCAGCTGATGGCGGCTGCGGGCCTGGACTGGCGGCAGATCCTCGCCAGCCTCACCACGGCGCCGGCGCAACGCTTCGGCCAGGCCTCGGTGCGCGGGCGCTTGCAGGAGGGGCTTGCCGGTGATCTGGTGCTGCTGGGATCCGATCCGCAGGCGCGCATCGATGCCTTCGCGGACGTGCGCATGACGGTGCGCGGCGGGCAGGTGATCTACGACGCCGCGGCGACGCCTGTCGTACCTGTTCCCGCACGCGACTGACCGGCGCGTTCGGTGGAAGGGCCGCGCGCTCCGCAGCGTGGACGAAGGGCGTTCGAGATGTCCGTTGCGAGTGCGCTGAAGTGCATGGCGACGACGATCACGGCGCGCACATGTCGATCAACGGCATCCGCATGAAGCGTGGATTACGGTCTCCTCATCCGTTTCGACGATGAAGGCAGTGATCCAACTGCGACGGAATTCATGAATTTGAACGCGCGTCGTTCACCATCTTCACGCCGCCTCGACGTACGAGAACGCGGGGTAACAGGCTGGTGCCGACATCGGCTGAAACGCCGCTATATTCCCAGCTCCCAGAAGAAGGAGGATTGGAATGTTCACCAACAAGCGATTCATGACGACGGCCCGTGTGCTCGGTGTGGCGATGGTGGCCGGCGTGGCCCTGAGCGGCTGCGCGACCTACGACGACGAGTTCGCAGGCATCAACTCGCGCCTGGACCAGCTGGACACGAAGGTGCAGGGTGCGGCGCAGAGCGCCGATGCCGCGAACCAGTCCGCACAGCAGGCCAACCAGCGCCTGGATCAGATCGAAGGCCGCGTGCGTCAGCTCGAGTCCGCGCCGCGTCGCGTGCCGCGCGGCTGACCGCGCCCGCACGATTCGTGACGGATCGTGCAATCCGCATTCCGGTGGCCGCGACAGGCCACCGGGATGCGTACTGACATCGCTCCAGTGTCGAGGAACCGCACCCTCCGTATGCGCCCGCATTCTTTCATCCGTATCGTCAGCGGCGCGCTGTTGCTGACGCTCGCTTTCGCCGGTTCTGTTGCGGCCAAGTCCCAGGCCGATACCTCACGGGCCGACAGGGCCTCCGAGGCCAAACCGGCGCAAGCGGCCACCAGTGCCGACCAGCTCCCGGAAGGCCAGCAGGTCTCCGACACGATCGTCGCGCTCGCAGGCTGGATCGTCGCGACCAGGGACAGCCAGGGATATCCCTTTGCCATCATCGACAAGGCGGCGGCGCAGATCCTGGTGTTCGACGGCGAGGGTCGCCCGCGCGGCGCCGCACCGGGCCTGTTCGGATCGGCGGTCGGCGATCACACGGCGCCCGGCGTCGCGGGACTTGCCCTTCGGGAGATTCCCGGCCGTGACCGCACGACGCCGGCAGGTCGCTTCGTGGGTGGCTTCGGCCCCTCCATCGACGCCGGACGCGTGCTGTGGGTGGACTACGATTCCGCGGTCTCCATCCATCCGACCGCCACCGGGGTTCCCGCCGAGAAGCGCGAAGAGCGACTCGCGTCGCCGACACCGGACGACAACCGCATCACGCACGGCTGCATCAACGTAGCGCCCACGTTCTACACCGACATCATGCAGCCGACGTTCGAGAAGGGCGGGGTGTTCTACATCCTGCCGGACAAGGACACGCTCGAAGACACGTTCCCCGAGTTCGCGCAGAGCCGTGCGGACATGGCGGACGGCGGTAAGAAGCGGGGACGCTCGGCCCGCAAGTGAGTCGCACGCGGCAGCAGCCTGCGCGTCACGCATCTGCCAGCGACGTGGACGCTCGCGCGCATTCACGCGCGTGCGTCGCCCGCACCGCTCAGTTTCAATCCTCTATCGCCTCCACGCCCTGCAGGTCCAGTTCGGCCAGGCGTGCGCGCATGGCCGCGAGTCGTTCGGGCGAGTGGCCGACCCAGCCGTGTACTTCCGCGACCACGCGCAAGGGGTCGCGCGTCCGGTAGGAGCGCGTCGGATTGCCGGGGAATTTCTTGTCGGTGAGGTTGGGGTCGTCTTCGAAGGGGCCGGTCGGCTCGACGATGTAGATGTGCCCGCGTCCCGCGCCGACCGCCAGTTCCGCGCCCCATGTCGCCGCTTCCAGCATGGCGGTCAGATAGACGTACTTCGCGACGCGGCGTTTGCCGAAGTTGGAAACGTGGCCTGCGACGATCAGGTCGCCGGGGACGAGTGTTGCCTGGGTGCCGTGGTAGTAGACCGGGGTATCGCGCATGGGAGGAGCTCGTGTGGCCTGCCGAATCGACAGGCCGGCGATACTGATGCCCGCCCCGGGCCTTGCCGCAAGCCCCGGGGCGTTATATACATTGAGGGTGGGAGGCGCAGCGCGCCTCTTTTTTTGTGCCTGGATTCCGGTGTCTCGCAACGGGAGCATCCACCCGGATCGATGTCGGCCAACGAGTCTTGCAGCGCCGCAGGCAGGCGATGCCGACTGGCATGTGCCATCCGCCATGGCATTGCCTGCCTTAAACGCGTCTTAAAGTCGCATCGCGACACTGCCTCACGGCGACGATGCACCGCGTCGTCGTGCCCCGCGCTGCGTCGTGTCGCTCGTCGTGCGAAGCCTCTGCGTGCTCTTCTTTCTTCCCTCCACAAGGTAACGATCATGGCAGGCTGGACGACGTCGGATATTCCCTCCCAGGTGGGGCGCACGGTCCTGGTCACCGGAACGGGCGGCATCGGCCTGCACATGTCCCTTGCGCTCGCACGGGCCGGTGCCACGGTGATCGTGGCGGGACGCAACGCCGCCAAGGGCGCGGCCGCCGTCGAGCAGATCAGCCAGGTGTCGCCGCGGGCGCGCGTGCGCTTCGGCGCCGTCGATCTGGCCAGCCTCGACTCGATCGAGACCTTCGCCGACACCGTGCTGCGTTCGCACGGCAGCCTCGACCTGCTGGTCAACAATGCGGCCGTGATGACGCCGCCCCAGCGCAAGGAAACCGCCGACGGTTTCGAACTGCAACTGGGGACGAACCATCTGGGCCATTTCGCGCTGACGGCCCGGTTGCTGCCGTTGCTGCGCGAGGGACGCCATGCGCGCGTCGTGTCGCTGTCGAGCATTGCCGCGCGCAGCAGTGCGATCGATTTCGACGACCTGCAATCGCACCGTCGGTATGTGCCGATGGCCGCCTACAGCCAGTCGAAGCTGGCGTGCCTGCTGTTCGCGTTCGAGTTGCAGCGACGGAGCGTGCGCGAAGGATGGGGCATCCAGAGCCTAGCCGCACACCCCGGCATCTCGCGCACGGACCTGCTGCCCAACGGCGCTGGCCCCGGCAGTCCGCAAGCGCTGGCACGCCGCTATCTGTGGTTCCTGTTCCAGCCCGCGGAACAGGGGGCCTTGCCGCCCCTGTACGCGGCGACTGCAGCCACGGCGCAGGCCGGTGGTTACTACGGGCCGGACAGGTTGAGCGAGACACGCGGCCATCCGGTTGCGGCCAGGGTTCCGCCGCAGGCGGAGGATGTCGCCGTCGCCGAGCGCCTGTGGCAGGAGTCGGAGCGCTTGACAGGCATCGTGTTTGGCGGTCGCACGGCACAGGGCGCTCGAAAGGCGGCGCTGGACGCGGGATCGACGATGTGAAGGCTTCGCGCTTGGCACCACCGGTGTTGCCGGATTCGACGCGCCGTTCGATCACGTACCGCTGACGCTGCAGTGGCGGTCCAACCACACGCTGCATGCGAGCTACCCGGACTATCCGGGGTTCCCGCAGACGCAGTACAGCGCGGGTGATCCAGCAAGACCAAAGGTGCCTTGGTATTCGAGGGCGCGCCGTAGAGTGCACGTGGGGGGGGGGGAGCACTGCATGCCCGGCCCAGTGTCACGGCATTGCGATTCGGGTCATCGGTCGTCAGGACCCGAGCACACGCTGACCCCTGTATTCGCGTATGCGGGCCGGGGCGTCCACGTCCGATCCGACGCGGCCAGCGACAGGTCGGGGTGAGGCTTTACCTGGTGAGCCCTGTGTATGGGCCCGGGTGGTCTTACTCGACGCGGCGAGAAGACCGGTCACCCGTACGACGGGCCTCTTCGATCCAGTCCAGGGCTTCGCGGTAGCCTTCCTCGCTTTCCAGGACGCGATCCATCAGGGGCCGCCCCGTCAGCGTGAGGTACTCGCCGAGGTGCGCGGGCGTGAGGCCGGCGGTCTCGGCGGCCTGGTGGAACAGGTGCCAGCGCATCGCGCGCTTCTCGCGTTCGTAACGCAGCCAGAAGTCTGGAAGGACCTCCGCACCCGCACGCGCGCGATTCACCGGCTCTCCCGGGTTCCTGCGGTTGGGGGCGAGGCGCTGGGCGGCGGCGAGAAGCAGGTGTGCCATGTCCTCGCGCTCTACGGGGGCCTTCGCCGCACGCAGTTGGCGGGCACACCGATCCAGGGCGGTTGATAGCGCGCGCAGCGAGGCCTGGAGGTAGGGATTCGGGTGGTCTTTGATCATCGTTCGACGTTGTACGGGCCGCTAACAGCGCCCGATCACCAAGGTAGACGTCCGGCGGAGCGATTTCCCTATGGTGCTGTTCGCGATATCGGCCCCGGTGCGTTCGATGCGGTCGCGCAGCCGCAGTGCTTTCTGCTATCGATCGACTTGATCATTTTTTTGAAGAGCAGCATCTCGATTGCTTTCAGAACCGATAGCGCAGCTTGGCTACCAGTTGATCGGTATCGGTCAGCGACAGCGCCTCCTCGAACAGCTGGGCAGTGCCCGGGCGGCGGCGCTCATGCTCACCCAGGCCGCCGCGCGACCACGCTAGGTAGACGTCCGACTGCGGTCCGAGCAAATACCGGTAGCGCAGCTGGATGCCAAAGCGGTTGATGTCGAACGCGGGGAGAGCCTCGCCGGTGTCATGCAGCCGGCCATCGGCGCCGCGCCGGTAACGTTGGCCTGCCTCGGCACGCAGCCCGAGCCATTCCGATTTCAAACGCAGCTCGTGCTGGCGGCTGGGAAACCAGGTGGCGTCGAGCCTCAAAGCATCGCCTCGGCGCGTGTAGCGGCCCGCGTAATCGCCAACCTCCCAGATCAACCAGTCCCGGCTGATATCCGGCGCAAGTTCCAGCTTCGCGTTGAAGCGGTCGCCGGCGAACCAGTTCACCGCCAACCGTGCGGCCTGCGAGGGACGCGCACTCAGGCCGAGCGCCACCAACGATAGTTCGGCCTCATACGACCATGCACCGAAGCGGCGGCTGACCACGCGGGCGCTTGCCTCGTTCCGATGGCCGAACCACACCGCACCGTACCCGCGCAGGAAACGGTCGTCCCAGCCGCCGCTGCTGGTGACACTGTCGACGACGATCCGGGTGCCGCTGCGCAGATCGAAGGTGCCGCGCGCGATCCACATGTCCGGCAGACGTTCGCCGCGATGATTGCGCCGTGCCTGCGCCTCCAGCGACCAGCGCGCGGTCGACAGGCGAGACGACGCGCCTTCGCTGCGATGAAGGTAGGCGCCGGTGACTTCGATCTCATCGAGATCGCCGCGGCGCTGGTAGCCCAGGTCGTTGAAATCGAGGTCGGGATCGAAATGGGTAGCTTCCATTTCGTATGTCCAGCGTGAGGATGGCATCCAGAACAACCGCAGCCATGCACCGGAGCCGCTGCGCGTCACTCCATGCTGGTTTGCCTCGCTGGCGAGCACCTGCGCATCGACCACCAGTTGCTCGCCACGGCGCCAGCTCAGGTCGACCGCGTGCACGCGGGCCTCGCGCTGCAGGAACGGACGGCGGACATAAGTCCCGAGCCAGCCGACGTTGATTCCGGTCGATACGGGGTACTGCAGGCGCGCTGCTTGGAAGTCGCGGCCGACGGGACCGCGCTCGCTCGCCGACAGCAGGCCGTAGCCGAGCGCACCGAGCGAGCCGTTGAGCTTGATCGCGGCCGCGATGTCGGCCATTCCGGTGCCGTCATCGGCCTCAGCGCCGATGCGCCGTGTGTGCACCAGTCGGCCGGCATCGGGTGTGGTCTGCTTGAAGATGCTTTGGTTCTCGGTGAAGAACGGACGTCGGTCGCTCTGGAACGTCTCCACGGCGTCGAAGCTGATGACCAGGTCGTCTGACTCGACCTGGCCGAAATCGGGATTGACCGTGGCGCCCAGCTGGAAGGTGGGCGACGGCTTCCACAGCAGATCGACGCCGGCCTTGTGGCGGTGGTCGCCCTTGAGACGGTCGTGGGTGACGGTCGCGTACGGCCATACGTGCAGCAGCGCCTTGCGGTACTGAGCCAGGTTCACGCGTTCGAAGGCGGAGACGAAGCGCGCTCGCTCGGGCGAGACGGCGGGGTAAGCGATCTGTTCGCCCGTGGCCCCCAGCGTGCGGCTGAAGTGGACGGCAATGTCGCGGGTGGGTGCATCCGCGCCGCGCATCGGCGCCACCGTCCATGGCAGAAGCAGTTCCACCTGCCAGCCGGCGTCGTGCTCGCTCACCGCCCAGGTCCAGTCGGTGTCCCAGTCGGTGGCAAGTTGGTTCTCGTTGGTCACCACGCCGTCCTGAACCGAGCCGGACAGGTCCACGCCGAAGCTGTAAGCAGTACGGCCATCAGCGTCGAAGTCGATCATCACCGCGACCCGATCGGCGCGCGTGTCCTGATCGCGTTCGAGGCGGGGTCTGATGCGCGGATAGTCGTCTGACTGTGTGAGGGTGAACCCCACCACCAGTCCATCCGGCGTGGACAGCAGGTACGCCACCGTCGCTGCGCTATCTGGGGCGTGCGACAGCAGGTATGGGGCCACCACGCGGAAATCGCGGTACTGCACCGCGTCGCGCCACTCCGGTTCGTCCAGGCGACCGTCGACCACGATGGCCGCCTGCGTGGCCGGTACCACCAGTCCGCTGCAGAGGAGAAAGAACAGGCGCGCACGCACGCGCCGTGATGGGCCGCGTGTGCGCATCGACGGGGTCCTATGGGAGAGAAGAAGGCCGCGACCGGGCGCGGTCGCGGCGAGGATGTTTCAGCGCGGCTGACAGACCGGGGGATTGGTCATGCCGAACGACAGCAGGTTGCCGCCGTTGACGGTGCACGCATAGGTCTTGCCATTGCGCGCCTTTAAGGTGACGTAGGTATTGGTGCCTTCGGTGCGGCGCTCGATCAGGGTGAGTTCCGACGGAGACAAACCGAGCACGCCGCCGGTTTCGGACAGGATGCGTTCGTCGGAGAGGGAGTTGGTGCGGCTTGCGATCGAACTGCAGCCGACAGTAGCGAGACAGAAGACGGCGAGACTGATGCAGGCGAGAGTGCGGAAACGCATCGTGTGGTTCCTTTCCATGATGGGGCCGTGAGGGATCGCGCGTGCCGGCCCCGGGGACGCGCGCGCACGCGGCTTAGCGCGTCAGGGTCAGCGTGGACGTGGCGTTGAGGGACACCGTCCATTCGCCGTCACGTACGGCACGCAGGTCGTACAGGCCGTAAGGCGTGGCGAGAGCTGCACGCGACAGCATGCCGTCGTCGGCAAGCGCGACGATGCGCAGGCGGTGTCCGGGCCACGCATACGCGCTGGCGAAGAAGTCGCGCAGAGGTTTGGGTGCGACGAAGTCGCCAACGCAGCGGCCGTGTTCGAGGCGGAACGTCGCGTCGAGTTCGAAGTGTTCGTCCTTAAGCGCGCCGGTCAGGCGTGCGCCGACGGGGCATGCCGCGGCCGTCAGGCTGGCCGGCGGCGTGCGGAACGGCGCGGCCAGCAGTTCCGCAGTGGTTTCGATCGCCGACACCCACATCGCATTCGACAGTACGCCGACGGCGGTGCCCTGTCCGGGCCACAGGAGCAACACGCTACGTGCGCCGGTGGTAGTGCCGGCGTGGTGCGCGATCCGGTCGCCATCGGCATCGTGGCCGATGCGCCAGCCGAAGCCCACATCGTAGTCGCGCTCGTGCACCGGGGTGCCGTCGGCCAGCAGGGTGGGCTGCAGCATCGCCTCCCATCGCGCGGCGCCAACGATTCGGTGGTCGAGCAGGCGGCCACCGAAGGTCGCCAGCGCCTCGGGAGTGGCCGCCAGTCCACCGCCGGGCCAGGTGTAGCTCATGTCCGTGTTCGGGACGCGCCGTGCGGGTCCGTGCTCGATGTCGTAAAGAACGGATGCCTGCGCGGACGGCGCGTCGCCATCTGCCAGGATGGCCAGTCCGTCGGTGACGTGCTGGCGCACGTAGTCGAGGAAGTGCAGGCCCGAGCGCGCTTCGATCATCGCGCCGATCAACGTGTAACCCCAGGAGGAGTAGGAATACTTCGTGCCCGGCGTGGACAGCAGAGCGCGGTCGGAGAAATAGCCGACGGCATCGCGCGCGGTGGGATAGCGGACCTTGCCGAGCGTCTGCAGATCGTTGCCCGCGTAGTGCGGCGCGCCGGAGATGTGTGCGGCGAGTTGGCGTACGGTCACTCGCGACCACGCAGGCGTCAGCCAGGGCAAGGTGGCGCCGACTGCGGCATCGATGTCGAGCCGGCCGTCTTCGATCAGCTTCGCCGCCGCCGTGGTGGCTATGACCTTGGATACGCTGGCCAACCGGAACACGGTGTCGCGTTGCACTGGCGCGCGCGCTTCGACATCGCGCAGGCCGGCACAGCCCGTCCAGGCGACGCGGCCATCGCGCCATACCGCCGCGCCCATGCCGGGTACGCCGTTGGTCTCCACCAGAGCCTGCAGCAGTCGTTGCGAGGTGGTGCTGGCGGCGTCGGCGGGCGCGGTGCTGCAGGTATCGGACGCCATCGCGGGCACGGCGGTCGCGAGCAGCGCGAGGATGCACGCCGCGCTCAGGCGTGTGCGTGCATGAGTGAGGGGAGATGGGGCTGGCATCGGTCGGCTCCGGTCGGGGAGCCTTCACCCTAGTGACGCCGTCCGGTGATGTCGCGCAGCGTGCGGTTGTGCGTGCCTGCGGCGCGCCGATCCGGTGGTGCGTCGCGTACGCGACCGTCAGGCGCGTGCGTGCAGCGCCACGAGCAGTGCGTCGATATAGGTGCGGCTGACCCGAACGGGTGTTCCGTCGTGCAGGCGTAACACGGCATCTCGGTTGGTCAGCGGCTGCAGTTCCGCCACCTGGTCCAGGCGCACGATCGAGGAGCGGTGCACGCGGACGAAGCGCGCAGGGTCCATCTGCGCCGCGAGCTGGTGCAGAGATTCCCGCACCATGTACGTACGCGCGCCGACGTGCAGCACTGCATAGTCGCCATCGGCGCTGATCCATTCCACCGCATCGGCGCGGATGAAGAGCGTACGGCTGCCGATCCGGACCAGAAACTTTTGCAACGGACGTAGCGGTGCGGCCTCGCGGGCCTCCACCGCCGACGCATCGAGGCTGCGCAGACGAAGCAGGCTGCGCGCGCGCGCCACCGCCTCGCCGAAGCGCGGGTCGTCGAGCGGCTTTAGCAGGTAGTCCACGGCGTTCAGTGCGAACGCACGCACCGCGAAGCCTTCGTGCGCTGTCAGCAGGATAGCGAGCGGACGTCGTTCGGGCGGCAGCGCGGCCAGCACGTCGAGGCCGTTCATGCCCGGCATCTGCACATCGAGGAACACCAGGTCCGGTAGCGTCTCGCGCAGTCCCGCCAGGGCGGTGGGCCCGTCTTCGTATTCGCCGGCCAGCACCAGGTCGTCGAACGCGGCCAGCTGCGAGATCACGCCACGTCGTGCGAGGGGTTCGTCGTCGACCACCGCGACGCGGATCATGCGCTCGCTCCGGCATGCAGGCGTAGCGGCAGCGTCAGGTGCACGTGGTAGCGGTCGCCCTCGATGCCGGTCTCCAGCGCAGCGTCGCCCGGGTACAGGCGCGCCAGCCGGCCACGTACGTTGTCCAGGCCGACGGCTTCGCGGGCGCCGTCGGGCGGCGAAGGTGCGTCGTCGGTGTCTGGCAGATCGTTGAGCAGGTGGAGCTCGAGCCGCGTGCCATTGCGGACGATGCGCAGGTCGAGCCGCCCAGGCGCGCGACGGGGTGCTATCCCGTGTCGGATCGCGTTCTCCACCAGCGGCTGCAGCAGCAGATAGGGCACGTAGGCGGCGAGCACGCCGTCGCCCAGTTGCCAAGCCAACTGCAGGCGCCTCCCCAGCCGGGCCTTTTCCACCTCCAGGTAGGCCTCGGTCATGGCGATTTCCTCGGCCAGCGTCACCTCGTGGCGGGGCTGCGCCTCGAGCACCGTGCGCAGGAAGTCGCTGAGCCGTGCCAGCATCTGCCGTGCGTCCGCGCCGTGGCCTTCCGCGATCAAGGTGGACACCGCATTGAGCGTGTTGAACAGGAAGTGCGGCTGCAGCTGGTAGCGCAGCGCGCGCAGTTCGGCGTCGCGTGCAAGCGAACGCGCTTCCAGATGGTCTGCCTGCTCCTGTCGCAGCGCGGCGTAATAGGCCACCACCGCGTGGATCGCGCAGTAGGCAACCAGCACCAGCCACGCGCCCTCCAGGCCGCGGAACAACAGCGGTACGTCTACCGCGCCCGGTGTCATCAGCCGCGCGAGGCTGCCCGACGTCATCGCCTGCACGGCCACGCTCAGCAGGCGCGTGGCCAGCGCCATCGCGTAGGTAGCCGCAAGCAGCACCAGGGCGATGCGCCAGCCCGGCGTGCTGCGCCGCCACAGCCAGCGCTGCAGTGCGGTCAGCGGCAGTAGCCACAGCACGAAAGCGGACAGATACAAGGTACGCGACAGCGTCGCGTGGCCATGGCCCAGAAGTGGCAGTGCCATCACCAACAGGCAGGCGCCCAGCGGCAGGCCGGCCAGTACCGGTAGCCAGAAAGGTGGGAGTACCCGCCGGTCCAAGGGTGCCGATGTCATACGAGTGGATAGTCCAAGCGACGAACTCCATGGTCAGTTCACCACGACGGGCCGCTGCCAAGCCAGTCCCGCGCGCCCGAAGGGTTAACCCATGCGCCAGGACGAACGACAACGCCTTCTCTTGGATAGAGGTTGCTCGCCGCAAGTGAATCGGATGGAGTGCATTCGTAGTCCAGGGCTAGGCTTTTCGACCTCTACTCGTAGCAGACATCGGCTTCTGGCCGTCAGCGGACACTGGACTCCGCACGCCCAAGCGCCACAAACGAAAAAACCCTGGGGGTCCAGGGTTTGATCTTGGTGCCGGAGGTGGGACTCGAACCCACACGCTTTTAAGGGCGGCGGATTTTGAGTCCGCTGCGTCTACCATTCCGCCACTCCGGCGCGGACGCGGAGTATAGCCGAGGCCGGCCCCCGGCCGACAGGGGCGGTCCCCGCCGCGCCTCAGTTGACCTGGTCCGTCCCCAGCAAGCGCTCGCCGCGGCGCTGCCAGCCGTCGGCACCGGCCTCTTCCTCCGGCGTGAAGATGCCGCAGCGGACCATCGTGCGCTGGTACACATGCAGACTGACCGCGATGGCCTTGTCGCTCGGGTTGCGGATGGTGTGGTACTCGTGCGGAGGAATCAGGCTGCCCGCCGAGCCGGTGCCGGCCTCGATCGTGCCCGCCTGGATGAAGCGATAGCGCACATCGTCATGCTCGGCCAGCTCGTACTGCGTGATCTCCAGCCGCCCGCGCCACACGCCTTCCACGCACCACATGCCCGAGTGATCGTGGATCTTGGTTCCCTGGCCCGGGCCCCAGGTCATCGCGATCACGCTGTAGCCGTGCTCCGGACTGGTGTACAGCTCGCGGCGCGCGTAGTGGTCCGAGATGGGCTCCAGCACGCAGGACGGCAGGCTGACCTCCTCGTCGCAGATCAACTCGCACAGCGACTTGCGCAGCGCATCGGTGACGGCACGGTCGTCACCCAGGGAGACGGCGGCATCCAGCGAAGCGACCAGCTTGTCGGCGCCGGGGAAATCGAGGGTCATGGCACGGCCCGCTTGAAAGTGTGAAGCCATTTTAGCCGGCTGGGGCGGGGAGGGAGTTTTGCGGTGCGGGATGGCCGGCTTTTTCCCTCGCCCCGCTTGCGGGGAGCAGGTGTCGAAGGCGGGTGAGGGGCGAGCGGAGCGGCAATGCGCAAGTGAAGGGGCCAGATACTGCGCTCGCCCCTCATCCGCCCTCCGGGCACCTTCTCCCCGCCGAGCATGGAGAAGGAGCAGCAGGGCTCAGACGCCTGCCAGGAAATCCCGTATGGCCGGCCCGAACCGCTCGAAATCCACCAGGAATGCATCGTGCCCCTGCGGCGATTCCAGCGGCAGGAAGTCCGCCTGTGCCCCACCGGCAGCCAGTCCCTCGGCGATCTGCTGCTGCTGTTGCAGCGGGAACAGGATGTCGGTGGTGGCCCCGATCGCCAGGGCGCGCTGCACCCGGATCCTCGCCAGCCCCTTCTCGACGTCGCCTCCGGCATATTCCGCCAGGTCGAACCAGTCCATCGACCGGCTGAGATAGAGATAGCAATTGGGATCGAAGCGGCGCACGAAGCGTCGCGCGTGGCCTTCCAGGTAGCTCTCCACCTGGAATTCCAGCCCGAACGGTTCCTCATCCGGACGATCCGACTCCAGCCGCACGCGACCGAAGCGGCCATCCCACTCCAGCGCCGAACGGTAGGTGATGACCCCCAGCTTGCGCGCCATGCGCATGCCGGATTCCGGATACGACGCATCGTCGTACTGGCCACCGTTCCAGTTCGGGTCCAGGCGGATCGCCTCGCGCTGCAGCGAGCGGATCGCGATGGAGAACGGGAGCGCCTGCGCACTGCCCGAGATGTTGATGTGCGTGCGCGCGGCGCCCGGATGCAGCAGCAGATAGGCCAGCGCCGTCATCCCGCCCATCGAGTTGCCGATGATGCAGGCCAGCTGCTCGATGCCCAGCCCGCGCACCACGTCGAACGCCGCGTGGGCGCCGTCTTCCACCGACAGCTCGGGGAAATCGAGGCGGTACAGCGTGCCGGTACTTGGATTGACCGATGCCGTACCCGTCGAACCCTTGCAGCTGCCGAGCGAATTCACGCACACCACGAACCAGCGGTCGGTATCGATCGGCTTGCCCGGCCCCAGCATCGCCTCCCACCATCCCTCGGCCTCGTTGCCGGCATTGCGCGCGGCATGCGCGTCCGGCGACAGCCCGGTGACGATCAGCACCGCGTTGTCGCGCCGTTGGTTCAACGTGCCCCACGTCTCGTACGCCATTCGTGCACCATGCAGCGCACCACCGCGCTTCATGCGGAACGGCGAGGGCAGAGAATGGAAGCGGGTGCCGGGGGGGATGAATTCGGTCATCGCGGGAGTTTAGGCAATGCGGCGTGGCGATGCCATTTCACGAGGGCGCCGTGGTTCGTCGCTGCGAGGCGTTTTTCTTTCCCTCGCCCTGCAAAGCGGGGAGAGGGTGCCGAAGGCGAGTGAGGCGCGAACGGAGTGGAGACCATTCGGCGCACGCAGAAATACCGCGCGCTGCCCCTCATCCGCCCTCCGGGCACCTTCTCCCCGCTGCGCAGGGAGAAGGAAAGGCAGCGCTGCGGTGCGCTGATGCCTACGGCACCACGCGATCGATCGTCAGTGTGTAGCGGCTGCCGGCCTTGACGTCGGCGGTGATGGCGGTCGCTTCGAGATCGCCGGGCTGCGCGGCGGGGCCGTTGCCCTTGGCGATGCGGGCGACCAGTTGCACCTGCGGGAGCTGCGACAGCTTCAGCGTCGGCATCGGGCTGTCGCCATCGCCGAGCGGCACGGTGAGCGGAAAGTCGGATACCGGCAGGCGCCGGGCCGCGACCGGCATCGGCGGGCCACCCACCTGGCGGGCGAAGACGAACAGTGTGTCGCCGGGAGCGAGCTTGTCCTTCAGGGCAGGCGCCAGGTCGACGGTCACCGTGAGCAGCGCCGGCGCGCTGTCGGCGGCGGGCCCGGCGTCGGCCAGCGGGGGCAGGCCGGCTGCCGCGCGGGCTTCGTTGATCTGCGTGCGCAGGGTGGCGGCGGTGTTCGGGTCCACCTTGGCCAGCAGCGGCTCCCAGGTCTTGGCCGCGTCCGCGTGCTTGCCCTCCTGCCGCTGCGCCAGTCCCACGAACCACAGCGCGCGCTGGTGATCGGGATTGATCGCCAGCGCCTTGTCGAGCAGCGCGATCGCCTGCGCATCGAGCTTGCGGTCGGCATTGTTGAACAGGCGCGCCTGCGCCGCTTCGACCAGCAGGTCGGCATCGGTGGGCAACAGCTGCACCGCGCGCTCGAACGCCTTCTGTGCGTCGTCGTAACGCTGGAGGGCCGCGTAGGACTTGCCAAGCAGGCGCCAGCCTTCGGGCTCGTTCGGCTGCTTCTTCAGTTCGGCCTCCAGTTGCGCGACCGCCTCGTCCAGCGTGGCGGGCATTACGGAGGATGCCGCTTCGGGTTCGAGTGCCGCCGGCGTGCCGACCACGCGGTACAGCGCGAACGTGGCGATGCCCAGCGTGGCGACGCCGGCCAGCACCAGCCCGCGCGCATCGCGCCACAACGGCCACAGTACGGCCAGCAGCACGCCCAGCGACAGCACAATGGCGAGGATCACGAACGGGGTCATCACCACTCCTGGTCGGTGTCGTCGATGGCGGGCGCTGGCTGCTTCGCGCGCCGGGCGACGATGCGGGCGACCCAGAAACCGCCGGCGAGCAGCAGGAGCAGCGGCCCGAACCAGAGGATGTAGGTGCCGGGCGCGACGTCGGGCTTGTACAGCACGAACTCGCCATAGCGGTCGACCAGGAACTGCTTCACCTGCGCGTCGTCCTTGCCCTGCCGCATCAGGTCCAGCACTTCGCGGCGCAGGTCGTGCGCGATCTGCGCGTTGGAGTCGGCCAGCGACTGGTTCTGGCACATCACGCAGCGCAGTTCGGCGGTCAGCTTGTGGAAGCGGACTTCCTCGGCATCATCGCGGAACTGCAGCGGCGTGGGATCGCTGGCCTGCGCGAAGGCAGTGAAACTGTAGACGGCCAGGCACAGGGCGAGCACCCACCGTAGAGCCGAGCTTGCTCGGCTGCTCTTCGTTGCGGCATCGCGCAGCCGAGCAAGCTCGACTCTACGAGGGAGCCTTGATGTCGGGAATGCGGTCATCGGCCGGCTTCGATCTTTTCCAGAGCGGGAATCAGCTGGTTGTCGATGATGGCCTGGTCGATGGCGCCGACATGCTTCCAGCGGATCACGCCCTGGCCGTCGACCAGGAAGGTTTCCGGCGCACCGTAGATGCCCCAGTCGATTGCGGTGCGGCCTTCGAGGTCGGCGACGACCATCATGTACGGGTTGCCGAACTGGTCCAGCCAGCGCAGGGCGTCCTCGCGTTCGTCCTTGAGGTTGTAGCCGATGAAGCGCACGCGCTTGGTCAGTGCGAACTTGGTGAGGATGGGATGCTCGACGCGGCATTCCGGGCACCAGCTGCCCCACACGTTCATCACGTAGGGCTGGCCGGCGAGGTCGGCGTTGGTGACGCGCTTGGCGGGGTCGTGCAGCAGCGGCAGGTCGAAGGCGGGCGCCGGCTTGCCGATCAGCGGGGAGGGCAACGCATCGCGCCCGGCGCGGTCCGACTGCTTCACGCCGTAGTACAGCAGGCCCATCAGGCCGACGAAGAACAGGCCGATGATGACCAGCGCGAACGTCAGCGCACCGCGCGAGCGCGGCGGCGACGGTGGGAGTTCGGATGCGTTGTTCATGCGGGACGCGCCTCTTGTTTCTTGTGGTTCCGGAACCGGCGATCGGCGGCGGTGACGAAGCCGCCCAGCGCCATCAGCGCGGCGCCGAGCCAGATCCAGCGGACGAAGGGTTTGATGTGCACGCGCAGCGCCCACGCGTCGTTGCCCAGTGGTTCCCCGATGGCGACGTAGACATCGCCCAGTACGCCGGGCTTGATGCCGGCTTCGGTCATCACCTGGCCACCGCTGGCGTAGGCACGCTTCTCCGGATGCAGCAATACCACCGGCTGGCCGTCGCGCAGTACCTGCACGTGGCCGCGGTCGGACAGATAGTTGGGCCCCCGGGTTTCATCGACGCCCTGGAAATGGAAACCCCAGCGGCCGACCTCGACCGTCTGGCCCGGCTTCACCGCCAGTTCGCGCTGCACGTTCAGGCCTTCGACCAGCAGCGCGCCGACCAGGAACACGGCGATGCCGGTGTGCGCGAGTGTCATGCCGAGCATCTCGGGCGTGACGCGGCCGTTCGCGCGCAGGCGCTGCCACAGGAAGCGCAGCGTGCCCAGGCCGACCCACGCTGCGCCGAGGATGCCGGCGGCCACCTTCAGCTTGCCCTGCGGCGCCATGACGTAAGCGATGGCGGCCAGCACCAGGGCCAGGCCGGCCCACGGCAGCAGCATCGCCGCCAGTTTGCGCGGGTTTTCGCGTTGCCACTTGGCGAGCGGGCCGAACGGCACCAGCGCCACCAGTGGCGCCATCAGCACGATGAACAGCAGGCTGAAGTACGGCGGGCCGACCGAGATCTTGCCGAGGTCCAGTGCATCGGCGATCAGCGGGTACAGCGTGCCCAGCAGCACCATCGCGCAGGCGGCGGTCAGCAGCAGGTTGTTGGCCAGCAGCAACGTCTCGCGGGAGCTGGCGGCGAAGTACGACTTCTCCGAGGCGTCGTCGGCCAGCTGCGGCGCGCGCAGCGCGTACAGCAGCAGCGAGCTGCCGATGACGATGCCGAGGAAGATCAGGATGAACACGCCGCGCGTGGGATCGGCGGCGAACGCATGCACGCTGGTGATCACGCCCGAGCGCACCAGGAACGTGCCCAGCAGCGACAGCGAGAAGGCGGCAATGGCCAGCAATAGTGTCCAGCCGCGGAACGCGCCCCGCTTCTCCGTGACCGCCTGCGAATGGATCAGCGCCGCGCCGACCAGCCACGGCATGAAGCTGGCGTTCTCGACCGGGTCCCAGAACCACCAGCCGCCCCAGCCCAGTTCGTAGTACGCCCACCAGCTGCCCAGCGCGATGCCCAACGTCAGGAAGCCCCAGGCCACGTTCGTCCACGGCCGGGTCCAGCGCAGCCAGCGCGCATCCACGCGGCCATCGAGCAGCGCGGCGATGGCGAACGCGAACGGCACCACGAAGCCGACGTAGCCCACGTACAGCAGCGGCGGATGGATGATCATCCCCGGGTCCTGCAGCAGCGGGTTGAGGTCGCGCCCCTCGCCCGGCGAGGGCAGCAGGCGCACGAAGGGATTCGAGGTGAAGATGAGGAAGGCGAGGAAACCGATGGCGACCACGCCCATCACCCCCAGCACGCGCGCCATCACCACCGGCGGCAGGCCACGCGAGAACAGGGCCACGGCACCGGTCCACAACGCCAGCACCAGCGCCCACAGCAGCAGCGAGCCTTCGTGCGAGCCCCACACGGCGGTATAGCGGTAAACCATCGGCAGCAGCGAGTTGGAATTGTCGGCCACGTACTTGACCGAGAAGTCCTGCTTCACGAATGCCACCGTCAGCGCGATGAAGGCCAGCATCACCAGCCACAACTGCGCGTAGGCGGCGGGGCGTGCGATGTCCATCCACGCGGCCTTGTTGCGCTGCGCACCGGCGAGCGGCAGCACCGACTGCAGGATGGCGACCAGCAGCGCCAGGATCAGCGCGATTTGTCCGATTTCAGGAAGCATGCGTATTCCATCCCCTCTCCCTGCGCAGCGGGGAGAGGGTGCCGAAGGCGGGTGAGGGGCGAGCGGAGTGGTGGAGTTCCGAACACTCCGCGTACATCCGGATGCGCGAACTGGACGTCTGACGGTGGCGCCCGAAAGCAAAAGCGCCCCTCATCCGCCCTTCGGGCACCTTCTCCCCGCGCGCGGGGAGAAGGCAATGGTCGGCGGACGCGAGGATCAATTCGCCGACCCCGCAGGTGTCGCGGGCACGTCGTGCTTCTGGTGCGCCTTGCCCATCTTGTCGGCGACTTCCTTCGGCATGTAGGCCTCGTCGTGCTTGGCCAGCACGTCGGTGGCGATGAAGACGCCGTCCTGCATGGAGCCGGTCGCGACCACGGCCTGCCCCTCGCGGAACAGATCCGGCAGGATCTTGTCGTAGCGCACCGTCAGCTGGGCGTCGCCGTCGGTGACGGCGAACTGCGAGACCAACGAGCCGGGTTCGCGCTTGAACGATCCTTTCTCCACCATGCCGCCCAGGCGGAACCGGGATTCGCCGGCTTCACCGCGCAGCACTTCGGCGGGCGTGTAGAGGTAAGCCACGTTGCGCTGCAGGGCCATCGCGATCAGCGCGGTGGCGATGCCGGCCACCACGACGGCGAGCAGCACGAACAGCAGGCGACGGCGTCGGACGGGATTCATCGGTCAGCGTTCCAGGTCGGCGGGGGCGGCGCCGCGGCGGGCATCGCGCGCCACGCGTTGGCGGGCGGCGCGCAGTTCACGGCGCACCTGCAGGCGTGGGGCGAGGAAGTCCCAGCCCAGCACGACGGCGAAGACGGCGTAAGCGCCGATGACGTATTCGAGGTAGCTCACGGCGCGGCCCCCTTGGTGGCGGCGAGCTTAGCCACCCAGTCCTTGCCGGCCTCGCGGCGCAGGTTGTCGGCGCGCGCACGTGCCAGCAGCGAGCCGGCGAACCAGAACTTCGTCGCGATCACCATCAGCACCAGCGGCAGGATCATGCTGTCGTCCATGCTGGACTCGCCGAACACGCGGATGGTCTGGCCCTGATGCAGCGAGTTCCACCACACCACTGAGTAGCGGATCACCGGCAGGATCGCCACGCCGACGATGGCCAGCAGGCCGGCCGCGCGCGCGGCGTTGCGGCGGTCGTCGATGGCGCCGTACAGGCCCATCACGCCGAGATAGAGGAACAGCAGGATCAGTTCGGTGGTCAGGCGCGGGTCCCAGTCCCACCACGTGCCCCACATCGGCTTGCCCCAGATGCTGCCGGTAGCCAGGGTGATGACGGTGAAGGCGGCACCGGTGGGCGCGCACGCCATCGCCAGGATCTCGCACAGCTTGATCCGCCAGATCAGTGCGATGGCCGCGTAGAACGCCATCAGGCCGAACACGAACATGCTCATCCATGCGCTTGGCACGTGGATGTAGAGGATGCGGAAGCTGTCGCCCTGCTGGTAGTCGGCCGGCACCACGAACAGCGCCTGCCACAGGCCCACGCCCAGCAGCACGATGGCGGCGAGGTAGCACCACGGCGTCCAGCGCGCGGCGAAGCGGTCGAAGGTGGGGGGCGAGCCGAGTTGGTGGAACCAGCGGACGAGAGGATTCATGCAGCCACGTTCTTCAGGTCAGGGCGATGCGGATGGCCGCGGCGGCGGCCAGCGGCGCCAGCAACAGCGACAGCAGCAGGCCGGCGGCCAGCCAGAGGAGGGCGCCGGAGGCATCCAGCCCTTGCGCGTTGGCGGCCACGGCGCCCGCGCCGAACACCAGCACCGGCACGTACAGCGGCAGCGCCAGCAGGGCCACAAGGATACCAGAGCGCCTCATGCCGACCGTCAGCGCCGCGACCACCGCACCCAGCAGGCTCAGCAGCGGCGTGCCCAGCGCGAGCGTGGCGAGCAGCATCGGCAGGTCGTTGCGCGGCAGGTGCAGCATCTCGCCCAGCAGCGGCGCGGCGAGCACCAGCGGCAGGGCGGTGGTGGCCCAGTGGGTCAATACGCGCACCAGCACCAGCCAGGCCAGCGGCACGGGGGCGAGGATCCATTGTTCGAGCGAACCGTCCTCGGCATCGCCGCGGAACAGCGTGTCCAGCGACAGCAGGCCGGCCAGCAGCACGGCGACCCACAGCACCGCCGGCGCCACTTTCGACAACACCAGCGGCGCGGTTCCCAGGCCGAGGGCGAACAGCACCACCACCAGCAACGCGAACAGTGCCGGCTGCATCGCATCGCCCCGGCGGCGCCACAGCAGTTGCACGTCGCGCACGATCAGGGCGCGCGCGGTCTGCAGCAGGGAGGGCGCGGCGCTCATGCCGGGCGCTCCATCACCAGCATCCGCGTTTGCACGGGGGGAGCGGCGTAGGCACCATGCGTGGTGACCAGCGCGGCACCCCCCTCGCGCAGGTGCGCGGAAATCATCCGGTTCACCAGGGTGATGCCCTCCAGGTCGAGATTGGCGTAGGGCTCGTCCAGCAGCCACAGCGGAGAGGGCGACAGCCACAGCCGTGCAAGCGAAAGCCGTTTCTTCTGGCCTGCGGACAGTTGGCGGGCGAACGCATCCTCGTAGCCGGCCAGGCCGACCATCGCCAGGGCGTTGCCCGGCATCTGGCGTGCACGGCGACCGTGCAGGCCGCAGAGGAAGTTGAGGTTTTCCAGCGTGTTCAGGTCGGCCTTCAGCGCGGGCAGGTGGCCGAGATAGGCCATCGCATGCGCGCGGCGCGATGGCCCGGCCGGTTGCCCGTCGATATCGATCTGCCCGGCATCGGCATGCAGCAGGCCGGCCAGCACCCGCAGCAGGGTGGTCTTGCCGACCCCGTTGCCGCCCTGCACCAGCAGCGCCTCGCCCGCGTCCACGGCGAAATCCAGCGGCCCGAACACCGGCTCGTCGTTGCGCGAGAACGCCAGGGCACGGGCAGCCAGCAAGGGCGGGTGGCGGGAAGCGGCGTCGGTCATCGGATCGGGCGTTCCCGGGCGGGAGCGGGGTGTCCTGCGGATCAAACGCCCATTCTAAACGGCCGGGCCGGTCCGGCCGCCTGCGACAGACGGTCGCGCCCCGCGTCAGCCGATCCAGTCGGTGTGCGGATCGTCGTCGGCCTGCGTCGGCCGGGGCCACATCATGCGCAACCGTACCGGTGCGCCGGCCTGCCAGAACAGGGTGCCGCCCTGGCCGAACTCGCGCGCCAGGGCGTCCGCCTGTTCGAGCGTGGCGTCGAGCACGACGCAGCCGTGCTCGACCATGCCGCCCCGGTTGTCGCAGCCCAGGGCCGGGTGGAAGCCCAGCCCCAACGCATGCAGGCGGGCATGCAGGCGCTCCTGCGCGGCATCGTTGTCGGGGCGCGGCGTCTCGCCCGGGGGCGGATTCCAGGCGGTGATGAACAGATAGCGGTTCGCCATGATCTGGCGCTCGACCTCCGGCGCGGTCATGCCGGTGCGGAACAACCACTCCTGGCGGCCCACCGTGACGAAATAGTGCGCGGCGGCCCAGGCACGGGCCAGCCGTGCGCGCTCCTCTTCGGCGACCCTGGCGGGGCCGGATCCGGTGGCGGGAACGCTGTGTTCGACCATGGCGGCATCATCGCGCGTAACGGCCAGCGCGTACACTCCGTGCTCCCCCTCGCCGAGTACCCGGACCCGGATGTTCCAGCCGCAGACCAAGCTGCCCAAGGTGGGCACCACCATCTTCACCGTGATGTCGCAGCTCGCCGCCGAGCACGGCGCGGTCAACCTGGGGCAGGGCTTCCCGGATTTCGCGGTGCCGCAGCGGCTGGTGGACGAACTGGACGCCGCCATGCGCGCCGGCCACAACCAGTACGCGCCCATGACGGGCGTGGCGCCACTGCGCCAGGCCATCGCCGAGAAGGTGCTGCGCTGCTACGGCCGCGAGGTGAACCCGGACACCGAGATCACCGTCACCAGCGGTGCGACCGAGGCGCTGTTCAATGCCATCCACGCGGTGGTGCGCCCGGGCGAAGAAGTCATCGTGCTGGACCCGGCCTACGACAGCTACGAACCGGCGATCGACCTGGCCGGTGCGCGCGCCGTGCACGTGCCGCTGGACCCGCAGACCTTCGCGGTGGACTGGGACCGCGTGCGCGCCGCGATCACCCCGCGCACCCGTCTGCTGATCGTCAACAGCCCCCACAACCCGTCCGGTGCGATGTTCGACGAGGCCGATATCCGTGCGCTGTCCGCATTGCTGGAAGGCACCGGCATCTACCTGATTTCCGACGAGGTCTACGAGCACATCGTGTTCGATGGCCGCCGCCATGAATCGATCCTGCGGTATCCGGAACTGGCCGCACGTGCCTTCGTCGTCTCCAGCTTCGGCAAGACCTACCACTGCACCGGCTGGAAGATCGGCTACGCCATCGCGCCGCCGGCGCTGAGCGCGGAATTCCGCAAGGTCCACCAGTACAACGTGTTCTGCACGTTCGCGCCGGCGCAGCACGCCTTCGCCGCGATGATCCGGCAGGAACCGGAGCACTACGAGCAACTGGGCGCGTTCTACCAGGAGAAGCGCGACCGCTTCCGCGAGCAGCTGCTGGGCACGAAGTTCGTGCCGCTGCCGGTGCCGGGCGGCTATTTCCAATTGGTCGATTATTCGGCGGTCAGCGACCTGCCGGATGCCGAGTTCGTGAAGTGGCTGACCGTCGAGCATGGCGTCACCGCGATCCCGCTGTCGCCGTTCTACGAAACGCCGCCGACCGGCCAGCGCCTGGCGCGGCTGTGCTTCGCCAAGAACGAGGCGACGCTGGATGCGGCGATCGCGCGCCTGAAGGCGCTGTAAGCGGATACGGAGACACAGATGCAGGACCTCCGCATTTCCCTCGTCCAGGGCGAGACCCGCTGGCACGATCCGGCGGGCAACCGCGACTACTACGGCGCGTTGATCGCGCCGCTCGCCGGGCAGACCGATCTAGTGGTGTTGCCGGAGACTTTCACCAGCGGCTTCAGCAACGAGGCCATCGACCAGGCCGAAGGCATGGACGGCGCCACGGTGGCGTGGATCCGCGAGCAGGCGGCGACGCTCGATGCGGCGATCACTGGCAGCGTGCAGCTGCGCACGGCGGAAGGCGTATTCAACCGCCTGCTGTTCGCCACGCCGGATGGCGATCTGCAGCACTACGACAAGCGTCATCTGTTCCGCTACGCCAACGAGCACATGCGGTATGCCGCGGGCAGCGAGCGATTGACGCTCGACTGGAAGGGCTGGCGGATCAATCCGCTGGTCTGCTACGACCTGCGCTTCCCGGTGTTCGCGCGCAACCGGTACGACGTGGAGCGGCCGGGACAGCTGGATTTCGATCTGCAGTTGTTCGTCGCGAACTGGCCGGCACCGCGGGCGTATGCGTGGAAGACGTTGTTGCGGGCGCGGGCGATCGAGAACCTGTGCTACGTGGCGGCGGTGAATCGTGCCGGAACCGATGGCAACGGGCACGATTACTCGGGCGACAGTGCGGTGATCGACATGCTCGGGCAGCCGGTGGTGGAGTTGCCGGCGGGCGAGGGCGTGGTGACGACGACGATCTCGGCCGAGGCGCTGGCGGCGCATCGGGAGAAGTTCCCGGCGATGCTGGATGCGGATCGGTTCGAGTTGCGCTGAATTGAACCCCTCTCCCACCGGGAGAGGGGTTGGGTGAGGGGCAACGAAGACCATCTCTTCAGTCCGCCATTGGTTGTCACCACATCCGCGGCGTACCTTTGGTTCGATGGCCTTGCGGGATGGGTTTACTTTTTCCGACGCATGGTGCCGCTCGCCGCGGAGGGCCCAACTTTGACCAGCCATTCGGCTGTTGAAGGGCGTTTCTTTGCTTGTGCAAAGAAAAGTAGGCAAAAGAAAACGGCGCACATCCTTGTGCGCCGCCCCTGCGGGGTTTTACCCGCCGCGACTGCCAGACCTAAGGGGCCCAAGAGCTGCTTCCGCTGTTGCTCACGCTTTCCGGGTCCCCATGAGGCACGGCGAGTGGGCCGGGTACAACCCGAATGGCGCCGTCATGGATGACGGCGTTTTCGTATGGCACATGGATGTGGCTTACGAAAATTCCCGGACCGCTCGCGGACCCGGAGCGAAGCGCAGGGCGTGCCGCCTGGGGTGTGTTTCTTTGCTCCTTTCTTTGCACAAGCAAAGAAAGGAGGCCGCCGCGGCGAGCGGCGCCGTGTATAGAAAAGAAAATCTGTCCCGCAAGGCCAACGACCCCAACGGCATCGCGGATGTGGTTACAACGCAGGGAAACTTGAAGGGACGAACTTCGTTACCCCTCACCCCAACCCCTCTCCCGCAGGGAGAGGGGCTTACGAGCCTCAGTCGGCGTCAGCCTGCCTTCGGCGGCAGGATCTGGCACACCGCCTGGCACATCACCAGCACACGCCCGGCCTCGTCGCGAACCTCGCCGGCGAGGAACAGCTGGTTGCGCGTGCGCTCCACCAATCGCGCGTGACACACGATGTGCATCAGTTCGGGCGTCACCGGTCGCAGGTACTGCGTATTGAGCGAGGTGGTCACGCTCGGCGGCGCGATCAGGTACGAGAACGGCCCCAGCGTGTTGTCCAGTGCGGCCACTATGAAGCCGCCCTGCATGTGCCCGATCGGATTCTGATAGCGAGGCAGCACGGGAAAGCGCATCGCCAGCGACTGGCCTTCCACGTAATCGATGGGCTCGCCCTGCATGTCGAGCAGGCAGGGCGGCGGAATCTGCAACGGCGCGCCGGCCGGCAGCCGTGCATGCAGCAGTGCGTTGATGTCGGGCGCCACGTCGCTCATCGGGTGAAGCTCAGCTCGAACGACGTGAAGAAGGGCGCGCGTGGCGGCGCTGACAGCGTGCTGCCATTGATCCGCTTCTGCACGCAGATCGCCAGCGGCGTGCCGCCCTCCCGCCAGGTACGCACGACCTTGCCCGATGCGTCCAGTTCCGCCACCACCACGAACGGCGACGTATCCGCCGTCGGCGTTGCGCAGCCGGCGATGGCGGCTTCCAGTGCACTGCCCTGTGCATCGCGCAGGGCACTGGCGCTGGCCGCGGGCAATGAGGCCTCGTCCGCATCCGCACGCCGCTTGGCGTCGCTGTAGTCCGTGGGCGATTGCGCGTGTGCCAGCGAGGTGGCGGAGAGGACCCAGGCGAAGAGGATGCCGCGCATCATCGACGATCTCCTCATGGCGCCTTCGGCGGCTCGATGCGCCAGATCTTGCCGTCGTCCTCGTCGGTGACGACATAGACATTGCCGTTCGCATCCACGCGCACGTCACGCACGCGCTCGCCGATCTCGTTGAGCAGGCGCTCCTCGCCGACGATCTTGTCGCCCTGCAACGTCAGGCGGATCAGGTTGCGCTCGGCCAGGGCGCCAATGAACAGGCTGTCGTTCCATGGGCTGCCGGTCTTGCCGGTCAGGAACGCCATGCCGGACACGCCGGGCGACTTCTCCCACAGGTGGTAGGGCTGTTCCATGCCGTCCTTCGCCTTGCCTTCGGCCTCGGGAATCGGTTGCCCGGAGTAGTTGATGCCGTAGGTGATGAC
>NZ_PKDG01000014.1 GCF_002863005.1 Pseudoxanthomonas sp.
CACGGGCGCCGTGACCCTGCCGGAAGGCGTGGAAATGGTCATGCCGGGCGACAACATCAAGATGGTGGTGACCCTGATCAACCCGGTGGCGATGGACGAAGGCCTGCGTTTCGCGATCCGCGAAGGCGGCCGTACGGTCGGCGCCGGCGTGGTGGCCAAGATCATCAAGTGACGTCCTGATCCGGACGGGCCAGCCCGTCCGGCTTCCTCGGGCCGTCATCCCCGCGCAGGCGGGGATCCAGCGCCTGATGAAGCGACAAGGGCGGGCCGGAACCTCGGTCCGCCTCTTATTTGCAGAAATCCATTCGTTTCGCGCGATGGATGCTGCAAAACAGTAGGACCTGCGTTATGATGCGCGCCCCCTTGAAGGCCTCTTGGCCCGACAGGACTCGCATGATCCGCCAGCGCCCCCTGGGAGGCCGCTGGTTCTACCGCGAAAAGAGGTGCAGGAAGCGCCTCGTGTTCGCCAGACACGGAGTGTCGCGTGCCTTCCTGCCGGCCCTCGGGCCGAGGCGGGGTGCCCCGGTGGTTGACGGGGTCTGTCACGCGTCCTATACTTTCATGTCTGGGCGGGCCGGTTTACCGGCCTGCCTAGTTTTTCAGGAAGATCCCCAGCCGATTCCGGCGCTATCCGGCCGTGGAGTCCACGCGGCCGGCGGGGAACTGGAACAGCTTGGACTAACCGGGGCAAGGCATCCCAGAGGCCGCGCCCGTCGCTCTTTAACGAAGGAACACCGTCATGGCGGACCAAAAGATCCGAATCCGGCTCAAGGCGTACGATCATCGTCTGATCGACCGCTCGGCCAGCGAGATCGTCGAGACAGCCAAGCGGACCGGCGCGCAAGTGCGCGGCCCGATCCCGCTGCCGACCAAGATCGAGCGCTACACCATCCTGGTTTCCCCGCACGTCGACAAGGACGCGCGTGACCAGTACGAAACCCGCACGCACAAGCGCGTGCTCGACATCGTCGACCCGAACGACAAGACCGTGGACGCGCTGATGAAGCTCGAACTCGCGGCTGGCGTCGACGTGCAGATCAAGTTGACCTGAGGCCCACGACCATGACCGCGAAGAAATATTCGTTGGGTCTCGTCGGCCGCAAGGCTGGCATGACCCGCGTGTTCACCGAAGATGGCAAGTCCATTCCGGTGACGCTGATCGAAGCAACCCCGAACCGCATCACCCAGATCAAGACCCCGGAAACCGACGGCTACAGCGCCGTGCAGGTTGCCGTCGGTACCCGCCGCGCCTCGCTCGTCACCAAGCCTGTTGCCGGTCACCTGGCCAAGGCCAAGGTCGAAGCCGGTCGCGGCCTCTGGGAACTGCGCGTGGAAGCCGACAAGCTGGGCGACTTCACCGTCGGCGGCGAGATCAAGGCCGACATCTTCGAAGTCGGCCAGATCGTCGACGTCCAGGGTGTCACCAAGGGCAAGGGCTTCCAGGGCACCATCAAGCGCTGGAACTTCCGCATGGGCGACGCCACCCACGGTAACTCGCTGTCGCATCGCGCGCCGGGTTCGCTGGGTCAGCGCCAGACGCCGGGCCGCGTGTTCCCGGGCAAGAAAATGTCCGGCCACATGGGTGCCGTGCAGCAGAGCACGCAGAACCTGGAAGTCGTCCGCGTGGACGCCGAGCGCGGCCTGATCGCCGTTCGCGGCGCCGTGCCGGGTGCGCCGGGTGGTGACGTGATCGTGCGTCCGGCAAGCAAGGGTTGAGGAGAACGACCATGGAACTAGCCATTACAGGTAGCGCCAACAAGCTGTCGGTCTCCGACGACGTGTTCGGCCGTGAATTCAGCGAGGATCTGGTCCACCAGGTCGTCGTTGCCTACCGCAACGCCGGTCGTGCCGGCACCAAGGCGCAGAAGACGCGCGCCGAAGTGAACGGCACCACCAAGAAGTCCAAGAAGCAGAAGGGCGGCGGTGCCCGTCACGGCGCCCTGACCGCGCCGATCTTCGTGGGCGGCGGCGTGACTTTCGCGGCCAAGCCGCGCAGCTTCGCGCAGAAGGTCAACCGCAAAATGTACCGTGCGGCCATCAGCTCGATCCTGTCCGAGCTCAACCGCCAGAACCGCCTGAAGGTCGTGGAAGCGTTCGACGTGGACGCCACCAAGACCAGCGCCCTGGTCGAGAAGCTGAAGGGCTTCGAGCTCGGCAAGCGTCCGCTGATCGTCACCGAAGATGCTTCCGAGCACCTTTACCTGTCCGCCCGCAACCTTCCCTACGTGGAAGTGCGCGACGTGCAGGGCCTGGATCCGGCGGCGCTGGTCGGTGCCGACTCCGTGTTGATCACGGCCGACGCCATCAAGAAGATCGAGGAGTGGCTGGCATGATCAGCAACGAAAAGATTTTTGCCGTGCTGCGTGCTCCGCGCGTCTCCGAAAAGACCGTGCGCCTGCAGGAACTCTCCAATCAATACGTCTTCGAAGTCTCGAACGATGCCACCAAGGCCGATGTGAAGGCCGCGGTCGAGCAGCTGTTCGACGTCAAGGTCGAGACGGTCAACGTGGTCAACGTCAAGGGCAAGAACAAGTCCTTCCGTAACCGCGCCGGCCGCCGCGGCGACTGGCGCAAGGCGTACGTGCGTCTGGCCGACGGCCAGGCCATCGACGTGTCGGCCAAGGCCTGAGGTAGATCCACATGCCATTGATGAAATTCAAACCCACCTCTCCCGGTCGCCGTTCGGCGGTCCGCGTGGTGACGCCCGACCTGCACAAGGGTGCTCCGCATGCTGCGCTGCTCGAGAAGCAGAGCAAGTCCGGCGGTCGCAACCACCACGGTCGCATCACCACCCGTCATATCGGTGGTGGCCACAAGCAGCACTATCGTCTCATCGACTTCAAGCGCGACAAGGAAGGCATCCCCGCGCGCGTGGAGCGGATCGAATACGATCCGAACCGCACCGCGCACATCGCGCTGCTGTGCTACGTCGATGGCGAGCGTCGCTACATCATCGCCCCGAAGGGCCTGAAGGCCGGTGACCAGGTCATCGCCGGTAGCGATGCGCCGATCAAGGCCGGCAACACGCTGCCGCTGCGCAACATCCCGGTTGGTACGACGATCCACGGCATCGAGCTTAAGCCGGGCAAGGGCGCGCAGATCGCCCGCGCCGCCGGCGCCGCCGTGCAGCTGGTCGCTCGCGAGCAGGGGTTCGCCACGCTGCGCCTCCGCTCCGGCGAAATGCGCAAGGTGCAGGTCGAGTGCCGCGCCACGGTGGGCGAAGTCGGCAACGACGAGCACAGCCTGGAGAAGCTCGGCAAGGCCGGTGCCAAGCGCTGGCGCGGTGTCAAGCCGACCGTCCGCGGTGCGGCCATGAACCCCGTCGACCACCCGCACGGTGGTGGTGAGGCCAAGGCCGGCCAGGGCAACCCGCATCCGGTCACCCCGTGGGGTGTTCCGACCAAGGGTTACAAGACGCGCAAGAACAAGCGCACGCAGCAATTCATCGTCCGCGATCGTAGGGGCTAATCGACCATGGCACGTTCACTCAAGAAGGGCCCGTTCGTCGATCACCACCTCGTCAAGAAGGTGGAGGCCGCGGGCGGCAGCAAGAAGCCGATCAAGACCTGGTCGCGCCGTTCGATGATCCTACCGGAAATGGTGGGCTTCACGATCGCCATCCACAATGGCAAGAACCACGTTCCCGTGCTGGTCAACGAGAACATGGTCGGCCACAAGCTCGGCGAGTTTGCCGTCACCCGTACCTTCAAGGGTCACGGTGGCGACAAGAAAGCCGGCGGCAAGAAGTAAGGAGAGATGACCATGGAAGCGAAAGCCATCCTGCGCACCGCGCGCATCTCCCCCCAGAAAGCCCGTCTGGTCGCTGACCAGGTGCGTGGCCTGCCGGCCGAGCGCGCTGTCAACCTGCTGAAGTTCTCGGACAAGAAGGCTGCCCACCTGATCAAGAAGGTCGTGGAGTCCGCCATCGCCAACGCCGAGAACAACCAGGGCGCCGACGTCGACGAGCTGAAGGTCAAGACCATCATGGTCGACGAAGGTCCGATGCTGAAGCGTTTCATGGCCCGCGCCAAGGGCCGTGGCACCCGCATTCTGAAGCGCACCAGCCACATCACCGTGGTCGTGGGCGAGGGCAAATAAGTATGGGTCACAAAGTTCATCCGACCGGTATCCGCCTGGGCATCGCCAAGGACTGGAATTCCAAGTGGTTCGCCAACAAGCGCGACTACGCCGACTACCTCGCCGCGGACCTCAAGGTGCGCGAGATGCTTCGCAAGAAGCTGGCGCAGGCGGGCATTTCCAAGATCCTGATCGAGCGTCCGGCCAAGACCGCCCGCGTGACCATCCACACCGCCCGTCCGGGCGTCGTGATCGGCAAGCGCGGTGAGGACATCGAGAAGCTGCGCAAGGAAGTGAGCGACCTGATGGGCGTCCCGGCGCACATCAACGTCACCGAAGTGCGCAAGCCCGAGCTGGACGCCCAGCTGGTGGCCGAATCGATCGCGCAGCAGCTGGAACGCCGCATCATGTTCCGCCGCGCCATGAAGCGTGCCGTGGGCAACGCGATGCGCCTGGGTGCCCTGGGCATCAAGGTCAACGTGGCCGGCCGCTTGAACGGTGCGGAAATCGCCCGTTCGGAGTGGTACCGCGAAGGTCGCGTGCCGCTGCACACGCTGCGTGCCGACATCGATTACGGTTTTGCCGAGGCGAAGACCACCTACGGCATCATCGGCATCAAGGTGTGGGTCTACAAGGGCGAGATCTTCGATTTCAGCCAGGTGGGTCAGGAGAAGCAGGACGACGCGCGCCCCGAGCGCAGCGAACGTCCGTCGCGCCCGGCTCGTGACCGCGACGCGAGGTAATCAGTCATGTTGCAACCCAAGCGAACCAAATACCGCAAGATGCACAAGGGCCGGAACGAAGGCCTGAGCTGGAGCGGCAACCTCGTCAGTTTCGGCGAGTACGGCCTGAAGGCCACGGCGCACGGTCAGCTGACCGCGCGCCAGATCGAAGCAGCGCGTCGTTCCATCAGCCGTTATGTGAAGCGTGGCGGCAAGATGTGGATCCGTGTGTTCCCCGACAAGCCGATCACCAAGAAGCCCATCGAAGTCCGCATGGGTTCCGGTAAGGGCAACGTCGAATACTGGGTCGCCCAGATCCAGCCGGGCCGCATGATCTATGAAATCGAAGGCGTCAGCGAGGACATCGCGCGCGAGGCGTTCCGCCTGGCCGCGGCCAAGCTGTCGGTCACCACCACTTTCGTGACCCGGACGGTGCGCTAATGGAACTCAAGCAACTCCGCGAGAAGTCGGCTGACGAACTGAAGGCCCACCTGACCGAACTGCGCAAGGAGCAATTCTCCCTGCGCATGCAGAAGGTGACCGGCCAGCTGCCGAAGACGCATGAAACCCGCCGGGTCCGCCGCGAGATCGCTCGCGTCAAGACCCTGCTGGGCAGCCAGAAGTAAGGAGCGACCAAGATGAGCGATAACAAAGACAAAGCGCAACGCACCATCGAAGGCCGCGTCGTCAGCAACAAGATGGACAAGACGGTCACCATCCTGGTGGAGCGTCAGGTCAAGCACGCCCTGTACGGCAAGTACATCAAGCGTTCCACCAAGCTGCACGCGCACGACGCGGACAACAGCTGCAAGGAAGGCGACGTGGTGCGCGTGACCGAGATCGCCCCGATGTCCAAGACCAAGAACTGGCGCGTGGTGGAAATCATCACCCGCGCGGCTGAATAAAAGGAGATCTGAATCATGATCCAGATGCAGAGCTACCTTGACGCGGCCGACAACTCCGGCGCCAAGGAACTGATGTGCATCAAGGTGCTGGGCGGCTCCAAGCGCCGTTACGCCGGCATCGGCGACATCATCAAGGTGACCGTCAAGGACGCCATCCCGCGCGGCAAGGTGAAGAAGGGCGAAGTCTACGACGCGGTCGTCGTGCGCACCCGCAAGGGCGTCCGTCGCCCCGACGGTTCGCTGATCCGCTTCGATGGCAACGCCGCCGTCCTGCTGAACAACAAGCAGGAGCCGATCGGCACCCGTATCTTCGGGCCCGTGACCCGCGAGCTGCGTTCCGAGAAGTTCATGAAGATCGTTTCGCTCGCGCCTGAAGTGCTCTGAGCGGAGGACAAAGAAATGGCTAACCGTATCAAGAAGGGCGACCAGGTCGTCGTCACCGCCGGCAAGGACAAGGGCAAGAAGGGCGACGTGGTGCGTGTGGATGGCGACCGCGTGGTCGTGTCCAACGTCAACGTCGTCAAGCGCCACACCAAGCCGAACCCGCAGGCCGGTATCGCGGGTGGCGTGGTGGAGAGCGAGCGCTCGATCCACATCTCCAATGTCGCGCTGTTCAACCCGGCAACGGGCAAGGGCGAGCGTATCGGTTTCAAGGTGCTGGAGGATGGACGCAAACTGCGTGTGTTCCGCTCCAGCGGTGAGGCGCTCGACGCCTGAGGAATGACATGACCACTCGTCTCGAAAAAATCTACAAGGAAGAAGTGGCGCCGGCTCTGATGAAGAAGTTCGGCTACACCAATCCGATGGAAGTGCCGAAGATCACCAAGATCACCATCAACATGGGTGTGGGTGAGGCGGCGACCAACAAGAAGATCCTGGAAAACGCCGTGGCCGACCTGGCCAAGATCACCGGCCAGAAGCCGATCACGACCAAGTCCCGCGTGTCGGTGGCTTCGTTCAAGATCCGCGACGGCTGGCCGATCGGCTGCAAGGTCACCCTGCGTCGCGCCAAGATGTACGAATTCCTGGATCGCCTGATCAGCATTTCGCTGCCGCGCGTCCGCGACTTCCGTGGCGTGTCCGGCCGTTCGTTCGACGGTCGCGGCAACTACAACATGGGCGTGAAGGAACAGATCATCTTCCCGGAAATCGACTTCGACGCCGTCGACGCGATCCGCGGCATGGATATCGCCATCACGACGACCGCCAAGAACGACGCCGAAGCTAAGGCGTTGCTCGAAGCGTTCAAGTTCCCGTTCCGCAACTGATTCGCTAGGAAAACGACATCATGGCAAAGACCTCGATGGTCAACCGCGACATCAAGCGGGAAAAGCTGGCCAAGCAGTACGCCGCCAAGCGCGATGCGCTGAAGAAGATCATCTCCAGCCAAAACGCCTCGTACGAAGAAAAGGCCGATGCGGTCGTCAAGCTGCAGAAGCTGCCGCGCGACTCCTCGCCGAGCCGCCAGCGCAACCGCTGCGAGCTGTCCGGTCGTTCGCGTGGCGTGTACCGCAAGTTCGGCCTGGGCCGCAACATGCTGCGCAAGGCGACGATGAACGGCGACGTCCCGGGCCTGCGCAAGGCCAGCTGGTAAGGACGCCGGGAGAGCCAGAACCGGCTCTCCCTCGGTTCCGAGGACAAGTCCGGCACCTGCCGGACTTGTTGTTGTACAATGTTCGGCTCCCGCGGCCAGGCCGGGGGAGGGCCGGGGAACCGGCCGCCCGCCTGGGGGTTTCCAGGGACAACGCAAGATTTTCGCGAAAGCGGATATCGGTGCTACTCATAAGGCAGACTCTAATGAGCATGACTGATCCCATCGCCGACATGCTGGTGCGCATTCGCAATGCCGCCGCTGTGGGCAAGCCGACGGTGAAGATGCCGTCCTCCAAGATCAAGACCTCGATCGCCAACGTCCTCAAGGCGGAAGGCTATGTCGGCGACGTCCGCGTGACGAAGACCGAGAACAACAAGGCCGAGCTCGAGATCGTCCTGAAGTATTTCGAAGGCAAGCCGGTCATCGAAAAGCTGAGCCGCGTGTCCCGTTCGGGCCTGCGCCAGTACCGTGGCAAGGCAGAATTGCCCAAGGTCCTCGGTGGCCTCGGCGTCGCCATCATCTCCACCTCGAAGGGCATCATGACCGATGCGCAGGCCCGTGCGGCCGGCGTTGGTGGTGAAGTGCTGTGCTTCGTGGCCTAAGCGAAGGAGCCCAGACATGTCCCGCGTAGCCAAGAAGCCGATCAATCTCCCCAAGGGCGTCGAACTGAATGCCCAGGGCGAGACCCTCAACGTCAAGGGCCCGAAGGGCACCCTGTCCATCGCCAAGCCTGCCGGTGTCGAACTGAACGTCGACAACGGCACGGTGAACCTGTCGCCGGTCACGCCGGCCGACGACGCCATCACCGGCACCATCCGCGCGATCCTGGCCAACATGGTCAAGGGCGTGTCGGACGGTTTCGAGCGCAAGCTCGAACTGGTCGGCGTGGGTTACCGCGCTGCGATGCAGGGCAAGGACCTGAACCTGTCGCTGGGTTTCTCGCATCCGATCCTGTTCAAGACGCCGGAAGGCATCACCATCGCTACCCCGACCCAGACCGAAATCCTGGTACAGGGTGCCGACAAGCAGCGCGTTGGCGAAGTTGCCGCCAAGATCCGCGGTTTCCGTCCGCCGGAGCCCTACAAGGGCAAGGGCGTGAAGTACTCCGACGAAACCATCATCCGCAAGGAAGCGAAGAAGGCCTAACCGGGCTTTCGGCTTCGAGGAACCAGATCATGAGCATCAAGAACACCGCCCGCCTGCGCCGCGCCAAGTCCACCCGCGCGCACATCCGCGAACTCGGCGTCCCGCGCCTGTCGGTGCTGCGCACCGGCCAGCATATCTACGCCCAGCTGTTCACCGCCGATGGCTCCAAGGTCATCGCGTCGGCGAATACGCTGCAGGCCGATGTGAAGGATGGCTTGAAGAACGGCAAGAACAGCGATGCCGCCGCCCGCGTGGGCAAGGTGATCGCCGAGCGTGCCAAGGCCGAGGGCATCGAGAAGATCGCATTCGACCGTTCGGGCTACCGTTACCACGGCCGCATCAAGGCCCTGGCCGACGCGGCCCGCGAAGGCGGCCTGCAGTTCTAAGTATGAAGGGCATGGGGGCAGCCCCATGTCCTGACCTGCCGGCGCGGGCTGCGCCGGGCGCGGTCGATCTTCTGCATCGACCGTTGCGCCACCGCTTCACACCACAACCATAAGCGGCCACGCCGTACATACCTCATCAATCAAGGAATTCAAGCAATGGCAGAAGAACGTCAGCCGCGGGGCCGCGATCGCGACCGCAACCGCGAAGAGAAAGTCGACGACGGCATGATCGAGAAGCTGGTCGCGGTGAACCGCGTCAGCAAGACCGTCAAGGGCGGTCGTCAGTTCACCTTCACCGCGCTGACGGTCGTGGGCGACGGCAACGGCAAGATCGGTTTCGGTTACGGCAAGGCGCGCGAAGTGCCGGTCGCCATCCAGAAGTCGATGGAGTACGCCCGCAAGGGCATGCTGAATGTCGACCTGAACAACGGTACGTTGTGGCATCCGGTGAAGGCCGGCCACGGTGCGGCCCGCGTGTTCATGCAGCCGGCCTCGGAAGGTACGGGCGTGATCGCCGGCGGCGCCATGCGCGCTGTGCTGGAAGCGGTGGGCGTCAAGAACGTGCTGGCCAAGGCCGTCGGTTCGCGCAACCCGATCAACCTGGTCCGCGCCACGCTGAAGGGCCTGAGCGACATGCAGTCGCCGACCCGCATCGCGGCCAAGCGCGGCAAGAAGGTGGAGGAACTCCTCAATGGCTAACGAGTCCAACAAGACCGTCAAGGTGCGCCTGGTGCGCGGCCTGCGTGGTTCCCAGTCGCGCCACCGTCTGTCGGTGAAGGCGCTGGGCCTGAACAAGCTCAACGATGTGCGTGAACTGAAGGACAGCCCGCAGGTGCGCGGCCTGATCGCCAAGGTTCACTACCTCGTCAAGGTCGAGGAGTAATCAACATGCGTCTCAACACACTGAAGCCCGCCGACGGCGCCCGTACCGAACGCACCCGCGTCGGTCGCGGTATCGGTTCCGGCCTGGGCAAGACCGCGGGTCGTGGTCACAAGGGTTCGTTCGCACGCGCGGGCAAGGGCAAGATCAAGGCGAAGTTCGAAGGCGGCCAGATGCCGCTGATCAAGCGTCTGCCGAAGGTCGGCTTCCGTTCCAAGCTGAAGCTGGATTGTGCCGAAGTGCTTTCGTACCAGCTGGAGAAGCTGGAAGCCGGCGAAATCGACTTCGCCGCGCTGCGTGCCGCCAAGCTGGTCCCCAGCACCGCCAAGCGCGCCAAGATCGTCAAGAAGGGCGAACTCACCAAGAAGTTCGTGCTGAAGGGCGTGGCCGCCACGGCCGGTGCCAAGGCCGCCATCGAGGCTGCCGGCGGCAGCGTGCAGGAGTAACGGACGCATGGCGCAGGGTAATGCCGCCGGTGCGCTGGCAGGCGCAGGCAAGTTCACCGAACTCCGCCAGCGCCTGCTGTTCGTGCTGGGTGCGCTGATCGTCTACCGGATCGGCTGTTTCATCCCGGTCCCGGGCGTCAATCCCGATGCCATGCTTGCGATGATGCAGGCGCAGGGCGGCGGCATCGTGGACATGTTCAACATGTTCTCGGGCGGCGCCCTGCACCGTTTCAGCATCTTCGCGCTCAACGTCATGCCCTACATCTCGGCGTCGATCGTGATGCAGCTGGGCGTGCACATCTTCCCGAGCCTGAAGGCGCTGCAGAAGGAAGGCGAATCCGGTCGCCGCAAGATCACCCAGTACTCGCGCATCGGCGCGGTGCTGCTGGCGGTCGTGCAGGGCGGCAGCATCGCCACCGCGTTGCAGAACCAGGTCGCGCCGGGCGGCATGCCGGTGGTGTACGCGCCCGGCATGGGTTTCGTTCTGACCGCGGTGGTCGCGTTGACCGCTGGCACCATCTTCCTGATGTGGCTGGGTGAGCAGGTAACGGAGCGTGGCATCGGCAACGGCGTCTCGCTGATCATCTTCGCGGGCATCGTGGCCGGCTTGCCGGGCGCAGTCATCCAGACCGTCGGCGCGTTCCGTGACGGCACGCTGAGCTTCATCTCGCTGCTGATCATCGCCGTGGTGGTGCTGGGCTTCACGTTCCTGGTGGTGTTCGTGGAGCGCGGCCAGCGGCGGATCACGGTGAACTACGCGCGCCGCCAGGGCGGTCGCAATGCGTACATGAACCAGACGTCGTTCCTGCCGCTGAAGCTCAACATGGCCGGCGTGATTCCGCCGATCTTTGCCTCCAGCATCCTGGCCTTCCCGGCGACGCTGGCTATGTGGTCCGGCCAGAACAGCGGCGCCACCACGTGGTTGCAGCGCATCTCCAATGCGCTGGCCCCGGGCGAGCCGCTACACATGATCGTGTTCGCGGCGATGATCATCGGCTTCGCGTTCTTCTACACGGCGCTGGTGTTCAACTCGCAGGAAACCGCGGAGAACCTGAAGAAGTCGGGCGCGCTGATTCCCGGCATCCGCCCGGGCAAGGCTACCGCCGACTATGTCGACGGCGTGCTGACGCGGCTGACGGCCATCGGTTCTATGTACCTGGTGGCGGTCTGCCTTCTGCCGGAAGTCATGCGCACCCAGCTGGGCACCTCGTTCTACTTCGGTGGCACCTCGCTGTTGATCGTGGTCGTGGTGGTGATGGACTTCATCGCGCAGATCCAGGCGCACCTGATGTCCCACCAGTACGAGAGCCTGCTGAAGAAGGCCAACTTGAAGGGCGGTTCGCGGGGCGGTCTTGCCCCCCGGGGCTGAGGTATAATCGCGGGCTTCCCGCACCAGTCCGGCCCTCATGGCCGGCTGACTTAGATGGGCGGCCCCCGCAGCGATCCGGTGCGGGGGTGCGAACCGGCCAGTCCCTGCGCCAGAGTAGCGCGGGCGGGTAGGGCAGGGGGAAACCCCCGCCCTGCACCAGGCAGGTTCCGGCGCCGGAGCATGGGCACACTCCCCATGCCGGTCCGAAGTCGGCGTTGCCGGCCCGGGCTTCCCGCAAACACCGGATCTTGTTAGAATTTCCAGTTCACTCCGCCTGTCTGCGCGAATCCCGCCCGGGATGACCGTACACGGGCCAATACTCACAGTTGGAGAACCGCGTCATGGCGCGTATTGCAGGTGTCAACCTGCCTGCCCAGAAGCATGTCTGGGTCGGTTTGCAAAGCATCTACGGCATTGGCCGTACCCGTTCCAAGAAGGTCTGCGAAGCCGCCGGCGTCGTCTCGACCACCAAGATCCGCGACCTGTCCGAGCCGGAAGTCGAGCGCCTGCGCGCCGAAGTCGGCAAATACGTGGTCGAGGGCGACCTGCGCCGTGAAGTCGGCATCGCGATCAAGCGCCTGATGGACCTGGGTTGCTATCGCGGTCTGCGCCACCGTCGCGGCCTGCCGCTGCGTGGCCAGCGCACCCGCACCAATGCCCGTACCCGCAAGGGTCCGCGCAAAGCCATCAAGAAGTAAGGGGCGACCACCATGGCCAAGCCAGCTGCTGCCAAAGTCAAGAAGAAGATCAAGCGCGTCATCACCGACGGCGTCGCCCACGTCCACGCTTCTTTCAACAACACCATCGTCACCATCACCGACCGCCAGGGCAATGCGCTTTCCTGGGCGACCTCGGGTGGTGCCGGTTTCCGCGGTTCCCGCAAGTCCACGCCGTTCGCGGCGCAGGTCGCTGCCGAGAAGGCAGGCCGTGCAGCTCTGGACTACGGCGTGAAGTCGCTGGAAGTCCGCATCAAGGGCCCGGGTCCGGGTCGCGAGTCGGCCGTGCGTTCGTTGAACAACGTGGGCTACAAGATCACCAACATCATCGACGTGACGCCGATCCCGCACAACGGGTGCCGTCCGCCGAAAAAGCGTCGCGTCTAAGGGGGCGATAAGAAATGGCTCGTTATATCGGTCCTACCTGTAAGCTCGCGCGCCGTGAAGGCGCCGACCTGTCGCTCAAGAGCCCGGCCCGTGCGCTGGACTCGAAGTGCAAGCTGGAGCAGAAGCCCGGCCAGCACGGCGCCACCGCCCGCAAGGGCAAGCTGTCCGACTACGCCACCCAGCTGCGCGAGAAGCAGAAGGTCAAGCGTATCTACGGCCTGCTGGAGCGCCAGTTCCGCAACTACTACAAGAAGGCCTCGACCAAGAAGGGCAACACCGGCGAGAACCTGTTGCAGTTGCTGGAAACCCGCCTCGACAACGTCATCTACCGCATGGGCTTCGCCGTGACCCGTCCGGCCGCCCGCCAGCTGGTCTCGCACCGTGGCGTGCTGGTCAACGGCAAGCCGGTCAACCTGCCGTCCTACCAGGTCAAGGCTGGCGACGCGATCGCGCTGTCGGAGAAGGCCCAGAAGCAGCTCCGCGTGCAGGAGTCGTTGACGGTCGCCGAGCAGCTCGACCTGAACCCGTCGTGGGTTGAAGTCGATGCGAAGAAGTTCAGCGGCGTGTTCAAGGCGGTTCCGGCGCGTTCGGACCTGCCCGCCGACATCAACGAAGCGCTGATCGTCGAGTTGTACTCGAAGTAATTCATTCACGCACCCCCGGGCGACCGGGGGACCGCAGGAGACAAAGCAACATGACGGGTATTACTCAGCAAGTGCTGCGCCCCCGCGGCCCGCAGATCGAGCGCCTGACCGGCAATCGCGCGAAAGTGGTCATCGAACCGCTGGAGCGTGGTTACGGCCATACGCTCGGCAATGCGTTGCGCCGCGTGCTGCTGTCGTCGATCCCCGGCTTCGCGATCACCGAAGTCGAGATCGATGGCGTGCTGCACGAATACAGCACCATCGAAGGCATGCAGGAAGACGTGCTGGAAGTGCTGTTGAACCTGAAGGATGTGGCCATCCGCATCCATAGCGGCGACTCCTCCACGCTGAGCCTGGCCAAGCAGGGCCCGGGCGTGGTGACCGCCGGCGACATCAAGACCGACCACAACGTCGAGATCCTGAATCCGGAACTGGTCATCTGCAACCTGACCAAGGACACGGCGCTGAACATGCGCCTGAAGATCGAGCGTGGTTTCGGCTACCAGCCGGCCGCTGCCCGTCGTCGTCCGGATGAAGAAACCCGTGCGATCGGTCGCCTGGTGCTGGACGCCTCGTTCTCGCCGGTCCGTCGCGTCGCGTATGCGGTGGAAGCCGCGCGCGTCGAGCAGCGCACCGACCTGGACAAGCTGGTCCTGGACATCGAAACCAACGGCACGATCGATGCCGAGGAAGCCGTGCGCACCGCAGCCGACATCCTCAGCGACCAGCTGTCGGTGTTCGGTGACTTCACGCACCGCGACCGCGGCGCGCCGAAGCAGGCTGCCAGCGGCGTGGATCCGGTGCTGCTGCGCCCGATCGACGACCTGGAGCTGACCGTGCGTTCGGCCAACTGCCTGAAGGCCGAGAGCATCTACTACATCGGCGACCTGATCCAGAAGACGGAAGTCGAACTGCTCAAGACCCCGAACCTCGGCAAGAAGTCGCTGACCGAGATCAAGGAAGTCCTGGCGCAGCGCGGCCTGTCCCTGGGCATGAAGCTGGAAAACTGGCCGCCGGCCGGTGTCGCCCAGCACGGCATGCTCGGTTGATGAAGCAACACGAAGCTCCCGCGCTCGCGCGGGAGCTTCGCTGCAACACCCACGTCGACGGACCTGAAGGCCCGCGGCGCTCCGGTCAAGGATGGCCGGTTAGGACCACCCGCAGTCCACAGTTGCAACGCCTGGATGGCGACAGCGAAGTCCAACGTCTCACTCTTCTTTAGGAATCCAACCCATGCGCCACCAGAAAGCCGGCCGCAAGTTCAGCCGCACCAGCGCCCATCGCGAAGCGATGTTCCGCAACATGGCCGCCTCGCTCATCAAGCACGGCCTGATCAAGACCACCCTGCCGAAGGCCAAGGAACTGCGCCGTGTCGCAGAACCGCTGATCACCCTCGGCAAGATCGATGGCGTCGCCAATCGTCGTCTCGCCTTCTCGCGCCTGCGCGACAAGGAAGCCGTCGGTACGCTGTTCACCACGCTCGGCCCGCGCTACCAGTCGCGTCCGGGTGGCTACCTGCGCATCCTGAAGTGCGGCTTCCGCGCCGGCGACAACGCCCCGATGGCGTATGTCGAGCTGGTGGACCGTCCGGAAGCGGCGGCCGAGTAAGCCTCGCCACCCTCGCGATACCCGAAACCCCGGCCCCGGCCGGGGTTTTTGTTTTCCGGCGTGCGGAGGGGCTGTCCCGATGCGTCAGATCGCCGCGGGGTGACGTCACGGCCGATCGGCGTGGATAATGCGGACAGACCTCACGTCCTGGGTGCCGATGAATCCTCTCCGCTGGAGTTTCCGTGCGCAGTGCTTCCTGGGTTTCGCCATATGCGCGGGCCTGCTTGGCTATGCGCTGTACGTGCAGTTCGTGCACCAGTTGGAACCCTGTCCTTTCTGCATCTTCCAGCGGCTGGCGTTCGCCGCGACCGGCGTGTTGTTCCTGCTTGGCGCGTTGCAGGGGCCGCGCAAGCCCGGGGGCCGGCGCATGTACGGCGCGCTCGCCTTCCTGGGGGCCGCCGCGGGCATCGGCATCGCGGGGCGTCATGTCTGGGTCCAGCTATACCCGCCGCTGATGCCGAGTTGTGGCCCTGGCTGGGACTACATGATCGAGAACAATACCTGGCTGGGCGTCCTGCAGAAGGTGCTCGCCGCCAAGGGCGACTGCAGCACCATCGACTGGAGTTTCCTGGGCCTCACGATGCCGATGTGGAGCCTTGTGTGGTTCGTGGTGCTGGCCATCTGGGCGCTCTGG
This sequence comes from Pseudoxanthomonas sp., assembly GCF_002863005.1. GTDB lineage: Bacteria > Pseudomonadota > Gammaproteobacteria > Xanthomonadales > Xanthomonadaceae > Pseudoxanthomonas_A. The sequence continues at coordinate 15,515 of NZ_PKDG01000014.1, forward strand.
ATCGGCTTTCGCGCGCGCAGGACCTCGACCTTCCGCTGATTTGACGCGGCGCACCAATCTGGCACGATGGTGGGCCCCCAGGAGTCCGCCATGAATCCGTCCGACCGCAACCTTCGCGCCGTCAGTCTCCCGCCCCACTGGGCGCCGGGCAGCTGGCGGGAAAGGACGGCGATGCAGATGCCGACCTATCCCGATGCCGCGGCGCTCGAGTCGGCGCTGGGCGAGTTGCGCCAACTGCCGCCGCTGGTGACGTCGTGGGAGATCTTCGCGCTCAAGAAGCAGCTTGCCGAGGCGCAGGAAGGCAAGCGCTTCCTGTTGCAGGGTGGCGACTGCGCGGAGAACTTCAGCGACTGCGAATCCGGGCTTATCTCGAACCGGCTCAAGGTGCTGCTGCAGATGAGCCTGGTGCTCGTGCATGGCCTGCGGCTGCCGGTGGTGCGGGTGGGCCGGTTTGCGGGACAGTATGCCAAGCCGCGGTCAGCGGACATGGAGACGCGCGATGGCGTGACGTTGCCCAGCTATCGCGGCGACGTGGTCAATGCGCCGGACTTCACGGCGGAAGCGCGCGTGCCGGACCCGCGTCGCATGATCAAGGCGCACGCGCGCTCGGCGATGACGATGAACTTCGTGCGTGCACTGATCGATGGCGGCTTCGCCGACCTGCACCATCCGGAGTACTGGAACCTCAACTGGGTCGGCTATTCGCCACTGGCGGCCGAGTACCAGCAGATGGTCGCCTCGATCGGCGACGCGGTGAGGTTCATGGAGACCCTGTCCGGTTCCGAAGTGCACAACCTCAACCGGATCGACTTCTACACCTCGCACGAAGCACTGCTGCTGCCTTACGAAGAAGCGCTCACTCGCGAGGTGCCGCGCCAGTGGGGCTGGTTCAACCTCAGCACGCACTATCCGTGGATCGGCATGCGCACCGCAGCGGTCGATGGTGCGCACGTGGAATACCTGCGCGGCGTGCGCAATCCCATCGCGATCAAGGTGGGGCCGTCGGTGACACCGGACCAGTTGCTGCGCCTGATCGATGTTCTGAATCCCGAAGACGAAGCGGGTCGCCTGACGTTCATCCATCGCATGGGTGCGGCGCAGATCGCCGACAAGCTGCCGCCGTTGCTGGACGCGGTACGCCGCGATGGCCGTCGCGTGCTGTGGGTCTGCGACCCGATGCACGGCAATACGGAAAGCACGAGCAACGGGTTCAAGACGCGCCGCTTCGACAACGTGCGCAGCGAGGTCGAGCAGTCGTTCGACCTGCATGCGGCGGCCGGGACGCGGCTGGGTGGCGTGCACCTCGAGTTGACGGGTGAAGACGTCACCGAATGCACCGGCGGGGCGCGGGAGCTGACAGATGCGGACCTGGAGCGTGCCTACCGCTCGACGGTCGATCCGCGCCTCAACTACGAGCAGTCGCTCGAGATCGCGATGTGCATCGTGCGCAAGCAGAACCAGCTGGCAGCCCCGTCGGCGCGCTGATCCCGGGCGGCGCCGTCAGGACCAGTGCGTATCGGCGCTGGGGGCGAGCTGGGGGATATGCCAGGTGGTGGCACGGGCATAGAGTTTCGCGAATTCGGCGGCCGGCAGCGGCTTGCTGAAGTAGTTGCCCTGTAGTTCGTCGCAGCCGTTGGCGGCCAGCCACGCGGCCTGCGCCGGCGTTTCCACGCCTTCGGCGATCGTGCGGCACTGCAGTTGCGCTGCCAGGCTGATGATGGCGCGGGTGATGGCAGCCTGGTTCGGTTCGGATACATCGCGTACGAACGACTGGTCGATCTTCAGTACGTTGAATCCGTAATTACCCAGGTAGCTGAGGCTCGAGAAGCCGGTGCCGAAATCGTCGATGGCGATGCGCACGCCCAGGGCCTTCAGTGCGCGCAAGGTGCGATCGGTGCGTTGCACGTCGCGCATCAGCGTGGTTTCGGTGACTTCCAGTTCGAGGAACTCGGCAGCCAGTCCGCTGTCCTTCAGCGCCTCGACCACCGTATCCACCAGGTCGTCGGTGTCGAAGTTGGCGGCGGCGATGTTGACCGACACGCGGATCGGCGGCAGGCCGGCCTGCTGCCAGATCCGGTTCTGCCGGCACGCGGCGCGGATCGCCCACTGGTCGATGTCGACGATCAGGTTGGTTTCCTCGGCGATCGGGAGGAACTCGCCCGGCATCATCAAGCGTTCGCCGCGCTGCCAGCGTGCGAGGCCCTCGACCCCGACGATGCGACCGCTGACGCGATCGACCTGCGGCTGGTAATGGAGGGAAAGATCGCCGTTGCGCAGGCTTCGCCGCAGGCTGTTCTCCAGTTCGATGCGGGCGTCCACGCTGGATGCCAGCTCGCGCGTGTAGAAACGCGTGGCGTTGCGGCCATTTCGCTTGGCCAGGTACATGGCCGCATCGGCACGCATCATGAGCGTCGCCGCGTCGTAGCCGTCTTCCGGGAACAGGCTGATGCCGATGCTGAACGCCTGGTGCAGTTCGTGCGAGGCCACCGTGTAGGGTGTTCCGCTGAGGGCGAGAAGACGGTCGGCGATCTGCAGCACGCTGTCGCGCGTCACCACATTCGGCAGCAGCACGACGAACTCGTCGCCTCCCGTGCGGTACACGGTCCCGAGATTGCCGATGTTGCGCTGCAGGCGTCGCGCGACCTGCTGCAGCAGTTCATCGCCGGTGTGGTGGCCGAGGGCATCGTTGACGTGCTTGAAGAGGTCGAGGTCGAGGAACAGTACCGCGATGCCGTTGCCATGGTTGGTCGCGTGCGTGATCGCCTGGCCCAACCGCTCGTTGAGTTGCAGCCGGTTCGGCAGCCCGGTCAGGACATCGTGGTGGGCGAGGAAGGTCATGCGCGAGCTGAGTGCGCGGGATTCGGTGATGTCGCGCAACACCATCACGGTGCCCACCATGCGCTCGTCGCGGTCATGGATGGCCGACAGCGAACGTTCGACCAGCATGCGGCTGCCGTCGCGTCGCAGCAACTGCAGGTCGCCCGGCTGCCCCATCGTGTGGGGTTCCTCGACATTCGGCTGCGTATCGATGCGGACCAGCGAAGCAACCTGGTCCAGGGGGTGCCCCAATGCCTGGTCCAGTCCCCAGCCGCACAGCGCTTCCGCGGCGGGGTTCATGTAGGTGACGCGGCTTTCGATATCGACGGTGATCACCGCTTCGCTGATCGACGTCAGCGTCACCTCGGCCAGTTCGTTGGCGTCGTGCAGCGCGTGTTCCAGGCGGGCCTTCTCCGTGATGTCGATGGACATGACGAAGAAGCCGCAGACCTTGCCGGTGTCGTCGACATCGGGCGTATAGAAGCTGTGCATGCTCCGGGTGCCGTCGGCAGTGGCGAAGCTGCTTTCGAACTCGCCATCGCGCCCGGACAGTGCGGCATCGATCTGCGGCATGCGGCGCAGGTAGGCGTCCTCGCCGAAGAGATCGCGCATGTGGGTGCCGATCCTGGGGGGGCTGCGCCACTGGACCTGGTCGGCGAACGCGCGGTTGTGGAAAACCAGACGGTGCGCTGCATCGAATTGGGCGATCAGTGCGGGCAGGCGATCGGTGACGCGCTTGAGGTGGTCGCGCGCCATCGCCAACTCGCGGTGCGCGCGCCGCTGTTCACCGACGTCGTTCCCCATCAGGTACCAGCCGGCGATCCTGCGGCCGGGCTCCACGTCGGGGACCAGATAGAGATGAACCGGTCGTGCCGGCCGGCCCAACTCGCCTTCCCAGGTCGTCCAGTGGTCCGGCGTGCAGTCCTGCATGGCGCGCCTGAGCGAGCCGAGGAAGTCGGGAGCGTCCGCATGGACGTCGTCCACGTGCCTGTCGCTCCAATCCGTCGGCGTGCCGGACCATGCGCGGCATGCGCGATTGGCGAAGCCGTAGTGGCCATCCCCATCGATATACGCGATCAGCGCGGGCAGGTGGTCCGCAACCGCATCCAGCAGGGCGCGGCTGCGCCGCTCCGTCCGCGCCAGGTTCTGCAACAGCAGGAACAGCAGCAGCCCCAGGCCGATCCCGCACGCGGTCAGCAGCACGATGGACGCCAGGCCGGGCAATGCGTCGCGCAACGGTGGCGACTGCAGTACCAGGCGCCACTCGCTGCCCAGCAGCCGCAGTTCGCGCTGAGCGGTGAAGGCCGGCTGCCAGTCGCCCCGGTAGCGGTCTTGCAGCGCCCGTGTCTGGTAGATCGGCTCGCCACCGTGATCGCGGGCGAGCAACTGCAGGTCGAACTCGTCGCCGCCGGAGCGACCGACGGCATCTTCCACGACCCGTTGCCAACCGAAGCCGGCGGTGGCGAAGCCACGCAGCAGGCGCCGTCGTGCCTCCACGCTGGCGCGTGCGGCGACGGGGTCGGCGTACACCGGCGCGTACAGCAGGAAGCCTGCCAGGCCAGTACTGCCCTTGGTGGCATCCCCCAGCGCGACCAGCGGCGCGGCGGCCAGCTCGCCACTGTCGCGCGCCGACGCGATGGCCTGCGCGCGCACGGCTTCGGCCATCACGTCGCGACCGAGCAGGGGACGCATGCCCGGTACATCGGGATAGAGTACGTCGATCACCACGTATTCGCTGCGATCGCCCGCAGGGTGGATGGCGAACGCATCGCCGTACCGAGCGCGCTGGGTCGTGACGTATGCATCGCGTTCGGCGTGCGTCACGCGACGCGCGAAACCGAGTCCATGCACGGCCGCCTGGCGCGTCGGCATCTGCAGTTTTTCAACGAACACGTAGAAGCTGTCGCGCTCGATGTCCTGCCGGCCTTCCAGCACGGCGGCGGCGGCACGCACGGTGTCTTCGTACGCATTCATGTTGGCCGAGATCGCGGTGGCGATCGCATCGGCGCGCGCCTCGAACTGCGCGCGGGCGTGTTCCTGCGCCTGCCGCCACTGGGTGGCACCGGACCACAGCGACAGCAGGCATGCGATGACCAGGATGCCCCATGCCAGCGAATCGAGGTTGCGCTGCCGCAGCCGGGCAGCGGCGCCCGACCCGCTGAACGCCCGCAGTTCCGATGCCCGGTCCGCGCCAGATTCCACGCGATAGACCCCCCGCTGCTGCCGTGGGGCTATGACGCCACGATCCCGCTACCGCTGCAAGCATCTCCGCACCGCAAACGGCTCACACTTTCGCGGCGCTCAGCGCAGCGGCATGCGCGCCGACAGCGTCGGCCAGTACTCGGGGGGCTTGCGTGCGCGGGTGCGCTGTTCGTAGTCGTAGCCCAGTGCGATCAGCCGCGCTTCGCTCCAGGCGGTTCCCATGAACACCAGTCCCAGGGGCAGGCCATCGCTGTGGCCCATCGGGACGGTGAGGCTGGGATACCCCGCCACGGCCGCTGCGCTGTAACCGGCGCCGGGAAAATGGTCGCCGGTCTTGTGGTCGGTCAGCCAGGCGGGGCCCGTCGTCGGCGCGATCAGTGCGTCGAGTTGCTGCGCCTTGAGCGCGGCATCGATGCCCTCCGGTCCGGCCAGCCGGCGCGCCCGGCTGCGCGCGGTGATATAGGCGGCTTCGCCGAGTCCGCCCTTGGCATTCGCCTGCTCGAACAGTTCCTGGCCGAAGTACTGCATTTCGGAGACGCGATAACGCTCGTTGTAGCCGATCAACTGGGTCAGCGTGGTCAGCGGGGCTTGGCGCTCGGTGAGATAACGCTCCACGCCGTGCTTGAACTCGTACAGCAGCAGCTCGAGTTCGTCGGCATTCCATTGGCCGTCGGTGGGAATCTCCGCATCGACGACAGTCGCACCTGCCTCCCGCATCACCTGGATGGCGATGTCCAGCGCGGCGGCGGCGTCGGGATGGATGGCCGCCTTGCTGCGCAGCACGCCGATGCGCGCACCTTTCAGTGCGCCGGGTTTGAGTCGCGCACTGAAGTCGAGGGTCGTGTTCCAGGCGGCCTGGGTGGTCGCCGCATCCGCGGTGTCCCGACCGGCCAGGGCGGCCAGCAGCAAGGCCGCATCCGACACATTGCGTGCGATGGGGCCGGCGGTGTCCTGGCTGTGCGAGATGGGCAGGATGCCCTGCCGGCTGACCAGGCCGACGGTCGGCTTCAGTCCCACCACACCGTTGATCGCGGCAGGGCAGACGATGCTGCCGTCGGTCTCGGTGCCCACGCTGACCGCGACGAGGTTGGCCGACACCGCGACCGCGCTGCCCGAACTCGATCCGCACGGATTGCGGTCCAGTGCATAGGGATTGCGCGTCTGCCCGCCACGGCCGCTCCAGCCCGAGGTGGAGTGCGATGAACGGAAGTTCGCCCACTCGCTGAGGTTGGCCTTGCCGAGGATGACGGCACCCGCTTCGCGAAGGCGCCGGACCAGGAAGGCATCCCTGGCCGGCCGGAAATCCTTGAGCGCCAGGGAACCGGCCGACGTCGCCATCGGCACCGCATCGATGTTGTCCTTCAACAGGACCGGGATGCCGTGCAGCGGGCCGCGAACGGCATTGGCGCGGCGTTCCACGTCGCGCAGCGCGGCCTCTTTCAGCGCATCTGGGTTCAGTTCGATGACCGCATTCAGCTGAGGCCCCGCTTTGTCGACGGCGGCGATCCGGTCCAGGTACGCCTGCGTCAGGCGACGGCTGTCGAGCTCACCGGACTGCATGCGGGACTGCAGGTCGGCGATGTCGAGCTCGGCATAAAGGAAATCGGTCGGTGCGGCGGGCGCCGTCGCATCGGGCGTCGTCGCCGGCTGGCAGGCAGCCAGGGCGAGCACCATCAGGCCGAGCGGCAGCAGGAATCGACGCATGCGGGCATCTTGGCAGGGTTGCCGCGCAGGCTACGCAGCGGCCGCCCCGCCCGTCAAATCACCTTGCGGCGACGGATGTCCCGCCACAGCACCCACACGATCACCAGGTTCACGATCAGGAGCGCCCAGGTGTGCCAGCCCGGATGGTGGTACAGCGCATAGACGTCCAGCGGCAGGTAGGCGGCGGACCCGATGCAGCCCAGCCACGACGCCCAGGCGCGGGCACGCCACAGGCCCCAGCCTTCCAGCAGGCGCATGCCGGCGTAGAGCGCGATGATCAGCACGGTGACGTGGATGGATTCCGGATTGATCCGCGCCATCCATTCGCTCACCACGCCGGGACCGGCCTCGGGGATGATGCGGGTGACGATCGCCTGCACGCTCTCGCGCAGGCGATCCGGGCCCAGCGCCAGCAGGCCGCCGGCGAAGGCGAGGGCGAGCACGCCCTTGGCGCCCTCGAACAGGGCGATGGCGTGCAGGCCAGGGTGCGCCTTGGGGTCCGGGTTGTAGGCGGTGTCGTCCAAGGCGCGGCGCGGCAATCAGGCCGCGCGGGAGGCGCGCTTGCGGTCGCTCTCGGTCAGGAACTTCTTGCGCAGGCGGATTTCCTTCGGCGTGATTTCCACCAGCTCGTCGTCGTCGATGAAGTCCAGCGCCTGCTCCAGCGAGAACTTGATCGCCGGGGTCAGCTGGATGGCATCGTCCTTGCCCGAAGCGCGCATGTTGGTCAGCGGCTTGGTCTTGATCGCGTTGACGGTGAGGTCGTTGTCCTTGGAGTGGATGCCGATCAGCTGGCCTTCGTACACGTTGTCGCCCTCGGCGGCGAACAGCTTGCCGCGCTCCTGCAGCGGGCCGAGCGAGTAGGCCGGCGTGGCGCCCGGCGCATTGGCGATCATCACGCCGTTGAGGCGCTTGGCGATGGCGCCCTGTTCCTTCGGGCCGTAATGGTCGAACACGTGGAACAGCAGGCCCGAGCCCTGGGTCAGCGTCTTGAATTCGTTCTGGAAGCCGATCAGGCCACGCGCCGGGATCTGGTAGTCCAGGCGCACGCGGCCCTTGCCGTCCGGCTCCATGTTCTTCAGCTGGCCCTTGCGGACGCCGAGCTTCTCCATCACGCCGCCCTGGTGGGTTTCCTCCACGTCGACGACGAGCTGCTCGATCGGCTCCATCAGCTGGCCGTCGATTTCCTTGATGATCACTTCCGGACGCGACACGGCCAGTTCATAGCCCTCGCGACGCATGTTCTCGATCAGCACCGACAGGTGCAGTTCGCCACGGCCGGAGACCAGGAACTTGTCCGCGTCTTCCAGCTGCTCGACCTTCAGCGCGACGTTGTGCACGGTCTCGCGTTCCAGACGCTCCTTCAGCTGGCGGCTGGTCAGGAACTTGCCGCCCGACAGGTCCTTGTGGCCGGCGAACGGCGAATTGTTGACCTGGAAGGTCATCGAGATCGTCGGCTCATCGACCGTCAGCGCCGGCAGCGCTTCCGGGGTGTCCAGCGCGCAGACGGTGTCGGAGATCGTCAGGTCCTGGATGCCGGAGATGGCGACGATGTCGCCGGCTTCGGCGCTGTCCTGCTCGATGCGCTCCAGGCCCAGGAAGCCCAGCACCTGCAGCACCTTGCCCTGGCGCTTCTTGCCTTCACGGTCGATCACGGCGACCGGCATGTTCTTCTTCAGCGTGCCGCGCTGGATGCGGCCGATGCCGATCACGCCGACGAAGTTGTTGTAGTCCAGCTGGCTGATGCGCATCTGGAAGGCGCCTTCCGGATCGACTTCCGGCTTCGGCGCGTGCTTCATGATCGCTTCGTACAGCGGGGTCATGTCGCCGCCGCGCACTGTGTCCTCGAGGCCGGCATAGCCGTTCAGGGCCGACGCGTAGACGATCGGGAAATCCATCTGCTCGGGCGTGGCACCCAGGCGGTCGAACAGGTCCCACACCTGCTCCACGACCCACTCCGGACGCGAGCCGGGGCGGTCGACCTTGTTGATCACCACGATCGGCTTGAAGCCCATCGCGAACGCCTTCTGGGTGACGAAGCGCGTCTGCGGCATGGGGCCGTCCATCGCGTCGACCAGGATCAGGACGGTGTCGACCATCGACAGCACGCGCTCGACTTCACCGCCGAAGTCGGCGTGGCCGGGGGTGTCGACGATGTTGATGCGGTTGCCGTTCCAGGTGATGGCGGTGTTCTTCGCCAGGATCGTGATGCCACGTTCCTTCTCCTGGTCGTTGCTGTCCATCACGCGCTCGGCCAGCACGGTGCGCTCGGAGAGGGTGCCGGACTGCTTCAGCAGCTGGTCGACGAGGGTGGTCTTGCCATGGTCGACGTGCGCGACGATCGCGATATTGCGGAGGTTTTCGATGGACATGGATTCTGGGATCGGAAAAGCGCACCCGGATACCCCTTCGACGGGGCAGGCGCGAGGACGTGGGCGGAAAGAAGCGGCGTATTATAGCGGGCTATGGTGCGCTAAGCACCTGATTTATCGAAAAACGCCTGAATGGATGCCGCCGCGCGGGGCCCGCCCTTGAAATCCCCTGACGGCGCCGTGATCTGGCAACGGGGCAGGGCCTGCGTGACGGGTCCGGCTTGCGCATCGCAGTCCCGGCCATCAGTGGCCGGGTGGCGGGACGGATGCTTTCCTTCTCGCCCCGCCGCCAGGGCGGGGCAGGGGAGAGAGCCGCCGATGTCTCGCCGTTCCCTCTTTTACCCCTGGAGAACCGTTCCATGAGTCAGCTGACTGCCACCTTCGACACCTCGCGCGGCCCGATCACGATCGAGCTGTACCCCGACAAGGCCCCGCTGACGGTGGCCAACTTCGTCAACCTGGCCAAGCGCGGCTTCTACGACGGATTGAACTTCCACCGCGTGATCCCCGATTTCATGATCCAGGGCGGCTGTCCGGAAGGCTCGGGCCGGGGCGGCCCGGGTTACCGCTTCGAGGACGAAACCACCAACGGCGTGCGCCATGAGCGTGGCGTGCTGTCCATGGCCAATGCCGGCCCCAGCACCAACGGCAGCCAGTTCTTCATCACCCACGTGCCCACGCCGTGGCTGGACGGCAAGCACACCGTGTTCGGCAAGGTCACCGAAGGCCTGGACGTGGTCGACGCGGTGAAGCAGGGCGACCTGATCACCAAGGTGACCATCAGCGGAGACGCCGACGCGGCGCTGGCCGCCAAGGCCGACCGCGTGGCGGAGTGGAACCGCATCCTGTCGGCGTGATCGAATGGAAGGGCCGGTCATCGTACCGGCCCTTTCTTTTTTTGGAGCACCACCATGAAGGACCATTGCCGGCGCGCGTTGCGCGCGGCCCTGTTACTGGCCGCGGCCCTGGCGCTTGGCGCGTGCAACAAGGGCGCGAACACCCCACCGGATCCCGTCGCAGCGACCGCCGTGGAGGCGTCGGCGGAGCACTTCCAGCAGAGCCTGGAAGGCCTGTGGAGCACGAATCACAGCGAAGGCGACGACGCCGAGACCCTCTACGCCATTGCCTGGCGGCCCGACGCGGGTCTGCAGGTCGTGCGTGACGGCGCCTGGCTGGATGGCAAGGTGGAGGACGTCGACCTCGACAACGGCACGCTGGCCCTGCACCTGGCCTCCGATACCGGGCCCAGCGAGACGGTGACCCTGCGCAAACTGCAGGACCAGAGCGGAAACGGCTTCACCCTGCGCATCACCTGGGGTGCCGGCCAGACCGACGACCTGGGCTTCGTGCGCCGGCTGACCGAACGCGACCGCAGCGAGCTTGCCGCTGCCGTGGCCGCGGCCCGGGCGCCGGATCCCGCGACGGTATGCGAAACCGATGCCCCGGCGGGCAGCGTCCGCGCCACCCTGGTCTGTGGGCATGAGGAGTTCGGCGCGCTGGATGCCGGGATGCGAAAGCAGTTCAAGGAACTGGCGGATCGCTATCCCGACGGCGACCGCACGGTCCAGGCCGCCACCCGCCAGTTGGACGTCTGCGATACCCCCGCCTGCCTGCGCGCGGCGTATGCGCAGTGGCAGGCGTATTTCGACGAGAACTACGACCTCGGCGACGTGTTGGATTACCAGTAACCGCGCCCTGCCGCGCGGGCCGGGGTAGACCATGGGCTAGTCGGTCGCGGCGGGGTGGCGTGATACCATTTTGCGCCGCAAAAAAAGACGGCGACGACGCTCCCTGACCTTTCCACGCGAGGTTGTGCAATGCCCCTGCTTGCCCGGCGCATCGGTCGCGCCAAGCCAAGTGCGATCATGGCGGTGGCCGAAAAGGCCAAGAAGCTGAAGGCCGAAGGCCGCGACATCATCAGCTTTTCGATCGGCGTTCCCAATTTCCTGCCCGGCGACCACGTCTACCAAGCTGCGCGCGACGCGCTGGCGAAGGACTCCGGCCAGTACGGCAGCAACCGCGGCACCGACGCGCTGCTCGATGCGTTCCTGCGGCACATCGAAGCGCTGGGCCTGACCGGCTACACGCGCGCCAACGTGTCCACCGGCATCGGCGCCAAGCACATCCTCTACAACCTGGCCGAGTCGCTGCTGGACGAGGGCGACACCATCGTCTATCCGTCGCCGTACTGGACGACCTACGCCGACATCGCCGACATCGTCAACGCGAAGGCGGTGCCGCTGCCGTGCCCGGCCAGCCAGGACTACAAGCTGACACCCGCGCAGCTTGACGAAGCGCTGACGATCCACACGCCCAAGGTGTTCCTGTTCAACAACCCGTCCAATCCGACGGGCATGGTCTACACGCGCGAGGAAGTCGCTGCGCTGGCCGACGTGCTGGTGAAGCATCCGGAGACCTGGATCGTCACCGACGACATCTACAACCGCATGCTGTTCGACGGCCTGGCCTACATGAACTTCGTGCAGGCGCGGCCGGAGATGCGCGATCGCACGGTCTTCGTCGATTCGCTGTCCAAGACTTATGGCATGCCGGGCTGGCGCGTGGGCTTCATGGCCGGTCCCGAGGTGGTCGCCAAGGCGCTGACCACGATGAATTCCAACCACATCACCAACGTGCCGGAAGTCGTCACCGCCGCGGCCATCGCCGCGCTGACCGGCCCGCAGGACGTGCCCGTGGCGAAGAACGCCGAATTCCAGGCCAAGCGCGACCAGGTGCTGGCCGCGATGGAAGCCATCCCGGGCGTGGTGTGTCCGCGTCCGCAGGGTGCGTTCTACGTATTCCCCGACATCAGCTGCGCCTTCGGCAAGTCGCATGACGGCGTGAAGATCGAGGACGACGTCGACTTCTGCAATGCGCTGCTCGAAGCGAAGGGCGTGGCCTGCGTGCCGGGCTCGGCGTTCGGCGAGCCGCGCGCGCTGCGCATCAGCTACACCTGCCCGACGCCGCAACTCGCGCCGGGCCTGCAGCGCTTCCAGGAATTCTTTGCCGAACTGAAGTAACCGTTGCGTGGGCGCAGGCCCACTCTTTCCCCACGCGGTGGGCCGACGCCCACCCTACGAAACCCCGAGGAACCGCACCATGAAAACCCCCGTCCGTGTTGCCGTCACCGGCGCTGCTGGCCAGATCGGCTACGCGCTGCTGTTCCGCATCGCTTCCGGCGAAATGCTGGGCAAGGACCAGCCGGTCATCCTGCAGCTGCTGGAGCTGCCGCTGGAGAAGGCCCAGGCCGCGCTGAAGGGCGTGATCATGGAGCTCGAAGACTGCGCGTTCCCGTTGCTGGCCGGCGTCGTCGGCACCGACGATCCGGAAGTCGCGTTCAAGGACGTCGACGTGGCCCTGCTGGTCGGCGCGCGTCCGCGCGGCCCGGGCATGGAGCGCAAGGACCTGCTGCTGGAGAACGCCAAGATCTTCACCGCCCAGGGCGCCGCGCTGAACAAGGTCGCCAGCCGCAACGTCAAGGTGCTGGTGGTCGGCAACCCGGCCAACACCAACGCCTACATCGCGATGAAGTCCGCGCCGGACCTGCCGTCGAAGAACTTCACCGCCATGCTGCGCCTGGACCACAACCGCGCGCTGTCGCAGCTCGCCAACAAGGCCGGCGTGGCTGTGGGCGACATCGACAAGCTGGTCGTGTGGGGCAACCACAGCCCGACCATGTACCCCGACTACCGCTTCGCCACGGTCAACGGCCAGTCGCTGAAGGACAAGATCAACGACGCCGACTGGAACGCGAACACCTTCATCCCGCAGGTTGGCAAGCGCGGCGCCGCGATCATCGAAGCGCGCGGCCTGTCGTCGGCCGCTTCGGCCGCCAACGCCGCCATCGACCACGTGCGCGACTGGGTGCTGGGCAGCAACGGCAAGTGGGTGACGATGGGCATTCCGTCCGACGGCAGCTACGGCATCCCGGAAGGCGTGATGTTCGGCTTCGCCGTCACCACCGAGAACGGCGAGTACACGATGATCAAGGACCTGCCGGTCGACGATTACAGCCAGAAGGCCATCGACAAGACGCTGGCCGAGCTGGAAGAAGAGCGCAGCGGCGTGGCACACCTGCTCTGATAGCGGGCATGTCGCACGCGATGGAGAAAAGGGGTGGCGCGAGCCGCCCCTTTTTTTGTCGTGTTACTTTCTGGTTTTCCTCAAAGGGGGTGGGTGATGCGGAAAGGAAGGATATTGCTGGCGGTGGGATTGGCCCTGGCGATGCCGTCATTGGCGGTGGCGCAGGAGGCGCGCTACCTGCAGCCGCCGGAACCGCTCCTGCAGGTGTTTCGCGCCCCGCTCAATCCATCGCCGTCGCTGGACCCCACGGGTACGCGCGCGATCCTGATCCGGCAGTCGCAGTATCCGCCGATTGCCCGTGTCGCCGAACCCTATCTCAAGCTCGCCGGCGTCCGCGTGGAGCCGCGCAACCACAGCCGCCACGATCGTTCCAATGGCTACGGCATCCGGACCTGCCTGGAGAGCTTCAGCGTGCTGGAGCTGGCCAGTGGCAAGGAAACTGCCGTCGCGCTGCCTGCGGGCGCCTGCCCGGGCAACCCGTCGTGGTCGCCGGATGGCACCCGGTTCTCCTTCGACAACACCACCGACACAGGCGTGGAGTTGTGGGTCGGCCGCGCTGCTGACGGCCAGGTGCGTCGCGTGGAGGGCGTGAAGCTCAACACGATCCTGGGTGGTGCGGTGCAATGGCTGGGCGACAAGCCCTCGATGCTCGTGAAGCGGGTGCCCACCGACATCGGCGCCGCGCCGGTGCGTTCCGCGGTCCCTCCTGGGCCGGAGATCAAGGAAGCGATTGCCGGCAAGGGCGAGAGCAGTACTTACGAAGCGCGCGATACCTTGTCCGGTCCCGAGGACGAGACCCTGTTCGACTACTACGCCACGTCGCAGCTGGCGGTGGTCGATGCCGACAGCGGCACAGTGACGCCTGTGGGTGCCAAGGCTGTGTACGGCGCCGTCGATGCGGCGCCGGATGGGCGCCACGTGCTGGTGGAAGTGCTGGCGCGTCCGTACTCCTACGTCACCACCTGGCAGCGCTTTGCCAAGGACCTGGGTGTTCTCGATTTGAATAATGGTCGCGTGACGCCGCTGGCGATGCTACCGGTCGCCGACCGTGTCCCCGTGCGCGGTGTTCCCACCGGTCCACGCAGCCACGCCTGGCGCGCCAATCAACCGGCGACGCTGGTATGGGCCGAAGCGCTCGACGGCGGCGACTGGAAGAACGACGTGCCGGCCCGTGATCGCCTGTTGATGCTGGCCGCGCCTTTCACCGGCAAGCCGAAGGAGATCGGACGACTGAAGCAGCGTTACGCCGGTCTGGCGTGGTTCCGCGAAGGCGGTCGTGCGCTGACCTACGAGTACGATGCGAACCGGAGCTGGCAGACGACGACGCTGGTGGACGTGGACAAGCGCGTGCCGGCACGCGTGCTGTGGGATCTGTCCAGCGACGAGTTGTATGCCGACCCCGGCAACCCGGAGTTGCAGCGACTCGCGAACGGCGCCTGGGTGCTGCGTGAAGAGGACGGCGCTCTGTTCCTCAGTGGCATGGGCGCGACGCCGCAGGGCAACCGGCCGTTCCTCGATCGCTACACGATCGAGGACGGCAGCACGCGGCGCCTGTTCCGCAGCGATGCGACCGCGTACGAGGTCTTCGTCGGCTTCGAGGGCGACGACACCCGTCGCCTGCTCACCTGGCACCAGTCGCCGAAGGATCCGCCGAACCTGCAGCGCCGCATCCTCGCGGACGCCATCGAAGGCGCGGCACCGGCGGAAGCCGCCGTACGCTCCGAGCCGATGCCGCTGACCCGATTCCCGGACCCCACACCGCAGGTGCGGGACATCAAGAAGCGGCTGGTGACGTACAAGCGCAAGGACGGCGTGGACTTGTCCTTCACCCTTTACACGCCGCCGGGGTACCAGGAAGGCACGCGCGTGCCGGCGATCCTGTATGCCTATCCGATGGACTATGCGGACCCGTCGAAGGCCGGTCAGGTAAGCGGTTCGGAGCAGACCTTCACGCGCCTGTCGAATTACCGCCTGTTGCTGCTCGCCGGCTACGCGATCATCGACAACGCGTCGTTCCCGATCGTCGGCGACCCGAAGACGGCCTACGACACCTACCTGGAGCAGCTGGTCGCGAACGCGGAAGCTGCGGTCGACAAGGCGGTCGAGCTCGGCGTGGTCGACCGCGGCCGCATCGGCGTCACCGGACACAGTCACGGCGCGTTGATGGCGGCCAACCTGCTGGCGCACTCGGACATGTTCCGTGCCGGCGTGGCCTCCAGCGGCGGCTACAACAAGACGCTGACCCCGTTCGGCTTCCAGAACGAACGCCGCTCGTTCTGGGCGGCACCGAAGGTGTACGACCAGGCCTCGACGTTCTTCCACGCCGACAAGGTCAACGAACCGCTGCTGATCGTGCATGGCAGCGACGACGCCAACCCGGGCACCGAGTCGCTGCAGTCGCCACGGTTGTTCCAGGCCATCCGCGGCACGGGCGGCACGACACGGCTGGTGATGCTGCCGTTCGAGCCTCACTGGTACACGGCGCAGGAATCGAACGAGCATTTCATCGCCGAGATGCTGGCCTGGTTCGACCGTTACGTGAGGCCTGAGCCCGCGACGCGGAAGTAATACCCCATCGCTGTGGCTTCAGGAAAACGCCGGGCCCATGCCCGGCGTTTTTCTTTTGGGTGCGACGGAGTGTCCCATGCGACCAAGGTAGGAAGGTGGCGGCGGCGGGGCGGGTCTATGCTGGTCCCGGTGTCGGATCTGGGAGGTTCGCATGGCATACGAAGACGTCTATCGGCGCTCGATCGAGCAGCCCGAGGCCTTCTGGGGTGACGAGGCGAAGGCCATCCATTGGCACGTGCCGCCGCGGCAGGTGCTGGAGTACTCGCAGCCGCCGTTCCGTCGCTGGTTCGTCGGCGGCCAGACCAACCTCTGCTACAACGCGGTGGATCGCCATGTTGCCGAGCGCGGCGACCAACTGGCGCTGGTGGCGGTGTCCACCGAAACCGATGTGACCCGCGAAATCAGCTACCGAGAGCTGTACCGCGAAGTGAACGCCTTCGCCGCCGTGCTCAAGCGGCTCGATGTCGGCCGTGGCGATCGCGTGGTCATCTACATGCCGAACATGGCCGAAGCCGTGTTCGCGATGCTGGCCTGCGCGCGCATAGGCGCCGTGCATTCGGTGGTGTTCGGCGGCTTCGCGGCGCACAACCTGGCCCTGCGCATCGACGATGCGCAACCGAAGCTGTTGATCGCCGCCGATGCGGGCAGCCGCGGCGGCAAGGTCATTCCCTACAAGCCGCTGGTCGACGAGGCGTGCGCGAAGGCGAACACGCCTCCGGCCAAGGTGCTGATCGTGTCGCGCGGCCTGGATGCGGCAGAGCCGAAGATCGCCGGCCGCGATGAGGACTACGCCACGTTGCGCGCCGCCGTCGGCGATGCCGAGGTGCCGGTCGAATGGCTGGAGTCGAACGAGCCCAGCTACCTGCTCTACACCTCCGGCACCACCGGCAAGCCGAAGGGCGTGCAACGCGATGTCGGCGGGTATGCGGTCGCCCTCGCGCTGTCCATGCGCACGGTGTTCGACGTGGGGCCGGGGCAGGTGATGTTCTCCACATCCGATGTCGGTTGGGCGGTGGGGCATTCCTACAACGTGTATGGCCCGCTGATCGTGGGCGCGACTTCGGTGCTCTACGAAGGGCTGCCGATCACGCCCGACGCCGGCATCTGGTGGGCGCTGTGCGAGCAATACGGCGTGCGCACGATGTTCTCCTCGCCGACCGCGGTGCGGGTGCTGAAGAAGCACGACATCGATTTCATCAAGCGCCACGACCTGTCCGAGCTGAAGTACCTGTTCCTCGCGGGCGAGCCGCTCGACGAGCCGACGGCGCACTGGATCACCGATGCGATCGGCAAGCCGGTGATCGACAACTACTGGCAGACCGAGACCGGGTGGCCCGCGCTGACGCTGCTGCCGGGTCTGGACATGAAGCCCGTGCGGTTCGGTTCGCCCGGGTTCCCGAACCTCGGTTACAGGATGAAGGTGATCGACGAAAGCACTGGCGAGGAAGTCGGGCCTTGCAAGAAGGGTGTGCTGGTCATGCAGCCGCCGTTGCCGCCCGGGTGCATGACGACGATCTGGAACGACGACGCGCGCTTTCTCTCCAGCTACTTCAGCCACTTCAAGGAACTGCTGTACAGCTCGCTGGACTGGGCGATCCGCGACGAGGACGGCTATACCTTCATCCTCGGCCGCACCGACGACGTCATCAACGTCGCCGGCCATCGCCTGGGCACGCGCGAGATCGAGGAATCCGTGTCCGGCTTCCCTGCCGTGGCGGAGGCTGCCGTGATCGGGGTGGCCGACGAACTGAAGGGGCAGGTGCCGGTGGTGTTCGCGACGCTACGCCAGGCCACCGACGAGCCGCATGAACGCGTGCAGGCCGCCGATGGCATGCGGCGCACGGTAGAGCAGAGCCTGGGCGCGGTCGCGCGGCCGGCGCGCGTCTACATCGTCAACGCATTGCCGAAGACGCGTTCGGGAAAGCTGCTGCGGCGCTCGCTGCAGGCGCTGGCGCAGGGTGCGGATCCCGGCGATCTCTCCACGCTGGACGATCCCAATGCGCTGGAGGAAGTGAGGCGCGCGCTGCAGCGCGGGCCCGAGGTCGGCAGCTGACGGTCAGCGCGCCGGTGGCGCGGGTGTCGCCGGGTCCACACTTCCGTCGAGCGTCCACACTACGTCGCGGCCCAGCGGATCGCGGCTCAGCACGAAGCGCGCGCTGGCGCCCGGCGTGAGCGGCAGGGGCGAGCGCGGTTCGTCGTTGTCGCCGTCGTCGTTCGCTTCGATCACCGTGCGTTCGCCCTCATGTCCCGGGATCGGCACGATGAACAGGTCGCGTGCGTCCAGGGTGCGGCGTGCCTTTTTGGTGCCGAGGTCGCCGATATCGGCGATGGCGCCGTCGGTTTCCATCAGCGGATTGCGGAAATTGACCAGCAGGTCGGCCTTTGTCGGCGGACGACCCGGCACCGACAGCGTGCCGCCACGCACCAGCAGATCGGGCCATACATCGCCGTTTTCCGGCAGCTCGCGGTATAGCGCAGGCGCTACGCCCACGTGGCTGCCGGTCGCGATGCTGTCCAGCGCGGCCACCAGGCCGAGGAAGTAGAGCTTGCGCAGGCGCTGCTTCTGCACGTCGCCCTCGATGCCGCCCGCTTCGATCAACACCGTGCTGGCGCCCCACTGCGTGGTGAGGTCGCCGAACGCGCGCGGGTCGAAGGTTTCGTCCCAGCGTGCGATATGGCCGGCCAGGTAGGGTTCCAACGCCGTGCGGATCACGCCGGCCACTTCGATGGCGCGCGTGCGCACATCGTTGACGTCGGCGGCGTGGTTGTAGGGCGGCGATAGCAACGCGATGGCGGTGCCGCGATCGGAATCGCCGGCGCGATAGCCGACGCGCTGGTCGTGCAGGTTGAAGCCGTACATCGGTTTCACCCGGTCGTACAACGCCTTCAGCGTGCGCGCTTCCGGCGTCGCCAGCATGCGCGCATCGCGGTTGAGGTCGATCCCCTGCACGTTGCGTCGCTGGAAGCGCGCAGCGCCGTCGGGATTGACGATGGGGAAGACATGCAGCGTGGTGTTCGCGCGCAGCTGCCTCACCAGCGGATGGTCGGGATGGTCGCCGAGAAAGCGGAACAGGTCCGCCAGCGCCATCGACGCCGTACTCTCGTCGCCATGCATCTGCGACCACAGCAGCACGGGGATCCTGCCTTCGCCCCAGCGCACATGGCGCAAGGGGCGGTCCTCGACGCTGCGGCCGATCTCTTCCACGTGGAAGCCGTGCGTACGCGCCAGCAACGGCGTGGCGACCGACCACCAGTGTTCCGCGTTGAACGTGCGGTCCTCCAGGCCGGCGACGCGCAGTTCCGCGTCGTAGAGCGCATCGAGCCCCGATAGCCACGCCGGGGGTGGGGGTATCGCGGTCGGGGCCTGCGTCGACGCATCCGCACGTGGCATGTCGGTGTTCCGGGCGATGGTGGTGGGGATCATCATCGTCAGCAGCAGGCACAGGGCTAGGGTGGGGCGCATCACGGCAGCAGCAGGAGCGGTCGCTTGCAGGGTCGGTGCATGCGTCATCGATGTCAAATCCGTGCGGGGCAGCGCCACCGCGTCATGCCGACGGTGCCGATGGCGTGATGCCGGTGTAGCGCGCACGTGGACGGATCAGGCCGCCCATCGCCTGTTGTTCCAGCGCGTGCGCCAGCCAGCCGGCGAGGCGGCCCGCGGCGAACATCACCAGCGCGGGCGTCGCCGGCAGGCGGTTCAGGTGACAGATCGCCGCCAGCATGAAGTCGATGTTCGGGCGCAGGCCGCTGATGTCTTCGGTAGCGGCGATCAGCGTTTCCAGTGCGGCCATTTCGCGCTCGCCTGCGTGGCGTTCGCGAGCGCGCGCCAGCAGCTCGGCACCGCGCGGATCGCCCTGCGGATACAGCGCATGGCCGAAGCCCGGAAGATCATCGCCGCGCTGCCAGCGCTCGCTGATGAAGCGGCGCGCGTGGCCGGCGTCACGGGCATCGGCGATGAGTGCGTACGCACGCGCCGTCGCGCCGCCATGGCGGGGCCCGGACAGCGCGGCGAGGCCGCTGCAGACGGTGGCGTGCAGATGCGCGCCGGTGGAGGCGACCACGCGCGCCGCGAAGGCCGAGACGTTCAATTCGTGGTCCGCGCAAACGATCAGCGCGGCACGCACGAGGTCGGCGAACCCGTCGTCGCCCGGATGCCAGGCCTGCGCGAGCACGCGATGCACCGGTGCGCCGGAAGGCGGCTGTGCGACCAGCAGGGCCGCGTTGTGGCGCAGCAGTCCGGCGGCGATCTCGTGGCGCACGCGGGGCGCCGAATTGAAGGAGTGGCGCACGTCCAGCGCCAGCAGCGGGATCGCCGCCATCGCGCGCTCCAGCGGCGGCAGCGCGACATCGGAGGCGAGCGGCGCGACCACCGCCGGCCACGGGGTCGACGAAGGCGCGGTGAACGGGTCCTCCTCGCCGCAGGCCCAGAGTTGCCGCGCGACGTCTTCCAGCGTGGCGCCGTCGTGGACCATGCCGATCGCCGACCGGCCCCGGTAGTAAGGGCCGTCCGGACGGATCAGGGAGATCTGCGTTTCCAGCACCGGCAGGCCCCGGTCCAGGCTTTGCGCGGCACCGCGCGCCGCGCCGCGCCCCACCTGCTTGCGCTGGGCCAGGCGCTCCACGTCCTGACGCAGGTAGAGGCGGCTGCGGTGGTCCTTGCCCGGTCGGGATTCCAGCAGGCCGCGGCTGACGTAGGCGTACAGCGTGGCCTGGCTGATGCCCAGCAGGCGGCAGGTGTCGCGGGCGGACAGAAGGTCGGTCGCGGAGGCCATCGAGAAATATTGATTCGTTCGATCAAGATTGATCAACCCTGAGGATGGTGCCAGATTTGCGTCCCGAAGAGGGGCGTACCCTTCACGCACCTCCGGCACCGGCCCCAGGCCGAGGCCGCTCGCTGACCGATGAGGAGTCACGTCGCATGAGCACCCCGTCCGCAGGCGCGCAGTTCCGCGCCGCGCTCGCCGCCGAATCGCCGCTGCAGGTGATCGGCGCGATCAACGCCAACCACGCGCTGCTGGCCAAGCGCGCCGGCTACAAGGCGATCTACCTGTCCGGCGGCGGCGTCGCCGCAGGGTCGCTGGGCCTGCCCGACCTGGGCATCAACTCGCTGGAAGACGTGCTGATCGACGTGCGCCGCATCACCGATGTCTGCGACTTGCCGCTGATGGTCGACATCGATACCGGCTTCGGCCCCAGCGCGTTCAACATCGAGCGCACGGTGAAGTCGCTGATCAAGGCCGGCGCCGCCGCATGCCACATCGAGGACCAGGTGGGCGCCAAGCGTTGCGGCCATCGCCCGGGCAAGGAAATCGTGTCGGCCGGCGAGATGGTCGATCGCGTGAAGGCGGCGGCCGATGCGAAGACCGATCCGGACTTCTTCCTGATCGCGCGCACCGACGCCATCCAGGTCGAAGGCGTGGACGCCGCCATCGAGCGCGCCATCGCCTGCGTCGAGGCCGGCGCCGACGGCATCTTCGCCGAGGCCGCCTACGACCTGCCCACCTACCAGCGCTTCGTCGATGCCGTGAAAGTGCCGGTGCTGGCCAACATCACCGAGTTCGGCAAGACGCCGCTGTTCACCCGCGACGAACTGGCCTCGGTCGGCGTGGCGATCCAGCTGTATCCGCTGTCGGCGTTCCGCGCGATGAACAAGGCGGCGGAGAACGTGTACGAAGCGATCCGCCGCGACGGCCACCAGAAGAACGTGGTCGACAGCATGCAGACGCGCGAGGAGCTGTACGACCGCATCGGTTACCACGCTTTCGAGCAGAAGCTCGACACCCTGTTTTCCGCAAAGAAGTAAGGATATTCCTTCTCCCTTCGGGAGAAGGTGCCCTAAGGGCGGATGAGGGTACGGCGAAGCCAGCGATGTTCGAGCTGCACGGATTTCGCCGAACCCTCACCCCAACCCCTCTCCCATCGGGAGAGGGGCTCCAAAACAAGATGAGGAATTGAACATGTCAGAGAGCGTCCCCTTCAAGCCGAAGAAATCCGTCGCCCTGTCCGGCACCGCCGCCGGCAACACCGCGCTGTGCACCGTCGGCCGCAGCGGCAACGATCTGCATTACCGCGGTTACGACATCCTCGATATCGCGACGACCAGCGAGTTCGAGGAAGTCGCCTACCTGCTGGTGCACGGTAAGCTGCCCAACCGCGCCGAGCTGGCCGCCTACAAGGCGAAGCTGAAGTCGCTGCGCGGCATCCCGGCCGCGGTGAAGGCCGCGCTGGAAGAGCTGCCGCCGTCCGCGCACCCGATGGACGTGATGCGCACTGGCGTGTCGATCCTCGGCTGCGTATCGCCGGAGAAGGACGACCATAACCATCCCGGCGCGCGCGACATCGCCGACAAGCTGATGGCCTCGCTGGGCTCGATGCTGCTGTACTGGTACCACTGGAGCCACAACGGCCGCGCGATCGACGTGGAGACCGACGACGACTCCATCGGTGGCCATTTCCTGCACCTGCTGCACGGCGAGAAGCCGCGCGAGTCCTGGGTGCGCGCGATGCACACCTCGCTGATCCTGTACGCCGAGCACGAGTTCAATGCCTCCACCTTCACCTGCCGCGTCATCGCCGGCACCGGCAGCGACATGCATTCCTGCATCGCGGGTGGCATCGGTGCGCTGCGCGGCCCGAAGCATGGCGGAGCGAACGAAGTGGCCTTCGAAGTGCAGAAACGCTACGAATCGCCCGACGAAGCGGAAGCCGACATCAAGGCGCGCGTCGAGCGCAAGGAAGTCGTGATCGGCTTCGGCCATCCGGTGTACACCACCGGCGATCCGCGCAACGACGTCATCAAGCAGGTGGCGAAGGATCTGTCCGCCGAGCAGTCGAGCATGAAGATGTACGACATCGCCGAGCGTCTGGAATCGGTGATGTGGGACATCAAGAAGATGTTTCCGAACCTCGATTGGTTCAGCGCGGTCAGCTACCACATGATGGGCGTGCCGACGGCGATGTTCACCCCGCTGTTCGTGATCGCCCGCACCAGCGGCTGGAGCGCGCACGTGATCGAGCAGCGCATCGACGGCAAGATCATCCGCCCGAGCGCCAATTACACGGGGCCTGAGGATCTGGCCTTCGTGCCGATCGACCAGCGCTGAGGCCAGCGCCGCTGACACGCGGGGCCGTTTCGACGAAGGTCGGGCGGCCCCGTGTCGTTTGTGTGACCCGCGTGGCAGCCGGGAAGGGCCGGGCCGGGGTACTACTGGCGGACAGGGGAACGTCGTAGCCGCGGGAGGGGCCCGCCGCGCGTCGTTTGGGGGGATGCCATGCAGACCAGATGGTGCAAGACCGAGGCCGGACGCAACGAGATCCAGCAGCGCACGCGCAAGCTGCCGGCGGGGCTGCGTTCGATCCTGCTGCTGGTCGATGGCCAGCGCAGCGACGACGAACTGCAGGCGATGATGAGCGGCCTGCATGCGCCCGACGATGCGCTCGGCCAACTGGCGACGGACGGACTGATCGAACGCCGCTCCGGTGCCGCCTCGATGCTGGCGGCCGTGGCCGCCACCAAATCGAACGACGGTGCGCCCCCGGTCATCATGACCTCCGCCGAACGCTACAACCTGCTGTATGCGCGCATTACCGACGACATCCGTTCGCACATCGGCCTGAAGGGCTACTTCCTGCAGCTCAAGGTCGAGCGTTGCGCGAACGCCGATGATCTGGAAGCGCTGCTTCCCGATGTCGCCACCGCGATGACGAGGGCGCGCGACCACACCTTCGCCACGCGTTGGCTGGAAGACGTGCGCGCGTCGTTGGGCTGACGCGCGCCGCGCAGGATCAGGCCAGGCCTTCGGCCTTCAGCGCGGCCTGCACGCCGGCATCGGCCTCCATGCGCTGCTTGAACGCAGCGATGTTCTGCAGGCCCGACAGGTCGACGCCCATCCGGTCTGCCCAGCGCAGCGTGATGTAGAAATACGGATCGGCGAAGCTGCGGAAGCCGGCCAGCCAGTCGCGGCCTTCCAGTTGACTGTCTGCCTGCTCGAACAAGCCGCGCACGCGCTTGCGCGCTGCGTCCTTCACCGCCTCGAACTGCGTCTCGTCGCTGATGAAGCGGGCCGCTCCGAACAGCGGATGGAACGCCGGGTGCAGGTCGGAATTGACGAAGGACAGCCACTTCGCGGCCTGCGCGCGCTGCTGCGGCGAACCGTCTCCGGCCAGGTGCGCCTGCGGATACGTGTCGGCGATGTAGCCCATGATCGCGGCATTCTGGGTCAGCACGAAATCGCCATCGACGATCGCCGGCACCGCGCCGGTGGGATTGATCGCCAGGTACGCCGGCGCCTTCATCTCGGCGGCCGTCATCACCTGCACGTCGAACGGCTGGCCCGTCCACTGCAGTGCGATGTGGTCGGCGGTCGAGCACGCGCCGGGCTTGGTGTACAGCTTCATGGTGTCCCCTGGGAAAAAGAAAGGCCCGCGATTATCGCGGGCCTCGGATGTTTCCAATGTGATGCGCGGTGCAACGGATCGTGTCGCGTACTAACCGCAGGCATCGCGGGTGTTTGCCCTCACCCCCTGCCTTCTCACGCGGGGAGAGGGGGAGCAGGGGCCATGCGGGTCCGGCTGCGGCGAACGGATCAGCGCGTGCGCGTGGCTTCGAAAGCGCTCGGTCTCAGGAGCGGGGCTTGAGCTTCTGCACGCGAAGGAACGTGTGGTCGCCGATGGTGGCCACGTGGTACGCGTTGCGCCAGCTCGGGCTGGCGATCTGGTGCGCCATGAAGTGGCTGGCGCCGGGTACGATTTCCTTGCGCTGGCCAGGCGGCAGTGCCCAGTTGCGTTCGGCGTTCAGGGCGACGGTGACCGACTGGGCCCAGGCCTCCGGGTTCTTCAGGCGGGTATTCGGCCCGACGATGGTCGGTGCGAACTGCTTGCGGGCGGTGACCACGGAGCAGACGGAATCACCCCACAGGCCGCTGTCGCGGCGGCGCAGGGCGACCTCGGCGACGGCCTGCTGGCCGCGGAGGGTCTGGTCGCGGGCTTCCAGGTAAACGGTGGTGCTGAGGCAAAGCGAATCGGCGGCCGGCTGCGGCAACATCTGCGACAGCCATAGGATCCAGGCCAGTTTCATGGGAACTCCTTGCTCCGTCTTTCCCGCACCCCTGCCTCTCCCGTCACGCGGGGAGCGGCAAACCTGGGACATGCGGCAGGGCGTCATGGGGAGGCAGCCTTCACACGGGCTGCCCGGGGACCGGCAAGGCCGGATCAGAGGGATCCGAGCGCCGGGCTCAGCCCGCCTGAACTGGGCGGCGGGCCGGAAAGTGGGCGCAAGGTAGGGGGGGGCGTCCCAACTCGGCCTGAACGGGCCGGCTTGACGACGGGGGTGCTGTTCTGGCTGGAAATTGTGAAGCCTGTCGCAGGAAGCGGCGCCGTAGAGCGGAGCTTGCTCCGCTGCTCTTGCCCAGGATTTCCCGGAATCCAGCCGTTCCGGAGTCGAGCAAGCTCGACTCTACGGAGGGCATGCCTACAGACTTGCCGCCAACCGGCTGCCCTGGTCGATCGCGCGCTTGGCGTCCAGTTCCGCGGCCACGTCGGCGCCGCCGATCAGGTGCGCCGTCCGGCCGGCGGCCAGCAAGGCGGCCTGCAGCTCGCGCCGCGGCTCCTGACCGGCGCATACCACCACGTGGTCGACCGGGAGCAACTGGTCGGCGCCGTCCACCTTGATGCGCAACCCGGCATCGTCCACGCCCAGATACTCCACGCCACCCAGCATCTTCACCTGCTTGGCCTTGAGTGTGGCCCGGTGCACCCAGCCGCTGGTCTTGCCCAGGCGGGCACCCGGCTTGCCCGGGCTGCGCTGGAGCAGCCAGACCTCGCGGGCGGGCGGCTCCGGCTGAGGGCGTGCCAGGCTGCCGCGGGCTTCGAAGGTGGGATCCACGCCCCATTCGGCCATCCAGCGGGCCGGGTCCAGCGAGGACGAAGGCCCTTCATGGGTCAGGTACTCGGCGACGTCGAAGCCGATGCCGCCGGCGCCGATCAGTGCGGCGCTTGCGCCCACCTTCACCCGGCCCGACAGCACGTCCACATAGCTGACGACCTTGGCGTGGTCGGCGCCCGGGAAGGCGACCTTGCGCGGGGTGATGCCGGTCGCCAGCACGACTTCGTCGAAGCCGGCCAGATCGGCCGCCGCGACCGGAGAAGAGAGTTTCACCTCCACGCGTGTCTCTTCCAGCTTGTGGCGGAAGTAGCGCAATGTCTCGTGGAACTCCTCCTTGCCCGGGATCCGCTTGGCGTAGTTGAACTGCCCGCCGATCTCGTCGGCCGCGTCGAACAGGGTCACCCGGTGGCCGCGCTCGGCGGCGACCGTCGCGCAGGCCAGGCCGGCAGGGCCGGCACCGACCACCGCGATGGTCTTCGGCGCGAACGTCTTCTTATAGGTGAGGTCGGTCTCGTGGCAGGCGCGCGGATTGACTAGGCAACTGGCGAGCTTGTTCTCGAACACGTGGTCCAGGCAGGCCTGGTTGCAGGCGATGCAGGTGTTGATGGCCTGCGGTGTGCCGGCGCGCGCCTTGGCCGTCCATTGCGGGTCGGCCAGCAGCGGGCGCGCCAGCGACACCATGTCGGCCTTTCCGGCGGCAAGGATGCCTTCGGCGACCTCGGGCATGTTGATCCGGTTGGTCGCCACCAGCGGCACGCGCACGTGCGGCTTGAGCTTGGCGGTGACGTCGACGAAGGCCGCGCGCGGCACCGAGGTGACGATGGTCGGCACGCGCGCCTCGTGCCAGCCGATGCCGGAATTGATGATCGTCGCGCCCGCGGCTTCCACCGCCTTGGCCTGCTGGACGATCTCGTCCCACTGGTTGCCGTCTTCGACCAGGTCCAGCAGCGACAGCCGGTAGATGATGATGAAGTCCGGGCCCACCGCCTCGCGCACGCGCCGCACGATCTCCACCGCGAAGCGCATGCGCTTCTCCGGCGTGCCACCCCAGGCGTCGTCGCGCTTGTTGGTGCGCGGCGCGGTGAATTCGTTGATGAAATAGCCTTCCGAACCCATGATTTCCACGCCGTCGTAGCCGGCGTCGCGCGCCAGCTTCGCCGCGTTGGCGTAGGCGCTGATCTGGCGTTCGATCCCGCGGGCCGACAGCGCGCGTGGAGTGAACGGATTGATCGGTGCCTTGAGCCTCGACGGCGCCACGGTCAGCGGGTGGTAGCCGTAACGGCCGGCGTGCAGCAACTGGGCGCAGATCTTCGCCCCATGCTCGTGGACGGCCTTGGTCACGAACTTGTGCGGCCGGGCCTCCCACGGCCACGACAGCTTGCCGCCGAACGGCTTCAGCCAGCCCACCAGGTTGGGCGAGAAGCCGCCGGTGACGATCAGGCCCACGCCGCCGGCCGCCCGCTCGGCGAAGTACGCCGCCAGGCGCGGGAAATCCTTGGCCCGGTCCTCCAGCCCCGTGTGCATCGAGCCCATCAGCACCCGGTTGCGGACCGTGGTGAAGCCCAGGTCGAGCGGCCTGAACAGGTGGGGGTAGGGCGAGGAGTCGGTGGCGGCGGTCGACGTCATGCGGGCAGTGGATACGCGGGCGTATGGGTGGGCGCACGATGCCGTGAAACACCGGGGCACGCAAGCGCGGTCGGGACAGTGGAGGCCATCATCGCGCGGCGAGGTCTGTGGGAGGCAGGCGGGCGGGCAGGGCTTCCTGCTCGATGCACAGAGGCTGCGCGCGCAGCGCGTCAGCGACGCCCGCCCAGCCAGCACGTCCAGCCCATCGGCACATGGCCTGCAGCAGATCGGGTGCAGGTACCGACACGTCGTGCACGGAGATCGGCAGGATGTCCGCAGGCGTCATCAGCCATGGCCGCAACCGATGGCCGCTCGCGGCGACGGTATCCGCGAGGACGGCAGCGATGCGGAAGCCGCCCTCGTCAATGTCTCCCCAGTGCCACACCGGAATGTCCGGGGGCAGCGAACTCAGCAGTCGGGCATAAGCGCGCCGCCAGGCCGGAGACGGCATGCCGCCGGTGTAGACCACCAGCGCGCGCTCTACGCCTGCCGTACGTGCGGTGTCGTGGAAGCTGGCCAGGTTCTCCACGCTCAGCACGCATGCGGCATCGGTCCGCACGCCCCGCACGGCGTCTAGCGGAACGCCGAGGAAGGTCGTGGCCAGCGGCAGTTCCACGTCGCTGTCCAGCAGCAGCGTGCCGGTACCGGCGACCAGCAGCGGCTGCGGCTCGCGGCGAAGGCCCAGCGAGGCCCAGACGTGCTCCTTCTCGAGGGGACCATCGGCAGCCAGCTGACCGCTACCCAGCAGGTCCAGCCACGGGGTGAGCTGTTCGAGCCGCTTGCTCGCCTGCGCACGCCCTGCGAACAGGCGTGCGCTCTCGCGGCGGAGGATGCGTTCATGGGCCTCGTCGGTGAGGCGGGCGCGCACTGCCAGCGCGGCGTCGGCGAGGTCGAGTGCCGCCTCCGGACCGTGGCCGCGCACCTTGCGGTCGGCCCGCCACGCCGCCAGCACGTCATTCAGCACCGGGAAGTCCGTCAACCACGCCGACAGCGCCCCGGCGGCTTCGCGCACGCGGGCGTCCAGCAAGGGCACGCCCAGGTGGTCGGCCAGTACCTCGAGGTCGATCACGGTGAGCCGCAGCAGGCGCTCACCGTCGCCGCGATGCCGGTCGCGCTCGACCTTGACCGCGCCGGCGCGTTCGGCGATGGCGACCTGCGCGTGGAAGCTCTCGCGTTCGGCCAGCGTGCGCAGCGACGCATAGTCGCGCGCGCTGGCTTCGGTCATCGGCAGCGAGGCGGGGGAGGCATCGCCGCGCAGCCGGGCGCGTTCGCCCTTGCGCAGCAGCCGCTCCAGCACGCGCCGGGCGTCGCTCACGCCGGCGCCTGCTGCCTTTCGATGCGGGCGGTTTCCTCGGCCAGCAGCTCCGGATGCAGGTCGAACTGGTCGGACAGCAGGAGTGCGCGCGCGGCGGCCTGCACCTCGATGCGCTCGGCCTGCAGCAGGTCGCCATCGCGGAACAGTTCGATGTAGCTGTCGAGCACGCCGCTCAGCGTGCCCTGCGCCGTGTCGGGTGCGGCCAGCACCAGCTGCAACCCCAGCGAGCGCAGGTAGTTGGTGGTGGCGCGTGCATTCTGCGCGTCGATCTTGTCGCCGAACTCGTCCAGCAGGATCAACCCGAGGCCGCCCGGATGCGCCTCGCTCTTGCCGTAGGCCGCCGCCAGCGCAGCACCGGCGATCACGTACAGCGGCGCGCGGTGCTCGCCGCCGGAACCGGACCGCATGCGCTCGCTGAGCGTGCCGATCACGGCGTCGTCCTGGCGGATCTGCACTTCGAAGCGGAAGAAGCGGCGGTAGTCGTCCAGCGGGGAGGTGGCAGTCCGTGCGGCAGCGCCGTCCTCGATCAGCTCCCGGAACGCCGCCGGCACCTCACCGGCCGTGCCGAACAGGGTGTCTTCACCGCCGATCTCCACGGCGCGCTTGATGAAGCGCTCCAGTTCGCGGAACTCCGGCACCACCTCGTAGTGGAACTGGTAGCGCTCGTTGTTGGAAAACGGCGGGCTGCTGCGCAACGTCCGGTTGAGTGTGGCGATCTGCTGGCGCAGGCGGATGAAGTTGTCGTTCAGCGCCGCCGCTACGCCGGCGCGGAAGGTGTCTACGGCGGTGTCATAGGCCTGGCGCGCCTCGCCTTCGTAGCGCACCAGGTCGGTGTCGCGCAGCTGGGCCAGTTCGCGCTGGAGCAACGCCAGCGCCGGTCGCCACGCACTGGCGTCGAAATCGACGTCCAGCTGGTGGTCGCGCGCGTACTGTGCCAGCGCGCTCCAGGCCTCCGGCAGCAGCTTGGCGAGCTGTCGGTCGCTCTCGTCGGCACGCCGCTCGCAGGTGGCGCTGCGTTCTTCCAGCGTCTCGACCTTGGCATCCAGTTCGTCGCGGTGCCGCTCGATCAGGTTGGGATCGACGTCGGGATCCCCGAAGGCATCGACGGCGCGACGCGCGACTCGTTCCTCCTGTTCGCGCAGACCGGCGAGCAGGCGGCGACTGCGGTCCAGATCGGCCACGGCGACCGCTTCCTGCCCGACCAGGGCATCGGTACGCGCCTCGCACTCGCCGAGTTGCGTGGCGAGTGCGCGCACGGCATCGGACAGGCGGAGCAGGTTGGGATCCAGCGCGGCGAGGCGGCTTTCCTGCGCAGCGCGATAGCGCCCCGCGACCTGGCGATGTTCAACCGCGCGCTCGTGCAGCGCCTGTGCGACCGCATCGGCGTCGGCCAGCCGCGCCAGGCTGCGCTGGCATTCATCGGCGCGGCGCAGGTGCGGCTCGATCTCGCGGACCTCGCGTTCGGCTTTCTCGATTTCTTCGTGCAGCACGCGCAAACGGGCGCGGTTGTCGGACGCGCCGATGCGGAGCTCGCCGGCGGCAGGCAGGCGCAACCGCTCGATACTGCCGCCGCGCGCCAGCAGGCCGTCGCGGGTCAGGCCCTGGCGGCTTCGCACCAGCTCGGCTTCGGTGTCCACGCAGCGCAGTTCGCCCAGCTGCCGGCGCAGGAACGCCAGGGCATCGTCGTTGACGCCTTCCAGCAGCGCGGCGACGCTGCCGACCGCAGCGTCCCGCCCGCGCAACTCGCGCGCCTGGCTGGACAGCGCCAGTTTCACGCCGTAGACCGAACGCCCGCCGGACAGGCCGCGATACAGCTTGACCGCGCGTTCTTCGTCGGCGGCGGGAATCAGCAGCGCCTCCACGTTGCTGCGCAGATAGGCTTCGATGGCGGGCTGCCATGCGGGATCCGCGACGCGCACCAGGTCGCAGACGGGGCGCGCATCGATGCCCGCCTCGCGCAGGTAGCTCATCAGCCGCACGGTGTCGGCATGCAGTTCCGCCTGTCCGGCAGCCAGGCGCTTCTGGTTCTGCCGCGCGGCCAGCAGCGCGTCGCGCGCCTTGTCGTACGCGGCGTGCAGGTGGCGTGCGTGCTGGTCGACCTGCTCGCGCAGGGGCGCGGACCTGCTCAGCGCCTGGCGTGCGTGCGCGAACAGGTCCTCCGGCGTCCAGGGCAGCGCATCCCCGTCTGCCAGCGACGCCAGCGCGGCATGCCATGTGTCCCACTCCGCGCGCGCCGCGTCCACGGCACCGGCCTCGATGCCGTCGAGCGCGAGCGCATCGAGTTGGCGGAAGGTATCGCAGACGAAACCGATATCGCGCTGCAGCTCGCGGATCACCTGTGCCAGGCGCTCGCGATCGCGCTCGGCCAGTTCGTCGAGTTGCGCCTGTTCCCCATACCCGCTGCTCCCCTGCAGGCGGGCGGTGGCACGTGCTTGTTCATCGCGCAGCGTGTCGCGTTCGGCGCGCGTGTCGATCAGGTGGCGGCGGGTATCGGCGAGGCCGTTTTCCGCACGGGTCACGGCGCCTTCGGCCTGATCCAGCTGTTCGCGGTACAGCTCCCGCGCGTATTCGGCGGCCAAAGCGCGGTAGGACGCGGCCCGCACGGCCTGGGTGGCGATGCGGTCGTACTGCCGCTCGACGCCTTCGGCCGCTTCGATGCGCTGGCGCACCTGTGCGATGCGGTCGCGGATCTGGCGGAAGCTCTCCAGCAAGGCACGGAAGCGGGCGATGTCGGTGGGCCTGTCCTCGGCTACCAGCGTGCGCACGAACAGGTCCACGTCCTCCACACGCTGCAGGTTGAGGGCGTTGAGGAACGCCTTGCGATAGGCGTTGATGTCGGGGTTCGCGGTGGGCGAGGCGCGCAGGCGCAGCAGCAGGTCCTTCACGAAGCGCTCGGCCACGGTGTGCAGTTCGGGCGCACCGCCGGCCGCCTTGCAGCGGCGCACGGCCATCTCGCGGAAGGTCGGCCAGGCCAGCGGCAGTTCCTTGCCCTTGACCTGTTCTACATGGTCGGCGAGCTCGAGCGCCACGCCCGGCAGCAGGTACAGCCCGTGCAGCCGATGGTCGGGCTCGTCGACCGATGCGCCGAGTGCGATGCCGGCGGTCAGCAGGTCGCCGGTGTCGGTATCGCGGAACACCAGCGAGATGTAGGTGGTGGCGGTGCGCCGCTTGCGTCCGTCGTCGCCGCTGCGGAACACGCCCAGGCAGTAGTCGCGGATGGTGCGCGCACGATGGCTGCCGCCGGCCTGCGCGTTGAACCGGATGCGGCTGCGGTCGCCGCCCAGCAGCACGATCTGCAGCGCATCGAGCAAGGCGCTCTTGCCGGCGCCATTGGGCGCGATGATGGCGGTGGTGGCGTCCAGTTCGAGGGTCTGTGCCTCGAACAGGAAGAACTGCACCAGGTGCACGCGCTCAAGCTGCTGCATCGCCGTCCTCCGTGACGTCGTCGTTGTCCGCGCCGCCGGCGTCGTCGTCGCGGTTGTGCTGGTCCAGCCGTTGCAGCCACTGTTCGCCGACGATCTCCACGATGGCGGGGCGCACGTGCAGGTGGAATGGCTGGGGATCGTCCGGTTCCGACTCGACCAGCCGGCAAGTGCCCCAGCGTCTCAGGGTGCGGGCGAGTTCGCGCAGGGTGCCGACATCGGGCATCGGCCGCCCGGCCAGTGCCTGGTAGGCCTCCTGCAGTTCCGGCAGCTCGACGGTGACGACGCCTTCGTCCTCCACCATGCCTTGCCGCATCGCCTCGTCGTAGCGTTGCCGCAGGACCAGCAGCAAGAGCGTTTCGCCCAGCGTCACCGGCACGCCCTCGGCATGCGCGGGCAACGCCACCACGTAGCGATAGTGGGCATTGCGCTCCAGGCGGATGCCGAGCGGGGCGAGCGCGGCGATGAAGTCGTCGAAGTGATCCTCCACCAGGTGGTACGCCAGGCGCGTATTGCGGTCGCTCGCGTACAGCACCTGCTCCACCACCAGGCGGTAGGCGGCGCGTTCGAAGTCCTGCACGGCGTAGACGCCGTTGGAGAGTTGGCTGAGCGTATTCCAGCTGCGTTTCATGCGGTTTTCCGTGAGGGCGTACCGATGCGGCGCACGACGAAGCGTGGCGCGCGCAGATAGCCGTTGTCGTCGTGGCCGCCGGCATCGAGCAGTTCGACGCGATACCCGCGCAGCAGTCGGCCCAGTGGATCCTCGCGTCGCAGGCCGCCGGCGCGATGACTGCGCAACGCGAGCGTGAGCAGGGTCTGGTAGGCGCGCAGGTCTTCGATGCTGGCGATGGAGAACGCGCCGGAGTCGACGGCATCCGTCGTCTCCAGGTGCGGGCCGACATAGCGCGCCATGTCCTCGGCGGTGACCAGGCGCGCGCGCTTCATCCGGCGCAGCAGGTTGAGCCGCGCGAGTTGCTCGGGTGTCGGCGGCTGCGTGGCGTTGGCGCTGCGTGGGATGGGCTGCGGCTTCTGCCGCGGCGGGCGCAGGCGGCTCGCGTCCATCAGCGCGCCTGGCGCCACCGGCAGTCGCAGTGCGCTTTCCGGCGCATGCTGCACGCCACGACAGGCACGGCGCAGCAGGATGTCCAGCTTGTCGGGTGCGCGCAGGCGATAGTCGAGGAAGGCGAGTGCACGCCGGTTCGCCTGGCGGATGTCGTCGTCCAGCCGTCCGAGGTATTCGTCGATGCGATCCAGTTCGCGCAGGCGCCGCAGGCTGCGCGCGAACCGCTGGCCGCCGCGCTCGCCGTCGCCGCCGCCCACGTGCTCGCGGTACCACGCGAGCAGCGCCGCGCGGCGCTCGCCGGTCTCGATCTGCTGCGCCATGGACAGGATCGCGCTGCGCCGCGCCAGCGGATGGTCGCCCTTGTGCAGTTCGGCGTAGTCGCCGATGAAGAACTCGCTCACATAGCGCTCGAACCACTGGCGCGCGAACTGCGCAGTGGATTCGGCCTTGCTGAGCTCCGGCATCAGGTCGCGCACCTGCAGGCTCATCGACGACAGCGACACCAGCAGTCGCCGCGCCTGGTCTGCGGCTTCGTCCAGGGCATCGCCCGATGCCTTGCCGTCCGTCACCAACTGGAGCTGGTGTTCGATCGAGCGCATCTTCGCCGACACGAAGGTCGGTCCGTGTTCCGCGAATTCGACCAGCAGCGAAAGGAACTGGTGCACGACCGGTGGCATGGTGACCATCTCCCGTGCACCGATGCGGTCCTGGCGCAGCCAGCCCGCGCTACGGAAGCGGTCGTAGATGTGGTTGACCCGCACCGGCAAAGGGGTGTCGGGCGAGTCGCCGTCCTCGTCTTCCCAGGGATCGTCCGCCAGCAGGTAGCGCTCGAGTGCGGCGGTGATCTCCCGGCGCTGGAAGCCCATGCTCGGCGGCACGGGCGCGTCCGGACCGAAGAATTCGTCGAACAAGCGGCACAGCAGCAGCCAGTAATGCTCCCGGTTTGCCGATGCCAGCGGACCGAACAGGCCGCTTGGCAGCAACGGGAACAGGGCGGGCGGTTGCGTCATGGCCGCGCGGCCCGCCGCGTCAAGCCGGCAGTGTGATGTGGCAGGCGCGGCGGCGCCGGGAAAAGGGGCATGGCGGAATCGTACGGGCGGGCGGATCGCGCAGCAGCGCGCGGCGGCCAGCCACGATAGCGCAAGTCCCCGGCGCGTCGGTACCCAGCGCCGGCGGACTGCCGGCCGGCGCGTCGCTCCTCCGGCCTACCAGCCCGCGAGCACCAGCTTGCCGATGGTCGTGCCGGATTCCAGCCGGCGATGCGCCTCGCGCAGGTTCGCTGCGTTGATCGGCGACAGCGTATCGGTCAGCGTGCCGCGCAACTGGCCGGCATCGATCAGGTCGGCGACGCGGTCCAGCAGGGCGCCCTGTTCGCCCATGTCGGCGGTGCGGAAGCGCGGGCGGGCGAACATCATCTCCCAGTGGATGCCGATGCTCTTGGCCTTGTAGGGGTCGCCGATGCGCAGTTCGCCCTTGGGTTCGACGATCAGTCCGACATGGCCGAGCGGTGCGAGCAGTTCGCCCAGCTCGGTCCAGTAGCGGTCGGTGTCGGCCAGGTTCAGCGCCGCATCGATCGTGTCGAAGCCCAACGCCTTCAGCTGCGGTCCCAGCGCTTCGCGATGATTGACCACGTGGTCGGCGCCCAGCGCCTTGCACCAGTCGATGGTGTCCTGGCGCGATGCCGTCGCGATGACGGTGAAGCCGGCGCGCTTCGCCAACTGGGTCGCGATCGATCCAACGCCGCCGGCACCGGCGATGACCAGCAGCGACTTGCCTTCACCGCCACCGTCGATGGCGTACGGCATGCGGTCGAACAGCAGTTCCCACGCAGTGATCGTGGTGAGCGGCAATGCGGCGGCTTGCGCGAAGTCGAGCGATGCGGGTTTGCGTCCGACGATGCGTTCGTCGACGAGTTGGAATTGCGCGTTGCTGCCGGGGCGGGTGATGTCGCCGGCGTAGTAGACCGCGTCGCCGGGCTTGAAGCGGGTCACGGCTTCGCCAACCGCTTCGACCACGCCCGCGGCGTCGTAGCCCAGCACCTTGGGTTGCGCTTCGACCTGCGGCTTGGGCGAGCGCACCTTGGTGTCGACCGGGTTCACCGACACGGCCTGCACGCGCACGAGGATGTCGTGGCCGGTGGCGGTGGGCGTATCGAGTTCGACGTCCAGCAGCGATTGCGGATCATCGATGGGCAGGTAACGGGTGAGTGCGATGGCTTTCATGGCGGTTCCTGGTGGGGAGTCGGGACACGTGCCGCGATGATGCGGCGCGCGGAACAAAGAGGCGATGCGACGAAGGGAGGATCAGGCGCAATCGGCGGCGAGCGCGAAGCGCTGGCGGCGCTCCAGCGCAAGCGCCCACAACGCGACCGCGAATGCGGAGGCCGGCACCAGTGCTGCGACCCACGGCAATGCGGAAAGGCCGAGCCCTTGCGAAATCACCACACCGCCCAACCACGCGCCGAGCGCGTTGCCGAGGTTGAAGGCGCCGATGTTGAGGCTGGACGCCAGACTCTGCGCATCGCTGGCCTTCTGCAGCACCCACAGCTGCAGCGGCGACACCGTTGCGAATGCCGCGGCACCCAGCAGGCCGGTGAAGACGATCATCGCCCAGCGGCTGTGCAGGGCGAAGCTCATCACACCCATCACCAACGCGAGCGCCCCGAGCGTGCCGAGCAGGGCGGTGGCGAGACGGCGATCGGCGAAGCGCCCGCCCAGCAGGTTGCCGATGATCATGCCGACGCCGAACACGAGCAGGATCGGCGACACGGCCGCATCGGCGAAGCCGGTCACCTGCGTCAGCAGCGGCTGGATGTAGGTGTAGACGGTGAACATGCCGCCGAAGCCCAGTACCGTCATCAACAGGCCCAGCAGCACCTGCGGGCGGCCGACGACGCGCAGTTCATCGCGGAACGACAGCGGCGCGGGCGCGCTGCGGTCGGCCGGCACCAGCGTGGCGATGATGACGGTGGCGAACACGCCGATGGCGGTCACGGCCCAGAACGTCGCGCGCCAGCCGTATTCCAGGCCCAGCCAGGCGCCGGCCGGCACGCCGAGCAACGTAGCCACGGTGAGGCCGGTGAACATGATGGAAATCGCCGAAGCCTTGCGGTCTTCACTGACCAGGCCGGTGGCGACCACCGCGCCGACACCGAAGAAGGTGCCGTGCGCCAGCGAGGTTACCACGCGCGCGGCCATCAGCAGTTCGTAGTTCGGCGCGAGTGCGCACGCCAGGTTGCCCAGCGTGAAGACGATCATCAGCGCGACCAGCACCGCCTTGCGCGGCATGCGGTTGGTGGCGGCCGTCAGCAGGGGCGCGCCGACGAACACGCCCAGCGCGTAGCCGGAGATCAGCAGGCCCGCCGCAGCGATGGAGACCTGCAGGTCGGCGGCGACCTGCATTAGCAGGCCCATGATGACGAATTCAGTGGTGCCGATGCCGAAGGCGCCGGCGGTGAGCGCATACAGGCCCAGCGGAAGCCGGGAGGATGTGGGAGCGGAAGGCATGGTGGGAGCCCGGAAGGAACAAGGCGCGCAGCTTGCGCCTTCCTTTCCTGATGGGAAACGGTGAATATGCCGAATCACTATCAACAGAATATTGATAATGGATCGTGTCGGTGACCTGGCCCTGTTCCTCCGCGTGCTCGATCTCGGGTCGATCACCGCGGCCGCTCACAGCCTGGACCTGTCCGTGGCGGTGGCCAGCCAGAGACTGAAGCGGCTGGAGAAGGAATTGGGGGTGCGGCTACTGCACCGGACAACCCGACGCCTGCACCCTACGCCCGAGGGTGCCGCGCTGGCCGAGCAGGGGCGGGTGCTGGTGGAGGAGCTCGAGACGCTGGGCACGGGGCTGCGCGAAGCTGCACGCGAAGTCGCCGGCACGCTGCGGGTCACGACCTCCGCCTCGTTCGGGCGCCAGTACGTCTCGCCGCTGCTGCCGGCGTTCCTCGCACGGCACCCGAAGCTGCGGCTCAGCATCCATCTGAGCGACAACGTGGTCGATTTGGTCAGCGAGGGCTTCGACCTTGCGATCCGCATCGGCGCGCTCGACGATTCGCGCCTGGTCGCCCGGCGCATCGCCCCGAACCGGCGCGTGCTGTGCGCCTCGCCCGACTATCTGCGCCGACGCGGGCGACCGCGCACGCCTGAAGACTTGGCCCGGCATGATTGTCTGCTGCTGTTCGGCAGCGGTGGCCGCCAGGACGTGTGGCGGCTGGGCACGCCGGCGGGCGGCGAGGTCGCCGTACGCGTGCAGGGACGCTTCGAAAGCAATTTCGGCGAGGTACTGCGCGATGCCTCGCTGGCGGGCGAGGGCGTCGTGATCCATTCGCTGTGGCACGTCGCCGACGACCTGCGCGCCGGCCGGCTGGAAGTGGTGTTGCCGGATTACCCGTTGGCTACGACTGCGATCAGTGCCGTGATGCCGCAACGTCGCCTCGTACCGCCGCGCGTGCGGGCCTTCACCGACTTCCTGATCGAGCAGTTCGGCGATCACCCGCCATGGGAGCGCGGTCTTTAGGGCGGGTCAGGCGGTGTCGAAGGCGAACGCGTCCAGCGCCAGGCCACCCATTTCCACGTCGCGATGAAGCAACCGCCCCTTGGCGCCAACGCCGCCGGCGCCTAGCGCTACATACAGCGGGAAGAGGTGTTCGGTCGTCGGATGGTTGCGATGTGCTTCGGGCAATGCGGTCCAGTCGAGCGCACCCGCGACGTCTCCCGCCAGCAACCGGTCGCGCAACGCGTCGGTGAAGTCGGCGACCCAATCGTAGGGCGCTGCGTGCGCGTGTTGCCAATCGAGGGCACGAAGGTTGTGCGAGAACCCGCCGGACCCTACCACCAGCACGCCCTGCGCGCGAAACGGCGCGAGCGCCAGCCCGATGCGGTAATGCCAGTCGGCGGTCTGCGCCGGATTGACGGAGAGCGCGACGATGGGGATCTCGGCATCGGGATACATCCGCCGCAGCGGGACCCACACGCCGTGGTCCAGGCCGTGGTGGTGGTCCACCTGCGCGGCGAAACCCGCGTCGCGCAGGTGGTTCGCGATCTGGTCCGCGAGCGCCGGTGCGCCTGCGGCCGGGTACTGGATGCGATACAGCGCGTCCGGAAAACCGCCGAAATCATGGATCGTGTCCGGCGTCGGAGCGGCCGTGAGCGTAGGTTGCGCGTGGACGAAATGCGCAGATGCCACGAGGATCGCGCGTGGCCGCGGCAAGCGCGTGCCGAGATGGTCCAGGAACCGCCCCGTCGGCGAATCCTCGACCGCGAGCATCGGCGAGCCATGCGACAGGAAGAGGCTGGGAAGGGGGGCGAGCGGGGAGGCGGCATTCATGGCGCGAAGGATCGTGACCTTCCGGGGCCATACCAAGGGTCTGCGCTGCACCAGTGCGTTGCGAACCCGGGACACCACTGGGAAAGGCTCCCCTTTGACAGGCCAAGCGTGAAGATCTGCGCCACTTCGCTTGAAGAGTGTTAACCTTGCCCGACTTGTTATGGTACCGTTAACACAGTCTTCACGTACCCCCGCATAATCTGTTCAGCAAGGCGACGGGTGTCTGTCGCCTCGGATAACAACTAGAACCGCTGTTGGCAAAGCACTTCGGTTTTTCTAACACTGAACTTTTACATGGAAAGGAGCTGCAAATGAACAAGAAGATTCTCTGCGCCGCGCTGCTCGGCGGCCTGAGCCTCGCGAACACTGCGATGGCGCAGGAATTCGACGACCGTTGGTACCTGACCGGTTCGGTGGGTCAGAACATGCAGGATTCGGATCGTCGTACCGACGATACCCAGTTCGGCACCTTGGGCCTGGGTAAGTTCATCAGCCCCAACTGGTCGATCGACGGCGAGCTGAACTACCAGAACCCGGGTTTCGAGTTCAATGAAGACCTGAACTGGAGCCAGTACGGTATCTCGCTCGATCTGCGTCGCCACTTCATCCAGGAAGGCCGCGGCTGGAACCCGTACATCGTGACGGGCCTGGGCATGCAGCGTTCGGAAGAAGAGTACGTGATCAACAGCCCGGCCTCGCCGGCGCAGCGTCGCGACAACAACCTGGCTGCCAAGCTGGGTATCGGTCTGCAGGGCACCTTCGACAAGCGCGTCGCCGTGCGTGCCGAAGTGGCCTACCGTGCCGACTTCGACGACCAGAGCTACACCGCTGAAGGTGGCATCCACCAGCAGGAAGAGAGCTGGTTCGGCGACGTGCTGGCTTCGGTCGGCGTCGTGATCCCGCTGGGCCCGAAGGCCGAAGCCGCTGCTCCGCCGCCGCCGCCGGCCGCGCCGAGCTGCGCCGACCTGGACGATGACGGTGACGGCGTCAACAACTGCGACGACAAGTGCCCCGGTTCGCAGGCTGGCCAGACCATTGGTCCGGACGGCTGCCCGGTGCAGGTCTCGATCGACCTGAAGGGCGTGAACTTCGACTTCGACAAGTCGACCCTGCGTCCTGACGCGATCGCGATCCTGAGCGAAGCCGCCGAGATCCTGAAGCGCTACCCCGACCTGCGCGTCGAAGTGGCCGGCCACACCGACCTGTGCGGTGCGGACGCCTACAACCAGTCGCTGTCGCAGCGTCGTTCGCAGACCGTGTACGACTACCTGACCAGCAACGGCGTCAGCGCCTCGCGTCTGGTGGGTCCGATCGGTTACGGCGAGAGCCGTCCGCTCGAGCCGACCGCGCAGACCCTGCCGGGCTGCAAGAGCGAGCGTAACCGTCGTACGGAACTGAACGTCCAGAACTGATCGGACGCTCTTCCAGCACCATCCGAAGCCCGGCCTTGTGCCGGGCTTCGTTTTTTCGGGGTGATGCGCGCGAATTGCGTGATCGCGCTTCGTCTTTCCGCATCGGATGCGCTGCACGCCCGTTAATTTCTTGCCTTGCCATGAGGCGCTGCCTAAACTCCGGGCACGTCCCGCAAGAAAATGTCACGGAGCTTCGCCGATGCATCGCCACGTCCTTGCCAGTCTGTTGTGCATCGCCGTCACGCCCGTCGCATATGCCGCGCCGGACTGCGCCGGAAGTCTGGTACCGCCGCCGCTGAAGACACCCGCGACGGTGATCGCGCCGGTGGCACCGGAGTTCACCGCGGCCGCCACGCAGTTGGGTGCGCCCTCCGGCGTGCTGGCGTCGCATGCGTTCGACGAGTCGCAGTCGGTTGACCGTGTGCTGATGCGCCTGCGTATCGAAGGCTGCCGCAACGTCGCCAAGGCGATGCCCGCCGTTACGGCGCCTTCTGCGTCGGCCGCCACCGCCAGCCCGGCGGCCTACCAGCCCAAGACGGCGCACGACAACACGCCCTGGCGGTTCGACATGAGCCAGAACGGCAAGCGGATGACCGCAGACGAGTTCGATGCCTGGATGAAGTCGCGCGGCGTGCGCGTGGTCAAGGCTCCCGGTGCTCCGGCTGCCGCGCCTGCGCCTGCACCCGCCGAGCCCGCCAAGAAGAACTGATGCGCGAACGGCCGGTTTTCCGGCCGTTCTGCTGTCGGGACCATGACGACGCGCAGGCCTCCTTTCTGCGACACCGCGCGTGGCGGGGTGCGTGCGCGCGTCAATGATGCGAAGGGCGCGCGTCACGGACTCGCCCGCGTATTGTCGAAGCAAGGTGTGTGTTCGCGCAGCGAGGCCGCCCGCTGGATCGTCGAGGGCCGGGTGTCGGTCGATGGCCGCATCGTGCGGGATCCGGAGTTCCCCGTGGTCGCGGGTCGTGCCGCGATCCATGTGGATGGACAGGCCGGTACCGCACCCGAGCGACTTTACCTGATGCTCAACAAGCCCCGCGGCCTGGTGACCACGGCGCGCGACGAACAGGGACGGGACACGGTTTACCGGTGCCTGGAAGGCGCGCACCTCCCATGGATCGCGCCCGTGGGCAGGCTGGACAAGGCCAGCGAGGGCCTGCTGCTTTTCACCAATGATCCCGAATGGGCGGCGCGCATCACCGATCCGGCACACGGCCCCGACAAGACGTACCACGTGCAGATCGATCGTTTGCCGGATGCCGCGTTGCTGCAAGGCCTGACGGACGGCGTGAGCGTCGACGGCGAAACCCTGTCCGCCCATGGCGTTCGCATCCTGCGAAGCGGAGCGCGCAATGCGTGGCTGGAGATCGTCCTGGACGAGGGACGCAACCGGCAGATCCGCCGCCTGCTGGCCGCGTTCGATGTCGGGGTATTGCGCCTGGTGCGTGTCGCGATCGGACCGGTGGTGCTGGGCGAACTGGGCAAGGGCGCATGGCGTGCGCTCGAGGCGCATGAGCGGGATGCACTCGCCCCGACAACCGGGCGCTGATTGCGCGACGGCGGTCCGGGTTCGGCGCAGTCCGCCTGTCTACACTCGCTCACGCTGATCCTGGGGAACCCACCATGTACCGTTCGAACCTGCGCCTGCCACTGTGCGGCGCCATGATGCTCGCCGTCGGCCTGTCGACGGGCTGCGCGTCGACATCCTCGTCCTCCGCGATCAGGAAGGATGCGCCTGAAGACGTGGTCACCGTGAAGGCCGGCCCGCACGGCCACCGGTTCGACATGCAGCAGAACGGGCGCAGCATGACGGCGGAAGAATTCGACGCGTGGATGAAGGCACGCGGCATCCGCGTCGCGAAGGGCGCGCCGGCCAAGCCAGGGACCGCCACTACGGCGAAGCGCGCCCGCTGAACCGGCAAGGCGCGCCGTTCCCTGCATCAGGCGTTCAGCACGTCCAGGTCGCGGCCGATGCGGATGAACGCGTCGATCGCGCGGTCCAGGTGTTCACGCGTGTGCGCGGCGCTGATCTGCGTGCGGATGCGCGCCTGACCCTTCGGCACCACGGGAAAGAAGAAGCCGATCGCATAGATGCCTTCCTGCAGGAGGCGCTCGGCGAAACGCTGCGCCAGCGGCGCGTCGTACAGCATGACCGGACTGATCGGGTGCACTCCAGGTTTGATGTCGAAACCGGCGGCCGTCATCTTCTCGCGGAAGTAGCGCGTGTTTTCCTGCAACCGCTCGCGAAGGTGGCCAGCCGCGGACAGCATTTCGAACGCCTTGATGCCGGCGGCCACCACGTGCGGTGGCAGCGAGTTGGAGAACAGATACGGGCGTGAGCGCTGGCGCAGCAGCTCGATCACTTCCTTGCGTGCGGTGGTGAAGCCGCCCAGCGCGCCGCCCATCGCCTTGCCCAGCGTGCCGGTGATGATGTCGATGCGATCCAGCACCCCCTTCACTTCGGCCGAACCGCGACCGGTGGCGCCGAGGAAGCCGGTGGCGTGGCATTCGTCGATGTGCACCAGCGCGTTGTACTTCTCCGCCAGCGCGGTGATCTCGTCCAGTGGGGCGATGAAGCCGTCCATCGAGAACACGCCGTCGGTGGTGATGAGCTTGGTCTTGCAGCCGGCCGCATCGGCCGCCTGCAGTTGCGCTTCCAGGTCCGTCATGTCGCAGTTCGCATAGCGGAAGCGCTTGGCCTTGCACAGGCGCACGCCGTCGATGATCGAGGCATGGTTCAGCGCGTCGGAGATGATGGCGTCGTCCTCGCCCAGCAACGGCTCGAACAGGCCGCCGTTGGCATCGAAGCAGGCGGCATAGAGGATGGTGTCCTCGGTGCCGAAGAAGTCGGCGATCGTCTTCTCCAGCTGCTTGTGCAGGTCCTGCGTGCCGCAGATGAAGCGCACCGAGGCCATGCCGAAGCCGTGCGTGTCCAGCGCGTCCTTGGCCGCGGCAATGATGTCCGGGTGATCGGCCAGGCCCAGGTAATTGTTCGCGCAGAAGTTCAGCACCGTGCTGCCGTCGGCGAGGGTGATTTCGGCGGACTGCGGGCTGGTGATGATCCGCTCCGACTTGAACAAACCCTGGGCGCGGATGTCATCGAGGGTGGCGGCGTAATGGGCAGTGAGTGAGTTGGCCATGGCACGGGGCTGAGAAGGGAAGGCGCCATTCTACCCGCGGCCACAAAACGCCCTGTTGCGTCATGCGCGTACGGCATAAGCGAGCCCCGTTTCGTCATTTCCCTGTCCGCATGTGCGCACGCAGCATCGCCTCTCCGGCCCCGGACGGGGCCTTCACACGGGGAACAGCGGTCATGCGGACACACTCGGGCCCACGCAAGCGCAA
This sequence comes from Pseudoxanthomonas sp., assembly GCF_002863005.1. GTDB lineage: Bacteria > Pseudomonadota > Gammaproteobacteria > Xanthomonadales > Xanthomonadaceae > Pseudoxanthomonas_A. Next base: position 58,652 of record NZ_PKDG01000014.1, read on the forward strand.
AGACAGTGGCGTCGCCATCCTGGGCGCTCTGGCCTGTTCGCTCGCGCTCCCCGTAGCCGCACAGAACCAGCCCACAGTGCAAGAACTGCTGCAACGCCTGGAAGCGCTGGAGCGCCGCGTCGGCGATGCGCCGACGGCGGCAGCGGCCGAAGGCGAATCCGGACCGGCGACGCTGGGCGACCTGGATCAGCGCCTGCGCATCCTGGAGCGGCGCCTCGAACTGCAGCAGGAAGAAACGGCGGCCAAGGCCAAGGACGCTCCCGTGGTCGCGGTGAACGACAAGGGCGCCTCGCTGAAGTCGGCCAATGGCGACTACGAGTTCAAGCTGCGCGCCCTGGTGCAGGGCGACGCGCGCTTCTTCCTCGACGACGACGCGGTGCCGCAGAACGACACCTTCCTGTTCCGCCGCATCCGCCCGACCATCGAAGGGTCGCTCGGCAAGCTGGTGTCGTTCCGGCTGACGCCCGAGTTCGCCGGCGACAGCGCGACGATCGTCGACGCGTACGTCGACGTGAAGCTGGATCCGGCATTCACGCTGCGCGCCGGCAAGGTCAAGGGCCCCGTTGGACTGGAGCGGTTGCAGTCCGGCGGCGCCATCGCCCTGATCGAGCGCAGTTTCCCCACCGAACTGGCGCCCAATCGCGACCTTGGCATCCAGGCGCAGGGCGAACTCGCGGAGGGACGCGTCAGCTACGTGGCGGGCGTGTACAACGGTGCACCCGACGGCCGCGATGCCGCGACCACCAATCCGGACAACGAATTCGAATATGCCGGTCGGGTGTTCTTCGAGCCCTTCAAGAACACCAGCAGTTCCTGGTCCGGCCTGGGCTTCGGCATCGCCGGCAGCATCGGCGACAAGCAGGGCACGGGCAACAACTTCCTGCCGCGCTATCGCACCCAGGGGCAGACGCAGTTCTTCAATTACCGCGGCGCGGTGGCGGCGGACGGCGAGCACAGTCGCTTCTCGCCGCAAGGCTATCTGTACCGCGGGCGTTTCGGCCTACTGGCCGAATACATCGCATCCAAGCAGGAACTGCTGGTCACCAGCGGCGCTTCCGCCGGCACGCGTGGGGATCTGGAGACGACGGCCTGGCAGGCGACGGCAAGCTGGGTACTGACGGGGGAGGACGCCAGCTACCGCGGCGTGGTGAAGCCTGCGAAGCCCTTCAGTCCGGGCGGTGGCTGGGGTGCATGGGAACTGGTGGGACGATACGGGGAACTGGAGGTCGACGACGGGGCGTTTCCCGTATTCGCCGATCCTGCCGTATCGGCACGTCGCGCCAAGGCCTGGACGCTGGGCGTGAACTGGTACCTCACCAGCAACCTGAAACTGGTCGTCAATTACCTCGATACCCAGTTCGAGGGCGGAGCTGCCGCGGGCGCTGACCGCGAAGACGAAAAGGCCGTGTTCTCGCGACTGCAGGTCGCCTTCTGATTCCCGGAGACCCTCCATGAAGACTTCCATCCGCCACCATGTCCGCACTGCGCTGCTGGCCTTCGGCCTGACGCTGGCCGCCGCCTCAGGCGCCAAGGACATCAACCTGCTCAACGTGTCGTACGACCCGACTCGCGAGTTCTACCGCGAGTTCAACGCCGCCTTCGCCGCCGACTGGCGGAAGACCAAGGGGCAGAAGGTCAGTATCGAGACCTCGCACGGCGGTTCCGGCAAGCAGGCGCGCTCTGTCATCGACGGCCTGGAAGCCGACGTGGTGACGCTGGCGCTGGCCTATGACGTCGACTCCATCGCACAGCGCGCCAAGCTGTTCCCGGCCAACTGGCAGTCGCGGCTGCCGGAGAACAGCGCGCCGTACACGTCGACCATCGTGTTCCTGGTGCGCAAGGGCAATCCGAAGAAGATCCGCGACTGGCACGACCTGGTGAAGCCCGGCATCTCGGTGATCACGCCGAATCCGAAGACCTCCGGCGGCGCGCGCTGGAACTACCTGGCGGCGTGGGCGTACGGGCTGAAGATCTTCAAGGGCGATGAGGCGAAGACGCGCAACTTCGTGCGCGCGCTGTTCCGCAACGTGCCGGTGCTCGACACGGGTGCGCGCGGTTCCACCACGACGTTCGTCCAGCGCGGCATCGGTGACGTGCTGCTGGCGTGGGAGAACGAGGCGTTCCTGTCGATCGAGGAACTGGGACCGGACAAGTTCGACATCGTGGTGCCCTCGCTGTCGATCCTCGCCGAGCCGCCGGTGGCGCTGGTGGACCGCAACGTGGACAAGCACGGCACGCGCGAGGCGGCCCAGGCCTACCTGAAGTACCTGTATTCGCCGACCGGCCAGCGCCTGGCCGCCAAGCACTACTACCGTCCGCGCTACCCCCAGTACGCGGCGCCGGAAGACATCGCACGCTTCCCCAAACTGGAGCTGGTGACGATCAACGGCGTCTTCGGCTCATGGGCGAAGGCCCAGTCCACCCATTTCGCCGACGGCGGCGTGTTCGACCAGATCCAGGCGAAGTAACGTGGCGGCAGTGCATCCGTGGTCCGGAAAGGCGCGCCCGCGGCGCGTCATTCCCGGTTTCGGCCTCAGCCTGGGCTACACGCTCGCGTGGCTGGGGCTGATCGTGCTTATTCCGCTGGCAGGTGTTTTCGCCAAGGCGAGCGGGTTGGGCCTGGCCGGCCTCTGGGCGGTCTGGACGGAACCGCGCGTGCTGGCGGCGCTGCGGATCAGTTTCGGCACGGCGCTCGTGGCGGCCGCCTTCAATGCCGTGATGGGCACGCTGGTCGCGTGGGTGTTCGTGCGCTACCGCTTCCCGGGCAAGCGGGTGTTCGACGCGATGATCGATCTGCCGTTCGCCTTGCCCACCGCCGTGGCCGGCATCGCATTGACGGCGCTGTACGGGCCGACCGGCTGGCTCGGGCAATGGCTGGAAGCGGCCGGCATCAAGGTCGCATACACGCCGCTCGGCATCACCGTGGCTCTGGTGTTCATCAGCCTGCCGTTCGTGGTGCGCGTGGTGCAGCCGGTGCTGGCGGAGATCGAGACCGAACTGGAAGAAGCGGCGGCCACGCTCGGCGCAAGCCGCTGGCAGGCGGTGCGCCATGTGGTGCTGCCGACGCTGTGGCCGGCCGTGCTGGCCGGCTTCGCGCTGGCGTTCGCGCGCGGCGTGGGCGAATACGGTTCGGTGATCTTCATCGCCGGCAACCTGCCGGGCGTGTCGGAGATCGCGCCGCTGCTGATCACGATCAAGCTGGAAGAGTTCGACTACGAGGGCGCCACCGCGATCGCCGCCGCGATGTTGTTGCTGTCGTTCGCGCTGCTGCTGGTGATCAATACCCTGCAGGCGCGGCTGCAGCGGACCGGCAAACGGGCGGGCGGGTAGCATGGGCGACGCCCTCTCCGCCGTCATCGCCGTTCCGCCGGAGTCGTCTGTCGTGGATGCACCTGCACGTCCCGTCCGCCGCCATGCCGCTACCACCGAGCCCGCCTGGGTGCAGGTGCTGCTGGTACTGGGGGCGCTCGCTTTCCTGCTCTCGTTCCTGCTGCTGCCGCTGGCATTGGTGTTCGTGGAAGCGCTGCGCGGCGGCTGGACGGCCTTTGCCGCCGCCATCACCGAAACCGATGCGCTGGCCGCGGTACGACTGACGCTGCTGGTGACGGCGATCGTGGTGCCTCTCAACCTGGCCTTCGGCGTCGCGGCCGCGTGGGCGGTCAGCAAGCACGAGTTCCGCGGCAAGCGGTGGCTGGTGACGCTGATCGATCTTCCATTCGCGGTATCGCCGGTGGTCGCCGGGTTGATCTACGTGTTGATCTTCGGTGCGCAGGGCTGGGCCTACGCGTTGATCGATGAAGGCTGGCGCCTCTCGCTGCCGCTGCTCGGCGAGCTGCACGTGCAACTGCCGAAGATCATCTTCGCGCTGCCGGGCATCGTGCTGGCCACGATCTTCGTGACGTTCCCGTTCATCGCGCGCGAACTGATGCCGCTGATGGAGCAGCAGGGTACGGACGAAGAGCTGGCTGCGCTCAGCCTCGGCGCCAGCGGCTGGCAGACGTTCTGGCGCGTCACGCTGCCCAACATCCGCTGGGCGCTGCTGTACGGCGTGCTGTTGTGCAGTGCGCGCGCTCTGGGTGAGTTCGGCGCGGTCTCGGTTGTGTCCGGCCACATCCGCGGCCGCACCAACACGCTGCCGCTGCATGTGGAAATCCTCTACAACGAGTACGCATACAGCGCTGCGTTTGCGGCGGCCTCGCTGCTGGCGCTCACCGCGCTGGCGACGCTGGTGCTGAAGACCTGGCTGGAATGGCGCCACGGCGAAGCCCTGGCCGCCAACCACCGTCATTGAGAAGGCGACATCATGGGCATCAAGATCGAACACCTGGGCAAGCAGTTCGGCGACTTCGCTGCGCTGGATGACGTGTCGCTGGACATCCGCCAGGGCGAGCTGCTGGCGCTGCTCGGACCCTCGGGCTCCGGCAAGACCACGTTGCTGCGCGTCATCGCCGGACTCGAGCATGCCGATCGCGGGCGCGTGCTGTTCGACGGCGAAGAGGCGACGCGTCTCAGCGTGCAGGCGCGGCGGGCGGGCTTCGTGTTCCAGCACTACGCGCTGTTCCGCCACCTGACGGTGGAGGAGAACATCGCCTTCGGCCTGCGCGTGCGCAAAGGCCGCCATCGCGTGCCCGATGCGACCATTCGTGCGCGGGTCGCGGAACTGCTTTCGCTCGTCCAGCTCGACGGCTTCGGCGCGCGCTACCCGGCGCAGCTCTCAGGCGGTCAGCGGCAACGCGTGGCCCTGGCGCGGGCGCTCGCCATCGAGCCACGCGTGCTGCTGCTCGACGAACCGTTCGGTGCGCTCGATGCGCAGGTGCGTCGCGACCTGCGGCGCTGGTTGCGCGAGCTGCACGACCGGACCGGGCTGACGACCATCTTCGTCACCCACGACCAGGAGGAGGCGCTGGAGCTGGCAGACCGCGTCGCGATCCTCAACCGGGGCCGCATCGAGCAGGTGGGCAGTCCAGCCGATGCCTATGACGTGCCGGCATCGCCGTTCGTGTATTCGTTCGTCGGTGCGGTCAACCGGCTGCCCGCGCGCTGGGAGGACGGCACACTGCGTGTCGCCGGCTTGCCGTTGCAGTCGCACGGCCAGGTGGGGCAGGAGGGGGATGCGGAGGTTTACGTGAGGCCGGAGGATCTCCATCTCGTCGATGCCGCCGGCGCGTCGTCCTGGCCCGCGACCATCGTCGACGCGCAGCGGACCGGGCCGCGCCTGCGCCTGCGCACGCGTCTGGTCGACAGCGGCGTGGAGCTCGACGTGGAATTGCCCGCCGACCGTGAAGGCCCGACGACGCGGCCCGGGCAGTCCGTCCATTTGGCACCAAAACGGTTCGGATGGTTTCCCCGCGGTGGTGCAACGGCACCAGCCTGATGCGGTGTAACTGCATGAATTGATTGAAAAAGAAACCAATTTCCGATGACTTCGTCCAGCACTTGACGCAGGCGATTGGTGCGGCGCACTATCAGGTTGCAGTTAAAAAACCGTGAAGCTGTGATTACGGTGTGATACCGATCACCGCCTCCGCCGCCACCGTCCGCCAACCGATCAGGAGACTCCGGATGAAGCCCGTCAAGCTCGCCACCGCCCTTGCCACCGCCCTGCTGCTGGCCCTGCCGCTGTCCGCGTTCGCGCAGGATGCCGAGGAAGAAGCCTCGTCGCCTTTCAGCGCCACATTCACCGGCACGTCCGACTACGTCTTCCGAGGCGTCTCGCAGACGGACAACAAGCCGGCGTTCCAGGTCGGCGCCACGTATTCCGCTCCGTTCGGCCTTTACGTGGGCGCGTGGGCGTCGAACGTGGACTTCGGACGCGGCGGTCCTGACATCGAAGTGGACTACTTCGTCGGCTGGAACAAGGATCTCAACGACGCCTGGAACATCGACCTGGGCGTGAACCGTTATACCTACGAGCGCGCCGCCAGCGATTACGGCGACATCGACTACAACGAGTACCTCGCGAAAGTCACGTGGAGCGGTCCGGTCACCGTCGGCGGCATCCTCGGTTATGCGGACGATTACGGCAACACCGGCGCGGACCAGGTGTATGCGGGCGTGTCGGCGAGCTACGACATCGGCGACAGCGGGTTTTCCGTGGCCGCGAGCACCGGTTACACGTCCATCGATTACGGCAGCGACGGGCGCGCCGACTACTACGACGGCTCCATCTCCGTGTCCAAGGCGTTCGGCCCGGCGACCGCGACCCTGGGGTATTACGACACCTTCGGCTCGGATGCCTCCGAGCTTCGCAGTGCTTCGGACATCTACAAGCCGGGCCTCGTCCTGACGGTCGGTATCGCCGTGCCCTGACGCTGGCAGCTGCGTGTAAGGAAAAGGGCGCCTCGCGGCGCCCTTTTCATTCATCCTGTGCCTGACGCGACCTCAGTTCCAGCTCAACACCACCTTGCCGGCCTTGCCCTGTTCCATCAGGTCGAAGCCCTTCTGGAAGTCGTCGATCGGCAACTGGTGCGTCAGCACCTTGCCCAGCGGAAAGCCGCTCAGCACGAGCTGCGTCATCTTGTACCAGGTCTCGTACATCTTGCGGCCGTAGATGCCCTGCACCGTGAGGCCCTTGAAGATGATGCGGTCCCAGTCCACGCCGGCACCCTTGGGCAGGATGCCGAGCAGCGCGATCTTGCCGCCGTGGTACATGCAGTCGAGCATGTCGTTGAAGGCGCGCGGGTTGCCGCTCATCTCCAAGCCCACATCGAAGCCTTCCATGTGCAGGTCGGCCATCACGTCCTTCAGCGACGTGTTGGCGACGTTGACCACGCGGGTGGCGCCCATGTCGGCCGCCAGTTTCAGGCGGAAGTCGTTGACGTCGGTGACCACCACGTTGCGCGCGCCGATGTGCTTGCAGATGCCGGCGGCGATGATGCCGATCGGGCCCGCGCCGGTGATCAGCACGTCTTCGCCGACCACGTCGAACTCCAGCGCGCAGTGCGCAGCGTTGCCGTACGGGTCGAAGAACGCGGCCAGCTCGCTGGGGATCTGGTCCGGGATCGGCCACAGGTTGCTGGCGGGCATCACCATGTACTCGGCGAAGGCGCCATTGCGGTTCACGCCGATGCCGACGGTGTTGGGGCACAGGTGCTGGCGACCGCCGCGGCAGTTGCGGCAATGGCCGCAGACGATGTGGCCCTCGGCCGATACGCGCTGGCCGACCTCGTAGCCCGTCACCGCCGAACCCAGCTGCGCGATGCGGCCCACGAATTCGTGGCCGATGGTCAGGCCGGGCTTGATGGTGCGCTGGCTCCACTCGTCCCACAGGTAGATGTGCAGGTCGGTGCCGCAGATGGCGGTCTTCTCCAGCTTGATCAGCACCTCGTTGGGGCCGGGCTGCGGGACGGGCAGTTCCTCCATCCAGATGCCTTTGCCGGCCTCGCGCTTCACCAGCGCCTTCATCGTCTGTGCCATCGGGCATCGATCCAGGGAAATGAGGGCGCGGATTATACGCCCCGGTCCATGGTGGACCCGTGGTGGGGTCCCTGGCTCGTATGCGTGGCGTGGAGGCTGGGCCGGCGTAGGACAAAAGTCATGGTCGGCCGGGGCGGCAGGTTCATTACAATCGCAACCTTCTGTCCGTTCCGGGATTTCCATGCGTCCGAACCTGCTCGCCGCCGCCCTCGCGGTTCCGCTCTCCCTGCTCGCCGCCCAGATCGCCCAGGCGGGCGAGGGCATGTGGGTGCCTCAGCAACTGCCTGAAATCGCTGGCCCGCTGAAGAAGGCGGGGCTGAAGCTGTCGCCGCAGCAGCTCTCCGACCTCACCGGCGATCCGATGGGCGCGGTCGTCGCGCTGGGCGGCTGCACCGCCAGCTTCGTCTCGCCGAACGGACTGGTGGTCACCAACCACCATTGTGCCTACGGCGCGATCCAGCTGAACTCCACCGCCGAAAACAACCTGATCAAGAACGGCTTCAACGCGCCGACTACCGGCGATGAAGTCAGCGCGGGTCCGAATGCGCGCGTGTTCGTGCTGGACGAGATCACCGACGTGACGAAGGACGCGAAGGCGGCCATCGCCTCCGCCGGCGCCGACGCGCTGGCGCGCACCAGGGCGCTGGAGACCTTCGAGAAGAAGCTGATCGCCGACTGCGAGGCCGAGGCCGGTTTCCGCTGCCGTCTCTACAGCTTCTCCGGCGGCAACACCTACCGCCTGTTCAAGAACCTGGAAATCAAGGACGTGCGCCTGGCGTACGCGCCTCCGGGCAGCGTGGGCAAGTACGGCGGCGACATCGACAACTGGATGTGGCCGCGCCACACGGGCGACTTCGCCTTCTACCGCGCCTACGTGGGCAAGGACGGCAAGCCGGCCGCGTTCTCCAAGGACAACGTGCCGTACCGGCCGAAGCATTGGCTGAAGTTCGCCGACAAGCCGCTGGGTGAAGGCGATTTCGTGATGGTGGCCGGTTATCCGGGGTCGACCAACCGTTATGCGCTGGCCGCCGAATTCGACAACACGGCCGCCTGGACGTACCCGACCATCGCGCGCCACTACAAGAACCAGATCTCGATGGTGCAGGAGGCCGGCAAGAAGAACGCCGACATCCAGGTGAAGTACGCGGCCACCATGGCCGGCTGGAACAACACGAGCAAGAATTACGACGGCCAACTCGAGGGCTTCAAGCGCATCGACGCGGCCGGCCAGAAAAAGCGCGAAGAGGCTGCCGTGCTGGCATGGCTCGAGGGCCAGGGCGTGAAAGGCCAGCCTGCACTGGATGCGCACGCAAAGCTGCTGGCCTTGTTGGATCAGAACAAGGCCACGCGAGAGCGCGACCTTACGCTGGCGATGTTCAACACCACCGCGATGATCGGCTCTGCCACGCAGCTGTACCGGCTGTCGATCGAGCGCGAGAAGCCCAATGCCGAGCGCGAATCCGGTTACCAGGAACGCGACCTGCCCGCCATCGAAGGTGCGCAGAAGCAGCTGGAGCGCCGCTACGTGGCCTCGATGGATCGCCAACTGCAGGAGTACTGGTTGAACGAGTACCTCAAGCTGCCGGCGGACCAGCGGGTGGCGGCCATCGATGCGTGGCTGGGCGGCAACGATGCTGCCGCAGTCAAGCGCGCGCTGGATCGCCTGGCGGGCACCCGGCTGGGCAGCACCGACGAGCGGCTCAAGTGGTTCGCGGCCGATCGGAAGGCGTTCGAGGCCAGCAACGATCCGGCCATCCAGTACGCGGTGGCGGTGATGCCGACGCTGCTCAAGCTCGAACAGGAGCGCAAGACCCGCACCGGCGAGAACCTGGCTGCGCGCCCGGTCTATCTGCAGGCGCTGGCCGACTACAAGAAGAGCCAGGGCGAGTTCGTCTACCCGGACGCCAACCTGTCGCTGCGCATCACCTTCGGCAACGTGATGGGTTACGCGCCCAAGGACGGCGTGGCGTACACGCCGTTCACCACGCTGGAAGGCGTCGTGGCCAAGGAAACCGGACAGGATCCGTTCGACTCGCCCAAGGCATTGCTCGATGCCGTGGCCGCCAAGCGCTATGGCGGACTGGAGGACAAGCGCCTCGGTTCGGTGCCGGTGAATTACTTGTCCGATCTGGACATCACCGGCGGCAACTCCGGCTCGCCGGTGCTGGATGCGCACGGCAAGCTGATCGGGCTCGCCTTCGATGGCAACTGGGAATCGGTGAGTTCCAACTGGGTGTTCGATCCGAAGATGACCCGCATGATCGCCGTGGACGGTCGATACCTGCGCTGGATCATGCAGGAGGTCTATCCGGCTCCCCAACTGCTGAAGGAAATGGGCGTCGGCCAGTAACACCTGCAACTGAGCGGCAGGCACGGGACGGGAGCGGGTATGATCCGCTCCCGTCCTCGTTTCCAGCTTCCGGAAACGGGACCGCTTCTCACGAATGGACACACCGACGCATGCGCATCCTGCTTGCCCGCCACGGCGAAACGCCGTGGAACGCCGAAGGCCGCTACCAGGGCCAGATCGACATCCCGCTTTCCCCCGTCGGCGAAGGGCAGGCGACCGCACTGGGCCTGCGCCTGAAGGACGTCCGCATCGATCGGGCGGTGGCATCGCCGCTCTCGCGTGCGCAGCGGACGGCAAAGCTGGCGTTGGGCGAGGCGCGTGCCGACCTGCTGCAGACGGATGCGGACCTCCAGGAGATAGCGCACGGTGAATGGGAAGGTCTGCTCGCCAGCGAGATCCAGGACAAGGACCCGGCGCGCCTGCTCGCATGGCGCGAGGAACCCGACACGGTGCTGATGCCGGGCGGAGAGTCGCTGCGCCAGGTGCTGGATCGTTCATGGCGCGGCCTGGCGCGCGCCGTCGACGGCCTGGGCGACGACGACACCCTGCTGATCGTGGCGCACGATGCGGTGAACCGTGTCCTGCTGTGCCGCATCCTCGGCCTGCCGATCGCGAAACTCTGGACGTTCCGCCAGGCGCCGACCACGCTCAACCTGCTGGAGGGCCCGACGGTCGACCAGCTGGAGGTCGTGCGCCTCAATGATTGCGCGCACCACACGCCCTTCTTCGGCGAAGCGAAGCACCGCGCGCTCTGAGACTGCGCTACGCTCCGGACGGGAGCGAACGGGGAGACTGCGATGAAAGCCTGGATCCTGGTCCTGGCCATGACCGGCCTGCTGTCGGCGGCCGGCGCCGGTGCCGTGGACGACATCGGTGCGCACGTCGTGACGAAGGTGCCGCCGAAGTACCCGGCCGACGCCGCGCGTGCGGGCATCTCCGGGACCGTCGTGCTGGTCATCACGGTCACGGCGACCGGTGCGGTGGAGAGCATCCTGGTCGAGCGATCCTCCGGCAACCGGTCGCTGGATACCGCCGCGATCGATGCGGCGAACGAATGGACGTACGCGCCGTCGATCGAGCACGGCAAGGCCGTCCGTGGCCGCGTGCGCGTGCCGGTCGACTTCACGATGGGGGACGAGGACGAGCCCGTGCGCGCCGCCGTCGCGCATCTCGCGCCGCGCCTCCGCGTGCCGGTCGTGACGCCGGATGCCGATGGAACCCTGCCACGGTTCATCCAGGATCCATTGCCGCTGGAAGCCGACGGCGTCGCCGCCACCATGGCATTGCTGGAGTCGCAGGCCACGCCGATCGACCTTCCCGACTTGCCTGCCGACATTGCCCTCTATACGTGGACGGGCGAAAACGGCGAGACCCGTTGGGAGGTGTACACCGGTGAGATACCGCACGCGCCCACACTGGTCCGCACGCGTCTGACCACGGATGGCAAGCATGGCTTCTCCGTGACCCGCGTGCTCTGCGAAGCGAAGGATGCGGAGGCCTGCAAGCGGTTCCTCGGCCATGTGCAGCGTTCCGGACGCCAGCGCGCCGTGCCCCTGAAGACGCCGGAGGCGGGCGGCGCCGGATCGAAGGGCGCCGTGCCTGGGGGATAATGGCGCGCATGCGCACCCTCGACGACTGGCTTTCCCATATCGAACACCAGCACCCCAGGTCCATCGAAATGGGTCTGGAGCGCGTGCGCGAGGTCGCCGCGCGGATGTCGCTCGGCAAGCCCGCGCCGCGCGTCATCACCGTTGGCGGCACCAACGGCAAGGGCTCGACCGTCGCCTTCCTCGAGGCCATCGCGCGCGCGGCCGGATGGAAGGTCGGGGCGTACACGTCGCCGCACCTGCTGCGCTACAACGAACGTGTCCGCATCGATGGCGTCGATGCCGACGATGCTTCGCTCGCCGCCGCCTTCGAAGCGGTGGACGCCGCGCGCGGCGGCACGACGCTGACCTACTTCGAGTTCGGCACCCTGTCGGCGCTGTGGTTGTTCGAGCGCGCATCGCTCGACCTGGCCGTGCTCGAGATCGGCCTGGGCGGGCGCCTGGATGCGGTGAACATCGTCGATCCCGATGTCGCCGTCATCACGACGGTCGACATCGATCACACCGACCTGTTGGGCCACGACCGCGAAAGCATCGGCGCGGAGAAAGCGGGCATCGCCCGTGCATGGAAGCCGTTGGTCCTCGGCGAGGTGGATTCGCCCTCCAGCGTGTTGCGCCATGCCTATGCCGTCGGCGCGAATGCGCTGCGTCTCGGCAGCGATTTCTTCCACGAGCCCGTCGACAGCCAGCGCTGGCGCTGGCGCGAAGTCGGCGCAGAACTCGACCTGCCCGTGCCGGTCCTGTCCGCGCCTTCGCAGCGGGCGAACGCCGCCACCGCGATCGCCGCGTTGCGCGCCTTGCCGGGAGACGCCTTGTCCGACGAGGCCTTTTCGAAGGGCGTGGCCAGCGCGATGCTGCCGGGCCGCCTGCAGCGTGTCAGGCATGCAGCCGTGGATGTGGTGCTGGACGTCGGCCACAACCCGCAGGCGGCGCGCGAACTGGCGTCGTGGTTGCAGGCCAATCCGATCGGCGGCAGCACGCGGGTGGTCTTTGCCGCGCTTGCCGACAAGGATGTGCAGGGCGTGACCGGTGCGCTCGCCGACTTGCCGCTGCAGTGGTTTCTTGCGGGACTGACGCTGGGGCCGCGGTCGCAGGCGGCCGAACAGCTTGCGGCCCGACTGCAGGACGGCATCAGGCAAGTGGCGTCGTTGCATACGGGTGTGGCGGAAGCGTTGCGTGCGGCGCTCGACGCATCGGCGCCGGGAGATCGCGTGCTGGTGTTCGGCTCCTTCCACACCGTCGCCGACGCGTTGCAGGTCCTGCATTCAGGTCGATGACGGGGTGCGCCGCGATGCGCGCCGTATAATCGCTGCGGCATTCCCGCCGCAGCTGCCGTGGACCTGGATGGATACTGCCCTGAAACAGCGCCTGATCGGCGCCGTCGTGCTGGTGGCGCTGGCCGTCATCTTCCTGCCCATGCTGGTGAAGGGGCCTGCACCCGACAGTGGCGTGTCCGACGTACCGCTGGACGTGCCGCCCGCGGCCGATGGCGAATTCGAAACGCGTGAACTGCCGCTGGTGACGCCGGGCAACGCACCTGCGTCCGGTGCCGTGGGACTGCAGGGCCAGGTGGCTGCGCCCGCCGCGGAGCCGGCGCCGGCTGCGGGCGCCCTTCAGCCGGCGGCGACGGCGGCCGGCAACTTCGCCGTCAGTTTCGGCGCCTACGCCACCCAGGCCGATGCCGACGCCGTCTTGGCCCGTGTGCGTCAGGCGACCCTGCCGGGCTTCGTCGAGCCGGCCACCATCAACGGCAAACCCGCGTTCCGCGTTCGCGTCGGTCCCTACGCCGACCGTCCGCAAGCCGAAGCCGCGCGCCTGGACGCCATCAAGATCCGCGGCGACGTCAACGCCCAGGTCGTGACGCTCGACGTGCCCGCCGGCACGCCGGCTGCCACACCGTCGACTGCCCCCGTCGCGTCCGTCGCCACGGCCACCCCGGCCACGCCCGCCGTCACCACCCAGGCGCTGCCCCCCGAGCCCGCGAAACCGGCGCCGAAGCCGGCGACGACCGAGGTCAAACCGGCTGCCGCCCCGGTGCCGGCACCGACGAAGCCCGCCGCCACCACGCCGGCGACAGCGACGGCATCTGCGACCAAGCCTGCCGAGGCGACGAAGCCCGCCGCGTCGGGGACCGGGTTCGCCGTGCAACTTGGGGCCTTCTCGAATGCGTCCGACGCCAACGCGTTGCGCGACCGTGCGCGCAGTGCCGGCTTCAGTGCGTTCGTCGAACAGGTGCGCACCGACAAGGGCACGCTCAATCGCGTGCGCGTGGGACCGGTCGCCAACCGCGCCGATGCGGACCGACTGAAGGGACAGGTGGCATCGAAGATCGGTGTCGACGGCATGGTCCGTCCGCACCCTTGATGCCGTCGCGCCGCCGCATCGAGCGCCACGGGCGCGCCGCATGAGCGCGCTGGACCTGACGCTGCTGGCCATCGTCGGCGTGTCGACCCTGTTCGGCCTGATGCGCGGTTTCATCAGTGCGCTCGCGTCGATGGTCGCCTGGCTGTTGGCCGGCTGGGTGGCGTTCCATTACGGCGGCGACGTGGCCCATGCGTTGTCGGGCGACGGCCAGCCGTCGGCGAGCGAGTTGCTGGGCGGCTACGTGATGAGCTTCATCGGCGTGATGATCTTCGTCGGACTGACTGGCTGGGCCATCCGCCACCTCGTCAAGTCGGTGGGCCTGTCGGGTCTGGATCGCGTGCTGGGTCTGGCGCTGGGACTCGCGCGTGGGGCCTTCGTCGCCTGCATCGTGCTGCTGCTGGCCGCCTTCACCGAGTTGCCCCGCGAACCTGAATGGAAACGCTCGTCCGTCGTCCCCGTGCTGCTGCCGGGTGCGCAATGGTTGTCGCAATGGTTGCCGGAATGGACTGTGCAGGAACTGGACTTTGGCAACGGACGCCCAGCGGGCGATAATGCGCGCCTGCAAACGCTGCTGCCCCTGCCGCTGGAAGAGCCCGGCGCACCACAGGAGCACGCCCCCTCGTCGGCCTCACCCGCGTCGAAACCGGAGTAGATCCACCATGTGCGGCATCGTCGGAATCGTCGGCAACCAGAACGTCGCCGGCCAGCTTTATGACGGGCTGACCGTCCTCCAGCACCGCGGACAGGACGCCGCCGGCATCGCCACGGCCGACGGCACGCGGCTGCGCGTGCACAAGGACAACGGACTGGTACGGGACGTGTTCAACGCCAAGGCGATGAGCGTGCTGGAAGGGCGCGTGGGCATCGCCCATTGCCGCTATCCCACCGCCGGCTCCGAGGGCATGGACGAAGCGCAGCCGTTCTACGTGAACTCGCCCTACGGCATCGCGCTGGCGCACAACGGCAACCTGATCAACACCGACGCCTTGCGCCAGGATGTGTTCGCGCAGGACCGCCGCAACATCAATACCGATTCGGACAGCGAAGTGCTGCTGAACGTGTTCGCGCACGAGCTGGACCTGCAACGCACGCTCACCCCGGAAGCCGCGATCCGCGCCGTGGCCGGCGTGCATCGCCGGGTGAAGGGCGGTTATGCCGTCGTCAGCGTGGTGCTGGGCCTGGGCCTGGTGGCGTTCCGCGATCCGCACGGCATCCGGCCACTGGTGCTGGGCAAGCGCGAGCATGGCGAAGGCACCGAATACATCATCGCCTCCGAATCCGCCGCGCTCGACATCCTCGGCTTCGTGCGCATGCGCGACGTGCAGCCCGGCGAGGCGATCGTGATCACGGCGCGCGGCGAGCTGTTCAGTGAAATCGTCGCGGACGCCCCGCAGCACGCACCCTGCATCTTCGAGTACGTGTACTTCGCGCGCCCGGATTCGATGATCGACAACGTGTCGGTGCACAAGG
Source organism: Pseudoxanthomonas sp. (assembly GCF_002863005.1). Taxonomy (GTDB): domain Bacteria; phylum Pseudomonadota; class Gammaproteobacteria; order Xanthomonadales; family Xanthomonadaceae; genus Pseudoxanthomonas_A. The sequence goes on from NZ_PKDG01000014.1 coordinate 73,859, forward strand.
CCCGCATGCGCATGGGCGTGAAGCTGGGCGAGAAGATCCTGCGCCTGCGTCCCGACCACGATATCGACACGATCATCCCGATCCCGGATACCTCGCGCGACGCTGCGCTGGAGATCTCCAACGTGCTGGGCGTGAAGTACCGCGAGGGCTTCATCAAGAACCGTTACGTCGGCCGCACGTTCATCATGCCGGGGCAGGGCGAACGGGTGAAGTCGGTGCGCCGCAAGCTCAACCCGATCAACCTGGAATTCCGCAACCGCGTCGTGCTGCTGGTCGACGATTCGATCGTGCGGGGCACCACGTCCAAGCAGATCGTGCAGATGGCGCGCGATGCCGGCGCGCGCAAGGTCTACCTGGCCAGTGCAGCGCCGCCGGTCCGCCATCCCAATATCTACGGCATCGACATGCCGGCCGCCGACGAGCTGGTGGCGCACGAACGCAGTGTCGAGGACATCGAGCGCGAGCTGGGCTGCGACTGGCTGATCTACCAGGACTTGGAAGACCTGGAAGCCGCCGTGCGCGAGGGCAATCCGAACCTCACGGAGTTCGATTCTTCGTGCTTCGACGGCAAGTACGTCACCGGTATCGAGCCGGGATACTTCGCGCGCATCGAACAGGCGCGCTCCGACGAAGCCAAGCGCAAGCGCCGCGTCGGCTGACGCGGCCGGCGGACATGGCCACGCTGTTCGAGGCCGCGCGCATCTGCCTGGACGCGTCGGACATCGACGCGAAGGTCGCGTTGACGCAGGACTACGCCACCGCGTTCGCGCGCGGCGAACTCGCAGCCTGCCCCGATGCGCCGCCGCCTGCGCCGATCCGCATGCCAGGACGTCCGCCCAGGCCCGTGCTGGTGCACCCGCGCGACCTGCCTCGCCGCGGACTGGGCAGCGTGCCGGGCAGGGCAGCCTTCATCCATGCCATCGCGCACATCGAACTCAACGCGATCGATCTGGCCTGGGATGCGGTGTACCGCTTCCGGGGACTGCCGGCCGCGTTCTATGCGGACTGGGTCGGCGTGGCCCATGACGAGTCGCGCCACTTCGTGCTGCTGCGCGACCGGTTGCGTGAACTGGGTTACGACTACGGCGACTTCGACGCGCACAATGGTCTTTGGGAAATGACCGAGAAGACCGCACATGACGGTCTTGCGCGGATGGCGCTGGTACCGCGCGTACTGGAAGCGCGCGGGCTGGACGTCACGCCCGGCATGATCGTGAAGCTGCGCGACCTCGGAGACGAACAGACCGTCGCGATCCTCGACGTCATCCTGCGCGAGGAAGTCGCGCACGTCGCCGCGGGGTCACGCTGGTTCCGCTGGTATTGCGAACAGCGCGGCGTCGAGCCGCGCGCGCGCTTCCGCGAACTGCTGAGGGAGTACGCGGGCGGCTACCTGCACGGTCCGTTCAATATCGAAGCGCGGCTGCTGGCAGGTTTCGACGAGGATGAACTGGCGGCGCTGGAAGCGCCGTGACGTCGAGGGTGGAACAGCGGTGGGAGCGACGTAAGTCGCGATGACGGCACCGCGGTAGTTCATCGCGACTTGCGTCGCTCTCATGGACTGCATCTCATGGCACGCATCGCTTAGAGCGAATCCAGCGCCGTCCCGTCAGGCTCGACGCGCAGTACGGATCCCTGTTCGTACCAGTCGCCCAGCACGATGCGGCGGCAGGTGCGATCACCGACCGCGAGGTCGTGGATCGCCGGGCGGTGCGTATGGCCGTGGATCAGCGTGTCGATGCCGAACTGGGCCAGCGTGGCGTCTACCGTCGCCAGCGTCACGTCGGTCAGGGTTTCGAACTGCGCCTTGTCGTTCTGCTTCATGCCGCCCTGGTGCGCGGCGCTGGCAGCGCGTGCCTGCGCCGCGAAGGCCAGCCGTTCGGCCAGCGGCTGCGCCAGGAACTGCGCCTGCCAGGCCGGATTGCGTGTCTGCGCGCGGAACGCTTGATACGCGACGTCACCGGTGCACAGCAGATCGCCGTGCATCAGGATCGCCGGCTTGCCGTACAGCATGACGACGGCGGGGTCGGGCAGGATGCGCATGCCGGCTCGGCGTGCGAAAGCATCGCCGACGAGGAAATCGCGGTTGCCCCGGATGAAGTACACCGGCACCCCGGCGTCGGCCACCTCGCGGGTCCGGGCGGCCACGTAGGCGCCGGTCTCCGAGGGGTCGTCATCGCCGACCCAGGCCTCGAACAGGTCGCCCAGGATGTACAGCGCATCGGCGCGGCGGGCCTCGACCTGCATGAAGGTCCCGAACAGCTCGGTCACGGCGGGGCGTTCGGCGTCCAGGTGCAGATCGGAGATGAAGAGTGTGGTCATGCCGGGATTCTAAGCCCTCCCCCTGAACGAGCAGGGGGAAACGCGGTGCGCGCGGGTTAAAATCGCCGTATTCCGTCCATCGAGTTCCCCATGGCCTGCCGTACCCGCTTCGCCCCCAGTCCCACCGGCTACCTCCACATCGGTGGCGCCCGCACGGCGCTGTACTGCTGGCTGGAAGCGCGTCATCGCGGCGGCGATTTCATCCTGCGCATCGAGGACACCGACCGCGAGCGCAGCACTCAGGCCGCGATCGACGCGATCCTGGATGCGATGGACTGGCTGGGCCTGGGCTACGACGAAGGCCCGATCTACCAGACCCACCGCATCGACCGTTACCGCGAAGTCGCCGAGCAGCTGGTCGCCGCCGGCAAGGCCTACTACGCCTACGAGACGCGCGAAGAACTCGACGCCATGCGCGAGGCCGCGATGGCGAAGCAGGAGAAGCCGCGCTACAACGGCGCTGCGCGCGAGCAGGGCCTGCCGCACCGCGACGATCCGAACCGCGTCATCCGCTTCAAGAATCCGCTCGACGGCGTGGTCGCCTTCGATGACCTGATCAAGGGCCGCATCGAGATCGCCAACAGCGAGCTCGACGACATGGTGATCTTCCGCCCCGACGGCTACCCCACGTACAACTTCGCCGTGGTCGTGGACGACTGGGACATGGGCATCACCGAAGTTATCCGCGGCGACGACCACATCAACAACACGCCGCGCCAGATCAACATCTACGAAGCGCTGGGCGCGCCGGTGCCGAAGTTCGCGCACATGCCGATGATCCTGGACGAGCAGGGCGCCAAGCTGTCCAAGCGCACCGGCGCGGCCGACGTGATGCAGTACAAGGACGCAGGCTACCTGCCGCACGCGCTGATCAACTACCTGGCGCGGCTGGGCTGGTCGCATGGCGACCAGGAACTGTTCTCGCGGCAGGAGCTGATCGAGCTGTTCGACGTGAAGGACGTGAACTCCAAGGCCGCGCGCCTCGACATGGCCAAGCTGGGCTGGGTGAACCAACACTACCTGAAGAACGACGCGCCTTCGGACGTCGCGCCGCATCTGGTCTACCAACTCGAAAAGCTCGGTATCGATCCGTCGGCCGGGCCTGCGCCCGCCGATGTCGTCATCGCCTTGCGTGATCGCGTGCAGACGCTGAAGGACATGGCCGAGAAGGCGGTGGTCTGGTACCAGCCGTTGGACGTGTACGACGAGGCTGCCGTGGCCAAGCATCTCGGGGCCGCGGCGAAGGCACCGCTGGCCAAGGCCCGCGAGCGGCTCGAGGCGCTGGCGGACTGGAACGCCGAGAGCGTGTCCACGGCCCTGCACGAGGCTGCGGCCGCGCTCGAACTCGGCATGGGGAAGGTGGCCCAGCCGCTGCGCGTGGCGATCACCGGCACCCAGGTCAGCCCCGATATTTCGCAGACCGTATACCTGGCCGGTCGCGACGAAGCCTTGAAACGCATCGACGCCGCACTCATCAAGAGTGGTACGTCCGCCTGACTCCGGATCGCCCATGCCGCACGTCCACGCCTGCACCGACCCGCACCACCACGTCCACGATGCGCAAGCCTTCGTGGCGGCGGTGGAGCACGCGTGCCAGGAGCGTGGCCTGCGGCTGACCCCGATCCGCGCCCGAGTACTGCAACTGATCGCCGAAGCCGGCAAGCCGGTGAAGGCTTACGAACTGCTCGAATGGGTGCGCGCGACCAAGGGGGTCGGTGCCGATGCGCCGCCCACCGTCTACCGCGCGCTGGATTTCCTGATGGCGAACGGTTTCGTGCACAAGCTCGAATCGATGAATGCGTTCGTCGCCTGCCATCACCCGAACAGTGCGCAGCACTCGGTGCCGTTCCTCATCTGCGACCGCTGCCACAGCGCGGTGGAGCTGGAGGACCGCGACGTGGTAGCGGCACTCGATGCGCGAGCCAAGGCGCTTGGCTTCCAGCCGCAGGCGCAAACGCTGGAAGTGCATGGGCTGTGCGCGCGGTGCGCCGAGGCTTAGGCCTCAGCTTGCTGTGGGAGCGACGTAAGTCGCGACGAACCCCCTCTGGCATGTCGTCGCGACTCACGTCGCTCCCACAAGGCAACGCTCCTACGCCGCTTCCGGCACTGCTTTAGGCGACGTTTCCCGGATCGGCAGGTTCGCTACCGCTGCGATCAGCGCCAGCACCATGTCCGCGTACCACATCCAGGTGTAGTCGCCGAAGCGCTCCAGCGCCAGACCACCCAGCCATGCGCCGAAGAAACCGCCGACCTGGTGCGACAGCAGGGTCAGTCCGAACAGCGTGCCCAGGTAGCGCGGGCCGAACAGCTTGCCGACCAGTCCGGCGGTTGGCGGTACCGTGGCTAGCCAGGTGAAGCCAAGCGCGGCGGCGAAGATGTAGAACGTCAACGGCGTGGGCGGCGAGACCAGATAGAGCGCGATCATCACCGCGCGACTGGCGTACATCACCGCGAGGATCCACTTCATCCGCACGCGCTGGCCGAGTGCGCCGGCGATCAGGCTGCCCGCCACGTTGAACAGGCCGATCAGCATCAGCGCTACGGCGGACACGCTGGCGGGCAGGCCGCATAGCGCCACTTCGCCCGGAAGGTGCGTCACCAGGAAGGCGATGTGCACGCCGCAGGTGAAGAAGCCGAGGTGCAGCATCCAGTAACTACGGTCGCGCAGGGCGATCGCGATCTGCTGCTTCAGGCTGATGTCGCCGATCGCGGTGGCCGTGGTCGCGCCCGTCGTCGCCACGGCTTTCTTGCGCAGCGGGAAGGCCAGCGGGATCGCGAGCAGCGATGCGACCGCCAGCGTGTACATCGCACTGGCCCAGCCTGCGAACGCGATGACGGCCTGCACCAGCGGCGCGAACACGAACTGGCCCAGCGATCCGCCCGCGTTGATGAAGCCGGCGGCGAACGAGCGCTTCTCGGGCGCCAGTTGTTGCGCGGTCGCGCCGATCAGGATCGAGAAGCTGCCGGCGCCGGCGCCGGCCGCTGTCAGTACGCCCAACGTGAACATCAATCCCCACGGCGAGGTCAGGTGGGGCGTGAGCGCGAGTCCCAGAGAGAGAAGGACGGCGCCGAGCACCAGCACGCCGGTCGAACCGCGCTTGTCCGCCACCGCGCCGAACACGGGCTGCACCGCGCCCCAGGTGAACTGGCCGATGGCGAGGGCGAAACTGATCGCGGCGATGCCGATGCCCGTTTCCTGGTGGATCGGGGCGACGAACAGTCCGGTCGTCTGCCGCGCTCCCATCGTGATCATCAGGGTGGCGGATGCGGCCAGCAGCAGGCCCCAGTGCATGCGCGGTGCGGGTGTTGCGAGGGTGGCGCTCATGCAGCGTCTCCCAAGTGCTTCCGCAGAAGATCGTCGAGACGTTCGAGGCCGTCGTGCAGGCGTTTGACAGCAGTGTCGCCCATCAAGCCGTCGATGACCGCTTGCGCGCGCTGCCAACGGGGTTTCGCGCGGGTGAGCCGCGCCCGTCCTTCGGTCGTCAGCGCGACCAGGCGCTGACGTGCATCCTCGCCACGCACGGTTTCCAGCAAACCGGCGTCCATCAGCGGCGAGAGGTTGCGGGTCAGCGTGGTGCGATCCATGCCGAGTTCGTCCGCGAGTCCGCCGAGCGCGCGAGGCTCGCGTTCCGTGCGGCGGAGGATCGAATACTGGTTGAGGCTCAGGCCGACGGCCGCCAGTTCGTGGTCGTACACCTGGGTCACGCGCCGGCTGGCCCGCCTCAACCGGAAGCAAGTGCAGACGCTGGGCGTAGGGGTGGGCATGCACGGACTCGCACGAGAGGAAGCCAATTATGTGTATATGCACATAATCGATGTCAAGAAGGGCGGCTGCCTTGGAGGCCAGCCGCCCCGGGGAGGACCGTCAGGTGTCGATCAGAAGTACGCGCGGATGCCGAACGCCACGCCGCGGCCCGGCAACGGCGCGTAGTCGCGCAGCAGCGAGGTATGCGGGCGGGCTTCTTCGTCGGTCAGGTTGCTGCCGTCCAGGAACACTTCCCAGCTCGATGCCACGCGATCCCACCGGTATGCGACGTGGGCATCGACCAGCGTGTATCCGTCGCTCGGCGCCTCGTTCTGCGCCACATCGTCCTGCTTGCTGTAGCGCACCGCGCCCAGCGAGGCCCGCCAGCCGCCACGCGACCAGCCCAGGTCGGCGCCGACGCGCATCGGCGAGATGCGCGGCAGATAGCCGCCCTGCGCGATGTCGACTTCGTAGCCGTGCGTGTGGTCGCCGTGCGGGACCTCGAAGGCGACCGTGCGCAGCCCGTTGCCGTCCAGCTTCGCGCGCACGTAGTCGCCATACAGGCGCAGGTCCCAGGCACCTGCGGCGGTGTCGGCCAGTTGGATCTTCGCTTCCGCCTCGGCACCCGTGAACGTCGCATCGTCCTGCGTCCACAGTCGGACCGGATAACCTTCCTCTTCCACGCCCGTGTCGGTGAGGTAGACGAAGTCCTTGAACCGGGTCTGGTACAGCGCGAGCTTCAGGTCCACGCGATCGGTGTGCCAATGCGCGCCGATTTCCGCACGCACGCCTTTCTCCGTATCCAGCGAGGCATCGCCGATCTCGATCGACTGCGTAGCCACGTGCGTGCCGCCAGCGAACAGTTCTTCGTTGGTCGGCGCGCGCTCCGACCGGTCCAGGCCGAAGCGCAGGTCGAAGCCGTCGCTCAGGCGCCAGATCGCCGCGGCCGACAGATTGGTGGCGCCGAAATCGATCGATGCGCGGTCGTCGGGCTTCAGCTTGACCTGGTCGTAGCGGCCGCCCAGCTCCAGCTTCCATGGGCCGAAGTCCTTCTGCTGCAGGACGAACAATCCCAGGGTGTCCGTGACCGTGGACGGCACGAAGGCCTCCGCCCCCACCGCGCTGAAGTCGGTGCTGCCGACCTGCAGGCCGAAGGCGCCGCGCCAGCCGTTCCACGGTTTCTGCACCGCTTCCAGCCGGGCGTCATACCCCTCGTTGGTGAAGCGCGTGCCGATCTCGTCGCCTTCCAGCTCGACATGTTCGTAGTCGTTCCACGCGGCACGCAGGTTGAGGCTTTCCAGGAACGACACCGGGTCGTAGACGCCAGCCTTCACGTCCCACCGGTTCTGCACCATGTCGATGCGCACGGGGCCTTCTTCGTGCGCCTCGTCATCGTGGTCTGCTTCTCCGTCATGGTCGTGGTCGTGGTCTTCCTCGCCATGCACGTGGGCACCGGCGGGAATCCCGTAGTTGCTGCGGTAGGTGCTGGCGGCAAGGCCGAAATAGCCACGGTCGCCGAGATAGCTAGCGCCGACCGCGCCTGCCTTGGTGCTGAGCGAACTGTTCGGCAGCGTGCCGTCAGGCTGGGGTTCCTCTTCGTGTTCCTCGCCTTCCTCATGCTCGTGCAGGATCGCGACGCCGGGAATGTCGTAGTCGTCGGTGTCGCGCACCAGGCCATCGACGTGCAGCACCCAGTTTCCGCTCACACCGTCGACGCGGAACATGCCGGTGCGTTCGTCGTTGACCGTGTTGCCGCGGACTTCGGCGCGGCCGCTGAGCGGCTGGTCGGGGATCGATTCGGCCAGGCGGCCGTCCACGACATTGACGGCGCCGCCGATGGCGCCGCTGCCGAACAGCAGGGTCGCCGGGCCCTTCAGCACTTCAATCTGGTCGGCGAGGAAGGGTTCGATGCTGACCGCATGGTCGGCGCTCACCGTGGAGGCATCCATCGAGCCGAGGCCGCCGGACAGCACCTGCACGCGCGGTCCCTCCTGGCCGCGGATGATCGGCCGGCCAACGCCCGTGCCGAAGTAGGTGGCCTGCACGCCCGGCAGCTTGGCGACCGTCTCGCCCAGCGTGCCGGCCTTGGCCTTGTCCAGGTCTTCGCCGTAGAGGACATCCACGGGCGTGGCGACGGATTCGGCATTGCCCTTCAGCGGCGAGGCCGTGACGACGACCGCGTCCAGGTCCTTGGCCTGGGGGGCGCCGGCGTCGTTGGCGAAAGCGAGGGGGGAGACCAGCGCGAGGGCGAGGGCGGTCACCAGCAGGCGAGGAGCGGGGCGGGCGAGACGGCGTGGGGATGGCATGGAATGGGCATCACTCAGGTGGGGTTGCGAATGATGTTATATTATACCAACAGTGACAATATAACCCTCCCGGAAGTCATACTCGTCTCCATGAAGTCCTCGTTCCGATCGCTGCTCGACCGCTTCGCCGCCGCCGGCTCGCTGGTCTGCGCGCTGCATTGCGCCATCACGCCGCTGCTGCTGGCGGTGATCCCGTCGCTCGGACTGTCGATCTGGCTGGGCGATGGCTTCGAACGCGGCTTCGTCGTGTTCGTCACGGTGCTGGGGCTTTTCAGCCTGATATGGGGCTACCGCCGGCACCGCGCCTTCCGCGCGTTGGGCATGTTGCTGTTCGGTCTAATGGCCCTGTGGGCCGGCGTGCTGTATGCGCCCTTGCACGAAGCCGCAGTGCCCCATGCCGTCGTGATGACGGTGGGGGGGCTGCTGGTGGGGCTGGCGCACCTGCTGAACCTGCGCCTGAACCATTGGCACGTGCACGACGCCAGCTGCGCCCACTGAGTCCGGCGACACGGCGGCAGCGGCCGTGGAGGCCCCGCTGTGGTAGGCTTTGCGGCCTCGCGCGCGGCGCCCCGGTCTGGTGGATGCCCGCGCAGCCGCCCTCGTCCGGGCGGACTTTTCATTGAATCAGGAGAACACAGATGGGCAAGGGTGATCGCAAGACGGCCAAGGGCAAGCGCTATTCGTCCAGCTACGGCAACGCGCGCAAGCGTACCGTCGCCAAGGCGGGCATCGCCGCCACCGCTACCGCCAAGAAGTCGGTCGTGAAGGCGCCGGCGAAGAAGGCCGTGGCCAAGAAGGCTGTCGCCAAGTAAGCCCGCCGCGCCGGTACGCCGGTCGCGAACGCAAGACCCCGGCTCTCGCCGGGGTTTTTGTTTTTCAGGGGGGGCTCACGACCCGACCGCCCACATGCACGGCCGAGACCAGATCGCCGCCCAGCCAATACGCCAGTTGCGCTGGCTGGCCGATGCGCCAGCGCACGAAGTCCGCGCGCTGTCCCACTACCAGACGGCCGCGATCCTCGAGGCCCAGCGCCTGCGCAGCATGCACGGTGGCGCCGCGCAGCGCTTCCTCCGGGGTCAGGCGGAAATGCGTACAGGCCAGCGACATGGCCAGGCGCAGCGACTGCAGGGGCGACGTGCCCGGGTTGCAGTCCGTCGCCACCGCCATCGGCACGCCATGAACGCGGAACGCCTCCAGCGGCGGCAGTTTCGTTTCGCGCAGCACGTGGAAGGCACCCGGCAGCAGGACCGCCACGCTGCCTGCGCGCGCCATCGCCGCAACGCCGGCCTCGGACGTGTATTCCACGTGGTCGGCCGACAGGCCATCGAATGCCGCGACCAACGCCGCGCCGCCACCATCGCTGAGCTGGTCGGCATGCAGCTTCACCGGGATGCCCAATGCGCGCGCCGCTTCGAACACGCGCTGCGTCTGCGCCGCCGTGAAGCCGATACGCTCGCAGAAGGCATCCACCGCGTCCACCAGACCTTCCTCGTGCAGCGTCGGCAGCCACGTGCACACGGCGTCGATGTAGTGGTCCTCGCGCCCGGCGAACTCGGGCGGCAGGGCATGCGCACCAAGGAAGGTGGTGCGCACGGTGATACCGAGGATGTCGCCGATGCGGCGCGCCACGCGCAGCATCTTGCGTTCGTTGTCGAAGTCGAGGCCGTAACCGGACTTGATCTCCAATGTCGTCACGCCGTCGTCGCGCAAGGCGCGCGCGCGTGGCAGCGAGGCGTCGAGCAGGGCGTCCTCGCTGGCGGCGCGCGTGGCCCGTACCGTGGACACGATGCCGCCGCCGGCGCGCGCGATGTCTTCGTAGCTGGCGCCTTGCAGGCGCTGTTCGAACTCGCCAGCCCGGTCGCCGGCGAACACCACATGCGTGTGGCAATCCACCAGGCCAGGCGTCACCCAGTCGCCCTGCGCGTCCACGACATGGTCGGCGACGGACGCTGGCGGCGCCGGTAGATCCGCGAGACGACCTGCGAACACGAATGCGCCATCGCGCCAGCCCAGCGCACCGTTCTCCACCATGCCATAGCCGTCATCGCCGGCCAGCGTGACCAGGCGGGCGTTGACCAGCAGGCCATCCCAGCGCGTCTCCATGTCGTCAGTCACCTCCACCGCCACCATCGCAGCCACCGCCTCCGCTGTCGGATGCACAGCCCATGTCGCCGTGCGTGGTGGAGCCGCCATCGTTCACGCGATCTCCGGCGCCGCCTTTCTTCTTCTGCGCCTGCACGGCGATGAAGACGGCCATCAGCGCGAGGGCGACGGCAACCAGTGAGAGGACGATGGCAAGCATGGCGGCGGGCGTGTCTTGGCGTGGGCGACGCGGTAGCCTAACGCACCCCTGTCGCCGGCCGTAAGCACCGCCATGTCGAATCCCCATTCCCACGCAGGCCTGCCCATCCTGACCGACGAAGGATGGCGCGTTCCCGGCATCGCCAACCTGCATTCGCACGCCTTCCAGCGGGCAATGGCGGGGATGGCCGAGCACCAGACGAATCCGGAAGACAGTTTCTGGACCTGGCGGGAAATCATGTACCGCTTCGCCGCGCGGATGACGCCGGAGAGCACCTACGCGGTGGCGACGCAGCTGTACACCGAGATGCTGGAAGCCGGCTACACCCGCGTGTGCGAATTCCATTACGTGCATCACCAGCCCGACGGCGCGCCCTACGACGACCCCGCGGCGATGTCGAACGCCCTGATTGCCGCCGCGCGCGACACCGGCATCGGCATGACCCTGTTGCCGGTGCTGTACATGACGGGCGGCTTCGACGGTCGCGAACTGTCGGCGCGCCAGCGGAGGTTCGGGCATGACGTGGATGGTTTCCTACGCCTGCTCGAAGCCCTGCGTCCGCTGCAGGACGCGCGGCTGCGCGTCGGCTGTGCGTTCCACAGCCTGCGTGCCGTACCGGAAGCCGCCATGCGCGAGGTGCTGTCGGCACTGTCTGCCGATGCGCCGGTGCACATCCACATTGCCGAACAGGTGGGTGAGGTACAGGACTGCCTGGCGCTGCGCGACGCGCGCCCGGTGGAATGGTTGTTGCGCGAATTCCCGGTCGATCGGCGCTGGACGCTGGTGCACGCCACGCACCTGACGCCGGAAGAAACACGTGGCATCGCCGACAGCGGCGCCACCGTCGCGATCTGTCCCACGACGGAAGCGAACCTCGGCGATGGCCTGTTCCCGCTGCGCGAGTTCCTGCAGGCCGGCGGCCGCTGGGGCATCGGTTCGGATTCGCACGTCTCGGTATCGCCGGTGGAAGAGCTGCGCTGGCTGGAGTACGGCCAGCGACTCATCACGCGCCATCGCAACATCGCGGTGCTGCCGGGTTCGCCGAGTGTCGGCCGTACCCTGCTGGCGGGAGTACTGGACAGCGAGGCGGATGCCACGGGCCTTGCGCCGGATCCGCAGGACGCCGTCTGGCTGGATGCCGATGCCACCGCGCTGGCAGGCGCGACGGCCGACGACGTGGTCGACCGCTGGCTGTTCGCGGGCAACCGGCCATTGGTCCGCGCGGTCCGGGTCGGTGGCCGCGAGGTGGTCACCGAAGGCCGCCACGTGGACGGCGATGCCATCGCGCGTCGCTACGGCACCACCGTGCGCCAGCTGCTGGGCGACTAGGGCTTGGCGCGCCGGCCATCCGCGGGATCGCGGCGTTCGTCGCGGCCACCGGGTCGTCCATCGCAGATCCGCACGCGTGGCGACGGCGTCCGCCAGCATGGCCACCATCCCGTCAGGAGAACCGCCGTGGCCTATGCTCATTCGATCGCTCTCGCCCTTGCCGCCGCCGGCTTCGCCGCCGTCACGCCCGCCCATGCCATGACCGACCAGGCGCTGGCCGGCAAGGTCCAGCAGCGCCTGCAGGGCGATCGCACCGGGGCCTGCATGGCCGTCGCGGTCATCGAAGCCGGCACCGTCGCCCGCACCTACCAGTGCGCGGATGCGAAGGATGCGTCGCGCATCGGTCCCGATGCCGCCTTCGAGATCGGCTCGGTCAGCAAGACCATGACCGCGGCCTTGCTCGCCGACCTGATCGGGCAGGGGAAAGGTTCGCTGGACGATCCGCTCTCCGCCTGGTTGCCCGAAGGCACGAAGCTGCCGCAGTTCCAGGGCCAGCCGATCCTGCTGCGCCACGTCGTGACCCACACCTCCGGACTGCCGGCGCTGCCCTCGCGCATGGGGGCGCCCGACATGACGGATCCCTATGCGAAGCTGGACGAAGCCGCACTGCTCGCCTCGTTGGGCGACGTCACCCTCACCGCAGCGCCCGGCACGAAGTTCGAGTATTCGAACTTCGCCTCGATGGTGCTCTCGTACGCCGTCGCGCGTCGTGCGGGCACGGATATGGAGACGCTGCTGAAGCAGCGCCTGTTCGCGCCGCTCGGCATGCGGCATGCCTATGTCGATGTGGCGCCCGCCGGTGTGCGCGCCGCCGTGGGCCATACGCCGAACGCACGGGCCACGTCCGCCTGGCATTTCCAGACCAACCTCGCCGGTGTCGGCGGCGTGCGCGCCACGCTGGATGACATGGTGCGCTACGTGCAAGGCCAGTTGGGGACCGAATCCACCTCGATCTCGGCCGCCCTGCAGCGTTCGCAGCAGAAGGTGTCGGATGCACCGCCGATGGCGATGAACTGGATGCTGATGCCCGTTGGCGGACGCACCGTGCACGTGCACGAAGGCGGCACCGGTGGTTTCTCGTCGTTCGTGTCGTTCGACAAGGACAAGCAGCGCGGCGTGGTGATCCTGTCCGACACGACGTGGAACTCGATCGGCAGCCTGGGCTCGCTGGGTCTGCATCTGGTTGATGCCAGCTTCCCCCTCGGCACGCCGCGCCGCGAGGCCACGCCGGACGGCGCGCTGCTCGACGCACTCGCCGGGGAATACGAACTCGCCGGCGGCATGAAGATGGCCCTGCGCCGCAAGGGCGATGCGCTGGAAATCCAGGTGGCCGGCCAGGGCACGTATGCGATGGGCTACGACAGCGCAGGCGATTTCTATCCGCGCGAGTTCGACGCGGTGCTGCGGCCGCAGCGCACGGCGGCCGGCCAGTCGTTCACGTGGATGCAGATGGGGGGCGTGCTGCCGGCCAAGCGGATCGATGCCGCCGCGGCGAAGCCCGCGTTGAAGATCGATGTCGCCACACTGCGCGAATACGAGGGCGAGTACCCGCTGGTGCCTGCGTTCGCGCTCACGGTGAAGGCGCAGGGCGAGACGCTGACCATCCAGGGCACGGGCCAGCCGGCGCTGCCGGTGCAGGCGGTCGAACGCGATGTGTTCGTCATGGACGCCGTCGGTGCTGAAATCCGCTTCGAACGCGATGCGGCCGGCAAGGTGGTCGCGCTGACGCTGAAGCAGGCCGGCCAGCAACTGCGCGGCGAAAGGAAGTAAGCATGGAGCGGACCTATCCGCTGCGACAGAAGCTGCCCGCCGAAGTGCTGGTGGGCGGCGATGCGGTATGGAGTCGCTACCGTCAGTATCCGGTGTTCGGCCTGCGTTGGCTGCTCGGGCGCAGCCTGCTGTTCTGCAGCGTGATCGCGGTGGTCGCCGCCTTCATCGGCGCCGGCAGCGGTGTGGCGGTACAGGACCTCGGCGTCGCGATCAAAGTGGGCCTCACCGAATTCGTGGTCTTCAGTCTCATGGCCACGTTGGGACCTGCGTTGGCCACCGCGGTGCGGCACCGTGCATGGCCGGTGGCGCGCGAGCGCAAGGCCGTCGTGATCGCCGTGCTGGTCGGCATGGTGCTCAGCTTCTTCATCGATCGCGTCGGATCGTCCTACATCGAACAGTTGATCAAGCCAGGCCTGGAGGCTGCGGGACTGTCGATGAATCCGCCCACATTGACGCCGTTGGTGAAGGCGATCGGGCTGGCGATCAACGTCGCTGGGCTGGTTGTCGTCTACGGTCTGTTCGGCGGCGGGCTGGCGCTGCGGGCGTACTTCAGTGAACACCGCCGCTGGGACGAGCACCATCATGAACGCGAACTCAGCGCGCTGGAAGGACGCGTGCACGAAGCCGACCTGCGCCTGGGCGTGCTGCAGGCGCAGGTGGAACCCCATTTCCTGTTCAACACCCTGGCCTCGGTGCGCGCGCTGGTGCGGCAGGATCCCGCACAGGCCGAAGCCACGCTGGATGCGCTGGTCGATTTCCTGCGCGCCACCATTCCGAAACTGCGCGACGACCGCGGCCTGCACGCCACGCTCGGCCAGCAGCTCGATATCTGCAGCAGTTACCTCGCACTGATGCAGGTGCGCATGGGCGGCCGGCTGGCGTACGCCGTGCGCGCCGACGATGCGGTGCGCGCGTCGCCGTTCCCGCCCTCGCTGCTGATCACACTGGTGGAGAACGCGATCAAACACGGCATCGAACCCAGGCCGGGTCCGGGCCGCATCGACATCGAGGCGGTCCGCGAGGACGGCATGCTGCGCGTGCAGGTGCGCGACGATGGCGCCGGCCTACGCCCCGGCCTGAGTACCGGCGTGGGCCTGGCGAACGTGCGCGAACAACTGTCGGCGCGTTACGGCACGCGTGCCGCGTTCGCCTTGACGCCGGCCGTCGACGGTCGCGGTGTTTGCGCGGAGATCCGCGTGCCGCTAGGGTCGTCGGCATGAAGGCCGTCACCGCCCTGATCGCCGAAGACGAAGCGCCGCAGCGCCGCGCGCTGCAGCAACAGCTGCGCGCGGCGTGGCCGGAGCTCGAGATCGTGGCCATCTGCGAGGATGGCCTGTCGGCACTGGATGCCGTCGCGCAACACCGCCCGCAGGTCGCCTTCCTCGACATCCGCATGCCGGGCGTCAGCGGCCTGGACGTCGCGCGGCAGGTAGTGGCGCAAGGCGGGTTGGTGGTGTTCACCACCGCGTACGAGGATTACGCCATCCGTGCGTTCGAGGCCGGTGCGGCGGACTACCTGTTGAAGCCGGTGCAGGACGCGCGCCTGGCGCAGGCAGTGGAGCGCATGCAGGCACGCCTGGCCGAAACGCGCGCACCGGACATGCGCATGCTGATCGACGATCTGGAAGCGCGCCTGCGGCCGCAGGGCGATCGCCTGATCCGCTGGATCACCGCCAGCGTCGGCGACAGCGTGCGCATGATCGCGATCGACGAGGTGCTGTTCTTCCAGGCGCAGGACAAGTACGTGCGCGTGGTGACCGCCGATGACGAAGCCATCATCCGCATGCCGTTGAAGGATCTGCTTGGCGGACTCGACCCGGACGTGTTCTGGCAGGTGCACCGCGGCGTGCTGGTGCGCGTGCAGGCCATCGACCGCGTGCGCAAGGACGAACTCGGCCGGCACCTGTTGAGCGTCAAGGGACGCGACGACGTGCTGCCGGTCAGCGGCGCCTTCCAGCAGCGCTTCCGCGGGATGTGACCCGGCTCAGCCGAACAGGTCGCGCGACCTGGGCTGCGCACCTTCCAGTTCCAGCAGGAACTGCTTGGTCGGCAGGCCGCCGCCGAAACCGGTGAGCGCACCGTCCGCACCGATTACGCGGTGGCAGGGCAGCACGATGGGCAGCGGATTGCGACCGTTCGCCGCGCCCACCGCGCGCATCGCGGTGGGCTTCCCCACTCGCTGCGCCAATTGCGCGTAGCTGATCGTCTCGCCATAGCCGATCCCCGCCAGCGTCATCCACACGGTGCGCTGGAAGTCGGTGCCGCGCGGCGCCAGCGGAAGATCGAAATCGCGTCGCTTCGCCGCGAAATAGGCGTCCAACTGGCGCGCCGCCATATCGAGCACGCGATGATCGCCCGGTGTCCAACCTTCCCGATCTGCCGGATGCCGGTTGCATGGGAACTCGATCGCATGCAGCCCGTCCTCGTTCGCGGCGAGGGTGAGCGTGCCCACAGGGCTGTCGAGATGGCGGAAGAGGATCATGGCGTGGGCAGGATAGGGGAACTGATGGTGAAGACGCGCGAAGTGTTTCCTGTGGGAGCGACGTAAGTCGCGATGAGGCCTTACCGGCGACCCTTCGCGACTTACGTCGCTCCCACAACAGGAGGCGGCTTCGCTACCGCCATGCTGCCCTTCCACACATGGATCACCGCATAGCCGCGCCAAGGCCGCCACGCTTCGGCGCGCGCAGTCAGCGCTTTGGCGGTCATCCGCGTGCCGTCCGTCGGTACGGCCTTCTGCAGTACCAGGTCGTCGGCGGGAAACGCATCCGGGTGGCCGAGCGCGCGCAGCGCCATGTAATGCGCCGTCCACGGACCGATGCCGGGCAGGGCGACCCAGCGCGACGTGAAATCCTCCAGCGTGCGCTCGGGCAGGAAATCCACCCGTCCCTCCAGCAACGCGCGCGACAACCCGCGGATCGTGTCGGCGCGTGCGCGGGTCAGGCCGATCTCCGTCAGGTCCACATCGGCCAGAAGATCCGGTGTGGGGAACAGATGCGTCAGTGCGTCGAACGGGATCGCCAGCGGCGTGCCGTGCCGTTGTGCGAGGCGTGCGGTCAACGTGCGTGCCGCGGCCACGCTGACCTGTTGGCCGATCACCGCGCGCACCGCGATCTCGAAGCCATCCCAGCCGCTCGGCAGGCGCAGGCCGGGACGCGCGGCGAGCAGCGGCCGCAATCGCGGATCGTCGCCGAGTGCGTCGGCGATCGCGGCGGGATCCGCATCCAGGTCGAACATGCGGCGAAGGCGGCTGACGATCTGCAACAGGTCGCTCGGGGCGCTGCCGTGCAGTTCCAACCTCAGTGCGTGCGAACTGGCGTCCCACGCGCTGACGCGGAGCCAGCCGGGTGCGTCCGGCGTTCCAATCACGCGCAGGTAGCTGCGCTCATCGACGACTTCCACGCCGGGCAACGCACGGCCACGCAGGAAATCGAGCATCGCGGTGAAGTCGTACGGCGGGCGATAACCGAGCCGCAACGTCATCACCTCGTGCGTCGGCGGTAGCTCGCGCTTGCGCAGGTCGCGCGGCGCCATCCTGTATTCCTCGCGGAACGCCGTATTGAACCGGGTCAGGCTGCCGAAGCCGGCGGCCAGCGCCACCTGCGTGATCGGCAGCGTGGTTTCGGTCAGCAGCTGTTTGGCGAACAACAGGCGACGCGTGCCGTGCACATCCACCGGCGTGGCACCGAGGCGATCGGTGAACAGCCGCCGCAGTTGCCGTTCGCCCAGGCCCACGCGTTCGGCAAGGTCGGCTACCGGTGCGTCGACCAGGGCACCCTGGTCGATCAGCTTCAAGGCGCGCGCCACCACTTCATCTCCACGCCGCCAGGTGCCATCGCCCGGTGCCAGTTCCGGCCGGCAGCGCAGGCAGGGGCGGAAGCCCGCGGCTTCTGCGGCCGCTGCGTTCCGGTAGTAGACGATGTTCTGCGGTTTCGGCGCCGGTGCCGGGCACACCGGCCGGCAGTAGATCCGCGTGCTGGTGACGGCGGTGAAGAACAGCCCGTCGAAGCGCGGATCGCGGCTCAGCCGCGCCTGTTCGCAGACGTGGCGGTCGGGCAGCAGGCTGGCGGCATCGGACATGCGCGCAGGCTAGCACCGGCCATGCGTTAGGACTCGCCGTTTCCGGACATCAATGCGGCGACGGCGTCCGCGGCCGCAGGACAGGCGCGAAGGTATCGAGCGTGCCGTCGTTCGGGGCCGCAGGTATTCCCAGCAAGTGGGCGAGCAGGGGATAGACGTCGACGTTGTCGAAGGCGGGCAGCGCCGCGTTCGGGAAGAAGTCGGGGCCGGTGGCCACGAAGAACGCACGCATCTGCGGGTCTTCCGGTGCGAAGCCGTGCTCGCCTTTCACGGGCTGCCTGGGCAGTGGGTGGCGATGCAGCTGCAGGCGCCAGCCGACGTCCGACTGGCACACGAAGGGCGCTATGCGCGGATTGCGCCCGTAGTGCCAGGCCGCGGGCAGCGTTTCCTTGCTCCAGCAGGTGTAATGGTCGTGGCGGCCGACCAGGCGGCGCGCCACGTCCGCTTCCTGGCCGGGGCGCGGGATGATGTGGGCGACGGGACCGAGCGAGGACCAGGAGAACAGGGCCTCCGGCAGCACGTCGTCGAGATAGGCGGTATCGACGCTGCGCACATCGGCCATGCCATGGTCCGACAGCACGATCAGGTTGGTCGAATCCCGCAGGCGCCGCCCCTCCAGGCCGCGCAGCAACGCCGCGAGGGCGTCGTCGATCTCGTGCATGGCAGCGAGTGCCCGGGGCGAAAAAGTGCCGTCGGCATGCGCGGCGACATCGTACTGTTCGAGATACAGGGTGATGAAGCGCGGGCGCTCGGCCGCCGGCAGGTCCAGCCACGCCAGGACGCTGGCCACGCGCTGGGCGGGCGTTGTTCCACTATCGAAGGGGCGCCAATGGTCGGGGCGTCCGCCCGCGATTTCCGCTTCCGAACCGGGCCAGAACATCGTCGCCGTCTTCAGGCCGGCGCGCTGGGCGCCGATCCAGACCGGTTCGCCGCCCCAGAACCGGCCGTCGCGCCCGGAGGCTTTCTTCGATTCGAACTGCCCAAGCACGGCATCCCGCATGTCGTTGTGCACGATGCCGTGGCGATCAGGACGCAGCCCGGTCACCAGGGTGTAGTGATTGGGGAACGTCAGCGTCGGGTAGGACGGGTTCAGCCAGGCGGCATGCGCGCCTTGCGCGAACAGCGCATCCAGCGTCGGCATGCGGCCACTGCCGGGGATGTCGGCACGCAGGCCGTCGATGGAGACGAGCAGTACGGTGCGA
The DNA here is from genome assembly GCF_002863005.1 of Pseudoxanthomonas sp. Taxonomy (GTDB): domain Bacteria; phylum Pseudomonadota; class Gammaproteobacteria; order Xanthomonadales; family Xanthomonadaceae; genus Pseudoxanthomonas_A. Next base: position 92,912 of record NZ_PKDG01000014.1, read on the forward strand.
GGCTGAGGCGCGGAAGGAGCGTTGGGGGTGGAGGCGCAGCCGGCAATCCATGACAGGACCACCAGCAGCATCACCCTGACGAATGGCAGGTGCATGCGTTACGGGGAAAAGCTGGAATCGGCCACAGCTTGGCAGACTCCGGGGCATTCCGCATGACGGCGCTAGTCCTACTTTCGTCCATCGTCCTGCTGGTTGCGTCCGGCGTCGCCAGTGCCGCCTCGCCCACGGCCGTCCACGAGGCCGAGTGCGCTGTCTGGCAGCGTGAGCTGAGTTTCGCTGACGCCGTGGCGCAGCATGACGCGGACGCCTTCGCCAGCCATCTCCACCCCCAGGCCGCCTTCGGCGTCAGCCAGAAACCGACCCGTGGGCGCGACGCGATCACCCGCGAGTGGGCGCCGCTGATCGAGGGCAAGGCGCTCAGGCTCAGCTGGTATCCGGCCACCGTGACCCTGGGGGGCGATGGCCGGACCGCTTACTCCAGCGGCCCGGCGCTGTACGAGGATCCCAAGACCGGCGATGCCCGCATCGGTCGATTCGGCTCCGTCTGGTACCGGAACGATGAAGGCACCTGGCAGGTGCTGTTCGACGACGGCGTCGTGCCGCAGAAGGCGGATGCGGCCGCCGTCCAGCGTTTCCACGAGGGTCGGAAGGCGCGATGCCCGGCGGCCTGAGGTCCCGCTGAACCGGACCGGGACGATCGCGACGCGCATGTCACATTGGGCGTATCGTCGTTATCCAGCCCGGCCGGAGCCCCTCTCATGAAGTACGTCTCTGCCTTATTCGCTGCCTGCCTGATGGCGGCTGCCGCGCAAGCGCAAGCGCAGGCGTCCGTCGAGCGTGACGGAGACGCCCAGGCGCCGGAGCGCGCCGCCGATGCGACAGCGCCTGTCGCCCCGCCATCGAAGCATCAGGAAAAGCCTCGCCTGTCGGATGCGCATTGCATCCGCAACACCGGCAGTCGTATTCGCCAGCGTGACGCCCGGGCGCGTTGCAATGGCCTGCCGGGTCGCTCCTACACGAAGGACGAACTCGACCGTACCGGCCAGACCGGCCTCGGCCAGGCGTTGCGCACGCTGGATCCGTCCATCCGTTGACACGGTGGCGGTGTGCCCGCTTCCTCGCCAAGGCGGGCGGACGTGTCAGCAGTCGTCCGAACGCCCGGCGGCGTAGCGCAGTCCGCGCCCGAGCTGTGCGAGGACGTTCGGATCCTCGTACACCTTCGCGTCGTGGCCGAGTCCGGTGTACCAGCTGCGGCCACCCTCGAAGGCATGGCACCACGCGATGGGGTGGTCTCCGCCCATCGTGCCGCCCTCGTAGTCGCGCTCGTCCACCGTGGCGATGACCTGCACCTGTCCGCGCGGACTGTCGCGATAGTTGTACAGCTCGTCGGTGATGCGCCAGCGTGGCCCGACAGGCTTCCCGTCGTGCTCGGCCTGCACGTGCGCCGATTGCAGCCCGGGAGGATGGCTCCTGAAGTAGGCGCCGACCAGGCGTCCATACCAGGGCCACGCGTACTCCGTGTCGGCCGCCGCATGCACGCCGACGAACCCGCCGCCCGCGCGCACGAACCCTTCCATCGCCGCCTGCTGCCCGGCATCCAGCACGTCACCGGTGGTGCTGGCGAACACGACCACGCGATAACGCGACAGGTTGCCGGCGGTGAACGCACCTGCGTCCTCGGTGTGGTCGGCCCGCAGCCCCGCTTCAGCCGCCAGCACCTTCAACGTCGCGACGGCCGTGGGGATCGCGTCGTGACGGAATCCCGCGGTCTTGGTGAAGATCAGTACGCGGTCAGGCGGAGCGGCATGTGCGGGCGACAGCAGCGACAGGCTGGCCAGCAGCAAGGGAGCAGCGATGACGCGGGAAAGGTTCATGGCCGGATTCTGCCATGTTGCCCTTCATGCACTGCAGCATGGCGATGGCTCGCGCCCGACCAGTCCTCGCGCCGATAATGACGGCAATCCCTTTATCCGGAACGCCCGCATGTCCGATCCCCGCCACGACCCGTCCCGCGTCATCCGCGCGCCGCGCGGTGCCACGCTCACCTGCAAGTCCTGGCTCAGCGAAGCGCCGTACCGGATGCTGCAGAACAACCTGGACGCGGACGTCGCGGAAGATCCCGCCTCGCTGGTCGTCTACGGCGGCATCGGCCGCGCCGCGCGCGACTGGGCCTGCTACGACGCCATCCTGAAGTCGCTGCGCGAACTCGACGACAACGAGACGCTGCTGGTGCAGTCGGGCAAGCCGGTCGGCATCTTCCCCACGCATCCCGATGCGCCGCGCGTGCTGATCGCCAACTCCAACCTGGTGCCGCACTGGGCCACGTGGGAGCACTTCAACGAACTCGACCGCAAGGGCCTGGCGATGTACGGCCAGATGACCGCCGGCTCGTGGATCTACATCGGCAGCCAGGGGATCGTGCAGGGCACGTACGAAACCTTCGTCGAGATGGGTCGGCAGCACTACGGCGGCGACCTGACCGGCAAGTGGATCCTCACCGCCGGCCTCGGCGGCATGGGGGGCGCGCAGCCGCTGGCCGCGGCGCTGGCGGGCGCGAACTCGCTCAACATCGAATGCCGCCAGTCCAGCATCGACATGCGCCTGCGGACGCGCTACGTGGACGAACAGGCCACCGACCTCGATGACGCCCTCGCGCGCATCGCGAAGTACACCGCGGGCGGCGTGGCAAAGTCCATCGCGCTGCTCGGCAATGCCGCGGAGATCCTGCCGGAGCTGGTGAAGCGCGGCGTGCGTCCTGACGCCGTCACCGATCAGACCAGTGCGCACGACCCCGTGCACGGCTACCTGCCGATCGGCTGGACCGTGGAACAGTGGCTGGCCGAACAGAAGGCCGAACCCGAACGCGTGCGCGATGCCGCCAAGCAGGCCATGCGCGTGCACGTGGAGGCGATGCTCGCGTTCCAGCAGATGGGCGTGCCCACGTTCGACTACGGCAACAACATCCGGCAGATGGCGTTCGACCAGGGGTTGAAGAACGCGTTCGATTTCCCGGGCTTCGTGCCGGCCTACGTGCGCCCGCTGTTCTGCCGCGGCGTGGGCCCGTTCCGCTGGGTCGCGCTCAGCGGCGATCCGGAAGACATCTACAGGACCGACGCCAAGGTGAAGGAGCTGATCCCCGACGATGCGCACCTGCATCGCTGGCTGGACATGGCGCGCGAGCGCATCAGCTTCCAGGGCCTGCCGGCGCGCATCTGCTGGGTCGGCCTGGGCCTGCGCCACAAGCTCGGCCTGGCGTTCAACGAGATGGTGCGCAACGGCGAACTGAAAGCCCCGGTCGTGATCGGTCGCGACCACCTCGACTCCGGCAGCGTGGCCTCGCCGAACCGCGAGACCGAAGCGATGAAGGACGGCAGCGATGCGGTTTCCGATTGGCCGCTGCTCAACGCGATGCTTAACGTCGCCGGTGGCGCCACCTGGGTGTCGCTGCACCATGGTGGCGGCGTGGGCATGGGCTACTCGCAGCACTCGGGCGTGGTCATCGTCTGCGACGGCACGGCGGAGGCCGACAAGCGCATCGCGCGCGTACTGTGGAACGATCCCGGCACCGGCGTGATGCGGCATGCGGATGCCGGTTACGACATCGCCGTGCAGTGCGCGAAGGAGCAGGGGTTGAAGCTGCCGATGGCGTGATCGTGATCAGGGTCGGCCGTACGGGGTCGTTGAGAGCTCCGCATCTTCGGGACGGCGGATAGGGATCGCTCGGGGAGTCCGATGTACTCGAAAGAGGATTTCAAGCGGATGTTCGCTGCGCTGGATGAGAGCGATCTCATCCAGCGAGGCCTCGGCCCGCTGACGCAAGAGGCGCGCGAGGCGCTCACCGAGTTGCTGGCAGAGCGTGGGCTGGCAGGGCATGCGCTCGACCTGAAGGTAGCGGAGGTCAGGCGGTCCCTGTTCGAGCGCAGTGGCGTGACCAACCACTGCGACTACTGCGGGAAGTCCGTCATTCTCCAGCCCGTGAGGCGCGGCGCCCAGAAGTTCTGCAGCCAGCGCTGCAGCGAGGACTCCATGCTGGCCGCGCGGGCGGCGACACTTGCTCCCGACCTCGTCTACCAGCATGCAATCGCCATGAAGTTCGGCGAATGTCCATGCTGCCAGCGTGGCGGCCGGACCATTGAAGTGCGCGACGCTTATCACGTGGTCTCGCTGATATGGATATACAGATACTCTGAAACCGACCAGCTCTGCTGTCGCGAGTGCGGGAGCAAAGCGAACAGATGGGCGGCGGCTGTGTGCGCATTGACGGGCTGGTGGTCGGTGTTCGGCCTGTTCTCTACCCCCTACGTCATCATGAAGAACCTCCTGGCTGTGTACCGGCGGAGAGACGGCATCGAGCCTTCTCCCAAACTCCTCTACCGGGCGCAGCTGGACCTCGCGCGCAAGTTGCCGGCGCTGCCCGACGCCGCCAGCCTCGGCACTTCCGCGCGCTGACCCCAGCGCTCCATCGCTCAACCGGTCCAGCCGCGGGATATCCTTCTTGCCCGGTGCCCAGGCCGGCGCCACGGGCGCCATCCCGAGGCGTCGCCGCGTACGGGCGGCGGCAGCCGGATGTGTCATGCTTGCCGTCGTCTCAACGACTGGAGTACACGTGATGGCCAAAGGCCTGGACAAGAAGAAAGAGACGAAGAAGAAGCCTGCGAAGACCCTGAAGGAAAAGCGGGCGGAGAAAGGCGAGAAGAAGGCGACGCGCGGATTCGCGCCCACCTGATCCGGATATCTGCACTGAGGTTCGATCCCGGGCGAGCATGGCGGACCCGGGAGGTGCGGGGTGGTGTACGCGGCGAGGGGCCGGACACTCCCATTCGCGCATGATCCATCCGTTCGTGCCAAGCGCATCCAGCGCGCGTCAGCGCCGTGCGGGGTGTCCGCATCCGGTCAGGCGACGCGCGCAGCGGCGACGCGCCGCGTAGACCGGCCCTGCATGGGCTCAGGGCGAATCCGCGCTGCCAAGGCGCGCCAGCTGCTCCTCCAGTTCCACCTGCCGCGAGATGTCGGTGAACACGCCGAACCAGCCGCGGCTGCCGTCCTCCATGGTGCGGCGGATCGCACGACTGGACACCCAGCGCCAGCGGTCATCGAACCAGCGCAGGCGGAACCGCGTCTCGAAGGTGTCGCGCGCGTGCACGGCAACCAGCCATTCGGCGCGCACGCGCACGCGGTCTTCGTCTTCCATGCGTGCATACCAGGTCGCCAGTCGCGCTTCCATGGTGCACCCTTCGGGTTCCTGCGGCGCCGGGCTGATGTAGGTCAGCGCGCCATCGCCGTCGCTCACCCACGCCACGTTGGGCCCGAGTTCCACTGCGCCGCGATAGATCGCCTCCCGCGCCCGCATCTCTTCCTCCGCGTGCTTGCGGTCGGTGATGTCGATGGCGACCACCGACACGCCGATGGGCTGCGCCATCTCGTCGGTCACGCGCGTGCCGACCACCAGGAAGGTTTCTTCGCGGTTCGGGAAGCGGAATTCGACGCGGGAGATGTCGCCCCTGTCCAGGATCCGCTGCGATGCCTGCATGATCCATGCCGCGATGTCGGGCGTGTAGACCTGCTGGACATGCGCATCCACGATCTCGCGCAACGGCCTGCCCACCATGTGCGCGAACTGCGTGTTCGCCGCCGCGTAGCGCATGTCCGTGTCGAGGAAGGCCAGCCCGACGGGCGCATTGGTGTAGAGGGAGGACAACTGGTGCTGCCGCAGCCACGGCGACAACGGCCGTGACGCGGGCGACGCGGCGTGCACGGGCGCGTTGGCCAGCAGGTGCGCCACGGCGTTGCCCGGCATCGGCTTGCCCGTCAGCCAGCCTTGTGCGAAATCGCAGCCCAGCTCGCGCAGCACGTCCGCCTGGGCGTCGGTCTCCACGCCTTCTGCGACGATCGGGACGTCCAGGCTGTGTCCCAGCCCGATGATGGCCGAGACCACCTTGCGGCTCTCGCGGTCGGTCGCCAGGCGCCGGATCAGGCTGCCATCGATCTTCAGTTCGTCGAAGCCGAAACGGCTCAAGCGCACCATGCTGGAGAATCCCGTGCCGAAATCGTCCAGCGCCACGCGCACACCATGCGACTTCAGGTAACCGAACGCACGCTCGGTCGCGGGTTCGTCCTCGACCAGTTCGTCCTCGGTCATCTCGATGCAGATGCGATCCAGGGAAAACGACGATTCGGACATCGCTTCCAGCAGCAGGCGCACGGCGGGCGCGTCCTGCAGCAGCGAAGGCGGCACGTTGAATGCCAAGCAGAAGCGGCCAGGCCATGCGCTGGCCTCGCTGCAGGCGCGGCGCGCGAGATTCAGGGTCAGCAGCGGCAGCAGCGATGCCTGCAGCGCGATGGGGATGAAGTCTTTCGGAGGCACGTCGCCGAACGCGGGATCGTGCCATCGTGCCAGTACTTCCAGTCCGTGGATCGCGCCTGTCCGAAGGCAGACGATCGGCTGGTAGGCCGGGAATATCTTCTCGTGGCAGACCGCATCGGCGATCCGCTCACGGAGCATGTTGGCCGTGTGAAACGGTGGCGTCGCCATGCAGCCCCCCTGTGCAGCCTCGCCGGACAGCCCCGTATCGCCGGGGAACCTTCCCCATCGGCCTTGGAAGGCACGACTTGAGCGACACCGACCACCTTAGCGCGCGTCGTCGTGCGACGAAAGCGCGTCCCGGCCCGAGCTCACGTAAGGGCGGTTACATGGCTGTGGTGCTCATTGCGGGACGCGGCGGATCTTCGATACGTCGTAGCCCAGCGCTTCGATCTGCCGGATGCGCGCCTGGTAATCGGTGTCGGGAATCTGCGGCGTGCGCGCCATCAGCCAGACGTAATCGCGCTTGCTGCGGCCGACGATGGTCTGCTGGTAATCGGCATCGACCCAGGCGATGACATATTCGGCCTGGATCGGCCAGACGAACTGCATGTCCCAGACCGCGCCGCCGCCGTCCGGCTTCACCGTGCCGACCGGATGCATGGTTTTCTCCGGACCGTCCAGCGCGCCCTTGCGGAAGCGGAAGGTGGTCTGGATGCGGCCGTCCGGCATGCGGGCGTAGGACTCGACCGCCTTGTAGGCCTCCCGCTCCGGGAAGGAGGGGATGTGGGCGATGACGTACCAGTCGCCCATGAAGCGGTCCACGTCCACCGGTGCGGCGGTCGGGATGGAAGGCTTGACGTTGCCGGAGCGGCATGCGGCGGTCGTCGCGACGACCAGTGCGAGTACGAGAAAGGGCAGGGTACGCATGTCAGTGCCCCCGCGCCGGACGCTGGAACCGGTAATGCGCCACCAGCCACTCCTGGCCGTTGCGGTAGCCGAACAGCTCCGCGCACGCCATCCAGAACATGCGCCAGCGCTGGTTCCACAGCGCGGCGGCATCGCCATACGCCTCGCGCAGCACGCCCATCACCGCTTCGCGGTTGGCGTCGTGCCGGGCCAGCCAGTGGTTGGCGGTGCGCTGGTAATGCGTGCCGTCGAGCAGCCAGCGCTCCTGCAGGTGCAGGTGGTCCTGGAAGAACAGCAGCAGGTCGGCCGACGGCATCATGCCGCCGGTGAAGAAGTGCCGGCCCATCCAGTTGTCCTCGCCCTGCGTCTCGAAAGGATACATCAGGTGGCGGTGGACGAAGATGTGCACGAACAGCGCGCCGCCCGGGCGCAGCGCATCGTGGATGCGGCGCATCAGTGCGGCATGGTTGCTGACGTGCTCGAACATCTCCACCGACACGCAGCGGTCGAACGCCTGCGGTTCCAGTTGCAGCTGGTTCACGTCGCAGGTGATGACGCGCACGTTGCGCAGGCCGCGCTCGGCGCAGCGCGCTTCGATGAACTGGCGCTGCGAGTTCGAATTGGACACGGCGGTGATGCGCGCGTTCGGATAGCGCGCAGCCATCCACAGGGTCAGCGAACCCCAGCCGCAGCCCAGCTCCAGGATGTCCTGCCCGTCGGCCAGCGCGGCGCGCTCGCCGTACAGCGCCAGCATCGCCTCTTCGGCCTGGTCGAGCGTTTCCGCGCCGGTCGGGTAGTAGCAGCTGCTGTACTTCAGCCGTCCGCCGAGGCAGTGACGGAAGAAATCGGCCGGCAGTTCGTAGTGCTGCCGGTTGGCGGCATCGGTATGCACGGCAAGCGCGCCCTGGCGCAAGGCGCGCAGGCGGTGCGCCAGCAACGCGGATTGCGCTTCCTGGCCGCCTTCGCTTTCGTCGCGCAGTCGCTGGGCGCACAGCTGGCGGATGCCGGCGCGGATCGCCGCATCGGGCAGCAGGCCACGTTCGGCCAGGCCCAGCAGGCCCGGGGCAGCCTTGTCGGCAGCCAGTTCTTCCACCATCGCGTTCATCGTGTCGCCTCCTCGGCGGCGGGTTTGGGAAACCAGGGGAACAGCATCGGCGTCGTGCGCTGGTACTCGCGGTAGTCGTCGCCGCGCGTGCGCAACGCCTGCGCTTCCGTATACGGGATGCCGCTGATCCAGCGCAGGAACACGTACATCACCACCGGCCCGCACCACGACAGCCACGCCCACGGCGAACCGACGGCGAGCGCGATGTAGGCGAACCAGTGCAGCCACTCGAAGAAATAGTTCGGATGGCGCGAATACCGCCACAGCCCGTCTCGGCAGGTCTTCCCGCGGTTGCCGGGGTCGGCACGGAAGCGTGCCAGCTGGCGGTCGGCGATGGCCTCGCCGGCCACGCTCGCGATCCAGATCGCCACCGCCAGCACGAGCCATGGCCATGCGCTGTCGACAGGGCTGCGCGCGGCCGCGGCGAAGGGCAGTGCGAACAGCACCACCAGCAGTGCCTGCGCCATGAAGAACAGGAACAGCTTGCCCTGGTGGCCTTGCCAATGCTCGCGGAGGTACCGGTAGCGGCCGTCTTCGGGCTCGCTGCGCACGCGGTGCCAGAGATGCAGCGCAAGGCGCGCACCCCAGGTCCCGCCCAGCACGGCAAGGACCGCGCGGGCCTGCCAGGCGCCGTCGCCGAGGGCGGCCAGCAGCACCGCCGCGCCGCCCACGCAGGCCGACCACAGCACGTCGACGATGCCTGTGTTCTCGTGCCGTCGCTGCCACCGCCAGCCCAGCGTCATCACGACGGCAGCGAGCACCGCGACCAGCACCAGGGCGGAGAGGGAGCTCATGCGGCCTCCGACACGTGGCCGGGGCGCGCCATCAGCACGTGCGACACGCCGATGGAACGCTCGAGGAAGCCGCCCTCGCAGTACGCCAGGTAGAACTCCCACAGGCGGATGAAGCGCTCGTCGAATCCCTGCGTGCGTACCTCGGCCAGGCGGGTCATGAAGCGACGGCGCCATGCGCGCAGCGTGTACGCATACGACAGGCCGAAGTCTTCCTGGTGCACCACCTGCAGGTCGCTGGCCCGTGTCTTCGCGGCATACATCGCACTGAGCGACGGGATGAAACTGCCAGGGAAGACGAAGCGCTTGATGTAGTCCACCGAATCGCGTGCCTGCGCATAGCGGTGGTCTTCGATGGTGATCGCCTGCAGCAGCGCCCGGCCACCGGGGCGCACCAGGCTGCCCAGCTTGCCGAAGAACGTCTCCAGGTACTGCGCGCCGATCGCTTCGATCATTTCGATCGACACCAGCTTGTCGTACTGCCCCTGCAGGTCGCGGTAGTCCTGCAGCAGCAGCGTCACCCGGTCCTGCAGGCCGGCAGCGGCCACGCGGGCGCTGGCCAGCGCGTGCTGTTCGCGCGAGATCGTGGTCGTGGTGACGTGGCACCCGTAGTGCCGTGCCGCGTGCAGGGCGAAACCGCCCCAGCCGGTGCCGATCTCGACCACGCGATCGCCCGGAACCAGCGCCAGCTTCCGGCACACCGCATCGAGCTTGCGGTACGACGCGGTGTCCAGGTCGTCGTCCGGCGAGGCGAACATCGCCGACGAGTACATCAGGTCCGGCGACAGGAACAATGCGAAGAAATCGTTGCCCAGGTCGTAGTGCGCCGCGATGTTTCGACGGCTGCCTTCGCGCGTGTTGCGGCGGAGCGCATGCCAGCTGCGCAACGCCCAGCCACCGAGCCGGGCCAGGCCGCCTTCCATGCCGTCGAGCAGTGCGCGGTTGCGCACCAGCAATCTCACCAGCGCGACCAGGTCGTCGCAACGCCACTGGCCGGCGATGTAGGACTCGCCGGCGCCCACGCTGCCCTGCGCGGCGACCGCGCGATAGAACGCGGCATCGTCGATCCACAGGTGCACCGCGGGCAGCGCGTCGCCACCGGTCCGGCCGAAACGGTGCTCGCCCAGCGCATCGCGTACCACCAGCATGCCGTGGTCCAGCGCGTCCAGGCGCGCCAGCAACTGCGAGCGCAGCAGGCGGTCGAGCGCGCCGTAGGAAGAAACGGCAGTGACGTCGGCGATCTCGTTCATGGGGTCTCGCGGGCAAGGGAAGGGTGGTCGTGGACGGGTGTGCGCTTCAGCCACAGGCGCAGTGCCTGCCAGTGGATGCCGGTCATCACCTGCGCGGTCATCAGGGGGTAGCGCCACAGCACGCGCGCCAGCGAGGCGCCGTCCAGGGGGCGCCTCTGCAGCGTCAGCGTGGCGTCGAAGGCACGCTGGCCTTCGCGATCGACCTGCATGTGCACGCGCAGGCCGTCGTCGGGCGTACTGAAGCGCCAGTGGTAGGCGCACGCCATGGGCAGGAAGGGCGAGACATGGAAGGCCTTGTCGAAGCCCCATTCCCAGCCGTCGCCTTTCGGCACGCCGTCGCGAACGGGCAGCACGTAGCTGTGCCGCTCGCGCCAGGGCGTGTTGGTGATCTCGGCAAGCACGGCGTCCAGGGTGATGCCGTCGGGCTGGAAGCAGTAGTAGAAGCTCACCGGGTTGAACACGTAGCCGCCATAGCGCAGATGGGTCAGCAAGCGGACCGGACCTTGCGGGCGATGGCCGGTTTCGCGCGCGACGCGGTCGCGCACGGCCTCGGCCAGGGGCTGCTCGTGGGGCGACAGGTAGTCGCTGCGACGGAATTCGGCCAGGTTGCGGCGATTCACCGACCACAGCCAGCGTCGGTCGAAGATGCGTTCCACCTCGTCCAGGTCCAGATAGAGCTGCGCCATGCGATAGCGGAAGGCGTGCGGGCGCGGCGCATGCCGCCGATGGCGCACCCATCCTTCGTACACCGCGCTGGCGAGGTCCGCCTTGGCCGGCCCGGCATTCATGCCGGCACCGGTGCGTCTTCGCGGATCACGGGACCTGCCGCGTGCTGGGCCTCGAATGCCTCGACCAGCGCGCGCGCGCTGCGGATGCCATCCTCGTGGAAGCCCCAGCCCCAGTACGCGCCGGCGAACCAGGTACGCCGCACGCCCTGGATCTCGGCCTTGCGCCGCTGCGCCGCCACCATGGCATGGTCGTACACCGGGTGCCGGTAGTGCATGCGTCGCAGGACGCGCGCCGGATCGATGGCCTCGCTGCGATTGAGCGTCACCACGAACGGCTCCGGCGAGTCGATACCCTGCAGCAGGTTCATGCAGTAACTCACCGTGCAGGGCGCGGCGGGATCGGCGGGAAGATGCGCGTTCCACGCGGCCCAGGCCTTGCGATGGCGCGGCAGCAGGCGGGCATCCGTGTGCAGCACGGTGTCGTTGGACTGGTAGCGGATCGCGCCCAGCACGCCGCGCTCGCGCGCGTCGGCATCGTGCAGCAGGCGCAGCGCGTCGTCGCTGTGGCAGGCCATCACCACATGATCGAAACGTTCGGTTCCGGTGGCGGTCATCACGCCCACGTGCTCCTCGCAGCGGAGCACGGAATGCACCGGCGTGGAGACGCGCTCGCGCACCTTCCACCGCCGGCGCAGCGCCTCCACGTAGGTCGCCGAGCCGCCCGTCACCACGCGCCACGGCCGGCGTTCGCCGAGCGTCAGCATGTGGTGGTTGGCCATGAACTGCACCAGGTAACGGGCCGGAAAGGCGAGGATGCCCTGCGGCGGCGACGACCACAGGGCCGAGGCCATGGGCACCAGGTGCTCGTCCCGGAACGCGGCGCCATAGCCGCCCTGACGAAGGTAGTCGCCGAGGGTGGGGCCCGGATCGTCGCCCTCGAGCAGCGCGGGCGCTTCGCGATAGAAGCGGGCGAGGTCGCGCAGCATGCCCCAGAAGCGTGGCGACACCAGGTTGCGGCGCTGGCAGAACAGCGTGTCCAGTGACGTCGCATTGTATTCCAGGCCGCTGCGCGCGCTGTGGACGGAGAAACTCATCGTCGTCGGTTGCGACGCCACGCCGAGTTCGTCGAACAACCCGCACAACAGGGGATAGTGGTCGGGGTTGAACACGATGAAGCCGCTGTCGATGCGGTATTCGCGGCCCGCCTGCACGACGGTATGCGTATGCGTGTGGCCACCGAGGTAGTCGTTGGCCTCGAACAGCGTCACCTCGTGTTGCTGCGACAACCACCAGGCCGAGGCCAGCCCGGCAATGCCCGATCCGATGACCGCTATGCGCATGCTCAGCGCCTCGCCTTGGCCAGTACCCACGCGGGCACCGGCTTGAGATCGCGCACCAGCCCGAACAGCGCCATTGCGCGCAGGCCGTACCAGGTCAGGTCGATTTCCCACCAGCGGAATCCCTGCCGCGCGGTGCCGGGAAAGAAGTGGTGGTTGTTGTGCCAACCCTCGCCGAACGTCAGCAGCGCCAGCCAGAGGTTGTTGCGGCTGTCGTCGCGCGTATCGAAACGGCGGCGGCCGAAGCGGTGCGCCAGCGAATTGATGGTCACTGTGGCGTGGAACAGCACGACCGTCGAGACGAAGAAGCCCCAGACCAGCATCTGCCCGCCGCTGGTGCCGAGGTGCGGTGCCACGCGTTCCAGCAGCGCACCGACACCGTACAGCGCGGCCGCCAGCAGCACCGGCACGACGGTGTCGTAACGATCCAGCCAGCGCAGTTCGGGATAGCGCGCCAGGTCGGGGATGCGCGACCAGTCGGTGCGGAAGCCGCCCCGCGTCAGGAACCAGCCCGCATGGCTCCACCAGAATCCATGCACGGCGGGGGAATGCGGATCGGCCGCGGTGTCGGCATGGCGATGGTGGTTGCGATGGTGCGCCGCCCACCACAACGGACCGCGCTGCACGCTGGACGCGCCGATCAGTGCGAACACGAACTGCAGCACGCGCGACGTGCGGAACGTGCGGTGGGAGAAATAGCGGTGGTAGAAGCCGGTGATGGCGAACATGCGTACCGCGTACAGCACCGCGGCCACGATCACCGCCACCGGGGATACGCCGACCCAGAAAACGGCCAGGCAGGCCAGATGCATGCCGATGAAAGGGGCGGCACGCAGCCAGTCGATCCGGTCGCCACCATCCTCGTGTTCCTGCGCCGCCTGGGTGTCGAACCAGCGTCGCAGCGCCGGCAGCACACGGGGCGCCGGCGGGGGAGTGGGGGAATCGCTGGCCGGCATCAGGAGGTCTCGATCGCTTGAATCCCTAGTACGACCGAACGCGCGCTTTGGATGCGTGAAGACCGCTCACCCGCAGCGGCCGACCAGTGGCGTGGCCAACGCATCGCGCAGTGCACGCGCATCCGCCGCGGCGGGCGGCTGCGGGAACACGATGCGTACGTCCTGGTGCCGGCCCTTGTCGTCGCGGATGGTGGCGATGCCGGCGAATTCCAGCAGGCGCTGGTCCGCATTGGCGTAGGTCAACTGCATCGTCGGGGCGACGAAGCCGTACCAGCGATCCAGCTTCATCGCCATGCGCTGGGCGGGGATGCCGTTCCAGCGTACGACCTCGCCGGGATCCAGCTTCACCGGCATGAAGTCGAACCGGCTGGGCAACAGGAACGGTTGGGTCACGTCGCGTCCCGCGCGCAGGGTGTTCCAGTGCAGCCGCACGCTGGCATCGAATCCGGCATCGATGACCGCCCCGGCAGGCACGGCCAGCGTGCGCTCCTTCGCAGGTGCGCCCGCCTTTTCCCTGACATAGACCACCCGCCCGCGCTCGCTGCTGCGCACCCCCTCCCGGTAGCCGTCGCGCGCATCCTCGAAATCGAAGTCCGGCGCCTGTGCGGTCGCGCGGTCCACCACCGTCTTCCGTGCGAAGGCACGGCCATCGGGGCACCGGTAGAGGACCAGCCGCCGGGCGCTGCCTTCCTGCCGGTAGCGCCAGTGGGACTCGCGGTACAGCACGGTATCGCCCTGGCGGGCGTAGGCGGTCGCCTCCTGCCGCAACACGCCCGTATCGGGGCGCGCGGCCGGGCTGGCCATCATCAGGGCGGCGAAGAGGGGCAGGACGGCCAGGGGACGGGTCATGGGAGCGTGCCGAAGATGAACTGGTTCCTTCTTACGGCACGCACTGCGGGACGGATGCCTGGACAACGTGCGCGCCCCCTGCATCCGAGTGCCGGTCATCTTCGTAGAGAGCGTCATCACGAACCCAGCCGGACCTGGCATACCATGCCCACCGACCTCACAAGGAGACCGTCGCCCCTCCGGGCGGCACGTTCGGTGTCCACCGTTACCCCCGCCACGCGCGATGTCCACGACTGGACCGGCGACATGCTCGCCGTGGCCCGGCAGCGCGACCGCGCCTGTTTCATGCGCTTGTACGATCATTTCATGCCGCGCCTGTGCCTGTACCTGCGCGGCCTGGGCAATACCGAAGCCGTGGCCGAGGAGCTGTCGCAGGAGGCGCTCCTGCGCCTGTGGCAGCGGGCCGCCATGTACGACCCGCAGCAGGGTGCGGTGTCCACCTGGCTGTTCCGCATCGGCCGCAACCTGCATATCGACCGCGTGCGGCGCGAGCCCGGCTGGGTACAGATCATGGAAGACGCCGGCCCGGCCGTCGACGAAGAGCTGGCGCGCCCGTTCAGTTCGGCCGAAGACCACGCCGAACATGCCCATCTGCAGCGCCGCATCGAGGACTTGCCCCCCGTGCAGGCGCGCCTGATGCGCATGTCCTACTTCGAGGCCAAGAGCCACCAGGAGATCGCCGACGAGCTGCAGATGCCGCTCGGCACCGTGAAGTCGCACCTGCGCCGCGCATTCCTGCGGCTGCAGGGCCAAGTACGAGGTCAGTCGTGAACCCGCACCATCATCTCGATCCTTCCACCGTGGTCAGCTACGCCGCCGGCGCACTGGCGGTCGAAGTGGCGATCGTGGCCGCCACCCACCTGGAGACCTGCGCGCATTGCCGCGCGCGCGTGGAAGACGCCGAGCGCATCGGCGGGCACCTGGTCGAGCAGCAGCAGCCCGCCGTCGCTGCCGGCGACCGCCAGGCCGAGCTGCGTGCGTCCATGTGGTCGCGCCTGGACGAGGCGCCCGCGCCGGCAACCGTGCCGCCGCCGCGCGCGCCGTATGAGGACGACGACCGCCTGCCGGCACCGCTGCATCCGTATTTCGGCACCTCGTACCGCGCTTTGAAATGGCGCTGGATGGCGCCCGGCGTGCATTGCATCCGCGCCCCCAACACCAAGACCGGCACCCTACTGATGCTGAAGATCGGCCCGGGCCGCAGCATGCCCGTGCACAGCCATGGCGGCACCGAACTGACCCAGATCCTGCGCGGCGCCTACCACGACGCGCTGGGCCAGTTCGCACCCGGCGACGTGGCCGACCTGGACAGCGATGTCGAACACCAGCCGGTCACCGTGCCCGGCACGGCCTGCATCTGCGTGTCGGCCCTCGACGCCCCGCTGCGCTTCCCCGGCTGGCTGGCGCAGCGCCTGCAGCCGTTGTTCAAGCTGTAGCGCCGGCGTGGCTCAGGACGAGGCGCGTTGCTGCCGCAGCAGCACGGCAATCTCGTCGACGCGTTCGCGGATCGCGTCCAGCGTGTCCTGCGACGAGGACGCCGCAGGCGCGGCCGACGCGTGATGCAGGCGCAGCCGCTCGCGGCGGGCGAGGATCTCGTCGCGCAGCGCATGGGCGTCGACGATGCCGACCAGCTGCATCGCATGCGCCTGCCCCGGGCTCTGGCCGGCGGTTTCAACGCGCAGGATGCTCAGGTGGTACAGGCGCAGGATCGGGCCCTCGATGAACGTCACATCCTGGATGTTCTCCAGCGGGATCGTCTTCTCGACGCGGAAGAGAATGCCCTTGCGGAACTGCAGCGTGCGGTCGTCGACGGTGCATCCGAGCCGCGCGAAGTAATGGCGCGCCCACCATTGGCCGGGCCCCGGCAGCCACAGCAGGATCAGCGGTGCGCCGACCACGCTGATCAGCAGGTACCACGCCACCATCGCGACCAGGTAGGCGCGGATCAACGGATTGAAAGAGGCTTCCAGCGGGGGCGAGGCATGCATGGACGACAGGGTCGGCTCCGGATGACGGCGCGCATTCTGGCACGGCGCGCGCAGGCCGGCATGCGGATGCGGCCGGTCGACCGGCCCCTGATTGCGGACGGCGGGTCGCCGGCGCTGCCCTCGTCGTGCGATGGATCGCGCCGGCATCGTGGGGCGTGTCCCGTGCCGTCTCACGTCCTGCACGCCGACCCGGCTACGATTCGCCCATGCAGTTGAAAGACAAGCTCGCGATCCTCGCCGATGCGGCCAAGTACGACGCATCGTGCGCGTCCAGTGGCGCCGGCAAGCGGCATTCGCTGGGCAAGGGCGGCATCGGCAGCACCGAAGGCATGGGCATCTGCCACTCGTACACGCCGGACGGGCGTTGTGTCTCGCTGCTGAAGATCCTGCTGACCAACTTCTGCATCTACGACTGCGCCTACTGCGTCAACCGCGTGTCCAGCAACGTGCCGCGGGCGCGATTCGCCACCGCGGAGGTGGTCCGGCTGACACTGGAGTTCTACAAGCGCAACTACATCGAGGGCCTGTTCCTTTCCAGCGGCATCATCCGCAACGGCGACTACACGATGGAGCAGATGGTGGAAGTCGCCCGCAGCCTGCGCGAGGACCACCGCTTCGCCGGCTACATCCACCTGAAGACCATTCCCGAAGCGTCGCCGGAACTGCTGGCCGCCGCCGGGCGTTACGCCGACCGCCTGAGCATCAATGTCGAGCTGCCGACCGAGGCCGGCCTGAAGCAGCTCGCGCCGCAGAAAGAGGCGCAGGGCATCCGCGATGCGATGGGCGAACTGCACTGGCGCATCCAGGCCGCGAAGCCCAGCAGGCAGGAAGCGCAGCCGAAGCGGAAACGTCCGCCGAAATTCGCCCCTGCGGGGCAGAGCACGCAGATGATCGTGGGCGCCGACGCGGCGGACGACCGCGCCATCCTGGTCAGCAGCGATGCCCTGTACCGCCAGTTCCGCATGCGCCGCGTGTACTACTCCGCCTTCAGTCCCATCCCGGATGCGTCCACGCAGCTGCCGCTGCGTGCGCCGCCGCTGTTGCGCGAACACCGCCTCTACCAGGCCGACTGGCTGCTGCGGTTCTATGGATTCGACGTCGAGGAGATCGTCGATGGCAGTGGACCGCAGGACGGCATGCTCGACCTGGAGATCGATCCCAAGCTGGCGTGGGCGCTGCGGCATCCGGACCGTTTCCCCGTCGACCTGAACACCGCGCCACGCGAGATGCTGTTGCGCGTGCCGGGGCTGGGCGCGCGCAACGTTCAGCGCATCATCGATTCGCGGCAGCAGGGCAGGCTGCGCGTTGCCGATCTTGCCCGCCTGCGCGCGCCGTTGCAGAAGGTCCTGCCGTTCATCGTGCTGCTGGACCACCACCCGCGGCAACGCCTGGACGATCCCGTCCGGCTGCGGCGCGAACTGGCTCCGGCGCCACGCCAGGCCGATCTGTTCGGCTGACGCGCGCGATGTTCCGCGCCACGGTGACACCTGCCTGGGATCTCGACGCGTGGCGCGTGCAGGCACGCCACGCCTGGGAAGCCGCGCTGCCCCCGGAGGACGTGGAATGGCAGGCCGATGCGCAGGGCGAATTGCTGGCGGCCACCCCGGTGGCGGATCAGCCCGGCCGGCGTAAGGGCCTGTCGGTGCCTGCCGACTTCATGGCATTCGCAGCCTCGGTGCTCTGCCATCGCGATGCCGGCCGGCATGCGCTGCTGTACCGCTTGTTGTGGCGCATCGGCAACGGCGAGCGGGCGCTGCTCGACCGCGCCACCGATGCCGACGTGCATCGCGCGATGCGGTGGGCGCAGGCGGTGCGTCGCGACACGCACAAGATGAAGGCCTTCGTCCGCTTCCGGCAGGTGGACGGCGAAGACAATGCCTATATCGCGTGGTTCGAGCCCGACCATTTCATCGTCGACCGCGTCGCCCCGTTCTTCATGCGCCGCTTCGCCGGCATGCGGTGGGCCATCCTCACGCCCTACCGCAGCGTGCAGTGGGATGGCTCGCAGCTGTGGGCGGGCGAGGGCGCGCAACGCAGCGACGCGCCGGCCGACGATGCCGAGGACACGCTGTGGCGTACGTACTACGCCAACATCTTCAATCCCGCCCGGCTCAACACGCGGATGATGCGGCAGGAAATGCCGCAGAAGTACTGGAAGCACCTGCCGGAGGCGCACCTGCTGCCCGACCTGGTGCGAGAGGCCGGCCGGCGCGTGCGCGAGATGGGCGAACGTGAAGCGCAGGCGCCGCGCCGTCGGATTCCGTCACGCGTGCGCCCGCCTCGGGACTAGGCATCACGGCTGGCGCGGGAACGACCGCCAGGATGGGTCGAGCGTTGCCCACGCCGGCGCCGAATCGGTCCAGATGACCGTGTCGGGCGTGATGCCGGCGGGCTCGTCGAGCGTGCCGACGCGGATCACCATGCGTTCGGCATTTGCCGTGGCCTCGCTGAACACCTGCGTGCCACAGGCCGGGCAGAACGAGCGACGCATCGCATTGCCGCTGTCCGCCACGCTGTTCCAGCCACGCAGTTCGCCCTGCACGGTGACCGCGGCGCGCGGCACGATCAGGTTCACCGCTGCGTTGCCGCAGGCCCAGTACTGGCAGTCGCGGCACCAGCACAACCGCACGGCGATCGGTTCCGCATCCAGCACGTAGCGCACGGCGCCGCAGCGGCATCCACCTGTCCGGACCATCTTCCACCTCCCTCAGGGAGCAACAAGGTAGCGTCCCGCGTGCGTGAGCGGAAGCCGCACTCCGGTGAGGACGGTGCCAAGCGGCGCTGTGCGAGCCGACGCACGCGGACGACGGTACCCTGCCGACCGTCTGCGGACGGATGGCCTCCCGTGCACCGCCCTTGTCCGGTCGATACGTGTCGCGGCAATCCCGTTGCGAAGGCGGGCCCTTGCATGAAGCATGGCGGGCGTAGTCCGGCGTGGTTCCGCTCGCGAGGCGCCGCAGGTCACGAACCGCGCCACGGCGTCGCGACGCGTGCGACCCGGCTTGTGTAAGGTCCATGCATGGGAACCCCTACAGGAGTCGTGATGTCCGGCATGCCTTCGCTTTCGATCGGTCTCGTCCTCGCGTTGTCCTGCGCGATGCCGCCTGCCGCCGCCGCGGATTCTCCGCGCCCTGCCTACGCCTGGGCCACCACCGAGGTGTTCGACGTTTCGCGCGTGCCGGCCTACGAAGGTCGCCATGATGCCGTCCACGCGCGCATCGATGCGGACCTCGCGGCGCATGTCGCGCACCTGCAGCGATGGGTGAGGCAGCGATCCATCAGCGCACAGGACGATGGCATCGATGCGATGGCGAGCCTGGTCGCCGACGATCTTCGCGCGCTGGGCTTCAGTGAAGTGCGACGTGTCGAGACACCCGGGCATCCGGGCGTGCTGGGCTACTACGATGCCGGTGCCGAAAAGACGCTTGTCGTCTACATGATGTACGACGTGCAGCCGGTCGAGGACAACTGGCAGATCGACGATCCCTTTGCCGGCTCGCTGGTCGAGAACGAGCACGGCACGGTGCTGATGGCACGCGGTGCCACCAACCAGAAGGGGCCGCAACGCGCGTTCCTGAATGCGTTGGACGCCATGATCAAGACGACGGGCACGCTGCCGGTGAACCTGTACGTGGTCGCCGAAGGCGAAGAAGAGCTGGGTTCGCCGAACTTCGGCAAGGTCATCGAGCCGTGGGTGGATCGACTGCGCAAGGCCGACGGAGCGTTCTTCCCGATGAACATCCAGCGCCCCGATGGCTCCGTATCGCTGAACCTGGGCGTCAAGGGCATCGTGTATTTCGAGCTGGAATCGAAGGGCGGCGCGTGGGGCGGACCGGCGCGGTCGGAAGTGCATGGTTCGGTGAAATCCCTCGTGGATTCGCCCACGCTGCGGCTGGTGCAGGCCATCGCGTCCATGACCACGCCGGACGGCAACACCATCACCATCCCCGGTTACTACGCGCCCGTGACGCCGCCGACCCTGGAGCAGCAGCGCCTGATCAACGCGCTGGCGACCGGTGCCGACGACGCCGCGCAGCAACGCAGCCTGGGCGTCTCGCGCTGGATCGATGGACTGACCGGACGCGATGCGATCGTGCGCAACCTGTTCGAGCCGACGCTCAATGTGGACGGCCTGTGGAGCGGTTACACCGGTACGGGCATCAAGACGATCCTGCCGCATGTCGCCACCGCCAAGATGGACTCGCGATTGCCGCCCGGCCTGGAGCCGGACGACGCGTACCGGATGATCCGTGCACACCTGGACGCCCAGGGCTTCAGCGACATCGCGCTGCGCCCGATGTCCGGCTATCCCGCCGCCTCGACGTCGGTCGAGGCGCCGCTCGTGCGATCCATGCTGGGCGTACTGAACAAGTACGGCGCCACGACGCGTGTCTCGCCCTGGCTCGCGGGCAGCGCGCCGTTCCACCAGTTCACGCGCACGCTGGACCTGCCTTTCGTGTTCGGTGGGCTGGGCTACGGCACCGGTGCGCACGGGCCGAACGAATTCATGCTGATCCACCCGGCCGCCGGCGTGAAGGCGGCAGGACTGGCCGACATCGAGAAGTCCTACGTCGACATCCTGCACGCCCTGGCGGAGACGCGCTGAGCCCGCGTGCCGGCCGTCCCGCGGCCCCGTTTGCCTAGGCGCGCAGTTCCACGATGGGCGTGAAGCCGCCGAAGACCATCCGCTGGCCGTCGAACGGCATCGGCGGATTGTCCTTGTTGGAGGGATCCATGCGCGGGTCTTCCATCATCTTCTGCATGCCGGCGTCGCGGGTCGCCTTGTCGGGCCATTCGATCCACGAGAACGCAACCGTTTCGCCATCCTTCGCCTGCACCGCACGATGGAAATCCGTCTGCTTGCCGTGCGGCACGTCGTCACCCCAGCCTTCGACGATGCGGCTGGCGCCGTACCCCATGAAGATCGTGTCGAAAGTGGTCGCATACTCGGTAAAGGCCGCCTTGCCCGACGTCGGCGCGGCCAGGATGAAGCCATCGACGTAGGACGACGGCGCACCGTCGTCGCCCAGCACCAGCGTGGGCACGAAACCCCCGAAGATCAGGCGCTTGCCGTCGAATGGCATGGGGTTGTTCTCCGGCGACATGCGTGGGTCGTCCATCATCTTCTGCATGCCGGCATCGCGCGTCGCCTTGTCCGGCCATTCGATCCACGAGAACACCACGCTCTCGTCCTCCGTCGCCTGCACCGCCTTGCGGAAATCGGTGACCTTGCCGTCCGGAACGTCGTCTCCCCAGCATTCGACCACGCGGGTGGCGCCCTGTTCGATGAAGACGGGATCGCCGAGGGTGGCGTGGTCGACGAACTTCTGCTTGTTGGCGGTCGGCACGGCGGCCACGAAACCATCGAGGTACGGCATGGAATCCTCCGGGGGATGCGGCGCCGGGATGGCGCCTTCCTGAGAGCGACGAACGGGCCAGGGCGCTTTCGACACGGCCGGCGATCACCGGGGAATCGTGGCGTGGTCGCGAGGACGTGGAGGCCTGCGCCCGCCACGCCATTCAGCGCTGCAGGCACCGGCGGTAGCGTTCGTCCACGCGCGTGGCGAACCAGGCGGTGGTGAGTTCGCGCGTGATCTTCGGGCTCTCGAGCCTGATGCCGGGGATGACGGCGCGCGGCAGCGGCTTGCCCGCGCGCGCTTCGGCCAGTGCGTAGACGCGGGCGTACAGGTCGGTGTCGCCGAAGTCGAGGCGCGTGCCGCGCTCCAGTGCCTCGCGGATGGCGCGCTCGTCCATGCGCAATGCGCCCGACAGCTGGCGCACCGCGCGCTCCGTCTGGCCGGGCCTGTCCAGTGGAGCGCCCGGATTCAGCAGATCGCCATCGAGCGACAGCGCGACTCCCGTCGCGATGCCGACGGCGCTCTGGAAGGCGGCATTGCGGCTGGCGTACCAGCCGGCGTTGTAGTCGGCGAAGCGATGCACCTTGCGCGTGTAGGGCGTGTCGTAACCCAGCAGGTGGGCGATGCCGAAATACAGCCCGCCACGTCGCGTGAAGACCTCATCGCGGATGCTGCCGTCGATCGGATAGGGGTAGCCGGCGGCCTTGGATTCGGCGAACGGAATGCCCACCTGCATCGGTCCCCCGGTCTGCACCGGGTTGTAGTCGGAGAACAGCCGCGCCCCCAGTGGCACGCTGCCGATCATGTCCTCGTAGAGGTCGCTGAGGTCGCGTTCGGTACGCACGGTGCGCAACCGCTCGGCATAGGTGCGGCCATCGGGCGAACGCAGCGCCAGCGCCGCGTCCACGACGAACCCGGGGACGTGCAACGACGCCGCGCGGCGATCTATCTCGCTGCGCGCGATCTTCGGCAGGTTCGCCACCGCGGGATTGGCCACATAGCCGGATTCCTGCTCGGTGACGGCGAGCACGGCGCAGATGTTTTCGCTGTTGGGCTCGATCCGTTGCGTCGCGAATGCGGTTTCGATGTCGGCCGCCCAGCGCTCGCGGTCGACGACCTTCGACGGCATCCGGCGCACGATCTCGCTGCGTGTGTCGGCGGCGGGACGTGTCGGCACCGGTGGCGCGGTCACGCAGCCGGCAAGCGCCAGCAAGCAGAGCAGTACCAGCGGGCGAGAGAGGGAGCGGCACGGCGAGCGCGGGATCATGCGCGCAGCATACGGAGCATGACGCGCCGATGCACGACGGCGGGCGACATGGCAGGGCGCGAAGGAAAATCGCCTCGGCTCCCCTGGTGCCGTCGTCATGGCAACAGCGCTCGAAAACCCCTCCTGGTCCTCACTGGATTCGATCCATCGCGATATTGTCCTTCGCGAGGGTGAGGTTGCCCGCTATCCCGCCGACCATGCTCCGGTTATCGGCGTCGCGTCCGCCCGCGCATCCTTGCGGCCGGCGCTCTACGCACGTGTGGAGCGCCACGATGCCGTCTACCTGCCCGGCATCGCGTCGCCCCCACCTGCGGGATGGATGCCGAGATTTCGGTCTTCTGCACGCATCCGGACTTCACGGGGCGCGGCTATGCGCGGCACACAAACGTTCCTGCGCGTCAGCCGGGACAACCCGCGCGCAATGGATCTGTCCCAACGCGTGGGTTATCGCGTGCGGTGCGACATCGGGTTCTGGTCATCGCGCCGCGGCTGACGGAATGCCTTGCGCGGCGTATGAGCCGGCCCGGCGCGCCGTCAGGGAAACAGCGCGCCGCCCAGCATCGCCAGCGTCATGCCCAGGCCGAGGAAGGCCAGGCGTTGCAGCAGGGGCAAGGGAGCAGTAGCGCGGTGCATGGGACCATCCAACCGTGTTCGACGCGAACGCGCCGTGAAACCCCTGTCCTCTTGTAACGCCGTCCGACGAGCGGGCAGGCCATGCCGCCCGACGGACGGTCGGGTGCGTCAGGCCGGGGCGCGCTGCAACCCGTCGCCACGCGCCTTGCGCAACGCCCGCACCTGCAGGGCCATGCCCGCGAGGAATACCAGCAGCGTGGCGCCCACCAGTTTCTGCAGCAACGGATCCTGCGGACCGGAGACCAGTGGTGCGCCCACCGGAACGCGCGTCAGCGTTTCGGTGAAGCCCGGGATGAAGTGGAAGTACACGGTCAACGTGAAGGCCAACGAAGCGGCCACGTGCCGCCACGAGCCCGAAGCCGCGCCCCGACCGAGCAGCACGGCTGCGCCGAGCACGACCAGCGTCAGCACGGTCAGGCCATGGGCTTCGCTCAGCTTGCCCGTGCGCATCAGGAAGAAGCTGGTGATGCAGGTGGCCACGGTGAACCAGGTGTAGGTCTTGCCGAGTGGCGTGGCGTAGCGGATGTCGTGGTAACGCAGCAGGGCGTAGAGCCCGCCGAAGAGGGAAACCAGGCTGATCGCAGTGTGGAACCAGCCGAAAGGCGTGATGCCGAGCATGGGGAACCCCTTGGTGTGCGCGGAGGGCGCAGGGCACGCTAGCACGCCACCCGCGGCACGGCCGGCGCCGTCCGTCGTCGCTGGCATGCGCTCGCGGGGCGTGCACCGTCCGGGTGCATGCGACGCATCGCCGCTGCGCCTGTCAACGCAAGCGCGCGCCAGGCGTTTCCGTCATGCCACCGGATGGGAGGACTGCATGATCGCGCGAGAAGCCTTGAGCGCCGCCAACCGCTTTGGACTGGGTGCACGCCCCGGGACGTTGAGTCGCATGGGCGATCCGCGCGCGTGGCTGCACGCGCAGCTCGCGTCGCCCGTGCGGCCGGTCGACAGCGGCTTGCCGTCGAGCACGGAGTATCTGCAACAGGAATACGACTACCTGCGGCTGCGTCGCGAGGCGCGCAGGACCTCCTCGCAGGAGAACGCGGCGATGGGCTTCCGTGAGCGCTTCGCCCAGGGCCAGCTGCGCGAACTGGGATGGCGCTATCGCCATGCGGTCGCGACGGAACAGGATTTCGTGGAGCGGCTGGTGCGTTTCTGGTCGAACCACTTCGCCGTCTCCGCGGACAAGCGCACGGCGGCGCTCCATGCCGCGCCGATGGAGCGCGAAGCCATCCGTCCGCACGCGGTGGGCGATTTCGCCGACCTGCTGCTGGCGGTCGAGCGGCACCCCGCCATGCTGCGCTACCTCGACAACGTGCGCTCGGTGGGCGAGGGGTCGCGGCAGGCGCAACGGCAACGTCGGCGCACGGAGGGTACAGGCGACGCGTCGCCGCGGCGGGCCGGCCTGAACGAGAACCTGGCGCGCGAGATCTTGGAATTGCACACGGTGGGCGTCGATGGCGGTTACTCGCAGGACGACGTGCGGGAACTCGCGCGCGCCATCACCGGCTGGAGCATCGCCACGCCGCGCGATGCCGGCGCGACGACGTCGGATGCCTTCCGCTTCCGCGCCAACGCGCACGAGGCCGGTGCGCGCGTGGTGCTGGGGCGCCGCTATCCGGCGGACGGCGAGGCCCAGGGGCGCGCCATCCTGCGCGACCTGGCGTCGCATCCGTCGACCGCGCGCCACGTGTGCGGCAAGCTGGCACGTCATTTCGTCAGCGACACGCCGCCGCCTGCGCTCGTCGAACGAATGGTCGTGGCGTGGCAGCGGCACGGCGGCGCGTTGCGTCCCGTGTACGCGGCCTTGATCGACAGCGCGGACGCCTGGTCGCCCGACGCGCGCAAGCTGAAGACGCCCGATGATTTCCTGGTATCGGCCTTGCGCAGCACAAACACGCAGCCGGGTGATAGGCCGCGTGCCCTGATGGGGCTGCTGGGCCGTCTAGGGCAGCCTGCGTTCACGCCGCGCTCGCCCGCCGGCTTTGCCGACGATGCGGCCGCATGGTCCGGTGCGGACGCGGTCTGGAAGCGTATCCAGGCGGCGCAGTCGCTCGCCGAATCCGCCACGCCGGTCGATCCCGATCCCTTGCGCATCGCAACGAGCGTGTTCGGCGACCGGCTCGATGCGGACACGGCACTGGCCGTGCGCCGCGCCGAGTCGCCGCGTGAAGGATTGGCGTTGTTGTTCGCCAGTCCCAGCTTCCAGTGGAGGACCTGACCGTGACGCTGACCCGACGCCATTTCCTCGCCGCCGCCGGTGCGGTCACCACGCTGAGCCTGTGGCCGCGCGTCGCGCAGGCAGCGGACCGCGACACGCGCTTGCTGGTGGTGTTGCTGCGGGGCGGACTGGATGGCCTGCATGCGGTGATTCCCGCCGCGGATCCGCACCTCGCGTCATTGCGGGGTGCGTGGACGATGAAGGACGCACGACGGCTGGATGCCGACTTCGCGCTGCATCCGGCGATGGACTTCACCCATGCGCTGTACGCGCGCGGCGAGTGGCTGCCGGTCGTCGCGGTGGCACCGCCCTATCGCCAGCGGTCGCATTTCGAAGCGCAGGACAATCTCGAGAACGGCGGCGGTGCGGGTGGCGGCGCGTCCACCGGCTGGCTCAACCGCTGCGTGGCGGCGATGCCCGCCTGCCGGGGGCTGTCGGTCAGTACGGTCATGCCGCTGATCCTGCGCGGCGACGCCGACGCCTCCACGTGGTCGCCGCCGCTGCAGGAGGAGGTCAATCCCATCCTGTTGCAGCGCCTGCAGGCGCTGTACGCCGCCGACCCGCGACTCGCGCAGCCGTTCGCACAGGCGGTGGAAGCGCAGGGCATGTCGTCGGGCGGCAACGTGGCGCGCCTGCCGCAGGCCATGGCGGCCGCGGCGCGATTCATGGCGACGCCGGACGGCCCGCGCATCGGTTTCGTCGAGAACACGGGCTGGGACACGCATGCGCAGCAGGTGCCGGTGCTTGCACGCAAGCTGGCCGAACTCGACCAGGGGCTGCGGGCCTTCCATGACGGCATGGCCGGCGCATGGTCGCGTACCGTCGTGATGGTGGTCACCGAGTTCGGCCGCACCGCGGCGGTCAACGGCACGGGTGGCACCGACCACGGCACCGGCACCGTCGCGATGCTGGGCGGCGGCGCCGTGGCGGGCGGACGCGTGGCGGGCGACTGGCCCGGCCTGGCGCCGTCGCAACTCAACGAGGGGCGCGACGTGCGGGCGACCACCGACCTGCGCAGCGTGTTCAAGGGCGTGGTCGGCGACCATCTGGGCGTGGCGCGCAGCGCACTCGATGCGCGCGTGTTCCCCGACAGCGCGGAGGTGCCGGCGATGGCGGGCCTGCTGCGCGGTTGAGATCAGGACGCGACTTGGCGGAGTTCGCCGCGCGCCAGTGCGGTGGCCTCGTCGACTTCCATCGGCCGGCCGAAGAAATAGCCCTGCATCTCATCGCAGCCCATCTGCTGCAAGGCCTGCATCTGTTCCGCGGTTTCCACGCCTTCGGCGATCGTGCGCAGGCCCATCTCGTGCGCCAGCACGAGGAGCGTGCGCGCGATGGCGCGGTCGGTGCTCTCGGTGGCGATGCCATCGACGAAGCTGCGGTCGATCTTGATGATGTCCAGCGGCAGGCGCTGCAGGTAGGCCATGCTCGAGTAGCCGGTGCCGAAATCGTCCAGCGCCAACCGCACGCCGAGCGCGTGCAGCGCCTGCAACATCTGCTGTGCCGCACCCATGTCCTCGACCAGCACGCTTTCGGTGAGCTCCAGCGTCAACGCATCGGCGGGCAGGGCGTGCCGGCGCAGGCAGTCGGCGATCCACGGCGCCAGCGTGGGCTGCCCCAGCTGGCTGGGCGACAGGTTGACCGCGACGCTCAACGAGCGAAGGCCCATCGCGCGCCAGCGCGCCAGCTGCTGGCAGGCCTGTTCGAGCACGAAATGACCGATGTCCTCCATCAGTCCCGCGCTTTCGGCCAACGGAATGAAGACCGACGGCGGCACGTCCCCCCACGCCGGGTGGCGCCAGCGCGCCAGCGCCTCGAAGCCGGTCAGCTGCGAGGAATCGCCCGCCACCACGGGCTGGTAGGCGAGCCGCAACTGGCCGCGGGCCACGGCTTCGCGCAGGGCGGTGACGCGGCTCAGGCGGTCGTTGGCTTCCTGCTGGGTGCTTGCCGACGGCAGGCGCACTTGGTTGCGGCCCGCGCGCTTGGCCAGGTGGCGCGCATCGTCGGCGCTGCGCAACAGCGTCTGCAGGTCGGCGCCGTGCTCGGGCGCGTGCGCCAGGCCGATGCTGGCGGTGACGGTGAAGGAAGGGTGCGTGGAGTACAGCGCGATCGGCTGGCCCACCGCACGACGGATGTCTTCCGCCAGCCGCGTGAGCTGGTCGATGTCGATGTCGGGAAAGTGCGCGAGGAATCCTTCGCCGCCGTAGCGGTGCACGCTGCCCAGGCCGTCGCAGGCGGCCGAGATGCACTGCCCCATGCGCCGCAGCACCTCGTCGCCACCGTCGTGGCCGAACGAATCGTTGACCATGCCGAACCCGTCCAGGTCGACGATCGCCAGGCCGTGGCCAGCGAGCGAAGGCGTGGCGATCTTCTCGGTGATCAGGTTGGCCTGCGCGGAGAAGCGGGGCAGCCCGGTCGCGCTGTCCATCGCGGCCGCGTCGTTGAGGCGGCGTTGCGCATCGAGGCGGCGTTCGGTTTCCAGCAGCAGCGAGCGCGCGGTTTCGGCGGCCTCCGACGAACGCCGTCGCGAGATGTCTAGCAGGAACAGCACGAACGCGATCAGCAATCCGCTGCTGAGGCCGCCCACGACCAGCGACCGCGGCAGCGTGAACGAGGTGAGCGCGGGCGGCGCCCACAACTCGAGTCGCACCTCGTGGCCGGGCAGGGCCACGTGCTCGATCGAGAGCGGCGCGCCCTGCGGCCGGCCCTGTTCCAGCGTGGGCATGCCGGCCGCGGTGGCCCGCACGGGTCGGTCGGACAGCACGGCCTTGGCGAGCGTCTTCACGAAATCGTCGAGCGAGATGTAGGCCTGCGTGCGCCGGCCGGGCGTGTCGACCGTCATCCACCAACCGCCTTCCACCGGCAGCAGATGGCCTTCATCTGCCACGGGTGCGGGCGGCGACGGGGCGACCGGCGCGTCGAAGCCAGGCCGCACCCAGCGGAATTCCTGCCCGTCGCCCACGCTGCGCACCACGCGGAATGCGACGTAGGCCTCCACCATGTCGTCGACGTACTGGTCGAAGAGCGGTTCGGCCTTGTCGGGTGACGCGGCAGCCAGCGACGCGGACAGCTGGCGCAGGGCACCGCGACGCAGTTCCATGCCGCGCAGGAAGGTCGGTGCGGCGATCGCGGTCTGCGTCTTCATCACGTTGCGCGTCATCGCATCGCGGTCGGCGGACGCCGCCACCCAGTACATGCCGCCCAGCATCAGCGCGGCCGCCATCGGCATCACGCCGAACAGGCGTTCCCGCAGCGAATTCTCCCCGGCCACCGCCAGCGCCAGCCCCAGTGCCACCAACTGGGCCGAGGCGGTGAACGAGATCTGGTAAAGCGACAGGCCCTCGCGATGGTGGGGCAGCTGGATCAGCAGGCCCAGTGTGGCCATGCCGGCCACCGACGCCATCGCGATACCCAGGCCGCGGGTGATGCCCCAGCGCGCGCTTTCCCACCGCTGCAACGACTGCGGCAGCAGGGCGACTGCCACCCAGGCCGTCAGCACGCCGTAGTCGGTATAGCCGCCGATCAGCGGCATGTCCGCGCGCTGCAGCCATCCCAGCCGGTGGAGCAGCGCGTTCGCGGGCGTCGTCACGCCGCCCAGCGTCTGCAGCAACGTCAGCAACAGCGGTACCGTGACCACGCCGAGCACGACCCAGGCCGCAGGATCTCGGTCGCGTTGGCGCAGCAGCAACGCCAGCGCCACCAGCGCGACGCACAGGGTCGAGAGCGGACGCATGGGCGGGAAGTCCACGCCCATCTTGCCGACCAGGCTGCCGGGCACATGCCAGCCGACCATCGCGAGCAGCGCGAACGCGAGCACGAACGCCACCAGCTCCGTACTGGTGTCGAGACGGCGACCGGCGTGCAGCGACGGTGTGTACACCAGCAGGAACATCGCCAGCGACGACAGCGAGAGCGACCAGCTGATCTCGGCCGTCGCACCACCCGGCTGGAACGCACCCAGCAGCGGCTGCACCGCCAGCAGCAGCAGTGCGGCGGCGAGAACCCGCATCACGAATTCCGGCCAGAAGCCGCGCCATGCGCGGGTCCACGCGATGGCGGTTGCCGCGGCCAGCACCAGGCAGGTGCCGAGCGAATGGAACTGCCACAGGTGGAGGACGAGCAGCAGCGTCAACAGACTCGCGACCGCCAGCCGCACGGGCCGCTGCGCATTGCGCCAGGTCGCGATGGCCACCAGCACGCCCACGACCGGCACGCTGTCGTCGAGCAGATGACCGTTGCCGGCGTCGACGAGCGTGAAGCCGGCGGCCAGCACCCAGGCGAGCGCAGCCGCAAAGCGCTGCGCCCACTGCACGGGCCGCCGAAGGTCCTGGTGTATCGCCAATGCTGTCCCCTGCGGAGCCGACACCCCGTCGCGATGTGATACCCAAATCACCGGCGCGCCGCAAGCACGGCCACGTCGTTCAGAGACTTGCAGCCGGATCGGGTCGCGCTGCCCGGAGAAATGCGTGTACTACGCCGCGGGGCACCGCGGCGGAGGGCGGACGCGCGCTGCCTGCCCCATGCACCGCGCGCGACCCGGGTCGACCGGCCCCGCGGAGGCGACGGCATGCACATGCGCTAGAGTCCGCGCATGT
This sequence comes from Pseudoxanthomonas sp., assembly GCF_002863005.1. GTDB lineage: Bacteria > Pseudomonadota > Gammaproteobacteria > Xanthomonadales > Xanthomonadaceae > Pseudoxanthomonas_A. The sequence goes on from NZ_PKDG01000014.1 coordinate 123,193, forward strand.
TCCCCACGGAGTGTCCGCATGCCGATCGAACTGAAGATGCTGGCCTGGTCCGTCGCGCTAGGCGTGTTCCATGTGCTGCTGGGTGCCGGACTCACCACACGCCAGCGCGGGCTGGCCTGGAATGTCGGCGCGCGCGACGCCGCCCTGCCACCGCTGCAGGGTGTCGCGGCCCGGGTGGACCGCGCGCTGCGCAACTTCCTGGAAACCTTTCCGTTCTTCGCGGCTGCCGCGCTTGCGGTGGTCTGGCTGAATCGCGGCGACGCCACCACCGCGCTGGGCGCGCAGTGCTACTTCTGGGCGCGGCTCGCTTACGTGCCGGTGTATGCGGCGGGCGTGCCCTATCTGCGCACGCTGATCTGGGCGATCTCGCTGTGGGGGCTGTTGCAGTTGCTGTGGGCGCTGCTCTGACGCCGCGCCCCCGGGATTCATGGGGCGGTCGGCAGGTACGGCGGGTTTCACCCTAGACTAGCCCGACCCACCCAGCCGGGCCCCACGCCCGGCGTCACGCCGTGATCGACCGGATGCTGTCCCGCACTTCCCGCCTCTTCGTTGTCCTGCTGCTGACTGCAAGCCTGCTCGTCGCCTGCGACCGTGCCGCCTCGGACCTCGCGCCCGATGCCATGGCCGAAGCGCCGCCTCCGGCACCCGATACGCCGGCGCAGCAGGCCGAGCGCGGCGACGGGGCCGTTTCGTCCGGTCCGGTTGTCGCTTCGCCGTCCGGGCAGCCGGAAGGGCTGCCGACCGACTGGCCGGTCGCCAAGGTAAGCTCGGGCAAGGCCTGGGTGAGCTGCCAGGCTGACTACACCACCGAGCAGGGCGATGGCGTTCCGCTGGAGTCGCTGGCCTTCTTCAGCGTGGTCGATGCGCTGTCGCCCTGCCAGAAGGGCGGCGTGTTGCGGCTGCGCTACCAGGGCAAGATCGCGGCCGATTTCACCGATCTTGTCGCGCGCGTGGCCGACATCGCCGGGCGCATGGGCATCTACAAGCGCATCCTCGATCTCGACTCGGCCGGCGGACAGGTCGAGGACGCCATCAAGGCCGGCGACGTGATCGGCGCCGGGGGCTGGACCATCTGGGTGCGCGAGGATTCGGTCTGCCATAGCGCGTGCGTCTTCGTGCTGGGCGCCGGTGACAACCGGATGATCTCCGGCAAGGTGGGCGTCCACCGCATCATCCGCATGAGCTCCACCGCCACCACGCGCGCCGAACTCAACGACGAGCTGCGTGGCGTGTACGGGCGGGTCAAGGACTATCTCGAGCGCAACGGCGCGGCGGTCGCCATCGCCGACCTGATGATGACGGTGCCCAACCGCCGCCTGCGCCTGCTGAGCAAGGACGAACTGCAGGAATACGGTCTGGACGGCACCAATGCCGCGCAGGACGACCTGGACCGCCTGCAGCTGATGCGCCGCTGCGGCGACGACTTCGTGATGCGTCGCGATGCCTTCATGCGCAGCTTCGACAGCGAGTGCAAGGCGGCCGGCAAGGACCTGGACCAGATGCAGGCGTGCGGACTCGCGCTGCGCGAGCAGTTCCAGTTCCCTGATGCCAAGTGCCCGGCGGACAGCCCGCTGTCGGAGTTCGATCGCGTCGCCGACCTTGACGTCGAAGCGATCGAAGCGGCCGATACGCCCGGTACCGCGCCCTAGCCGGACGCGACCACCCGGATTTCGACATCGCCGATCCGCACGGACTGGCCGGCGCGGATCTTGGCGGTCTTGCGCAGTTCCACCGCGCCATCCACGGTCACCGCGCCGCTGGCGACGATCGCCTTGCCCTGGCCGCCGCTGTCGGCGATGCCGGCCAGTTTCAGCAGCTGGTTGAGTTCCACGTGCTCGCGGTCCAGGTCGAAGTCGATGCGTTGCATGCGGGCAGTGTAAGCCAGGCAGCGGGTCATTCTTTCTCGAACCGGGCGATCTGCTCGAGCAGCGTGCGGCCCCGGCGGACGCCCACGCTTTCCTCCCATGTGGGGTCCGTCGATGGGCGGCGGTGGCGCTGCCAGTAAATGGCCGCGACCGTACCGAGGAAGCCGGCCATGCTGATCGAGAAACTCCATGCGATCCATGCCGGCGTGCCGGCGCCCGGATCGACCCTTCCCAGCCCGGCCAGCCCGACCACGACCAGCAGCCACATGATCCACCACGGCGCGCCGCAGACCATCGCGTTGAGCCGGTAGAAGCGCTGCAGCAGGGCGAATCGCTTCTGGATCTTCAGCACCGGCGCGGTGTAGTCCATCGTGCCGATCAGGCTCATGGTGATGAACGCCATGACCATGGTGACCACACCGAACGCGTGCAGCGCGATGCCGGTCGCGAGCAGGCCCAGTACCTCCATGTTGCGGCTCCAGCAGGCCACCCCCAGCACCAGCAGGCCGACGCCGAGCAGCGCCTGCAGGCCCTGTGCCCAGAACAGCGGGCGCACCGTGGACCGCACGCTGTCCAGCTTGCGGTCGCGCAGCAGGTGCCACTGGATGGCCTCCTGGCGTTCCAGTCGTTGACCCAGCGTCTGCCAGGCGGCTTTCAGTTCATCCGGTTCCATGCGTCGGCTCCCTTCGCGGTGATGGTCAGAGTTCGTCGCGCAGCCGCTGCTTCAGCCGGCTGATCTTGGTGGCGACATTGGTTTCGCTCAGGCCCAGCACGTCGGCCATCTCGCGGTAGCTGTGGTCTTCCAGGTAGAGCAGCAGCAATGCCCGGTCGAGCGGCGGCTGCGCCTGGATGAAGCGGTACAGCAGGTCGACCTGCTGGCGTCCCTCGTGGTCGTGCGCATGCGGATCGGCCACGTCGTGGTGGTCTTCGTTCCATGCCTCGGACGACGGCGCACGCGTGCGGCTCCGCACGCCTGAAATCGCCACGTTCAGCGCGATCCGGTACATCCAGGTGGCGAATGGGCGTTGCGGGTCATAGCCGGGCCAGGCGCGCCACAGCTGCGTCGCGATGTCCTGCATCAGTTCGTCGCGGTCGTCCGGATGCCAGGCGTACGTGCCGGCGACCTTCGCGACGATGCCCCGATGGGCCTGCAGCAGGGTCTGGAAGCCCTCGCGGGCGTCCGTGTCCGTGGTCATGGCGGGGATCGATGGCATCCGGGCGAGGGCTCGATTGTGCGGGTCTGCAAGATGATTCGCCGCTGCGGCGGAAACATCACAGCCCCCGTGCACGTGAACGCGCCCGCGTGCTGCAACGCGACAGGACGCCCTCGAAGGCGCACAATATGCGGCTCGGCGTGCGGCTCCGCGACGCCCCGGAGTGTCCGCATGTCTACCGAATCCCCCTCGTCCGCCCCCCTCCTGTTCGCCGACCTCGGCCTGCCTGCGCCCGTCATGGCCGCGGTCACCGCCGTGGGCTACGAGACCCCGTCGCCCATCCAGGCCGCCACCATCCCGGCCATGCTGGCCGGCCGGGACGTGCTGGGCACCGCACAGACCGGCACCGGCAAGACCGCCGCGTTCGCGCTGCCCGTGCTGGCCAACATCAATCCCAGCGCAGGCAGCCCGCAGGCGTTGGTGCTTGCGCCCACGCGCGAACTGGCCATCCAGGTGGCCGAGGCGTTCCAGAAGTACGCCGGCAAGATCCCCGGCTTCCACGTGCTGCCGATCTACGGCGGCCAGAGCTACTACCCGCAGCTGCAGGCGCTCAAGCGCGGCGTGCACGTCGTGGTCGGTACCCCAGGCCGCGTCATCGACCACCTGGAGCGCGGCTCGCTGGACCTCTCCGGCCTGAACACGCTGGTGCTGGACGAGGCCGACGAAATGCTGCGCATGGGCTTCATCGACGACGTCGAGACCGTGTTGAAGAAAACGCCGGAAACGCGCCAGGTGGCGCTGTTCTCCGCGACCATGCCGCCGGCCATCCGCCGCATCGCGCAGACCTACCTGAAGGATCCGGTCGAGGTGAACATCGCCTCGAAGACCACCACGTCCGCGAACATCCGCCAGCGTTACTGGTGGGTCAGCGGCATGCACAAGCTGGATGCGCTGACCCGCATCCTGGAAGTGGAACCGTTCGACGGGATGATCGTGTTCGCCCGCACCAAGGCGGCGACCGAGGAGCTGGCCGACAAGCTGCAGGCGCGCGGGCTGGCGGCGGCGGCGATCAACGGCGACATGCAGCAGGCGGCGCGCGAGAAGACCATCCAGCAGCTCAAGGACGGCAAGCTCGACATCCTGGTCGCCACCGACGTGGCCGCGCGCGGCCTGGACGTGGAGCGGATCAGCCACGTGCTGAACTACGACATCCCGTACGACACCGAAAGCTACGTGCACCGCATCGGCCGCACCGGCCGTGCCGGTCGTGCCGGCGACGCCATCCTGTTCGTGACGCCGCGCGAGAAGGGCATGCTGCGGTCGATCGAGCGCGCGACCCGCCAGCCGATCGAGGAAATGCAGCTGCCGAGCGTGGAAGCGGTCAACGACCGCCGCGTGGAAAAGTTCCTCGCGCGCATCACCGATACGCTGGCCTCGGGCAAGGCGGGCGAGTTCCGCGCGCTGATCGAACGCTACGAGCGCGAGCAGAACGTGCCGGCCGTGGACATCGCCGCCGCGCTGGCGCAACTCGTGCAGGGCGACACGCCGCTGTTGCTGTCGCAGGAGCGCACGCCGCGCGAGCAGCGCCCTGTGCGCAGCGAAACCTACGGCAATGCGCCGCGGCGAGAACGCGACGAGCGGCCGCGTCGCGACGAAAGCCATGGCGAGCGTCCGGTGCGCAGTACCGACAAGCCCGAGCGGTCGAAGATCGAACGGCCCGACGTCGACCGCCCGCGCGCCGACAAACCGCCGCGCGGCGCGCCGGAGGTGGGGATGGAGACCTACCGCATCGAAGTGGGCCATGCGCACGGCGTGAAGCCGGCCAACATCGTCGGTGCCATCGCCAACGAGGCTGGGCTGGAGAGCCGCTACATCGGCCGGATCGACATCCAGCACGACCACACCACGCTGGACCTGCCCGAAGGCATGCCGCGCGAGGTGCTGATGCACCTGAAGAAGGTCTGGGTGTCGGGCCAGCAGCTACGCATCCACAAGCCCGGCGAGGGCGCCGGTCCGGGTTCCGCGCCGCCGCGCAAGTTCGGCGGACCGGGTGCCGGCAAGGGCAAGCCGCGGGGCGACAAACCGTTCGGCGCGGGCAAGCCGCACCGCAAGGGTCCGCCGCGCGAGTGACGCCGGCCGCCGGCGCGCGGGCGCCGGCGGGTGGCACGGAAGTTGCATTTCGTAGACGCAAGCCAGCACACCGGATGTCGGGACGCGGCGACGTACCGGAGTGTCAGTGAAGGGGAACAGGGGACGAATCGGCGGAATCGCGGGGTGGCTGCTGCTGCTCGCGGCCGCGTCGTGCCCGGCGCTGGCGAGCCCCCAGTCCGGCCGCGACTATCTCGTGACCGGTGCGCCCACGTCCGAACAGGCCCCTCAGCGTCACTGTACGCCCGCCATGCAGGCCGGACTGACCGAACGCGTCGAGATTCCCGCGCCGCCCGGCGGGTGGTCGGGGGCGCCGCAGGCGGTCAATGTCTTCAACATCTTCGCGGGCGAGGTGCGCGTGCACCATGGCGACCGCGAGATCTGCGGTCGGATGCACGATGCCCGCACCCGCGATTCGCGCTTCCGCGCCGGCGTCGGCATGGTGGTGGTACCGCCCGCGGGCAATCACGAACCCATCCAGGTCGCCTGGGAAAAGCCGCTGAAGCCGGGCTGGATTCCCACGGTGCGCATCGGCGCACCCAGCCCGGTGCAGCAGTTCGACACGGCGCGCCTGCTGGTGCGCACCGCCTGCGTGGCCATCGCCATCGCGCTGGCCTTCATGGCCCTGATGGGCTTCCTGAGCACGCGCGACCGCGCGTTCTTCGGCTACACGCTGCTGTGCGCGCTGAGCGTACTGGGGCAATCGGTGCTGAGCGGACTGAGCGGCTATCCCGAGCCCTGGCTGCCCGTCGATGGGCAGGAAACCCGCTGGCTGGTGGCGTTCTCCTGCGTCGGCTTGCCGATCCTGCTGTACGTGATGTGGCTGCTGGTGGGGGGCGCGCGCTTCTGGCCGACCACCACGCGCTGGCTGCCGTGGATCACGGCTGCCCTGTGCGCGATGGGCATGGCGACGGCTTGGCTGCCGCCGGCCGGCCTGTCCCGCCTGGCCATGGCGATGGACACCGGATTCGTGGCCGGCTGCGTGGTGGTCTTCGCACTTGGCCTGGCATCGCTGCGCCGCCACCGCGCCGACGCGACGGCGGCGCTCGCGGCCGTGTTGCCGTTCCTGACCATGGCGGCGATGGACCTGGCCGACAGCTGCCTGCTGATCGAATACCGGGTGGAGGCCATCCAGCTGTCCATCACCTGGTTCCTGACGGTGAGCGCCTACGTGCTGAACCTGCGCCTGGGACAGCTGCGCCGCCAGCGCGACGAAATGCGCGCACTGGCCGATACCGATGGGCTGACAGGCTTGCCGAACCGACGCGCCGGCCTGAAGCGGCTGGAACAGCACATGCGCGATGCGCGCATCGGCGACGGGACGCTGGCCGTGGGCTTCCTGGACATCGACCTGTTCAAGCGGATCAACGACGTGCACGGGCACGAGGCAGGCGACCGCGTGCTGGTGGCCGTCGCGGCCACGCTCACCTCGGCCGTGCGCGATCCGGCGGACGTGATCCGCATGGGCGGCGAAGAATTCCTGGTGCTGCTGCCGGGTATCGGCGGTGCGACCGCGCGTGCGCGCCTGGAGACGATGCGCAGTGAGGTGAGCGCCGCGGGCGCGGCGCTGGGCATCGACGGGTTGGTGGTGACCGCCAGCATTGGCCTGGCGACGCTGGTCACCGAAGACACCGACGCGGCCTCGCTGCTGCGCAGGGCGGACGAGGCCATGTACCGGGCCAAGCGCGCCGGCCGCGATCGCGTGGTCGATGCCGAACCCGACGTCGCCCACTGACGACGACCCCGGGCAACGACCACTGGTCGGCAAGGCGGCTCCTTTTCCTGCGATCCCCCTCAAGCGCACCGCGCACGGGCCGATGAACCGTCGCGGAGCGCAGCGTGGATGCCCTTCGTCCGCGTACACCCACAGGAGCAGGAGTGGACAACTGGGAAGCCACCGCCTCGGGCGCGCCTGACGGCCGGCATGACGACCGCGGCCTGCAGCGGCTGCCGGCGCGGGTGGCAGCGCTCATCGTCCTGTTCGCGCTGGGCGCGCTGCTGACCGCTGCCGTCCTGGAGACGCAGGCGGGCGCCACCGCCTACATCATCGGCGAGAGCCACTGGTCGAAAGCCCACCAGCGTGCGGTGCTGGGACTCTACCGGTACGCCAGCCATGGTCGCCCAAGCGACCTGGATGCCGCGCGCGACGCGTTGCGCGTGCCGTTGGGCGATCGTGAGGGCCGCCGGGCGCTGGAACGCGAACCGATCGATGTCGCGGCCGCCCGTGCGGGCTTCCTGCAGGGCCAGAACGCGCCAGCCGACATCGATCGCCTGATCTGGATGTACCGCGCGCTGGCGCGTGCGCCTTACTTCCGCGATTCGGTCAGGCTCTGGCGCGAGGCCGAAGTGGAGATCGACCAGTTGGTCGCGCTGGCCGATGCGCTGGAAGCGCGGACGAAGGCGGGTCCGCTGGATGCGCACGACGTGGCTGCCTACCAGCGGACGCTGCTGGCGATCGACGCGCGCCTGCGCCCGAAGGAACTGGCGTTCTCGCGTTCGTTGGCGCAAGGCGCGCATTTCATGCGGCGCGCCCTGCTGGCGCTCAGTGCACTGGCGTTCATCGGGCTCTGCGCCTACGCATTGCATGTGATGCGCACGACGCTGCGCCGCGTGCGCGAAACCGAAAGCGAATTCCGCATCGCCTTCCACCAGTCGGTGGTCGGCATGGTGAAGCTCGACCGCGAAGGACGGTTCACCCAGGCGAACGAAGCGCTGGCGCAGATCCTGGGGCGGCCGCTGCAGGAACTGCGTGCGTTGCGCCTGGCGGACGTGCTGCACCCGGACGACCTGGTGGTGGATGCCGCCGGTGTCATCGACTGGGTGCGATTGCGGGATGCCGGCGAGCGCCGCTTCGTGCGGCCCGGCGGCGAAGTGCGCTGGGTGCGCTGGACGGCATCGGTGGTCGCCGCCCGCACCGGCCGCAGCGAACGGGTGTTCGTGCTGGCCGAAGACGTCTCCGAAGCGCACGAACTGGCATGCGAGATCGCCCACCAGGCCAGCCACGACGAGCTCACGGGCCTCATCAATCGCCGCGAGATCGCACGACGGCTGGGTCTGGCGCTGGGCGGCGTACCGGGCGGGCGGCGGCACACGCTCTGCTTCATCGACCTGGACCAGTTCAAGCTGGTCAACGACACCTGCGGCCACGAGGCGGGAGACCGCTTCCTCTGCCAGTTTGCCCATCGCGTGGCCACGCAGCTGCGTCGCGACGACTGGGTGGGACGCCTGGGGGGCGACGAGTTCGCCGTGCTGCTGCACGACACCGGGCTGGACGAGGCGGAAGCGGCGATGGCGCGCATCCAGGCCTCGCTCGGCGAGAACGCCTTCCGCTGGAACGGTCGCATGTTCGCCCTCAACTGCAGCATCGGCGTCGCCGAGATCAACGACGATGCCGTCGACGTGGACTGGCTGCTGCGCGCCGCCGACGCCGCCTGCTACGTCGCGAAGGAAGAAGGCCGCAACCGCATCCGCTGCTACCGCGACACCGACCCCAGCCTGTCCCGCCGGCGCCGGGAGCTGGAATGGGTGGCCCATACGCAGCTGGCGATCGCCGAAGAGCGGTTGCTGCTCTACGCGCAGCGGATCGTCGCGCTGGAAGGCGACAGCGGCTTGCAGTACGAAGTGCTGGTGCGCCTGCGCGATCGCGACGGGACGGTGCATGCGCCCGGGGTGTTCCTGCCGGCGATGGAACGCTACGGCCAGGGCATGGCGGTCGATCGGTACGTGATCGAGGCGGTGTGCCGCTTCTTCGCGCGGCATCCCGCGAGCCTCGCGCGCGTGGACCTGTGCCATGTCAACGTGTCCGCGCAGTCCGTCGCCGATCCGGCGTTCCTCGAGTACGTGGGCCAATGGCTGGACCAGCAGCCGGGCGTGGCCCGGCGGTTGTGCTTCGAGATCACCGAGACGGCGGTGATCGCCAACCTCGACGACGCTTGCCGGTTCATCGATGCCATGCGCGAACGCGGTTGCCGCATCGCCCTGGACGATTTCGGCAGCGGGTTGTCGTCCTTTGCCTACCTCAGACGGCTGCCGGTGGACATCCTGAAGATCGACGGCGCCTTCATCCGTGACCTCGCACGGGGCGAATCCGACCTGGCGCTGGTGCGCTCGATGAGCCAGATGGGTCGGGCGCTGGGCAAGGCCACCGTGGCGGAATGGGTGGAAAGCGAGGCCGTGCTGGCGCAACTGCGCGAAGTGGGCATCGGCTACGTGCAGGGTTACGCTGTCCATGTCCCTTGCCCGCTCGACGAGTTGATGGCCGGGGACGTGGCCGCCGCCGCGGCGTACGCCGAAACCGCATGATGCGCACGCCGGGCGGCCGATCCCGGATAATGGACGCATGACCATCCGCCTCAACAAGCACATCGCCGACACCGGCTTCTGTTCCCGCCGCGAGGCCGACCGCCTGATCGCCGAGCGCCGCGTCACCGTCAATGGCATCGCGGCCGGGGTGGGCGCCGTCGTGGGCGAGGGCGACGAGGTGCGCGTCGATGGCCTGGCGATCAGGGCGCGCGCGGTGAAGGCCGGCAAGCGGAAGCATGTGTACATCGTGCTGAACAAGCCGGTGGGCGTGACCTGCACCACCGAGTCGTCGGTGAAGGACAACATCGTCGACTTCATCGGCCACGAGCAGCGCATCTTCCCGATCGGCCGGCTCGACAAGGATTCCGAAGGCCTGATCCTGCTGACCAGCAACGGGGACATCGTCAACCAGATCCTGCGCGCGGAGAACCGCCACGAGAAGGAATACCTGGTGGCGGTGAACAAGCCGGTCACCGACGAGTTCCTGCGCGGCATGGCGCGTGGCGTGCGCGTGCACGGCCAGATGACGCTGCCGTGCCGGACCAGCCGGATCGCCAAGTTCGGCTTCCGCATCACCCTGACCCAGGGCCTCAACCGGCAGATCCGCCTGATGGCGGCCGCGTTCGACTACCGGGTCACGCAACTGCGTCGCGTGCGCATCGACAACGTCAGGCTGGGCGACCTGAAGGTCGGTCGCTGGCGCAACCTCACCGACCAGGAACTGCGCGGACTGCTGCCGCAGCAGGAAAGCTGGTGACGCGATAGCGTGACCGCGGTCGCGTCGTGGACGCTGTCCCGCGGCGACCATCGCGGCATACTGCGCCGGTGTCCCCCCGCGCATTGACGGCATGAGCCCACCGCCGAAGCCCGACAACGAGGAAGCGCGCCTGGCCGCGCTCTACAGCTTCGATATCCTGGACAGCGCGCCGGAGCGCGGCTTCGATGATCTGGTGCGCATCGCCGCCGGCATCTGCGGCGTGCCGATGGCGGCGGTCACCCTGATCGACCGCGATCGCCAGTGGTTCAAGGCGCAGGTGGGAATCGAGCATCCGAACCCCTCGCGCGAATCCTCGTTCTGCGCGCACGCGATCCTGACGCCCGACAGCACGATGGTGGTGCCCGATGCGACCCGGGATACGCGGTTCGCCGACAATCCGCTGGTGACGGCGGAGAACGGCATCCGCTTCTACGCGGGCGCGCCGCTACTGTCCGGCGATGGCCACGCACTGGGAGCGCTGTGCGTCGTGGACGACCAGCCGCGCGAACTGGAGCCCTACCAGCGCGAGGCGCTCGAGGCGCTTTCGCGGCAAGTGACGCAACTGCTGGAACTGCGCCGCGTCAGCCGGCAGCTCAGTCACCAGCTGCGCGAGCGGGCCTGGTACGAGCAGCAGATGCAGCTGTACCAGGACCAGTTGGAGCAGCAGAACGCCGACCTGTCCGAACAGACCAGGACCGATCCGCTGACCGGCCTGCCCAACCGGCGGGCCTTCACCGCCGCGCTCGACGCTGCGATGCAGAAGGCAGGGCAGAGCGGCGAGGCGCTCGCCGTCGCGGTGCTCGATGTCGACCACTTCAAGACCGTCAATGACCTGCATGGCCACGATGAGGGCGATCGCGTGCTGGTCGCGCTGGCGGACATGTTGAAGGCGCAGGCGGCCGGTCGCGGGCTGGCCGCGCGCCACGGCGGCGAGGAGTTCGTCATCCTGATGCCCGGCGCCACGCTGGAGGAAGCGCGCCTGCAATGCGAATTCATGCGCCAGAGCGTGGGCCTGCTGCCGATGGGTCTGCCGATCTCCGTCAGCATCGGCCTGGCGGCGCGCCAACGCCAGGACACTGCGGAAACGCTGTTCCGCCGCGCCGACCAAGCGCTCTACGAGGCCAAGCGCAGCGGCCGCGACCGCGTGGTGGCCGCTGCCGCCTGAGTTGATCGGGATCAATGCGGACTGCGGCGGATCGTCGCATCCTGCCTGCATCGGCGGCGCAGCGTGCGGCCGCCCCCTGCGGAGCACGACGATGAAGATCCTGTTGGCCGTGGATGGAAGCGAGATCGGCCTGGCGGCCGTCCGGCACCTGGTGGAATTCGGCAAGTCGCTGGCGGAACCGCCCAGCGTGATCCTGCTGTACGCCGACCCGCCGCTGCTGCGATCGGTCGCGCTCGAACTCGGCAACGACGGCGTCGAGCGCTACCACGCCGAGAACGGCGCCTATGCCATGAAGAAGGCACGCACGGCGCTCAAGCGCGCCCAACTCCCGTTCGTGGAGAAAATCGTGGTGGGTGAGCCGGCGGAGAGCATCGTCAAGCAGGCGAAGGCATCGAAGGCGGACATGGTGGTCGTCGGCACGCATGGCCGTGGCGCGCTGAAGCAACTGTTCGTGGGCTCCGTCGCGCTGAAAGTCATCGCGACCAGTCCGGTGCCCGTGCTGGTCGCGCGCTGACGACCGTCAGTCGACGATGTTCTTGGCCTCGGAGGTGCCCAGCACCTCCGGGTGCTCGATGCGCTTCTGACGCTGGGTCAGCGGGTGCAGGAACACCGCGGCCAGGATGATGCCCACGCCCAGGTAGAACAGCGGCGTCAGTTCACGCTGCTCGCCCAGCAGCACGATGGCCAGGACGATGGCGTAGACCGGTTCCAGGTTGGTCACCAGTTGCACGCCGTACGCGCTCAGGTGCTTCAGCGCGACCAGCGACAGCGCGAACGGCAGCAACGTGCAGGCCAGCGACAGGATCACCAGCAGCGCGCCGTCCTTCAGGCCGGGCAGCACGAACAGGTCGCCCGCGAATGCGGGAAACAGCATGGGCATCAGCGGGGCGAGCGCGGTCAGCAGCAGGGTGCCGGCGCCCAGTTCCAGGCCGGTGATGGTCAGCGGCTCGCCGTGGTCGATCAGGCGCTTGTTGAGCGGGCCGAACACGGCCACCAGCAGTGCCGACAGCGCGCCGACGAGCACGCCCAGGCGCATGCCATCGGGAATGCCACCCACGACCAGCGCCACGCCCGGCAGCACCGCGATGCCGAACAGCAGTTCGCGCCACGAGAACGGGCGACGCGTCAGCCAGGGCTCGATCACCGAGGTGAAGGCCGGCGCCAGGGCGATGCAGGTCACGGCGACCGATGCGTTCGACAATTTGATGGCGCCATAGAACGTCAGCCAGTGCAGCGCCACGATTGCGCCGATGCCGCAGTAAGCCAGTACCAGTTTCGGCGACATGGCGCGCAGTCCGCGCCAGACGCGCGGCAACAAGGCGAGGGCGGCCACCACGATCAGCATGCGCCACCACACCAGCGGCAGGGCCGACAGGCTGATCAGCTTGCCCAGGATGGGGGTGAAGCCCCACAGCAGCACGCACAGGTGGATCTGCAGCTGGGCCTTGGCGGTCGGTGTCATCGGCATCCGCGCATTGTCGCCGAAGCACTGCGCGGCTGGCGATGGGACCACTCCCGGCCGGGCGTCCACCGTGGCAAGCTGGCGACACTGCGGACCGAGGATGACCGATGTCGCCTGCACGCCTTCCCGTCGCATCCCGTACCTGCGCCGCCCTGGTGGGGCTGCTGGCCCTGTCGGCGCTGACGCTGCAGTACATCCTTCTCGTGCAGCTGACGCGCGACACCATCGGGGTGGCGTTGGGAACGCTACGGTTCGTCACGTACTTCACCATCCTCAGCAACATCGCGGTGGCGCTGGTCGCGTTCACCGCGGCCACGGGGCGTCCGGGTTTCTTCGCGCAGGCCAGCGTGCGCGGTGCGGTCGCGCTCTACATCGGCGTTACCGGCAGCATCTATTTCTTCATCCTGCGCCACCTGTGGCAGCCGCAGGGCGCGCAATGGTGGGCCGACACCGGCCTGCACTACGCAGTGCCGCTGGCGTACTGGGCGTGGTGGCTGAGCTGCGTGCCGCACGGCGCGCTGCGCTGGCGCGACGTCGCCGGGTGGCTGCTGTTCCCGCTGGGCTACGTCATTTGGGTGTTCCTGCGCGGCGCGTGGGTGGGCGAGTACCCGTACCCCTTCATCGACGTGGGCCAGCTGGGCTGGGCACGGGTCGGCGTCAATGCGCTGGGTGTGATGGCCGTGTTCGTCGTGCTGGGATTGGTCGTCGTGGGCCTGGACCGGCTGCTCGACCGCCATCGCGAACCCGCCGTGGGAGCGACGTGAGTCGCGATTGCGCGTCGTATAGGCCTGGTAGCGACACCTCATGCGCGGTTTGTGCGGCGCCTGGCGTGTGTTGCAATGGCTGGCTTTCGCGACTCACGTCGCTCCCACAACGATGTATGCCGCTGCCGATGGACGGCTAAAGAGCGGCATGCGATGTTCGCGCGCCACGACCGTACCGCCCTCCAGGACTTCCGCATGACCGCCGGCGACGCATCACCTCCGAGTCAGCGCCCCTTCGACCGACGCGATGCGCAGACGCTCGGGCTGTCTGCGCTGGGCGGCGCGCTGGAGTTTTACGACTTCGTCGTGTTCGTGTTCTTCGCCAAGACGCTGGGCGCGTTGTTCTTCCCGCCCGGCACCGCACCCTGGCTGGCGCAGCTGCAGGTGTACGGCATCTTCGCCGCCGGCTACGTCGCGCGTCCGCTGGGCGGTATCGTGATGGCGCATTTCGGCGACCGCCTGGGTCGCAAGCGCATGTTCACGCTCAGCGTTTTCATGATGTCGGTGCCGACGCTGCTGATCGGCCTGCTGCCCACGCATGCGCAGGTCGGTGCACTGGCACCCTTGCTGTTGCTGACGATGCGGATCGTGCAGGGCATCGCGGTCGGTGGTGAAGTGCCGGGTGCCTGGGTGTTCGTCGCCGAGCATGTGCCGCGCAGCCGCGTGGGCATCGCCTGCGCCACGCTGACCGCCGGACTGACCGCCGGCATCCTGATCGGCTCGCTGCTGGCCGCATGGATCAACACCCGCTACAGCGCCGCGGAGGTGCAGGCGTGGGTATGGCGCGTGCCGTTCCTGATCGGCGGCGTGTTCGGCTTCGTCGCGGTATGGCTGCGGCGCTGGCTGGAAGAAACGCCGGTCTTCGTCGAGATGCGCGAACGCCGGCAACTCGCCCGCCAGGTGCCGGTCAAGCAGGTGCTCGCCGCGCATCGGCCGGCCGTGGTGCTGTCGATCCTCGCCTCGTGGCAGCTGACGGCGGCGATCGTCGTCATCGTGCTGCTGACGCCGACCCTGGTGCAGACCAGCTTCGGTATCGCGCCCGCGGTCGCGTTCCACGGCAACAGCCTGGCGACGCTGGCGCTGGTGTTCGGCTGCCTGGCCGCCGGCTGGGCGGTGGACAGGATCGGCGTGGGGCGCGCGCTGCTGTCGGGTTCGCTGGGATTGGGCGTGGCGGCCTACGCGCTGTACGGCGCGCTGCTGTCGGGGCACGAAGCGCAGTTCGTGGCGTGGTACACGCTGGCCGGCTTCTGTTGCGGCGTGGTCGGCGTGACGCCGGCGCTGATGGTCGCGGCGTTCCCACCGGAAGTGCGATTTTCCGGTCTGTCGTTTTCCTACAACGTGGCGTACGCGGTGTTCGGCGGGCTGACCCCGCCGCTGCTCGCCTGGTTGTCGAAGGCATGGGGCCCGCTGGCCCCGGCGCACTATGTGGCCTTCACCTGCGTGGTCGGTGTCGGCGTGGCCGCCTGGATCATCGCGAAGCGGCCGCTGCGCTACTGAGGGTCACTTCGCGAGTTGGCGGATCATCGCCATCGCCGCCGCCGGGTTGCGTTCTTTCGCACTGCTGATGAAGTACAGGAACACGTCGCGCCTGGGCAGCACGGGCGCGGGCTCGCCCACGTGCGGCAGTTCGGCGATGTCTCCGCCGCGCGACCAGGCGCGTGCGCGCTCGGCCCATTGCGTCAGTTCCTTCGGCGGGTATCCGGTCTCGATCGGTTGCGAGCGCATCAGGCGTGCGTAGACGAAATCTGCGGTGAGGTCGGCGAAGGACGGGTAGTCGGTGGAATCGGTGAAGACCGTGGCCACCTGGTGGCGACGCGCGAGTTCGATGAAGTCCGCGTCGACGGCGGCGGGGTCGCGGACTTCCAGCGCGTGCCGCAGTGGGCGGCCGTCCACGTCGCGCGGGAGCAACGACAGGAAGGCATCGAGTTCGTCCGTATCGACGCGTCGTCCCGCTTCGAACTGCCAGACCAGCGGCCCCAGCTTCGGACCCAGTTCGGCGATGCCGCCGACGAAATCCTCCACCTGGGCCCGCGTCGACGCCAGCGAGCGCGACTGCATGATGCGCTTGGGCGCCTTGGCCGAGAACACGAAGCCGTCCGGGGTCTGGTCGCGCCAGCTGGCGTAGGTCGCCGGCTTCTGCGCGCTGTAGTAGGTGCCGTTGATCTCGATGGCGGTCAGCTGGCGGCTGGCGTATTCCAGTTCCCGCCGTTGCACCAGACCCTCGGGATAGAAGTTCTTGCGCCACGGCGCGAAGGTCCAGCCGCCGATGCCGATGCGGATGCCGTCGGTGGAAACCGGGGGCGGAGAAGCGAAGAGGTCGTCCATGCGCGGAGCATAGCCCGGCATGCGTCGCGGCCGCGTTACCATGCGGTCAACCCGCGCCCTCGGAGCTGCCCGCATGTCCTGGACCACGCCCGACCTGTGCGACCAGTACCCCGATGTGCAGGTCGCCGAGCCGGTGTTCCGCGGCTATGGCGGACGCGTTGTGTTCGCCGGGCCGGCAGTGACGGTGAAGTGTTTCGAGGACAACTCGCGCGTGCGTGAACTGGCGGCGACGTCGGGCGAAGGCCGGGTGATCGTGGTCGATGGCGGCGGTTCGCTGCGGCGTGCGTTGCTGGGCGACCAGATCGCGGCGAACGCGGTGAAGAACGGCTGGTCCGGTTTCCTGATCTTCGGCTGCGTACGCGATGTGGACGCGCTCGCCGCCTTGCCGCTCGGCGTGCAGGCGCTGGCATCGCATCCGATGAAGACCGACAAGCGCGGCCTGGGCGAGGTGGACGTGCCGGTGGCGTTCGCCGGCCTGTCGATCGCGCCGGGCGACTGGATCTATGCCGATGCCAACGGTGTGATCGTCGCGACCTCGCGCCTGGCGTAGAGCCGAGCTTGCTCGGCTGCTTTCTTGCGAAGAAGCGGAGCAAGCTCCGCTCTACACCGTGCCATGGAAGCCGCTGGATCCCCGCATTCGCGGGGATGACGTCCCGGCAAAGGCGCGCTGACGTGCGCGCCGGGACGTCACTTGATCGGTTCGTCCAACATCAGCTGGCGGACGAAGCGCACCGGCGGTGCGCCGTAGGACAGCACCTGGTCGTGGTAGGCCTTCAGGTTGAACTGCGCGCCCTGCTTGGCTTCCGCCGCCTTGCGCATGTCGAAGTGCTCCTGCACGCCGACGAAGTACGTCGGCAGCTGCGCCGAGGTCAGCTGCGCGCGCGTCCACTTGCCGGCGGCTTCACGTTCCTGCTGGAAGGTCTGGCGCACCATCAGGTCCATCGCCTGCTCGCGCGTCCAGCCGTCCACCTGCACGCCCTGGTCGAGGATCGCGTTGGCGATCGTGCGCAGGTAGAACTTCATCTGCACCAGGTGGAACAACGGATCGTTGTCGAGGTAGCCGGCGTCGGACATCATTTTCTCGGTGTAGACCGCCCAGCCTTCGGCGAACATGCCCGAGCGCAGCACCGCGCGCAGCGTCGACGGGAACTTGGCCGAGTGCCAGCCTTCCAGGTAGTGGCCCGGCGTGCCTTCGTGGATGCTCAGCAGGTGGATCATCCGGCTGTTGTATTCGCGCAGGAACGAGTCGACCTGCTTCTGGTCCCACTCGTCCGGTATCGGCGAGACGGCGTAGAAGGTCTTCAGGTTCTTGTCGAGCGGGCCGGGGGAATCGCAGTAAGCCACCGCCACGCCGCGCTGGAACTCCGGCATCTCGATGATTTCCACCGGCGCGTCGGGCAGCGTGACCAGGTCGTGCTTGCGCACGAACTCGGTGGCCTGCGCCAGCGCCGCTTCGGCATCCGCCACGACCTTGTCGCGCGCCGGGCGTTCGGCGTAGGCCAGCTCAAGCGCGGCCTCGATCGCCTTCTGCTGTTCGTCGGCAGTGGGCGTTTCCGGAAGCGCGGGCGCGCCGGGCTTGTCCTTCAGCACGGTGCGGGCGATGCCGTACATCTCCTCACGCACGCGCTTCAGCTCGCCCTCGGCGCGCTGCTTGATGTCGGCGCGCGACAGCGAGGAGAGCAGGGCGAACTGCAGCTTCTGGTCGTACAGCGCCTGGCCGATGCGGAAATCGCCCTTCGCGTTCGGTACCAGCGTCTTGTCCAGCCAGGCCTGGTGCTCGGCCACGGCCTTCTTCAGGCCGTCGATGGCGGCGTCGGCCTGCGCGCGGTCGGCTTCGCGCAGTTCCTTGAGGTGCGGCGTAATGAAGGTATCGACGATGCTGAGGATGCCGGCGTTCTGCTTGGCGACGGTCTCGGCATGCACCTTCGGTACGCGCGCCGGGTCCAGGTTCTCGCGGGCTTGCGCCAGCAGTGCCGGGATCTTCTGCATGCGCGCGGTGGCGGACTTCAGGCGATCCGGCAATGGCGCGAACTCGCGCGCCATCAGGCCGTAGATCGCGCCGCCGGCGACGTTGTTGTAGACCTGCGGGTCCCACGCCCAGCTCTGCAGCGTTTCGGCGGTCCAGATGTCGTACTGCAGCTGGTTGCGCAGGATGGCGGCGTCGACCTGGTTCTCGCGCGACAGCGCGGCGATGTCGGTCGCATCCAGTTCGGCCAGGATCTTCTTGCTGAACTCCAGGCCCTTCTGCCGGCCAGCGGCGCTCAGGTCGTCGAGTTCGCCGTCGTATTTGTGTTCGCCGATCTGGGTGGCGCCGACGGGCGAGAGTTGCAGCCAGCCTTCCAGGGCGCGCTTGGAGAGATCGGCGAAGGCCGCATCGGCCTTGGCGGTATCCGTGGAGGCAGCCGCCGTATCGGCGCCGGCAGCGGCGGTGGGGGCTTCGCTCTTCTGGCAGGCGGACAGCGAGGCCAGGAGGGCGGCGGCGAGCAGGGTCTTGCGCATGGGAGTCCTGTTGCGGTGCGGCGGTGAGCGGAGCCGGAAGCATAGGCCGAAGGTCATGCCCGTGCCCGTGCCATTCGATATACGCTGGCCACCCAGCCAAACGGAAGACGTGCCATGAAGCATGACGGAAGCTGCCATTGCGGGCGGGTCGCGTTCGAGGTCGAAGGCGAGGTCAACGACGTGATCGACTGCAACTGTTCCCTCTGCCGTCGGCGTGGCGGCCTGTTGTGGTTCGTGCCGCGTGAGGCGCTGGTGTTGAAGACGCCCGAAGGCGACCTGTCGACCTATACGTTCAACAAGCACCACATCCGGCACCACTTCTGCGCTGTCTGCGGGATCGCCCCGTACGGCGAAGCCGCGCATCCCAAGACGGGTGCGCAGATGGCGGCCGTCAACGTGCGCTGCCTGCCGGGCGTGGACCTGGCGGCCCTCAAGGTGACCCCGTTCGACGGCGCCAGCCTCTGACGTGGTCGCCGAAGACTTAGGGAGATCAAGATGCGCATTTCGATAGTGCTGGTGCTGGCGGGCTTATTCGTGTCCTCGCCCGCGTACGCGTCGTGTCCGCCCGAGGGAACGGATGCCGGATCGTTGCGGTTGTTGCGCGAGCAGCGCTTCGCCGTGCCGGACGACGTGCGTGCGACGTTGGTCGAGAGGCTTCCCGCATGCTTGTCCGATCCTGATCCGACGTTGCGCGATGGGATCGGCTACGAGGGCCTCAGTGCGTGGCTTCGTGCGGGCTCGTTGGACGAGACCCAGCGCCGCACCCTGCGCGATCGCCTGTACGCGATGCTGGAACAGGACACGGCCGACGGCGTGGGACCTCCGTTCGCCGCACTCGTGCTGTCCGAAGTCGCGCGTACCGACCGCATCGCGCCATGGATGTCGCCGGACGAACGCGACGCGATGGTGCGGCGTGCGGCCGCATACCTGTCGTCGGTGCGCGACTACCGCGGTTTCGACGCGAAAGAAGGCTGGCGCCATGGTGTTGCCCATGGCGCGGACTGGGCGCTCCAGTTGGTACTCAACGATCGTGTGGATCGTGCCCAGGTAGAGACATTGCTCCGGGCGGTAGCAGCCCAGGTCGTGCCTGAAAGTGCGCACGCGTATGTCTTCGGCGAGCCGGGACGACTGGCGCGGCCCGTGCTGTACGCCGCAAAACGCGGTTTGCTCGACGAAGCGGCGTGGACAGCCTGGTTCGGTGCGCTGCCGCCCCGGCTGGGCGATGCCAAGCAGGCGTATGCGGATACGACCTGGCTCGCGCGTCGCCACGATCTGATGGCTTTCCTGATGAGTGTCCATCTGGAAGCCGATCAGTCCGAAGACCCCAACATCCGTGCGCTGAAACCGATGGTGGTGCAGGCGCTGAAAGCCGTGCCCTGAGTCTGTCGGGCTACTGATGGGCACCACGCCCCAGGAAGTCGTCCGGCATCGGCGGTAGCGGCGTGCGCTCGTCGCGCGCTTCTTCCTTCAGCCAGTCGATGAAGGCCTGCGCGGTGGCGCTGGGAGGTTTGTGCGCCGGATGCACCGCGTAGTAGGCGAAGCGCGCTTTCAGCGCCGGCCCGGGCAGCCGCACGAGTTCGTAACGCTGCAGATAGGGTTGGGCGACATGCCGGCGCGCGAGCGCCGCACCTACGCCATACACGGCGGCGCGCATCGCATCGGTGCTGTCGTTGAAGCTGTGCATCGACGGCAGGCGCAGCCCGCGCACGCCGGCGGCACGGAACCAGTCGCGCCAACCCTGCAGCGCGAGGTCCGTCACCAGCGGCAACTGGGCGATCTGCCGCGGCTCCTTGACCGCTTCGATGCCGGGCAGGGCGGGCGACGCGACCGGAAACAGTTCATCGTCCATCAGGTGGTGCGAGGTCAGGCCTGCCCAATGCCCGGGGCCATGGCGGATGCCCAGTTCCGGGCCTTCGTCATCGAAGCGCGTCAGCGCTATGCCGGTGTCGACATGCAGGCGGACATGGGGATGGCGCGCGCAGAAACGCGGTAACCGCGGCAGCAGCCAGCAATAGGCCATCGAATGCAGCGTGGTAATGCGCAGCGTGGTGGTCTTGCCGGCGAGTCGCAGGTGCGAGGCCACGGCATCGATATCGCCGAGCGCCGCATTGGCGGCATCCGCCAATTGGCGGCCTTCCATCGTGAGCTTCACGCCGCGCGCGTGGCGCTGGAACAGGACCACGCCGAGCAGTCCTTCCAGTTTGCGTACGTGGTGGCTGACGGCGCTGGCGGTGAGGTGCAGTTCGTCGGCGGCGTGGGCGAAATTCTGGTGGCGGGCGGCGGCGGCGAAAACGCCGAGGGCGGGCAGCAGGGCGGGGCGCAGGCTCATGGTGGCTCCAGGCACAAGCCATATTTGTGACTTGGCCGTATCGTACGCGCTTGTGGGGTTGGCGGGATCGGCCAGAATGGCGGCAGGCACGAACGAGGCTCCCACCATGGCACAGGCGACGACCACCGTAGACCCCATCCCGCAGGTGGCCGGACGCGACTGGCGCACGCCGCTGGAGTTGCTGGCGCTGGGCGCGATCTGGGGCAGCTCGTTCCTCTTCATGCGCATCGCGGCGAACCCGTTCGGACCATTCGCGCTGGTCGAGGTGCGGCTGGCGCTGGGAGCATTGGTCCTCCTTCCGTTCCTGTGGCGCGAGCGCGCGCACTTCCGCGCCGGCATGTGGCCGCGCCTGGCGATGATCGGCGCGATCAATTCGGCCATCCCGTTCCTGTTGTTCGCGTGGGCGGCGCAGCGTTCGCCTGCGGCGATCGGCGCGATCTGCAACGCGATGACCGTGTTGTTCGCGGCGCTGGTGGGCTTCCTGTTCTTCGGCCAGAAGATCGGCGCGCGCCGTTCGCTGGCGCTGCTGGTGGGCTTTGTGGGCGTGGTGGTGCTGGCGACGAGCAAGGCCGGTGGCTTGAGTGTGGGCGGCGCGGTGGTGGCCGGCTCCACGGCGGCATTGCTGTACGGCGTGGGCGTGAACCTGGTGCGCAAGCATCTGGCGGGCATCCCGCCAGCGGCCGCAGCGGCGGCGACGCTAAGCTGCGCGGCGCTGCTGGTGCTGCCGTTCGCGGCAACGCATTGGCCCACCGCCAGCATCGCGCCCGGTGCATGGGGGGCGGCCATCGCCATCGGCGTGGTCTGCACCGGCTACGCCTTCCTGCTGTATTACCGGTTGATCCAGCGCATCGGTCCGGCACGTGCGTCGACGGTTACCTACCTGGTGCCGCTGTTCGGCGCGGGCTTCGCGTGGGCGTTTCTCGGCGAGCCGGTCACGCTGGCGATGCTGGCCGCGGGCGCGCTGATCCTGGGCAGCGTGGCGGTGAGCCAGCGGGCGACAT
>NZ_PKDG01000013.1 GCF_002863005.1 Pseudoxanthomonas sp.
GCATTGCTGTAGCGATGGGTGGTTCTGGGGCCCGGCTTTGGCATGGGGACACTCCTGAGGGTTAGGTCAAGGTGTCCACTAAACCGTAGGAACTACCGGTTCGGCTTGAATGAATTGTTAGGCTGCGGGTCAGGGCATCTTGGCTCGCTGTTCTCCGAGGTCACCTTTGGCTTGATGCAAGGATCGCAACAAGTCTTTGGGTCATCAATCAAGATTGCGGGTTGCTCGGGAGGCGGAGGAAGCTCGGATCGCTTAATGGCACAGGCAGAAAGAAACAACGCGAGAAGAACGAACACTGCTCTGGCTGCCATTTTGGTTCCCCCGCCGCCTAACACCTTGAGTTAAGCCGACCCGCGAAGCGGGTTCGGCTTGAACGAATAGTTATGCGCCAAGGTAAGCCCGAAGCCTGCGGCCTGCAACGGGCCCGGAGCATCCGGGAGCAGGAAATCACTCGCCGCCAGCCCGTAGCAGGGTGGGGCCCGTAAAGACCGAAGCCGACAGCGACGCCGGTCCGCAAGTCGGAAGATCATCCGGAGGCCGTGCGGCGCGAAAACGATGCGTCCGAAGCCGAGTGAAGCGAAGCCAGAAGAGCGCGCCCGGCCGACTTGTATCAACAATCGATCAGCACCGAAGCCGCAGCCACCGCATGATCGAGTGGCAACCGAAGCCGACAACGACCAAAGCCCCACCCACGTATAACACCGGAATTAAGCCGACCCGCGAAGCGGGTTCGGCTTGAATGAATTGTTAGGCCGCTCCCAGCGAGCCCTGGCAGCTAAGCCCGAGATGCGCTCTGCGGCACTCAGCAGAACTGACAAGTCCTCTGCAGGTTGCTCGTAAGGATTGCCAATAGTGCCGCACTTGTCATTTCCGATTGAGGCGGATTGCCTGAGATCAAGAAGCCTCTCCACAAAATCTTGGGCGGAGCCAACCACGGGCTCAAGGTGATCAGCCACACGACTAGCCCGATCGGGATACTCGATTCTCAGTTGTTCCCAAATTGGCAATGCATCTTGCATAGCGGTCTAACGCCTGAATTAAGCCGACCCGCGAAGCGGGTTCGGCTTGAATGAATTGTTAGACGGCAACTACGTGTACCACACAACAACTGCTTGCCCTGCGCTAGCGGCCGCAGCGTAGAGCACACGGAGTTTGCGTAGATTCGGAAGAATGTACGTATCTAGCAAGTCGGTCTCCTCCATCCAGTAACCGGGGAACACTTGCATCTCATCCATGAGTTCGGGATCGAGTGCATTCCGAAGGTCGTCATCCTGCAGGGTATGCAAGGCTGCAGAAAGCTCCTGGACCTGTGCTGGATCAAACACTGCGGCGGGGCCCATGCCGCTGTCGATCACATCTATACGCTTTTCCGATCTGCCCTCAATTGCGACTAAAGGTAGGTCGACTGGGGCCGCGTCCAATCTAGCGTTGCTCTCAGCAATGAACGCATCATCTAGATCAGGGTCCGACATCACCCGCCAGTTGTGCTCGTCCTCCAGTCGCTTTGTGCTTGAAGCTAGCCAAGCAATTGGCTCCCATGCCTGATCAACGTCAATCACCTCGGCGCCAGGAAGGCTAGAGATGACTGCACTTGGATCAGAGCCAGCTCGAACGCTCAGCTGGGAAACTTGTGCAGGTGCAAGCCTTGCGTAGTTTGCAACGATGCTCACGAACTCTCCTTGCCGTCTAACACCGGAATTAAGCCGACCCGCGAAGCGGGTTCGGCTTGAATGATTTGTTAGGCGTCATCGCCGCCCGCGGGATTCTTGTCATACCAAGACTCAGAGTGAACTTCACGCTTGGCGTCCGCAATCAAAGACTCAAGCTGCGCCACAGGGACTCGAACGCTACTGCCTGATACCGCCATCTCAAAGAACAGTGTGTCATCTGCCTCATCGGCCAAAAAGCTTGCGAAGTAGCGTTCTTGGCCTTCGATCTCGCACGAGAGCTCAAGCCTCATGCCTTCACCGTGCAGTGCAGCCCAAGTAGCCTTGATCTCTTTCACGCAAGACGATGCCTCCATGACGCCTAACCCCTGAATTAAGCCGACCCGCGAAGCGGGTTCGGCTTGAATGAATTGTTAGCCCCAACCTCATGTGGCCAAGTTGGCTCGCGCTGGATTGGAAAGACGATCTCTAGCAAAGGAACATCAACCTGTGACTTGGAATCGATATCCAGAATCAGGGGCCATGATCGCTCCGAATCAGTGTAAGCGGATACGGACACTCTCTTAAGAACACCTTTGCAGCTGTCGCCTCGTAAAGCAGAATGGCCCGAGTATGTGTTAAAGCTGATAGGAATGGAGTAGCGGCCTGCTGAATCCGTGAGCGACATGGCGGGACCACTTGGCATGGAGTTCTCCGACCAAGCAACGCCCACTAGTGCAGATTTGACAGGATTGCCTTGCTTGTCTGCGACAGATCCAGAAAAGACAAGGAATCTATCGCCACACTTTGCAGCCAAGGGCGCGATAGGCGCCCAGAAAAGCATCAGAAGGACGATAACTTTCATTGGGGCTAACACCGGAATTAAGCCGACCCGCGAAGCGGGTTCGGCTTGAATGAATTGTTAGGCCGACCAGTCGATCTGCCAGCCCGACTCCGCAAAGAACTGTTGCAGATCATTGCGGCTATCAACCCACGAATCAAAGCCTCGACGCTCGTTGGGGCCCTCTGAGCCATCCCACCACTCGTGAATCAGAAAGCCACCGGTGTCGTCCGCGTCATCAGCGACCCTGACTCGGTGAGCCACTTTGCCGCTGTTGAGGATGCTGCCGACAACGTTGATGGGGATCTTCATGGCGGCCTAACACCAGAATTAAGCCGACCCGCGAAGCGGGTTCGGCTTGAATGAATTGTTAGGCCGCAACCGACAAAACGCGACCTATCCCTTTGTTACCATTCTCCCAGACTGTGAAATTAGAACCCACAGGAAAGTGCTTAAGTGCATCTGGAACTAGTAGCTGCACCGTGGCATGAAAGGTATCGCCGGGTCCAGGACTGTCCGCAAAAGTAAGGCGGGCAGACCAGTGCTCGTTGCCGATGCCAAGAATGGTGCGCCACTTACCAGATGCCAACGGAGTTGATCGACTACCGGTCTCAATCGGAAGAAGATGGATCTCGGCAACAAAGTGAGCTTTCATTGCGGCCTAACACCAGAATTAAGCCGACCCGCGAAGCGGGTTCGGCTTGAATGAATTGTTAGACCGCATCATGACCACCACCGACGGTCCTCTGGATACTCAGCCCTGACATCCACATCCGAAGGGCCGTGACACTTTATATCCCAAGCCTCTTCAGGAGTCAGGATCCGCACGCCACACATGCGTAGATCACAAGAGCGGGGCTGAGAGCCGTCTATAAGCGATATACCCCAGACCTCGCCGTCGCCGCTGCCCACACAAAGGCACGGATGAAAAGCGCAGTCCTCGTAGATCTCGCCGGGAGAGATGATGAGATCACCGAATTTGTCCCGATCTTCCATGCGGTCTAACACCAGAATTAAGCCAACCCGCGAAGCGGGTTCGGCTTGAATGAATTGTTAGCGCTCAAGGCGAAATCCTTGCGTCAACAAAGAAGACTGCTCTCAGTCTCTCGCTGCACTCAGCTTTGTCAGCCTTAATGGTATCGGCCTGCCATTGAGGGCTGACCGGAGTAATGGCCACAATCTGAGAAGGATTGACTCCGTGCTGGAGTAGGAACGTCCTGGCCGCGATTGCTCTCTGGAACCATAGCTCGTTAGCTCCTTCCTCAGTTGTGCACGCGCTACCCTCTATCCGCGCCCGAATCTCGGGGTTGCGCAACATCAGATCTGCACCTTCGTGGAGGATTGCTATTGAGTCGGGCCTCAATGTCGCACTGTTAGGGTCAAAGTTTATCCGATGAAATCTAATCTCACCCTCCGCTTCCACAGAAGAAGCGAGCGCAAGTACAGCCAAAGTCCATTTTGTTGCTCTCAGACCCATCTGAAATCTCCATTGAGCGCTAACGCCTGAATTAAGCCGACCCGCACTGGGTTGGCACCGAAGCCGATATTACCCAGAACGAACCGAAGTTAGGAAACCTGATGCGGGTTCGGCTTGAATGAATTGTTAGCCGTCATTGGCCCACCCTTTTCCATTCCGAAGACATGCGCTGGCTATGTAAGAGCTCCTCTAGCGCCCACACTTGGTAAGGCGCTACTTGGCCATAGTCCCTGACAGTCCAGCGGCCGTCTTTACCTGTCACGGTAATCTCGGCTGAGTAGTCATCTCTCCACTGGCCTGCGTACTCGGATTGGTCCGATGCGGACTGGGCTGCGTGCACCAACTGTGCAAGTCGAGCAAAGTCTCTCAAGTTGATATGCGCCGAGTATTTAATGGATTTTTCTGGTAACAGATAATCGTCGGTCAGAAATGCCTCTCCATTACGGTAGAAGGTCACTGAGTACACAGGACATCCTCCTAAGCATGGGCCGCGCTCTAGCTTGATGCTGTCGTACGGGATGAGGCTGGTCACATGTTGCGTATCCAGAATCGCGGGAGTCGACGAGATTGCTTGTTGCAGTTCGCTCCATGATGTAGTGGAAGGAGGTGCAGGTTCCTTCTGGCAGCCGGCCAGGAGCGCCGATACTAGGATTACAAGGAGTTTTTGCATGACGGCTAACACCAGAATTAAGCCGACCCGCGAAGCGGGTTCGGCTTGAATGAATTGTTAGCGCCCATGACAGGGAACTGCGTGCGTGGTCTCAATATAGCCAATTTCACTGCGGTAGTTGCCCAGCCCGACTCGGTCCGGTCCAAATGCAATGAACTTGCCAGATACTGCAATGCAATGGGTGGCGGAGTTGCGCAATTTGGCCACGAGCGTAACTGGGGCAACGACGTCGAGGCAGCTGCCTGTCGGGTCGCCGGCGTGACCGGCTGGACAGAGGTATAGAAGCGACTCTCCGAGGTCACTGAAGATCGGTGTGCCGGAAATCTGCAAGGTGCTGTCGTCACGCGCGCTTAAATCTGTATCCAATGAGGCTGGCGCGTAGCTGGTACATCCGGCTGGCAACATCAGTAGCAGAAGAGCTCGCTTCATGGGCGCTAACACCTTGAGTTAAGCCGACCCGCGGAGCGGGTTCGGCTTGAATGATTTGTTAGGCCTCTCCCGCGGTACGTGCACTGTACTCGCGCCATGACCTAATGCCTGAGAAAGGATCTTTGTCTAGGAATTCTGCAGTTGACATATCAATTGCCCGCCAGCCATTAGTGCTGCAAAACGATAGTATCTTGGGAACAATCTGATCTGACGCACGCACGTGGAGCATAAGACTCTCCGCTGGGTCCGAGTCACCCAGGTTGAACTCAACTGATCCGGCGCTACTGTCAAAGACGCCCCATGCGGGATCTGACCAGTCTGCTCCAGGGAAACTCGATGAGATGGCATCCCGCACTGCCAGGAGAGGTCCGAGCGGAAGGCTATCTCCGTCATCGGGTACATCCGATATATCGTCGTACCGACGGCTAAAGCGCTGCACCAATACATCCCAACTCACGGTTGTCTCCAGAGAGGCCTAACACCGGAATTAAGCCGACCCGCGAAGCGGGTTCGGCTTGAATGAATTGTTAGGTGTGCTTTGTCCGCAAGTCATGAACTCAGCCTCACCCTGCCCGGAATGCCCGCTGCTTTGCCGGAATGCCATGAACCTTCTCCCTAATCCCCTCTAGGATTACCAATCGTTTGAAAAACGACTTGCGGCCTTGAGATGTTTCGCCGTTCTCGTAACCCCAGAGGCAGCGTCCAATCTCATGATTGAGATCGCTCAACGGCAAAGCTGCCAGCACGTCCGGATCTTGCTCCTTGATGGTTGGGGTTGCCATTGCACGCCTAACACCGGAATTAAGCCGACCCGCGAAGCGGGTTCGGCTTGAATGAATTGTTAGGTGCCGCCCGCGACCTGTCCAAGGACTGGTTGGGCTGCACGAAACTCTGAGGTTGCCTGATGATGCCAGGGAAACAAGCCGGAACGAGATGGCCAAACAATCTGATAGAGCGGGAAGTTGTTGCCCAAGTAGTACCAGCGGGCATAACCGACGTGCTCGCGGTACTCTGAGAACGGGACCTCAGCAAAACAGCAGGAATACTGGTTGAGAAGGGCATCAGTTGGTTTGGACAAGTCGAGTGGAGCCCCAGCCTTTGCAGCGTCAGCGGCGATCGCGAGGATCTGGTGTGAGACTTTTGAAGGCAAGCCAAAGATGATGAGCTCGGGATGCCCGTAAGTTTGATGCAGGCCAATCGTAAAAGAGTACTCGACGTGCTCGCCCTCGGCCACGATGTTGACGCAGTGCCATCCATGCTCGGCAATGTCGTCAATGACTTTCTGCTCGCTTTTGTCCTCGCCAACTGTGCGAACCATGTGCGGCACCTAACACCAGAATTAAGCCGACCCGCGAAGCGGGTTCGGCTTGAATGAATTGTTAGGCTGCAGCGCCATGTAACGTTGCAACCAGCTCGCCAGCAGATTGCCTTGTGAGTGGGCGGGTGAGCAAGGGGTTGGCTAGCTCCCAGATTGCCTCAGCGACCGGCGAGAGCTGGGGAAAGCCGATGTCCTCACGGCACTCAATAGCATTGGCCCAGGCCTCTACGTCAGCATCTGAAATATCACCCGCTAGGAACCGACCGAGAATGGCCGAGATGTGCCCCGACTCCAAGGTGACCAAGTCCTCCTCCGAGTCCCAGGAAAAGGCCGATAGATCATGGGTCACGTCGGCGAGAGGGCGGCTGAAGTGAAGAAGGTCTTCTAGGTGTGATGTGCGCGTCACTGTCACTGCAGCCTAACACCAGAATTAAGCCGACCCGCGAAGCGGGTTCGGCTTGAATGAATCGTTAGGTGGGGAGCCGGTGAGGTCTTGCAACTGAGCTGGCTTAAGCGGCATGCCCTCGGGTTGCTCGTCCACAGCTTTAATCCAGAGCTGTCCGTCTGAGCGAGCCTCAACCTCAACCGGGCGTGAGGCCGAACAAAGAACGAGCATCGCTGTAGAAACCAAGAAGCGGTGGTTGACGGCGCCAAAATCGAGTGAAGACAGCGAAGTGACCGGGACAGCCGCACTATCGCTCGGCTCTAGTACAAGATCACGACCCTCCATAGGGACAGATACGTCCACCCCGGAGGAATTGAACAAGGTGACGGCACAAGCCGGATCGCCCGTGGTGGTGAGCAGGAATGCAACTAAGCCTAGAGCTACCGCCACTTTTGGCCTCCCCACCTAACACCGGAATTAAGCCGACCCGCGAAGCGGGTTCGGCTTGAATGAATTGTTAGGCCCCGATCCGTTTGCTGGATTTGCGAGCCTTGTTGTGTGAGCGAATTGCTTCAGCGCAATCAGCCTCTGTCGGAAGAGTGCGATCAGTTTCGATTGCATGCCAGCCCCCACAGTCTGGATCAGGGCAGCCGCAAGTAATAAAGCGAACCGGGTGCTTGGATAGCCCATCCCGCTTTTGGATGGCATTGGTGCGCTCCTGGCTCTTGATCACGTCAACGATCGCGCCACGTTTCAAGAATTTTCCGACCATCTTAGATGTCTCTTTCGGGGCCTAACACCAGAATTAAGCCGACCCGCGAAGCGGGTTCGGCTTGAATGAATTGTTAGGCCATCGCCTAGTGAGGGCGCAGCCGCGAATCAACCGAGGCGTCCAAGTCAGGCGTGACCACTGCGCTGACAGCATAGCTGTCGCCACCCTCAAAGTATCCATAGGGCGGCAAGACGACGCTCTTGCCCGAGGCCACAAAGGAAAGGGCAAGGCCGGACTTCCCGCGTGGCCGAATTTTTGCTGTAGCAGTGGCGCCTGGCTCGAGATTGCCCAAGGACTGTGTGAAGCCTGATCCAGATACAACGACAGACTGGAGCAAAACCCCAGAACGATTCTCCACGGACAGTGGGGTGGAATCGCTGCAGCCAGTAATCCCAAGGAGTGCAATTCCGAGTAGCAGCAGATGCCTCATAGATGGCCTAACACCAGAATTAAGCCGACCCGCGAAGCGGGTTCGGCTTGAATGAATTGTTAGGTGCCATGGCCGAGATCACTGAGCGGAGATCCTCCACAGCACGTTGTCGAATCTTGGGAGACTTTATATGGCCTGGCAAGCGGCTAAGCCAATGACTGTTGGGCCCATGCCCGCCACCACGAACAGCGGATAGGCGGCGCGACGTAGGAAGGGGCTTGCGCCGAAGGACATCTACACACTCGGCAAGCTGTGCGGCGGAAGAGAAGCGAAAAGTGAAGCCCTGTGACTCGATGCAAAGTACAGGATAGCCGCTGCGGCCCTCGGCCCTAGGTGCCGGTGGGCTGTATGACTCGGACGCGCGCCATGCGGCACCGTCTAGTTCCAGGTGAACCCAGTAGGCCATCGGCTCGTCGCGCCAGTCCTGGGTGTGCTCAATCCAGTTGCGGGCAACCTTTCCCATGGCACCTAACACCTAGTAGACCCCATTCCGGGGTAATAGCGCCGAGTATTCAGCCAAGCGGAATGGTCGTCAACGAGGGCTGGGGTTTGCCGGACAAGCGCTTCGCCGCCTTTGCAGCGAGAACCGCATCCCTGAGGCACCCGTGTTATCAGGCAGAAGCGAGGAGGTTCGGGATTATCAGGGCCTCCATCTGGTGATAGCAGGCTGGATGAATGCATGAGGCGACCGGCGGGGGACGGTGTAGATCGCGTGCTGACTGTCATCCGTGCGTTCCACGTGTCGATTCATGGTCACCATTCGCATGAGTCGATTCAGTTATCGGGCGAGGGCGGTGCATCCGGTACGTGGTGGGCGGCGAGGAAGGCGCGCAGGGAGGCGGGCTTCACGGGTTTGGTCAGCAGGCGGTAGCCGCGTTCGCGGGCTTCGCGCTTGAGTTCGTCGCGGCCGTCGGCGGTGAGCAGGGCGCCGGCGATGGGGCCGGGGCTGGCGGCGCGCAGGGCGTCGAGGGTGGCCAGGCCGTCGAGGCGGTCGTGCAGGTGGTAGTCCACCAGCATCACGGTCGGGCCTTCGGCGATCTTCTGCAAGGCTTCGTCGACGGTCGTTGCGGTGATGACCTCTGCCTGCCAGCGGCCGAGCAGGGCCTGCATGCCGTCGATGATCTCGCGGTCGTTGTCGACGCAGAGCACGCGCAGTCCGGCGAGCGAATCGCTGCCCAAGGCAGCGCGTCGTGTGCTGCGACGTTCGACGACGTGCGCGCCGCGGGGGACGATGATCGAGAACATGCTGCCGCGATCCACGGTGCTGCGCGCGTCCAGTTCGTGCTGCAGCAGGCGTGAGATGCGCTGGCAGATCGACAGGCCCAGTCCCAGTCCGCGCTCACCCCAGTCGAAGGGTTGCTGGTAGCGGTGGAACTCGTCGTAGATCTGCCGCATGTGGTTCTCGGGGATGCCGGGTCCCGTGTCCCACACCTGCAACGCGATGCGGTCGCCACGAGCGCGCATGCCGATAACGATGCGGCCAGCACGGGTATAGCGCAGGGCGTTGGCGAGGAAATTCTGCAGCACGCGGCGCAACAGGCGTCGGTCGCTGCGCACGGGAATCGCGCGCGCGTGGACGCGGAGCGCCAGTCCGCGCCCGGCGGCGACCGGGGCGTACTGCGCCGCGAGTTCACGCAGCAGTTCGCCGGCGTCGAAATCGGTGATCTGCGTGTGCAGGCCGCCGGCATCGAGGCGGGAGACATCCAGCAGGCCATCCAGCAGTTCCTCGGCGGCGCGCAGCGATGCATCCACGCGCTCGGCCAGGTGCTGCCGCTCCTGTGCCTGCGCGTCGCTGCCCTGTTCGCTGTCGCGCAGGGCGCTGACGAACAGGCGCGCGGCGTTCAGCGGTTGCAGCACGTCGTGGCTGATCGCGGCCAGGAAGCGCGTGCGGGATTGCTGAGCATGTTCGGCCGCCTCGCTACGCTCGGCGACACGCTGCTCGAGGGTTTCGTTGGTCTCCAGCAGCAGCGCTTCGGCATGCTTGAAGTCGGTGATGTCGTTGTAGCTGGTCACGTAGCCGCCACCCGGCAGCGGCTGGCCGCGCATCTCGATGACCTGGCCATCGGCGCGCACGCGCTCGAAGATGTGCGGGGAACCGGCGCGCATGTAGCGGATGCGCTTGTTGATCTGCGCGTCGATATCGCCATCGCCCAGCTCGCCGCGCTCGGCGTTGTAGCGGATCAGGTCGGCGACGGGACGGCCAACGTAGAGCATGCCATCGGGGTAGCCAAACATCTGCTGGTAGCGGCGGTTCCAGGCCACCAGCCGCATGTCGGGGTCGACGACGCTCACGCCTGCGCTGATGTTCTCCAGCGTGGTCGACAGGATTTCACGGTTGAAGCGCAGTTCCTGTCCGGCCTGGTCGAGGACCGCCACCACTTCGCCCAGTTCCATGCCCGATCCGCGCAGCACGCTGGTCAGCACGATGCGCGCCGACGCCGCGCCGATGGCGGCCGCGAGCAGGCGTTCGGTGAACTGCACCCAGGCACGGTCCGCGGGGGCGTTGGGTTGCAGGTCGCGATCGAGCAGGTGCGCCTGTTCCGCGAACGCACGGCGCGCATGGCGTTCGCCGACGACGCGCTCGGCCAGTGTGCGCAGGTCGCCGATGCGCACGCTGCCCGGCCACTCGCCGGCCACCAGGGCGGGGCGTTGCGCGTAGGGGTCGAGGAAGGGCGCGGCGCGCAGGCGCTCGTCCACCCCGGGGCGCGAGCGCGCGGAGACGATCATCATCGCGCCGGTGTTGACCAGCAGCGACCAGAACGTCCCGTGCGTCAGCGTGTCCCAGCCGCTCAGGCCGAACAGTTGTTGCGGGCGCAGCCAGCGGATGCCGAACGGACCGTCGTGCAGCCAGAGCACATCGAACCAACCGGCTTGCGTCATCGTCGGCAGCAGCAGGGTGTAGATCCACGTGGCGAAGCCGAGCACCATGCCGACTTCCACGCCGCGGCGGCTGGCACCGCGCCAGTACAGCCCGCCGATCAGGCCCGGCGCGAACTGCGCGACGGCGGCGAAGGCCATCAGGCCATACGACGCCAGCGTGCTGTCGTTGCTGCTGCTGCGGTAGTACGAATACGCCGTCAGCGCGAGCAGCAGGATCGTCACGCGGCGGATCCACAGCACGCGCGAGGCGACGTCGGCTTCGGCATGGTGGTCCGCCCAGCCGCGCCGCAGCAGCACGGGCATGATCAGGTCGTTGCTGACCATCGTCGCGAGCGCGATGCTCGCCACGATCACCATGCCCGTGGCCGCCGAGAAGCCGCCCACGTACGCGATGATCGCCAGCGCGGTGCGGCCTTCCGCCAGCGGCAGCGCCAGCACGTAGCTGTCGTCGGCCACGCTGGTGCCGCCGAAAAGCGAGGCTCCGGCGGCCGCCACCGGAATGACCATCAGCGAGAACAGCACCAGGTAGGCACCGAACAGCCAGCGGGCCTTGCGGATGTCGCCCACGTCGCTGCATTCCACCACCGCCACGTGGAACTGGCGCGGCAGGCAGACGATGGCGAGGAAGCCGAGCAGCGTCTGCGCGATGAAGCCCACCGGCGGCGCATTCTCGAACAGCGTGCGTGCCGAATTGGTGACACGGAAGGCGTTGTCGTCCAGCCACAGATAGGCGAACACGCCGACGGAGATCATCGCCACCAGCTTGACCACCGATTCCAGCGAGATCGCCAGCATCATGCCGTGGTGATGTTCGGTGGCATCGACCTGGCGCGTGCCGAACAGGGCGGCGAACAGCGCCATCAACAGTGCGACGTACAGCGCGGGGTCGGTGAAGAAGCCATGCGCACTGTCGCCGCCTTCGCCGCTCAGCACGCTCAGGCTCATCGCGACGGCCTTGTACTGCAGCGCGAGGTAAGGCACCACGCCGATCAGCGCGATCACCGTGACCAGCGCGGCCAGCCGGCGCGAGCGGCCGTAGCGGGAGGAAATGAAGTCCGCGATGGAGACGGTGTTCTCGCTGCGCGCGATCAGCGCCAGCCGCTCGATGATGCGCCAGCCGAACAGCAGCAGCAGGATCGGGCCCAGGTAGATCGGCAGGTAGCCCAGACCATTGCGCACCGCGCTGCCGACCGCGCCGTAGAAGGTCCATGACGAGCAGTAGACCGCCAGCGCCAGGCTGTAGACCACCGGGCGCAGCCACGGGCGGTCCGGGTACATCGGGCGGCGGTCGCCCCACCACGCCACGCCGAACAGCAGCGCGGCATAGCCGATCGACACCAACAGCAGGATCCAGCTGGAAACCAACGCCCTCTCCCGGCGCTCAACCCGCCGCCGAGTGTACCGGCTGCCGGGTGGCGCGGCGGCGGATCAGGATGCTGTCGGCGACAGCAGTTCGCGCACGGCGGTCTCGGCCTGCCCGCGCAGTTCGGGGATGGCGATGCTTTCCCAGACGCAGCCGATACGCAGGCTGCCGAGTATGAAGATGCGCGGCTGCACGTGGCCGTCGGCGTCCACCATGCGGCCGTCGCGCGCCGCTTTCAGCCCGATGCCGTGCGGCCCCGGCTGCGCATGGCCCTTGCCGAGCAGGTCGTGCAGCAGGGGATTGCGCATGGTCTGGGCGCGCATCTCCACGCCGGTGGCGTTGACGACGTAGTCGACATCGAATTCGTCGGTGCGGCCGTCGCGGGTGTGCGTGGTCACGCGCAGCCGGCGGCCTTCGTTCATCACCGTGTCCAACCGTCCGCGGTGGAGACGCAGCTGGCCGCGGTCGAGCAGCGCCTGCAGCATGGCGTGCACCTCCGGCGCGATGCGATGGCGGTGCACGTCCCACTGGCGCACCACGTGGCGCAGGAAACGCCGCT
Organism: Pseudoxanthomonas sp.; assembly: GCF_002863005.1. Lineage (GTDB taxonomy): Bacteria > Pseudomonadota > Gammaproteobacteria > Xanthomonadales > Xanthomonadaceae > Pseudoxanthomonas_A. Next base: position 12,771 of record NZ_PKDG01000013.1, read on the forward strand.
GGTCGTCCGTGGACATCGATTGCCACAGCGCCTGGCCATGGGGGCGGATGCGCTCCATCACGGCCTGCCAGGGCAGGCCATCGGCGACAGCCTGTCGCGCGGCCTGGCGCAGGAAGCGCAGGCGGCCACGCAGGTCGAGGGCCTGCAGCGGGGCGGGGTCGAACGTCGCCGCCCCGCCATGGCAGTGCGGCAGCGGCAGCAGCGCATGCCGGGACAGCACGTGGACCGGTCCCGCGTGGCCGTTGTCGGCCAGGCTCAGCACGGTGTCCACCATGCTCAGGCCGGAACCGATGATGCAGACCTCGGCATCGGTCGGAAGGGCCTTCACCGCGTCGAAGTCCCACGCCGCCAGCGAGCGACCTTCCGGCAGCTGCGGTGCACCGCGCGCCGGCAGCGGCTTGGGCGTGTTGCCGACCGCCATCACCACGCCGCGGGCCAGCAGGGCGCCATGTGCCGCCAGATGCAGCGTCGCGCCGTCGGCGCGTGCGTCGAGCTCGGACACGATGTCCCGCACGATCTGCAGCGACGCCGGACTGGCGGCGATCATCTCGTGCAGGCGCGTGCGCAGGTAGTCGCCGTAGCGGCGCCGTTCGATGAACGCGTGCGCCAGGTCATGGCGACCGGGGCCGCCGGCAGGCGTGGTGGCGACGACATGGTCGAGGAAATCCTCGGGGCGGTCGTCGAAGGCACTCATGCGCGCCGCAGGTACGTTGAGGACATGCTCGCCATGCGTCGTCGCATAGGCCACGCCCTGCGCCAGCACGTCGCGCGGTTCGATCATCACGATGCGCAGCGGCGTGGTCGCCTGCCGTAGCGCCTGCATCGCCGCCAGCACGCCACCCGCGCCACCGCCGATGATGGCCAGGTCGCAGGGCGGCAGGGGAAGGTTCGTCTCGGATGCCATGCCGTCATTGTAGGCGAACGGTCGATGACGTCCGCGCGCCGCTACATCAGCGAGTCCGCCAGCCGCGCGATGCCTTCTCGACTGCGCTGCCAACCGGGACGACGGCGCCAGGCATCGCGGTCGACCGCGTCCGCCTGCGCCAGGTACTCGGCCTCGATCGCGCGGATGCGCGCAACCACGCCTGCGTCATAGCAGACCAGGCCGATCTCCGCGTTGAGCGCGAACGAACGGATATCGAGATTGATCGAGCCGACCAGCGCGATGTCGTCGTCCACCGTCAGGTGCTTGGCATGCAGGAAGTGCGGGCGATACAGCGCGATCTTCACTCCGCAGGCGAGTAGTTCCTCGTAGTACGACTGCTGCGCCCACGCGGTCAGCGTCTGGTTGTTGGTGGCCGACAGCACCAGCTGTACGTCCACGCCGGACAGCGCCGCGATGCGCAGGGCGCTGAGGGTCGCGTCGTCGGGAACGAAGTACGGCGTGGTCAGGACCACCTGCCGACGCGCGAGGTGGATCAATGCGTTGACGGTGTCGCGCGCATTCTCGAACGGGTACGCCGGGCCGCTGGGCAGCAGCTGCGTCGATACGTCCTCGGACTGCACCGACAGGTCGGGCTGGACGGCCAGGCGCTCGCCCGTTTCGATGTACCAGTCGCTGGCGAACACCCCTTCCAGGTGCGACACCACGGGCCCCTGCACGCGCGCCACCAGTTCGCGGTTCGGGTGGCCGGCGACGAACACGGCATCGGCGAGGTTCTGCGAACCCACGTAGCCGATGCCGTTGTCGATCACCGCCACCTTGCGATGGTTGCGCAGGTCCATGCGGCCACTGCGGCGCCATTGCAGGCCGCCGGGCAGCATGGCGTGCACCTGCACGCCGGCCGTGCGCAGGCGCGCGGCGTAGGCACGCAGGCCGCGCTTGGCACCGACGGCATCGAGCAACAGGCGACAGGTCACGCCACGCCCGGCGGCGCGGCACAGTGCATCGGTCACCGCTTCGCCCACTGCGTCGTCGAACATCAGGTAGTACAGCAGGTGCACCTGCTGCGTGGCGGAATCGATGTCGTCCAGCAGGGCGCGCAGCGAAGCGTCGTAGTCGTCGAGCAGCGCGACCGCATTGCCGTGCGTGGGCATGAACGCGCCCTGGCGTTCGATGAGGGGCGCCATTTCGGCGGCGGCGCCTTCGCGCGGAGTCCAGCGCAGGGCGCTGAGGGGGCGCTGTTCTTCGCGGATCACGTCCGATGCGCGCGCCTGCCGCTCGATGCGTTCCCGCGAAAGCCACGGGTGGCCGAGCAGCAGGTACAGCGGCAGGCCGAGCAGCGGCACGAAGCCGACCAGCAGCAGCCAGCTGCGCGCGGCGGCCGGGGTGGTGCGGCTGGGAATCCACCACAGCGCCGCCAGGCGGATCAGCCAGTCGAGGATCAGCAGCGCGGTGCCGTAGGACCAGTCCATGGGGGGCGGGTGTCCGTGGAGGGGATGCCTGATTCTGGGCAGGCAGACGGCTAAAAGAAAACCCGCCACGGAATCCTTCTCCCCGCATGCGGGGAGAAGGTGCCCGAAGGACGGATGAGGGGCAGCTTTTGGCTCGCCGAAGCCGGAAAACAGAAAACCCCGCCGAGGCGGGGTTTCCTGAGAGGCACTGGACCCCGGCCTTCGCCGGGGTGAAATAGCGGCATAGGCGCATGCAGAGCATGCGCGCCGCTATTTCACTTGATCTTGCCTTCCTTGTAGATCACGTGCTTGCGCACGACCGGGTCGTACTTCTTGATTTCCATCTTGCCCGGGGTGTTCTTCTTGTTCTTGTCCGTCGTGTAGAAGTGGCCGGTGTTGGCCGAGGAGATCAGACGGATCTTGTCGCGCTTGGATGCCATGTGTAGTTACTCCTCAGACCTTTTCGCCGCGGGCACGCAGCTCGGCCAGAACGGAATCGATGCCGTTCTTGTCGATGGTGCGCAGCGCGTGCGCGGAAACCTTCAGCTTGACCCAGCGGTTCTCGCTGGCGACCCAGAAGCGGCGCTCGTGCAGGTTGGGCAGGAAACGACGACGGGTCTTGTTGTTGGCGTGGCTGACGTTGTTACCCGTCATCACACGCTTGCCGGTCACTTGGCATACGCGGGACATACGCACCTCGATAAGTAATTGTGTCGCCCATAGCCCGGGAGACGGCGGCCCGGCGGACGGCCTGCAGGGCAGGACGGACACCACGCGATACGGCATGAAAACCGCTGCTGACCCAAGCCGGAATCGCGTTTCCGGCCGCAGATCCGGACATGCCGGACGCAGCGAGCCGCGCATTATGCGTGGGTTCTCCTTTGCGCGCAAGCACTTACGGCGGTCCGCCGGCTCGCATAGCCGGCCTGCCGACCCCAACCAGGGGTTATGGACCCCGCGCGGTTTTCGATTGGCCGCCCCTGGCGCCCTTGGCTACGGTGTCGGGGCCGGAAGCCGCCGGTGTCCAGGAGCAATGAGCATGTCCGAGTCTGCCAGCTGGGGACCCCCTTACCTGCTCTACTTGGGTAACGCACAGGACGATCTGGCCGCCAAGACCGCCCGTGGCCTGGCCTACTGGCGGCCGGAATGGTGCGTGGGCCAGGTCCGCGGGCCGCACTGCAAGACCAGCGTCGGGCTGCCTGACCTGGATGTCGGGCAGGCGCAGGCCGCCGGCGCCCGGACGCTGCTGGTCGGCGTGGCCAATGCCGGCGGTGTGATGGATGGCGATACCGTGGCGGCCGTGCTGGCCGCGATGGAGGCGGGACTTCATGTGGCCTCGGGCCTGCACCAGCGCCTGGCCGAAGAACCGCGCATCCGGGAGGCGGCCGACAGATTGGGCCGCGTGCTGTTCGATGCCCGTCGCCCGCCGGCACTCGAGGTGGGCAAGGCCGTGCCGCGTGCCGGGAAGCGCCTGCTCACCGTCGGCACCGACTGCTCGGTGGGCAAGATGTACACCACGCTGGCGCTCGAGCGCGAACTCCGGTTGCGCAACATCGCGGCGGACTTCCGCGCCACAGGGCAGACCGGCATCTTCATTGCCGGCGGGCGTGGGGTGCCGATCGACGCGGTCGTCGCCGACTTCATTTCCGGCGGCGCGGAATGGGTCTCCCCCGCACGCGACGATGGTGGCTGGGATCTCATCGAAGGGCAGGGTTCGCTCTTCCACCCGTCGTTCGCTGGTGTTTCGCTGGGCCTGCTGCATGGCGCGCAGCCGCATGCGCTGGTGCTCTGCCACGAGCCGACGCGCCAGCACATGCGCGGCCTGCCCCACTACGCGCTGCCTGCGCTGGAGGAGTGCCTCGCCGCGAACCTGCAAGCGGCGCGCCTGACCTCGCCGGGCGTGCAGGTGGCGGGTATCGCGGTGGACACGTCGCGGCTGTCGCGCGAACACGCGGCCAGCCTGTGTTCCCACGTCGAGAAGCGCTTCGGCCTGCCATGCCAGGACCCTGTCGCCGACGGCGTGGCGCGCATCGCGGACCGGTTGCTGGAGCTCTATCCGCCCGCCTGATCGCCGGGGAGGCGGGTCGGGGCTACGTATGATGGGAGCCACCGGGAAGGGGACTGCATGCGCCTGCGCCATATCGAACTGTTCCAGGCGCTGCTGCAGGCGGGCACCCTGACCGGCGCCGCGCGCCTGCTGCACATCTCGCAGCCGGCGGCCAGCAAGTTGCTCCAGCACGCCGAAACGGGATTGGGCTTCGCGTTGTTCGAACGCGTGAACGGACGCCTGGTGCTGACGCCGCAGGGCCGAATGATGCGCGAGCACATCGAGCGTGTCGGCGACGAACTGGCCGATCTCGACCGCCTGGCCCGCAATGTGGTCGCGCCGGGCGGTACGGCGTTGCGGGTGGTGGCCACGCCGACGCTGGCCGGGGCGCTGCTGCCGTCTGCGCTGCGCCCATTGTCGGCGCGCTATGCCGATGCCCAGGTGCAACTGCTGACGCAGCACACGCGGGAGATCGTCGATGCACTGCGGTTGCGCGATGCGGACATCGGCCTGACGTTGCAGGCGGTGCATGTTCCCGGCATCCGCCAGCTCGTATTGGGCGAAAGCCGCGCGCATGCGATCGCACCGCCCGGCTACTGGAGTGATGACGCCATGCGCGAACCACTGCCGCGGTCGGCCCTGGCCGGCCAGGTGATGGTCGGCCTGGACGTGAGGGACGCCCTGGGGCGTGCCGTACGCCAGCATCTGCAGGATCTCGCACCGCCGCCGCGCATGCGCATCCTCGTGCAGACGTACCCGCTGGCGCGCGCGCTGGTCGCCGATGGGCATGGCGTGGCCGTGGTGGACGCCTTCACCGCGCGAACGGCGGGGCCCGCCGTGCAGGTCCGCCCGCTCGATCCGCCGCTGGCGGTAACGCTGCACGCGCTGCTGCGCGACGGCGAGCCGCCGATGCCGGTGCAGCGGCACTTCATCGACAGCGTGAAGCGGCTGGCGCGCGATTACGGGTGAGCGGCGAGCGCCTGCTTGCGTTCGCGCGTCCAGGCACGGATCTGCTCCTCCAGCACCGGCAGCGTCACCGATCCCTGCTTCAGCACGGCGTCGTGGAAGGCCTTGATGTCGAACGCCGGTCCCAGCGCCTGCTCGGCTTCGCCGCGCAGGCGGACGATGGTGATCTCGCCCAGCTTGTAGCTCAGCGCCTGCGCGGGCCAGGAGATGTAGCGGTCGACCTCGGTGGTGACTTCGTGCTCGGACAGGGCGGTGTGGTCGCGCAGGTAGGCCAGGGCCTGCTCACGCGTCCAGCCCTTGTGGTGCACGCCGGTGTCGATGACCAGGCGAGCGGCGCGCCACATCTCGTAGGTCAGGCGCCCGAAATCCTCGTACGGCGTTTCGTAGATGCCCATCTCCTTGCCCAGCTTCTCGGTGTACAGCGCCCAGCCTTCGCCGTAGGCGGAGATGTAGTTGTCGCGCCGGAATGCGGGCTGCTCGCCCTGTTCCTGCGCCAGCGCCGCCTGCAGCGAGTGGCCGGGCGAGGATTCGTGCAGCGTGAGCGCCGGCAGGTTGTAGAGCGGGCGCGAGGGCAGGTCGTAGGTGTTGAGCCAGTAGGTACCCAGGCCGCCGCGGCCGGCGGTCCAGAACGGAGCGATGTCGGCCGGCACTTCGACGATGGTGAAGCGCCCGCGCGGCAGCGTGCCGATGAACTTGCCGACTTCACCGTCCACGCGCTTGGAAATCCACGCCGCGCGGTCTAGCAGCTGCTGCGGCGTTTTCGCGTAGAACTGCGGATCGGTGCGCAGGAAAGTCAGGAATTCGGCGAACGTGCCCTTGAAACCGGTCTGCTTGATCACCGCCTGCATCTCGGCCTGGATGCGCGCGACTTCCTCCAGGCCGATCGCGTGGATCTGTTCGGCGGTCAGGTCCAGCGTGGTGTATTCGCGGATCTGCTGCGCGTAGAAATCCTTGCCGCCCGGCATCGCTTCCGCCGCCAGCGTGGTGCGCGCTTTCGGGACGTATTCGGTACGGAAGAACGTCAGCAGCGTGCCGAACGCGGGCACGACCTGTTCGCTGATCGCCGCGCGCGCTTCCTTGCGCAACGCTTCCTGCTCGGCCGCGGGAATGCTGGCTGGCATCTTCCTGTAGGGCGCGTAGAAGGTGGACTGTTCGGGGTCGCGTTGTTCGGCGACCGCGGCAATCGACACGTCGCGCCCCTCCAGCACCGCGCGCGGCACGGTGAAGCCGCGCTTCAGTCCGCTGCGCATGTTGGCGATGTGCTGGTCGAAATGGCGCGGCACATCGCGCAGCCGCGCGGCGTAGGCGCGGTAGTCGTCGGCGGACTTCATCTGCCGGCGCGCCATGAAGGACAGGTTCGACCAGAACGACGAGTCGGAATTGAACGGCATCTCGTACGCCCGCAGCCGCACCTCCGCCGCCAGGTTCTCCACCTGCGGGCGGTAGATCGCGAGGTTGATGCGGTTGTCGGCGGACAGCGCCCCCGCGTCGAGACCGTCCAGGTCCTTCAGCACCTGCTCCCACACCTTCAGGCGTGCCTGCTGCGTCGGGGCGTCGACATCCGGCAGGCGACGCTTGTCGCCACTGGTGTCGGTGTCTTCGTCGGCCTGGCCGGTCTGTTCCTGGCGCCATGCCCACTCCTTCTCGTAGATCGCCTGGAAGCGCTTGTCGGCGTCGGAGGGAGCGAAGGCGAGCGCGTGCAGGGGCATGCAGGCGAGCAGCAGGGCGGCGGTACGGAATTTCAAGGCGGACATCCGGTGGAAGCGGAAACCGGATGGTAATGCAGGGGCCATCTGCTCGTCCGGAGCGCATGGCCTGCGGTTGTGGGAGCGACGTAAGTCGCGGGCTTCTTGCTTGTCGGTGAATCAGGCTCAGCGCTATCGCGACTTACGTCGCTCCCACATGCCACCTTCCCACAACAGCCTGAGCCTCAACCCTTCGGGCGCAGCCGTTCCAGCACGCCGTCCAGCGTGTCCAGGTCGGTGTACTGGATGATCAGCTTGCCCTTGCCGCCGCGACCGTGCGCGATGGTCACGCGCGTGCCGAGGCTTTCGGACAGCTCGGTTTCCAGCGAGGCGATGTCCGGCTGCGGCGCGGCCTTGGCGGGCTTGGCCTTCTTGCCGCTCACCGGCACCTTGCCGGCGGCGAACTGCTGCGCGCGGTGTTCGACTTCGCGTACCGACCAGCCCTGTTCGGCGGCGTCGGAAGCCAGCTTGCTGGCCAGGTCCGGCGACAGCGTCAGCAGGGCGCGTGCGTGGCCCATTTCCAGGCGACGGGCTTCGAGCAGGGCGCGGATGGCCGGGGGCAGTTCCAGCAGGCGCAGCAGGTTGGAGACCGCGGCGCGCGAACGGCCGACGGCTTCGGCGGCCTCGGCGTGGGTCAGCGAGAATTCGTTGATCAGGCGCTGCAGCGATTGCGCCTCTTCCAGCGGATTGAGGTCTTCGCGCTGGATGTTCTCGATCAGCGCCATCGCGATGACGGTGCGGTCGTCGAGCTCGCGCACGACCACCGGCACTTCCGCCAGCCCGGCTTCCTGCGAGGCGCGCCAACGGCGTTCGCCGGCGACGATCTCGAACTTGCCCGCCGAAATCTCGCGCACGACGATCGGCTGGATGACGCCCTGCGCCTTGATCGACTCGGCCAGCTCGGTGAGCTTGGCGGCGTCCATCTGCATGCGCGGCTGGTACTTGCCCGGTTGCAGCTGCTGCACGGGGAGCGTGCGCAATGCTTCGCCCGGCTGCGCTTCCGGCGGGGGCGTCTCGGCGGCCTTCGGGCCGAGCAGGGCTTCCAGTCCGCGACCCAGGCCGCGCTTCTTCGGGGCGCTCATCACGCGTGCTCCATGTGCTGCTGTTGCTTCTTGCGGTCGGCCGCGCGGCGCAGGATCTCGCCGGCCAGGCCCAGGTAGGCCACGCCACCGCGCGAGGCGCGGTCGTAGCCGACGATGCTCTGTCCGTGGCTGGGGGCCTCGGCCACGCGCACGTTGCGCGGCACGATGGTGCGGAACACCTTGTCGCCGAAATGGGTGGTCAGTTCGCCGGACACGGCATTGGCCAGGTTGTTGCGGATGTCGAACATCGTGCGCAGCACGCCTTCGATCTCCAGGCCCGGGTTCAGGCGCGCGCGCAGCGCCTCGATGGTTTCCATCAGCGCGGACAGGCCTTCCAGCGCGTAGTACTCGCACTGCATCGGCACCAGCACGGAGTCGGCGGCGGTCAGCGCATTGAGCGTCAGAAGCGACAGCGCGGGCGGGCAGTCGATGATGATGAAGTCGTAGTCGCCGCGGATGGGCTGCAGCGCGCTCTTGAGGCGCTGCTCGCGGCCATCGGCATCCATCAGCTGGATTTCCGCCGCGGTCAGGTCGATGTTGCCCGGCATCAGGTCGAAGCCTTCGGCCGTGGTGACCACCGCTGCCTTGGCATCGACCTCGCCCAGCAGCACGTCGCAGGTGGATGCTTCCACCTCGCGCTTGTCCACCCCGCTGCCCATCGTCGCGTTGCCTTGCGCATCCAGGTCGACCAGCAGCACCCGCTGCGGCGCGCGGGCGAGCGCGGCGGCGAGGTTCACGGCGGTGGTGGTCTTGCCGACTCCGCCTTTCTGGTTGGCGACGGCGATGATGCGGGCCATGCGAGGGCGCCTTGGTCAGGTCCGGGGTGAGGGGGGATTATGCGGGCTGGGGCGGGGCCGTGCGAAATCAGGAGTACGGGCAACACGGCGGCAGCCGGTCACCGTGTCCGAAGATCCCCACGGATCCCGAACCGGGCGCCAGTCTTTTCAACGGCTTAGGTCGCGCGGGCGCATGCCCGAGGCGCTCAGTCGCGACGCACGACCACCATGTGGCGCTCGCCGACCAGGCCGGGCACGGTCAATGGCTGGATCGTGTCCACCGACCAGCCGCCCGGCAGGGCGGCGATCTCGTCGTCCGGGCGCACGCCCTTCATCGCTAGCAGCGCGCCGCCGGGCTTCAGCAGGTGGCCACCGACGGCGATGATGCCGGCCAGCACGTCGAGCGCGCGCGCGGTAAGTGCGTCGTAGGCCTGCGGTTCGTCGAGCGCTTCGGCGCGCGATTCGGCCACGCGCGCGTTGTCGAGTTTCAGCGTGCGCACGGCTTCGCGCAGGAAGCGCGCCTTCTTGCCGTTGCTCTCCACCAGGGTCACCCGCAGACCGGGCTTGGCGATGGCCAGCGGGATGCCGGGCAGGCCGGGGCCGGTGCCCAGGTCGGCCAGCACGCCGCCGCGCGCGGCGAGATCGTCCACGAACGGATGCATCGCCAGCGAGTCCAGCAGGTGGCGGGTGACCATCTCGCGCGGGTCGCGGATGGCGGTGAGGTTGTAGGTCTTGTTCCAGCGATCGAGCAGGGCCAGGTAGGCCAGCAGGCGCGGCGCCAGTGCCTCGGCGTCGAGGCCCAGCGACACCAGGCCGCGGTGGAGGTCGTCGCGCTGGTCGGCGGGAAAGGCAGTGTCGTTCATCGCGGCATTATCGCAGGCCGCCATGCCGCACCGCGCGGATGCCAGGCCAGCGCGGCGCGGTAGCCGGGTGCGGGGGACCATTCGTGCAGGCGCCAGTCGTTGGCCTTGCCGAGCGCGGGATCGCACGCGGCCAGGCGCGCGCCCTCGTCGTCGAGGTCCACGTGGAAGCGATGCAGGCCGAAGGAAATCCCCTGGCCATGCGTCTTGAGCACGGCTTCCTTGACGCACCACAGTCGCACGAACGCGAGCAGGCGGACCTCATCGTCCTCGATGGCGTGCAGCCAGCGAGTTTCCTCGGGGTGGTAGAAGCGGTGCGCCAGTTCCATCGCGCGCGGACGCGGGCGGAGGTGTTCAACGTCAACGCCCAGCTCGACGTCTTCGCCCAGTGCCAGCAACAGCGCGTCGCCACTGTGACTCCAGCCGGTCTCCAGGTGGTGCAGCGGCGCGATGAAGTGTGGCCGACCCTGTGCATCACGAGTGATCGGTAGCGCCTGCGGCGGCATGTCCAGCGCACGCGCGAGATGCGCGCGCGCAGCGGGCTCGCCGCGTTGCCGTGGCGTATGCGGCAGCAGCCACAGCGCGATCCCGTCGCGTCGCCAGTCCGCCGGCATGTCGCGCCAACTCACGTTAGCGACGCTGCGTCGTGGTGCGGCACAGCGTGCAAGCCTGGGGTGATGGCGCTATCAAGCACGGGCACGGAAGCTTCCCCCACGGAGTTAACGACGGTTTCACGCAGTGCGTTGGAAATTGAAGCGTGCCCCGCGCCAAGGGGTCCTGTCCATCGAGGGAGAAGCAACGCAATGAATTTTCTCATCTATCTGATCGTGGGTGGTATCGCCGGCTGGCTCGCCAGCATCGTCATGAAGCGCGACGGTTCCCAGGGCATCATCCTGAATGTCGTGGTCGGCATCATCGGCGGCTTCCTGGGCGGCTGGCTGCTGCCGACGCTGGGCCTGGGCCTGGGCGGCGGCTGGGTCGGCTTCCTGCTCACCGCCTTCATCGGTGCGGTGGTGCTGCTGCTGATCGTGAACCTGTTCACGCGAGGCCGCGCGAGGTAACGGTTCCGCTGCGGCCGCGTGCGCGTTCGAGACGCACCCAAGGCCCGTGGCACGAAGAAGGCCCGGCATCCGCCGGGCCTTCTTCATGTCCGTGGTTCATCCGCCCAGCCGCACCCACGCAGGCGCATGGTCGCTCGGTCGCTCCCAGGTACGCGGCTCGCGATCGATGCCGGATTCCACCGCATGCGCGCGCAGCGCGTCGGAGACCAGCGTCAGGTCAATGCGCAGGCCCAGGTTCCGGCGCAGACCGCCCATCCGGTAATCCCACCAGCTGTAGACGTTCGCTTCGTCGCTGCGCAGGCGGAAGGCATCGTGCAGGCCCAACGCATAGAGGCGCTGGAGTGCGGCGCGCTCTGCGGTCGAGGTCAGGATGTGGTCGTCGTTCCAGACCTTGGGGTCGAACACGTCGCGATCGTCCGGCGCGATGTTGAAGTCGCCCATTACCACCAGCTTCGGATGCGCCTGCCGTTCGGCGGCGATCCAGTCGTGCACCGCGTCCAGCCAGCGCAGCTTGTAGGCGTACTTGTCGGTGCCCACGTCCTGGCCGTTGACCACGTAGAGGTTGATGATGCGCACGTCGCCGACGGTCGCGGCGATCACGCGCTTCTGTTCGTCCTCGAACCCGGGAATGCCCACCTGCACGTCGCCGATCGGCTCGCGCGACAGCAGCGCCACGCCGTTGTAGGTCTTCTGCCCGGCGAACACGCTGCGGTAGCCCGCCTCCGCCAGCGCGGTGTCGGGAAACTTGTGATCCTCCAGCTTGGTTTCCTGCAGGCCCACCACATCCGGCGCGAACGCACCGAGCCATTGCGTGAGGTGCGGCAGGCGCACGTTGAGCGAATTGACATTCCAGCTGGCGATTTTCATGGCGGGATTCTAAGCGAGGAAGCGGGTCAGGCGTCCGTCGGGACGTGGGCGGTCGTTGCGGCATGCCCCGCGCCTTCGCCATCGCGCATCAGGCGAGCGGCCATCCACGCGGCGAGCAACATCATCGTCATGCCGAACACGGCAATGGCGCGCATCGCGTCGGTGAAGGCGATGCGTGCGGTGTCGCCGATCGTCGTTCCCGCCGTTCCGCCGACTTCGTGCGCGACGGTCACTGCGCCACCCAGCGTCGACAGCGCGCGTGTCGCGTCCGCATCGGCCAGCGTCGGTGGCAAGGCGGGGTCCAGCCACAGACGGTAGGCCAGCATGCCGAGGCTGCCCAGGATCGCGATGCCCAGCGCGCCGCTGAGTTCGGCACTCGTCTCCGCGAGCGCGGACGCGGCGCCCGCGCGTTCCGGCGGCGCTGTGGTGATGATCAGTTCGTTGCCCACGGTGAACACCGGTGCCATGCCCAGGCTCATCGCCAGCATGCCGGCGATCAGGATCCACAACCCGTAGGGTGGCATGACCAGTCCGGTGATGCCGAAGCCCACCGCGGCCAGCAGCAGCCCGCGCACCATCACCCGCCGTGCACCCCAGTGGCGCGCCAGCTTCGGTGCCAGCAGCGAGCCGACGGTGAAGCACAACGACCATGGCACCGTCGCGATGCCGGCCTGCAGTGGCGTCAAGCCGAGCACCAGCTGCAGGTACTGGGTCATGAAGATGTAGACGCCCATCATCGACAGGCCGGCCAGCGCGTACGCCACGATGGCGGCGGAGAAGGCCGGGCGCTGGAACAGCGTCACGTCCAGGAACGGATACGCAAGATGCTTCTGCCGACGGACGAACAGCACGCCCAGGATCATGCCGGCCACCAGCACGAGGATGCCTCGCGGATCGATGCCGTACTCGGCGATGCGCTTCAATCCGTAGACCACCGCCAGCACGGCGAACAGGGATTGGACCATGCTGGCCGGATCCAGCTTGCCCGCCTCGGGGTCGCGGTACTCGGGCAGCAGCTTCGGCCCCAGCAGCAACAGCAGCACCATCACTGGCACCGCGGCGAGGAACGCCGCGCCCCACCACCACCATTGCAGCAACAGGCCGCCGACCAGCGGGCCGATCGCGCCGCCGACCGAGAACGCCGCGATCCACACGCCGATGGCGAACTGGCGCTCGTGTTCGTCATGGAACATGTTGCGGATCAGCGACATCGTCGAGGGCGCCAATGTTGCGCCCGCCACGCCAAGCAACGCGCGCATCGCGATCAGCATCTCCGCGCTGCGCGAGAACGCGGCGATCACCGAGGCCGCCGCGAACGCCGCCGCGCCGATCAGCAGCAGCTTGCGACGGCCGATCCGGTCGCCCAGCGTGCCCATCGTGATCAGGAAGCCGGCGACCAGGAAGCCGTACACATCGACGATCCACAGCAACTGGCTGGCGCTGGGGTCCAGCTCGGCGCTGATGGCCGGCAGTGCGAGGTTCAGCACGGTCAGGTCCATCGCATAGACCATGCAGGGCAGGGCGATGATGGCCAACCCGATCCATTCGCGGCGGGTGGCTTTGGCGGGTACGGCGGTCGTCGACATGGCGGTCCGGCAGGGGGTGTCATCCCGTTCGACGAACGGGCATGCCGATTCTCGACCAGGGCCGGCCTGCCGGCCAGCCGGCGTCAGTCGCCTTCCACGTCCACCGTGATGTGGGGAAAGTGCCTGGCCAGGTCCCGTGCCCATTGCGCGGCGTCATAGGGAATGCCGCGTTCCGATGGGAAGCGCAGGCTTTCTCCGTCATGACCGTACAGGAAGACGCGGTCCTCGCTTTCCTCCGGACGCTGCACGCGGATGCGCGCCACGTCGCCCAGCGCGATCGCGTGCTCGCCCGGGCCCACCGCGTTGTCCCACCACCACAGCGTGCGCGTCTCGAGGTCCAGCCGGCTGCCCCAGCGTCGTGCATGCACCAGCATCGCCAGTGCCGATCCGGCCAGCACGACACCCATCGCGAACGCGATGGGCACCAGCCACGGTGCGCACTCGCGTCCGCTCGCATCGCAGTTGCTGGCAGGGTCCACGACCAGGCCCGCGTAAACGAACATGGCGCCGACCAGCAGCATGCCGTACACGCGGAGATCGCGACGGCTGTTGCTGGCTTGTCGGAGCTTGCGCATGCGGGACTAGCGGATGATGAAGTCGATGAACTTCGCCACCCTGGAATAAGGCGGCTTCAGCAGGTCGCTGCCCGCGCGGCGCGGCTGCCACAGCACCGGCAGCGCCTTGCTCATGGCATCGAAGCCGGCGCGGCCGTGGTACGCGCCCATGCCACTGGGCCCGATGCCGCCGAACGGTAGTGCGTTGATGCCGAAATGCAGCACGGTGTCGTTGACGGTGACGCCGCCTGCCAGCGTGGCGCCCAGGATCTTCTCCACCCGGGCACGGTCGTGGCTGAAGGGATACAGCGCGAGCGGCCGGTCGTGCGCGTTGACATAGGCCAGCGCCTCGTCGAGCGAGCCGACGGTGCGGATCGGCAGGATGGGGCCGAAGATCTCGTCCTGCATCACCTTCGCGTCGTCGCCCGGTTCGATCACGACCGTGGGCGCGAACAGGCGCTGCGTGCGGTCATGCTTCGCTGCCAGCGGGATGACCTCGTGGCCACGCTGGCGCGCGTCGTCCAGGTAGCCGTCCAGCCGTGCGAACTGGCCGTCGTTGATGATGCGGGTGAAGTCGCCGGCATCGGACAGGTCGCCGTAGCGCGCGGCGACCTGCTCACGCAACGCCTGCACCAGCGCGTCGCGTCGCTCGCGGCCGACCAGCAGCACGTAGTCCGGCGCGATGCAGGTCTGCCCGCCGTTGAACCACTTGCCGGTGGCCAGGCGCGCGGCGGCCTGGTCCACCGGAAAGTCGTCGCAGACGATGGCCGGCGACTTGCCGCCGAGTTCCAGCGTCAGCGGCGTCAGGTTCGGCGCGGCGGCAGCCATCACCTTGCGGCCCACGGCGGTGGAGCCGGTGAACACCAGATGGTCGAACGGCAGCGCGGCGAATGCGCCCGCCACGTCGGCACCGCCGGCGGCGACGCTGACGCGCTCCGGCGGGAACACCTCCGCCAGCAGCGAACGCAGGAAGGCGGTGGTGCGCGGCGTGTGCTCCGAGGGTTTCAGGTAGACATGGTTGCCGGCGGCGATGGCGGTTGCCAGCGGGATCAGCGCCAGGTTGACCGGGTAGTTCCAAGGCGAAATCACGCCCACCACGCCAACGGGTTCCTGACGGATCTCCGCCCGGGCTGGCCAGAAGCGCCAGCCCACGCCGACGCGCTTCGGCTTCATCCAGCGGCGCAGGTGCGAGGCGAGGTGGTCGATCTCGTTGAGCACGGTCATGCCGTCGGCGATCAGCGATTCATGCCGTGAGCGATGGCCGAAGTCGGCGGCGATCGTGTCCGCCATTTCCGGCAGCCGCCGCTTCAGTGCATCGCGCAGCCGCTGCAGGTCGTCGCGCCGCTGCGCACGGTCCGGCTTGCGCTGCTGCCATGCGCCGCGCAACCGTTGCAGCGTCGGCGCGAGGTCGTCGAGCGGCGTATCGCCGTCGGGGATGCGGGCGCCGGCGCCGGCGGCGGGCGCGGCGTCCGCCGAGGCGGCCGTGATCGCGGCGTTGGCGGCGGTGATGGCCGCGTTCGCGGCAGTGGTGGCGGCATGCGGGAAGGTGGTCATCGGCCGAGTGTATGCCGTCGTTCCGGAGCCGGCGCACTACAATCCCGGCATGGACCCGAATCTGACCGCCCTGCGCCCCTACCTTGACCGCTTTCCCGTCCTCGGGCCGCGCGTCTACGTCGACCCGGCCGCCACGGTCATCGGCGACGTGGAACTGGCCGAGGACGTGTCCGTCTGGCCGGGCACCATCCTGCGCGGCGACGTCAATCACATCCGGGTCGGCGCGCGCACCAACGTGCAGGACGGCACCATCGTCCACGTCAGCCACCACAGCCCGTACAACAAGGCCGGCCATCCGACGCTGATCGGCGCCGACGTCACCATCGGCCACGGCACCATCATCCACGCGTGCACGATCGAGGACCTGTGCCTGATCGGCATGGGCGCGTGCATCCTGGACGGTGCGACCGTGAAGAAGTACGGCTTCCTGGGCGCCGGTGCGATCCTCGGCCCCGGCAAGGTGGTCGGCGAGGCCGAACTGTGGCTGGGCAATCCGGCCCGTTTCGCCCGGGCGCTCACCGACCGGGAAATCGAAAGCCTGCATTATTCCGCCGGGCACTACGTGAAGCTGAAGGACCGTTACCTGCAGGCGACGGCGCCTGCGGCATGATGGCCGGCGGCGCGTCCGCGTCGCCCTGGGAGAACCGCATGGCCTGGAAACCGGAGGGCTACACCTCGGTGGCCCCGTACCTCGTCGTCGATGGCGCGCAGCGCACGATCGACTTCCTCGTCGCCGTGTTCGACGCGCACCCGCTGCGCATGCATCCCCTGGGCGACCGCCTGGGCCATGCCGAAGTCCGCATCGACGACACGGTGCTGATGCTCGCCGATGGCATGGAGGGCTGGCCACCCATCGCCAGCCACGTGCACCTCTATGTGCCGGACGTGGAAGCCACCTGGTCGCGCGCGCTGGCTGCCGGTGCCGAGCCGGTACAGGCGCCCGCGGAAAAAGGCGATGGCGACCGCCGGGGCGGCTTCCGCGATGCCGGCGGCACTACCTGGTGGATCTCCACGCAGGTGGCATGACCGCCGCGCGGCCTCAGGGTGCCGTCGCGAGTTCCAGCGCCGCCAGCAAGGCCATCGCCTCGGTGCGGCTGGCACCGCACATGTCCGCGCCGGGTTTCAGCGTGGCGCAGAACGCGGGTCGCTCGGGCTGGCCGAACAGGCGGCAGCGCAGCGCGTCGTCCAGGTGCACGCACGGCACGCCCGCCGGCTTGCCCTGCGGCATGCCCGGGATCGGCGAAGTGATCGACGGCGCGGTGCAGCAGGCGGCGCAGCCGGAACGGCAAGGGAAGGCGGTGTCCACGATGGCGCGCAGTGTAGGGTGTGCCGCGGCTGGGCAAGCACCGCGTTCGCGGCTAAAGTCGCCGGGCAGGGGGAAAGCGCATGGACAGCGGGACACGCAGGCTCCACCACATCGATCAGGTCGCGGCCGCCACGCCGCCAGGGGACTGTTGCCCGTGGTGAGTGCGTGATGCTGGACACCTACCGCGAAGTCGTCACCCCCGAGGGCGTGGGCCTGCATCTTCCGGCGGCCGGTCCGGTGCCGCGCGCGCTGGCGTGGGGGATCGACCTGGTGATCCGGCTCGGCATCGTGATGGTGATGGCCATGCTGCTCGCCCTGCTCGGCAAGGTGGGAGACGGGCTGTATCTGATCGTGGTGTTCCTGGTGTTCTGGGCCTATCCGATCGTGCTGGAGTCCGCGTGGCGCGGGCAGACGCCGGGGAAGAAGGCGCTGGGCCTGCGGGTGGTGGCGGCCGATGGCGCGCCGGTCGGCTGGCTGGCGGCGATCACCCGCAACCTGTTGCGCACCGTGGACATGCTGCCGTTCGGCTATGCGGTGGGCCTGGTCGCGAGCCTGGTCGATCCGCATGCGCGCCGTCTCGGCGACATGGTCGCGGGCACGCTGGTGGTGCATGCCGGGCGCGAGCGCAGCCACGCGCCGGCGCCGGTCAACACGGTCTTCGTACCCCCGGCGCAGCTGCTGCCGGAAGAACAGGGCGCGATCGTCGCGTTCGGCGAACGTGCGCCCCAGCTGACATCCTCGCGCCAGGAAGAACTGGCCAACCTCGCCCAGCCGATCACCGCCGCGCAGGGACAGGCCGGCGTGCAGCGGCTCTATGGCATGGCCAACTGGCTGTTGGGGCGGCGATGAGGCAGGAACAGTTCGTCGCCCGCCACCAGGCCGAATGGCAGGCCTTCGAATCCTGGCTGCATGCGCGCGGCGAGAGCGCGCGCCAGGCGCGCCGCGAGCGCAACAACGGCGAGCTGACCGACGAGGACGTCCCGGCCCGCTACCGCCGCATCTGCCAGCACCTCGCACTGGCGCGCCGGCGCGGCTACAGCCCGGTGGTCGTGGAGCGCCTGCAGGGGCTGATGCAGCAGGGGCACGGCGTGCTGTACCGCACGCCGCCGCCGCGCTGGCAGCGTGCGGTGCGCTTCCTGCTGGCGGACTTCCCGCGGCTGGTGCGCAGCGAGGCCGGCTGCATGTGGGTGGCGGCAGCGGTGTTCGTGGTCCCGCTGGTGCTGATGTTCGTCCTGCTGCAGGTGCGCCCAGAGCTGGTCTACAGCATCGTGTCGCCCGAACAGGTGGCGATGTACGAGCGCATGTACGACCCCACCGACCCTAGCCACGCCCTGGGCCGCGAAAGCGGCACCGACTGGCAGATGTTCGGCCACTACATCTGGAACAACATCAGCATCGGCCTGCGCACGTTCGCGGGCGGCTTGCTGGCCGGCGTCGGCGCGCTGTTCGTGCTGGTCGTCAACGGCGTCGGCATCGGCACGGTGTTCGGCCACCTGCAGCAGATCGGTTATGGCGACCCGTTGTGGCGTTTCGTCTGCGGGCACGCGCCGTTCGAGCTGACCGGGATCGTCCTGGCCGGCGGCGCCGGCCTGCGCCTTGGGCTGGGTCTGGTGGCGCCCGGCCGGCACCGCCGCATCGATGCGCTCGCGATCGCCGGGAGGAAAGGGGCGCGGCTGTGCCTGGGGGTGGCGTTCATGCTGCTGGTGGCGGCCTTCATCGAAGCGTTCTGGTCGTCGACGCAGTCCATTCCCGCAGCCGTGAAGTACAGCGTGTCCGGCGTGCTGTGGACACTGGTCGCACTGTGGCTCGGCCTCGGCGGACGCGGGGTGGCCGATGAGGATTGAAGACCTGACGGTCCGTCTGCGCGCGCGTTCGGACTGGGAAGCCGTCGAACTGGGCATGGCACTGGTACGGCGGCATGCCGGGGCGGTCTGGAGGCCGTGGCTGTGGCTGACCCTGCCGGTGTTCGCGCTGCTCAACCTCGGTGCCTGGTGGATCGACCGCATCTGGCTGGCTGCGGTGGTGATGTGGTGGCTGAAGCCCGCGTTCGACCGCATTCCGCTGTACGTGGTCTCGCGCGCCGTGTTCGGCAGCGTGCCCGGCACGCGCGCGACCCTGCGGGCGCAGTTGGGCTGGGGCACGCGCATGCTGCCGCACCTGCTCACGTGGCGCCGCTTCAGTCCGGTGCGTTCGCTGTACATGCCGATCGACCTGCTGGAGGGCGTGCAGGGCGAACGCCTGCGCCAGCGTCGCCGCGTGCTGGGCGGCGATGCGTACAGCACCGGCATCCTGCTGACCTGGATCTGCCTGCTGTTCCAGGGGGTGCTGATGCTGGGCGGGGCCATGGCCGTGGTCATGTACCTGCCGCAGGACCTGTTGCCGGACAGCGTGCAGGCGGCGTTCCGCGTGGCCGCGCTGGAGTGGCCGGTATGGTTCCAGCTGGCCTGGAACGCGCTGGCGTGGGCGGCGATCAGCGTGGTCGAACCGTTCTACGTAGGCGCCGGCTTCGGCCTGTACCTCAACCGGCGCACGCAGATCGAGGCCTGGGACCTGGAGATCGTGTTCCGCAAGCTGCGCGCGCGCCTGGCGGCGGCCGCACCGCTGGTCCTGGTCGCGGCGCTGTGGATGGGCATGGCCGGCGGCGCCGACGCGCAGGAGCGCCATGGCGCGCCGGATACAGCGCCCGTGCCCGAGGCCACTGCGCCCGACGCGGCGCCGACGCCGCCCACCCTGCCCATCGTGTTCGGCGAACAGCGGGTCGATGACAGCGCCTTCCGCAAGGCGGCCGACCAGGCCTACCGCGATCCAGACCTCGACCGCACGCTCGTGCAGTCCAACTGGGAGCGCCGCAACGCCGGGCAGGAAGCGCCCGAGGAAGCGCCCGATCGCGACAACGCGTTGCTGGCCGGCATCGGCAACGTGCTGGCCTTCGTCGGCGAGTGGGGACTCTGGCTGGTCGTGGGCGTACTGGTGGCGGTGCTGCTCGCGACGGTGCGCCACTGGTGGCCGTGGATGCGCGGCATCGCGCGCGGCCCGGTCGCCGCGCCCGACGCACCGCAGACGGATGCGCTGGTGCTGCCCGAGGCGCTGCCCGACGACATCGCCACGGCCGCGCGCCGGCTGTGGCGCGAAGGTCGCCCGCGCCACGCGCTTGCGCTGCTCTACCGCGCCAGCGTGGACAGCATGAGCCAGCGCGCCGACATCGTGCTGCCGCCCGGGGCCACCGAGGCCGAATGCCTGCGTGCCTCGCGCCGCATGCCGCAGGCGGAAGACCGGCAGAGTTTCGCGCGCATGGTGCGGACGTGGCAGTACGCCGCCTACGCGGAACGCCTGCCGGCCGAAGACGAGTTCGACGCGCTGGTGGGCGAACTGCAGCAACGCTACGGGTGGGCGACATGACCTCCGCACGCCACAAGGGCCGGTGGGTGGGCGCGGGCCTGATGGTCCTGCTGCTCGTGGCGGTGCTGCTGGTGCTGTGGTTCCGCCACACGTTCCATCGGGTCGAGAAGACGTTGTACCTGCCGCCCTCCGGAGAGGCCGCCTACAACCCGCTGTATGCGCTGGCGAAGACACTGGAAGCGGACGGCGTGAAGGTCAACGCGCGCCAGCGCCTGATGCTTGACGACAACATGCTCGCCCCCGGCGACACGCTGCTGCTGTTCAACGATCCGCGCGCGCTGTCGCCGCCGGAGGCCGAACGCCTGCTGGAGTGGGTGGAAGGAGGCGGCCACCTGCTGATCCGCACGCCCTTGTATTCGCCGGGCGAAGACCTGTCCGGACGGGACGCGACGCCGCCCGCGATGCTGGACCTGCTGTCGGCGTGGCTGGTGGACGAGGGCCCCCGATGCGAAGACCTCCAGGTGGAGGGCGAAGGCCACCACGTCGAGTTCTGCCGCGGCCGCCGCTTCGTCTTTGACGACGTGGTGCCCGAGCTGGCCTGGGGTGACCTGCAGGCCGGCTACGTCTATGCGCGCCTGGCGGTGGGCAAGGGCCATGTCGACGTGCTGGCCGACTTCGACTTCCTCGCCAACACCGCCGCGCGCGGCTTCCTGCAGGACACGCCGGATGTCGCGCCGTCCGGCGGCCTGCGCGACGGTCCGCACCGCGCGCTGGCGCGGCAGGTGCTGGCGCCCAACTATGGCCAGGGCACGATGCACCTGGTCTACGCGGCGGAAATGCCATCGTTGTGGCGCACCCTCTACCTGCAGGGCTGGATGGTGTGGGCGCCGTTGCTGCTCGCCCTGCTGGCCTGGCTGTGGATGCGCATGCAGCGCTTTGGTCCACCGGTGCCGTCGCCAGCCGGCGAGCGACGCTCGTTGCTCGAACATGTCCGCGCCAGCGGCGAACATCTCTATCGCTACGGTCGCGGCGTGATGCTCTATTCCGCCGTCCGGCAGGCGTTCCTGGCGCGCCTGCGTCGGCGCGATCCGGTCGCCGCCGCGCTCGCCGGCGAGCCGCAGGTCGCGGCCATCGCCGAACGTACCGGCCAGCCCGCCGACCGTGTCCGCACCGCCCTCAACGTCCCTGCCTCGCACGACCGGCAGGCTTTCCGCGACCGCATCGCCCTGTTGATCCAACTGAGAAACCGCCTATGAACGACGAGACCGCCGCCGCGCCGCCCGCGCTTCCGCCGATGCCCGGCAACGCGCTGTCCCAGCGCGTCGAAGCCGTGCGCGACGAAGTGTCCAAGGCCTTCATCGGACAGCCCGACGTGCTGGACCAGATCCTGATCGCGCTGCTTGCCGGCGGCCACGTGCTGATCGAAGGCGTACCCGGCCTCGGCAAGACGCTGCTGGTGCGTGCGCTGTCGCAGGCGCTGGAGCTGACCTACGCGCGCGTGCAGTTCACGCCCGACCTGATGCCCAGCGACGTCAGCGGCCATGCCGTCTACGACCCGAAGACGGAGAGCTTCCAGATCCGCCGCGGTCCGGTGTTCACCAACATCCTGCTGGCCGACGAGATCAACCGCGCGCCGGCCAAGACCCAGTCCGCCCTGCTGGAAGTGATGCAGGAAGGGCAGGTCACGATCGAAGGCACGTCGTTCGCGCTGTCGCCACCGTTCATCGCACTGGCCACGCAGAACCCGGTGGAGCAGGAAGGCACGTATCCGCTGCCGGAAGCGCAGCTGGACCGCTTCCTGCTGAAGGTGCTGATCGACTACCCGGCGCTGGAAGACGAGAAGCGCATGGTCGATGCCATCACCACGGGTCGCACCGCCGCCGACTTCGATCTGTCGCAGGTGAAGCGCGTCGTCGGTGCGGCCGACATCGCTGCGATGCAGCGGGAGACCGCTGCGATCCGTGTGGATCCGGAAGTCATCGACTACGCCGTGCGCATCGTCGCCGCCACCCGCAAATGGCCAGGCATTTCGCTCGGCGCGGGGCCGCGCGGCAGCATCGCCCTGGTACGCGCGGCGCGTGCGCAGGCCGTGCTGCAGGGACGCGATTTCGTCACGCCCGACGACGTGCGCGACATCGCCCGCCCCGCATTGCGCCACCGCATCACCCTCGCCCCCGAACTGCAGATCGAAGGACAGTCGCCGGACGATGCGCTGCGTGCGCTGCTGGCGAAGGTGGACGCGCCCCGCAAATGAGGCCGGCGCCGCTGCTCATCGCCCTGATCGCAGGCTGGGGACTGGCCGGCCTGGCCGTGCCTTTCCTCGGCTGGCCGTTGTGGCAGTGGCAGCTGGCCGGCGCGGCGGTGCTGGTGGTCGCCGCGCTCGATGCCTGGGGGCTGCGCGCCCGTCCCACGCCCGAGGCCACGCGCGAGATTCCTGATGCGCTGCCGCTGGGCATCGAGCGCGATGTCGCGCTGGGCTTCGAGTCGCGGGTGCGCCAGCGGCTGGATGTGTTCGACCTGCATCCGGGCGGCTGGGCATCGACAGGCCTGCCGCGCCGGCTGGCACTGGCGCCCATGTCGGCGACCCGCATCACCTATCGCCTGCGTCCTGCCGCGCGCGGCGATGCCCACTTCGACGGCGTGCAGCTGCGCCTGCATTCCCGGCTGGCGTTGTGGCGGCAATCGCGGGTCGCCGGCATGCCGCAGCGGGTACGCGTGTATCCGAACTTCGCACCGCTGACGCGTTTCGCACTCTTCAGCGCGGAGCAGGCCTCCCGCCTGGTGGGCGCGCACCTCAAGCGGCGCCGTGGCGAAGGCACCGACTTCCACCAGATGCGCGAGTACCGCGTCGGCGACAGCCTGCGCCAGGTCGACTGGAAGGCCACCGCGCGCTCGCGCAAGCTGATCTCGCGCGAGTACCAGGACGAGAAGAACCAGCAGCTGGTCATGCTGATCGACACCGGTCGCCGGATGATGGCGCGCGAGGACGAACTGGGCCATTTCGACCACGTGCTCAATGCGTCGCTCGTCGTGTCCTACCTGGCGTTGCGCCAGGGCGATGGCGTGGGGCTGTTCGCCGCCGGCGGCGACAGCCGCTGGGTCGCGCCGCAACGCGGCATGGCCGCCATCGATACGCTGCTGCGCGCCAGCTACGACCTGCAACCGCGCCCCGTGGCCACCGATTACCTGGCCGCCGCCACCGAACTGAGCCTGCGGCAGCGTCGTCGTGCCTTGGTGATGCTGGTCACCAATGTCCGCGACGAGGATATCGACGACCTGCTCGCCGCGGTGCGCCTGCTGCAGAAGCGGCACCTGGTCTGCGTGGCCAGCCTGCGCGAAACGTCGCTGGACGAGGCGCTGGACGACGACGTGCGCGATCTGCAGGGCGCGATCCATGCCGGCGCGGTCGCGCGATACCTCGAGCAGCGCACGGCCGCGCACGAGGCGCTTCGCAGCCATCGCGTCATGGTGCTGGACGTCACCGCCGACGAACTCCCCGCGGCGCTGGTGGAACGCTATCTGGCCGTCAAGCGGGACGGGGTGCTGTAGCGTGGGCATGCGGGCGCTCGCTGCGTGTCTGCTGCTGGGGGCGACCGGCCTGTCCGGCGCAGGCGAAGACGCGGCCGGCGTCGAACGCATCCGGCTGCAATCGGATGCGGTGGTCGTCGAGATCACGCCATCGCTCGGCGGCCGCGTTCTGCACGTGAGCCGCGTCGGGCGCCGCAACCTGATCAAGATCGGCGAGCCGGTCGCCTCGCAACCAACGCCACGGGTGGCTGCGGATGCGGACGACATCGGCTATCTCGGCCACGATGTCTGGATGGGTCCGCAGCGCGGCTGGTGGTCCGACCAGGATGCGAATCCGTCGCGGCGCGACGAGAAAGCGGTCTGGCCGCCGGATCCCTACCTGGCATTCGCGCGGACGCGGGTGATCGCGCGCTCACCGGACCGGCTCGTGCTCGAGGGCGTCGACAGCCCGGTCACCGGCGTGCGCTTGCTGAAATCGTTCGCGTTCGATCCTGCGGATCCCGCCACCGTCGTGGTGACGGCGACCGCCCGCAACATCCGCGACCGTCCTCTCGCCCGTGACCTGTGGTTCAACACGCGCACGTCCGCCGCGACGCGCGTCTACGTGCCGGTCGCCGATGCGCGCGACGTGCGGGTGGAGGGCGCAGTGGACGCCGTGCCCGCCTGGCGGATCGACGCGGGCGTGTTCGCGTTCCTGCCCCCGCCACCGGCCACGGCGATGCGTCGCGGCAAGGTGTTACTGCAGCCGTCGGCGGGCTGGATGGCCGGCTTCGCGCAGGGCCAGGCGTTCGTGATCCGTTTCGACCTGCAACCGTGCGAGGCCATCCATCCCGACCATGGCCAGGTCGAGCTGTATCTCGACCACGCCCGCGACCTCCGCGCCGGACTGCTGGAAATGGAAATGCACGCGCCGTTCCGCACGCTCGCCCCGGGCGCGGCGATGCAGGCGCGCGAGCGCTGGACCGTCCTGCCCTACGAAGGGCCGGAGACGCAGGACGCGCAGGTCGCGTTCCTGTGCCAACGCCTGGACCTTTGCGCCGTCGCCGAGTGAGGCCTGGCGCGCGTCAGCGCCGGTCGTCGATGCCCCTGCCCGTCGCGGTCCACCACAGACCGCCGTAAAGATGCGCCAGATAGGCGGGATCGTCGTACAGCGCCGGCGTGTGTCCGAGTGCCGTGACGAAGACGCGGCCACCGTCGTAAGCGTGGTACCAGGCGACGGGATGATCCTTGCCCATGCCCCGCGCCACCTGCCCGGGCCAGATGCGGGTCGGGTCGTAGGTGGACTCGTCCACGCTCAACACCGTCCGCAGGCCGGGCACGAGCGGGTCATGGAATTCGTACCACTCGTCCGTCCAGATCCAGCGCGACGGCAGGTTGAATGTCGCCGGGAACGAGGGATCGTCCACGCGCACCGTCGCCGTCTGCACCATCGGGTGGACCCGGAACGAGCGGCCGATCAGTTTCTCGAACCAGGGCCACTCGCCGGGCGGGTTGAAGATCAGTGCGCGATGCACCGCCATCACGCCGCCCCCCGCGCGGACGTAGGCCTCGAGCCTGCCGCGCTGTGCCCCCTTCAGTTCATCGCCCGGCGTGTTGAGGAGCACCACGGCCGCATACGGCGAGAGGTCGCCGTCGAACGGCGTGCTGTTCCACGACCAGGTCAGGTCGAAGCCGTGCACCTGCGCCATGCGTTCGAACTGCGGCTTGGCGACCACGGCGTAGTCATGGTGATAACGGTTGGGGATGGCGACGACCAGCAGCTTGAAAGCGCCCTGTGCGAACGCCGGCACGGCGAAGCAGGCAAGGCACACGAGCACCGACAACAGGAAGCGTTTCATGCCGCCATGCTAGCCCGACGACGAAGCGCGCGGCATCGCGGCGCTATTCCGTTTGCGGTGCCGCCTATGCGGATATCGCCTACGCAGCGTGCGTGGCCTGCATCGCCTTGCAGGCACCCCAGGCCAGCATGACCAGGCCAACGGCGGAGACGAGGCCGATCAGCATGCCGAGGGCACTGAACAGACCCATCATGCCGCTCACCGATGCATAGCCATCGGTCGCGTGGTTGATCACCCAGGCCTGCCACACGCTCATCGCGCCGCGCAGCAGGGTGGTGAGCAGCATCAGCGAGATGCCGGCCAGCGCCAGTTTGCGACCGGGTACCGGTGGCGCCCACATCGCCAGCATCGCGGTACCGGCCACGCAGGCCAGCAGGTCGGGCAACTGGTAGCCGAGCATCGTCAGCAATTGGGTGAGGAATCCGTCCATGCATGTCTCCGTGCCGATGGACATCCAATGTATAGCAAAGCCAGGCACGGCTTCACCCTGCCGGGTTCATTCGTCTGTCGTCTGTCGTGCCTGGCGGCGGATGCGAGGTTCTTCGTCGGGCGTGAGGTGGTGGATAGCCGAGGGCGAAGGCGCCAGCATCGTCAGCGTCGAGGTCGCCGGTTCGTAACGCGCCACGTACTGCCGCATGCCGATGTACAGCATGCCCGCGCGCTCGTTCCAGGCCGAAGAACGGGGGTGGAAAAAGCGCCAGGGTGCCTTGGGCAGAACCACACGCAGGCCGGACGTTGCGTCGACACGCACCAAGGCGTCGTGCAGGGCGATCAGCAGGTCGTCGCGTTCGGTAACGGAGACGGTCAGGGGAGCACCGGGCAGGTGCATGAGCGTCGTGGCTTGCCACCTGTCCAGGGACTTGTCGAGCGCGACCACAGTGCCTCGCGACGATCCCAGGTGCGCAAGGCCTTCGATGGCATGCCATCGGTCCTTCCATTCGAAGAACGCCACGACATGGTCGGAGGACACGGGATAACGCGTCGCCCCATCGACGCTGTACCAGTACAGCACGGCGCCGAACTCCCCGTTGTTGAAGGCCACCAGCCAACCATCGTCGACACGCTGGACGATGACGCCGTCATCGTACTGGCCGGGCGAAGGCAGGAACGAGGGCCGGCCGGCCGCCGGGCTGGAGCGGGACAGGCGGATGGCGACAATGGCGTCGTCGCGCTGGTCCACCCGCCAGGACACGGGCGAATAGTTACCCGCGTACTCCCAGACAAGACGATCTTCGTGCGATGCCTCCGGCGGAACGGGAATCTCGACCCACGCGTTCAGTGGGGGAGCGAGGGTGGAGGCGCCGTCGTCCGCCGACGCAGCGAACGAGAGCGCGAACAGCCCTCCGCATGCGAGTCCGCGTAGCAGGCCAGCCTTCAATCCGCCGTCACCAGCACCTTGTCTTTGTCGCGCAGCGCGGCATAGACCGCATCGGTCTCCGGGCGCACGCCGTGCCAGTGCTCGAACGCTTCGGCCGCCTGCTCCACCAGCATGCCGAGCCCGTCCACCGCATCGTGGCAACCGGCCGCGCGGGCCCAGGCAAGGAACGGGATCGCGGCCTCGCCATAGTTGAGGTCGACCGCCAGCGTGCGCGGGGTGGCCAGGGTGAACGGCAGGGAGAACGCACCCTGGTCCTGGCGCGCGGCGGAGGTCGCATTGACGATCAGCGAGAAGTCGCCGAGATCGCGCAGGTCGTTCCAGTAGCGGGAGTGCGCGCGATCCGGTTCGCCCAGCGCATCGGCCAAGGCATCGGCCCGTTCCGCGGTCCGGTTGACGATGATCAGTTCGCTGATGCCGGCATCCAGCAAGGCGGGCGCGACGCCGCGTGCCGCACCACCGGCGCCGAGCAGCAGCGCGCGCCGCGCGCGCAGGTCCAGTCCGTGGCGGCCGGTCAGGTCGCGCACCAGGCCGGCGCCGTCGGTGTTGTCGCCGTTCCATTGGCCGTCGTGGTGGGTCAGCGTGTTCACCGCACCGGCGCGCCGCGCGCGATCGCTGGTCTGCGCGCAGATCGCGAAAGCGGCTTCCTTCAACGGCAGGGTGACGTTCGCACCCACGCCGCCGTCGCCCGCGAACCGGTCGAGCGTCGCGACGAAATCGTGCGGTGCGGTGTCGATGGCGGTGTAGTCCAGCGCGATGCCGACCTGCTGCGCGAATGCGGCGTGGAT
This sequence comes from Pseudoxanthomonas sp., assembly GCF_002863005.1. GTDB lineage: Bacteria > Pseudomonadota > Gammaproteobacteria > Xanthomonadales > Xanthomonadaceae > Pseudoxanthomonas_A. The sequence goes on from NZ_PKDG01000013.1 coordinate 40,377, forward strand.
GCGCGGCGACAGCGAGTGGGCGACGGGATGGCCGAAGACGGCGTAGCGCTGGCTGGTCATGGTGCGGATCCCCGTCTGCAGTCGTTGTCCGCAGTCTACGCGCGCCCGCGTCGGCTTGACAGGCGCGACGGTGCGCCGCACTGTGCCGCCGCCGAAGAGGGCGCGCCAGGGATCGAGGCGACGGCAGGCCGGACGGGGAGTACCGGTCGCCTCCCATCGAAACGCTGTCACTGCGGGCCTTGCGTCGACCGACGACGGAGCGCGCAGTCCGCGCGCAAGCTTCCGGCAAGGATGCTCACGATTCACCGATCCGCCCCGCCGGTACCGCAAGGACGCGGGGATTCCACCACCACCGAAAGGGGAAACCTCATGAAGCCTCTGCTCCGCTGCCTGCCGCTCGCGCTGGCGGCCTTCGCCCTGCACGCGCAAGCGCAATCGATCTCGCCGGCCTACGATGCGTTCCGGAAAAAGGAAACGCCGCCGCCTGCACCCGCCCAGCCCGTGACGCCGACCACCCCGGCGCCTGCCACGCCCGTGGTGCCCGCAGCACCGCCTCCGGCGCCTGCCCATGCCGCGCCCGCACCGTACGCGCGCACCCGCGCCTGTCCGCGAGGAGCGGGACAACGGCGGGTTCTTCATCGGCGCCCAGGCGGGCCAGGGATGGATCTACGAGGATGTCGAGCAGGATGCGCTGGCGATGAGCGCGGGCTACCGCTGGCAGGCAGGTCCCTGGACCCAGGTAGGCGTCGAGCTGTCGGCGGGCCGCCTGGACGAAACCACCGACGGCGGTTGGCGCTACCCGAAGGCCACGTACAAGGCGCTGGGCGCCAACGCCCGCATGAGCTTCGGCGACAGCCCGTGGTTCATGATGGTCCGGGGCGGCTATTTCGATGCGGAACAGGACGTTCCGGGCGGCGGTGACTTCTCCACCGATGGCGGCTATGCCGGCCTGGCGGTGGGCGTGGACATCAACCGCCACCTCAACCTGACGCTGGGCTACACCGCGTTCGTCTACGCGGACGACTACTACGACAGCGACTGCGACGAGGACTACACCTACTACTGCGACTTCAACCGCGCCGACACGGTGACGTTGGGCGTCGAAGCGCGGTTCTGATCCGGAAACAGAAAACAGAAACGGGAGCCGGCAGGCTCCCGTTTTTTTATGCCCCGACGGATGTCTCCAGCTGCCGCACGTAGACATGCTGCGTCTTGGCAAGCGCGAAGCCAGCGGACGGATAGAACGCATGCGACTCCGGGCGCAGGATGTTCGAGCGGACGAAGACATCCTTGCCGCCCTGACGTCGTATCCACTCGCAGGCCGCGTCCACCAGCCGTCGTGCCAGTCCTGAACGCCTCACCTGCGTGTCCACGATCAGCGCCGTGATTTCTGCGCGCATGCCGAACTCGATCATCAGGCGCCACTCCGCCGCCACCATGCCGTGCAGGCGACGGTCGTTGTCCGGCGATGCAGCGACCCTCACGGCATGTGTCGGCGATGCCAGCAGGCTGTCCAGTCGCTTCGCCATGGCAGCGACGTCGACCGGATAAGCGAGCAGCGTGCACAGGCGTGCCAGTTCGGCCGCATCGTCATGCCGCGCATCGCGGATGACGACAGAGATCATGTCAGCTGTCCCGCAGCCAGCGCGCCGCATCCAGCGCGAAATAGGTCAGCACGCCATCCGCGCCCGCGCGCTTGAATGCGGTCAGTGCTTCCAGTGCACAGGCCTTCTCGTCCAGCCAGCCATTCGCGGCGGCGGCCTTGATCATCGCGTACTCGCCGCTGACCTGGTACGCGAACGTCGGTACGCCGAACTCGTCCTTCACCCGGCGGATCACGTCCAGGTACGGCAGGCCCGGCTTGACCATCACCATGTCCGCGCCTTCGTCCAGGTCCAGCGCGATCTCGTGCAGCGCTTCGTTCGAGTTGGCCGGGTCCATCTGGTAGGTGAACTTGTTGCCCTTGCCCAGGTTGCCGGCGCTGCCCACCGCGCTGCGGAACGGGCCATAGAACGCGCTGGCGTACTTGGCGGCGTACGACATGATGCGGGTGTTGATGTAGCCGGCCTTCTCAAGCGCTTCGCGGATTGCGCCGATGCGGCCATCCATCATGTCGCTGGGCGAGAGGATGTCCACGCCGGCGGCGGCGTGCGCGAGGGACTGTTTCACCAGCGCCTCGATCGTCTCGTCGTTGAGGATGTAGCCGGTGTCGTCGATCAGCCCGTCCTGGCCATGCGTCGTGTACGGGTCCAGTGCCTGGTCTGTCATCACGCCCAGTTCGGGAAAGCGTGCCTTCAGCGCGCGGATCGCGCGCGGGATGATGCCGTCCTCGTCCCAGGCGATGCGGCCGTCGGCGGTCTTGGCCGCCGGGTCCGGCACGCCGAACAGGTCCAGCACGGGCACGCCCAGTTCCAGCGCCTCTTCGCCCACGCGCAACAGTTCGTCGATGGACAGCCGCTCGACGCCCGGCATCGACGCCACCGGCACCCGGCCCTTCTCCTCGTGCACGAACACGGGATAGATCAGGTCGTTGGTGGTCAGTACGTGCTCGCGCATCAGGCGGCGCGAGAACTCGTCGCGGCGCATGCGGCGCGGGCGGGTGTAGGGGTAGGCCATCACGGACTCCTGGCAGAGCGGCGAATGATACGCCGGTGTCCTGCGGGCGGGCCTGCGACAGGCGGTCGCAGTGCGGAACGCTGCGTCCGCGAGGGCCTCAGATGATGCCGCCGCCCAGCGACAGGCGGATGATGCCGACCACGATGACGATGCCGTTCAGCACCAGCCCGGCCTTGGCGCGGCCGCGATTCCCGGTCCGCGTGAACAGGATGCCGACCGCCGCGATGATCGCGCCGACGGCGGCGAAGGGGATCAGGAACCAGTTGCCCCAGCCGAGCAGCGGAATGAGCGCCAGCACCATCCACAGCATCGCCACGATGCCCCACAGCAGGCTGATCAGTCCCATCGCACATGCTCCCCGACACGGCGCGCGACGTGGCGCCTCATGGACCCACTATGCGGACGGGCAACGACGGCTTCAACCCGTCACGCCATGCATGCCTTCGATCTCGACCAGCAGTTCCCGCCGGCAGACGTCGGCGTGCAGCATCAGCCACGGCACGCGCGTACCGAGGCGAGCTTCCAGCTGGGCGGCCACCGCCTCGGCGTCGCCGGCATCGCTCACGTAGACCTTCAGCCGCGAACTCGCATCCATGTGCGCCGGCAGTGACGGCGCATGCTCGCGCGCCGCACCGAGCAGGCTGTCGAGGTTGGTCAGGGTTTCATCCAGTTGCGCGCGCAGGGAATCGGCATGCTGCGAGGCGTGGCCGACGATGCTGGCCGTACCCGACAGCAGCAGAGGCACGCGCGGCGACGGTGGCAGCAGCGCACGCGCGAAGGTTGGCGATTGCGGGCCGTATTCCCGCGGATAGCGATACGCGCTGACCTGCCGGGGATTTTCCAGCGGCAGGCCGGGCTCGCGCGCCGCCAGCCAGTAGACCTGCAGGACGCGCCGGCCATCGCGGCTGCCGATCGCGGTCGCCGCTGGCAGCACGCGCGTGTCGACCTCGCCCAGGCCCTGCACGCGGCCGACGCAGAACTGCCGGTAGCGCTCGGCATCGCCGTCGCCGTCGGTGATGGCGTCGAAGTAGTTCCAGATGCGCAGCAGGTGCGGATAGCCGCTCTGGCGCCAGAACGCCGCTATCGCCGCATAGGCATGGGCGCTGGCCTGCAGGATGCCGCCCGCAGGCTCTTCCCACTCCACCGCGCCGAACATCAGGGTTCCATCGTGGCTGTAGCGCACCGCGCCGTCCCGGCCCGTGGCCACGGGTCCGGCCGCGCGCCACACCTCGAAGGGCGCGGCGGCTTCGCGCAGCGGCGACAGCGGCACGCGCAGGTAACGGGGATCGTCGATAGCCGACGTCATCGGCGCCAGGGCGCCGAAACCGAACACGGCGAGCGTTTCCTGCAGGCCCAGCAATGCATGGGGTGTCGGCGCGTGGATGTAGTCGACGGCCAACCGCTGCGGCGCGGAGGGACGGTCGGGAGCGGAGCTCATCGTGCGGGAAACAGGGGCATGTCGGGGCGAAATGATAACCCGCCCATCCCGTCACGCCCGGCAGGCGCAGGCTGTGCCAACATTCAGGGCATGCGGCGGAAGATCGCCGGGGTTCCCAGGGAGAAGCCGTCATGACGTTCCGCACCATCCCCGTCGTGTTCGCCATGCTGCTGGCCGCCGGGTGCGCCAGCAGTTCCAAGGTCATGCTGGGGCAGGCACGCCCTGCCATCGATCCGTCGCAGGTCCAGGTTTACCGCACGGCACCGGCCGGCGCACTGGAGATCGCGCAGCTGGAATCGAAGAGCGCGGTCGGTTTCGGTACCCAGGGCCAGACCGACGCCGCCGTGGCGCGCCTCAAGCGCGAAGCCGCCGCCCTCGGCGCCAACGGTGTGGTGCTGATCGGCGTGGGCTCGAGTGGCTCGCCGGTCGGCATGTCGGTGGGCGCCGGCAGTTACGGCCGCCACTCCGGCGGCGGCGTCAGCATGGGCATTCCCACCACGCAGAAACAGGCCGCGGGCGTCGCGATCTACGTGCCGCCGGGGACGCCGGTGGATGCGTCGATCGTGGTGCCGGAGCCGGCGGCGAAGCGCTAGTCGGAGCCAGAACGCCCGAACGAAGGCGGCGGACGGCCGCCTTCTTCATTTCAGGGATCAGGGCGACGTGGCCGACTCGCCCTCCAGCACGATCCGCTCGCCGCCGTCCACGTTCACTGCCAGCGTCTCGTAGCGCCATTCGCCTGCGCGTTTTTCGGCCACCACGTATAGCGTGCCATCCGCGCGCGGGCCGTCGAGGGGAATCGCTAGGTCGGCGTCACCGCTGGCTCCGCTGGTGCTGATGTTTCCCTGCACGAACCAGCCCGCATGGATCGGCTCGCCGAGCGCAGCGATGACGGCAGGATCAGACTGTGCCCGCGCGAGCGCATGCTGATAGGCGCCCGAGGACTTGATCGCTCCCAGCAGCAGCGCCACGCCGCCGAGGACGACCGCGACAAACAGCGCCAGCAGCAGCGCGCCTAGCACGGGCACGCACCATTTCCAGTTGCGTTGCCACCAGCCGGGCTGGGCGGGGACGGGCGTCGACATCGCAGTGCTCCTGGGGTGAGTGGAATCAGGGCTTGAGGCAACGGGCGAAGAAATCCTCGGTCAGCCGGTAGCGATGCAGCAGGTCGCTGCCGCGCAGGCCGTGCTTGGCCCCTGGGTACGTCATCAGTTCGAACGGCGTGCCGCGCTTCTGCAGCTCGCTCATCAGCTTGGTGGAGTTGGTGAACAGCACGTTGTCGTCGGCCATGCCGTGGATCAGCAGCAGCTTCGAGCGCAGGCCGCCCAGGTGGGTGAAGACGCTGGCTTCACGGTAGCCCGCCGCGTTCGCCTTCGGCAGGTCCATGTAGCGTTCGGTGTAGTGGGTGTCGTACAGCGCCCAGTCGGTCACCGGCGCGCCCGCCACGCCGCAGGCATACGCTTCGCTGTGCTTGGCCAGCAGCATCAGCGTCATGTAGCCGCCGTTGGACCAGCCATGCACGCCGATGCGCTTTGCATCGACGAAGGACTGCGCCTTCAGCCATTCGACGCCGCGCAGCTGGTCGTCCACTTCCACCGTGCCCTGCTTGCTGTACAGCGCGCCGCCGAACGCCGCGCCACGGCGTGGGGTGCCGCGGTTGTCCAGCGAGAACACCACATAACCCTGCTGCGCCAGGTACTGGTTGAAGAAGGCGTCACTGCGGCCGGGCCAGGCGCGGGTGACGGTCTGCGCGGCAGGGCCGCCGTAGACGAACACCACCACGGGATACTTCTTCTTCGGGTCGAAATTCGCCGGCTTGATCAGGCTGTAGTGCAGCGGCGTCTTGCCGTCGGCCGCCATCAGCGTGCCGAATGTGGTCGGCTGGTGCGCGGCCAGGTACTTCGCATACGGATGCCCGGGGTCGGCGGCATCATTCTCCAGCAGGGTCGCCAGCTTCGTGCCGTCCGCCTTGAACAGTTCGATCTGCGGCAGCGTCGTGTCGCTGGACCAGCTGTCGACGAAGACGCTGGCATTGCGGGCGAAGCTGGCCGTGTGCACGCCCGCAGCAGGCGTCAGCTTGCGCGGTTCACCGCCTGTCAGCGGCACGGCGTAGACGTGGGTTTCCGCGGCGCCATCGCGCGTGCCGCTGACGTACGCCAGGCCATTGCGTTCGTCGACTGCCAGCAGGCTGTCCACGACCCAGTCACCGCGGGTCAGCTGCGACAGCGAAGTCCCGTTCTCGGATACGAGGTAAAGATGCTCGAATCCATCGCGCTCCGACGACCACAGGAAGCGTCCATCCTTCAGGAAACGCAGGTCGTTGTGCAGCGGCACCCACGTCTTCGATGTTTCGGTCACCAGCGTGCGTTGCTTGCCGGTCGCCAGCGTGGTCTCGATCAGGTCGAGCGTCTTCTGGTCGCGCGACTGGCGCTGGAAGGTCAGGCGCTGCGGATCGCGCCAGTCCACGCGGGCCAGGTAGATGTCCTTCTCGGTGCCCAGGTCGATCCACTGCGGTGTGGCACTCGCATTCGGCGCAATCACGCCCAGCTGCACCAGCACATTCGCATCGCCCGCTGCCGGATAGCGCTGTTCGACGACCTCGGTGCGGTCGGGATAGACCTCGTAGCGCTTCACCAGCGGCACCGGCGTTTCGTCGATACGGGCGAAGGCGACGGCCGAATCGTCCGGCGCCCACCAGTAGCCCGTATGGCGATCCATTTCCTCGTCGGCGACGAATTCGGCCACGCCGTTGCCGATGGTGTCGCTGCCATCGCGGGTCAGCTGCACTTCCCTGCCGTCGGCCAGGGCGATGACCCACAGGTTGCGGTCGCGGATGAAGCTGACGAAGCCGCCTTTCGGCGAGATCTTCGGATCGGTGGCGAAGCCGCCGCCGTTCGTGAGCTTGCGCACCGCGTCCTTGCCAGTCTTGGCCAGGTCGTAGAAGTACAGCTCGCCGCCCAGCGGAAACAGCAGTGCCTTGCCGTCGGGCGACCATTGGTAATCGACGATGCCGGACAGCGCGGCGATGCGCTGGCGCTCGCGGCGCGCCTTTTCCTCGTCGCTCAGCACTTCCTCGCCCGGCAGCACCACCGACGAATCCACCAGCAAGCGCGTCTGCCCGCTGGCGATGTCGTACTCCCACAGGTCCAGCCGGTTGCGGTCGCTGTCCTTGCCGCGCAGGAAGGTCACGCGTGATCCGTCCGGCGCCACCTGCGGTTTGGTCAGCGTCGGTCCGGACAGCGGCGCGCTGCCGGTGATGGCTTCCAGCGTGAGTTTCTCGGCGTGGGCGGGCAGGGCGGTGGCGAGGGTCATCAGGGCGAACAGGGCGAGGCGCATCGGATTTCTCGGGCGGCGGGGCCGGTCAGGCCCGGATTATTGCACCCGCGAACCGTAGCGTGCGCCATGCGCACGACCTCTGGATCCGGCACCGCGCATCGTGCGCACGGCGCACGCTACCTTCCGAACAGGTGCTTGCGCTCCTCGTCGATCAGCGGCTTGCCCGCATCGGGATTCACCTGCGTCTTCAGCGCGTACGCGCGCTGCACGGCAGGGCGCGCGGCGATCTCCGCATGCCAGCGCTGCAGGGTGGGATAGGGCGACATATCCAACGGCGCCTTGTCGTAAGCGTTGATCCACGGATGGATCGCCATGTCGGCGATGCTGTAATCCTCGCCGGCCACGTACGCATGCTTCGCCAACTGCGTGTCCAGCACGCCGAGCAAACGCTGCACTTCGCGGGTGTAGCGGTCGATGGCGTAGGGAATCTTTTCGGGCGCATACACCGTGAAGTGGCCGTACTGCCCGCTCATCGGCCCCAGGCCGCCCATCTGCCACATCAACCACTGGTTCACCGCCACCTTCTGCCGCGTGTTGCTGCCGAAGAAGCGGTTGGTCTTGTTGGCCAGGTACACCAGGATGGCACCGGACTCGAACACGCTGATCGGCTCGCCACCGTCGGCCGGCGCATGGTCGATGATCGCCGGCATCTTGTTGTTGGGAGAGAAGGCGAGGTATTCGGGCTTGAACTGGTCGCCCTTGCCGATGTTCACCGGCACGATGCGATAGTCCAGCTTCGCGCCGGCCTCGGCCAGCTCTTCCAGCAGCAGCGTGATCTTGTGGCCGTTCGGGGTAGGCCAGTAGTACAGGTCGATCATGGCGGGGTCCGCGGGGTGGGGAGGCCTCCGAGTCTAGACCGGCCTGCAGACTTGGCAGCGTCAAATCCGGCCGCTACCCTGCCGCATCCTTGGAAAGTACTGTTCCCCATGACGCTCCCGGCCAGTCCCCGCCCCAGTTTCCTGCCCAACCTGATCTTCGCGTCGCGATGGCTGCAGCTTCCTCTGTACTTGGGCCTGATCATTGCCCAGTGCGTCTACGTTTTCCTGTTCGGCAAGGAGTTGTGGCATCTGATCCACCGCGCGCCGGGGCTTGGCGAGCAGGAAATCATGCTGATCGTGCTGGGCCTGATCGACGTGGTGATGATCTCCAACCTGCTGGTCATGGTGATCGTCGGCGGTTACGAGACGTTCGTCTCGCGTCTGCGCCTGGAGGGTCATCCGGACCAGCCCGAGTGGCTCAGCCACGTCAATGCGTCGGTGCTGAAGGTGAAGCTGGCGATGGCGATCATCGGCATCTCCTCGATCCACCTGCTCAAGACCTTCATCGCTGCTGGCGCCCTGACCGGGCTGCCGTTCTGCAAACCCGAGCAACTGGCCCAAATGAAGGCCGAGATGGCCATCACCAGTACGCAGTGCACACAGCTGACCCCGGACGGGGTGCTCTGGCAAACCATCATCCATTGCGTCTTCATCCTGTCGGCGATCGGCATCGCATGGACGGACAAGCTCATGAATGGCGGTGCTCCTTCCAGGCACGCCGCGCATTGATGCCTTGGTGGCCGGGCTCCTGATCCGCGACGCGACCGAGGCCGACTACGACGCCATCGTCGCGCTGAATGTCGCCGAGGTCCGTCACACCAGCGCCATGGATGTGGACAGGTTGCGCCACCTGGCGTCCCTGTCCGACTGTCTCCGCGTAGCGACGCTCGACGGCCGCGTGGTCGCCTTCCTGCTGGCAATGCGTGCCGGTGCGGATTACCGCAACGACAACTTCGGGTGGTTCGCCGGACGCTATCCGGATTTCCTCTACGTCGACCGCATCGTGGTGGATGCGGCCGCGCAGGGGCACGGCCTGGGGTCGCGGCTCTATGCCGACCTGTTCGCCTTCGCCCGTGAACGCGGCATCCCGCGCGTCACCTGCGAGTTCAACGTGGTGCCGCCGAACGAGCCTTCGCGTCTGTTCCATGCGCGCCACGGCTTCGTCGAAGCCGGTCGCCAGTGGCTGGACAACGGTCGCAAGCAGGTCTCCATGCAGGTCGCCGAACTGGCCTGAACGCCTTCGTCTCAGGGTTTGGGCCGCCGCAGGCCGTAAAATGCGCGGATGGATGTTTCCCACCTGCTCGAAGACCTGAATCCCGCCCAGCGCGACGCCGTTTCCGCCGAACCCGGGCATTACCTGGTCCTGGCCGGCGCCGGCTCCGGCAAGACCCGCGTGCTGACCCACCGCATCGCCTGGCTCAATGAAGTCCATGGCGTGCCCACGCACGGGATCCTCGCGGTCACCTTCACCAACAAGGCTGCGGGGGAGATGCGCGCGCGCGCCGACGTGCAGCTGCGCAATGGCAGCCGGGGCATGTGGATCGGCACCTTCCACGGTCTCGCGCATCGCCTGCTGCGGTTGCACTGGCAGGAAGCGAAGCTGCCGGAGACCTTCCAGGTACTGGACAGCGACGATCAGCAGCGCCTGGTCAAGCGGGTCGTCCAGGCGATGGAGCTGGACGAAGGCAAGTATCCGCCCAAGCAGATCACCTGGTGGATCAACGAGCAGAAGGACGAAGGCCGCCGGCCAGAACACATCCAGCCGGCGCCGAACGACGACTGGCTGGATGTGCGCCGGCAGGTCTATGCCGGCTACCAGGAACGCTGCGACCGCGCCGGCCTGGTCGACTTCGCCGAACTGCTGCTGCGTGCGCACGAGCTGCTGCGCGATACGCCGGCATTGCTGGCGCATTACCGCACGCGCTTCCGGCAGATCCTGGTGGACGAATTCCAGGACACCAACGCCATCCAGTATGCGTTCGTCCGCGTGCTCGCCGGCGATACGGGGCACGTGTTCGTGGTCGGCGACGATGACCAGAGCATCTACGGGTGGCGCGGCGCGAAAGTCGAGAACATGCAGCAGTTCCTGCGCGACTATCCTTCTGCCCGGACCATCCGGCTGGAACAGAACTACCGCTCCAGCGCGAACATCCTGGGCGCCGCCAATGCGGTGATTGCGCACAATCCGGGCCGCATCGGCAAGCAGTTGTGGACCGACACCGGCGACGGCGAGCCGATCGACCTGTACGCCGCCTACAACGAGATGGACGAAGCCCGCTTCGTGGTCGAGCGCATCCGCCAATGGGTGCGCGACGGCGGCAGCCTCGGCGATGCCGCCATCCTCTATCGCAGCAATGCGCAATCGCGTGCCTTCGAAGAAGCGCTGCTGTCCGAACAGGTGCCGTATCGCGTATATGGCGGCATGCGCTTCTTCGAGCGCGCCGAAATCAAGGACGCGCTCGCCTACCTGCGCCTGATGGCCAACCGTGCCGACGACGCGGCGTTCGAGCGCGTGGTGAATACGCCGACGCGCGGCATCGGCGAGCGCACGCTGGACGAGGTTCGCCGTCTGGCACGCGGCGCCCGCGTGTCGCTGTGGGGCGCGGCGGTGCTCGCGGCCCAGGGCAGCGACCTCGCCGGCCGCGCACGCAACGCGCTGGCGGCGTTCGCGTCGCTGGTCGACCAGCTGGCCGAGGAAACCGCCGAGATGACGCTGGCCGAGCGCGTCGACCACGTGCTTGCGCGCTCCGGCCTGCGCGAGCACTGGGCACGCGAAAGCCGCGGCGGCCTCGATTCCGAATCGCGTACCGAGAACCTCGACGAACTGGTGTCGGTCGCCTCCCGCTTCGTGCGCCGCGAGGACGTCGCCGTCGAGGAAGACGTGCAGGAGGGCATGAGCGAACTGGTCGCCTTCCTGTCCTATGCCGCGCTGGAGGCCGGCGAGGGCCAGGTGGACGCCGGTGAGGACGGCGTGCAGTTGATGACGCTGCACTCGGCCAAGGGCCTGGAGTTCCCGCTGGTGTTCCTGGCAGGGCTGGAAGAGGGCCTGTTCCCCAGCAACCGTTCGCTGGACGAAAGCGGGCGGCTGGAAGAAGAGCGGCGGCTTGCCTACGTGGGCATCACCCGCGCACGCCAGAAGCTGGTGCTGAGCTATGCCGAAGCGCGTCGCCTGCACGGGCAGGACATGTACGGCATCCCGTCGCGTTTCCTGCGCGAAATCCCCGCGAGCCTGTTGAACGAAGTCCGCCCGCGCGTGCAGGTCAGCCGTGCCGCCCCGGGTTTTGCTTCACGGCCGGTGGCCGGCCACGCGTCCATCGAGTCGCCTTCCATGAAGCTCGGGCAGATGGTGACGCACGCCAAGTTCGGTCAGGGCGTGGTTACCGATTACGAGGGCAGCGGGGCGCATACGCTGGTACACGTGAACTTCGCCGAGGTCGGTCCCAAGGTGCTGGTGCTCGCCTACGCCAACCTGCAGGCGGTCTAGGCGATTGATCCAGATCACGGCGCGTGGCGCCGGCAGGGCTTCTAATGGCCGCACTCCATCACCTCGAGGTGCGGCCATGTACCGGCATATCCTGATCGCGACCGACGGTTCCGAGCTGGCAGGCAAGGGCGTGCAGCATGGCCTTGCCCTGGCCTTGCAGCTGCAGGCCAGGGCGACGGTCCTCACGGTGAGCGAACCCATCAGCACCGGCTTCGATGATGCGCTGGGCTGGAGCGCGGTGGCGACTTCGCTGCCGGACTTCCAGAAAGCGCGCGAGGAGGCCGCCCGCAAGGTCCTCGATGGCGTCACCGCGCAGGCGCAGGCGGCCGGCGTCGACCCGCACCTGCTGCACGTGGCCGACCGCTATGCGGCCGAGGCCATCGTGGACACCGCCGAACGCGAAGGCTGCGACCTGATCGTCATGGCTTCGCATGGGCGCCGCGCGCTGGGCCGCCTGCTGCTGGGCAGCCAGACCAGCGAGGTGCTGGCCCGCTGCGGCGTGCCGGTGCTCGTCATCCGCTGAACGCGGCGGCTCACCAGCCGTAGAGCTTCCAGTACACCGGCGAGATGTCGCTGTTGTCCTTGCTCTTGTCCAGGCGGCCGTCGCCGTCGGAGTCGTACAGGTAATAGGGCGCGCCACGCGATGGCGTGACCTTGACCATGCGCAGGTTGCCCGCCACGCGGTATTCCTCGATGGTGTCGCCGTTCTTTTCCGTGCGCACCGCCACCTGCGCGTTGGCCAGGTCGATGTCGGACGGGTTGCCGCCGCCTGTCGAGGCGCAACCGGCCATGGCCAGCAGGCAGGACAACGGCAGGGCGAGGCTCGTCATGCGGTTCATGGTGGCGTCCGGTCGGGGGAATGACGTCCCGATTATGCGCCCAATGCGAGGGTGGGCGCGTGACGCCGCGCGCAAGGGCGGGGCGTAGAATGCCGGCATGACACGACTCGTACTGATCGACGGCTCCAGCTACCTGTTCCGCGCGTTCCATGCGCTGCCTCCGCTGACCAACGCACAGGGTGAGCCTACCGGCGCGCTGTTCGGCGTGGTGAACATGCTGCGCGCCACGCTGAAGGAAAAACCGGACTACGTGGCCTTCGTGCTCGACGCCAGCGGCCCGACGTTCCGCGACGAACTCTATCCCGACTACAAGGCCAATCGCCCGCCCATGCCGGAAGAGTTGCGCGCGCAGGTCGAACCGATGATCCGCATCGTCCAGGCGCTGGGCTTCCCCTTGCTGCGCGTCGACGGCGTGGAGGCGGATGACGTGATCGGCACGCTGGCGCTGCAGGGTGCGGCGCAGGGCATGGAGGTCACCATCTCCACCAGCGACAAGGATTTCGCGCAGCTGGTCCGTCCGGGCGTGGCGCTGGTCAACACGATGAGCGGCAGCCGCCTGGATTCCGTGGATGCCGTGGTGGAGAAGTTCGGTGTGCGGCCGGAGCAGATCGTCGACTTCCTGGCGCTGATGGGCGACGCCATCGACAACGTGCCCGGTGTCGAGAAGTGCGGGCCCAAGACGGCGGCGAAGTGGTTGGGCGAGTACGGTACGCTGGACGCGCTCATCGAGCGGTCCGGCGAGATCAAGGGCAAGATCGGCGACAACCTGCGCGCCGCGCTGTCGCGCCTGCCGTTGAACCGCACCCTGGTGACCATCAAGACCGACGTGGCGCTGGAAGGCGGCCCGGACACGCTGCCGCTGCGCGACCGCCACGTCGACGAACTCCGCGAGCTGTACGCACGTTACGGTTTCAACCAGGCCCTCAAGGAGCTGGAAGGCGGCGCCCTTGATGCGGCCTCCGTCGCCGAGAAGGAACCGGGCCGCGCGCGCGGCACCGGTCGCGTGGCGGCTGCCGCCGTCGACGAAACACCCCTCGATCCCGCGCTGGGCATGGCCGGCGACTATGCCGCCGTCACCGAGCCGGCGCAGCTCGATGCGCTGGTGGCCGAGCTGCAGCGGGCCGACGCGTTCGCGTTCGATACCGAGACCAACAGTCTCGACCCGATGCGTGCCACCCTGGTGGGGCTGAGTTTCGCCACCGAGCCGGGCAAGGCTGTCTACGTGCCCGTCGGCCACGACTATCCCGGTGCGCCGCCGCAGCTCGACCGTGCGGGCGTGCTGGCGGCGCTGCGGCCGGTGTTGGCCGATCCCGGCAAGCGCAAGCTGGGCCAGCACGGGAAATACGACCTGCACGTGCTTCGCCGCCACGGCGTGGAGGTGCAGGGCTACGCCGACGACACGATGCTTGAGAGCTTCGTGCTGAACTCGGGCAGCAACCGCCACGACATGGACAGCCTGGCCAAGCGCTTCCTCGGCTACGACACGATCAAGTACGAAGACGTGGCCGGCAAGGGCGCCAAGCAGATTCCGTTCTCCCAGGTGGCGGTCGATGACGCGACCCGCTATGCCGCCGAGGACGCCGACATCACCCTGCGGCTGCATCACGCGATCGCGCCGAGACTGATGGCCGAGCCCGGGCTGGAACGCGTGTACCGCGACATCGAAATGCCGCTGGTGCCCGTGTTGGCGCGCATCGAGGCCAACGGCGTGATGATCGACGCCGACGAACTGCGCCGGCAGAGCGGCGACCTCTCCAAGCGCATGCTGGCTGCACAGCAGAAGGCGACCGAGCTTGCCGGCCGCACGTTCAATCTCGATTCGCCGAAGCAACTGCAGGCGCTGCTGTTCGACGAACTGAAGCTGCCCGTACTGGTGAAGACGCCGACCGGCCAGCCCAGTACCAACGAAGAAGCGCTCGAAGCCATCGCCGACCAGCACGAACTGCCGCGCGTGATCCTGGAGTACCGCGGCCTGGCGAAGCTGCGCAGCACCTATACCGACAAACTGCCGGAGATGGTGAATCCCGACACCGGTCGCGTGCACACCAGCTACCACCAGGCCGGTGCCGCGACGGGGCGGCTGTCGTCCACCGATCCGAACCTGCAGAACATCCCGATCCGCACCGAGGATGGCCGGCGCATCCGCAAGGCCTTCGTGGCGCCGCCGGGGCGCAAGCTGGTCGCCTGCGACTACTCGCAGATCGAGTTGCGCATCATGGCCCACCTGTCGCAGGACCCGGGACTGGTGCGCGCCTTCGAGTCCGGCGCCGACATCCACAAGGCGACGGCGGCGGAAGTGTTCGGCCGCAAGCTCGAGGACGTGACCGGCAACGAGCGCCGCGCCGCGAAGGCGATCAACTTCGGCCTGATGTACGGCATGAGCGCGTTCGGCCTGGCGCGGCAGCTGGGCATCGGCCGCGGCGAGGCGCAGGACTACATCGCGCTGTACTTCAGCCGGTATCCGGGCGTACGCGACTACATGGAGCGCACGCGGCAGCAGGCGCGCGAGCTCGGCTACGTCGAGACGGTCTTCGGTCGCCGCCTGTACCTGGAATACATCAACAAGGGAACGCAGGGGCAGCGCGCCGGCGCCGAGCGCGCGGCGATCAACGCGCCGATGCAGGGCACGGCGGCGGACATCATCAAGCGCGCGATGATCGGCGTCGACGCATGGCTGGCGGATCACCGCGGACAGGCGCTCATGATCCTGCAGGTGCACGACGAACTGGTGTTCGAAGCCGATGCCGGTTTTGTCCCCGAGCTGCTGCAGGAAGCGACGGCTCGCATGGCGGCGGCCGCGCAACTGAGCGTTCCGCTGGTCGTCGACAGCGGCGTCGGCGACAACTGGGAAGAGGCGCATTAGCCCGGCCTGGAAACGCTTTCCCTTCCGGAACATGCACTTGCGGAAAGTTCAGGAAAACCCTGTCAGGTATATTTGTATACCGACCAGTTCAATAAAATGAATTACTCCTGAATCTTACGGTTTTTTAACCGGAATCTTCACGAACCATCCATGTCCGGAGTGGTCATATAGCCCCGTGACAGATGCAACGTCTGTCACTGATCTCTCCCTTCCCCTGGAGCGATCTCCCCCGGAGCGACGACCCCTCCCCAGGTCCCGCTCCCCTGGCCCCGCCGACCCCCCCCTGGTCTGCGGGGCTTTTTATTGCCCGTCGTCCGCTGCGCCCGCGTGCGCTACCGTGCGCGCAACCTTCCGCCACCGGGTGATGCATGAGCGCGACGTTCGCCGAGATGTTCCACATGGCTATGCCCTGGTGGGCCTTCGTGCTGCGGGCATGCGTCGTGTACTTCATCCTGCTGTCGATGATCCGCATGACCGGCAAGCGCACGATGGGCCAGTTCACGCCCTTCGACATGCTGCTGGTGGTGCTGCTCGGCAATGCCGTCCAGAACGCGCTGCTTGGCGATGACACATCGGTGGGCGGCGGCCTGCTGCTGGCCGCCACGTTGATCGCGCTGAACTGGATCGTGGGCCTGGCCTCCGCGCGATCGGCGAAGGTGGAGCGCTGGGTCGAAGGATCGCCGGTGCTGCTCGCACGCGACGGACAGGTCTATCGGAACGTCCTGCGCCGCGAGCTCATAAGCCGGGAGGATTTCGAGAAAGCGATGCGCGAAGCGGGTTGCCTGGACATGGCCGACATCCGCTTGGCGGTGCTGGAGAACAACGGGCATATCACGGTGGTGGGCCGGCAGCCGGAGATCCCCGGTGCGGGAGCGACGTAAGTCGCGATCGCGATCCCGGCAAACCTTCGCGACTTACGTCGCTCCCACAAGAACAAGCTCAGGCGAGTTCGTTCAGCCAGTCGCGCGGGCGCAGGTAGTCGAGCAGCCGCTGCTCATCGCTACCGTCCTCGGGCGTGTAGCCATATTCCCAACGTACCAGCGGCGGCAGGCTCATGAGGATCGATTCGGCCCGCCCGCCGCTCTGCAGGCCGAACAGCGTGCCTCGGTCGTAGACCAGGTTGAATTCGACGTAGCGGCCGCGCCGGTACAGCTGGAAGGCTCGCTCGCGTTCGCCGTAGGGGACGTCCTTGCGCGAGGCGACGATCGGCAGGTAGGCATCGAGGAAACCGTCGCCCACCGCGCGCAGGTAACCGAAGTCGCGCTCCTGATCCTCGCCCAGGTCGTCGAAGAACAACCCGCCCACGCCGCGCGTCTCGTTGCGGTGCTTGAGGAAGAAGTACTCGTCGCACCAGCGCTTGTGCGCGTCGTAGCGGGCCTGCCCGCCGAACGGTTCGCACAGCTCGCGAGCGGTCCGGTGCCAGTGGCGCACGTCTTCGTCGACTG
Organism: Pseudoxanthomonas sp.; assembly: GCF_002863005.1. Lineage (GTDB taxonomy): Bacteria > Pseudomonadota > Gammaproteobacteria > Xanthomonadales > Xanthomonadaceae > Pseudoxanthomonas_A. Next base: position 57,213 of record NZ_PKDG01000013.1, read on the forward strand.
GATAGAAGGGGGTGAGGTCGAAGCCGCCGCCGAACCACCACGCTACCGTTTCGCCATCGCGCTCGGCGCGGAAGTGGCGCACGTTGGCGTGCGTGGTCGGCACGTGCGGGTTGCGCGGATGGAAGACCAGCGACACGCCCACTGCGCGCCAGGACGCGCCTGCGAGTTCAGGGCGATGTGCCGACGCCGACGGAGGCAGCCGGTCGCCCGACACATCGGAGAATCCGATGCCGGCCTGCTCGAACACGGCGCCGTCGCGCAGGATTCGCGTGCGGCCACCGCCGCGGATGGGCGATGCGTCGCCGGGTGGCCGCGACCATGCGTCTTCGTGGAATCGCGCTTGGCCATCGGCCGCTTCGATGGCGGCGCAGATACGGTCCTGCAAGTCGGTCAGGTAATCGCGGACAGGCGAAAGATCGTTCATGGCCCGCATTCTACCGGGGTGGTCGCAGCATCCCGAATTCCGCGCGCACATCGGGCCTGCACAGCTGCCAGACGAGCAGGCCATGCAGGGCCGCGAACACGACGGCACTGACCCACAGCGTGGCCAGCGAGACCACGCGCAGCGCGGCGAGTTCGGCCCGCATCCGTTCCATCTCCGGCTGCGGCGGCAACGCCTGCACCCAGGCGAACACGGCCTCGAGGGCGGCAATGCCGGCGAAATTGAGTGCGGCACCGGCCACCATGAAGGCCACGAAGCCCCACCAGCCCCATGCGCGGCGGCGAAGCAAGCCGAAGGACACGGCCAGGAAAGCCGCTGAGGCCGCCAGGAATCCGGCGGCGATCGCGGTGAGGTGGGTGAGTATCCACACCGCGGCGGCGGGGACCGATCGCGTCGCCAGGAAGCCGCGCACCGCCTCCGTATCCACCGGCCCCAGCAGGACCAGCGCCGCGATCAGTTGCGCCACGGCGTACAGGGTGGCGGCGATGCCGATGACGATCGATACCTTCGCCGTGACAGTGACGAAGGGCGAGCCTGTCGCGTGGGCCGGGTCAGGTCGCATCGCTATTTGAGCGTCTGTTCGAACAGTTTGAGTACGCGCTTGTACTCGTCCAGCCACGAATCGGATCGCGTGAATCCGTGGCGTTCCAGCGGATAGGCCGCCAGTTCCCAGTTGTCCTTGCGCAGTTCGATCAGCTTCTGCGTCAGCACCACCGAATCCTTGAAAAACACGTTGTCGTCGATCATGCCGTGAGCGATCAGCAGGTGGTCCTGCAGGCCGTCGGCATACTCGATCGGCGACGAGGTGCGATACGCCTCCGGATCCAGCTCTGGCGTGTTGAGGATGTTGCTGGTGTACTCGTGGTTGTACTGCGTCCAGTCGACCACCGGGCGCAGCGCGGCGCCGGCCTTGAAGGTACCGGGTTCGCGGAACAGCGCCATGAACGTCATGAAGCCGCCGTAGCTGCCGCCGTAGATGCCGGCGCGATCACGGTCGCCCTGCTTCTGCGCGACCAGCCAGTCGAGGCCGTCGAGGTAATCCTCGAGTTCGGGATGGCCCATGTTGCGGTAGATCGCGGTGCGCCAGTCGCGGCCGTAGCCCTCGCTGGCCCGGTAGTCCAGGTCGAGCACGATGTAGCCGCGCTCCACCAGCAGGTGATGGAACATCTGCTCGCGGAAATAGTTCGGATAGCGGGCGGTGACGTTCTGCAGGTAGCCCGCGCCGTGCACGAACATCACTATGGGATAGCGCTTGCCCGGCTCCATGGTCTTCGGGCCGTAGTATTTGCCCCATACCACGCCGGCGCCATGCTTCGACGGGACCTGCACGTATTCCGGCTCGATCCACGTACGGGCCTTGAAGGCGAACGTGCGGGTGTCGGTGAGCGGCTTCGCCTGGCCGCCGTCGATGCCGACCACGGACAGTTGCGCCGGCGTATAGCTGCGCGAGTGGCGGACCAGCAGCCGGCGCCCGTCCGGCGACGCGCTGAAGCTCTCCACTCCATCGAGCGCGGTCACCTCGCGCACCTGGTTGCTGGCGAGGTCGAGCTTGCAGACTTCGTAGTCGCCCGGCCAGGCGCGGTTGCACAGGAACAGGAAGCCGTTGCCGTCCGGTGCGATTTCCGGCTCGGAGACCTCCCACCTGCCCGACGTGCGTGCGCGGAACTTTTCGGAACCCGTCGCCGTGTAGAGGTGCGAGTAGCCGGACTCTTCCGACAGCAGCCACAGCGTGCGGTTGTCCGGCAGCCAGCCGAACTGGTTGAAGCCCCAGTTGATCCAGGCCTCGTCGCTCAGGCGATGGCGTGGCAGCAGGCGGGCACCCGCCAGGTCGACGGTGGCGATCCAGCGGTCCTTGTTGTCGACCGCATGGATCTGCACGGCGGCCTGGGTGCCATCGTTCGTCCAGGCAATGGCGCCGCCGTCGCTGTCGTTCTCCACGCGCACGTCGCGGTTGCCCTTCAGCGGCTCCTGGCCGGCCTTCTTGCGCAGCGCGGCGAGCGGATCCCTGTCGATGCCGGGCAGCGGATCGAACGCGAGCGGCTTCACGCTGCCGTCGGCCAGGTCCACGCGCCACAGCGCATGCGGCAGGGGCGCGTTGCGTCCCACGCGGGTGCGCACGTCCTGGAACTCCTCGTAGCCGGATTCGGTCACGTACTTGGGCATCTTGCCGGCCTGTCCCGGGTCGGCCCCCTTCTTGCGGGTCACCACCAGTAGCCAGCGGCCATTCGGCGACAGCGAGCTCGCTTCGATCTCCACGTCGTTGCCGAGGTACACCGGTGCGGGCGCGCGGGTCGGGTCGGCCTTGCGCCACGCCTCCGCCTGCTTCTGCGCGTCTTCGCGCTGGGCACGGTCGTCGGCCAGCGTGCGGAGGGTGCGCAGCTGCTGCGCGCGCAGGGCGTCGGCCTTCGGCGGCGCCAGCGGATCGCGCTCGGCCTTGAGTTCGGCGAAGGTCGTGGTGCCGGCGCCGGCCGTCCAGCGGTACCAGGTGGAGCCCGCCCGCCAGATCACCGCGCCGTCGTGGGCAAAACGTGCCTGCTGCTCGGCGTCGTTGGTGCGGGTGACCTGGGTCAATGCACCGCTGCGCAGGTCGCGCACGAACAGGTCGCCGTTGCGCGACAGCAGCATGCGCTGGCGATGGACGTCGTACACCGGGCTGGCGGCATCCAGACCGGCGCGCCGGTCATCGCCGACGCGATGCGCGGCGCCGCCATCGAGCGCTTGTTCGAAGGTATCGCGCACGAGGCTGCTGTCGCGCTTGAGGTCGTACTGGACCTGCTTGCCGTCCCACGACCACCAGGCGCGCTCGACCGGCGGGCCGATCCAGTCCGGCTCCGCCATCGCCTGTTCCAGCGTGAAGGGTGCGGTGGTCTGTGCGCGTGCGGACGGCGCGAGGGCGAGCGGCAGCAGCAGGGCGAGCAGTACGGGGCGCATCGGGCATCCGTTAGTGCGAGGTGAAGGGCGCAAGATTACCAGCCCCGTCGTGCGGTTCCGGCCGCCGATGGTCATGCGCGGGCGTCAACGCGCGCGGGTTTCGCGCCTACCGCATTTCCCGCACAATCTCCGCTTGTCCATACGCGGGGCGCGACACGCGCGCATGCAAGCCTACGTCTACAAGAGCCAGCGCAAGGCCGACACGTTCGTCTACCTGGCCACGCGCGATGGATTCACCCTCGTGCCGGAACCGCTGCGCACTCAGTTGGGCGATCTGTCGTTCGTGCTCGAAGTGGCCCTGACCCCGGACCGGAAACTGGCGCGCGAGGATGCCGCCGTCGTCCGCGAGAACCTGGCAGCGCGCGGATTCCATGTGCAGTTTCCGCCGCCGTCCGATCCGCGCGTCCGTGCCGATGCCTGAGTCGCGCCTGCAGACCCGTCCCGTCGCCGTCGCTGCCCTGCTGGCGGGCGTGCTGCTGGCGGCGTTAGGGGGATGGACCGGTGGCGTGGTGGCGGCCATCGCGGCCTGCCTCGCACAACCGGCGATCGCCCTGGCCGTGTCGTGGCTGCGCGGCACGCGCGTGCTGGCACCGGCCCGTGCCTGGCGGGAAGACCTGCCCGCGCTGCTGCTGGCCTGGGGCATCGCGTTCGCCGCCAGCGCCGCGTTGCTGGCCTGGCCGCTGGCCTCGCTGCACGACAGCGGCAGCCTGCCGGCGGCGCTGGGCGTCAGTGCGGTGGTCGGCGCGGTGATCGTGGGACTCTGGCGCACGTGGCCACTGTGGCACGGGCTGGAGCGCGACGGCGGTGCTCTGTCGGCCCACTGGCGCGGGCTGGTCGAGCGCGACTTCCATGCCTGGCGTGGGCTCGCCGTGGCGACGCTGCTGGCGCTCGCCGTCGGCGGCGGGTTGTGCCTGGCGTGGCCCGGCCTGGTGCCCGATGCGGCGCGCGTGGTGGCGGCCATCGTCTACGCCGTGTCCCTGCCGCTCCTGCACCTGGGCGTGCAACGGCTGCAGGGGGCAGGCGTCCTGCCGGTGGTGGAGATGCCCGACGGCGATGTCGACGTCGAGGCCTTCGCGGAGGTTCCGCTGTCCGCCGGACCGGTGACCGACCTGGAGCAGGCGCTGTTCGACGCCGCGCGGACCGGCCGAGTCGAGCGCGCGCTGGAATTGATCGACGCCGGCGCTGACCCGCATGCGCTGCCGGCAGAAGGCGCGCGCGACCAGCGCAGCCTCGGCGCCCTCGCTGCGGTACTGCCCGACCTCCGGCTGCTGCGCACGCTGATCGCCCACGGGGTCGACCTCAACCACGCGCATGCCGGCGTCACTCCGCTGCTGGCGGCGACGCGCGACAGCTGGCATGGCCGCCCCGATGCTGTCACGACCCTGCTGGCCAACGGTGCCGACCCGCGCATTGCCGACGGCGATGGCAACACGCCGCTGCACCACGCTGCCCGCAGTTCCGACCCCGGCGTGGTGGCACTGCTGCGCGACGCGGCGGCGGAACTGGATGCACTGAACCACGATGGACTGACGCCGCTCGGCGTCGCCTGCGTGGCCGGCAACTGGCGGCTGGCGAAGTTCCTGCTCGAACGCGGTGCGCGCCCCGACCCGCAGGGCGGGCAGCCGGTGCTGCTGGCCGCTGCGTCCACCGAAGAGGACGACCCGGCGGGCGTCCAGTTGCTGCTCAAGCACAAGGCCAAGGTCGACGCGCGCGACGCGCAGCGCCGTAGCGCCCTGCACGAAGCTGCCTTCGCCGGCCACGCCGAGATCGCCGCAACCTTGCTGGCGGCGGGTGCCGACGTGCATGCGCGCGACAGCCAGCAGCGCACGCCGTGGCTGGAAGCCGCCTGCGGCGGGCATCTGGCCATGCTGGAAAAGCTGGCCGACGCGGGCGCCGATCGCGCCGCCGTCGACGCCGGGCATCGCAACGCCCTGATGCTGGCGTGCACCGCGGACCATGCATCGCCCGCGCTGGTGAGGCGCTTGCTGGAGTGGGGCGTCGATCCTGCCGCTGCCGATGCGGAAGGCCGGCGCGCGGTCGATGCCGCGGCCGAAGCCGGACGCTGGGCGCTGGTGTCGGCCCTCGATCCCGGTTACGCGTTGCCCACCGCCGTCGCTGCGGCCGACGACGAAACGCCGCCCGACCGTGCCCCCTCGGCGCTGCTGCGCGACGGCTTGGCGAGCGGGCAGTTCGATGGTCTGGATGCGCTGGCGCGGCTGTGCTCCCGCGACGAACTGGGTGCACTGCTGCACGACGCCGACATGCAGCGGCCCGCGCGCCTGGCGTGGCTGCTGCGCCACGGCGCCGACCCCGACACCCGCAATGAACGTGGCGACAGTCTGGTCTTCGCCTTGCTGGCACAGGGCGTCGCTGGCCAGCCTGCGCTGACCACCCTGCTGGCACGCGGGGTATCGCCTTCCGGCGCCGGCGGTCTTGCGCGTTTCATGGCGGCCTGCGCGGCGGACGACCAGGCGGCGCGCGCACTCGAATCCTGTGCCCTGGACCTGCTGGAACGGGGCGCCGATCCGTTCGCGCCGTCGGGGCAGGGCGATCCGGCGTTGTCCCTGGCGGTGCGCCTGGGGTGGCAGCGCGTGCTCGACCGCCTGCTCGACATCGGCGTGGACCGCGAAGCGCGCGACAGCCACGGCATGACGGCGCTGCATCTGGCCGCCGTGCTGGGCCGCGAGACGGCGCTCAAGCACCTGGTCGCGAAGGGGGCCTCGCCGGATGCGCGTGCAGCCGATGGCCAGACCCCGCTGGGCGTCGCCCTGGCGTGCGGGCGTCGCGACCTGGCCGACTGGCTCGACTGGCGCATCTGGCCGCTGCCGCGCCGCGCGCTGCGTCCCGCCGACCTGCCGGCGGCGGCGATGGCCGGTGATCGCGATGCCGTGCGACGCCTGCTGGATCTCGGCTTCGATGTCGATTCGCCCGATGCGCAAGGCTGCACGGCGCTGCTGCGCGCCGCGGGGGGCGGCTTCACGGCCGTCGTCGAGCTGCTGCTCGCGCGCGGCGCCGACGCGCAGCGTGCCGCCCATACCGGCGCCACGCCGCTGTCGGCTGCGGTGAGCATGCGCCAGGTCGAGATCGTCGGCGCGCTGCTCGCGGCCGGCGCCGACATCGAATACCGCCTGCCCGGTGGCGTGACCGTGCTGATGCTGGCCGCGGCGCTCGGCCTGCCGGAGATCGCCGCCCGCCTGATCACCGCCGGCGCCAACGTGCAGGCCGGCGATGCGCAGGGCCTCACGCCGCTGCACTGCGCCGCGCTCTACGGATTCACCGCCCGCGAGAAGCCGCGGTTGCTGGCGCTGCTGGATACGCTGCTGTTGTCCGGTGCGGAATCCGAAGCGATGGCGGCAGGCGCGGTGACGCCGCTGCTGCTGTTGCTGGGCGCGCGCGCCGAACCGGGGACCGCGTGCGACGAAGAGGTGGTGCTGGCGGGCCTGGAACGCCTGCTGGACGAAGGCGTCTCGCTGGACGCGCAGGATCCGCGCGGTTTCGGTCCGCTGCACCTGGCGTCGCTGCACGGCCTGTTGCGCGTCGTCAGCCGCCTGTTGCGGGCAGGCGCAGATCCGGAGCTGCGGGACACGCTGAACCGGACGCCGCGCGAGATCGCGGTGATGCGCGGCTTCATCGACGTGGCGGCGGAATTCGTTCCCGCCACGCCGGGCGCCGGCGCATCGATGGCCCGCTTCCTCCGCGACCGCGGCTGACGCGCGCGCTCACTTCGCCGGCGCGTCCTGGCCGGTCGCATCGGCCTCGAACAGTTTCTCCAGGTCGCTGACCGCATCGCGCGCGGTCTGGATCACCGCGCCGTCGTCGTCGTACACCAGGTACTGCGCCCGCAGCAGCTTCTCGTCGTGCTGGCGGAACCGCCGCGCGTGTTCGGCGGCGGTTTCCGGCGGCATGCCGAGTTCCACCAGCACCTGCTGCGCCATCTCCAGGCTCGACCCCAGCGTTTCGCGATAGGCCTCCGCACTCAGGTCCATCAGCCGCCACGCATGCTGCCGGTTGCGCGCACGCGCCAGCACGCGCGCGTCTGGGAACATGCGGCGGATCAAGCGGGTCGCCTTGATGTTCGTGTCCGGGTCGTCCATGGCTATCACGAACACCTTCACGTGCTGGGCGCCCGCGGACCTCAGCAGGTCCGGCCGGGTCGGATCGCCGTAGTAGAGCCGGATGTTGCCGAACCGCCGCAGGGTGTCCACCGTCTCGGGGCTGTGCTCCAGCGCGACGAACGGGATGCGCTGCGCGGTCAGCAAGCGGGCAACGATCTGGCCGAAGCGGCCCATGCCCGCGATCAGCACCTGCGGCTGCTCGTCCGGGATCTCGTCGAACGAGCGCGGCGCGGCCGTCGGCCGTTTCACGTCGGCAAGCAGACGGTGCAGGCCCAGCAACAGCAAGGGGGTCAGCGCCATCGACAGGCCCACGATCGCACTCAACTGGTTGCGCAGCGCCACGTCCATCAGCTTCACGCGCGCGGCCTCGCTGAACACCACGAAGGCGAATTCGCCGCCCAACCACAACGTGCCGGCCAGCATCAGCGCGCCGCGCGGATCGAGCCGGCCCGGCCAGCGGCCGACGCCGAACAGCAGGGCGAACTTCACCGTCAGCAGGATCAGCACGCCCGAGGCGATCAGTTCCGGCTGCTCGGCCACCGCATCCAGGTCGATGTCCATGCCGACCGCGATGAAGAACAGCCCCAGCAGCAATCCCTTGAACGGATCGATCTGCGATTCCAGCTCGTGGCGGAACTCCGAGTCGGACAGCAGCACGCCGGCCAGGAACGCGCCCAGGCCCGCGCTCAGGCCGGCCAGCTGCATGAACCAGGCGATGCCCAGCACCACCAGCAGCGCCGTGGCGGTGAACACCTCGGGCATGCGCGTGCGCGCGACGATGCGGAACAGCTGCCGCAGCACCAGGCGGCCGCCGAGGATGACGATCGCGATGGCACCGACGGCGTGGAACACCATCGTCCATGTCAGCGTTTCGTTCTTCGCACCGCCGAGCAACGGGATGGCGGCAAGCAGGGGGATCGCCACCAGGTCCTGGAACAGCAGGATCGCGAAACCGAGACGGCCGTGCTCGCTGGTCAGTTCCTTGTGTTCGGACAGCAACTGCAGGCTGACGGCGGTGGACGACAGCGCCAGGCCCAGGCCGACCACCAGCGCGGTCTTCCAATGATGTTCGAACAGCAGCGCGACGCCGCCCAGTACCAGCGCGCTCAGCAGCACCTGCAGGCCGCCGGCGCCGAACACCGGTTTGCGCATCACCCGCAGGCGCGAAGGCGACAGTTCCAGGCCAATGACGAACAGCATCATCACCACGCCGATCTCCGCGGCGTTGAGGATGCGGTCGGCATCGCGCACCAGCGCCAGCCCGTCCGGCCCCAGCACCACCCCGGCCACCAGATAGGCCAGCACCGCCCCCAACCCGAACCGCTTGAACACCGGCACCGCGATCACCGCGGCCAGCAGGAACACCAGCGCCAACTCCAGACCACTACCGTGCATGCGTCACCTCGCGGGGATAGTATGCGGCGGACAGGGTCACGACGGACCCGTTTCCAGGGATCGAGGAGAACGTATGAAGCAGCGCATGGCTTGGCTGGTGTGGGTGCTCGTGGGGCTGGTGGCGTTCGCGCAGGGCGCCCATGCGGAGGGCCCGCGTGCCGTCCGCAAGCAGGTCGAAGGCAGCATGCTGGTCACCGGCATGATCACCATCCGCACCGATGGCAGCGTGGCCGCCGTGGACCTGGACACGCCGGACCGGTTGCCGGAGGGCATCGCGCCCTTCGTGACCCAGGTCGCGACGTCGTGGCGCTTCGAGCCGGTTCTGGTGGAAGGCGTCGTCAGGCAGGTGCGCACGCGGATGAGCGCCCGGCTGGTGGCGAAATCGACCGGAGACGGCAAGATGCAGGTCACGGTCCGGGGTGCGGACTTCGGGGACTACCAGGCCATGCCGGCGGAGGAGCGCATCAGCAGCATCGGCATGAAGCCGCCGGGTTATCCGATGGCGGCGGCCCAGGGCGGCGTCCAGGGAACCGTGTACCTGCTGTTGAAGATCGGCCGCGACGGCACTGTCGACGACGTGGTCGCGGAGCAGGTGAACCTGCGCATGGTCGCCAGCGAAGGGCAGATGCGCCAGTTCCGCGAACGCTTCGCGCGCGCGGCCATCGGCGCGGCGCAAAAGTGGACCTTCAATACCCCCACCCGCGGCGATGCCGCGGAGCAGCCGCACTGGGTCGTGCGCGTGCCGGTCGATTTCAACTTCGGCGAGAAGCCCCGCTACGGCAAGTGGGAAGTCTATGTGCCGGGCCCGCGCGAGCACGTGTCCTGGGCGCAGGACGACGAGCGCCCCGGCTTCTCGCCCGACGCGCTCGCCGAAGGCGGTGTGCATATGGCTGGTGGCAAGCAGGGCCCGAAACTGCTGACGCCGTTGGACGGCGCATAGCGCGCGGCCCCGCTTTTTGCGTGCGGAATCGGCATCCTGATCCACCGTGCGGCCTGCAGTAGGCCGCGATGGAAGCGGGAGGTCTGGAGGATGCACGCCGCGCCCAACGAAAAAGCCCCGCATCGCGGGGCTTTTTCCTGGACGACGCGCCGGATCAGCGCTTCATCGAGCTGAAGAACTCATCGTTGGACTTGGTGTTCTTCATCTTGTCCAGCAGAAATTCCATCGCGGCGATCTCGTCCATCGGATGCAGCAGCTTGCGCAGGATCCAGATCTTCTGCAGCAGTTCCGGTTCGATCAGCAGGTCCTCGCGGCGCGTGCCGGAGCGGTTGATGTCGATGGCCGGATAGACGCGCTTCTCGGTGATGCGGCGGTTCAGGTGCACTTCGCTGTTGCCGGTGCCCTTGAACTCTTCGTAGATCACCTCGTCCATCTTGCTGCCCGTCTCGACCAGCGCGGTGGCGATGATGGTCAGCGAGCCGCCTTCCTCGACGTTGCGCGCGGCGCCGAAGAAGCGCTTCGGGCGGTGCAGGGCGTTGGCGTCCACGCCGCCGGTCAGCACCTTGCCGGAGCTGGGCACGACGTTGTTGTAGGCGCGGGCCAGGCGGGTGATCGAGTCCAGCATGATCACCACGTCCTTCTTGTGCTCGACCAGGCGCTTGGCGCGCTCGATCACCATCTCGGCGACCTGCACGTGGCGGGCGGCCGGTTCGTCGAAGGTCGAAGACACCACTTCGCCGCGCACGGTGCGCTGCATTTCGGTCACTTCTTCCGGACGCTCGTCCACCAGCAGCACGATCAGGTGCACGTCGGGGTGGTTGGTCGTGATGGCGGTGGCGATCTGCTGCATCATGATCGTCTTGCCGGCCTTGGGCGGCGACACGATCAGCGCGCGCTGGCCCTTGCCCTGCGGCGCCATCAGGTCGAGGATGCGGCCGGCGATGTCTTCCGACGACCCGTTGCCGCGCTCCAGCGTGAAGCGGCGGCGCGGAAACAGCGGGGTCAGGTTCTCGAACAGCACCTTGTTCTTCGACGCTTCCAGCGGTTCGCCGTTGATCGTGTCGATCGTCGACAGCGCGAAGTAGCGCTCACCGTCCTTCGGCCAGCGGATGCGGCCGGCCAGGTGGTCGCCGGTGCGCAGGTTGAAGCGGCGGATCTGGCTGGGGCTGATGTAGACGTCGTCCGGGCCGGCCAGGTAGCTGGCCTCGGCCGCGCGCAGGAAGCCGAAGCCGTCCGGCAGGATTTCCAGCACGCCGTCGGCGGCGACGCCTTCACCGTGGCGGGTCAGCACCTTCAGCAGGGCGAAGATGACGTCCTGCTTGCGGGCGCGGGCGACGCCTTCCTGGATGTTCAGTTGCTCGGCGATGTCCAGCAGCTTGGGCGCGGGCATGCGCTTGAGGTCGCCCAGCGAATACTGGGGGAAGCCTTCCGGCACGTTCGGCATCGCACGCGGCACGAACTGCTCCTGCCCCCCGCCATTGCCGTCCTGCGGCATGCCGTCATGGCCCTGGCGGTCGCGATTCCGCTCGCGGCGGTTGCGGAAGCGGTCGCGGCGGTTGTTGTTGAAGCGGTTGCCGTCGCGCTGCTCGCCGCCATCGTGCTGGCCGCCACCCTGCGCCTGCGGCGGGGCATCGCCCTGGCCGCCTCCGTCCTGGAACGGTGAGGGAGCAGGGGGCGCCGCGGGAGCGGGTGCGCGTTCGGCCGCGACCGGCGGCAGCGGGAGCGGCGGCGCCATCTCGGGCGCGCGCTCGGCCGGCGCTGCGGCGGTGTCGGCGGTCGGGGTCTTGGGGGCGCGGGTCTTGCGCACGCGCTTCTCGGCGGGAGCGCCGGTTTCGTTGCTGCTGTCGGACAAGTTGCGAATCCTCGCTAGGTGGCGAGCGCCGGCGTTGCGGCGGCGGGGTGAAGTGAAGAGTGGGTATTCAGATGGGTGCGGCGCGTCCCCTGCGCCGGATTTCGGGTCCGACACTATCACCGGCCCCGGAAGGCGGCAAGCGGTGGGCAGGCGTCGGGTTCAAGCGGATTCAGCCGGCGCCCCCGGCGGTGCGGGGGCGTGGCGGGGAGACTCAGGCGGCCTGGGTGCCCAGGGCCTTGTCGATCATCTGGGTCAGCTGGCCCTTGCCGACGGCGCCGATCTGGGTCGCCTGGATCTGGCCATCCTTGAACAGCAACAGCATCGGGATCGAGCGGACGTGGTACTTGATGGCGGTGGCGCGGTTCTCGTCCACGTTGACCTTGGCGACTTTCAGCTTGCCGTCATAGGTCTCGGCCAGTTCATCGAGGACCGGCGAGATCATCTTGCACGGGCCGCACCATTCGGCCCAGAAGTCCACCAGCACCGGCTCGCCGGACTGCAGCACGGCAGCATCGAAATCGGCATCGCCGACGTGGGTCACTTTGTCGCTCACGGGGATCTCCTGCGGGGTCCGCGGGCAGGCGCGGACGGGTTCGGGCCGGGACGGCCACCACGATTGGGGTAAACTGGGGCGTTCCGCGACCTTTTCATGGTAACCCAGGTGGTCGCGCAACCCGGCACAGGGGGCGCAGTGTGCGACGCCGGTCAGGCCGTTGCAAGCACACCCACCGCATTCATACGAGACGCGCGCGGAACACAGCGACGCAAAGAAGAAGGCATGAGCGACAAACCGTTAACCGATATAACTTTCTCTTCGTTCGACCTGCATCCGGCGCTGCTTGCCGGCCTGGAAGGCGCAGGTTTTTCCCGCTGCACGCCGATCCAGGCGATGACGCTGCCGGTCGCCCTTGCGGGCCGTGATGTCGCCGGGCAGGCGCAGACCGGCACCGGCAAGACGCTGGCCTTCCTCGTCGCCGTGATGAACCGCCTGCTGACGCGTCCGGCCCTGGCCGAACGCAAGCCCGAGGACCCGCGCGCGCTGATCCTGGCGCCGACCCGTGAGCTGGCCATCCAGATCCACAAGGACGCCGTGAAGTTCGGTGCCGACCTCGGACTGCGCTTCGCGCTGGTCTACGGCGGCGTGGACTACGACAAGCAGCGCGAGATCCTGCAGCAGGGCGTGGACGTCATCATCGCCACCCCGGGCCGCCTGATCGACTACGTCAAGCAGCACAAGGTGGTCAGTCTGCACGCCTGCGAGATGTGCGTGCTGGACGAAGCCGACCGCATGTTCGACCTCGGCTTCATCAAGGACATCCGCTTCCTGCTGCGCCGCATGCCGGAGCGCACCACGCGGCAGACGCTGCTGTTCTCGGCCACGCTGTCGCACCGCGTGCTGGAACTGGCCTACGAGCACATGAACGAGCCGGAGAAGCTCGTCGTGGAGACCGAATTCATCACCGCGGCCAAGGTGCGGCAGAAGCTGTACTACCCGGCCGACGAGGAGAAGATCCCGCTGCTGATCGGCCTGCTGTCGCGCAGCGAAGGCGCGCGCACGATGGTGTTCGTGAACACCAAGGCGTTCGTCGAGCGGGTGGCGCGCGCGCTGGAGCGTGCCGGCTACCGCGTCGGCGTGCTGTCGGGCGACGTACCGCAGAAGAAGCGCGAGTCGTTGCTGAAGCGTTTCCAGGCCGGCCAGCTGGAGCTGCTGGTGGCGACCGACGTGGCCGCGCGCGGCCTGCACATCGACGGCGTGTCGCACGTCTTCAACTACGACCTGCCGTTCGATGCCGAAGACTATGTCCACCGCATCGGCCGCACCGCGCGCCTGGGTGCGGAGGGCGACGCGATCAGCTTCGCCTGTGAGCGCTATGCGATGTCGCTGCCCGACATCGAGGCCTACATCGAGCAGAAGATCCCGTCCGAGCCGGTCACCGCCGAGCTGCTGACCGCGCTGCCGCGCCCGGAGCGTCCGAAGCCGGCCGCCGGCGAGGTCGACGAGGAAGAAGAGAGCATCGGGCAGATCTTCCGCGAAGCGCGCGAGCAGAAGGCCGCCGACGAAGAGCGCCGTGGCGGTGGCCGCAAGCCCGGTGGCTCCGGTGGCGCGGGCCGTCGTGAAGGCGGTCGCCGCGAAGGTCCGCGTTCGGCCGACGGCAAGCCGCGCCCGCCCCGTCCGCCGCGCGCCGCGCGTCCGGAGGGCGAAGCCGCGAAGCCGCCGGCGCCCCGGCCGGCGAACGACGCGGTCCGCACCGACGCCGTCGCGCTGCCGGAAGGCGAGCGCAAGCCACCGAGGAAGCGTCGTCGCCGTCGCCATGGCAAGCCGCTCGAGGGTGCGGAGGGCGCCGTGGCGAATGCCGCGCCGGTCGCCGCGACGCCGTCCGCCGCGCCGAAGCCGGTCGACGACAACGCAGGCTTCCTGACGAAGTTAGGGCGCAAGATCCGCTCGCTGGTCTCGGGCAACTGACCTGCGCCCTCATGGGTATCGAGAAGAAGCCGGGCACGTCCCGGCTTTTTCTTTGCGCATCGGCATCGCCAGCGTCTTGATCGGTCCGGCATAATCGACGCACATGAGCGTCCTTCGATTCGAAAACGTCAGCAAGCAGTACCCCGGTGGCCACGCGGCGCTGGAGGACGTCAGCTTCGAGGTGGCCGAAGGCGAGATGCTGTTCGTCACCGGCCATTCCGGCGCGGGCAAGAGCACGCTGCTGAAGTTGATCCACCTGAGCGAGCGGCCCAGCCGGGGGGCGGTCCTGTTCGCCGGCAAGAACCTGTTGAAGGTGCGCGGTGGCCGCATTCCGCTGCACCGTCGCGAGGTCGGCGCGGTCTACCAGGACCATCGCCTGCTCACCGACCGCACGGTGATGGAGAACGTATCGCTGCCGCTGATCCTGCGCGGCGACCGCCGCGGCGACATCGGCAAGCGCGTGCGCGAAGTGCTGGCGCGGCTGGGCCTGGGTCATCGCGAAAACGCGCTGCCCACGCAGTTGTCCGCCGGCGAGCAGCAGCGTGTCGGCATCGCGCGCGCCATCGTCGCCGAACCGCGCCTGCTGGTGGCGGACGAGCCGACCGGCAACCTCGATCCCACGCTGGCGGCGGAAATCATGTCGCTGTTCGCGTCCATGCCCGAGCGTGGCACCAGCGTGCTGGTCGTCAGCCACGACCTGTCGCTGCTCAAGCGCATGAAGAAGCGCGTGCTGATCCTCGACCACGGCAAGCTGGTCGACGACATTTCCCCCGCGGACCTGGCCGAATGAGCGACGCGAAGAACAGCCGGGCGCAGGCGCGCTCCGGGTTCGGCATCTGGCTGGACCAGCATCTCTACAGTTTCGTTTCCAGCCTTGGCCGCACCGTGCGTCGCCCCTGGGCGACGTTGCTGACGATCGGCGTGATGGCGGTGGCCTTCGTGCTGCCGCTGGGCCTGTGGCTGGCGTTGCAGAACGTGGGTCACTTCGCCGGTGACGTGCAGCAGTCGCGCGAGATCGATCTGTTCCTGGCCCCGGACACCCCGGTCGCGCGCGCGCAGGCGCTCGCGGAATCGCTGCGCGCCCGCGACGATGTCGCCCGCGTCGAGCTGCGCACCCCCGAGCAGGGCCTGGCGGAATTCCGCGAGCGCAGTGGCCTGGCCGATTCGCTGGCGCTGCTGGACGGCAATCCGCTGCCGAGCCTGCTGGTCGTGGTGCCCGAAGGCGACGAGGTGCGGCTCATCGCCGCGCTGGAAGCCCTGCCCGAAACCGATCTGCTGCAGCACGACGCCGCCTGGCGCGAACGCCTGGCCGGCTGGATGGGCTTCGGCAAGCGGCTGGTGTGGGTGCTGGCGTCCTTGTTCGGACTCGGCGCGCTGCTGGTGGTCGGCAACACCGTGCGGCTGGACATCCAGTCGCGGCGCGAGGAGATCGGCGTGCTGCAGTTGCTGGGTGCGAGCGACGGGTTCATCCGCCGTCCCTTCATCTACTTGGGCGCCTGGTACGGGCTGGCCGCCGGCGCACTGGCACTCGGTCTGCTGACGCTGGCGGCGTGGGCGTTGCGGGATCCGCTGGCCGCGCTGGCACGCAGCTATGGAAGCCCGTTCGTGCTCGCAGGACTGGATCCGGTCGGCGCGGCGATCGTGATGGGCGTGGCCACGGTGATCGGCTGGCTGGGCGCATGGCTGGTGACGGGGCACTTCTTGCGTCAGACTCGCCCGACCGCCACCTGACATCCCCCGCATCTTCATGGCCCAAGAGCTCCGGCATCTGATCAGCGACGCGCCCCGCGTGATGGTGGTGGACGGGTCGAAGCTGGTCCGCAAGCTGATCGCCGATGTCCTGCAACGCGAGTTGCCGGGCGTGCAGGTGATCGGCTGCGCGAGCATCGCCGAGGCGCGTTCCGCGCTGGCGGCGGGCGAGGTGCACCTGGTCACCACTGCCCTGGCCCTGCCGGATGGCGATGGCCTGGAGATCGCGCGCAGCGTGCGCGAGGCCGCGGGCCAGGCGTACGTGCCGGTCATCGTGGTGTCCGGCGATGCCCAGCAGCATCTCGAAGAACGCCGGTTCACCGAATTCGTCACCGACTATTTCGACAAGGCGCTTGGCCACGAGGCGCTGGCGGCCTTCATCCGCGGCTACGTGCAGCCCGAACCGGTGGTGGGCGCCACGATCCTCTACATCGAAGACAGTCGCGTCGTCGCCGAGACCACGCGGCGCATGCTGGAACGGCAGTCGCTCAACGTGGTGCATGTGATGAAGGCGGAAGACGCGTTCGCGCTGCTTACCGCCGAGTCACTGGGCCTGTCGACGCACAAGTTCGACCTGGTGCTGACCGACGTGATCCTGAAGGGCGAACTGAGCGGTCGCGACATCGTGCAGCGCATCCGCATCGACTTCGCCTACGGCAAGCGGCGCCTGCCGATCCTGGTGATGACCGGCGACAGCAATCGCGACAACCAGGCCGAGTTGCTGCAGGCCGGCGCCAACGACCTGGTGCTCAAGCCCATCGCCGAACGCCTGCTGGTGACCAAGGTGCTCTTCCAGCTGCGCCTGGCGCGCATGGACGAAACGCGCAGCCTGGTCTGAGCCACGCGACGCGCATGACCGACGACGACCGCATCAAGCTGGAACCTTCGTGGAAGGCGCGTATCGGCGACTGGCTGCAGCGGCCGGACATGCGCGACCTGTCGGCCTTCCTGCGCCAGCGCAAGTCGGCGGGTGCACGCATCTATCCGCCGGGGCCGCAGATCTTCGCGGCCTTCGATGCCACGCCGTTCGATGCCGTGAAGGTGGTGATCCTGGGGCAGGACCCTTACCACGGTCCGGGGCAGGCGCACGGGCTGTGCTTTTCGGTGCTGCCGGGCGTGCCGGTACCGCCGTCGCTGATGAACATCTACAAGGAAATCAACGCCGACCTCGGCATCGCGCCGCCGGATCACGGCTGCCTGCTGCCTTGGGCGCGGCAGGGCGTGCTGCTGCTGAATGCCGTGCTGACGGTCGAGGAAGGACGTGCCGGCGCACACCAAGGCAAGGGATGGGAAGGCTTCACCGACCATGCCATCGAAACCCTGGCGCGCGAACGCGAGGGGCTGGTCTTCCTGCTGTGGGGCAGCTACGCGCAGGCCAAGGGCAAGGTCATCGACACGCGCCGGCACCGCGTACTGCGCGCACCGCATCCGTCGCCGTTGTCGGCGCACCGGGGCTTCCTGGGGTGCGGGCATTTCTCCGCCACCAACCAGTACCTCGCACAACGCGGACAGGCGCCCATCGACTGGCGGTTGCCTCCGCGGGAAAAGCTGGTCCTCTAGCGTGCGCCGTGCGCACGAACCATGATCCATCCATTTGGGGTGTTGTGGGAGCGACGTAAGTCGCGATGAGGCATTACTGGCGAATCATCGCGACTTACGTCGCTCCCACAGCCGAGGATCTTGGGTCCGGCGTCAGCGCGTACGGCGACGCTTCTGCGGCGGTGAGACGGGCGGGGGCGGGGTGACCGGGATGTTCTTGATCTCGCCCTGAAGCTCTTCCAGCATCGGCACCATCTTCTGCTGCACGGCGGTCAGGATGTTCTGCATCAGGGCCGGATTCTTGTCGAGCATGCGCTTGCCGGCGGCGCTCTCGTAGAACTTGGTGATGGCGCGCACGTCCTCGCGCGTGTAGGTCTTCTTGTAGACGTCCAGGTAGACCGGCCGCATCTCTTCCCACGACAGCGCCTTTCGCACGATCTCCCGGGTCTTGGCCTGGATGCGCGCGACCTCGGCCTTCTGCTCTTCCGTCATCGCCTGACCGGCGAAGTGCTTGTCGAACTCCTGCTGCTGCACCGCCTCCATCTGGGGCACCACGCCCGCGAGCAGGCTTTCGGCACGCGAGGCCTTCAGCAGGCGATCGATGTCGGCATCGGAGGGCTCGGCCGCGAAGGCCGCACTTGCGCAGGCCAGGGCCGCGGTGGCGAGAAGCAGCAGGGAAAGACGGCGGGCCGCGGTCAGCGAGGCAGCGATCATGCGATGCGGTGGCGTGGAACGGGGCCACAGGGTGCCTGTCGACGGGTAAAACTGCCGTTAACGGGCGGCCATCCTGCGGCAGCACGCTACGAACCGTCGCCCATCCTGACTACAATCCGCCGCATGGGGAGCACCGCACTCGAGATCACGCCGACACTGGCGATTCCGGACGACGAACTGGTCGAACGTTTCGTGCGGGCGAGCGGTGCCGGCGGGCAGAACGTCAACAAGGTCGCCACGGCGGTGGAGCTGCGCTTCGACGTGGCGGGGTCGCCATCGCTGCCGGATGTGCTGCGGGAGCGCCTGCTGGCCAGGCGCGACCGCCGCCTGACCGACGAGGGCGTGCTGGTGATCGATGCGCAGCGGTT
This sequence comes from Pseudoxanthomonas sp., assembly GCF_002863005.1. Taxonomy (GTDB): domain Bacteria; phylum Pseudomonadota; class Gammaproteobacteria; order Xanthomonadales; family Xanthomonadaceae; genus Pseudoxanthomonas_A. The sequence goes on from NZ_PKDG01000013.1 coordinate 75,722, forward strand.
CCGCACGCAGGACCGCAACCGCCAGGACGCGCGCGAGCGCCTGGCGGCGATCATCGCCGCCGCGCTGGTGGTGCCGAAGACGCGCGTCGCCACCAAGCCGTCGCGTGCGGCGAAGGCGCGGCGCCTGGACGCCAAGCGCGAGCGCAGCCAGGTCAAGCGCGGCCGTTCGCAGAAGAACCAATGGGAGTAACCGTTTGAGCCACGACATCGTTCCGCGCATCCCGCCCAACATGCCGCAGGTACCGCCCAACCGGTTCACCCGCTGGATGGGGCGGACGTTCCTGCGGATGTTCGGCTGGAAGATCGTGGGCACGCTGCCGGACATCCCCAAGCTGGTGATGATCGTCGCCCCGCATTCGTCCAACTGGGACGGCATCTGGGGCATGGCGGCGAAGATCGCCATGGGCTTCCAAGTGCGCGTGCTGGGCAAGGCGCAGCTGTTCTGGTGGCCGCTGTCGCCGCTGTTGCGCAAGCTGGGCGTGGTACCGGTGGATCGCAGCTCGCCGCAGGGCACCGTCGAACAGGCGGTGCGGATGATCCGCCAGTCCGACCGGATGTGGTTCGCGCTGACGCCCGAAGGCACGCGCAAGCGCGTGGACAAGTGGAAGGGCGGGTTCCTGAAGATCGCGCAGCAGGCGCAGGTGCCGATCCTGATGGCCTACTTCCACTACCCCGACAAGGTGGTCGGCATCGGCGATGTCTACTACCCCACGGGCGACATGGAGACCGACATGGCCGCGATCCGCGCGTGGTACCAGCCGTGGCAGGGCAAGAATCGCGGGACGGTATGAGGCGCGCGGTGATGGGCCTGATCGCCGGCGTGTCGCACGCAAGACGCCAGGTCCAGGCCTGACCAGCCTTCGCCGGTTGAATGCCGCCGGGATGATGAAGCAACGTCGTCCCCGCGTGCGCTGGGATGACGGGGTGAGGTGCCACGTCGGCTGCGTCGTCAGGGATTTCCACCTGCAAGTAAAAGGCCCACCTTGCGGTGGGCCTTTTCGCTGATGCGGCGGAACAGGCTTACAGCGCTTCGCCGCCCAGTTTCCACGTGACCTGCAGGTAGTAGCTGCGGCCCATGGAATCGAACCACGAGGTGTCGTAGTACGGATAGTTCGCCCAGGTCGCATCCTTCGGCGGCATCTTGTCCATCAGGTTGTTGATGCTCAGCGACAGGCGCAGGTGGTCGGTGATGTCGTAGCGCGCGCCCGCGTTGAAACGCCAGGTGGAACCGGTCCAGGCATCGTTGTTGTAGTTCGCCACCCGCCCCAGGTAATTGCCGAACAGGCTCACGCCCAGGTTGTCCCGATCCCAGCTGGCACCCAGGTTGCCCTTATGGCGAGGCAGGGTGGTGGCGCTGAAGCTGAGGTCCAGCATGTCCTCTTCGGGATCGCCGGGATACTGCTGGCGCGTGTGCGTGTCCGTCCACGTATAGGTGCCGGTGAAGCGGAAGTCACCGGCGCTGGCGGTCTGCAGCCGGTAGTTGGCGGTCAGGTCGACGCCCGTGGTTTCCTCGTTGGCGATGTTGATCGGTGCGAAGCGGACGCTGGTGATGTTGCCGTCCGCATCGCGGATGACGCGGGCGATGGCATCCACGCAGGTCGGCGAGTTGATGTCGACGGGGTCGCCGTTCTCGTTGGTGCCGAGGCGACAGTTGGCCTCGTCGATGCGCAGCTGCTCGCGGCTCTGGCTCTGCACCTGGTTCTCCACGCGGATCTTGTAGTAGTCCAGCGCCAGGTCGAAGTTGGCGAAGGGCGACCACACGATGCCCGCCGAGAACGACTTGCTGGTCTCGACGTCCAGGTCCATGTTGCCGGTGTACACGTCGAACGTGTTGATGTCCCACGTGCCGTCGTCGTAGCAGTCGGCATCGCTGAAGGTGGGTTCATCGGTGCGGCACTGGTAGTAGTCGGTCGACAAGGTGCGGTAGTAGTCGTCGCCGGCGAACAGGTAGTGCATGTCGGGCGCACGGAAGCCGGTGCCGTAGGAGCCGCGCACCAGCAGCGTGTCGACGGGGCGCCATTCCAGGCCCGCGCTGTAGGTGAACTTGCCCGGGTTCTTGTCGCCGTACTCGTAGCGGTCGTAGCGGCCGGCCAGGCTGGCCTGCAGCGAGGACAGCAGCGGCAGGCGGAACTCGCCGGCCACGCTCCAACGGTCGCGGTCGCCGCTGCCGTCGCCATAGCGCGGGCCGTAGTAGGCGTCGGCGGTCAGGGCGAGCGGATCGGGGTTGATCTCGTACGACTGCTGGCCGTACTCGATCGCGCCCGCGAAGCCGACATCGCCGGCCGGCATGGTGAACAGCGCCGGCGTATCGACGGTGAAGCTGAGGTTGTCGTTGTCGGCCTTGGGGCGGAACGTGGACATCGCGGCGATCGATGCGAACTCGGCCTGCGTCAGCGGCGTGAACAGGCGGTCCGGATCCGGACTGAAGATCGCATAGCCATCCGCGTCATAGCCCTGCTGTTCGCCCAGGAACAGGCGGTTGGCGGCCGCGGCCCGGATGCGGGGCATGCCCACGTCGGCCTTGTACTGCGAGTGGTTGTAGGCGGCTTCCCAGTTCCAGTTGTCGCCGAACGCGCCCTGCAGGCCCGTGGTCACCGCGAACGTCTTCTGGGTGGTGACGTTCATGCGGTTGCGCAGGCCGCCGATTTCCTCGGGCGTGAACTGGCGCGACCAGATTTCGTAGTGGCCGGTCACCGCGTTGTAGAAGATCTTGTCGTTGTTGTCGGTGGAGTTGGGGTCGTGGAACTCCCAGCCCATGACATCGCTGACCACGTCGTTGCCGTTGGTGCCGGTCAGCAGCCGCACTTCCTGGCGCCCGAGCTGGACATCGGCGAACCAGGACAGGCTGTCCGAGAAGCGGTATTCGAACGAACCGTACGCGGTGAAGCCCTTGCGCTCGTTCTGGATCGTGCGATACGCGATGGCGCGCTCGCTGCCGCAGTAAGGTTCGCCGAAGCGGTCTTCCGCCAGCACGGTGGTGCCGTCGTTCAGGCCCGCCATCGCTGCGCAATCGTCGTCGGGGGCGATGTTGACGTCGTCGTCCCAGTCGTAGCGCTGGGCGGTCAGGCGCGGCAGCTGGTGGCGGGTGGTCGGCGCGTCGAGGGTCGAATCCTGGTTCTTGCGCTCGTAGCCCCACAGCGGGCGCTTGTCGAGCAACTCCAGGCCGACGATGCCGCTGAAGGCATCGCGTTCGAAGCCGGACGTCACGGTCAGCCGGTGCGATTCGCCGCCGCCGCGCTCGGTGTTGCCGTAGCGGTAGTCGAGGATGGTGCCGTCGGTGGACTTCTTGAGGATGAAGTTGATGACGCCGGCCATGGCGTCGGAGCCGTAGACCGCCGATGCGCTGCCGGTCAGCACTTCGATGCGGTCGATCATGCCGAGCGGAATGTTGCCGATGTCGGTGAAGTTGCTGCGGCCGTTGAGCGGCAGCGGGAAGTCCGCCGTGCGGCGGCCGTTGATCAGCACCAGCGTGTGGTTGGGTCCCAACCCGCGCAGGTCGACCGCCTGTGCACCTGGCGTCGACTGGGCGCTGGTGGTGTTCTGCTGTCCCTGCACGCTGCCGCTGTTCTGGCTGAGCGAGCGCAGCACGTCGGGCACGGAGGTGAAGCCGGCCGCCTGGATCTGTTCGGCGGTCACCACCGTGATCGGTGCCGGGCCTTCGATCTGCGCGCGCGGGATGCGCGAGCCGGTGACCTGCAGCGTTTCCAGCTGGGTCACGGGTTCTTCGGCCTGGGCGGCACCGCCCCCGGGAGGCGCCTCCTGGGGCGCGGGACGCGGCGCCGGTGCGCGCCGCGGCGTGGCCTCCGCCTGCACGATGAGCACGGCGCCGGACGCGTCGCGCCTGGCCTGGAAACCGCTGCCCTGCAGCAGGCGGTCGAGGGCCTGGTCGGTGGTGGCGGCGCCCTGCACCCCGCGGGTGCGCCGTCCCTTCAGCTGGTCGGCGCGATAGACCAGCTGCGTGCCCGACTGCTTGGCCAGCGTGTTGAGCGCCGTCGTCAGTTCGCCCGCAGGCAGGTCGATGCGGCCCGGGGCCGCCTGGGCCTGCGCAGCGAGCGCCACGCTACAGGCCGTACTCAACAACAGGACGCGCATCGGATACCGCATCGACTCTCTCCCCGGGGTGCTCGGTATGGCACCTATTGGCTATCAGGACGAACGAACCGCGCAAATCCCCCCATGACCTTCGTCGTGGCGCGGGCGACCTACCGCGTGTGCAGCACGATGCGGTCCGCATGCCGCTCCGCGCGTACCGGGAACCCCTGTTCCAGCAGGTGCGCGAACCCTTCGGCGTTGGACCAGCGGAAATTGCCGCCCACGCGCAGGTCGGCGACGGTGGCGTCGCCCAGCTCCAGCTTGCGCGTGTTGAACCGGTTGAATTCGGCGGCAGCCTCCGCCAGCGAGGTGTCGTCGAAGGTCAGGAAGCCGTCGCGCCATTCCAGATAGCGTTCGGCGTCGGCCAGCGGCAGCGACCGCACCAGCACGCCATTGCGGCCGGCCGTCGCCACGCTGCCGGCGGGCAGCAGCGACACCGGCTGCGCGCGGCCGTCGGGGCCGGCGCGGCTTTCCAGGCGTACCTTGCCCTCGGTGACCACCACGCGGATCTCGTCCGGATCGCGGCGCACGGAGAAGCGGGTGCCGACGGCGGCGACGCGGCGCCCGTCCGTGTCCACCACGAACGGACGCCGGGTGTCGTGGGCCACGTCGAAGAACGCTTCGCCGCGCGCCAGCGCCAGGTGGCGCTCGCCCCGGCTGATGCGCACGTCCAGCCGGCTGTCGCTGCTCAGCGTCGCCGTGGAGCCGTCCGGGAGCGTGACCGTCCGGATCTCGCCTACGGTACTGGCGTAGGTGGCCTGTTCGCGGCCGGTCAGTTGCCAGCTGCCCCAGGCGAGCGAGCCCAGCGCCAGCACGGCCAGCGTCGCCGCCAGTCCCTGCTGCCAGCCACGTCGCCGGGGGGTGCGGCGCGCGCGCGGCGCGAAGGTGACCTCGCTCAGGTCGGGTCGTGCATCCGGACGCGCGGGCGTCGACATCCTGCGCGGCGGTGTCACGCCCGCCGGCAGGCCGGCGGCGAGCGCCTGCAGGCGGCCGGTTTCCGCCCAGGCCGCCTGCAGCCGCAGGTAGGCGACCTTGTGGCGCGCCGATGCGGCCAGCCAGGCCTCCAGCGACTGTTGCTCGCCCGCCGTCCAGCCCTCCGCGTCGCGGCGCGCCAGCCAGTCGGCGGCCTGCTCTTCAATCTGTCTGCTGTCGGCCATGTCCGTCGTCCTCGTCCGTGACGGGCCGGGCGCGTCGCCCCTCCAGCGCGGGCACGGCGTCGCCGCCGTACAGGTGGTCGGCGATCAGGCGCATCCCCTTGGCCAAATGCTTTTCCACGGTCTTCTCGCTGATGCCCAGTTGGCGGGCGACATCCTTCTGCGGCAGTTCCTCCACGCGCCGCAGCCACACCACTTCGCGGCAACGGTCGGGGAGCCGGTCCAGGGCCTCGACCACGCGCTTGAGCGCCTGGCGGGTCCCGGTCCACCGCTCGGGCGACACCTCGTCGATCAGGTAGACGTTCGAGGACTCGAAATCACCCACTGGCTCGATCGACACCACCCGGCTGCGACGCAGGCGGTCGGTCATCAGGTGCCGTGCGGTCGCGAACAGGAAGGCCTTCGGCGCGTCCGGACGCACGCGGCCCGCCGCTTCGTAGACGCGCGCGTAGACCTCCTGGCGAAGGTCGTGCCACTCGTCGCGGTGCGGCCAGCTGCGTTGCAGGAACAGCGCCAGCGCGCGCTCGTGGACGAGCACTTCGCGAACGAACCAGTCGTCGAATTCGGTGGGCATGGCCGCACTCTAGCCCAAGCACGAACGCTTCCGCATGGGGGAACGGTGCCCTCGGTTCGTCTCCCTACGTCATCGGCGCGTGGCATCCTGCCGCGACCTTCGACTCAGGGAGTACGGCATGGTGTCTGTCTTCGGCATGTTGCGGCGCGGCGCGGTCTGCGTGGTTGCGCTCGCCTTGTCACTGCCGGCGTTCGCCGCCACACCCGCGCATTACGTGCTGGGCGACACCGCGGCGAAAACGCCGGGACAGGTACAGCCCGGGCTGCTGCTGATGGGCGGGGGCGACCGCAACTTCGATGCGATGCGCTGGTTCATGAAGAAGGCCGGCAACGGTCACATCGTCGTGCTGCGCGCCTCGCAGGCGGGCGAGATCGGCGAGGAGTTCTTCAACGAGGTCGGCGGCATCGCCTCGGTGGAAACCTGGGTCTTCAGCGACCGCGAAAGCGCGAGCGATCCGGCCGTACTGCGCAGCCTGAAGCGCGCCGACGGCATCTTCCTGGCCGGCGGCGACCAGTCGCGCTACGTGCGCTACTGGCGCGGCACGCCGGTAGGCGAGGCGCTGGATGCGCACGTGCGCGCCGGCAAGCCGCTGGGCGGCACCAGTGCCGGCCTGGCGATGCAGGGCGAATACCTGTACGGCGCGATGGACGGCGGCAGCCAGATCAGTCCGCGTGCGCTGGCCGATCCGCTCGGCCCGGACAACACGATCGAGACGGGCTTCCTGCAACTGGCGCTGCTGAAGGGCGTGCTCACCGACACGCACTTCAGCGAACGCAACCGGCTGGGCCGGCTGATCGCGTTCGTCGCCAAGGCCGAGTCGATGGCGGGTCGCCCGCTCCTGGGGCTGGGCGTGGATGAAGATGCCGCGGTCGCCGTGGAAGGCGACGGGACGGCGCGCGTGTACGCAACGGCGCCCGGTGCGGGCGCGACGGTGGTGAAGGGCGGGTTCGCACAGAAGCAGGTCGAAGACGAACCGATGAACCTCGAGCGTGTCGACACCGTCATCGCCGGCGTCGATTCCGTGCTGCACCTGCCGAGTGGGCGCGTCGACAAGCCTGCCGCCGAGCGCCGTTACGCGGTGCGCAACGGCGTGCTGGCGGCGCTGGATTCGCCGCTGCTGGTGATCCACGGCGGTGCGGGCGTCGAGCGCGCCGGCATGACGCCAGCGGACGAGGATGCCGCACGCAAGGCGCTGGAAGCTGCGCTGCGCGCCGGCCACGCGCAGCTGAAGGCCGGCAAGCCCGCGCTCGATGCCGTGACCGCGGCGATCACCGTGCTGGAGGATGCGCCGCAGTTCAACGCGGGCCGCGGCGCGGTGTTCACGCACGACGGAAAGAACGAACTGGATTCCTCGATCATGGACGGCGCCACCGGCAAGGCCGGCGCGGTCGCGGGCGTGCATCGCGTGAAGAATCCGATCACCCTGGCACGCGCGGTGATGGAGAAATCCCGGCACGTGATGATGGTCGGCGGCGGCGCCGAAGCGTTCGCGAAGGAGCAGGGCGTCACCCTGGTCGATCCGTCGTACTTCCGTACCGAGAAGCGCTGGCAGCAGCTGCAGGATGCGCTGAAGGAAGAGAAGCAGGCGCAGGCGAGCAACACGCCGCTGGAGCTGCCTGGCAAGGCCTACTTCGGCACGGTCGGTGCGCTGGCGCTCGATGCGAAGGGACAGCTGGCGGCGGGTACGTCGACCGGCGGCATGACCAACAAGCGCTACGGCCGCGTGGGCGACTCGCCGATCATCGGCGCCGGTACCTGGGCCGATGACCGTTGTGCGTTCTCCGGTACCGGTTGGGGCGAGTACTACATCCGCGCATCCGCCGCGCACGAGGTCTGCGCGCGCGTACGCCTGGCGGGCTACGGCATCGCACGCGCCGCCGAGGGCGTGATCAACCGCGACATTCCGAAAGCCGGCGGCGACGGCGGCGCCATCGCGCTGGGCGCCGACGGCAGCATGGCGTTCCCCTTCAATACCGAAGGCATGTACCGCGGCTGGATCGGGGCGGACGGCGTGCCGCACGTGGCGATCTACAAGGAAGACGCGCTGCCCGCGCGTTGAGCCGCGATGGAGCTATGCTCCTTCCCTCGACGGGGAAGGGGCAGGGATATGAAAGGCAGTGTCGCAGTGGGGTTGCTGGCCGTGTCGTTCACGCTGACGGCCGGCGAGAAGGCAGCGGAGCCGGTCAGGTTCTACGCCAATGCGCGCGTCGTCCTGGACGAACAGGGCGTGCCGCAGCAGGTGCAGGCGAACGAGAAGCTGCCGGCCGTGGTGCGTGGCGTCATCGAGGAGCGCGTGCTGCGATGGCGTTTCGAGCCGGCGCAGGTGGGCGGTGTCGCCAAGGCCGGCGTGACCCATGTCTTCATGGATGCCTGTGCCGTGCCGCTGCCCGATGGCGGCATGCGCATGGCGCTGGACTACCGTTCCAATGGCCCGGCTCTCGCGCAGGGCGCTCTTTTTGCAGCACCGCCGCGCTATCCGGTGGATGCGGCACGCATGGCACGCGAAGGTAGGTTTCGCGTGGTGATCAATGTCGGCCAGGACGGTACCGCGACGGTTGGCAGCATCGATCCGTTGGAGGGCTCGCTGAAGCCGTTCGAGAAAACGTTGCGCGACTGGGTGGCCGCGATGCGGTACGTGCCCGAGCAGGTCGATGGGGTACCGATCGCCACCCAGCTGGCGATCCCGGTGGATTTCGCCATGGGCGGCGGCATGGGCATGCGGCGCGCGGAGCGGGCGGAAAAGGAACAGGCTGCGCAGTCGCCCGAGTGCAGGGCCGCCTCCGCCGGCGGCACGGACCCGCAGCGTCCGGTGGTCCTGGATTCCCCGTTCAAACCCCGGGAGACCGGCTGATCCGGCCGGACGGGCTGCAACGGCGGGATGTCGCCGTGGCCACCGGCCTGTCCGGGGAGGGCCCGCCATTCCGGAACAGTGTGACGTGGATCGCAAATGTGAATTCCGTAAGCTAAGATACGGATCACATTTGCAGTCCGCCCCTCCTTGCCTGGACGGCGTCTTGGGTCGGCGTGCCAGCAGGGGCAGGCGGGAAAGTCGGTGAGTCGGACGAACCCGGGGAACGCCTCTTCCACAGAAGCGTCAGGGGATCCGTCCATCGATGTCGTACCGCGCCAGTGATGTGCTGCGCCCGCAGGGCGCGCGTTCCGTCCGTCCGTCTTCCCGTTCTTGTTCCGATGCCGCGACGTCGCGCCGCGGGCTGCGCCGTGCCCTCCAGGCCGGACTGCTGCTGGCCATGCTGCTCGCGGCCGGCTCGGCGCTGGCGTTGATCACCGGGGTGTGGACGCTCAACGGCGCGACCTCGGCGACCACCACCCTCGACGGCATCACCGTGACCTGGACCGGCACGTCCGACCAGGCCTATGCCAACGGGACGTTCAACACCACCAATGCGAGCCGCTGGAGCGATCCCTACGGCGAGACGGTCGCCGGTGGCCGCTCGCTGACGCTGCTGCACGAAACGGCCAGCCGCACCTACACGATCACCTTCAGCAAGCCGGTGGACAACCCGGTGCTGCATGTCGATCGCCTCGGCGGCGCACTGGGCAACGATCCGAACAGTTCGCGCTGGACGCTCAGCAATTCGGTGGCCCAGGGCGGTGCGGTGTCGCTGACGCGGCTCAGCGGCAATACGCAGTTCCAGGTATCCGGCAGCACGTTCGTGCGTTCGACCGGCACGGCCTTCTCCGGCACCGCGAATGCCGAGTGTCTTTCGGGCAACGCGGCCACCGTCGCCAGCGGTACCGCCTGCGGTTCAGTGCGCTTCAACGGCACCGGCATCACCAGCCTGACCTTCACCACCACCCAGGTCGGCCCGGCGGGCGGCGACGAAGTGGAACTGCGCTGGAGCTTCCAGGGCAGCAACGTCATCGTGCGAAAGCAATCGGTCGGCGGTACCGGCACCTTCGGCATCACCGCCAGCAACGCACTGGCGCAGGCGTTCAACCTGGTGACGACCGCGCAGAACACGCCCGTGTCGTCCACGACGTACCCGGTGACGAACCACGCCGGCGCGATCACGCTGACCGAGACCACGGTCCCGACGGGCTACGCGCTGACGGGCGCCACCTGTACGGACCAGAACAACGCCGCCGTCACCGCGACCGTCAACACGGCCGCGCGCCAGGTCACGATCGCCGCGGGCGACTACCGCGCCAACCAGACCCTCACCTGCACGCTGACCAACAGTGCGACCGCGACGCTCGCGTTGGCCAAGACGTGGATCGACGCCGCGATCAACGACACCGCGACGCTGTCCGCGACCGGCGGCGCCAATGCCGCATCGCTGGCCTCCACCGCGAACAGCGCTGCCGAGACCGACACCGGCTCCGCCGTGCAGGTCGTGCCGGGCAACGTCATCACGCTGGCCGAAACCCTGGCGGCCGGCAACGCACGCACGTATACCGCCAGTGCCTGGACCTGCTCGGGTGGCAACCTCAGCGGCAACACGTTGACGCTGACCGCCGCGCACGCGGGCCAGGCCATCGTCTGCACGATCACCAACCGGGCGCGCGTGACGGATGTGTCGGTGGTGAAGTCGAGCGCGTCCGCCACCGCCACCAGCGGACAGGTGACCAACTTCACCGTGGTCGTGTCGAACGCGGGTCCCACCGCGGCCGATGGCGCGGTGGTCAGCGATACGCCGGGCGCAGGCCTGAGCTGTCCGGTATCCGGCAGCCCGATCAGCTGCGTCGCCAGCGGTGGCGCGGCGTGTCCGGGGGCGGCGGCGTTGCTGACGCTGGTCAGTGGCGGCGTGGCCGTGCCGACTTTGCCATCGGGCGGCACCGTGACCTTCACCGTGCCCTGCCAGGTCACGGCCAGCGGACTCTGATTCCCGGCGAGCTTCCCAAGCGAGGGGCGAATCTCCATGATGCGGCTCCGTTCTTCGCCCCACTGATGCAATGAGCCGTACCGCCTGGCTGTGGGTGGTGGTGCTGTCGACCGCCATCGCGCTGGCCGCGACCTTCCTGGTCACGCCGCGTTTTCCCGTTCCCGTCCCCGAGGCCGGCCCGCCGGTCACGCCGTTCGGCTGGACCGGCCAGTTGTCGCTGGCGGCCGGTGACGGCGTGCGTGGCGCGAGCGACGGGCTGGGCGCGAACGCGCGCTTCGACGACCCCTGGGGCATCGTCGTGATGGAAGACGGCACGCGCTACGTCGCCGATGCCGGCGATAACAACCGCATCCGCCGCATCGCGCGCGATGGCAGCGTGGCGACGCTGGCCGGGGGGCGCGAGGGGTTCATCGACGGCGCCGGCACCGTGGCAGCCTTCCATACGCCGTCGGCGCTGGCGCGCGATGCGCAGGGCAATCTCTACGTGGCCGATACCGGCAACCACGCCATCCGCAAGGTCACGCCGCAGGGCGTGGTGACGACGGTGGCCGGCACGGGCGAGCCGGGCTTCCGCGACGGCGCGGCGATGCAGGCGCAATTCAACGGACCCATCGGGGTCGCGGTGGATGGCAGCGGTCGCGTCTATGTCGCCGACACCTACAACGACCGCATCCGCCTGATCTCCCGGGACGGCGTGGTCACCACGCTCGCCGGCGGCGATGCGCCCGGTTTCGTGGATGGCACCGGCGGCGAAGCGCGCTTCGACACGCCGACCGGCATCGCCGTGGATGCCACCGGCGTTGCGTGGGTCGCGGACCTGCGCAACGACGCCATCCGCAGGATCGGGCCGCAGGGCGGGGTCAGCACCTTGCCGCTGCAGCCGGACCTGCCGACGCAGGCAGGCCCGCGCAGGCCGTTGTCGCTGGCGCTCACGCACGATGGCCATCTGTATGTCGGCGAACTGTTCACCGGTCGGGTGATGCAGGTGATGCGCGATGGACGTTGGCACGTGTTGGCCGGCCATCTGCCGGGGCAGCGGCTGTCACGCACGGCGGGGCTGGCGGTGGATGCGCGTGGCGATGTGCACATCACCGATGCGGGTGCCCATCGGGTGCATCGCATCGCGCCGCTGGCGGCCGGCGTCGCGCCTGCCCCCGCGACCGTCGGTCCGTCGGCGGAGGATCCACTGCCCGTCACCGCAGGTCGCTGGCCCCTGCAGCCGCAGGACCAGTGGCATGAGGTGGTCGGCACGCTCGGCGAAGTCCGGGGCGACTACAGCGGGGAAAGTCGCCACCACCTGCACGGCGGTCTCGACATCCGCGGCGACGTCGGCGCCACCGTGCTCGCCATCGCCGACGGCAAGGTCAGCAGTCCATCCGCCGCCTGGAACTTCGATGGCCTGAGCGAAGGACTCGGTCTTGGCCCGCTCGACTACATCCACATGCGCGTCGGCCGCACGCCGCGCGGAGAGCTGCTGGATCCGGCGCGCTTCCAGCTGCTCCACGACCTCAGTGGCGAGCCCAGCCGCATCCGCGTGCGGCGCGGCACGCGCTTCGCCGCGGGCGACCCGCTGGGCACGGTCAACCGCATGGCGCACGTGCACCTGTCGATCGGCCCTTCGGGCTACGAGCGCAACGCGATCGCGCTCGGCTTCACCGGGTTCACCGACACCTATCCGCCGCGCATCGACGACGTTGCGCTGTTCGACACGCTGGACCAGCCGATCGACCAGCGCGAGGACGGACGCGTGCTGGTGCCGCGGGACCTGCAGGGCGTGCGCATCGTCGTGGATGCCTGGGACCAGGTGGACCGCAACCTGCCGCGCCGTCGCCTCGGCGTGCATGCCTTGGGCTACCAACTGCTGCACGACGACGGCAGGCCCGTCGCGGGGTTCGAAGCGCCGCGCATGACGCTCGATTTCCTCCGGTTGCCGTCCGACGATGCGGTGCAGGTGGCGTACGCACCGGGAAGCGGCATCACCGTGCATGGCAGTGCGGTCACCCGGTTCCGGTACAGCGTCACCAATACCGTCCGCGACGGCCATTGGGCCGAAGGCGCATGGCGGGCCGGCGAACTCCCGCCCGGCGACTACACGCTCAGGATCACCGCCCGCGACTACAGCGGCAACGAGGCACAGGGTCGCCGCGACCTGAAGTTGCGGCTCCCGTAGCGGGAAACCGCGCCCGCGAATGTTCCGGAGCGTCGTGTCGATCCGCGCCCTCGCGGTTCGTCGTTCTCCTGAAAGCGGCCGGAGTGTCCGGTCCGCACGATCGGGAGGGTGCAATGCGCGTCATGGTCATCGTGAAGGCCAGTGCCGATTCGGAAGCCGGCCGGATGCCGGATACCGAATTGCTCACGGAGATGGGCAGGTTCAACGAGGCGCTGGTCAAGGCCGGCATCATGCTGGCCGGCGAGGGATTGCATCCCAGCTCGCGGGGTGTGCGCGTGCGCTTCGACGGCAGGCAGCGCACGGTCGTCGACGGACCCTTCGGCGAAACGAAGGAACTGGTCGCCGGCTTCTGGCTTTGGCAGGTCCGCAGCCTCGACGAAGCCATCGAGTGGATCAAGCGCGCGCCGTTCGATGGCGGCGCGGAGATCGAACTGCGGCCGGTTTTCGACGCCGACGATTTCGGCGATGCGCTGACGCCGGAGCTGCGCGAGCAGGAAGCACGGCTCGCCGCGCAGATCTCGCCAGACCATCAACCGTGAGTGGACCTTCATGAGCACCCAGATCTTCGTCAACCTGCCGGTCCGCGACCTGGATAAGTCCAAGGCCTTCTTCGCCGCGCTAGGTCATGCGACCAATCCGCAATTCACCGACGAGAACGCGGCCTGCGTCGTCATCAGCGACACCATCTACGTCATGCTGCTGGTGGAGCCGTTCTTCCAGGGCTTCACGCGCAAGGCGATCTGCGACGCGCGCACGCATACGGAAGTGATCCTCTGCCTGTCCGCCGACAGCCGTGCGGCCGTCGACGCCATGGTCGGCAAGGCCCTCGCCGCCGGCGGCACCGAACCGATGGAAGCCAAGGATTACGGCTTCATGTACCAACGCAGCTTCCAGGATCCCGATGGCCACCTGTGGGAGATCGTGCACATGGACGAAGGCGCCATGCCGGCGGATTGATGTACATGAATGTAGGCGGCCAGACGCCCGGAACCGGCTGCGAAAGCTTGCATGCGTCGTGCATCTGTCGTAAATGATGAAGCGACGCATGAGGCGAGAGGTGCATGAATGCAGGGCAGGAAGCCGACACTCCCCGGACGTTCTTCGCGCCACGCGCGATCGCTGGCGCTGATATCGGCGATGATCGTCTCAACCGCAGGATGCCAGGGCATGGCCATGACGCAGGAATCAGGTCTTGAGGGAAGGAAGGCCGGCGACACGGCTGCGTCGGCATGGCCGTTGAAGTTTTTCCAGCACAACTTCGGCGCGCACTGCTTCGATACCATCGGGTGCAAGATCGTGTACAGCGGTTTCGTCCACGGCGTCGACCGTGACGACGAGGTGAGCCCTCCCATCTCTTCGTATCGTGCGAGTCACGAGAAGCTCCTCAGCGCTGGGCACATCGCCCGGCGCAACTTTCCGGCACCAGCGAAAGTGCAATGGCGCTCCAAGGACGGCGTGCCGCATGAGGCCGAGGTCGATATCGGCGAGATCTTCAAGGACCGCATCGTGTTGCACAACGTGCCGCGCGAGGAGATCCATGGAGACCTGGGTGATCCGGACATCATCCTCGAAGTGAACGATCGCACCATCAATGTCTACATGCGCGCTTTCGTGCCGACGAAGACACTGCAGGTGCCGGGCAACAAGTACAGCGGCTTCCGCGACGATCTTGTCCTGGCCTGGACGAGAACCTACTGACGCATCTCCAGGGAGTGGAGCATGGGCGGCGAACGGCATCCCGATGGTGTAAGCACGGTACCGGCGACGGCATCGGATCTGGCGACATTCCCGGACGCCAGCAGGCAACTCGCGAGCTTCTCGGCGCCGTTGCTCCGCGACGCCGATGCGCCGGATCACCGGCTGTTCGTCGCTGCCTTCGACGGCACCGGCAACAGCATGCACAAGGATGCGCCGGAGAACCACACCAACGTGGCGCGCATCGCGAAACAGCTCGAGCAGTCGAAGGACCCGACGGTCGGCTTTGGGTACGTCGAAGGTCCGGGTACGCAGGGTGGACTGGGCGGTGTCATCGACCAGGCCACCGGCGGTACCTACGAACCCCGCATGGAGGAAATGTATTTCCAGTTCATCCAGCAGGCCTCGGCGTGGTTGCGCGACAATCCCGACGCCGACATCCGCATTGCCGCCATCGGATTCAGCCGTGGTGCCGAGCAGGCGGCGGGCTTCACGCGCCTGGTAGAGGAGCGGGGTATCCAGGATCCGAGAGGCATGGACGTCGTGCGCGACCGCAACGGCCGCATCGAAAGGCTGGAGCCGACCCGCCCCAATCTGCGCGAACCCGGCACCGTCATCCAGGCCGTCGGCCTGTTCGATCCGGTCGGTACGGGCGAGCCGCGCGACCACGACCGCCGCCTGCCGCCCTCTGTGGTGTCGGGCTTCCAGATCACCGCCGACGACGAGCGGCGCAACCTGTTCCAGTCCACGCGCGTGATGGACCCGGGCGTGACCGACGGGGGGCGCTTCCTCAATGTCACCGTCGCGGGCGCGCACAGCGACATCGGCGGCGGGTACACCCAGGACGGCATCGGCGTCCGCAGCGGCAACCTGATGATCGACTACCTCAATGCGCTGAGCGACAGGCCCTACCTGGCCAAGCGCGAGGAACCGATGGATCCCGCGCGCAACGTCATCCATCGGTCCGAGGAGCACCAGTTCTTCTATCGCACCTCGATCTACGACAGGGCCGGCGTTCGCGGGATGCAGGAAGAACTCGCGCCGGCGTCGCTGTGCAGGATCGACTGCCTGGACGCGCAACCGCGCAACGAGGCGATGGCCTCGACGCTGGCGTGGCGGCCGGTCGCCATCGGCGCGGTACCCGCGGAACCCGTCCGTGACGGCCGCATGGTCGAGCAACTGCTCGACGCCGCACGACGGGGCGATGGCGGAGCGATCGAACGCCTAGCGCGCGAGCAGTTGCACGGAGAGACGGGACAGGCGTGGTTGCGGTCTGGGCAGCAGCGCTTGCACGAGTTGCCGCCCACCCTGACTGCGCCGGCAGAACCACAGCGCGAGCCTGCCGCGCTAGCGCGCTGAGACATGCTTGTCGCTTCCTGTCGCCCTGCGGTCTAATCCGTCCGGGGAAAACGATGCCACGGGAGGCATCCATGGGGTGGAGAGCAAGGAGTGTGGGTATCCTGCTGGGATGCCTGTTTGCGCCATGGGCGCACGCGCAGGTGGACCTGGAGCCGTTCCTTAAGCAGGACGTGCTGGAAACCCTGAAGATCTCGCCCACCGGCGAGTACTACGCGCTGACGGTGCCGCTGGAGGACCAGACCATCCTCGCGGTGCAGCGGCGCAGCGACCGTCAGATCACTGCCAAGATCAGCGCCGGCGCGGACAGCGTGATCGACGACGTCTGGTGGGTGAGCGACGAGCGCGTCGTCGTGTCGGTGGCGAAGAAGTACGGTTCGCGCGACCAGCCCTACGCCACCGGCGAGCTGTATGCGACGAACGTGGACGGCTCCGTGCGTCGGCAGATCTTTGCGCGCTATGGCCTGGACGGAAACGAGGTCCAGCCGCGCGCGGCCGAGCTGGTCGATCCGATGCCGAATGATCCGCGCAAGGTGCTGATCAGCATGTACGCGCTCGACACGTCCATGCCGAACACGCGGTTGATGAGCCTGGATGCCTACAACGGCAGCCTGGACACGCTCGCCACCGCCCCGGTGCGTCGTGCCGACTTCGTCGTCGATGCGACGGGCGAGGTCCGCTTCGCGCTCGGGGCCGGCGAAGACAACGCCAGCAAGCTTTATCACCGCCCCAGTGGCGGTACCCCGTGGGCGCTGGTCAACGACGAGAACGCGACGCGGCGTGTCGAGGTGCCGCTGGGTTTCGCGCCCGATGGCCGCACGGCCTACCTGCAGGTCGAGCAGCGCGAAGGGCCGGACGCGATCGTGGCCCTGGATACGGAGACAGGCGAGCGCACGCAGGTGCTGCGCGATGCAGTGGTGGATCCCTACCGGATCATCCGCGCACCGGGCGGGCGCACGCCCGTGGGCAGCTTCTTCATGCACGACCGGCTCCGCACGGTGTTCTTCGACGAAAAATCGGAGACTGCGCGCCTGTATCGCAAGCTGGAGCGATCGTTTCCGGGACATTCGATCCTGATCACCTCCGGCACGCGCGACGGCAAGCTGAAGATCGTCCATATCTGGAACGACACCAGTCCCGGCGATTTCTATCTGTTCGACACGCAGACCAATGCTGCCGATCTGATCTTCAGCAGGCGCAAATGGTTGGATCCAGCGACGTTGTCGCCCAGCGAATCAGTGGCGTTGAAAGCGCGGGACAGTCTTCCGCTGCATGGTTACCTGACGCGTCCGCGCGGTAGCCAGGGGCCGCTGCCGCTGGTGGTGATGCCGCATGGGGGGCCGATCGGCATCTTCGACCGCTGGGAGATCGACGACGAGGCGCAGATGCTGGCGCGCGCCGGGTACGCGGTGCTACGCCTCAATTTCCGCGGCTCGGGCAATTACGGGCGCGCGCACATGCAGGCCGGTGCGCGCGAGTGGGGCGGCGCGATGCAGGACGACCTGACCGACGCAACGCGCTGGGCGATCGAGCAGAAGATCGCGGACCCGCAGCGGATCTGCCTGTATGGGGCGAGCTATGGCGGCTATGCGGCCCTGATGGGCGTGGCCAAGGAGCCGGCGATGTACCGCTGCGCGGCCGGCTATGTCGGCGTGTACGACCTGGAGCTGATGCACCGGCAGAAATCGCGCAATGCCAAATGGGTCGGCAACTACATGAACGACTGGGTGGGTGACGATCGCACCGCGCTGGCCGACATTTCGCCCACTTCGCTGGCAGCGAAGATCAGGGTACCGGTGTTCCTGGCGGCGGGCGGGAAGGACGAGATCGCACCGCAGGCGCACACAGAGCGCATGGAGAAGGCGCTGAAGGCCGTGGGCGTGCCGGTGGAGACGCTGTACGTGCGCACCGAAGGCCACGGCTTCTATGCCGAAGCCAACCGACGCACCTACTACACCAGGTTGCTGGACTTCCTGTCGCGCCACCTGGGCGGCGCGAAAGCGAAGTAGCCGGGGATCAGGCGCCGACGCGCCTGCGTACCGCCTCGAAATCGCGCACCGGCCGCACCTCGATGCTGCCGGTGCCGATCCACGGGAATTCCTGCGCGATGCGTACCGCCTCGTCCAGGCTGTCGGCCTCGATCAGGTTGTAGCCGCCGAGGATCTCCTTCGTTTCGGCGAAGGGGCCGTCGACGACGTGCGTCTTGCCGTTGCGCACGCGCACGGTACGCGCGGTGCTGCCATGCTCGAGCTGCTGGGAGTCGATCAACGTACCCTCGGCCTTCAGTTCGTCGGCGTGGGTGATGCAGCCGTGCATCATGCGGTCGAACGCGCCCTCGGGCAGCGCATCCAGCAGCTGGTCATCCGTGTAGATCATCAACAGGAACTTCATGCGCCCTCCCGGCGTGCCGTGCAGGCCGGGATTGTGCCACGCGGGCATGACAGGGCCGTTCAGGCGCGGGCAGCGCCCGGATCACTCGCCCGCAGGCGATCGATACCACGCTTCCACGGTGCCCTTGACCTTCATCGTCATCGGGTTGCCGCGGCGGTCCTTCGACTTGCCGACCGGCACGCGGACCCAGCCTTCGCTGATGCAGTACTCCTCCACGTTGTCGCGCTCCACGCCGTTGAAGCGGATGCCGACGCCGCGGTCCATCGCCTCGGCGTTGTAGAAGGGGCTGCGCGGGTCGGAAGCCAGGTGGTCGGGAGGCGTGTCGGACATGGAAGGCGTCGCGTGGTCGTCGGGGGCGCAAGGATAACCGAAGCGCCCGCCTCACCAGGCCACGCGGTTGCGGCTGCAGACAAGCGTGGCCTGCAGCGTCAGCCGCCCGCGGCGCGGAGCGGTGTCCAGCCGGACGCCATGCGGCACCGCAGGGGCGCGGAATACGTCGGCATCGTGCATCACCAGGCGGTTCCAGCGTGCCGGTACCGTGACCGCGTGCGCGAAGCAGGCGATCGTGGACGCGTGCGGATAGCCCGCTGCCACGCCATGGCGTCGGGAGAACGCGTCCGGCGACAGGGCATCGGCGTCGTGTTCGATCTCCGCCACCTGCTGCGGCGACACGAGGGGCAGGAAGAAATGCGTCCCGCCCAGCGTGGCGTCCCGGAACAGGAACAGTTCTGCGGCGACGAGGCGCTGGTCGGGTTCGGGCGAACGCTCGCGACGCGGCAGCCAGTGCGACGGCGGCAATGCGTCGCCTGCCAGGGTCAACAGCGAAAGGCGGCTGGTGCTGCGCAGGATGCGTCGCACGCCGAGCGTGTGGCGGGCATGGTCGCGCATTACGTCATGAAGCAAGGCGGTGAAGTCGTCCGGCATGCGCAGCCGGAGACCCGGAAACACGTCGGGCGAAGCGGGGTGGAAGTCTTCCCGGTAGGCGTCCGCAAAGGCGGGCAGGCGTTCCGGCGACAGCAGGGCGTCGTCGAGGACGACGCAGATGCGACCCTGCCCCAGCGGAACCTGCGTCACCGAGGGACGTGGGTTGAACATGGCACGGCCTCCCGCGGGCGCCGGCATGCGGGCCGGCGGCGCCACGATAGACCTTCGCGGTGGTGGAGACAAAAGAACGCCGGGGCGGCCCACCACGACCGCCCCGGCGTGTGCTGCCGTCGAGGAATTACGGCATCAGCACCTTGTCGACCACGTGGATCACGCCGTTGCTGGCCTTCAGGTCGGCGGTGGTGACCTTGACGGTGTTGCCCTTGGCATCGGTCAGGGTGACGCCGCCATCGACTACCTGCGCCTTCAGTTCACCGCCCTGCACGGTCTTCAACGTGGCGGTACCACCGCTGGCCTGGATCTGCTGCGTCAGCGTGGCGGCGTCCACCATGCCGGGCACCACGTGGTAGGTCAGCACGGCGGTCAGGTCGGCCTTGCTCTCCGGCTTCAGCAGCGTGTCGACGGTGCCGGCGGGCAGCGCTTCGAAGGCGGCGTTGGTGGGTGCGAACACCGTGAACGGGCCTGCGCCCTTCAGCGTATCGACCAGGCCCGCGGCCTGCACCGCACTGACCAGCGTGGTGTGGTCCGGCGAACCGATGGCGGTATCCACCACGTCCTTCTGCTCGACGGCCGGTGCGGCGGCATCGGCGGGTGCCGGATCGCTGGCTTCGGCCACCGGCATCGGGGCGGCGCCGGCGTCGGCTTCGGCTTCGGCGGTCTTCGGCGAGCACGCAGCAGCGGTGAAGGCGGCGAGCAGGGCGACGGAAAGGACGGTACGGTTCATGGGTATCTCCTGGGTGGATGAGGGTGTGGTTGTTGCGCTTGCGGACTCATGTACGCCACGGCCTCACGCGCGGATGCATCACGTGGCCTTAATATTCAGCCAACCTTGACATCGCCCGCGCCGCGCAGCGCGACGTCATGCACCCACACGAAGACGCCCCATGACCCAGCCCGACCACGAATTCGATCCCGACGACAACTTCCGCCATGCCTTCGACGACGAAGACGACATGGATCTGGACGACACCGAGGCACTGGTCTGGAACCTGCTGGTGCTGATCAATCCCGGCGATGAAGAAACCGCACTGCGGCAGTTCGCGGCCTATCGCGACGCGAGCAGCGAAGACGGCGTCGAGCCGGACCAGGTGCTGTGGACGCTGAAGGACGCCATCGACTGGACGTCGGGCTTCTACGTGGACTGGAAGGACACAGAGTCCTTCATCGACTGCGTCAACCAGCTGGCCGCGCGCTATGCCGTCGAGATCGACTGGGGGGGCGATACCAGCGACGAGGATTTCCTCGACGGGACCGACGTTCCCGCCTTGATGTCCACGGCCTACGACCGCCTGCGCGAGCATGGCTACACGCTGTGGAACTGGAACACGGGGGGCGACGCCTACGCCGGATGGATCGCGCTGCGTCGCGACGACGACGGCATGCAGCAGCTGGCCGCGGTGATGGGCGTGGAGATCCGGCCGGGCAGCGACGCATTCTGACCGCGACCGCGCGACGGCGCGCACGCTAGACTCGCATCGTCGCCTCCGTTCCGGGATCGTCCGTCATGCGCGTGCTGCTCGCCTGCCTTGCCTGCCTGGTGCTGTCGGTGGCGAATGCCGCGAAGGCGCAGGACGTCACCACGCTGCTGTCGCCTTCCAAGCCGAAGGCGCCCGAAGCGATCGCGCTGGCCGACATCCCCGGTCGCGCCGATGCCGACGAGCGCTACGCGGAGGAAGTGTCGCTGCGCGCGGCGCGCGCCGATCCGCTCGGCCGACTTGTGCCGCGGCTGACGACCATCGAGAAGTCGGTGGCGGAGAAGAACGGCCTGTTCGCCTACGGGGAACTGCGCACGCTGCCCGTGCTGCGGCTGGAAAGCATGGAGCGCCACTGGAAGTTCGATGCGCGCCAGTACGCGCGCTGGCGCGGTGACATGCAGGCATCGGTGGCACCGTATGCGCAGGATGCGGCGGAACTGGCGCTGCGCCGCGCCGACTGGGAACTCACCCGGCAGGGCATGGCCGCGGACGGCACGCCGGATGCGCTGCGCTCGCGCGTGGAAGGCGTGTCCGCGCGGCTGCAGGCGGCCGAGCAGGCGCTGTCCACGCCGCTGGCGGGGCAGATCCGGCTGGGGCAACGCGCCAACCTGCTCGCCGCACGCATCCAGGCCGGCCAGCAGGCGGTGGACGATGCCATCGCCTACGCCGACCGGCGCCTGTTCCGCCTGGATGCGTCGCCCTTGTGGCAGGTGCAGGACCGCACGGTCCTGCGGCAGGACGTGGCCGACAGCCTGAAGCGTGAGGTCCAGCAGGAGAACAGCTTCGTCGCCCAGTACACCGCGGCGGATGTCGGCAACCAGCGGTTGCTGCATCTGCTGCAGTTGATGTTGCTGCCGGCGCTGCTGTGGATCGCGTGGCGGCATCGGCGCCGCCGCCTGGATCCGACAGCGGCGCTGGCGACGGATGCGGAGTCGCGCGTGGTGGGACGTCCGTTCTCCACCTGGTTGCTGCTGTCCATGATCGGCGTGCTGGTGTTCGAACCGAACGCGCCGCTGTTCCTGCACCAGCTGGCGATGCTGGTCGCGCTGGTGCCGGTGTTGCGGCTGATGCCGCAGCAAGGCCGTCGCCTGCTGGGACCGTGGCCCTACCTGGCGACCGCGTTCTACCTGCTGCAGCATTTGGCTGTCTTGCTGATGGCCAGCGATTACCTGTACCGGCTGTACTATCTGGTGCTCTCCCTGCTGGCGCTCGCGGCCACCGGCTGGCTGCTGTGGCGTTCGCGCGGCGAGCGCTACGCCGGCGTGGCCGGTCGTGCCGGACAGCTGGTCCACGGCCTGGCCTGGGGCGGCGTCGCGATCCTGTCGACGGCGATCGTCGCGAACGTCGTGGGCAACGTGTCGCTGGCGGAAATGCTGACGGCCGGCATCATCGAGAGCGGCTACTTCGCGCTGGTCCTGTATGCGGCGGTGACGGTGCTGGAAGCCTTGTTGCGCCGGCTGGGCGCGCGCCCCGAAGTGCGTCGGCTGTGGTTGATGCGCCGGCATGGCGGCCGCCTGCTCGACACGCTCGCGCGGTGGGCGCGCGTCGCGGCGGTGATCGGCTGGATCGTCTACACGATGATCCGCTTCCGCATCTTCCGGCCGGTGTACGACGTCGCCAGGGCCATCGTCACGCACCGCTTCGAGTACGGCGAACTCTCGCTCAGCCTGGGCCACGTGCTGGTGTTCTGCATCGGCGTGGTGCTGGCGGTCTGGGTGGCGCGCACGCTGCGCGCGCTGCTGCGCGAAGAAGTCCTGCCGCGCATGTCGCTGCCGCGCGGCGTGGACAACAGCATCGCCTCGCTCAGCTACTACGTGCTGCTGTTGCTGGGATTGCTGGCCGCGCTGTCCGCCGCGGGCTTCAAGATCGGGCAACTGGCCTTCATGTTCGGCGCACTCGGGGTGGGGATCGGCCTGGGCCTGCAGGACGTGGTGAAGAACTTCGTCTCCGGCCTGATCCTGATGTTCGAGCGTCCGGTGAAACCCGGCGATGCGGTCGACATCAGCGGTACCGCCGGCCGCGTGCGCGCCATCGGCATGCGCGCCACCACCGTGCGCACGTTCGAAGGCGCCGACGTCATCGTGCCGAACGGCATGCTGCTGTCCGACAAGGTGACCAACTGGACGCTGATGGACCAGAACCGCCGCGTCGACGTCGACGTGGGGGTGGCCTACGGCAGCGACGTGACGCGGGTGATGCAGCTGCTGCAGGAGACCACGCGCGCGACGCCCGGCATCGCCGACGACCCCGTGCCTGCCGTGCTGTTCACCGGCTTCGGCGCCAGTTCGCTGGACTTCGCCATCCGTGCATGGAGTCGCCGCTACGACGACTGGTCCACGATCCGCAGCGACCTGATGATGCGGCTGCACGCCGCACTCGGCGCAGCGGGCATCGAGATCCCCTTCCCGCAGCAGGACCTGCATGTGCGCACCGTGCCGGACGACTTGGTGCGCTCGCTGGCGCGGCCTGCTTCGCTGCCGCAGGGAGACACCGATGGCGGCGCCTGAGCCGGAGGTCGCGATCCGCGCGCTGGGCCCCTCCGACTTGGGGCTGATGCGGGGCATGCTGCGGATGTTCGGCCGTGAGTTCGACGACATGCCGACCTACACCGCTGCCCCGCCGGATGACGCTTACCTGGGCCGCCTTCTCGCGCGCGACACGTTCATCGCGGTGGCGGCGGTGCAGGGCGATGCGGTGGTCGGCGGGCTGGCCGCCTACGTGTTGCCCAAGTTCGAGCAGGCACGCAGCGAGGTCTACCTCTATGACCTTGCCGTGGCGGACGCATACCGCCGCCGCGGCATCGCGACCGCGCTGATCGCCGAGTTGCGAAGGATCGCCGCCGCGCAGGGTGCATGGGTGGTGTTCGTGCAGGCGGACTACGGCGACGACCCGGCGGTGGCGCTGTATACCAGGCTGGGCACGCGCGAGGACGTGATGCACTTCGACATCGCGGTGGACTGAGTCGGGTCGGGCATCGGCGTGGCGACGCCGCCGTGCAGGCGCCTCAGCGAATGGCGGAATCCTGCGCCGCCGCAGGCGTCAACGCGGCGGTCGCCTGCGCGGGAGCGCCCGGCATGGCGGTGTCGGCATCGGGCTTGGGCGCGCCCGGGGCGAGCAGCTTGCCTTCGCCCTGCAGCGCTTCTTCCGCCGCTTTCGTCATAACCACGATGCTGATGCGGCGGTTGATCGGATTCTGCGGATGTTCCTTGTCGAACAGGACCGACGACGACAGGCCGACCACGCGCGATACCTTGTCCTCGTGCATGCCGCCCACCACCAGCGCGCGGCGCGCGGCGTTGGCGCGCTCGGCGCTGAGTTCCCAGTTGGTGTAGCCGCGGTTCGACGAGTACTGGGTGACGTCGGTATGCCCGGTGATGCTGATGTGGTTCGGCACCTGGTTGATGAAGCCGGCCAGCTCGCCCAGGATCGCCTGCGTATAGGGTTTCAGCACCGTGCCGCCCAGGTCGAACATCGGCCGGTTCTGCTGGTCGACGATCTGGATGCGCAGGCCTTCCGGGGTGAGGTCGAGCAGCAGCTGGTCCTTGAACGGCTCCAGCGCCTGGCTCTTGCCGATGGCTTCCTCCAGCGCCTGCATCAGCGTCTCCAGGCGCTGCTTCTCCTGCGCTTTCTGCTGTTCTTCGGACACCTGGTCCGCATCGCCCGGCGGCTTGTCGAACGGGTTGTCGCTTTCGCCCTTCGGCAGGTCCATCGTGCCGCCCAACTTGATCATGGACGTACTCGCGCCGCCGGGACCGGCAGGACCCGGGGCAGGCGAGAAGCTCTTGCCGCTCAGCGGGCTGGGATTGCGGAAATATTCCGAGATCGCCGCGCGTTCCTTGTTGGTGGTGGCGCCCATCAGCCACATCACCAGGAAGAACGCCATCATCGCGGTCACGAAGTCCGCGTAGGCGACCTTCCACGAGCCGCCATGATGGCCGCCGCCGGCGACCTTCTTGACCCGGCGGACGATGATGGTGGGACGTTGCTCGCTCATCGCCGCAGGCTTACTTGTTGGCCTTCAGGTGCGCCTCGAACTCGGCGAATGGCGGGCGCACGTCGGAGGGCAGCGTCTTGCGGGCGAATTCCAGCGCGACGGCCGGGTTGTAGCCGCGCAGGCAGGCGAGCAGGGCGGTCTTCACCGACTCGTACATGCGGCTGTCCTGTTCGACCTGGGCCTCGATGGCGGCGGCCAGCGGCGAGACGAAACCGTACGCCAGCAGGATGCCGAGGAAGGTACCGACCAGCGCGGCGGCGACGTGCGCGCCGACCGCGGCGATGTCGCCGCCGATCGAGCCCATCGTCACGATGATGCCGAGCACCGCGGCCACGATGCCGAAGCCCGGCAGGCCGTCGGAGACTTTCTGCAGCGCATGCGCCGGCGCCATCGCTTCATGGTGGTGCTTCTCCAGCTCCAGCTCGAGCAGCGGTTCCAGTTCGTGCGGTTCGATGTTGCTGCCCACCATCAGGCGCAGGCACTCGGTCAGGAAGTCGAGCAGGTGGTGGTCGGCGAGGATCTTGGGGTACTTCTGGAACAGCGGACTGTTGGCCGGGTTCTCGATGTGCTCTTCCAGCGACATGAAGCCGTCGCGGCGCGCCTTGTTGAGCATCTCGTGGATCAGCGTGAGCACGTCGAGGTAGTCGGACGACTTGTACTTCGCGCCCTTGAACACCGACAGCGTCGCCGAGATCGTGCCCTTGACCACCTTGGTCGGGTTGCTGGCCATGAAGGCACCCAGTGCCGCGCCGCCGATGATGACCAGCTCGAAGGGCTGCCACAGGGCGCCGAGCTTGCCGTGCGAGCCGAGGTAGCCGCCGATCACGCTCAGGGTGACGATGATGAAGCCGACGATGATGAGCATGGCGACGCGGGCGCAGGGTGGGGTCACCCAAGGATCGGCCCGGCCGGCCGTTTCTTGAGCCGCGACCGTTCGTCGGCCGCGCGCGGGGAATGACCTTCGGCAGGGTTGACTACAGTTGTCGTCACAGGCAAGTTGACGACAACTGTAGTCATGAGGCGATCCCATGCCCGGCAAGGCCCGCAAGTCGATCGGCGACCAGGAACTGGCGCTGCTGCAACATCTCTCCGAGCACGGCGAGGCCAGCGTCGGCGAAGTCGCCGCCGCCTTCGGCGAGGCACGGGGCCTAGCGCGGTCCACGGTCCTGACGATGATGGAGCGCCTGCGCGCCAAGGCCTTCCTGCGCCGCCGCCAGGTCGACGGCGTGTACCGCTACGCCGCGGTCGCCCAGCACGACGACGTCATGCGCGGCGCGGTCGGCAGCTTCGTCGAGAAGACCCTGCAGGGCTCGCTGTCGCCGTTCGTGGCCTGGATGTCCCAGCGCACCGAGGTGAGCGACACCGAACTGGCCGAACTGGAAGCGCTGGTCGCCACCCTGCAATCGAAGCGGAAGGAGGGCTGACATGGACATCGTCGCCCTGGCCGATGACCTGCTGTCGCGCGTGCTTGCCGTGGGCCTGCAGTCGCTGGTGCTCGCCGCGCTGGTATGGGCGCTGTGCCGCTACCTGCCGCGCCTCGATGCGCGGACGCGCGCCTGGCTGTGGTGGCTGGTCGCCACGCAGATGGTGGTGGGCCTGGTCTGGCACGCCCCGGTGGGGTTGCCGCTGTTGCCGGCGGAGCCCGCCGTCGCGCCCGTGGTGATGGCGATGACGGCGGAACCCTCGGCGTCTGCCGGAGCCACGATGACGGTCGTGCCGACGGCAACGACGCAGGCATCGCAGATCGACACCGGCGTGCTGCTGCTTGCGGCCTGGCTCGCCGGCATCGCGGTGATGCTGGCCACCACACTGCGCCACGCCTGGCGGCTGCATGGGCAGATCGCACGCGCCCGTCCGTGTCGCGACCGCCGGGTACGCGCGGTGTACGACGTGCTGGTGGGCCGACTCGACATCGCGACAGCGCCCGAACTGATGGTCAGCGACGAGATCGATTCGCCGATGCTGGCCCGCCCCTGGCGCCCCGTGCTGATGCTGCCGGCCACCGGCATCGCCGCGATGAGCGACAACGACCTGCACATGTCGCTGCACCACGAACTCGCGCACCTGCAGCGCCGTGACCTGTGGTGGGCCTGGATGCCGGCGCTGGCGCAGCACCTGTTCTTCTTCCATCCGGTCGCGCACCTGGCCGCGCGCGAATACGCCTTCGCCCGCGAGGTCGCCTGCGATGCCGCCGTGCTGCAGGACGAACAGCACGCCGCCCACGACTACGGACGCCTGCTGGTGAAGCTGGGCGTCTCCCACACCCCGACACCGGCACTCGCCGGCGCGTCCCCCACGTTCCGCATCCTCAAGAGGAGACTGCTGATGCTGCAGCACACCGCTTCCCCCCTGCGCGCCAGCGCGCTGGCCCTGACCCTTGGCATCGTGCTGTTGGGTGTAGTGCCGTACCGCGTGATCGCCAGCGGCACGCCGGCCGCGCCTCCGTCGCCCCCCGCACCGGTGGCGCCGATCGTCGTCGCGCCCGCGCCACCGGCCACGCCCACCGTGGCGCCGTCGCCGCGTGCCGCGCCCCGCGCCGTCGTGGTCGCCGACGCGCGCGACATGCCGGCCCCTCCGGCCCCGCCCGCTCCCCCCGCAGCGCCGACCATCGCGCCGCCGGCACCGCCGCCGCCGCCCACGCTCCGCACGCGGGGCACCTTCAGCATCAGTGATACGCGCGGCGGCGATGCCTACGTGCTGATCGAAGGCGACGACGTGACGATGGCGGGCCACAGCGACGACATCCGCACCGCCCAGCGCCTGCGGCAGGGCAAAGCCCCGGTGCTGTGGGTGCGGAAGAACGGCAAGCAGTACGTGGTGCGCGATGCCGCCACGGTGCAGCGGATGAAAGACGCGCATGCACCGGTCCATGCGCTGGGCGAGCAGCAGGGCAAGCTCGGCGAACAGCAGGGGGCGCTCGGCGAACGCCAGGGCGAGCTGGGCTCGAGACAGGGCGAGCTGGGCGTGAAGATGTCGGAGATCGCGCAGCATCAGGCCGCCGCCGCGCTGCGTGGCGACGACACCCGCGATGCCGCCAACGACCGCCGCATGAAGGCGCTGCAGGACGAACAGGAGGCCTTGGCCCGCCAGCAGGAGGTCCTCGCCCGCCAGCAGGAGCCGCTCGCGCGGCAGCAGGAGGCGTTGGCGCGCAAGCAGATGGCGGCGACGGACAGGCTGCAGCGCGACGTCGATCGCCTGCTGGACGAGGCGATCCGCAGCGGCAAGGCGCAACAGCTCTGAGGGCCCCGTAGAGCGGAGCTTGCTCCGCTGCTCTCCGGCTCCACCACCGGGGATTGAAAGACCAAGGAGCCGAGCAAGCTCGGCTCTACGGCATCAGGGGTCTGCCGCGTGGCCGCTCCACTGCGCGCGCGCGATGCGGATGACCGCACGGACCTGCTCGCGGTCGCGGTGGCGTGAAATGGCCCGGGCCCCCAGCCGCAGCGCGTCCTCGCGCAGTTCTTCGGTCAGGTCGTAATGCGCGCCGCTGCGCTTGTCCTGGAACGCGTGCCGCGGCACGCCCAGCCGTTCCGCCATCGCGTGCAGTTCGTCCAGGGTGTCCGCCATCAGGTGGGCCCAGCGGCGGCCGCGCCACACGGTGACCGCATCGTCCACATAGACGCTCATCGGGGCGTGGTGGCCTTCGGCGGCCGCACCATGCGGTCCATCAGGTGCTCCAGCGTCGCCGGCAGATCGCCGCAGCGCCCCATGTGCACGGGCGAGGTCTGGATGATCGAACTGCGCTTGGCGGTGAGCCAGTGGAAGCGCGCGCGCGGGGGCAACAGTCCGATCGGCGCGGCCGCTTCGCCGCCGCGGCAGATCGCGGGAATGGTCTGCAGGTGGCGACGCAGCGATTCGATATCCATCGCGGGATCGAGCGCGCGCAGGCGCGTCTCGTCCAGTTCGATGCGCGCCTCGAGGAAGCCCGCGCGCTCGCACGACAGGATGATGCCGACGTTGACGAACTCCTCGCGCTCCACGCGCGGGACCACGCGAATCACCGCGTAATCGTACGTGTCAGCCGCGTGCACGGATCGCCTCCTGCACGAAGGCGCCACGCTGCGCCACCCGACGGACCAGGTACTCTACGTAGGCGGCGCGCTGCGTCGCGGGGTCGCCGAAGCCATCGGGGCCTTGCAGCCAGGCGTCGGGCACCTCGGTCACGATCGTTGCGATCACGTCGTCCGCCAGGGCCGATGCCAGCTCGCCATCGACATCGGCCAACCGGGAGGCCCAGCGCAGCAGCACGTGGTCGCGGATCAGCGGAAACGGCTTGCCGGCTCCGGTGGTATCGCCATCCCAGCCGTGGTGGAAATACAACGCCGCCCCATGGTCGATCAGGTAGAGCCGGCGGTGCCACATCAGCAGGTTGGTGTTGCGTGCCGTGCGGTCGACGTTGCTGATGAAGGCGTCGAACCAGACGATCCGCGAGGCGAGGTCCGCGTCGGGCTGTTCCGCCACTGGATCGAAATTGACGGCGCCGGGCAGGTAGTCCATCGCCAGGTTGAGCCCTGCACTGGCCTTGATCAGGTCCTGGATCTCCGGATCGCCTTCGGTGCGGGCGAGGTCGGCATCCAGGTCCATCAGTGCCACGTGGGGCATCGGCAACTTCAACGCCTTCGCCAGACCGCCGGCGATCACTTCCGCCACCAGCGCCTTCGGTCCCTGGCCGGCGCCGCGGAACTTCAGGACATACAGGCCGTCGTCGTCGGCCTCGACCACGGCAGGCATCGAGCCGCCTTCGCGCAGCGGGGTGACGTAACGGGTGGCGATGCGGAGGGGAAGCGTCATCAGGCCGCTAGGATAGCGCGGCCGCACGGGACGCTCAGGTCGAGCGCGCCACGCCCATGCGCCGCAGCAGCCCGTAGACCAGCGCGCTCGAGGCCACGCCCAGCAGCAGCGCGAACGCCAGCCCGTGGGAGCTGTGCGCGAACGGCAACCCCGGCAGGTTCATGCCGAACAGGCCGGCGACCAGGCTCGGCGGCAGCAGCAGCGCGGTGATCATCGACAGCACGTAGAGATGCCGGTTGGTGCGTTCGGCGAGCTTGGCGGCCACTTCGTCCTGCAGCAGGCGCGCACGCTCCTGCAGGGTGCCGACATCGCCGTCGAGGTCGTCGAAGCGCTGGTTGAGGCGCGCGATGGCGGACAGCAGTTCGTCGTCGGCATCCCCCGCGTGGCGTTGCTCGAACGGCTTCAGCACGCGCCGCATCGCGGTGAGCGGCCGATGCAGGCGCACGGTCTGGTGGCGCAGCTGGGCCAGGTCGCGTCGCTCTTCGCCGATGCTGTCCGCCAGCACGCGGTCCTCGATGCGGTCCAGCCGGGTCGACAGCCCGTCGCTGCTGCGCTCGACCGTGTCCGCGAAGCGACTGGCCACCAGCTCAAGCAGGCGCACCGGCGTCTCCGCAGGTGCGCCGGCGATCAGCGCGCGGCGCGCCGCTTCCACCGACCGCAGGGCTTGGCGGCGCGCGGTGACCAGCAGGTGTTCAGTCATCGCGAAGTGCAGCCAGCCGATGCCGTCGTCGCCCCGCAGCTGGCCCTCGGCCGCCAGGTCGACGCCACGCTGGTGCACCCAGTCGACGAAAGCCCCATGGATCGCGCGGCCTTCGCGCTGCAGGTTCACGTGCGAATCCGGCGACAGCAGCGTCTCGCGCGCGTCGTCGGGGATCGGCAGGCACGCCACCACCTGCGCGCTGCGCACGTCGCTGAGGTCCAGGTGCACCCAATGCCAGCCCGCATCGGGCGCGCCCAGCGCACCGAGGCCGGTGGACGCGGCGTCGAGCGCATGCGCGCACCCTTCGCCATCGAACCGGTACAGCCAGAGTGCAGCCGGCAGCCCGCCAGGGGGCGCCGGGGATACGTGCGTGTCGAAAGATGCGGCCATGCGTGACCGCCGGACGACGGTGGGATGACGGTCAGGCTACCGCCGTCATGTGCCCGTCCCGTGACAGCGGCCGCGCTAGCCGGCCGGTTGCGCTTCCGCGCCGCCACGCTGCAGCGGATCCGGGAGCGGCTCGCCTTGTGGCGTGAAGGCCAGCGAGACCGAATTCAGACAGTGCCGCTCGCCGGTGGGCGGGGGACCGTCCGGGAACACGTGGCCCAGGTGCGACTGGCAGCGCGCGCAGACGATCTCCGTCCGGACCATGCCATAGCTGGCGTCGCGGATGCGGCCGATGTGCGCCTCGTCCACGGGCTGGAAGAAACTCGGCCAGCCCGTGCCGGAGTCGAACTTCGCGCTGGAACGGAACAGCGGCAGGCCGCACAGGCGGCAGGTGTAGGTACCGTCCTGCTTGTTGTCCAGGAACACGCCGCAGAACGGCGCTTCGGTACCGTGCTGCAGCAGCACCCGACGCTCGTCTTCGCTGAGGCCGGCGATCAACGCCGTGCGCTGGGCATCGGAGGGCGGGGTGAGGTCGAAGGTCGTCATGGACGTGCTCCGCGGGAGGGATGTCCCCGATATGGTGCCGCCACCCGCACGCCACAACCCTGGTTTACCATCGCCGCGTTCCCCGGGGAGATGGCACGGATGCGATGGAGCTTGGCCTTGTTGATGGCGCTGGTGCTGCCCGCGCATGCGCATGCGCAGGCCCCCGACGCGCCGCCGCGCGTTCCGCCCGCCCCGGGCTGCCTGGATGCCCGTCAGATGGCGGAAGTGCGCCAGGCTTCGTCGACGGAACTGGCCGTGCAGGGCCGCGACGGGCAGCGTTTCCGCATCGCGCTGTCCAGCGGCTGTCCGGGCGCCGGCGGGGACGATGCCGTCCTGCTGGCCCGCGAGGGCTGGGTGTGCGGCACCGGGAAGGAATATGTGCGCATCGGCGAAGCGACCTGCGCGGTGACGGCCATCGCCACCATCGATGCACGCGAATACGCCGCGATGGCACGTGCCGCGACGGTGCCGGCGGACGATGGCCTGACCACGCTGGAGACGGTGGAAGTGCGTGCGCCGAAGCGGCGCGGTTTCGCCGGTTCTTCGAGCTTCTGCTTCAACCCGCGCTACCTGCGCGCGTGGTCGGAGGACAGCCAGGGCATGCTGGTGGAGCTTTCGCCGCGACGTTCGGGTGGACACCGTTACTACCGGGTCGAGCTCGCACAGAGCTGCCCGGATCTGGATTCGGCACCGGCCATCACCTTCCGCTCCGGCGTGGGCATCGGCCTCATCTGCGGCAATCCCGGCGACCGCGTCGTCGCCCAGGACAGCGGCGGCAACAGCCTTTTCGATTCGGGCAACGCGGATGCGTGGATCCCCGGCGACGAGCGGCGCTGGTCGCGCCGTGGCATACGGGTGCAGTGTTCGGTATCGGCTGTCTATCCGCACGAACCGGCGCCGCGCGATGCGGCGCCGTGAGCCCCGGGATCAGGGCGTCGAGGTCAGCGCCGCGTTGGCCTTGAACTCGCGGCGCAACCAGTCGTCGACCATGCGCTTCTCGTAGCGCAGCGCATCACTGCTGTTGAGGTTGGATCCGGTCAGGAAACCATGGTCGACGAGCTTGCGCTCGCCCTCGGCGATCACCTGTCCATCGGGACCCTTCACCACGAAGTTCAGCTTCATGCGCGGCGGGTAGATGTCCTTGACGATGCGGATGTGGTCCATCCCCGTGCGCACGACCGGCTCATAGCGGCCGGCACGCTCGATGTCGGTGATGGTGATGTCCAGGGTCTGGCCACGGGCGAGACGCTGGCCGGCTTCGTCGCGCATATAGGTCGCCAGATCCGTGACCCACGTGCCGCGCTCTGCTTCCCAGCGGTTGCCGCTGTACTTGAGCTCGCTGAAGGCGGCCGGATCGGTCCAGCTGACGCTCACTGCGCCGCCTTCGGTGGGTACGCTGCGCGGCAGGCCAGGATCGGTGACGTTCCTGGATCTGGCCATGCCGGGAACGGCGATGGCCAGGGCGACGACGGCGGTAAGCAGCAGGGCAGGCGCCTTCATGGCGGGTCCTCCGTAGGTGTCACATGAGAGTGTGCGCCCGGGCAGGAGGGGGAACAACCGGCCTGCCCCGCGTCGTGGCGCGACGTTCAGTCACGGTTTCCGGACGGTTCAGAGGTTGCGCAGGCGCTCGACATCGCGCACCGGCGGAGCACCGAACATGCGGCTGTACTCGCGGCTGAACTGCGACGGGCTTTCGTAGCCGACGCGGTGCCCGGCGCTGGCGGCATCCAGCACTTCGCTGAGCATCAGCCGGCGCGCTTCCTGCAGGCGCAACTGCTTCTGGTACTGCAGCGGGCTCATCGCGGTGACCGCCTTGAAGTGGTGGTGCAGGGCCGAGGCGCTCATGTGCACCTCGCGGGCGATGTGGTCGATGCGCAGCGGCTTGGCGTAATGCTCGCGCAGCCAGTGGATCGCTTTCGCCACGCGCTGGCCCTGGCTGTCGGCGATACCGATGTGGCGCAGCATCGCGCCCTGCGGGCTGCACAGCACGCGGTACAGGATTTCGCGTTCGACCAGCGGTGCGAGCAGCGGAATGTCGCGCGGCGTATCGAGCAGTTTCACCAGCCTGGTCGCCGCATCCAGCATCTCCACGCTGCTGGGCTGGAGGAACAGCCCGCGCGACGGCGGCGGCAGCGGTGCCTGCGCCGATTCGGCCTCGGTGACCATTTCGGCGATGGTGGCGGCCGACAGCTTCAGGATCAGGCACAGGTACGGCGCCTCGGCGGACGCTTCGACCACCTGGCCGGTCACCGGCAGGTCGACCGAAGCCACCACGAAGCGGCTGGCGTCGTACTCGTAGACCTCGTCGGCCAGGATCGCGCGCTTGGCGCCCTGCACGATCAGGCACAGCGCGGCTTCCTGCACGCCACGCATCGGCAGCTGCATGGGCGCGCTCAGCCGCGAGAAGTTCAGGGCCGGGATCGCCGTGGTGTGGAAACCGTCCTTGCCGGTGGATCGTTCAATCAGCGCGGCGAGTTCGCGGACGCGGTCATCGAGCGGGGTGGGCGAATCGGGCATGGGAACGCCTGTGGGGTGGACGTGGGGCATGCAGCGAGTCTACGCAGTGGATCCGGCGATGGAATGGGATAGACCGGGCACTCGCAGGATCAGGCAAGGATCGTGGAGGAACCGGATATCGACGCATCGGCAGCGGCGCCCAGACTGCGCCCCGTCCCGGCGCACCCCGCGCCGTGTTTCCCCCCAACGAGGTATCCCATGTCCGGAATCGAAGGAAAAGTCATCGCCATCACCGGTGCCAGCAGCGGCATCGGTGATGCCACCGCACGCGAACTCGCCCGTCGCGGTGCGAAGGTCGTGCTGGGCGCACGCCGCACCGACCGGCTGGAAAAGCTGGTCGCCGGGATCGAAGCCGCCGGCGGCACCGCCCGCCAGCGTGCGCTCGACGTCACCCGACTCGACGACGTGCAGGCCTTCGTCGACTTCGCCCGCAGCGAGTTCGGCCGGCTCGACGTGATCGTCA
Source organism: Pseudoxanthomonas sp. (assembly GCF_002863005.1). Taxonomy (GTDB): domain Bacteria; phylum Pseudomonadota; class Gammaproteobacteria; order Xanthomonadales; family Xanthomonadaceae; genus Pseudoxanthomonas_A. The sequence goes on from NZ_PKDG01000013.1 coordinate 109,972, forward strand.
ACAACGCGGGCGTGATGCCGCTGTCGCCGCTGGCCGCGCTGAAGATCGACGAATGGAACCAGATGATCGACGTCAACATCCGCGGCGTCCTGCACGGAATCGCCGCTGCGCTGCCGGTGATGCAGGCACAGGGCGGTGGCCAGATCATCAACGTCGCGTCGACCGCCGGCCATCGCGTGTGGCCCAGCGCGGCGGTCTACTGCGCCACCAAGCACGCGGTGCTGGCCATCTCCGAAGGCCTGCGCCAGGAGCATGACGATCTCCGCGTCACCGTGGTGTCGCCGGGCGTGACCACCAGCGAACTGGCCGAGACCACCAGCGATGCCGGCATCAAGGCGTGGCTTGAGGATTTCCGCCAAGTCGCGATTCCCGCCGAGGCCGTCGCGCGGGCCATCGCCTATGCGGTGGAGCAGCCGGACGACGTCGATGTCAGCGAAGTCATCGTGCGGCCTGCCGCGAGCGCGAACTAAGCGTTCCATCGCGAGGGCTTGCCGTTGCAGTGGAGGGGGAGTGCAATGGCGCACTCCCCCGTTTCAGGACCCTCGTCATGGAATACCGCTATCTCGGCGCCTCCGGCTTCCGCGTCCCCGTGCTCTCCTTCGGTACCGGCACCTTCGGCGGGCAGGGCGCCTTGTTCAGTGCGTGGGGCAGTACCGACGTGGCCGAAGCGCGCCGCCTGGTCGATGTCTGCCTCGATGCCGGCCTGAACATGTTCGACAGCGCCGACATCTACTCCAAGGGCGCGGCCGAAGAGATCCTCGGTGAAGCGCTCAAGGGCAGGCCGCGCGACTCGCTGATCATTTCCACCAAGGCCACGTTCCGGTTCGGCGACGGCGAGAACCAGGTGGGTTCTTCGCGCCATCATCTGATCCACGCCGTGGACGCTGCTCTCAAGCGTCTGGGCACCGACTATATCGACCTGTTCCAGCTGCATGGCTTCGATGCGCGTCCGCCGGTGGAGGAAGTGCTGTCCACGCTCGACACGCTGGTGAAGGCCGGCAAGATCCGCTACCTCGGCGTGTCCAACTTTTCCGGCTGGCACCTGATGAAGTCGCTCGCCGCCGCCGATCGCCACGGCTGGACGCGCTACGTCGCGCACCAGGCGTACTACTCGCTGGTCGGTCGCGACTACGAATGGGAGCTGATGCCGCTGGGCGTCGACCAGGGCGTGGGTGCGGTGGTCTGGAGCCCGCTGGGATGGGGCCGCCTCACCGGCAAGATCCGCCGCGGCCAGGCGCTGCCCGAGACCAGCCGCCTGCAGTCCCAGGCCGCCAACGATGCCGGTCCGCAGGTGGACATGGACTATCTGTACGACGTGGTCGACGCCCTGGACGCGGTCGCGCAGGAAACCGGCAAGTCGATCCCGCAGGTCGCGCTGAACTGGCTGCTGCAGCGGCCCACCGTCAGCACCGTGGTGATCGGCGCGCGCAACGAGGAGCAGCTGAAGCAGAACCTCGGCGCTGTGGGCTGGGACCTCACCCCGGAGCAGGTGGCGAAACTGGACAAGGCCAGCCAGCGGCCGAAGCCGTACCCGTACTGGCACCAGGCCGGCTTTGCCTACCGCAATCCCACGCCGGTCTGATCGTGCCGCGCAACGGAATCCCCGTGGGAGCGACGTAAGTCGCGACCGCGCCAACACCCCGTGCAGAAGCAAGAACGCGCAGCAGCGCGCCCTGATGAAGAACCATCGGCTTTCCGTGAGCGGCCAGGCGCGTGGTCGCGATTTACGTCGCTCCTACAGGGTGGGCTTGCTACATTCGCCTTCTCTTCATTCGACTTCCGGGTCCTCCATGCGCCTGTGTGTCCTCGCCGCCATCCTGTCCGTCGCCTGCGCGCCTGCGTTCGCAGCCACCACCTACGTCAAGGCCGGGCGCCTGCTCGATGTCGAGTCCGGTCGCCTGCTGACCGACCAGGTCGTCGTCATCGAGGATGCGCGCATCACCGCCATCGGTCCGGCCGCGACCACGCCGGTGCCGGCGGGCGCAACGGTGCACGACCTGTCGACGAAGACCGTGCTGCCCGGCCTGATGGACGCGCACGTGCACCTGCATGGCGATGCGGACCTGCAGGGCTACCGGCGGCTGGCGATCTCGCTGCCGGCCGCCGCCATCAAGGGCGCGAAGAACGCGCGCACCACGCTGCTGGCCGGCTTCACCACCGTGCGCGTGCCGGGTTCACCCGGTTACGCGGACGTCGCCCTGCGCGATGCGATCGCCACGGGCGAAGTAGAAGGCCCGCGCATCCTCGCGGGTGGCGTGTCCATCGGCATCACTGGCGGGCACTGCAGCGACAACAACCTGCTGCCGGCCGAATACAAGGCGGTGGGCGAGGGCGTGGCCGACGGTCCCTGGGCCGCGCGGCAGAAGGTGCGGCAGAACGTCAAGTTCGGGGCAGATTTCATCAAGACCTGCTCGACCGGCGGCGTGCTGTCCAAGGGCACCGAGGTCGGTGCGCCGCAGTATTCGCTCGAGGAGCTGAAAGCACTCGTCGATGAAGCGCATGCGTTGGGCCGCAAGGTCGCCTCGCACGCGCATGGCGCCACCGGCATCCGCAATGCACTGCTGGCCGGCGTGGATTCCATCGAGCACGCCAGCTTCATCGACGACGAAGGCATTGCACTGGCGAAGAAGAACGGCACCGTGCTGGTGATGGACATCTACAACACCGAATACATCCTGGGCGAAGGCGAGAAGGCCGGCTTCCTGCCCGAATCGCTGGAGAAGGAACGCCGCGTGGGCGCCACCCAGCGCGAGAACTTCCGCAAGGCGCACCAGGCCGGCGCGGTCATGGGCTTCGGCACCGATGGCGGCGTGTATCCGCATGGCCTCAATGCGCGCCAGTTCTCGCGCATGGTGCAGTTCGGCATGACGCCGCTGCAGGCCATCCGCTCGGCCACCGTGGTGAACGCACGCCTGTTCGGCATCGACAAGGACGTGGGCGTGCTGAAGCCGGGCTATTCCGCTGACCTGATCGCCGTCGACGGCGATCCGCTGCAGGATGTTTCCGTGCTGGAGAGGGTCGGCTTCGTGATGAAGCAGGGCCGCGTGTACAAGAACGCTAACGAGTGAGCCCCGCCGAATGCCGAATCCCGTGAAGATCGATTTCGTTTCCGACGTCGCGTGCCCCTGGTGCGCGATCGGCCTGGCCGCGCTCGAACGCGCGATGGCGGACATCGGCGGCGATCTGCAGGTCGAGTTGTGGTTCCAGCCGTTCGAGCTGAATCCCGGCATGGAACCGCAGGGAGAATCGATCGCGGAACATCTCGCGAAGAAGTACGGGCTGAGTGCGCAGCAGCTCGCGCAGAACGGCGAAGCGCTGCGCCAGCGCGGCGAGGCGCTGGGGTTCCGTTTCGACCTGCAGAAGCGCGACCGCATCTACAACACCTTCGACGCCCACCGCCTGCTGCAGTGGGCGGGCGAGCGCGGCGCCGCATCGCAGCTCGCGCTCAAGCGCGCGCTGCTGCAGGCGTATCACGGCGAGGGACGGAACCTGGCGGACCGCGACACGCTGGTCGATATCGCCGCGAACGCCGGTCTCGACGGTGCGGATGCGCGCCGCGTCCTCGACACGGATGCGTATGCGCAACAGGTGCGCGAGCGCGAGCGCTTCTACCAGGAGCAGGGCATCCGCGCAGTGCCGTCGGTGATCTTCAACGACCGCCACCTGGTGCAGGGCGGCCAGCCGCCCGAGGTGTTCGAGCAGGCGCTGCGGCAACTGGCAGGCTTGTCCGGACAGTCGCTGTAGCAGCGACGTGAGTCGCGACCGCGGGGCGTGCGAGTCCGGATCCGGAAAGCGCGCCGCCCGACAGATGGCAAGGCGTCAGGCGGGGGCGCGATGGGCGCATGCGCTGGCACGACGCTCTTTCATGTCCTGGAGGTCGCGACGGGCGCCGCCGCGGGAGGCCGCCGGATGCTCAGCCGTGCCTCGCCAACAACACGGATTCGTTGCTGGGCATCTCGACGACGACGGCGGTCTGGATGCCGTGGTGCTGGTGCAGCGTGGCGGCGAGCAGCTTGGCGCTCTCGCGGGCATCGCCGAGGTTGTCGAACCAGTCACGGCCGAACTGGCCTTCGTAGAGTTGCCAGCCTTTGTCATTGGCGGCGATGGTGAACAGCAGGCGGGGCATGATGGACTCCGGTCAACGCGCCGGGCAGGGAACCGGCGAGCGCACTGTGCGCGAATGTGCCAGCTCTCACATTCGGCGGATGCCCCGGATCCGCGTAGGAAAAATCCTACGCGAGGGTAGGAAGGCGGCCGGAGTCAGCGCAGGAGTGGTTCCAGCGCCTTCCACACGTGGTCGCGCAGCTTGGGTTGCGCGCTGGCGACGGGGTGCAGGTTGTCGGCCTGATAGGCATTGCGGTCCAGCGCGATGGGCTCCAGCAGGAAGGGCAGCAGGGCCGTGCCGTACTGCCTGGACAGGGCACTGAAGTTCTGTTCGAAACCGCGCGTGTACTCCGGGCCGTAGTTCGGCGGCATGCGCATGCCGACCAGCAGGACCTTCGCCTTGCGGGCCTGCGCGGCCTTGATCATCTTCTCGAGGTTGGCGCGCGTCTGCGCGAGCGGCAGCCCGCGAAGACCGTCGTTGGCGCCGAGCGCGATGACGACGATGGCGGGCTGGTGGCGTTGCAGCTCCGCGGCGATACGCGACGCCCCGCCTGCGGTGGTCTCGCCGCTGATGCTGGCATTGACCACGCGCCAGCCCGGCCTGGTCTTGGCGATGCGGTCCGCGGTCAGTGCGACCCAGCCCTGCGCGGGCGCAAGCCCATAGGCGGCCGACAGCGAATCGCCCATCACCAGCACGGTGCGTGCGCCCTGTGCCGGCGCGGCCGACGGCGCCTGCGCTGCGGCGGGCCGTGCGGATAATGCGACGAACAGCAACAGGGCCAGGCCCACGGCCCATTGCATGCGCACGCCCGCAACCCCATACCTGGTCAAATTAAGAAACATTTAATCCGTGCTCCCGATGATTCACGAAACGACCGACGAGACGATCATGGCCGACGCCAGCAGACTCCACACTGAAGCCCCCGCCGCCGCGCGCCACGCCGTGCTCGACGTGCAGGGACTGGGCAAGCAGGTTCCGTTGCCCGAAGGCGCGCTGACCATACTCGACGATATCGGGTTCCGCATCGAACACGGCGACACGGTCGCCATCGTGGGCGCCTCGGGCTCGGGCAAGAGTACGTTGCTGTCGCTGCTCGCCGGTCTGGACGTGCCCAGTGCGGGCAGCGTGACGCTGGATGGCGAGCGTTTGTCGGACATGGACGAGGACGGCCGTGCCCGCGTGCGCGGCGAGAAGGTCGGCTTCGTCTTCCAGAGCTTCCAGCTGCTGCCGTCGCTGACCGCGCTCGAGAACGTCATGCTGCCCCTGGAACTGCGCGGCGATGCCGATGTGGAGGGTCCCGCGCGGCAGATTCTCGAGAAGGTCGGCTTGGGCAAGCGCCTGGGCCACTATCCGCGCCAGCTGTCCGGCGGCGAGCAGCAGCGCGTGGCGCTGGCGCGCGCCTTCGTCACCCGTCCCTCGCTGCTGTTCGCCGACGAACCCACCGGCAATCTCGACACCCACACCGGGCAGGCGATCATCGAGCTGCTGTTCGCGCTGAACGCCGATGCCGGTACCACGCTGGTACTGGTGACGCACGACGACCATCTGGCGGCGCGCTGCCAGCGGTTGCTCCGGCTCGATGCCGGGCGGCTGCAGGGCGCCGCCGCATGAGGACCCTCGCCCTGGCCTGGCGCCAGTTGCGCCGTGACTTGGTGGCCGGCGACGTGCGCATCCTGTTCGCCGCCCTCGTGCTCGCAGTCGTGGCGGTGACGGCCGTCGGTTTCGTCACCGACCGCGCCGAACGCGCGCTGGCCATCGAAGCGAACCGCCTGCTGGGGGGCGACGTGGTCGTGCGCGGCGACGCGCCGCCGACGGAGGCATTGCGTGCCCTGGGGAACGCGCCCGGCCTGCGCGTGACCGAGACGCAGGAACTGCAGAGCATGATCCGCGCCGGCGAATCGCTGTCGCTGGGCGACCTGCGCGCGCTGGGCGAGGGCTTCCCGCTGCGGGGCAGTTTCCGCGTGATCGACGCCTCCGGCGCTGCCGAGCGCAATGCGACCGGCATTCCCGCGCCGGGCACGGTCTGGATCAGCCAGGCGGGCGCCGAGACGCTGGGCGCCAGGCTCGGCGACGGGATCGGCATCGGCACGCGCACGTTGCAACTTGCGGCGCTGGTGACGCAGGAGCCCGACGCGGCGCTGGATTACTTCAATGTCGCCCCGAAGGTTTTCCTCAACCTCGCCGACCTGCCTTCAACCGGCCTCGTGCAGGAAGGCAGTCGCCTGCGCTACCGCCTTGTCGTGGCCGGCGATGCAGCCGCGGTCGAAACCTTCACCGTCGCCGTCAAACCGCAACTCGCGCGCGGCCAGCGCATGGAAACGATCCAGGACGCGCGACCCGAGGTGCGCTCCGCGCTGGATCGCGCCAGCCGCTTCCTCGGCCTCGCCGCGCTGGTGTCGGTGGTGCTGGCCGCGGTCGCGGTCGCGATGGCGGCACGCCGCCACAGCGAGCGCCATCTCTCCGGCACCGCGGTGATGCGCTGTCTCGGCGCACAGCAGAGCACGCTGGTAGGCATCCACGTAGGCGAACTGGTGCTGCTGGGCCTGGCCGCGTGCACGGTGGGCGTGCTGATCGCCTTCGGCCTGCAATGGGGTATCGGCAGCTGGCTGCAGCAATCGTTGAAGATCGATATCCCGCCGGCGGGCATGTTGCCGGCCCTGCAGGGCTATGGCGTGGGCATGATCGTGCTGCTCGCCTTCGGTGCGCCGCCGGTACTGGCGCTGCGGCGCGTGCCCGCGCTGCGCGTGCTGCGTCGCGACCTGGACCGCACGGAGCCCAGCGCATGGCTGGTCGCGCTGACAGGCTTCGTCGGACTGGGCGCGCTGTTGTGGTGGAAGGCGGGCTCGCCCACCTTGGGCACCGCGATGCTCGTAGGCATCGTCGGTACGCTCGCCGTGCTGGCCCTGCTGGCGTGGCTGCTGATCCTGCTGGTCCGGCGCGTGCGCTCGCGCCTGCGCGGCAGCCTGCGCTACGGGCTGGCCAACGTCAGCCGTCGCGCGGGCACGTCGATCGCGCAGGTATCCGCGCTGGGACTGGGCCTGATGGCGCTGCTGCTGCTGACCTTCGTGCGCACCGACCTGCTGGACCGCTGGCAACTGGCGCTCTCGGCCAGTGCACCCAACCGCTTCATCGTCAACGTGCAGCCGGACCAGGTCGACCCGGTGAAATCCTTCATGCAGTCGCGCGGGCTGTCGGCGGTGGACCTGTATCCGATGATCCGCGGTCGGCTGGTCGAGCTCAACGGCAAGCCCGCCAGCGGCGCCGACTACGAAGGGGCCGACGCGCGCGCGCAGCGGCGCGCCGACCGCGAGTTCAATCTGTCGATGGCGGCGACCTTGCGCGACGACAACAAGGTGACCGCGGGCGCGTTCTGGACCGGGCATACCCCGACGTCGCCGGAGTTGTCGGTGGAAGAGGGCTTCGCCGAAGACCTGGGCTGGAAGCTCGGCGACCGCGTCGCCTTCGATATTGCCGGCCAGCGCTTCGAAGGTCGCATCACCAGCCTGCGCAGCGTGGACTGGGAAAGCTTCCGGCCGAATTTCTTCGTCGTCGCCTCGCCGGGCGCACTCGACGGCTACTCCGCCAGCTACATCACCGCGGTCAGCGTGCCCTCCGGCGATGCCGCCTTCACCCGCGAACTGGTCAATCAGTTCCCCAATCTGTCGGTGATCGACGTGGAGGCGGTGCTCAAGCAGGTACGCAGCACGGCCGAGCAGGTCTCGCAGGTGGTGCAGGTGGTGTTCTGGTTCTCGCTGGCGGCCGGTCTGCTGGTGCTGATGGCCGCCGTGAGCGCCAGCCAGGACGAACGGCTGCTGGAAGGCGGCGTGATGCGCGTGCTGGGTGGCAGCCGCCGCCAGCTGCGGCTGGCACAGGCCTCGGAGTTCGCCGCCATCGGGTTGTTGGCAGGGTTGGTCGCCGCCATCGCGGCCTCGGTCTTGTCCGGCGTGGTCGCCACGCAGGTGTTCGATCTGCCGTGGAAGGCCAACTGGCAGCTGGCCGCCATCGGCGGTGGCCTGGGCATGCTGGCAGCGCTGGGCGCCGGCCTGTTCGCCACGCGCAAGGTGCTGGATGCGCCGCCGTCGGTGACGCTGCGCGAGCTGCAGGGCTAATCCCGGCTAGCCGCTGTTGTGGGAGCGACGTAAGTCGCGATGAAGCGTCACCGATAAGCCATCGCGACTTACGTCGCTCCCACAAGAGCGGTCAAAAAAAAGGGGCGAGCCGAAGCTCACCCCTTGATGCACACCACCTGGCGCAGCGTGTGGACGACCTCCACCAGGTCGCTCTGCGCCGACATCACCGCGTCGATGTCCTTGTAGGCCGCCGGCGATTCGTCGATCACGCCGGCATCCTTGCGGCATTCGACGTGCGCCGTCGCCTCGCGGTGCTGCGACAGCGTGATCTGCTGGCGCGCCGCGGTACGGCTCAGTACGCGGCCGGCGCCGTGGCTGCAGCTGTGGAAGCTGTCCGCGTTGCCCTTGCCGCGCACGATGAAGCTCTTTGCGCCCATGCTGCCGGGAATGATCCCCAGCTCGCCTGCGCGCGCGCTCACCGTGCCCTTGCGGGTCACCAGCAGGTCCACGCCGCCATGCGTTTCCTTCTGCACGTAGTTGTGGTGGCAGTTCACCGCCATCTTCTCCAACTGGAACTTCGGCAGACGGTGGCGCATCTCCGCCAGTACGCGCGACATCATCGCTTCGCGGTTCTCGCGGGCGTAGTCCTGCGCCCACGAGACCGCTTCCACGTAGTCGTCGAACAAGGGCTCGCCTTCCATGAAGAAGGCCAGGTCCTTGTCCGGCAGGTGGAAGCCCAGCACACGATGCGCCAGTTGCTCGCGCGCCCGCTCGATGAAGTAGTTGCCGATCAGGTTGCCGGTGCCGCGCGAACCGCTGTGCAGCATCACCCACACGGCATCGGCCTCGTCCAGGCAGATCTCGATGAAGTGGTTGCCGCCGCCCAGCGTGCCGATCTGGCGATCCAGCTTGTCGGTACGGATCTTGCGGTGCTTCTGCTTGATCGCCTCCAGGCGTGCTTCCAGTCCCGACTGCGTGATGCGCGTGCGGATGCTGTCCGGCAGCTTCCAGTGCTCCCCGCCGCGCCCGTTGCCGACCGGCACGCTGCGCTCGATGCTCGAGCGCAGTTGCGCCAGGTTGTCCGGCAAGTCCTTCGCGCGCAGCGTGGTCCGCACCGCAGCCATGCCACAGCCGATGTCCACGCCGACCGCCGCCGGAATGATGGCGCCGCGCGTCGGGATGACCGAGCCCACGGTCGCGCCCTTGCCCAGGTGCACGTCGGGCATCACCGCGACCCACGGGCCGACGAAGGGGACGGCCGCGATGTTCCGCAGCTGCTCGTGGGCGCCCTGGTCCAGGGGTACGCCGCGCACCCAGCCCTTGATCGGCGTGGTGCTGCCCTCGGCGTGCAGCAGTTCAAACGTAGTGCTCATGTTCCTTTTCCTTTCGTCCGCGAGCATCGGCGCCCCGGACGGATCTCTTTCATTGCGTGTTGTGGAGTCGATGCACGCGCAGTTCGCGTGTACCGAGCTGTCGCTTGTGGCGCGCGTAGACCTCGCCACTGCCATAGAGCGCGCGGTCGCCCTGGACGACGTGCCGCCCTGCGCCGCGATGGCCGTGGGCCACGACGGTGCAGCCTCGCACCACGTCGGTGACGCCTCGGCCACGACCGGCGGGCGGGATCAAGGCCAACTCGACCTCGTACCAGATGCCCTGCAGGCGGTGCAGCTGACGCAGCGGCCCCAGGTCGATGCGGTCCGGCGTCTGTTCGAGCATCGACCACGTTACCCGTTCCTGCCGACGAAGCTGCTCGCGTTCGCGATTGCGGCGCAGAAGTCCCGTCGCGGGATCCACGTAGAGCTTCGGTGCCCAGCGGTCGGCCAACGGCGTCGGTTGTCCCCAGCCCTTGAGCCAGTGCAGCCGGCCATCGATGATCGACAGCCGCATCGCCACGAAATCGGCCAGGTGCTGGTGGATGTGCTGCTGCACGGTGCTTCGCCGATCAATGCCGGCACAGATCTCCGAATACACCTTGTCCCACGGCCTGCCGACCTGTCCGTGCAGGTAGCGTTCCAGCGGTCGCAGATTCTCGTTGAGCCATTTCCGGTGCTGGTGGCGCCAGCGCAGGCTTTCCTGCATCGGCGCGCCCTCATCGTTGGCGTGCGGCGCACGCTCGCGGGCGTAACTTCCTCCGCGTCGCGGCCGCTCCACGATGACTTTGAACATGTCGTTGCGCATGTGTCGTCCTTTCATCCTTGTGGACCGCGAAGGCCGCGTCCATGCGGCCGCCACGGTTTGCTACTTCAATGTCACCAATTGCTTCAGCACGCCATCCAGGCCGCCGAACACGGTGAGCTTGTCGATCTTCTCGGTGACCTTCTCCAGGGCCTCGAGCTCCTTCAGGCGCATCAGCACTGGCGACTCGTCGATCAGCTTCGCGGTGTTGAGCAGGGAACGCGTGGCGTTCGCCTCCTCGCGGCGACGGATGACGTTGGCTTGCGCCGTCTTCTCCGCCTGCACCACCCCGTTGAGGATCTCCTTCATCTCGCCCGGCAGGATCACGTCCTTCACGCCCACGCCCAGCACCTCGACACCGAGCCCGGCCATCTGACCGCGCACGTAAGCGAAGATGTCGGCGTCCAGCGAGGCCTTGTCGCCCAGCAATTCGTCCAGCGTCTTGGCAGAGACCGCCTTGCGCAGGCCGTACTGCAGCTCGCGGTAGACGAAGTCGCCGACCTTCGCGACCTTGGTGCGCGCCGCCACCACGTCGGTGACGCGGGTGCTGGCGGCCAGGTTCACGCGCAGGCTGACCTTGTCGCGGGTCAGGAGCTCCTGGCCCGAGACCTCGATCGCCTGCACGCGCAGGTCGACGATGTCCACGACCACGTTCTTCTGGAAATTCCAGAAGGCGTAGCTGCCCGGGGCGAGCGTGCGCTCGAGCTTGCCGTCGATGAACACCAGGCCGGCGAACTCCGCCGGCACATCGGCCACCACCGCCAGCTTCGACAGCGCGCCCAGCTGGCGCAGGCGCCGCGCGACGGCGGCGTCCACGTCCGGCGTGGCGAGCGCCACCGCCTGCACGTCGACCTTCACCAGGCCGATCCAGTACAGGCGCCGTGTGCCGGGTGGCAGCACGTCTTCCAGCTTGCCGTTCTTCAGCACCAGGCCCACCTCGTCCACGCCGATGTCGGCGAGGACGAAGGTGTCGCCCAGGCGCTCGCCGAGGCGCGCGATCAGCGCGTCGACGTCGTGGCCGGCGTATTCCGGTGCCGCGATGTTGAAGGTGCGCACCTCGATCCGACCCATCGGGTCGAACCAGCGGTACACGCCGGGCGCGAGCAATTGCTCGAACCGACGGTTGCGATACACCAGGCAGCGCTCGCCGTCACCGATCACGACCCTCTTGGTCCAGAACATGGCGTTGTTCTCCTTGTTGGCTCTGGTGGTTCGATCCGGATCCAATGGATCGCCGCGGTGGATCGAATCCCGCGACGAACGGTGCCCATCGCGATTCGCGATCGGCGGAAGAAGGTGGAAACGCCCCTGGACGGAGGCGATGCGGGCGATCGGCGCTGTCGGCGGAAGCATCGCAACGAGGGCGCGGTCCATGGACTGCGTCGAACGCTGCGCGCTTCCGCGTCGAGGGCGCGGTGCCGGCGTCGTCCCCGCTGCGTGCGTCGCCCGACCGCAATCCATCGCGAAGGGACGACACGCCGCACGGGGCGTTTCCTGGGTGGGACTCGCGTCCCTGATTCCAGATTTACAGTCTGGTGTTGGAGCGGGATTCGAACCCGCGACTCTCGGATTAACTGTCCGATGCTCTACCCATCTGAGCTATCCAGTGGTGGACGAACCGGATTCGAACCGGTGGCCAACGGCATGCGCCGCTGCTCTGCCTCTGAGCTTCCGTCCGCTCGAGGAGCACCGTCTCCCACGCTTCGGCATACGCCACGGCAGCGCCGCGCGCACCGGACGGGACGCTAGCCCGTACCGCTGTAGCGTGTTCGATCGATGTTCCCCATTGCCGGCTGTCGCCAACCGGCAATCCGTTCGGGCGCGACGCGCCCTTGTGGGTGTTCTCTCCATGTGCAGCCCGCGTCGGGGCATCACGACGCAGCGCACATGCGCCAGTCGCAGCCGCGCCCCTGCATCGGGGCGCACACGCGCGCTACCCGGATGCCCCAGGGCGGAAAGGAACTTCCGTGGTGGAAAGAAACGAACCTCGATGCATGCGCATCCTCCGCGAACGCTGAAAACAAAACGCCCCCGGGTATGGCGACCCGAGGGCGTTCGCGTTCCTCGGGAGATCGGGGTGGCCGATCTCCCAGGGAGTCAGCCGGATGTCAGAAGTCCAGGTGCCGTGCGCGTTCGATATCGCGCAGGTCGCTGCCGTTCGCACGCAGCGCCAGGCCGCAGCGCGATGGCTGCAGGGCGGGCTTGCTGTCGAAGGAATAGGCGGGCTTCATGGGAAGAATTCGATTGCTGAAAAAACGGCCACGTGGCCGACGGGCGCGGACAATACGCCGCTTGTTTGCGATGCGCAACACTTTTTTCATTTTATTTTCGATGCCCGACCAGCGGCGGCGAAATCAGTGGCGAGTGGCTGCCGTTAGAATGACGCCTCATTCCCTGCCTGCGCGTCGCATCGTGGCCTCTCCTTTCTCCGATCCCGCTCTCGATGCCCTGATGCTGCCCTTCGCACAGGGCGTGCTCGCCTGGCCGTCCGGGCCGGTGCTGTTCCTGCGCGCGCGCGATGGCGCCGCGTTGCGCCAGTTCCCGCTGTCGCAGCTGGTATGCGAACAGAGTTTCCGTCCCGACGCCGAACTGCTGGAACGCACTGGCCTGCGCGTCGTCGCCGATGCAGCGGTCGAACCGACGCGCTACGCCCTGGTGCTGGTGTTGCCGCCGCGCCAGCGCGAAGAAGCGCGCGCGTTGCTTGCGCGCGCCGTGCAACTGGCGGCGCCGGATGGCGTCGTCGTCGCCGCGATGACCAACAACGAGGGCGCCAAGTCGGGCGAAACCGACCTGAAGCAACTCGCGGGACTGGCGGGCACGCTGACCAAGTTCCATTGCCGCACGTTCTGGACGCGCAAGCGCGCGGACAGCGTCGACGAGGCGTTGCTCGCGCAATGGTCGGCGCTGGATGCGCCGCGCCGGATCGAGAGTGGCCGCTACCTCAGCCGTCCGGGCGTGTTCGCCTGGAACCGGATCGATCCGGCCTCTGCGCTGCTGGTCGAATGTCTGCCGACGGATATCGCCGGACACGGCGCCGACCTGGGCGCGGGATGGGGATTCCTGTCGCTGTCGCTGCTGGCGCGCAATCCCGGCATCACCGCGCTCGACCTGTACGAGGCCGAGGCGCGTGCGTTGTCGCTGGCCAGGGAGAACCTCGCGGATGCCGGTGCGAGCGCAACGCTCGATTTCCACTGGCACGACGTCACTGCGGGATTGCCGCAGCGCTACGACTTCATCGTCAGCAATCCACCGTTCCACACGCAAAGCCGTGCGGACCGTCCGGACATCGGCCAGCGTTTCATCACTGCCGCGGCCGCCGCACTGAAGCCGGGCGGCCGGTTGTGGCTGGTGGCCAATCGCCATTTGCCGTACGAGCAGACCTTGAATGACAGCTTCGGCGACGTGCGCGTGGCCGGCGAGCGTGACGGTTTCAAGGTGATTGCCGCCACCAAGGCGAGGCGGTGACCGCATGAAGATCGTCAAGCACATCGCCAACCTCGGCTATGGCAGCCGCAAGGACGTGCAATGGATGTTCCGCGAAGGCCGGATCACCGACGCCGCGGGCGAGGTGCTGTACGCCGATGATCCGGTCGATCACGACGCCATCCGCGTGGATGGCGAGCCGCTCGACCCTGCACCGGGCGTCGCGATCCTGCTGCACAAGCCGGTGGGCTACACCTGCTCGACCAAGGACACCGGACGCATCGTCTACGACCTGTTCCCGCCCCGGTTCCGCGATCGCTCGCCGGTGCTGTCCACGGTCGGGCGCCTGGATCGCGAGACCAGTGGCCTGCTGCTGCTCACCGACGACGGTGGCCTGCTGCACCGGATCATTTCGCCCAAGGCCAACCTTCCCAAGGTCTACGACGCGACGCTGGCGCAGGACCTGCGCGGCGACGAAGGCGCGCTCTTCGCCAGCGGCACGCTGATGCTGGAATCGGAGCAAACGCCGCTTGCGCCAGCCGGCCTGCACGTCATCGATCCGCGCCATGCGCAGCTGACGCTCACCGAGGGCCGTTACCACCAGGTGCGCCGCATGTTCGCCGCCGTCGGCAACCACGTCGACGCGTTGCATCGCAGCCGCATCGGCGGACTGACGCTGGACGATCTCGCGCCGGGCCAGTGGCGCGTGCTCGCCGAGGAGGACCTGCGCCGGCTCTTCGAGGCGGGCGCGTGAGTCCTCCATCGCTGCCCTTCGCGCCGGCCGCGGTGATCTTCGACATGGACGGGCTGATGCTGGACAGCGAACGCGCCATCATCGCGTGCCTGGCGGAGGCGGCGCGCGAGCGCGGCCACGACCTGCCCGAGCTGTTGTGGTTGTCGATGGTCGGGCATAGCGAAGCCGTCTGCCGCCACTTGCTGGACGAAGCGGTCGGCGAAGTGGAGCGCGAACAAATCCTGCAACGCTCGCACGTGCTGTACGACGCCGTCGTCGCGGCCGGCGTGCCGCACCGTCCCGGGATCCTGGCGATGCTGGACTTCCTCGACGCCCGTCGCATTCCGCGTGCGGTCGCCACGTCCACGCGACGCCCGCTCGCACTGCGCAAGCTGGAAGCGGCCGGCCTGCTGTCGCGCTTCGACGCCGTCTGCACCAGCAGCGACGTCGAACACCCCAAGCCCGCACCCGACGTCTACCTGCTCGCGGCGCGCTCGCTCGGTGTGGATCCCGCGCGTTGCCTGGTGTTGGAGGATTCCCCCACGGGCGTGCGTGCCGCACTGGCAGCCGGCATGTATCCGATCCAGATTCCCGACCTGCTGGAACCCGATGACAGCGTCCGCGCGCTGGGTCACACGATCCTGCCGTCGCTGGACGACGCGCGCGTGCTGCTGGAGCGGCGGTTGGCGGCGCCACTGCGCGACTGATGTGGGAGCGACGTAAGTCGCGAAGCTTCTGGCCTGAATTCCGAGATCCTGTCGGGAAAAACTCCGATGGCGATTCCTTCGGTACTTGCCATGCTCGTCTCTTTCGCGGGAGCGTTTTGGCATGTCGGGATACTCTGAATTGAGGAAAGGCCGCTTCTCCGAGCCGGGCCAGGCCTATCTGGTGACATTCACCACAGCAGAGCGACGACCGCTGTTCGAGCAATCCGACCTCGCGAACTACGCTTGCCAAACCCTCACCGCAACGCGGCTCTGGTATCGGTCGCGGCTGCTCTGCTGGGTACTGATGCCGGATCATTGGCATGGTGTGATCGAACTGGGATCGATGGACGATCTGTCGACCACTATCCAGCGATTGAAATCCAACAGCGCCAGGATGATCCGCCTTCAATATCCCGATGCCGGACATGTCTGGGAGAAGGGTTTCCACGATCGCTCGTTGCGCAGCGGTCCCGCCGTCCTGGCGGCGGCACGCTACATCGTGGCCAATCCGCTGCGCGCGGGTCTTGCGCGAAGCGTGGGGCAGTATCCGTGGTGGGATGCGGTCTGGCTTTGACCATCCTGGAGATGGAGACGCAGAAGCATCGCGACTTACGTCGCTCCCACGTCACTTCCCCATCCTGCAGCCTCGTCCTCACTCCGCAAACAGCTTCGCCCAGCCCGCATGCCCCAGCGCATCCAGCGTCTTCACGTTGCGCTCGACGATGATGTCGGGGTCCGGAAAGGCTTCCACCGCGCGATCGATGCTGGCTTCGCGCAGGAGGTGCAGGGTGGGGTAGGGCGAACGGTTGGTGTAGTTGCCGATGTCGTCCGGCATCGTGCCGGCGAACTGGTAGTCCGGATGGAAGCTGGCGACCTGGATGACGCCTTGCAGGTCGAGCGCCTCGACGGCCGCATCGGCATTGTCGAGGAAGTCGTTGTAGTCCAGGAAATCCGTCAGCACATCCGGGTGCACGATCAGCGTGGTGTCGACCTGCTCGGGATCGGTGTCGCGCAACAGCACCAGTTCTTCCGCCAGTTCCTCGAGCAGGGCTTCCGGCGTGCTGGCATCGCTCAGCACGAAGCGCACCTGCTGCTTCACGTACACCGCCTTGGCGAACGGGCACAGGTTAAGCCCGATCACCGCGCGCTCCACCCAGCGACGCGTGGCGTCGATGGGGTCGTTTGCTGCGCCCGTGGTGGCCGGCATATCAGTCACGGAAGTTGTCGAACTGCAGCGGCAGCTCGAACTCGGTCTTCTTCAGCAGCGCGATGACGTCCTGCAGGTCGTCGCGCTTCTTGCCGGTGACGCGCAGCTTGTCGCCGTTGATCTGCGCTTCTACCTTCAGCTTGGCGTCCTTGATGGTGGTGACGATCTTCTTCGCCAGCTTCTGCTCGATGCCCTGCTTGACGGTGATCTTCTGGCGCGCGCCGGCCAGGTTGGTTTCCACATCGCCGAACTCCAGGCAGCGGGCGTCGATCTGGCGCGCGATCAGGCGCGCGCGGAGGATGTCGGTCATCTGCTTGAGCTGGAAATCGCTGGGCGCGGACTGGGTGATCAGCTTCTCTTCCAGCACGAACTTGGCGTCCACGCCCTTGAAGTCGAAACGGGTGGAGAGTTCGCGGTTGGCCTGGTCCACGGCGTTGGTCAGCTCGTGGACGTTGACTTCGGAGACGACGTCGAAGGAGGGCATGGGGGGAATCCTGTTACCGGGCGCGGAATTCTACCGTGCGCCGGGAAGCGGGATCGCGTCGGCCGAGGGCAGCGCGTTGGCGGGACGTCGCCGCCCCACGAGACGGCGCACCGTTTCGCACAGCAACAGCGGGACGATCCAGCTGCACCAGAGCAGGGTCGCGATCAGGGTCGGCGACGGTACCAGTCCGCCGGCAATGGCGAGGGGCAGCGACAGGCGGAAGACGATCGGCGCCAGCGTCACCGCGTAGTTGCGGACCATCCAGCGGCGGTGTCGGTCCACGAGGCCGTGGCGGATGGCGATGAAGCCGACCAGCGCGGTGGCCAGCCAGGCCAGTGCGGTCGACGAGAACGCGATGCGGATGGCGAGCGGCGCAGGCGAGCTGGCGATCAGTCCGGCCGCGCCGGTCGCGGCGACCAGCATGCCCGACAGGTAGACGCGGCCCATCACGCGGTGCATGCGCGGATGGCGTCGGCGCGACTGGGTGAAGAACTGCACCGGACCCAGCAATACCGTCGTGAGTCCGCCGGCCAGATGCATCCACAGCCAGCCCCGCCTCGTCATGAACATGCCGTAGGCGGTCGAATCGAGATGCCGATATTTCCCATACGCGGCGACCAGGAACTCGATGCTGGCGAGCCCGAGCAACAGCCACAGCACCGCCCAGGCCAAGCGCACCGCAAGCCGCGAGCGGGGCGATGCAGGGGTGCCTGGAGCGATCACAGTCATGGGCCTGCCTGCAGGATGGACGCGCGCAGGGTAGCGCACGCGCGGCGGAACATGACCAGGGAGGCGATAATGCCGCATGACCACCCCCCGTTCCTCGCTTACGTCCGCCGTCCTGCTGATGCTGGCCGCGGTGCTGCTGTTCGCGCTGATGGATGCCGGCCTGAAGCTGCTCTCTGCGCAGTACCCGCCGCTGCAGGTCGCAGCGCTGCGTGGGCTGTCTTCGCTGCCGTTGGTGGCGATCTGGGTGCTGGCGACGGTGCCGGCCGTTTCCCTGTTGCGCGTGCACTGGCCGCTGCACCTGCTGCGCGGCGTGCTGGGCATCGCGATGATGGCCGGGTTCGTTTACGGCTTGCGCACCATGCCCTTGTCCACGGCCTATGCGATCACCTTCGTGGCGCCGCTGCTGGTCACCGCGATGGCGGGGCCGCTGTTGAAGGAGCGGGTGGGAGCGGGGCGCTGGACCGCGATCGTCATCGGTCTGGTCGGCGTGCTGGTGATCCTGCGGCCGACCGGCGAAGGCATGTTGACCGCCGGTGGCCTGGCCATTCTCGTTGCGGCCATCTGCTATGCGCTGGGCGCAGTCACCGTGCGCATGCTCGCGCAACGCGACAGCACGCAGGCGCTGGTGCTCTGGTTCGTCGTGCTGCTGTCGCTCGGGGCGTCGTTGCTGGCACTGCCCGCATGGAAGCCGCTGCAGGCCTCGCACGGCTGGATCATCGCCGGGGTGGGCGTGTCCGGCTCGCTGGCGCAGGTCGCGCTGACCGAAGCCTTCCGCCGCGGCGAGGCGTCGTTGATCGCGCCGCTCGAATACACCGCGCTGATCTGGGGCGTGATCCTCGATGTCACGCTGTGGTCGGTGCTGCCCGACGGCGTGACCTGGATCGGCGCCGGCATCATCGTCGCCAGTGGCTTGTATCTGCTGCGCCGGGAGAACGTGCACGTGGAGTCGGAACACCCCTGACGCCGCCGCGTTTTGCGGCATCATGCGCGCATGCCCATCGTCCTCGTCCTGCTGCTCGTCTTCCTGCTGCTCGCCCTGTGGGTGGTGCTGCTTCCGCTGTCGCTGTGGCAGCGATACCGCTATGGGCGCTCGCGACGCATGGCGCGTGGGTGGCTGCTGGCGCTCAACGCCTGGAGCCTGCTGGTCTCGGTCGCGATCTTCCTCGTCGTCAGTGCATTCGGCCTGATCTGGTGGCCCGACAGCCTGCTGGGTGCGGGCGCGGGATTGGCGGCCGGCGTCATGCTGGGCCTGCTGGGCCTGTGGCTGACGCGCTGGGAAGTCGCGCCGCAGGGCGTGTTCTACCAGCCCAATGCCTGGCTGGCCCTGCTGCTGGTCGTCATCGTCGCCGCACGCATCGTGTGGGGGATGGTGCAGATGGTGGAGTACTGGCGCTCGCAGGCCGAACCCGCCACGCACGCCCTGCTGAGCGGGCATGGCAGCCTGCTCGCGGTCGGCGGCCTGCTGCTCGGCTACTACCTGGTCTACGCCTGGGGCGCCAAGTGGCGCGTCGCGCGCCTGGAGCGGCTGCGGGGATACGGCGCGCATTGACGGCGGAAAGCAGAAAGGCGGCGGGCCCGGAAGCCCGCCGCCCCATCGGCGCGTTGGAGCGATGGATCAGAAGCGCGCGCCGATACCCACGCCCACGACCCACGGGTCGATAGTCAGTTCTTCGCCGGTACCCTGGCCGGCCACGCGCACGCCGGCGTCACCCTTCATGTAGCGCACGTCGGTCCGCGCGAACCAGGTTTCGTTGATGTTGAAGTCCATGCCTGCCGTGGCGATGGCGCCCTTGGCGGTTTCCAGGCCCACATGCGCACCGTCACCGCCGATGCTCTCGTTGCTGAAATTGGACTCGTAGTAGCCCAGGCCCAGGAACGGGCGCATGACCTGGTCGGGCGTACCGAAGTGGTACTGGCCGCTCAGCGCAATCGGCTGCTGGTCGACGGTGCCGATCTTGCCGGCACCATCCGCCTTGACGCGGTGGTTGAACTTGTCGGCGGCGCCCCACAGTTCAACGGCGATGTTGGGGGTGGCATACCAGCTGGCGCTGATCACGGGCGCCACGTCACCGTCGATCTTCAGGCCGGGCGCGGGATCGCGATCGGGCTTGAGGATGGCGGCGCCGCCGACCACGGCGAAGCGCTTGCTGGCGGCATCGGACGTCGTATCGGTCGTTGCATCCTGCGCCAGGGCAGGTACGGCAATGAGGGAAGCCAGGGCAATCGTGAGGGTACGAATGGATTTCATGCAGGAATCTCCTGTTCTGTTTTCTTATGTCCCTTCCGTGCGTTGCGATGCGTGATGCGTCGTCGCCGTCAGGGCGAGCGCACCGTAACCACCACTGCATGAATGCCTCCTGCTGCGCGACGTGAACCAATCGAGAACGGCGCTGAAAATGCACCCTTTCGCGCTTCGATTTCACGGTGCCTGCATTTCGCTGAGCGCGTGCGGCCCGTCATTCACGCCCTGCGCCGTGCCAGCGATCGCTACGTGGGGCGCCGCCAGGCATGGCGGGTCGCCCCGGCCTGCGCTACTGTTCGCGCAAACGGAGTGGCGCCATGGCGAGCAGCAAGGCGAAGACGGTCGAGGAATACCTCGCGGAACTGCCCGAGGATCGCCGCACGGTGATCGCCTCGGTCCGCGACCTGGTCAACCGGCACATCCCCGACGGCTACGTCGAGGCGATGAGCTGGGGCATGATCGCGTGGGAGGTGCCGCTGTCGCGCTATCCGACCACCTACAACAAGCAGCCGTTGCCGTATGTCGCGCTGGCCGCGCAGAAGCAGTACTACGCGCTCTACCTGACGGTGTGCTACGCGAACTCCGCGCAGGACGTAGTGCTGCGCAACGCCTACGCGGACGCCGGCATGAAGCTGGACATGGGCAAGAGCTGCCTGCGCTTCAAGAAGCCGGCCGAGCTGCTGCCCGAAGTGATCGGCCGCGTGATCGCCTCCACGCCGGTGGACACGCTTATTGCACAATACGAAGCCAGCCGCGCACGGACGTGACCCGCATGCCCCCTGCCAAACGCAAGCGCCGTACCGGCGCCACGGCGCTGCCGTCGCCCGGCGACCACCTGACCATGGCGGATCTGGCGAAAGTGGCTGGCGTATCGGCGATCACCGTCTCGCGCGCGTTGCGCGACAGCCCGCTGGTGAATGCGGAAACCCGCGCACGCGTGCGCGAGGTCGCCCAACAGTACGGATATTCGTTCAATGTCAGCGCGCGCAACCTCAAGCTCCGCCGCAGCATGACGGTGGCGGTGGTGGTGGAAATGAAGCCCACCGTCGAGCGCCAGATGTCGGGGCCTTATCCGCTCGATCTGCTGGGCGGCATCACCCAGGAACTGACCTCCACCGGCTACAGCGTGCTGCTGACCTCGCTGCAAGGCGGCTCGCTGCCGAACGTCCAGGCTGCCGACGGCGTGATCCTGCTGGGCCAGGGCGCGCATGAGGACGCGATGCACGAAGTGCAGCGCTGGGGCCGGCCGATGGTGGTGTGGGGCGCGGTCAGCCGGCACGAATCGCAGGTGGTGGTCGGCAGTGACAATCGCCGCGGCGGTGCATTGGCGGCGGAGCGTTTCATCGCGCTCGGTCGCAGCCGCCCCGCGTTCCTCGGCGATCCGGCCCATGGCGAGTTTGCCGAACGCCTCGAAGGTTTCAGCGCCGCGTTGGCGCGCCATGGCATCACCCCGATCGCGCCGACCGTCACCAGTTTCACCGTCGGCGCGGGCGCGGATGCGGTGCATGCGCTGCTGCAGGCGAACCCGCAGGTGGACGCACTGTTCGCCGCCAGCGATCTGTTGGCCATCGGCGCGATCCGCGCGCTGATCGAACGTGGGCGGCGGGTACCCGAGGATGTCTCGGTGATCGGCTACGACGACTCCCCACTGGGCGCGACCTACGTGCCGCCGCTGACCTCGGTGCACCAGAACTTCATAGATGCCGGCGTGCTGCTGGCCCGCAAGGTGCGCGCCCTGATCGAGGGCGACCAGGCGGTTTCCGAGACGCTGCCGACCCATCTGGTCGTCCGCACGACCTGAGCGCATTGTGCTGCTGCATCGCAGCGGCCACCCGGTGGACATCCGGGCGCGTCGATCCGCTTCTTGTTGCCACCAAACTATTGAATAAAAAGGGTTTTGTCTATGTCCCTGCCTTGGCGTTGGCAGGGTTCCGGACTTTGAGAGGCTTCTTTGACATCGATAACTTGACATCGATAACAACGACTTCTAGCGTGCCCCCGCCCGTGGTTCCGCCACGGCCGGTAACAGGTGAGCACGAGGATGTCGGTGGAACAGAAGCAGGCGCATACATCGGGTCAGGGCACGGCGGGCGAAAGCCGGTCCGATCCCTGGCGGCTTACCCAACGGGCGTTCGACGCCGAGCGCGCGGCGCGCGATGAAACCCTGTTCGCCCTCGCCAACGGCACGCTGGGTGTGCGCGGTGCGCTGGAGGAAGACGACAGCCCCAGCGATGGCACGTTCCTGTCGAGCGTGTTCGAGCAGAACCCCATCCACTACCACGAGCGTTTCCCCGGCTTCACCCGCAGCACCGACACGCGGGTGCCGGTCGCCGAGGGGAAGCACCTCCGGCTGCGACTCGGCGACACGCCGCTGCGCCTGCAGGAAGCAGAGTGGCTCGACTTCGAGCGCACGCTGGATCTCGCCGCCGGGGCGCTCGAGCGCCGCCTGCGCCTGAAAACCGCGCAGGGGCATACGCTCGAGATCCGCGCGCGCCGCGTGGTGCCGCTGGCCGAGCGCGCATTGCTCGCCATCCGGTTCGAAGTGGCGTCCATCGACTATGCGGGCCCACTGACGCTGTGTTCATCGATCGAGACCGGACGGCAGGCCGTCGAACAGGGCGATGATCCCCGCATCGGCGTGCACGGCGGCAAAGAGCTGCACGTCGCGGATGAGCTTGCCGATGCCGAAGGCGCCCGGCTGACGCAGCGCACCCATCACAGCGGCGTCGCCCTGGTGTGCGCACAGCAGCACCGGCTGTCGCCGGGCCTGGTGTTCACCGTGGCGCAGGCGGGCGATGGCCGCGTGGAGCAACGCTTCGGCGCCACGCTGATGCCAGGCGCTTCCGTGGTGATCGAGAAATACGTCGCTTACGACGACGGCAATGGCCAGGCGCAGGACAGCGTGGACGCCGTGCTGGCGCGCGCATTGCGCGACGGGTTCGACGGCATCGCGGCCGCGCAGGCCGACGCCCTGCATGCGTTCTGGCAGCGCGCCGGTCTGTCCGTGGAGGGCGATGCCGCGGCGGAACTCGCGCTGCGCTTCAACCTGTTCCACCTGCTGCAGTCGGCCGGACGCGACGGCATCAACGGCACGGCCGCCAAGGGCATCACGGGCGAAGGCTATGAAGGCCATTGCTTCTGGGACACCGAAGCCTTCGTGTTGCCGGTCATGGCGTTCACCGCGCCGGACGTGGCGCGCGCGATGCTGATGTACCGCTTCCGCACGCTGGACGGCGCGCGTGACACCGCGCGCGCGATGAACCATCCCCGCGGTGCGCTGTACCCCTGGCGCACCATCGCCGGCCGCGAATGTTCCGCGCACTATCCCAGCGGCTCGGCGGCGTACCACATCAATGCCGCCATCGCCTACGGGATCGGGCTTTATCTCGACGCCAGCGATGATCTCGACTTCCTCAGCGAGGCTGGCGCCGAGATTCTTTTCGAGACCGCGCGCATCTGGCCGCAGGCCGGCCATTTCAATCCGCGGCTCGGCGGTGCGTTCTGCATCCACGAGGTCACGGGACCGGACGAATACACCACGCTGGTCAACAACAACTGGTACACCAACCGCATGGCGCAGCGGCACCTGCAGCGCGCCGTCGCTGCATGGGCCCGCCTCTCGGCCGATCGCCCCGACGCACTGCGCGCCCTCGCCAGCCGCATCGGGCTCGATGCCGATGAAGTCGCGCTCTGGCAGCGCGCCGCCGACGCGATGCACCTGCCGGTGGACGCGGCGCTCGGCATCCATCCGCAGGACGACGATTTCCTCGCCAAGCCGCGCTGGCCGTTCCCCAGGCGCGAAGGGCCGCATCGCCCGCTGTTGCTCGATTACCACCCGCTCACCCTGTACCGCCACCAGGTCTGCAAGCAGGCCGACGTGGTGATGGCGATGGTGCTGGCCGGCGATGGCGTCGACCTGGGCACGAAGCGCCGCGACTTCGATTACTACGAGGCCGTCACCACCCACGACTCCACGTTGTCGGCGCCGGTCTACGGCATCCTGGCCAGCGAAGTAGGCCAGGACGGCAAGGCCTGGGACTACTTCGACGCCAGCCTGCGCGTGGACCTGGACGACCTGCACGGCAACACCGACCACGGCGTGCACATGGCGGCGATGGCCGGCAGCTGGCTGGGGCTGGTGCAGGGATTCGGCGGCTTGCGCATCGTGGCGGGCCGGCTGCAGTTCGCCCCCACCTTGCCGCAAGCGTGGAAGGGTTACGGCTTCAACCTCCGCTGGCGCGGCTGCGCGCTGCGCGTGGATGTGGACGCGCGCGGTGCCCGCTATCGCCTCGATGAAGGCGACGCGCTGGCGTTCGGCCACGCCGGCAGCGAAGTGATGCTGAAGGCAGGGCGCGAAGTCGCGCTGCCGCTCGCCGTGCCATCGCCACCGAAGATGACGCTGCCCCGCGCTTGCGCCGCGCTGATCTTCGATCTCGACGGCGTGCTGACCGATACCGCGCACACGCATTACCGGGCATGGAAGCGGCTGGCCGACGAGATCGGCGTGCCGTTCGACCTGCAGGTCAACGAACGCCTGAAGGGCGTGGACCGGATGGCGTCGCTGGAGATCATCCTCGAGCGCGCCACGCGAAGCTATTCCAACGACGAGAAGCGCGCGTTGGCCGATACGAAGAACGGCTACTACGTGCAGGAGATCGCGCACGTCGGTCCGCAGGATCTGTTCGACGGCGTGAGCGAGGTACTCGATGCGGCGCGCGCGGCGGGCCTGAAGCTCGGCCTGGCGTCGGCGAGCCGCAATGCGCCGGCGCTGCTGCAGAAGCTGGGTATCGCCGACCGCTTCGACTACATCGCCGATGCCGGGCGCATCGTCCGCGCCAAGCCCGACCCGGCCATCTTCCTCGACGTCGCCGCCGCGCTCGGCGTGCCGGCGCACCGCTGCATCGGCGTGGAAGACGCCGCGGCCGGCATCGAAGCCATCCATGCGGCGGGCATGGCCGCGATCGGCATCGGCGACGCGCGCGCGCTTCGCCATGCCGACGCCGTCATCCCGCACATCAACGCGTTTGACCTGAGGACGTTCGTATCGCCTTGACCGCACGTGGCCACAGAAGCCGCGGTGGGCAGCCAGCCAACAACACGACAACAATGCAAGTGGAGGGAGGGACCATGCAACACACCAAGCACCCGATGCGCTACGCCCTGTCGGCCGCCATCGCGCTGGCGCTATCGCCGGCGCTGGCGAGCGCGCAGGAAGCCGCACCCGCGGCGCCCGCCGACCAGGAGGCCAAGACGCTGGACGCCGTGGTCGTCAGCGGCACGGCCAAGTTCAAGGGCCTGCGCAAGCGCGACGCCAGCTTCTCGATCAGCACCGCCACGCCCGAGCAGATCCAGGAAACCGCGCCCACCAGCACCGCCGACCTGCTGAAGATCGTGCCGGGCGTCTGGGCCGAGGCCAGCGGCGGCGGTACCGGCGCCAACGTCTTCGTGCGCGGCATGCCGTCCGAGGGCGATGCACCGTTCTTCACCCTGCAACTGGACGGCTCGCCGATCTTCCCGCCGCCGACGCTGTCGTTCCTCGAGAACACCACGCTGTTCCGCATCGACGACACCATCGCGCGCGTCGAAGGCCTGCGTGGCGGCCCCAGCCCCATCTATTCGAACGGCCAGCCCGGCGTCACCGTCAATTTCATCCAGAAGAAGGGCGAAGACACGCCCGAAGGCCTCGTGCGCCTGACCGTGGGTACCGACGACCTGCGCCGCGTCGACTTCTACAGCGGCGGCCCGCTGGGCACCGACACCGGCTGGTACTACAGCGTGGGCGGCTTCTACCGCGAGACCGATGGCGTACGCCAGACCGGCTTTCCGGTGGAGAAGGGCGGCCAGCTCAGCGCCACGCTGACCAAGCGCTGGGCCGAGGGCGAGTTCAATCTCTACGCGCGCCACACCGACGACAAGAACACGTTCTATACCGCGGTACCGTTGGTTTCGCGCAACAACGGCGAGGACATCTCCGGTTTCCCGGGGCTGGATCCCACCACCGGCACGCTGGTCGGCGACGACTTCCGCCGCGTCACGCTGCCCACGGGCGTCGGCAACCAGACGATGACGCGCGACCTGGCCGATGGCCGCGGCGTGGACATCGACGTGTTCGGCGGCTCGCTGGACTGGTACGTCGGCAACTGGACGATCAGCGACAAGTTCAACTACCTGAAAGGCGATGCGCCGACCTACGCACTGTTCACCGGCGCCAATCCGCAGACGCTGTCGTCGTACATCACCGACACCTATGGCGCAGGGGTGACTGGCACCGGCACGTTCGTCAATGGCGGCGGCGCGGTCGATCCGAACCAGCAGGTGCTGACGGCCGGTTTCTGGGTGGTGGACAAGGAGATCAGTTCGTTCACCAACGACCTGCGCTTCAGTGTCGACCTGACCGACAGCAACGCCCTGACCTTCGGTATGTACTACGCCGACTATTCGTCCAAGGACCGCTGGTGGCTGGGCAACAACATGCTGCTCACCGCGCAGGACAACGCGCGCCGCGTGAACCTGGCGCTATCCAACGGGCAGGTCGCTACGCGCGACGGTTTCGTGGGCACCGCGTTCTACAACATCCGCGGTGACTACGACGGCCAGAACACGGCCTTCTTCATCGCCGACGAATGGACCGTCAACGACCGCATCCGCCTGGATGCCGGCGTGCGCTACGAGCGGCAGGAGGTCAACGGCACGGTGTGGGATCCGGTCACGGTCGACCTGGACGGCAATCCGGACACGCTGTACGACAACAACACCTCGGTCTCGACCACGCCGCGCAGCATCGACCAGAACGACAGCGACGTGTCGTGGACGGCGGGCCTGAACTACACGCTCAACGACAGCGTCAGCCTGTTCGGTCGCGTCAACTCGGGCTTCACCTTCCCGCAGTTCGACAATCTGCGCGACGGCGCCAACAACAAGACCGAGATCGACCAGTACGAGCTGGGCCTGAAGGCCGGCGGCGAGACGTACGAGATGTACCTCACCGGGTTCTACAACGACTTCACGGGTCTGCGGTACCAGGCGTTCGACAACAACGGCAACAACGTCGTCATCATCGGCGACTCGAAGGCGCGCGGCCTGGAGTTCGAGGGCGCGTGGCGGCCGGCGGGCGGTTTCGAACTGGCGTGGAACGCGACCTGGCTGCGCGCCAAGTATGGCGACTTCTCCACGTTCGACGGCAACCAGGTGGTGCGCCAGCCGAAGTTCCGCGCACGGTTGACGCCCAGCTACTACTGGTCGCTGCCGTGGGGCGACCTGAAGGTGTTCACCACCTACACCCACGTGGGCGATCGCTACTCGGATCCCGCCAACGGCCAGGTGCTGCCGAAGTACGACACCTGGGACGTCGGCGCCAGCGCGCACCTGGGCGACCACTGGGAGTTCACCTTCTCGGGCCGCAACGTCACCGACGAGATCGCGCTGACCGAGGGCAATGCCCGCGTGCTGGGCAATGCGACCAGCGGTGGCGTGTTCATGGGCCGTCCGCTGGAAGGTACGTCGTACCAGGCCTCCGTCGCCTACCGCTGGTGATGTAGCGCGGCCCGTGTTCGCGCGGGCCGTCTTCCGCCGCCGCGCCGTCTCTCCCCGGCGCGGTGGCGGATATCCTCTTCGCACTGGGCGTCGCGCGGCAGGGCCGCGCCGACGTCGCGCACGAACCGACCGGTACCGCCCATGACGCGCACCCGCATGATCCTGGCGATGATCCTGACCTACATGATCTTCGCCATGCTGTTGAACTCCGTGGGCACGGTGATCCTGCAGTCCATCCAGGGCTTCGGTATCAGCAAGGCCGATGCGAGCCTGCTGGAAGCGTTCAAGGACCTGCCGATCGCGATCACATCGTTCCTGGTGGCCTCGTTCCTGCCGAGGCTGGGGTATCGCCGCGCGATGATGCTCGGCCTGTCGCTGGTCGCGCTCGCCTGCGCCGCGATGCCGCTGCTGCATGCGTTCTGGGCGACCAAGCTGCTGTTCACCACGGTCGGCATGTCGTTCGCGCTGGTGAAGGTGTCCGTGTACTCCAGCATCGGCCTGCTGACCGAGGACGCGAAAGGGCACGCCGCGTTGACCAGCACCGTGGAAGGCTGGTTCATGGTCGGCATCCTGGGCAGCGCATGGCTGTTCGCCGCGTTCATCAATGCCGAGGTGCCGGGCGATCCGGTCTGGCTGGACGTCTACTGGGTGCTCGCCGCCCTGTGCGTGGCGGTGGTCGTCCTGCTGGCGACCTGCACGCTGGACGAACGCGCCGCGCAGGATGGCCATGCGGCGGGCGAGTCCTTCGTCGACATGTTCCGCCTGCTGGCGTTGCCGCTGGTGGCGGTGTTCCTGGTGTCCGCCTTCCTCTACGTGTTGATGGAGCAGGCGATCAACACCTGGTTGCCGACCTTCAACCGCGAGATCCTGCACCTGCCCACGACGCTCAGCGTACAGGCGGCCGGCATTTTCGCCGGGTCGCTGGCGCTGGGCCGGCTGGGCGGCGGCGTGCTGCTGCGGCGCGTGCCCTGGTTCTGGTTGCTGAGCGGGTGCGTGGTCGCGATGGCGGTGCTGGTGCTGGTGGCGCTGCCGCTGGCCGCGAACGTGCTGCCGCGCGAAGGCATGACGTGGTGGAACGCGCCGCTGGCCGCGTATGTGTTCCCGCTGATCGGCCTGCTGATGGCGCCGATCTACCCGGCGATCAATTCGGTGGTGCTGAGCGCGCTGCCGAAGGCCCGGCATGCGGCGATGACGGGGTTGATTGTGGTGTTCTCGGCCCTGGGCGGCACCACCGGTTCGTACATCACCGGACAGTTGTTCGCGCATTTCGACGGGTCGCGTGCGTTCTACCTGCTGCTGGCGCCGATGGCGATGCTGCTGGTGTCGATGGCGCTGCTGCATCGCGCCGTGTCGAAGCGGAACGGCATGCTTCCGGTGGCGTGATGCGAACGCGTTGACGCCGCGTGGCGTATCGTTCGTCCTCCTGTTCTGGACGAGACGACGCATGAATGCGACCGGCGTGGCATTGGCTCTCTTCATCGGCATGCTGCTGCCGCTGCAGGCGTTGATCAACGCCTCGCTCGGGCGACAGACCTTCGGCCCGGTGTTCGCGTCGCTGGCGTCCTTCATGGTCGGCACCGGCGTGCTGTTGGCGTGGTGGCTGCTGACGCGGCCGGTGTTCGTGCCCGCGGCACTGGGCAAGGTGCCGTGGTGGGCGTGGACCGGTGGCGTGATCGGTGCGGTGTTCGTGGCCTCCGCCACACTGCTCGTGCCGCGGCTCGGCGCTGCCTCGCTGATCTGCCTTGTGGTGGCCGGACAACTGGTGGGTTCGGTGGTGCTGGACCACTTCGGCGTGCTGCATCCACGACAACCCGTCGATGTCGTGCGTATGGCCGGCCTTCTGCTGGTGGTAGCGGGTGCGGTACTGGTGGTGAAACCCTGGCAGGGTGCCGGCGGCTGAGCATGGACGTGCTGACCGGCCTGCCGCCGGTGGTCGCGCCGGACTGCCGCGTGCTGATACTGGGATCGATGCCGGGCACGGCCTCGCTGCAGGCGGCGCGCTACTACGCCCATCCGCGCAACCGCTTCTGGCCGGTGATGGAAACGCTGACGGGCGTCGCGGCGGATGCCGCCTACGAGGTGCGACTGGCGGCCCTCCAGCGGGCGGGCATCGGTTTGTGGGACGTGATCGGCGAATGTCGTCGCGCAGGCAGCCTGGACAGCGCCATCGTGCGCGGCAGCGAACGACCGAACGCGATCGTGCCACTGATCGCCTCGCTGTCCGGGCTGCGCGCCATCGCGTTCAATGGCGCGACGGCGTCATCGCTGTTCCGCCGCCATGTGCAACCGCAGTGGCCAGCGGCATCGCAACGCCGCGTGCAGAGCGTGGCGCTGCCATCGACCAGCCCGGCGCATGCCGCGATGGGACTGGCGGCATTGTGCGAGGCGTGGAGCGTGCTGACGCCGTGGCTGGCAGGCTCAGCCCAACGCGGGGCGGGACTGCGGCCGGACCCGTAGCCACACGGTCTGCACCGCGAGCACGACCGCGACGACGACCGCCACCACCGCGGCCGTGTCGCTGCCTGGCACGGTCCAGCCCGACTGCTTCACGTACACCGCCGCCAAGGCCCACAGCGCGGCCGCGGCAAACAGCAGGTTGCCGCGCATGCGGTGGTTCGCCCACAACAGCAGCGCGGTCGCCAAAGCGAACAGCACCAGCGTCCATGGCAGCATGGCGTCGGTCGGCAGCAGACGGTATGCCACGATCACCTGCGCGGTGTTGAGGAAGGCCGCCATCGACAGCCATCCCGCATGCAGCGACAGCGGCGCCCATGCCCACGCAGTGAGGCCCGGGGTGGTGGTGCGCGCGTCGAAAAGCGCCACCGCGCAGCGCAGCAGGCAGGCCAGCGCCCCCCAGATGATCAACAACGCCAGCCAGAACAGCTGTTGCGAGAACACCGGCATCCACACGGCGGTCAGCGCGAAGCCGCCCGCCGCCCATGGTCGCACGCTGGCGAGAGGCGCCGTCGCCGCCCGCCGCGAAAACGCCTGCCAGGCGCCGAACACGACGTCCCACAGGAAGATCAGGCCCCAGATGGCGAAGGCGTAGCCAGCCGCCACGATGAGCGTCGGATATTGGTCCGAGATCGCACCATTGGTGGGGCCGAACGAACCCTGCTGTGACAGCCAGGACACGACGGGCATGGCGAGCGACAACAGCAGGACGAGCCAGCGCATGGGAACCTCCGGGAAGGGATGGGCGGCGATGCTAGGCTTGGGCCCGTGAACGCCGCATCCAGATACGTGCGAACGCGCATGTCGGATGAACAATGCGGGTGCGTATTGCGGGATCGCGTGCTGCGTCGTCGTCCGACCAAAGGGATACCACTGCGCGCGCGACGGGGCGCAATGTCCCTCGGGGACAGCAATTAACACGAAGGAGTGGTTGGCGCATCGCGCCACTGCGGACACAATAGGGGTTCCCTTCTTCACGCCCGCACCGGAGTAACGCCATGTCCGACATCAAGGAAGCCAAAGTCCCCGATATCGGTGACTACGACGGCGTACCGGTGATCGAGATCCTGGTCGCCGTGGGCGACACGGTGAAGAAGGACCAGGGCCTGGTCACGCTGGAGTCGGACAAGGCGACCATGGAAGTGCCGTCGCCGTTCGCCGGCGTGGTGAAGGAGATCAAGGTCAAGCTGGGCGACGAGATCGCCGAAGGCGCCGTGGTGGCGCTGATCGAAACCAGCGAAGGCGCCGCCGAGGCCAAGCCCGCCGCCGCACCCGCACCGACCGCCACGGCTGAAACCGGCGCGAAGGTCGAACCGGTCGCCGTTTCGCCGACGCCGGACAAGATTGCCCAGCGCGAGATCGCCCAGGAGCGCGCCGCACCCGCCGCGGCGCCCGCTGCCTCGCGCGTGCTGGACGACAAGCCGGGCATCGATCCGGAAGCCTCGCCGCCGCGTACGCCCCCGGTCGAATTCAACGCCGACCGCGTGCTCCCCGAAAAGGTTGCCTACGCCAGCCCGGCCGTGCGCCTGTTCGCGCGCGAACTCGGCGTGGACCTCAACCAGGTCAGCGGCAGCGAGCGCGGTGGCCGCATCAGCAAGGAAGACGTGCAGAAGTACGTCAAGGGCGCGTTGGCCGGCGGCGTGTCGGCGCCTGCCGCTGCGGGTGCGCCGGCGGCTGCCGGTGGTGGCCTGAACCTGCTGCCGTGGCCTAAGGTCGACTTCAGCAAGTTCGGCGAGACCGAAGTCGTCGCGCTGTCGCGCATCAAGAAGATTTCCGGCGCCAACCTGGCCCGCAACTGGGCGATGATTCCGCACGTCACCCAGCATGACCACGCCGACATCACCGACCTGGAAGCGCTGCGCGTGGCGCTGAACAAGGAGAACGAAAAGGCCGGCATCAAGCTGACCATGCTCGCCTTCCTGATGAAGGCCAGCGTCTCGGCGCTGAAGAAGTTCCCCGACTTCAACGCGTCGCTCGATGCCAGTGGCGAGAACCTCACGCTGAAGAAGTATTTCCACGTCGGCTTCGCCGCCGATACGCCGAACGGCCTGGTCGTGCCGGTGATCCGCGACGTCGACAAGAAGGGCGTCAACGAGATCGCGCAGGAAAGCGGCGAACTGGCGAAGAAGGCGCGCGACGGCAAGCTCGGCCCGGCTGAAATGTCCGGCGGCTGCTTCTCCATCTCCTCGCTGGGCGGCATCGGCGGCGTGGCGTTCACTCCGATCGTCAATGCGCCGGAAGTCGCCATCCTCGGTGTGTCCAAGTCGTCGATCCAGCCTGTCTGGGACGGCAAGCAGTTCCAGCCGCGCCTGATGCTGCCGTTGTCGCTGAGCTACGACCACCGCGTGATCGACGGCGCCGCCGCGGCGCGCTTCACCGCCTACCTCGCCCAGCTGCTCGGCGACATGCGCCGCGTGCTGCTCTGATCCGGGAGGCTTGAGACATGGCGAACACGATCGAAGTCAAAGTCCCCGACATCGGCGATTACAGCGATGTACCGGTCATCGAAATCCTGGTCGCCGTCGGCGACACGGTGAAGAAGGACCAGGGCCTGGTCACGCTGGAATCGGACAAGGCCACGCTGGAAGTGCCGTCCTCGGCCGCCGGCGTGGTGAAGGAACTCAAGGTCAAGCTCGGCGACGCGCTGTCCGAAGGCAGCGTCGTGGCGGTGCTGGAAGCCGAAGGCGCCGCCGTCTCCGCGGCCGCGCCGGCCGCACCTGCGGCCCCTGCAACGCCGGCCCCGACGCCGGCTGCCGCGCCTGCGCATGCTGCACCGGTCGCCGCGCCCGCCGCGTCCGGTGGCGGTGGCCTGATCGAAGCCAAAGTGCCCGACATCGGCGACTACGATGGCGTGCCGGTCATCGAGATCCTGGTCGCCGTCGGCGACACGGTGAAGAAGGACCAGGGCCTGGTCACGCTGGAGTCGGACAAGGCGACGATGGAAGTACCGTCGCCGGCCGCTGGCGTTATCAAGGAAATCAAGGTCAAGCTCGGCGATGAGCTGGCCGAAGGCAGCCTCGTCGCGATCCTGGAAGGCGAGGGCGCTGCCGCGGCGCCGGCCAAGTCCGCTCCCGTCACGCCGTCGCCCGCCGCCCCTGCCGCACCGGCCACCTCGGCGCCGAAGCCGGCGCTGGGCACCGGCAAGGCCGCCGACATCGAATGCCGCATCGTCGTGATCGGTTCGGGCCCTGGCGGCTACACGGCGGCGTTCCGCGCGGCCGACCTCGGGCTGGATACCGTGCTGATCGAGCGCTACGAAACGCTGGGCGGCGTCTGCCTCAACGTGGGCTGCATCCCGTCGAAGGCGCTGCTCCATGCGGCGGCGCTGATCGAGGAAGCCTCGCATTCGGACGACATCGGCATCAGCTTCGGCAAGCCGAAGATCGACCTCGACAAGCTGCGCAGCTTCAAGCAGGACAAGGTGGTCGGCCAGTTCACCAAGGGCCTGGCCGGCATGGCCAAGCAGCGCAAGGTGCGCACGGTGACCGGCGTGGCGAAGTTCGTCTCGCCGAACGAGCTCGAGATCGTCGGCAGCGATGGCAAGGCCCAGCTGCTGCGCTTCGAGCAATGCATCATCGCCGCCGGTTCGCAGGCGGTGAAGCTGCCGAACTTCCCGTGGGACGATCCGCGCGTGATGGATTCCACCGATGCGCTGCAGCTGGCCGAGGTGCCGAAGAAGCTGCTCGTGGTCGGCGGCGGCATCATCGGCCTGGAAATGGCGACGGTGTACCGCGCGCTGGGCAGTGAAGTGACCGTGGTCGAGTTCATGGACCAGCTGATGCCGGGCGCCGACAAGGACCTGGTGAAGCCGCTGGCCGACCGCCTGAAGAAGCAGGGCGTCATCGTTCACCTCAAGACCAAGGCCGCCAAGGTCGAGGCGTCGAAGAAGGGCATCACCGTCGGCTTCGAGAGCGCCACCGAAGGTCACGCGCCGGAACTGGCGTCGGGCACGTTCGATCGCGTGCTGGTCGCGGTGGGCCGTTCGCCCAACGGCGGCAAGCTGGACGCAGAGAAGGCCGGCGTGACCGTCACCGACCGCGGCTTCATCCCGGTCGATGCGCAGATGCGCACCAACGTGCCGCACATCTTCGCCATCGGCGACCTGGTCGGCCAGCCGATGCTGGCGCACAAGGCGACGCACGAGGGCAAACTGGCGGCGGAAGTGGCCGCCGGCGAGAAGAAGGAGTGGGT
>NZ_PKDG01000025.1 GCF_002863005.1 Pseudoxanthomonas sp.
TCAATGCGACGTATCGCAAGGTCACACGGGCGGTGGAGGATGCGCGCATCAACCACGTCGCGGGTTGCCCGTGGTACTCCGGCGACTGGCCGATCATCAATCCGGGCGAGAGCACCACCCTGTGGTGTCCCGATACCGAGGACTGGGTGCAGTTCGATTCCTCGCAGGACGGCTACATCGCCAGCGGCAGCGGCAACATCATGGGCTACAAGAAGCCCCGCCGGACCTACAAGGCGGTGGAATTCCAGCTGGACCGCGCGTGGGACGACAAGTGGGCGTTCAACGCCAGCTACCTGTGGTCGAAGTCCGAGGGCAACATCGAAGGGCCGGTCAATTCGGACACCGGCTACGCGGATACCAACCTGGTGCAGTACTACGATCATCCGGCGGTCAACGAGCGCTATGGCGTGCTGTTCAACGACTTCCGCCACCAGATCAAGCTGCGCGGCAGTTACAAGTTGAACGAGCAGTGGAGCTTCGGCGCCACGCTCTCAACGCGGTCCGGTGGGCCGATCACGGCGTTCGGCGTGGTGTGGCCTGACGACAACCGTGCGGCGGGCGGCCCCGGCGAGTTCAGCGGCGGTGGCTCGGGCTGGCTGTGCTATTCGTCGCCCACGAACAACTGCGCCAACTGGGCGACGCGCCAGCTGACGTATTCGGAGCGCGGCGCATTCGGCCGCATGCCGTGGGTCACCGACGTGGGCGCGAACGTCACCTGGACGCTGCCGGTGGAGGGCATCGACCTGAAGGCACGGCTGTCCGTGTACAACCTGTTCAACAACCAGACCGTCGTCAACGTGCACTCGCGTTACGAGGCGCAGCCTGGCGTGCAGCTTCCGCACTTCGGCCAGGGAACGGTCTGGCAGGCGCCGCGCTACACCCAGCTCGTGGTGACCTGGACGTTCTGACTGCACAGCGCATGCGATCCGGCGTGTGTCTCTCCCGTGGCCTGCCGTTCGCGGCAGGCCTTTTCTTTTCCGTGCCGTGCTATTCCTATGCACGGCTGCTTCCCGAGGTGTCTCCCATGACGAAGCGCGTCACGTTCGCGTGCAGAACCGCCCTCCTGGCCGCGTTGGTCCTCGTCCTCGGCGCCTGCGCCCATTCCGGCCCGCGCAATCCGCTCGCCACGTGGGTGCCGTCGAAGAATTTCGACGAGCGCCGACCGGTGGTGATCGTGCTGCACTACACGGAACAGGATTCGGTGGAACAGTCGCTGGACACCCTGCGCAGCCGCAACAGCGGGGGACGCGTGAGTTCCCACTACCTGCTCGGCAAGGACGGCAAGGTCTATCAGCTGGTGAGCGATACCCGACGCGCCTGGCATGCCGGTGCGGGTCGCTGGGGCGCGATCACCGACGTCAACAATGCGTCGATCGGCATCGAGATCGACAACGACGGCAAGAGCCCGTTTCCCGATGCGCAGATCGACAGCCTTATCGTTCTGCTGCGCGACCTGACCACGCGCCTGCGCATTCCCCCCACGCAGGTCATCGGCCATTCTGACCTGGCGCCGTCGCGAAAGATCGATCCTGGCCCGCTGTTCCCGTGGAAGCGCCTGCACGACGCCGGTTTCGGCCTGTGGCCCGCGGCCCGTGCGGGCGAACCGCCGCCCGGTTTCGACCCCTGGCTGGCGCTGCAGGCCATCGGCTATTCCATCGACAACCGGGGCGACACCGTGCGCGCCTTCCATCATCGTTTCCGCGGCATGGAGGGCAGCGAACTCGACGCCGAAGACCTGCGCATCCTGCACGCATTGACCGCCACTCCGTTCGCCCAATGAACAGGAATATTCAAGTCAGTTTTTTCGCTGATCAAGAATAATTTATTGACTCATCGCGGGGCGCGTGCTACACCGCCATGAAAGGGGTTTTCGTGTTGTCCCGCCGGAGAATGTTCGGATCCGGCAACGCAGTAACCGGCGGGGTGCCGGCGCAGTAACCGAACCAACAGGCAA
Source organism: Pseudoxanthomonas sp. (assembly GCF_002863005.1). GTDB lineage: Bacteria > Pseudomonadota > Gammaproteobacteria > Xanthomonadales > Xanthomonadaceae > Pseudoxanthomonas_A. Next base: position 1,955 of record NZ_PKDG01000025.1, read on the forward strand.
TGCCTGCGCTGCGTCGCCGGAACCGGACGCGCCGGGTGGCACGCATGGGGATCCATACGCGCGGGGAATGACGGCAACAGCGCGGCGATGCGCCCGGACAGGGCGGGGCCGTGCGCCGATTTCCCCGGGCGGCGTGCACCACGCACCGCAGGCATCGTATCGGCCACGTATCGCCGCGTTCTTACCTCCAGGAGATTCCGCATGCCCTCTCGCTCCCGCCCGCTCACGCCCCGCCATCTCGCCGTCGCCATCGTGCTGGGGCTCGCCGTACCCGGCGTGGGACTCGCGCAGGAGGCGGCATCTGCGACGCAGGGCGAGGCACGCACGCTGGAAACCGTTTCCGTCACCGGCTCGCGCATCAAGCGGACCGACGTCGAGGCGGCGCTGCCCATCACCATCATCCAGAAGGCGGAGATCGAAGCCCAGGGCATCACCTCCGCCGAACAGCTGCTGCAGTTCCTCAACATCGCCAGCAACGGCTCGGACAGCCTGGCGGCGAACGCCGGCATCGCGCCGGCCGACCTGCGCGGCAACAACGGCGTTTCCGGCGCCAACCTGCGCGGCCAGGGCGCCGATGCCACGCTGGTGCTGTTGAACGGTCGCCGCGTCGCGACGCACGGCCTGCGTGGCCAGGCGGTCGACCTCAACTCGATCCCCTTCGCGGCGATCGACCGGGTGGAAGTGCTGCGCGATGGCGCCTCGGCGGTCTACGGTACCGATGCGATCGGCGGCGTCATCAACTTCATTACCCGCAGCGACTACCGCGGCATCACGCTAAATGCCGGCGTCGACGTCACCCAGGAGGGCGGCGGCAACGTCTACACCGCCAGCGTGCTCGGCGGGTGGGGCGACATCGATGCCGACGGGTGGAACGCGTGGGGCACCCTGAACTACCGCAAGAACGAGATCCTGCTCGGCACCGACCGCGATTTCTCCAACACCTTCCAGCCCGAGCGTGGCCTGTCGCCCGACACGCGCGGCACGCCCTTCGCCACCGTGTCGAACATCGCCGGCGGCCTCATCAACGGAACGCTGGTGAATCCGGCCGGTGGTCCCAACCAGGCGCTGGTCAACACGCTCAACCTGCCGGGTGGGCCCGGATGCGAGGCCGGCGGCGACATGATGGGGCCGTACGCCTACCAGCTGTGGGGCGTCGCCAATTCGCGCTATGCGTGCGCCTGGGATTACCCGGCCGCGCAGGTCATGCAGCAGCCGCAGGAGAGCCTGCAGGCGCTGGGCCGGGCCAGCTTCAAGATCAGCGACAACCACCAGTTCTACGTCGAAGCGATGGGCTCGCGCACCGAATCCAACCGCCAGTTCGAAGCCCAGCAGATCACGTCGAGCGCCTCGACGGCGGCATCGGCGCTCGGCCCGAGCACGTGGTTCCCGTACCTGCCCAACGATGCGCAGGCGCTGGCCACCTACAACATGATCTACAACGCGCTGGCCAACTACTTCGGCACGGCCAACCTCGTGTACGGCAACCGCATCGCCTACCGCTGGCGCTGCGAGGTCTGCGGGCCCCGCCAGATCGAGACGACCACCAAGGCATACCGCCTGCTGGCGGGCGTCGAGGGCAGCATCGGCACGTGGGACTACGACGTTGGGTTGTCGCGCGCCTCCAGCGAGGCCGAATCGGTCCTCGGCACGGGCTACTACTTCACTCCCGCCTTCAAGGCCGCGCTGGGCAGCGGCATGCTCAACCCCTTCCTGATGCCCGGGCAGGAGCAGCGCGCCGAAGGCATCGCGATGCTGCAGGCCGCGTCGGCGGCGGGCACGCGCCTGTACGGCGGCGAGTCCACGGTCACCACGCTGGACGCTGCGTTCTCCGGCGGCCTGGGCTTCAACCTCTGGGGCGGCGAAGTCCAGGCGGCGGTCGGCATCGACCTGCGCCGCGAGGAGTTCGAGTTCGGCTCGGTCGAAGAAGGCATCACGCTGGACAACAGCTACATCTTCGGCGCGCCGTTCGATGCGGCGAACAACATGCCGAAGGTGACGCGCGACGTGAAAGCGGTCTATGCGGAAGCCTTCCTGCCGGTCGTCGACAGCCTGGAGCTGAGCCTGGCCGTGCGCCGTGACGATTACGACGGTTTCGGCAGCACGGTGAACCCGAAGTACTCCTTCAAGTGGCAGCCGATCGATGCGCTGGCGTTCCGCGGCGCGTACAGCACCGGCTTCAAGGTGCCCGAGTTCACCAAGCTCTTCAGCGGCGTCACCGAAAGTCCGTACACGGGCTTCGATCTGGCCGACCCGGCCAGCTGCCCCGGCGGCGTGGCCAACCCGGCCGTGCCCGGTTGCGAAGCGATCCAGCCGGACATCCTGACCGGCGGCAAGTCCGACCTGAAACCCGAGGAGTCCAAGCAGAAGAGCTTCGGCCTGGTGTTCGCGCCGACCGGCAACTTCAACATGAGCCTGGACTGGTGGGAAATCGAACGGACCAACACGATCCGCGTGCCCAACCAGGCGACGCTGATCGCCAACTACGATCTGTTCACGGCCAACTGGATCCGCGATGCGTCGGGCGAGGTCATCGCGATCGATCGCCGCTTCATCAATTCCGGCGGCACGCTGATCAGCGGCATCGAGCTCGACGCCAACCTGACCGGCGAACTGGCCGGCGGCATATGGCGCATCAACCTCAACGGCAGCTACATCGACAGCTTCCAGGAAAAAGCCCTGGAAACCTCGCCCTACGGCAACAACCTGGTCGGCAAGTACGTCCGCTACTACAGCCTGCCGCTGAAGTGGAAGCACACGCTGGGCTTCAACTGGGCCAAGGGCGACTGGGCGCATACCCTGACCCAGGTCTATCGCGACGGCTACAAGGACGAACTGCCGGTCAGCGTCGCCAATGGCAGCTACGTGCCCGAGGACTGGAACCCGAACGTCGACGACTACATCACGTACAACTACAGCCTGACATGGACGGGTATCGAGAACACCAAGCTCACCTTCGTGATGCGCAACGTGCTGAACGAGGATCCGCCGTTCACCGCGCACCAGAACGACTTCGCGTCCGGCGCCGCGTGGGAGCCGCGCGTCGCGGATCCGCGCGGCCGCTCGTTCGCGCTGATGGTCGAGTACAAGTTCGACTGACCTGATCCGCGCCCGGATCGATGGTATCGGGGCCGCCGCCGGCAACCGGCGGCGGCCCCCCTGTTTGCAGGATGCGAGGCCTGCGGTAACGCGGAACCCGAATCACGCCATGAAGCACGTCCTTGTCTGCCTTGCGCTGCTGGCGCCCGTCGCACATGCGGCACCCGCCAACGATGCCTTCGACATCGCGGTGGAACAGACCTTCGAGCGATACCGGCTGCCCGGATTGGCGGTGGGCGTCATCCGCGATGGCGACATCGTCTACACCCGCACGCTCGGCGAACGGGAGGCCGGTGGCGGCGGGAAGATCGACAATGACACGCTGTTCAAGATCGCGTCCAACAGCAAGGCGATGACGGCGGGCGTGCTCGCGCGCCTGGTCGATGCCGGCAGGCTGAAGTGGGACGACCCGGTCATCAAGCACCTGCCGCAGTTCCGCATGCACGACCCGTGGGTCACGCAGCAGATGCAGGTGCGGGACCTGCTGATCCACAACAGCGGCCTGGGCCTGGGTGCCGGCGACCTGATGCTGTGGCCCGAACCGAACCGCTTCACCCGCGCCGACATCATTGCAGGCCTGCAACATCTGAAGCCCACGCACAGCTTTCGCGCCGAATATGCCTACGACAACCTGCTGTACGTCGTGGCGGGTGAGGTCGCGGCCGCCGCAGGCGGTGCGTCGTACGAGGAACTGGTGAAGCGCGAACTGTTCGAGCCGCTCGGCCTGTCGCGCTGCCAGGTGGGCGAATGGAACCGGACCGAAGTCGGCAACGTGGCGCAACCGCACATGCGCACGCCGCAGGGCAACCGTGTCATCCGCGAGGACGGCGACATCGTCCCCAACGTCACGTCGATGGCGGCCGGCGGCATCCGCTGCAGCCTCGATGACATGCTGGCGTGGATGCGCATGTGGTTGTCGCCGGATGCGGCGCCCGTGTGGCTGTCGCCGGTACAGCGCAAGGCCGTGTGGACCGCGCACATGCCCATGCCGGTGAGCGCGCGCATGCGCGCGTGGGACAATACCCATGTCTCGGCCTATGGCTATGGCTGGCGCCTGTCGGACGTGGACGGGGCGTGGAAGGTCGCGCACACCGGCACGCTGGCCGGCATGTACTCGTCCGTCATCCTGCTGCCCGACCAGCGCACGGGGATCGTCATCCTCATCAACGGCGAAGGCGAAGCCGCGCGCACGGTACTGGGGCAGGTACTGACCAAGCACTTCACCGATCCGCAGTCGATGCCCACGGTGGCGTACTACGCCGGTCTGCTGGATCACGAGCGTGCAGGCGAGCGGGCCGCCAGACCAAAGCCTGACACGCGGCATCGCGTCCCCGCCGGAGCCCGGAGCTTGGACGACTGGACGGGCCATTACCAGGATCCATGGTTCGGCAAGGTCGCGCTGTGCCTGGATCGCGGGCAGGTCCGGTTCGCATCCGAGCGTTCGCCGATGCTGACGGGCACGGTCATGCGGGTCGGCACACGATGGCTGGTGGACTGGGATGACGAGAGCGTGGACGCGGAGCCGTGGCTGCACTTCGGCACCGCGTCGGACGGCGTCGCCACGTTGACGCTGAGCCATGTCGACCCCGACGCCGATTTCAGCTACGACTACCAGGACCTCGCGTTCGTCCGCACGGCGTCGTGCGACGGAGGGCGATGACATGGGTCGTGCCTGGCTGCTGCTGGCGTGCGTGCTTCCCTGGTTGAGCGCGTGCGCGTCATCGCCGGTGGTAGAAGTGTCTCGCGCGCGCGACGCGTCGCAGGCGGGCCTGGTCGACGCGGCCAGCGTCGTGCCCGGACTGGCGCAGGACATCCGCTACGCCGGCACGAACAACTTCGTCGGCACGCCCGTCACCGGTTACGACGCACCGAAGTGCCTGTTGCTTGCGCCGGTCGCGCAGGCACTGGCACGCGTGCAACAGGACTTCCAGAGCGAAGGCCTGTCGCTGAAGGTGTTCGACTGCTATCGCCCGGTACGCGCGGTGCAGCACTTCGTCCGCTGGGCGCGCGATCCGTCCGACCAGCGCACCAAGGCGGGTTATTACCCGAATCTCGAGAAGGACAGCCTGCTGGATGGCTACATCGCGGAGACATCCGGGCACAGCCGTGGCGCGACGCTCGATCTGACGCTGGTGCGATGCGACGGTGACGCGTGCGTCGAACTCGACATGGGCACGCCGTTCGACTTCTTCGATCCGCGCGCCAACACCGCGCATCCGTCCATCAACGACGACCAGCGCCGCAACCGCGAGCGGCTGGTGCAGGCCATGGCCCGCCATGGCTTCCAGAACTATGCGATGGAGTGGTGGCACTTCACCTTCCGTCCCGAACCCACCCCGCGAACTGCCTACGACGTCCCGATCCAATGAGTGCTTCCCCCTCTTCCCCCTCGCCGATGGCCGCCGATGTCGCGGTGATCGGCAGCGGCATCGTCGGCCTGTCGACGGCGCACCATCTGCTGGATCGCGGGCTGTCGTGCGTGCTGATCGATGCCAAGGGGCCGGCGGGCGAGACATCGTTCGGCAACGCCGGCTCCATCTCGGTCGGCAACGTGATGCCGCAGTCGACGCCGGGCATCGTCACCAAGGCGCTGCGCATGCTGGCCAATCCGCTGGCGCCGCTGAAGCTGGACTGGGGCGTCAGCCCGTCGTACGCGCGCTGGCTGCTGCAGTTCCTCAACCAGGGCCGGTTGCAGCACGTGTTGCCCATCATCGATGCGCTGGGCGCCATCAACACGGCATCGCGCAGCGCGTGGCTGGAGCTCGGAGAACGGATCCACGCCAGCGAGTTGATCGCGCACACCGGCTATCTGCACGTGTACAGCGAGGAGGCGACGTTCGCGAAGGGTGAATGGGAACGCGGACTGATGCGTGAACGTGGCGTCGTGTTCGATGTGCTGGATGCCGCCCAGTTGCGCGACCTGGAACCGGGCATCGGGTCGGGATTCCGGCGCGCGGTGTTCCAGCGCGAGTCATTGGCGATGCGTGACCCGGGGGCGTTCTGCAGGCGGCTGTTCGATGACCTGGTCGCGCGTGGTGCGACGTCGCTGATCGCCCGCGTGTCGGGCGTGGCGCGCCAGGGCGGGGGCTATCGGATCGATACCGACCTGGGGCCTGTGCATGCCGGCCGGGTGGTGGTCGCTGCCGGCGCGTGGAGCAATGCGTTGCTGCGCCCGTTCGGGCTGAAGATTCCCGTGATTCCCGCGCGCGGGTACCACCTGATGTACCCGCAGGCGCAAACGGTAGTGCGCCGTCCCACCTTGTGGGCGGAGCGCTACATGGTGGTGTCGCCGATGCAGGAAGGCATCCGGATGACCAGCATCAAGGAGCTGACCGCGCTGGGTCGCGATCCGCACTACGCGCTGATCCGCCGGCTCGACCCCGAGGCGCGCACGCTGTTTCCCGGTATCGCGGGCGAACCGGTGTCCGAGTGGGCCGGCAATCGCCCCTGCACGCCCGATTCGTTGCCGATCATCGACCGCGTGCCGGGGGAAGACGTCTTCGTCGCCACCGGCCACGGCCACCTCGGCCTGACCCAAGGACCGGTCACGGGCAAGCTGCTGGATCAGATGATGGCCGGCGAGGCGACGGAGATACCGCTGGCGCCCTATGCGCTGGCGCGGTTCGGGTAGCCGATCCACTTGTAGGAGCGACGTCAGTCGCGACCGCAGATCGTCAGACCCACGGATTCGCGATCAAGGCGATTTGATGTCGCGAGCGCCAGTGTCTCGCCGCAGAGGTTGCCTGATGGAAGTGCGTCGGCGGTTCACGCGTGCGGTCACGACTGACGTCGCTCTTACAGAAGGGCAATGACTACGCGCCGCCGACGAATCCCGCCTGTCGCCACGCCTCGAACACCACCACGGCCACGGTGTTGGACAGGTTGAGGCTGCGGTTGTCCGGTCGCATCGGCAGGCGGATGCGCTGGTCCCCCGGCACGCCTTCCAGGACGTCCTGCGGCAGGCCGCGGGTTTCCGGCCCGAACAGGAAGGCATCGCCAGGCCCATAGGCCGGCTGGTCGTGGCGGACGGTGCCGCGGGTGCTCAGGGCGAACAGGCGTGCAGGACGGATACGCTGCAGGGCGGCGTCGAGCGACGCGTGTACCTGCAGCGTGGCGTATTCGTGGTAGTCCAGGCCGGCGCGCTTGAGCTGCTTGTCTTCCAATGCGAACCCGAGCGGTTCGATCAGGTGCAGCCGCGCGCCGGTGTTCGCGCAGAGGCGGATGGCATTGCCGGTATTCGGGGGAATTTCCGGCTGGTACAGCAGGACGTCGATGTCCAGGGTATCGGTCATGGCGCGCATTCTACGCGGCGCTGCATGGCCTCATTGGCGGTGGAGCTCCGGCCGCCGCCGGCTTGCGTGATGACGCAGGTGGAACGTGTATCGCCTGCGTATCAGCGCGAAGCCAGCTGGCTGGCCAGTGCACCGGCCTGCACCGCGATCTGCTGCATGTCCTCGGCCGACGGACGCACGGTGACCACCGGCATGTCGACCACGCGCACGGCCTGCTGGGCGACGAACTGGGCCAGGTCTTCGGCGGCCGGCGTTACGGTGATGGTGGCGAGGTCGACAATCTTGGTGTCCTTGTAGGTGTTGTAGTGGGCCAAGTCGGCGGCATCCGGGGCGACCGTCACGGTCGGCAGGTCCACGATGCGGGCCATGTCGGTGGCGGCGGTCTGGCGGTTGTCGGCGTGGCTGGCGGAAACGACCATGGCACCGGCGCACAGGGCGAACACGGCGGCGGCGGTCAGGGGGAGGAGGTTCTTGGCGTTCATTGTCATGCCTCTGTAGTGATGTTGTTGGGTGGTGTGGTAGTAAGGTAGTACACCTAGACAGAGCGATCAAGCAAAACTTTTCGTTTTGTGAGTTTCGTTCAGGCTTCAGTCAGGTTGAGCAGGTGCTGCGCGAGTTTGTTGTAGGTATCGCAGAAACCATGCCAAACGTAAGTCATTGATCCATCAAGTGTTCCGAGTGCTTCCTGCGCGTCCGCTGTCCGGAAGACTGTCCGTCCAGTGTCCGTCCTGCGTAAGCCAAGACGGGCGGCGTTGTTCGTTGTGACTGCGAACACGCTGCTTCGCCCCACGCCCGGTCATTCCGGTACGTAAGGGTTTGGATGCCGTTCAACTAGGAATCGTTGCGTCGCCCGCGAACTTGCGGAGTCAACGTTCAGTTTCACCAGGGGAGGGGGTCGCCCTGCCAATCAAGGAAGCGTCCACTTTGCTCGGCGGTGAGATGGTCGATCACCTGCAGCAGGCCGCTGGCGGATTCCGCCGCTGACAGCTGCGCGCTGTCGCCGCCCATGTCGGTGCGCACCCAGCCGGGGTGCAGAGCCACGACCTTGATGCCGCGTGGGGCCAAGGCCTGCGATAGCAGGGACGTCACCATGTTCTGCGCCGCCTTGCCGATGGCGTAGCTGGGCGTGCGGAATTCCTGGCGCAAGGCGTTCGAGCCGATCTCGGACGAGATGTTCGCCACCACGGCACCGTCGGCCAGCCGCGGCGCCAGCGCCTGCGTCAACAGGAAAGGTCCGGCCGCATGCGTGTGGAAGCTCGCGTCCAGGTCGGTGGCGGCGACCTGCCCGAAACGTTCGCCGCCGCGCAGCACGCCGGCGTTGTTGATCAGCAGGTGCAGCGGATCGTCGTCGGTCACCAGGGGCAACTCGCGCAACAGCGCGTCGCGGCTGCGCGCATCGGCGACATCCAGCGGCATCACGTGCAGGCGGCCGGGATGCTCGCCGGCCAGGCGGTTGAGCGCCGTCGCCTTGCCGGGGTGGCGACAGGTCGCCACCACGTGCCGCTGCCGGGCCAACAGCTGGATCACCAGCTCCAACCCCAGTCCCCGGTTGGCGCCGGTAATCAGGCAGTGCTTGCGGTCCATGGCGCCTCCTCGAGGGGGTTCCCCTGCCATTGGTCATGGCTTGTGGCCTAGTGTAATGACGACGGCCGGCGGCTAGCATCGCGGATTCTGCAGGTCCATACCGTATAAACAGGAGTGTCCATGTCCCTCTACCGTCGGCCCCGCGCCGCCTTGCTCGCCGTCGCTCTGTCCGCCGCCCTCGGGGGCCTGGCCTACGCGCCCGCGCCTTCCTATGCGAAGCCGGCCGCCGGCGCGGACATCGTGATCCCCTACGAGGAGTTCACGCTGCCCAACGGCCTGCGGGTGATCGTGCACACCGACCGCAAAGCGCCGATCGTGGCGGTGAACATCTGGTACCACGTGGGCAGCAAGAACGAGACGCCCGGCCGCACCGGCTTCGCCCACCTGTTCGAGCATCTGATGTTCCAGGGCAGCGAGAACCACGCCGGCGAGTTCTTCACCCCGTTCGAGCTGGTCGGCGCCACCGACCAGAACGGCACCACCAACCAGGACCGCACCAACTACTTCCAGAACGTGCCGACCACCGCGCTGGACATGGCGCTGTGGATGGAATCCGATCGCATGGGCCACCTGCTGGGCGCGATCGACCAGAAGGCGCTCGACGAGCAGCGTGGCGTGGTGCAGAACGAGAAGCGCCAGGGTGAGAACCAGCCCTACGGCCGTCGCATCAGCGCGCGCATGTTCGAGGCGCTCTATCCGGCCGGACATCCCTACAGCTGGCAGACCATCGGCTCGATGGCCGACCTGGACGCGGCCACGCTGGACGACGTGAAGACCTGGTTCCGCAGCTGGTACGGCCCGAACAACGCCGTGCTGGTGCTGGCCGGCGACATCGACGTCGCCACCGCCAAGGAAAAGGTCACGCGTTACTTCGGCGACATCCCGGCCAGCGCCACGCTGGCGGACATGAAGACCAACATTCCCACCCACGCCAAGGACACCCGCGAAACCATTCCCGACCGCGTGCCGCAGGTCCGCGTCTATCGCGCCTGGCCGGTCGCTGAAATGGGCACGAGGGACGCCGTGCTGCTCGACCTGTTCGCGCAGGTGCTGGGCGGCAGCGCGGCCTCGCGCTTCGACACGCGCCTGGTGCACGGCGAGAAGATCGCCGACCAGGCGAGCGCGTACCAGTGGAGCAGCGAGATCAGCGGCACCTTCTTTTTGATGTCCACGGTGAAGGAGGGCGTGGACCCGGCCAAGGTCGAGGCGGCGCTGGACGAGGAACTGAAGCGGCTGATCACCCAGGGTCCGACGGCGGAGGAGCTCGAGCGCGCCCGGGTCTCCGGCGTGGCCAGCTTCGTGCGCGGCATCGAGCGCATCGGCGGTTTCGGCGGCAAGTCCGACGTGCTGGCATCGTGCGCCGTCTACCAGAGCAAGCCCGATTGCTACAAGGAAGACCTCGCCATCTACGCGAGCGCCACGCCGGCCGAGGTGCAGGCCGCGGCGAAGAAGTGGCTGAGCGGCGGTTCGCACACCATTCTCGTGCAGCCCAGCGAAACGCCGGCTTCGGCCCTTCCGGAAACCGTGTTCGCGGCGCCCGCCACCACGCCGGCCGCCGCGCCCAAGGTCGACCCGAAGTTCAAGACGGTGAAGACCGACGTCGATCGCAGCACCGGTGTGCCGAAGACCACCACCTTCCCCGACCTGAAGTTCCCGGCCGTGCAGCGCGCCACGCTGTCCAACGGCATGCAGGTCACGCTGGCCGAGCGTCATGAGACGCCGGTGGTGCAGATCAATGTCGAATTCCCCGGGGGTTACGCCGCCGACGTCGGCAAGAAGCTCGGTACCGCCAGCTTCGCGATGCAGATGATGGACGAAGGCGCTGGCCAGTACGGCGCCCTTGCGTTCGCCGCCCGCAAGGAAGCGCTGGGTGCGGAACTGACCACGGGCGCCGGCCTGGATTCGGCCTCGGTCGGCCTGTCCGCGTTGACCGACAAGCTGGCGCCGTCGCTGGACCTGCTGGCCGACGTGCTGCGCCGCCCGACCTTCGACCCGGCGGAAATCGAGCGCGTGCGCGCGACCTGGATCGCCGGCATCAAACAGGAGAAGGCACGCCCGCAGACCGCCGCGCTGCGCACGCTGCCGCCGCTGCTTTACGGCGCCGGGCATCCCTATGCCATTCCGTTCACCGGTTCGGGCACGGAGGCTTCCATCGCCTCGCTGAGCCGCGACGACCTGGCGGCGTTCCACCGCGACTGGCTGCAGCCGTCGCAGGCACGCATCACCATCGTCGGCGACACCACGCTGGCCGAGATCGTGCCGCTGCTGGAAGCGCGCCTGGGCGACTGGAAGGCCGCCCCCAATGCGCCGAAGCTCGCCGCCGTACCGACGGTCGCCAACGCGGCCAAGGCACGCGTGTTCCTGATCGACCAGCCGGGCGCCATCCAGTCCAACGTCTATGCCGCACAACTGGTGCCGCCGACCGGTGATGCGGGCACCATCGATTTCGACTTCGCCAACGGCGTGCTGGGCGGCCAGTTCAGCTCGCGCCTCAACATGAACCTGCGCGAAGACAAGCACTGGGCCTACGGCTCCTACAGTGGTGCGCGCAACACCCTCGGCCAGCGTCCGTGGTGGGCGAGCGCGGCGGTGCAGAGCGACCGCACCGCCGATTCGATGAAGGAACTGCAGAAGGAGATCAGCCAGTTCGCCACCGGCCAGGCGCCGGCCAAGCCGGAAGAGATCGCCAAGATCCGCGCCGCCAACACCCTGGAGCTTCCGGGCGCGTACGAGACCGCCTCGGCGGTGCTGGCCCAGATCGCCTCCAACCAGCGGTATGGACGTCCGGACGACTACATCGTGCAGTACAAGGCCCGCAACGAAGCCATCGGGGCCGTCGATGTCGCGAAGGCGGCGGCCACGCTGTCGCCGTCGTCGCTGACCTGGGTGGTCGTGGGCGACCTGTCCAAGGTGGGCGAGTCGGTCCGCGCGCTGCAGTTGGGCGATGCCGTCGAGCTGGACGCCGACGGCAATGTCAAGAAGAAGTAAGCCCCCCGGTCTGCGCCGCCCCGGTCGCCGAGGGGCGGCGCACGACCCGGATAGATTCATCCGGCATCGGCCAGAATGACCCGACCCTCGCCCAAGGTGACCCTCATGCGTTTTGTCCTGCTTGCCGCCGCCTCCACCGTGCTGCTCTCCGCCTGCACCTGGGTGCATCTGGCCCCGAACGCGAAGAACGTCCGCGTGCTGTCCGCCGGCGCCGCGCCCGCAGGCTGCGAGAAGCGCAGCGAGATCACCGTGAAAGTGCCGGGCAACGTGGCCTTTTACGAGCGCAATGCCCTGCGCGTGCGCGACGAACTGGAGACCCTCGCCCGCAACGAAGCGCCCGGCGTTCAGGCCGACACGCTGCAGCCGCTGGGCGATCCGTCGAATGGCGAGCAGCGGTTCGCGGCCTATCGCTGCGGCCGATGAAGTGTGAACTGAGTCACAATTGAGGGCCGGCAGCGTTGGCTCCTCCGGGTCGTAAAGATGCGGTGAAGGCCCGAAGCCGTTACCCTTGTCGGCCCCCTCGCCTGAGCCTTGGCGCTAACCTCGATGCTCTTCAAGAATGTCTCCATCGCGGGACTGGCGCACATCGATGCGCCGCACACGCTGACGTCCGCCGAAATCAACGCCCGGCTGCAGCCCACGCTCGACCGCCTGGGCATCAAGACCGACGTGCTGAACGACGTGGCCGGCGTGCATGCGCGCCGCCTGTGGGACGACGACACCCAGGCGTCCGACGCTGCCACGATGGCGGCGAAGAAGGCGTTGGCCGACGCCGGCATCGGCGCCGACAAGGTCGGCCTGGTGGTCAACACCTCCGTCAGCCGCGATTACCTGGAACCGTCCACGGCCAGCATCGTCTGCGGCAACCTCGGCGTGGGCGACCACTGCCAGACCTTCGACGTCGCCAATGCCTGCCTGGCCTTCATCAATGGCATGGACATCGCCGCGCGCATGCTGGAGCGCGACGAGATCGACTACGCCCTGGTCGTCGACGGCGAAACCGCCAACCTGGTCTACGAGAAGACCATCGAGCGCCTCAACGCCCCCGACGTGACCGAGCAGCAGTTCCGCGACGAACTGGCTGCGCTGACGCTGGGCTGCGGTGCCGTGGCGATGGTGCTGACGCGCCGCGCGCTGGCTCCGGAAGCCCCGCGCTACAAGGGCGGCGTGACCCGCTCGGCGACCGAGTGGAACAAGCTCTGCCGCGGCAACCTGGACCGCATGGTCACCGACACCCGCATGCTGCTGATCGAGGGCATGAAGCTGGCCACCAAGACCTTCGCCGCCGCCAAGGTCGCGCTGGGCTGGGCCGTGGACGAACTGGACCAGTTCGTCATCCACCAGGTCAGCCGCCCGCACACGCAGGCGTTCGTGAAGTCCTTCGGCATCGACCCGAAGAAGGTCATGACCATCTTCACCGAGCACGGCAACATCGGCCCGGCCAGCGTGCCGATCGTGCTGAGCAAGCTGAAGGAACTGGGCAAGCTGAAGAAGGGCGACCGCATCGCACTGCTCGGCATCGGCTCGGGCCTGAACTGCACGATGGCCGAGGTGGAGTGGTAATCCCACCCGGCATTCGCATTCCAGGGGCCGGTTCGCCGGCCCTTTTCTTTGACGGCGGCCACGCGCGATGAACCTTCCCGGCTATCCCTCCCATCCGAAGCGCTTCGAGGTCCGCCCGGGCCTGTCGATGAACTACCTCGACGAAGGCCCGCGCGACGGCGAGGTGGTGGTGATGCTGCACGGCAATCCGTCGTGGAGCTATTACTGGCGCACGCTTGTGGCGGGGCTGTCGGACCCCGCTTCCGGCAAGCGCTATCGCTGCATCGTGCCCGACCACATCGGCATGGGCCTTTCGGACAAGCCCGACGACAGCCGCTATGACTACACCCTGCAGTCGCGCGTGGACGACGTCGCCGCGCTGCTGCGCCACCTCGGCATCACCGGCCCGGTGACGCTGGCCGTGCACGACTGGGGCGGCATGATCGGTTTCGGTTGGGCGCTCTCGCACGCCGCGCAGGTGAAGCGCCTGGTGGTCACCAACACCGCCGCATTCCCGATGCCCGCCGCGAAGGCGATGCCCTGGCAGATCGGGCTCGGCCGCGACTGGACGATCGGCGAGTGGATCATCCGCGGCTTCAACGCCTTCTCCGCCGGCGCGTCATGGATCGGCGTCGAACGCCGCATGCCCGCCGACGTGCGCCGCGCCTACGTGGCCCCGTACGACACCTGGGCCAACCGCATCGCCACGATCCGCTTCATGCAGGACATCCCGCTCGGTCCGGAGGACAAGGCGTGGCCGCTGCTGGAAGCCGCCGGCAAGGCGCTGCCGTCGTTCGCCGACCGGCCCGCGTTCCTGGGCTGGGGCTTGAAGGACTTCGTGTTCGACAAGCACTTCCTCGACGGTTTCCGCGCCGCGTTGCCGGACGCGGAGGTGCACGCGTACGAAGACGCCGGCCACTACGTGCTGGAAGACAAGCACGAGATCCTGGTGCCGCTGATCCGCGACTTCCTGGATCGTCATCCATTAACCTGATTCCTTCTCCCTGCGACAGCGGGGAGAAGGTGCCGAAGGCGGATGAGGGGCGCTTTTGCCTCTGATTGCGGGCTGCCAAGCGCTCGCTGCGCTCGCGTCCCCTCTTCCGGCGCTGCGCGCCACCTTCTCCCGCAAGGGGAGAAGGGTCAGAACTCCGGCAGCGGGTTCTTCTCGGCGTTCACCACGCCCGCCCAGTCCGCCTCCACCAGCAACGGCAACCCATGCGCCAGCCGCGCCTTGTCGCATTGCGCGCTGCGCTCGCCGAACTCCAGCGAGGCGGGCACCAATGCGCAGACCGACGGGCGCCGGTCGTGGATCGTGCAGCGGCTGTAGCGGCCGATGTCAGCGTCCAGCGCCACGCAGCGCGGCTCTTTCTGCGACGTGCCGCGCATCACCCGCTCGTGCACGCGCAGCGGCTCGGTCAGTTCGATCGGCACCACGCCGCCCTGGTCGGGGTCCGCCTCGCTCCAGTGGAAGCTCACGCGGAAGTGGGCGCAGCAGGCGCCGCAGGTCAGGCATGGGTGCATCGGCGTGGGCGGGCGTCAGGGCGCGGGCGGGACGCGCATTCTGCCAACGCCGCGGGCTGACGCAAGTACCGCCCAGCGGCGACAATGCCCGAATGACCGATCCGTGCAACATCGCCGCCAGCCTGCCCCGGCTGGCCCGCGAGCAGCCCGACCGCGTGGCCATGCGCTGCCCCGATGGCGCTGGCCGCTACACCCGCGAGCTCACCTACGCGCAGCTTGATGCCCGCAGCGACGCCATCGCCGCCGGCCTGGGCGCGTACGGCATCGGCCGAGGCAGCCGCACCGTGGTGATGGTGAGGCCCACGCCGGAGTTCTTCCTGCTGATGTTCGCGCTGTTCAAGGCCGGCGCCGTGCCGGTGCTGGTGGACCCCGGCATCGACCGCCGCGCGCTGAAGCAATGCCTGGACGAAGCCGAGCCCGAGGCCTTCATCGGCATCCCGCTGGCCCAGGTCGCGCGCCGCGTGCTGGGCTGGGCGAGATCGGCGAAGAAGATCGTCACCGTCGGCACGCGTTGGGCCTGGGGCGGCACCACGCTGGCGAAGATCGAAGCGCGCGGCAGCGGCGCGGGCCCGCAACTCGCGGACACCTCGCCCGACGATGTCGCCGGCATCCTGTTCACCAGCGGCTCCACCGGCGTGCCGAAGGGCGTGGTCTACCGTCACCGCCATTTCGTCGCCCAGATCGAACTGCTGCGCAATGCGTTCGGCATGCAGCCCGGCGGCGTGGACCTGCCGACCTTCCCGCCGTTCGCGCTGTTCGATCCTGCGCTGGGGCTGACCTCGGTGATCCCCGACATGGATCCCACCCGGCCCGCGAGTGCCGACCCGAACAAGCTGCACGCGGCCATCGCGCGCTTCGGCGTCACCCAGCTGTTCGGCTCGCCGGCGTTGATGAAGGTGCTCGCCGACCACGGCGCACCGCTGCCCACCGTGCAGCGCGTGACGTCCGCCGGTGCGCCGGTGCCGCCCGATACCGTGGCGAAGATCCGCACGTTGCTCCCCGAGGGTGCGCAGTTCTGGACGCCGTACGGCGCGACCGAGTGCCTGCCCGTTGCCGTCATCGAAGGCCGCGAACTGGAATCCACGCGCGCGTCGACCGAAGCCGGTGCCGGCACCTGCGTCGGTCGCGCCGTGCCGCCGAACGAGGTCCGCATCATCCGCATCGTCGATGCGCCGATCGCCGACTGGCGCGACGTCGTCGTCGTGCCCGATGGCGAGGTCGGCGAAATCACCGTCGCCGGCCCCACCGCCACGGATACCTATTTCCGCCGCGACGCGGCCACGCGGATCGCCAAGATCCGCGAAGCGCTGCCCGACGGCGGCGAGCGCATCGTGCATCGCATGGGCGACGTGGGCTGGTTCGATGGCGAAGGCCGGCTGTGGTTCTGCGGGCGCAAGACGCAGCGCGTGGAGACCGTCGACGGCCCGCTCTACACCGAGCAGGTCGAACCCGTGTTCAACACGCATCCGCACGTGCGGCGCACCGCGCTGGTCGGCGTGGGCGAGGCGGGCCGGCAGCGGCCGGTGCTGTGCTACGAGCTGATGCCCGGCGTGGTCGCCGATCGCGAGCGCATCGAAGCCGAACTGCGCGAGATCGGCGCGCGCCTTCCGCATACCGCACGCATCGGCGTGTTCCTGCCGCACCCGGGCTTTCCCGTCGACATCCGCCACAACGCCAAGATCGGCCGCGAGACGCTGGCCGTGTGGGCCGCCACGCAACAGGAGCAACACGCATGAAGATCCTCGTCACCGGCGGCGGTGGATTCCTCGGTCAGGCGCTGTGCCATGGCCTGGTCGAGCGCGGGCACGAGGTCATCAGCCTCAATCGCGGCTACTACCCGGTGCTGCGCGAACTCGGCGTGGGCCAGGTGCAGGGCGATCTCGCCGATGCGCACGCGGTGCGGCACGCTGCCGATGGCGTCGATGCGGTCTTCCACAACGCCGCCAAGGCCGGTGCGTGGGGGAGCTATCGCAGCTACCACGACGCCAACGTGCTCGGCACGCAGAACGTGCTCGATGCCTGCCGCGCGCACGGCATCGGCCGGCTGGTCTATACCTCCACGCCCAGCGTGACCCACCGCGCCACGCATCCGGTCGAAGGTGGCACGGCTGACGACGTGCCGTACGGCGAAGGCTTCAAGGCGCCGTACGCGACGACGAAGACGGTCGCCGAGAAGGCCGTGCTCGCCGCCAACGATGCTGCGCTGGCGACGGTCGCGCTGCGCCCGCGCCTGATCTGGGGCCCGGGCGATCATCAGATCCTCCCTCGGCTGGTATCGCGCGCGCGCGCCGGCCGCCTGCGCATCGTCGGCAGCGGCGAGAACCACGTCGACACCACCTACATCGACAACGCCGCACAGGCGCATTTCGATGCCTTCGACCATCTCGCGCCCGGCGCCGCCTGCGCAGGGAAGGCGTACTTCATCTCCAACGGCGAGCCCTGGCCGATGCGCAAGCTGCTCAACGCGCTGCTGGAAACGGCCGGCGCGCCGCGCGTGGACAAGCACCTGTCGTTCAAGGCCGCCTACCGCGTGGGCGCGGTGTGCGAGACGCTGTGGACGGTGCTGCCGTTGAAGGGCGAGCCGCCCATGACGCGCTTCCTCGCCGAGCAGCTGAGTACCGCGCACTGGTACGACATGGCGCCCGCGCGCCGCGACTTCGGCTACGTACCGCGCGTGTCGATGGAGGAAGGGTTCGCGCGCCTGCGGGCCTGGCTGCGCGAACATCCGGTCTGAGACCGCACCGCACGCTCTCCTTCACGTCCGAATCACGACGCTGAAGCCCGTCCATATCGGCGCTCCGGACACTCACGCGGCGATGACTCCCGGCATACCAGCATGGCGCACGCCACTACCGGCTGTACCACTGGCCAGATGCCAAAGGGAGTTTCCATGCTGCGCTACGCCATCATCTTTTTCGTCATCGCGCTCATCGCCGCCGTGCTGGGTTTCAGCGGCATCGCCGGCGCCGCCACCAACATCGCGTGGGTGCTGTTCGTTGTCTTCGTGATCCTGGCGATCATCTCGCTGCTGCGCGGCAAGCGCGTCTGACGCATACCGTCTCTCTCCGCCGGGACGGCATGATGCCGTCGAGCCCGCCCCGAGCCTGCATGAAGCAGGCGGACGGGCGGGCGGGGCGTACAGGGTTTGCCGCTAGAATGACGGCATGGACCTGTCTCCGTTCGATGTTCTGAAACCCCTCGCCGGTCGGGCGCTGGAAACCGCGCTGAACCAGGCGCTGGCGCTGGATCCCGACATGTCCGCGGCGCTGCTTCCGCTGGAAGGTCGCCGTATCCAGCTGAGCGTCGATACCCCGCCGCTCGCGATGGACATCACCGTCGGTGGCGGTCTGCTGCAGGTGGGACCTGCCAGTGAAGTCCTCGAAGCCGACCTGACCGTGCAGAGCACGCTGGGTGGCTTGCTGGGCCAATTGCCTTTCTTCCGCCGCGACCACGCCACGCCTGTCGGCAAGGTCAAGGTATCGGGCGATGCCGACCTCGCGCGCCGGCTGCAGACGTTGGCTACCCGTTTCGACCCCGACTGGTCGCTGCCGTTCACCCGTGTGTTCGGCGATGTCATCGGCGTGCAGTTGGCGAACGCGGTCCGCGCCGGCCTGCAGCAGGTGCGCACGGCCTCCGCCAACCTGGCCGAGAGCGCCGCCGACTATGTCACCGAGGAATCGCGCGACGTGGTCGGCCGCGAGGAACTCAATGCCTTCCATGACGACGTCGATGCGATCCGCGACGATGTCGAGCGCCTGGCGGTCCGCGTCGGCCGCCTGGCGGCGCGCGTGGAGCATCGCGCATGAAGTCCGTGCTGCGGGCCAGCCGCATCGGTCGGGTAATGCTGCGCTATCGCCTCGACGACCTGCTCGACGGTACCCCGGTCGAGCCCTGGCTCCGCCTGGCGCGCCCGTTCGTCCCGCGGGCATCGGCCGAAATAGCGGCGCAGGCACGCGGCGCGCGCCTGCGGCTGGCGCTGCAGGAACTCGGCCCGATCTTCGTCAAGTTCGGCCAGATCCTGTCCACCCGCCGCGACCTGATCCCGCCCGACATCGCCGAAGAGCTGACCCTGCTGCAGGACCGTGTCGCGCCCTTCGACGGCGATCGCGCACGCGCGCTGGTCGAAGAGGAACTGGGCCGGCCCATCCACGAGGCGTTCGAGCACTTCGACACGACGCCGCTGGCGTCCGCCTCGATCGCGCAGGTACACGCGGCCACGCTGCCCGGCGGGCGCGAGGTGGTGGTGAAGGTGCTGCGGCCCGACATCCGCAAGCAGATCGCCGGCGACATCGCGTTGCTGGAAAGCGTCGCCGCCATCGTCGAGCGCGCCCATCCGAACGCCGACAAGATTCGCCCGCGCGAGATCGTCGCCGAGATCGAGAACACGCTGGCGGCCGAACTCGACCTGCAGCGCGAGGCCGGCAATGCCAGCCTGTTGCGGCGCACCTGGTCCGAGTCGCCGGACCTCTACGTGCCCGAGGTGATCTGGTCGCACACCGCCGAGCGCGCCATGACCATGGAACGCGTGCGCGGCATTCCGTCCGACGACATCGTCGCGCTGGACGCCGCCGGCATCGATCGCCGCGCGCTGGCGGCCAAGGGCGTGCGCGTGTTCTACCAGCAGGTGTTCCGCGACAATTTCTTCCATGCCGATGCGCATGCCGGCAACATCTGGGTGGACCCGGAACGCAGGACCGATCCGCGCTTCATCGCGCTGGATTTCGGGATCATGGGCCAGCTTTCGCGCGACGACCAGTACTGGCTCGCCGAGAACTTCATGGCCATCTTCAACCGCGACTACCGCCGCATCGCCGAGCTGCACGTGCAGGCCGGCTGGATGCCGTCGCACATCCGCATCGACGAACTGGAAGCCGCCGCGCGCGCCGTCTGCGAACCGTATTTCACCCGCCCGCTCAGCGAGATCTCGCTTGCCGAGGTGCTGGCCAAGCTGTTCCGCACCGCGCAGCGCTACGAGCTGACGCTGCAGCCGCAGTTGATCCTGCTGCAGAAAACGCTGCTCAACATCGAGGGCGTGGGCCGCCAGCTGGACCCGCAGATCGACATCTGGGCCGTGGCCAAGCCGGTGCTCGAGCGCATCCTCCTGGAACGCTACAGCCCGCAGCGCGCCGCGCAGGAATTCCGCAAGCGGTTGCCGGAAATCATGACGCACGCACCGGACATGCCGCGCCTGGTGCACGCCTGGCTGAGCCAGCAGGTGGACGGCCGCCATGAACTGTCGCTGCGCTCGAAGGACCTCACCGACCTCGCGCAGACCATGAAGGGCATGCAGCGCCGCGTGGTCGCCGCCATCCTCGGTGTCGGCCTGCTGATCGTGGCGGCCGTGCTCTATGGCCTGGAAGCAGGCGGCCCCAGCATCCTGTCGGTGCCCGCCTCCGCATGGATCGCCGGCATCGGCGGCCTGTGGGCCCTGCTGGCGGCGTGGCCCAGGCGGTGAAGCGAGGAATGAAGAAAGAGACGTGAGCAGTGAGCGAACGCTTCGACGCCCTTACTTGCTCCTCACTCGTCGCCCAACCACCAGCCACCAGCCCAGCCACACCTGCACGGGCAGTGTCAGCAGACAGGCGAGAGTGAACCAGCGTGGGAAGTCATCCCACGCCATTCCCGTCGCGTAGACATCCAGCGCCAGGTACAACGCGAACAGCGCCCACGCATGCGCGGTCTTCGCTACCGCGGCGATGCCGACCATCAGCGCGCTGCCCGCCACGCCGGCCAGGCACACCCACAGCAGGTCGTACGCCAGCCGCGCATCGCCCCCGCGCGGCAGGCCCAACAGCGCGGCGAGTTCGCCGCCGGCCACGTTCACCAGCGGAATGGCGAGGAAGGCGAGCACCAGCGCGGCGACGCTGCGCAACACGACGATCACGCGGTTCTGCATGCTGACGCGTTCGAGGGGGACAGGCCCCATTGAAGCATGGCGGCTGCCGCGTTGACGCGGGCGCAACGATTCCTTCGCGTGGCGTGCGCGCGGCGCGCGATAGGGTGATGCTTCATTCGCACGGGAGTTCTCCCCATGAGCCACCTGACCGGCAAACGCATCGCCATCCTCGCTACCGACGGCTTCGAGCAGTCCGAGCTGACCGAACCGATGCGGGCCCTGAAGGAACACCAGGCCCAGGTCGACATCGTCTCGCTGGAAAGCGGGCGCATCCAGGGTTTCAAGCACTTCGACAAGGGCGACCAGGTACCGGTCGATCACGTCCTGTCCGAGGTGAGCGCGAAGGATTACGACGCCCTGGTCATTCCAGGTGGCCTGTTCAATCCCGATGCCCTGCGCGTGAACGACCAGGCGCTGGCATTCACCCGTGACTTCTTCGAGGCGGGCAAGCCGGTGGGCGCGATCTGCCACGGTCCCTGGGTGCTCGCCAACGCGGACGTGCTGAAGGGTCGCACCGTCACGTCGGTGCCGAACATCCGCAAGGACCTGGAGAATGCGGGCGCGAACTGGAAGGACGATGAGGTCATTGTCGACAAGGGCCTGGTCACCAGCCGTACGCCGAAGGACCTGCCTGCGTTCTGCGCCAAGCTGGTGGAGGAGATCGCCGAAGGCCAGCACAGCGGACAGCGACGATCGGCCTGATCCGGCGGGACGCCTCGCCAGTCAGTGCGGCGAGGCGGGTTTACTGGTCGGCGCGGGACCGGGTTTGCAGTACGGCAACGGCAGCGGGCCGTAGACCTTGGTCGTGCCAGCGAAGCCGCCCTGTTGCACGATGTAGACGGCATTCGTCTGAACGTCGACATGCAGGAAGTGCTGGTATCCATCCGCCACCGGCCCGGTGTCGGACAGCATGACCCCAGCGGCGTGCCGGCGACCCTGCGGCAGCGCTGTCATGACCGGCCAGCGCTGCTGTATGCCATAAGGGCCCACAAAGGGCTTCAATCGCGCGAGAGCGCATGCCGCAGCCGCTTGCTCGCTCATGACCGGTGGTGGTGGCGCAGGCACCGAAGCCGCTCCCGTCGCATGCATCAGCACCAAGGCAATGAACGTTGCGGAAGGGATGGTCTTCTTCATTTCGTCGATGCCTCGCGGCGACTCACCAATGAGATGCTGCCCGCCTCGATCAGCCAGTTGCCCTCGGACGTGGCTACATAAAGCGGTGTTCGTGCCCACAGGCTCCAGAACACGTGCACTTCCGTGGGCGTGGGATCCAGCAAGTGCGTGATCACCAGGGCGACTGTCTCTCTGGCTTTGTCCTCGGGCGGGCGCTCCAGTGCGATGCAGGTCCGCGTGAAGGGCCGCTGCTTGATGATGTTCTCTCCCGACGCATCGATATCAACGCGATAGCTGCCGCCGATCGGGACCACGCCGTGTTGTGTCGTCCCAGGCAGCAGATAGACATTCCAGCCGCTCGCGTCGTTGGCAGCTGGAAGCACGACCGTGTTGTACGTCCGCGAGCAGGGCTCGAACGTCGCCGTAGACGCCGTCGTGCGCGCATGCGCGGCGCGCAGTTCGTACTCCGTCAGTGCGGCGGGCTCGGCGAGCGCAACGGCGTCTCCCACGACGCGGCCGCCAGCCGATACCGTAGCCCGGTATCTTGAGCGAGGTACCGGCTCGCTACTGACGAAGGTCACCACGATGCCTTCCTCGCGCTGTTCGGTGATCCAGCCTCCCAATCGTCCCCGCTTTCCGTCTTCCCGGAACGACTCGATTCCGGTTACGGCATCGGAAGCGACCGCTGCCGCTTGGTCATGCAGGTAGATCGCCCGCCCGGCGGCTTCCGCATCGAGCAGCGCCTTGGTGACCTGTGCGTCGCCGACAGGCGCAGGCGTCTCCTCCTGTGCGTGTGCGAACGGCGCGGCGACGAAAGCAGACAGCAACCAGGCGGAACGGACGGCAATGCACTTCATTCCCCGCATGATCGAACTTCCCGGTTCCCCGATGGAGCGCGACGTTACCGCAGTTCTTATACTGGAGCGAGTCGAGCCGGAGGATCACCATGCCACTGCTGCGTTCACTACTGATCGGGATGATCCTGGCCACCGTCGCCATGCCGGCCATCGCGGACGAGACGCCGCTCCGCATCATGAGCTTCAACATCCGCCTGCCCGTCGAAAGCGATGGCGTGGATTACTGGGGGACGCGCAAGCCGCTCGCCGTGCGCATGTTGCGCGAGCAGCAGCCCGACGTGATCGGCCTGCAGGAGCTGGTGAAGCTGCAAGCCGAATACCTGGCGAGCGAGTTGCCGCAATACGCCTGGTTCGGCCGCGGCCGCAACGCC
The DNA here is from genome assembly GCF_002863005.1 of Pseudoxanthomonas sp. GTDB lineage: Bacteria > Pseudomonadota > Gammaproteobacteria > Xanthomonadales > Xanthomonadaceae > Pseudoxanthomonas_A. The sequence goes on from NZ_PKDG01000025.1 coordinate 25,215, forward strand.
GATGGCGCCGGCGAGCACATGGGCGTGTTCTACCGGAAGGACCGGCTGAAGGTCGTCGAATCCGGTGACTTCTGGCTGTCCGACACGCCCGACGTGCCGGGCAGCATCACGTGGAACCATCTCTATCCGCGCATGGTGACGTGGGCGCTGTTCGAGCAGCGCAGCGACGGCAAGCGCTTCTACTTCTTCAACACCCACCTGCCGTACCGCGAGCAGGACGAAGCAGCGCGGGTGAAGGGCGCGAGCGCCATCGCGCAGCGCATCGCCACACTGCCCGCGAACGTGCCGGTGGTGCTGACCGGCGATTTCAACACCACGCCGGACAGCGAGGCGCATGCGGTGCTCGCCCGCACGTTGCAGGATGCATGGACGACAGCGCCGCGCGTCGAGGGCAGCGACGCCACGTTCCACGCGTTCACCGGCAACCCGGACCGCCGCATCGACTGGATCTTCGTCCGGGGCGTGCAGCTGGAATCGGTCGCCTCGGTGACGACACGCTGGAACCAGCGCTATCCGTCCGATCACTTCCCGGTGGTGGTGACGCTGCGCTTGCCTTAAGCCTGGGCTGCCTGGCGACACCGCGCCGGTGAAGCTCGATGTGAGACAAATGGAGCGCTGAATCCCGTCGATGGCTTTCCGAGCTTCGCGGCTGGAGCTCGATGCGGGAGAGATCGAGCTCCCGAGTCCCATCGATGGCTTTCCGAGCTTCGTTGATGGGGCTCAATGTGAGACAGATGGAGCTTCCGAGCACCATCGACGGAACTCCGAAAGTCATCCCCATCGCATTCCGAGCTCCACCGATGGCGTTCAGAGCTTCGTGGATGGAGCTCGACGTGAGAGAGATCGAGCTCCCGAGCTCCATCGATCACATTCCGAGCTCCGCGCCTGGAGCTCGATGTGAGGCAGACGAAGCGCAGAGCTCCATTGATCGAGCTCCGGGCCCCATCGCCGGGCTCCGAGGCCGGTGTAAGGGTTAATGGGGGGGCGGAGGGGGCTCGCCAGGTCTCGCGACGTTCTGGCGCGCGATGACGGCTTTTCCCTTCGCCCCGCCTGCGGGGAGAAGGTGCCCGGAGGGCGGATGAGGGGCGGGCGCGATGGTCGGTCACGCGGGATGTGTCGTCGCGGCCGCCTCTGGCGACAGTACGGGCGCGGTGTACGTCGCCTCTCCGTTCGCCCCTCACCCGCCTTCGGCACCCTCTCCCCGCGCGCGGGGAGAGGAGAACATCTGCAGGGGAGAGGGGAACATCTGCGGGAAAGGATCTTCTGCGAGCGTGAAAACGAAAACGGCCCCTTGCGGGGCCGTTCCGTGTCACTTGATGCGATTTACTTCGTGGGTGCCGCCGCGGGGGTTGCCGCCGCCTTCCGGGCGAAGTCGCCCGCCAGGAATACGCTCAGCGCCTCTGGCTTGAAGTGCTTGCGGATGGCGGCATTGACCTGGTCCACCGTCAGCGCCGCGTACTTCGCGTCCAGATCGGCGGTGAACTGCATCGTGCGGCCATAGAACAGCTGGTCGGCCAGCATGCCGGCGACAGTCCCGTCTTCGGCGCGCGCCTGCTGGCGCTCGGTCAGCGTGCCGGCCACGGCGTCCTTCAGTTCCTCGGCGGTGATGCCGTCCTTGACCAGCTTGGCCAGCTCTTCGCGCACCAGCGCTTCCACCTTCGCCATGTTCTCCGGCGCGGCGATGGCCTGGATGCTCAGGCTGCCGGCGTCGTCCTTGCCGCTCGGGCTGTCATCGGCGCGCACGCCGCTGGACACGCCGTAGCTCAGGCCTTCCTGCTGGCGGATGCGGTCGCCCAGGCGAGACTTCAGCGCGCCGCCACCGAAGATGCGGTTGGCGACCACCAGTGCCGGGTAGTCGGCATCGGTCACCTTCAGCGGCAGATTGTGGCGGGCCAGCAGCACCGCGTTGGGCTTGTCCGGCGTTTCGAAGCGCGCCTGCTTCGCCGCCACGTCGGTGTACTGCGTGGCGATCGGGGCGTAGGGCTTGCCCGAGGTCCAGCCCGCGAAAAGCTGTTCCAGCTGCGCGCGCACGGCAGCCGGGTCGAAGTCGCCGACGATGGCGATCTCACCGTTGGACGTACCGTAGAAATCGCGATGGAACGCGCGGACGTCGTCGAGCTTCAGCGCCTTCAGCTCGGCCAGCGATTCGTCCAGCGTGCGCGCATGCAGCGGATGGCCGGCCGGCCAGGGGTCGAAGTATTCCCCCAGTGCGCGACCGACGATGGCGCCGGGCTCGAAGCGCGAGGCTTCCATGCCGGTGAGGGCCTGCGTACGCAGCTGTTCGAACTCGCTCTCCGGAAAGGCCGGGTTGCGCAACACGTCGGCGACCAATGCCAGGGCATCGGCCAGGTGCTCGCGCCGCGTCTGCAGGCCGATGCTCGCGCCCTGCAGGCTGCCGCCCACGCTGCCCTGCGTCTTCAGCTGTTCCAGGCGCTGGTCGATCTGCTCGCGCGTCATCGTCTTGCTGCCACGCATCAGCATGGCGCCGGCGATGCCGGCGGCGCCTTCGCGACCCTTCAGGGCAGCCTCGTCGGCGAAGCGGAAGTTCGCATCGACGATGACGGTGCCGCCGCGGGTCTTCTTCGGCAGCAGCGACACCTTCAGGCCGCTGCCGAGGGTGAAGGTCTGCGTGCGCGCATCGATGTTCTTCGGCGAGGGATCGAACACTTCGCCGGCACTTACCGCGGCGCGTCCGGTGTAGCCGTCCACCAGGGTGGCCACCGCCGGTGCAGCCGGGATCTCCACGCGATCCGGCGTGGGCGTGGGAACGAAGCGGCCCAGCGTGCGGTTGCTGGATTTCAGGTAGGCAGCGGCGACGCGGTTGACGTCGGCCACGGTGACCTTTTCCACCGCATCGCGGCTGGTGAACAGCAGGCGCCAGTCGCCGGCGGACTGGAACTCGGACAGGCCCATGCCCACGGCATTGACGTCGGTGAAGTACAGCTCGTACGCGTTGGCGATGCGCTGTTTGGCTTCATCGACTTCCTGCTGGGTGATCGGGCGTGCCGCGAGTTGTTCGACCTGCTTCAGCAGTTCGGCTTCCGCCTTGGCCGCATCGCCGTCGTTGGGTAACACGGCGATGGCGGTCAGCAGGCCCGGGTCGCGCATGGACTCGCCATTGGCACCGGCGGCCGCGGCCAGCTTGGCTTCGACCAGGGTCTTGTGCAGGCGTCCGCCCGGCGTGTGGCCCAGCACGTTGGCCAGCACGGTCAGCGGAGCGCTGTCCGGATGCGCGAGCGCGGGCGTGTGGTAGGACGCGGCGACCAGTTTCAGGTTGCCGACGCGGCGCACGGTGACTTCGCGCTCGCCGTCCTGCGCGGGTTCGACGGTGTAGAAGCGCGGCAGCACGCGCGCAGGCTTTTTCACCGGACCGAAATGGCGCGCCACGCGTGCGAGCACGTCGGCGCTGTCGATGCGGCCAGCGACCACCAGGGTGGCGTTGTCCGGCTGGTACCACTGGCGGTAGAACGCCTGCAGCTTGTCGATCGGCACGCCTTCCACGTCGCTGCGCGCGCCGATGGTCGTGTTGCCGTAGTTGTGCCACAGGAAGGCGGTGGAGCGGATGCGCTGGAACAGCACCGCGGCGGGATTGTTCTCGCCGGCTTCCAGCTCGTTGCGGACCACGGTCATCTCGCTGTCGAGGTCCTTCCTGGCGACGTTCGAATTGACCATGCGGTCGGCTTCCATCTTCAACACCCACTCCAGGGTGTCGGTGTTGGCCGGGAAGGAGGCGAAGTAGTTGGTGCGGTCCAGGCCGGTGGTGGCGTTGAAGTCGATGCCCCGCTTCTTCATCTCGCCGCTGATGTCAGCCTGCGTGGGCGTGCCCTTGAACAGCAGGTGCTCCAGCAAATGGGCCATGCCGGTCTCGCCGTAGTTCTCGTGCACCGAACCCACGCCGTAGACCAGGTTCACGGTCACGGTGGGCTTGGTGGCATCGGGAAACAGCAGCACGCGCAGGCCGTTCGACAGCGTGTACTCGCTTATGCCCTCGATGCTGGGGCCGGCGGCGACGCCCTTCGGCAGCGCGGCGGCGGCATCGGCCCAGGCCGGCTGGCCCAGCGCGAGCGTCACGGCCAGGCCGAGTGCGACAATGAAACGGGGTGACTTCATCCTCAATCCTCCTTCAGGGCCGCGTGCGTCCATCGCGTGCGGCGAACCCCGAGTTTCGCAGATTTGGAAGGCACGCAGATTCATGGATTACGGTGAGACGAAATCGGACGATGGCGCAGTGCCCGTGCTGTATGCGGATGCGCAGATCGCAGTGGTCAACAAGCCCGCGGGCGTGATGGCGCACGACAGCAAGCTCGCCGGCGGCGAGACGGACTTCGTCGCCGACCGACTGCGCGCGCAGTTCGGCAAGCCGATCTTCCTGATCCATCGGCTCGATCGCGCGACCAGCGGCTGCCTGCTGGTGGCGTTCGACCGCGAGAGTGCCTCGACGCTCGGCAAGGTGCTGATGTCGCGCGAGGTCGAGAAGGATTACCTGGCCGTGTGCCGCGGCTGGCCGGAGCCGGATTTCACCGTCGACCATCCGCTGGATGGCGGCCCGGGCAAGCCTGAGAAGAAGCCGTCGGTGACGCGCTTCGTGCGCCTGGCCACGGGCGAGCTGCCGCTGCCGTCCGTCGGCTTCGAGACCTCGCGCTATGCGTTGTTGCGCTGCCAGCCGGAGACCGGCCGCTTCCGCCAGATCCGCCGGCACCTGAAGCACGCGTTCCATCACCTCATCGGCGATACCAGCCACGGCGATGGCCGCCACAACCGCAACTTCCGCATGCAGGGCGTGCACCGCATGCTGCTGCACGCGGTGCGGTTGTCGTTCGCGCATCCGTTGACCGGCGCGCGCATCGAGGCGGTGGCGCCGCTGGATGCGGAGTTCCGCAAGGCGTTCGCCCTGTTCGGGTGGGAAGAGGACCTGCGCTGATTCCGTAACGCCTTGATGCGGAAGGGATGCGGCATTTGCCCGATGACGCCGCAGCACGGTGTCGCGAAGGTGGGGCTCCTTTCCCCGGAGCGCGCCGCCATGTCCTCTCCCCGCATCTACGACCTGCCCACGCGGGTCTTCCACTGGACCTTCGCGGGCTTGTTCGCCGCCGCGTACGCCATCGGCAGTACGGTCGATGACGAGTCGCCGCGGTTCGTGCTGCACATGCTGGCCGGTGGTCTGCTGGGGACGGCGGTACTGCTGCGCCTGCTGTGGGGCGTGGTGGGAACACGGCATGCGCGACTGTCGGACTTCAGTCTGGGCCCCGCCGCGTTGGGACGCTATCTACAGGGCGTGCTGTTTGGGCGGACACGGGCATGGGCGGGACACAACCCTGCCTCCAGCTGGGCTGCGCTGGCGATGATGGGGCTGGGGCTGGGGCTGGCGGCCACCGGACTGACGATGGTCGCGGGGCGCGCGCCGCACGCCGTGGAGGAAGTTCACGAGGTGCTCGCCAACGCTTTCCTGGCCGTGGTGTTGTTGCATGTGGCCGGCGTGCTGGTGCACGTACTGCGACACCGCGACGCACTTCCGCTGAGCATGGTGACGGGGCGCAAGCGCGGCATTCCCGCCGGAGAGACCGATGTGCGTCCGCACGCGGGGGTGGCGGTCGCGTTCGTGGCGGTGCTGGTGGCGGTGGGCGCAGGTGTCGCGAGTCGCTACGATGCCAACCGTGGCCGCGTCACGCTCTTCGGCCAGACGCTGATGCTTCGTGAGGCCGACGAAGACACCGGACAACGGAGCGGGGACCACGACGAGCAGGCCGACCAGGACGCGCATGCGCGCGGGGAGCAGACCGAGCATGTCTCCCACGGTTGAGCATCGCCCCCTGCGGGGCAGCGAACGCAGCGTCATTGCAGGCGTCCTGCTGCTGATCGCGCTGCTGGTGGTCACGGATGTCGTGGGCGATCTGCGGCAGGGCGCGTCCGCCTGGCATGTGGCACTGGAGATCCTCGCCGCCGGGCTGGCCCTGCTGGGCGCCATGCACTTGCTGCGCAGCGCGCTGCGCCTGCGCCGTCGCCTGGTCCGGCAGGCGGAAGATCTCAGCCAGGTACGCGCACAGGCCGACGCGTGGCGGCAGCAGGCGCGACGGCATGTGGAAGGACTGTCGCGCTCCATCGATCTGCAGCTGGATGGATGGCGCCTGTCGCCCGCCGAGAAAGAAGTCGCCTTCCTGCTGCTGAAGGGGCTGGGACTGCGCGAAATCGCGGAGCTGCGCGGCACCCACGAGAAAACGGTGCGCGCGCAGTCGGCGTCGATCTACGCCAAGGCCGGGCTGGCGGGACGTTCGGAACTCGCTGCGTTCTTCCTCGAGGATCTGCTGGTGCCGCGTGGCGCCACAGATGCAGGAATCAGCCGACCCGCAGTGCCGCCAGCACCATGAGCCCCACGGCGCACAGCATGCCCACCAGCCACGACAGGCTGCGCAGCGTGTGCTTGTCGGAGAGGTAGAACACGCCATGAAGCACGCGCGCGATGACGAAGCCGATGGCCAGCGGCGAAATCGTGTCCGCCGGTACGCCGGCCAGCTGCGCCATCAGCACGCCGGCGACGAAGGCGGGGAACGCTTCGAAGCCGTTGAGGTGCGCCGCGTTGGCGCGCTGCACCTTGTAGTTGCCTTCCTGCTTGGCGACCCATGCGCGCGGATTGCGGTTGTTGTAGCGCTCGCCCGAGCGCTTGGCGATGAAGACCCACAGGTACGGCAGCAGGGCGGTGACCAGGATGCACCAGTAAGCGATGGACATGATGTTTCCTCCGAGGATGGCGCAGGGTAGTGGGTACGGCAGTGGGGCGTCCATGCTTCTGCTTCTCTCCTCCGTGGCCGGGGGGAGAGGGCCGGGGTGAGGGAACGCGATGGAATGGGATCGGGCGCGAGGCAAACTGTTGTGGGAGCGACGTAAGTCGCGATGGGCCACCGTTAACGCCTCATCGCGACTTACGTCGCTCCCACAGGAGAAAGGGCCAGTCGATCGCAGGGCCGGGAACCAAAGAAAACGGCGCCTTGCGGCGCCGTTTTCGTGTGTGTCCGACTGCAGCGAGGCTCACTGCTTCGCCGGTTCGGCCTTCATCATCCTGTCGCGCGCGGCCTTGAAAGGATTGCCTTCGTACCAGTTCGGCCAGGTGCCGGCGACGGCCAGGTCCTTGCCAACGCCGTACAGCGCCTGCAGGTCCTGCACGACGCCGTCCAGCTTCCATCCCGCGTGCATTTCGTCACTCGGCTGGTGGTAACGCTTGGCGTACTCCTCGCTCGCCGCCTTGCCGGCGTCTACGCCGCCTTCCAGCAGGTCGTTGCCGCCCTTGGCGTACAGCGCCGGCACGCCAGCCTTGGCGAAGTTGAAGTGGTCGCTGCGGAAGTAGTAGCCACCCGCCGGATTGCCTTCCTCGGCCAGCACGCGCCCCTGCTGGTCGGCGTACACCTTCAGCATGTCTTCCAGCTGCGAGTTGCCCTTGCCCGTGACGACGAAGTCGCGCGACTTGCCGCCCACGCTCATCGCGTCGAGGTTGATGACGCCCGCGATCTTGTCGAGCGGGAAGGTCGGGTGCGCGACGTAGTACTTGGAACCCAGCAGGCCGGACTCCTCCAGCGTCACCGCCACGAACACCACCGAGCGCGCCGGCTTCGGGTCCTGGTGGGCGAACGCCTCGGCGATCTCCAGGATGCCGGCCACGCCGGTCGCGTTGTCGACCGCACCGTTGTAGATGTTGTCGCCCTCTTCGCCTTCATGCTTGCCCAGGTGGTCCCAGTGGGCCATGTACAGCACGGCTTCGTCGGGCTTGCTGGCGCCCGGCAGCACGCCGATGACGTTACGCGAGGTCTTCTCGGTGATGCTGCTCTTCAGCGTCGCGGACACCTGCGCCTTCAGCGGCACCGGCTTGAAGCCGCGCTTGCCGGCGTTCGCATAAGCCGCGTCCAGGTCCAGGCCGGCATCGGCGAACAGCTGCTTCGCGGCGTCGGCACTCAGCCAGCCCTGCAGCGGGATGCGCTTTTCCGGATCGTCCTTCGCCGGCAGGTCGTACTGCGGGCCGGCCCAGGAGTTCTTCACCACGTCCCAGCCGTAGCTGGCGCCGGCGGTGTCGTGCACGATCAGCGCGGCGGCGGCGCCCTTGCGCGCGGCTTCCTCGAACTTGTACGTCCAGCGGCCGTAGTAGGTCATGCGGTTGCCGCCGAACAGCGTCTCGTCCTTGCCATGGAAGCCGGGATCGTTGACGAACATCACCACGGTCTTGCCGGTCCAGTCCTGGCCGGCGTAGTCGTTCCACTGCTGCTCCGGCGCATCCACGCCGTAGCCCACGAACACCAGCTCGCTGGCATCCAGCTTGACGTCGGTCTGGCCGGTGCGGGTGCCGATGACATAGTCGGTGCCGAACGTCAGGTCGCGCGCGCCCTTGGCCGTGGTCAGCTTCAGCGTGGTGGCGGATTCGTCCGCGGTGGTCTCCACCATCGGCACGTCCTGGAAGTAGCTGCCGTTGTTGCCCGGCTGCAGGCCGATGCGCTTCATCTGCGTCTCGAGGTAGGCGGCGGTCTTCTCTTCGCCGGCCGAGCCGGGCGCGCGGCCCTCGAATGCGTCGGACGACAGCGTCTTCACCATGTCGGCGAAGTCGGCCTCGGTGATGTCGGCGGTGAAGGTGTGCGCCGCGGCGGGCGGCGTGGCGGCTTCGGGCGCTGCGGCGGGCGCCTCGGGTTCCTGCTTGCACGCGGCCAGGGCGGCGGTGGCGGCAAGCACCAGCATCAACTTGCGGGGCATCGGGATTCCTCAACGAACGGAATCCCGATTCTAGCCACAATGGGCGGCCCGGACCCGTGCCGGACCGCCCGTGCGCGGGGTTACTCGGTAGGTGCGGTGTCGGTGCTGAACGGTTTGGCGGTGGCGCCGGTCACCGGGCCGATCTTGGCGCTGGTGTGCACGTACAGCACGACCGGACGCTCGAACACCAGCGGGCCGGTCACCTCGGCGTTGGGGCCGATCACGATGCGCGGCGGCTTCTTGTTGTCGGTGTTGAAGAAGCCCGTGGACTTCTGCACGCGCAGGCCGCCGCGGACCTTCGAACCGACGCCGACGGTGATGTCGCCGCGCACCGTCGTGATCTCGCCGCCGACCTGCGTGCTGACGATGCCGATGGCGCCGTTGACGGTTTCGATGTCGCCACCGACCACGCCGCCGCGATCGATGAAGATGCTGCCGTTGACCGTTTCGACGTCCTTGCGGACGTTGACGTCCTTGCCCGCGCGGATCGAGCCGTTGACGGTCTCCAGCGATTCGGCCACGGCCTTGTCGCCGATGTTGATGCTGCCGTTGACGGTGCTGGCGTCTTCGGTGGTGGCGCCTTCGCCGATGCGGATGCTGCCGTTGACGGTGTCCAGGTCGCCGTAGGTCTGGCCGGCGTCGGCGGTGATGCTGCCGTTGACCTTGGAGATTTCCTGCTGCGCCAACGCGGGCGTGGCGGCCAGGGCCAGGGTCAGCAGCAGGGCGGTGCGGGGACGGATCATGGGGTTGCCTCTTGGGTGGTCTCGTATCGGTCTGATGCACCGGCGTGACGGAGGGTTTAAACACCGCCGTGCCGGAGTGGATGGCACCATGCTTCGCTACAATCGTCACCTGCCTGAAGTCACTGGAATCTCGCCCGTGTCCGCATCTGCCCCGTCCGTGAAGCGCCCCAAGCCTGTCGTGCTGTTGATCCTGGATGGCTGGGGGCACCGTGAAGATCCCGCCGACAACGCGCTGGCGCAGGCCGATCTGCCGAACTGGCGCCGCCTGCTGGCGACCGCGCCGCACACGTTGATACATACCGAAGGCCGCCATGTCGGCCTGCCGGACGGTCAGATGGGCAATTCGGAAGTGGGCCACATGAACCTGGGCGCAGGCCGCATCGTCTACCAGGACCTGACCCGCATCGACGCCGCGATCGAAGACGGCAGCTTCTTCGCCAACGCCGAGCTGGTCGCCGCGTGCGACGCGGCCAAGGCCGACGGCAGGACCCTGCACGTGTTCGGCCTGCTGTCGCCGGGTGGCGTGCACAGCCACGAGCTGCACATCTTCGCGATGCTCGACCTCGCCAAGCGCCAGGGCGTTCCGCGCGTCGCGGTCCACGCCTTCCTCGACGGCCGCGATACGCCGCCCAAGTCGGCCGAGCCCAGCCTGCGTGCGCTGCAGGATCGATGCGCGACGCTCGGCAACGCGCACGTCGCCTCGGTCAGCGGGCGCTACTACGCGATGGACCGCGACAAGCGCTGGGACCGCGTGCGGCTGGCGTGGGATGCGATGGTCGAGGCGAAGAGCGAGCACCATGCCGCCAGTGGCGTCGCCGCGCTGGAAGCCGCGTATGCGCGCGGCGAGAACGACGAGTTCGTGTTGCCCACCGTCATCGACGGCGCAACGCCGATGGCCGATGGCGATGCGGTGGTGTTCATGAATTTCCGCGCCGACCGCGCGCGCCAGCTGACCGCGGCGTTCGTGTCGCCGGCGTTCGACGGCTTCGAGCGGCGCGTGCCGGCGCTGGCGCGTTACGTCTGCCTGACCGAATACGACGCCAAGCTGCCGGCGCCGGTGGCGTTCGCGCCGGACGACCTGCGCGAGACCTTCGGCGAGCTGCTGGCCGAACACGGCCTCACCCAGCTGCGCATCGCCGAGACCGAGAAGTACGCGCACGTGACGTTCTTCTTCAGCGGCGGCCGCGAGGACGTGTTCGCCGGCGAGGAGCGCATCCTGGTGCCGAGCCCGAAGGTCGCGACCTACGACCTGCAGCCGGAAATGAGCTGCCCCGAGCTGACCGAGAAGCTGGTGGCGGCGATCGGGTCGGGCCGGTTCGACGCGATCGTCTGCAACATCGCCAACCCCGACATGGTCGGCCACAGCGGCGACCTGCAGGCGGCGATCCTCGCCGCGCAGGCGGTGGACAAGGCGATCGGCGAGGTCGATGCCGCGGTGCGCGCCGCGGGTGGCGCACTCATCATCACTGCGGACCACGGCAATCTGGAAATGATGCGCGACCCTGACACCGGCCAGCCGCACACGGCGCACACCGTGGGTCCTGTCCCGCTGGTTTATGTGGGCGAGCGCGCGGCGACGTTGCGCAGCGGCGGTGCGCTCCGCGATGTAGCGCCCACGCTGCTCGACCTGCTCGGCCTGCCGCAGCCGGCCGACATGAGCGGCCGCAGCCTGATCGACCCCTGATGCCGCACCGCACGCGCGCCGCAGGCTTCGCGATCGTGCTGGCCGCGCTCTCGGTCGTCGCGGTCGCACCTGCGCAGACGTCCCGCGAGGCCGAGCAGAAGCTGCAGCGCGTGCGCAGCGAACTGAAGTCGATCGCGCAGGAGCGCCGCAAGCTGGAGGGCGAGCGCGGGACGGCGTCGCGCCAGCTGCGCGATGCCGACGAGCAGGTCGGGCGCACCACGCGCTCGCTGTCCGATACCGAAGCGGCGTTGCGCCGCGAGGCTGCGGCGCTGGAGGAGCTGCAGCGAAAGCGCGATGCCATGCGCGCCCAGCAGGCCGCGCAACGTGCGCAGCTGGCTGCCCTGGTGCGCGCAGCCTACCAGCGGGGCGACGACGCGCCGCTGAAGGTCCTGCTGTCGCAGGATCGCGTGGCCGACGCCCATCGCCTGCTGGCCTACCATCGCTATGTGCAACGCGACCAGGCGAACCGCATCGCGTCGCTCAACACCGAGCTGGCCGCCCTGGACGAGGTGGAGCGCGACATCGTCGCCCGTCGCGCGGACCTGGACGCCGCGCGCGCACGGCAACGCCAGCAGGTGACGCAGCTGGAAAAGGACCGCAGGACGCGCGCCCTCCTCGTCGCCGACCTCGACGAGCGTTACCAGGATCGCGCCGCCAAGGAGAAAGCGCTCGGCCAGGACGCACGCTCGCTCGAGACACTGCTGAAAAACCTGCGTGCGGCGGCCGCCCGCGCCGACGCCGAACGCCGTGCCGCCGCACGCCGCGCCGCGGCCCAGGCCGCGGCGGCGAAGAAGCGTGACCCGGCCAGCACCGGTGCGCGCCCATCGCGCGACAACGCCCCCCCGCGCCCGGCCGTAGCGTCTGCGCCGCCACTGAAGGTCGGCGGACTCGGCTGGCCGGTGTCGGGCAGCCTGCTGGCGCGCTACGGCGGTCGCCTGCCGGACGGCCGCGCCAGCACCGGCGTGCTGATCGGTGCGCCCGCCGGCACCACGGTCACGGCCGTGGCCGACGGCACGGTGGTCTTCTCAGAGTGGATGACCGGCTATGGCCTGATCCTGATCCTCGACCATGGCAACGGCTACATGAGCCTGTATGCGCACAACGACAGCCTGCTGAAGGACAGTGGCGTGCAGGTGAAGCGTGGCGAGGCCGTCGCGCGCGTCGGCACATCGGGCGGACAAGGGCAGGCTGCCCTGTATTTCGAGCTGCGCCGGAACGGACAGCCGGTCGATCCGGCCTCGTGGCTGCAGCGGCGATGAACGGTGCTGGCGCCCGTAACTCCGCTTGAACATCCGCGCCGCGCGGGTTCACGCATAATCCGGCGAACGTCGCGCCGCGCCGCGACGTCCTCGCAAGCCTCACCCGGAGTGTCCGCATGACGCAGCGTTTTCCCCTGGCCATCCTGACCGTCGCCCTGCTCGCCGCCACGCCGGCATGGGCACAGCAGCAGGCGCCGCTGCCGGAGACGCCGCCGGTGGTCGCGCCCAGCGACGACCCCGACGCGGCGGAGACCGCGCCGGCGAAGGTGCCGCTGGAGGAAATCCGCCGCTACGTGGCCGTGTTCAACGCGGTCAAGGAAGCGTACGTGGAGCCGGTCGAGGACAAGAAGCTGATGCAGTCCGCGATCCGCGGCCTGCTGCTGGACCTGGATCCCCACAGCACGTATTTCGACAAGGCCGACTCCGAAGCCTTCGACGAACAGGCCAACGGTGCCTACGAAGGCATCGGCGTCGAACTGATGCAGCAGCCTGACCGTACCCTGCTGGTGGTGTCGCCCATCGACGACACGCCGGCGGCGAAGGCGGGCATCAAGTCGGGCGACCTCATCACCGCCATCGACGGCAAGCCGATCAGCGCCGACGACGGCATGGAGCCGCTGCGTGGTGCGCCGGGCAGCAAGATCGTACTGACCATCGTGCGCGACGGTACCCCCAAACCCTTCGACGTCACCCTGGTGCGCGACACCATCCGTGTGACCAGCGTACGCAGCCGCCTGCTGGAACCGGGCTATGGCTACCTGCGCATCAGCGCGTTCCAGACCGATACCGCGGCCGACTTCCAGAAGCAGATCGACAGGCTGCAGCAGAACGGCAAGCTGCGCGGGCTGGTGCTGGACCTGCGCAGCAATCCCGGCGGCCTCCTGCTCGCCGCCGTGCAGGTGGCGGACGATCTGCTCGACAAGGGCAACATCGTCAGCACGCGCGGACGCATGTCGATCAGCGACTCCAAGTTCGATGCCACGCCCGGCGACCGCCTGAACGGCGCACCGGTCGTGGTGCTGGTCGATGCCGGCTCGGCCAGCGCATCGGAAGTACTGGCCGGTGCACTGCGCGACAACAACCGTGCGCGCGTGGTGGGCAGCCGCACCTTCGGCAAGGGATCGGTGCAGACCGTGCTGCCGCTGGACAACGGCGATTCGGTCAAGCTGACCACGGCGCGCTATTACACGCCCAGCGGCAAGTCGATCCAGGCCAGCGGCATCGTGCCGGACTTGGTCGTAAAGCCCGAGCAGGGCGGCAAGCCAGGCGCCGCTGTCCTGGGCCAGGATGGCCAGCTGTACATCACCGAAGCCACGCTGCCGGGCCACCTGCGCGGCGATGAAGAAGGTGCCGCCGGTTACACGCCCGGCGATGTGCTGGATGGCGAAGCGCCGATCCAGGCCGCGTTGGCGGAGCTGAAGAAGGTTGCCGCGACCGCGAAAGCGGACAGCGCGGGCAGTACCTCGCGGCGCTGACGGCGCGCGCCCGTCACCGGGCGCTCGGCTCCGCCTCCGCGGCGCTCGCACTGCGCATGATGCGGTTGAACAGCGGCGTCGCCATCAGCGTGGTCAGGATGGCCATCACCACCAGGATCGAGAACAGGCTCGGGCCGATGAGCCCCGCCTGCAAGCCGATGTTGATGATGATGAGCTCCATCAGGCCGCGCGCATTCATCAATGCACCGATCGCCATCGCATCGCGCGAGGTTTCGCCCGCCAGCCTTGCCGCGGCCCAGCACGCGACGGCCTTGCCACCGAACGACGCCAGCAGGATCGCGATCGCCGGCAGCAGCATCGCCGCATCGAAGACGAGCGACAGCTGCGTCTTCAGTCCCGAGTAGGTGAAGAACAGCGGCAGCAACAGCACGACGACGACCGTCTGCAGCGTCGCACGCAGGCGGTCGGTCAGCGCGCCGCGGGGCAGGCAGATGCCGAGCACGAAGCCGCCGAACACCGCATGCAGCCCGATGGCATCCATCGCCCACGCGCAGAAGAAGAACAGCGCCATCACTACCGCGAAGGTCTGTGCAGGCAACGGCCCGTCGAGCGGCACGCGGTTGGCCAGCGGCCGCAGCCAGCGGCGCCCGACCGACAGCATCAGCGCGAGATACACGATGCCGCCGATGATCGCGATCCAGGCCTGGCCCCAGCTTCCTCCGAAACTCGCCAGCACCACCGCCAGGATGCACCAGGCCGCCGCGTCATCCATGGCGCCGGCCGTCAGTGCCAGCGTGCCCAGCGGCGAGCCCGCCAGGCCGCGCTCCTGGATGATGCGCGCGAGCATCGGGAAAGCGGTGATCGCGATGGCGGCGCCCAGGAACAGCGCGGTTTCCAGGAAGCGCGCCTGCGGCGAGAACAGCCCCGGCACCTCGTGCAGCCACGGCGCCAGCGCGAAGGCCAGAGCGAACGGCACGGCGATGCCGGCCCACGACACCGCCAGGGCGCTGCGGTAGCGCGCCTGCAGGTGGGCCACGTTGAACTCCGTGCCGACCAGGAACATGTAGAGCCCCACTCCCACCTGCCCGCCGACATACAGCATGTCCAGCGAGGCCGCCGGGAACAGCGCGCCCTGCATGCCCGGGGCAAGCGCGCCGAACAGGGAGGGTCCCAGTGCCACCCCCGCGATCATTTCCCCGACCACCTGGGGTTGGCCGATGCGTCGCGCCAGCGCGCCCGCTGCCCGGCACGCCAGGATGATCACCCCGACCTGGAGGAAAAAGTAGACCGACAGTTGGGGTGTGGACATCGTCGCCTGCGTTGCCGGATTGCGGACCGGTCAGCGACGCATCATAGGGTCACGGACAACGGGCCAGGAACACCCCGTGCGGCTCAGCGCGGCTTGGCGGGCAGCGGGAACGGCGTCACCACCTTCTCGCCGGTGGTGGCATCGCGGATCGCGGACTGGCCTTTCCGCTCCACTTCCTCCACGCGGATGATGCTCTGCATGGGCAGGTGCAACACCTTGGTCGCGCCGAATTCGTCGCGCAACCGCTCTTCGGTGGGATCGACCACCAACCCTTCGTGGAGATCGAACACCAGGTCGGCGACTTCGGTGAAGCCCCACAGGGCGCTGGCGGCGACACGGCGCGCGTACAGCTCGTAGACCTTGGTGTGGTTGTGAAAGGTGATCTTGTAGAGCGCGTTCTTCATGCGGGGATTATAGGAGCGAGGGCAGGGAAGTGAGAGGAAAGAAGTGGGGCGTGAGCAAAGGCTGTACTGCTCACTCCTCTTCCCTCACTCCTCCCCTCAGTAGCCTTGCCGCTTCCGCATGCGGCGTGCGATCGCCGCGCGCACGAACAGGGCGAAGACCACCCCGAACAGGAAGCCGGCAATGTGCGCCCACCACGCCACCGCACCGAACGCCGGGCCGGTATAGGCGAACACCACCTGCAGCAGCGCCCAGATGCCGATCAGCAACGAGGCGGGAGCCTTCACGAACTCCAGGAACAGGCCCAGGGGCAGCACCACGCCCAGCTTGGCGGCGGGGAACAGGGCCAGGTAGGCGCCGATCACGGCGGAGATCGCGCCGCTGGCGCCGATGATGACGCGGTCCGGAGTGCCGATGCTCAGTACCGCCGCCACGTTGGCCACGGCACCGCCGACGAGGAACAGCAACAGGAAGCGCCACGGCCCCATCGCCCGCTCCGACGGCAGCCCGAAGATCAGCAGGAACACCAGGTTGCCGAGCAGGTGCGCCCAGTCCGCATGCAGGAACAGCGCAGTGAACAGCCGCAGCACCGTGCCGCTCTGCAGCGACGCCAGCCAGACCTCCGGGGCCACCATGCCGCCGGTCAGTGCGCCCCAGCGGATCAGCAGATCGCCCTGTGCCGCATCTCCCCGCGTCAGCGCCCAACAGAACGTCGCCGACAGCAGGACGAGCAAGGTGGGCGTGGCCCAGCGGACGGGCGCCTTGCGACGGGAGGGGAGCGAAACGAACATGCGGCGGAACTCTACCTGCTCACCGTCCGGCTGCCCATGGTGCATCGCGACGAAACTGAATAGGGGCAATGACTTACGACGGATTGTTAGAGTTTAGTTAGCGGGTATACTGCATACGGCGTCGTATGTCGGGAGGGGCTTCCGGCAGGTCGAAAGGTGGACAACACACCCCGGCCTTCGCGACGCAGACGATCCTTGTACCCACGTCTCCGGAGAGATACAGATGGAATTCACCAAGAACCTGACCCGCGTCACCGCGCTGGCACTCGGCATCGCCGGTGTCCTCGCCTATGGCGATGTGCACGCGGCCGCCTTCCAGTTGAAGGAAAACAGCGTCAAGGCCCAGGGTCGCGCGATGGCCGGCTCGGCCTCCGCCAAGGGCGACGCTTCGGTGGTGGTCAACAACCCCGCCGTCATGTCCACGTTCACCGAGCGCACGCTGCAGGCCGACCTCACCGCGATCGACCTGTCCTACGAATTCTCCGGCGACGGCACCGCCGCGACCGGCACGCCGTTCCAGCAGCCGCTGACCGGCGGCAATGGTGGCGACGCCGGTGACGTGGCCGCCGTGCCCGCCGCGTCGTTCATCCTGCCCCTGAGCGGCGACTTCGAGTACCTGACGCTCGGCATGATGATCAGCGCGCCGTTCGGCCTGAAGACCGAATACGACGACGGCTGGAAGGGCCGTTACCACGCGCTGGAATCGGACGTGAAGATCGTCGACCTGACGCTGGCCGCATCGCTGGAGCTGAGCGACAGCTTCTCGGTCGGTGCCGGCCTGATCTACGAGCACGCCGACGTCACCCTGTCCAACGCCGTGGATTTCGGCACCATCGCCTGCAGCCGCAGCCCTGCCGCGTGCGTCGGCCCGACCGCGCAGTTCGGCCCGCAGCGCAATGACGGCTTCGCCAGCATCAACGGCACGCACAACGGCCTGGGCTGGATCGTCGGTGTCAACTGGCGTCCGAGCGACAAGTGGTCGCTGGGCTATTCGCACCGTTCCGAAGTCGACCACGAGCTGGATGGCGACTCCGTGTTCGAAGTGCCGGCCAACGTCCGCGCCGCGCTGGGCAACAGCGTCTTCATCAACGGCGGCGGCGGTGCCGACCTGACGACCCCGGCGGTCGATGCGTTCAGCGCCACCTACTACGCCACCGACCGCTTCACCGTCATGGCCGAAGTCACCCGCACCGACTGGTCGTCGCTGCAGGAGATCCGCATCGAGTTCGACAACCCCGCGCAGCCCGACTCGGTCGAGGAGTACAACTGGGACGAGAACTGGTTCTACTCGATCGGTGGCGAATACAAGTTCAGCGATGCGTTCACCTTCCGTGCCGGCGTGGCCCGCGACGACTCCCCGGTGAGCCGCCCGTACCGCACCCCGCGCCTGCCCGACCAGGACCGCATGTGGTACTCGCTGGGCCTGACCTGGAACGTGTCCGAGCACTTCGAGCTGAGCGCCAGCTACGTGAAGATCGACATCGTCGATACGCCCGAAGTGGACCTGACCACCAGCACGCGCGCGCGCCTGGTCGGCGACTTCGAAGGCGGCGCCGACCTGTTCGGTGTGTCGATGCAGTACAAGTTCTGATCGCACCACGGATCCGGACCACGAGAAACCCCGCTTCGGCGGGGTTTTTCTTTGCCTTCGCAAGCGCGCGGTCCGTGGCGTGCGCCGTGGGCACGACCCGCGGTGATGGTTCACGCATGGTGCTCATGGCGCACGCAACGCCGGCACCCGCCCGGCATGGCGCTTTGAACCCCCTCTCCCGGCGGGAGAGGGGTTGGGGTGAGGGTCAGGCGGAGTGGTGGAGGCTCAGCGGTCCGCACACCCGCATCCGGCGCCCCGGCCACGCCACGCTGTATCGCGCACGGGGCAGGCTCTCTTCCTGGAGTGAGAACATCAAGCAGCCATAGCGTGCGCTGAGCGCACGGCGCGCGGTGATGGGTTCAGTCGTCGTGCGCGTGGCGCACGCTACGTCCGTCAGGCGCTCGAACCCGTCTCCCGCCGAGAGCATCCAGCGCACAGCGCACGCGTTGCCGTCAGTACGGCAGACCCGCCACGTCCAGGTCGATCGACCACAGGCTGGCCGCGCCGGTGAGGAACAGCGTGCGCCGGTCCTCGCCACCGAAGGCCGCGTTGGTGATGTTCGCATCCACGCGGATGGTCGCCAGAACCTGACCGGTCGGAGAAAGCACGCGCACGCGCCGTTCGCCGTGTTCGGTCACGTAGATGTTCCCCAGGCAGTCGATGGCCAGGCCATCGCCGCCGCTGATGCGTGCGAGGTCGCGTCCGTCGCCCGGCATGCCGTTGCGCAGGGGATAGGCGCGCAACACATCGCCGTCGTCGGTGCCGCCGGCCACGTACAGGGTGCCGCCCTCCGGCGACAGTGCGATCCCGTTGGGGTTGCGCAGTGTGTCGTCGACCACGTTCGTGGTGCCGTCGCGATAGCGGTACACCCGCGTCAGCGGCTGGCCACCGGGCGCGGCCTTGCGCTGGTAGTCCGGGTCGGTGAAGTACAGCGTGCCGTCGGCGGCCATCACCAGATCGTTCGGCGAATTGAACGGCGCGCCCTCGAAGGTCGAGACCAGTGCCGTCCGCGTGCCGTCGTCCAGATCGACGCGCGCAACCTGCTTGCGGTCGTGCGTGGCGGCGATCAGGTGGCCTTCCGTATCCAGCGCAAGCCCGTTGCTGCCACTGTCCTCCACCGCGGTCTCCCAGCGGTCCGGCGGCGTGAAGCGGCGGATGCGCGAGGGAAAGCGGCCGCTATGCACGAAATCCGACAGGTACAGCGCGCCGTCCTTCCACACCGCGCCCTCGTACAGGCGGTCCTGGCCGTCGTCGGCCTTCGCGGCGGCCACGCGCGTGGCCGTCAGTTCGCCCGCGGGTGCGCGACCCGGATCGGCCGGGCAGACCGAACGGTAGGCAGATGCATGAGCGAGCGGCAGGGCGCCGCACAGGACGAGGGCGAGGGCAAGGCGATGGCGTCGCGGCATGGCGGTCTCTTACTCAGGCGGGATGCCAGCGTACCTCGATCCGGTTGCGCCCCTTGTGCTTGGCGTCGTAGAGCGCCTCGTCGGCGAGCCGGATCAGCGTTTCGCAGGGGGCATGGCGGTCGGCGGAGAACGAGATGCCCAGGCTCACGGTGACGCGGATGTTGCGATGGGCGGGCGCGAACTCCAGCATCATCACCTGCCGGCGGATGCGTTCGGCCAGGGCGTGCGCGGTGTCGGCCTGCGTGTTGCGCAAGACCAGCATGAATTCCTCGCCGCCCAGCCGCGCGAACAGATCCTCGCTGCGGATGCAGCCGCGAACCACGTCGGAGAAGCGCTGCAGTACCCGGTCGCCGGTTTCATGGCCGTGGTCGTCGTTGACCGCCTTGAAGTGGTCCAGGTCCAGCACGATCACGGCAAGCCCGTGCTCCCCGGCGGCGCGCGTGCCGAGCGCCTGCAGCTCGTTGTCCAGCCCGCGCCGGTTCAAGGCGCCCGTCAGCGGATCGAACAGCGCGCCGCGCCGCAAGGGCTCCGCCGCACGGAAACTGGCCAGCATCAGCATGCAGAAATTGAGCAGGAACCAGATGGACAGGTCCAGGTTCACCCACATCGGGTTGGGGCCGTAACGTCCGGTCAGCGCGGCCAGCAGGTCTCCTCCGTACAGCCACAACAGCACCCCGCAACCCACGATCATCAGGCGCGCCGGGACGTGGTCGGGCGCACCGCGCAGCGCGAACAGATGCCGCACCATGACCAGCAGCACGATCACTTCCGTGGCGCTCATCGCCGCGCCCTGCGCCTCCACGCCGCCCCCCAGGGCCACGCCAGCCAGCGAGAAGCCCAGGCACAGCGGCAGCAATGCGCGTTCCCACAGGGCCAGCGCGCGCTGTTGCACGAACTGGATGATCGACCACGCCAGTCCGACCAGCCCCGCGCACGCGAGCACGCCACCGGCACCGGCGATGCCGTCCGCGAGCGATTCATTGCCGGCGCGCACGAGCGTCTGCGCCGTGCCATCCAGCATCGCCGCGCCGAGTGAATAGAGGAAATGCGCCACGCCCCAGGTGGTGATGCCGCGCACGCCGCGCGAGACCCTGCCCACGTAGAGGAACAGCGCCAGCAGCACGGCGGCCAAGGCGCAGTCGCTGAGCAGCAGGTTGTAGAAGTCGGTCGTCATGCGTCGGTTGGAGCCCTGCTGGCCTTTGAACATCCTGTCGCTGCAGGAACGCAGGAAACGGTGCATTCCGGCAGGCTCGCTGCGCGATGCTGGCGCAGTCGCGGCGGAAGTTCAGCGACGGCGACCACGGATCGGCAGGATCGCGGCGACACCGCCGCCCGCATCAGTGCCGTGGGTCATGTCCCACGAAAAAGCCCCGCATGGGCGGGGCTCGGTGTCCGGCATCGGGCGAAAAACGACGCGTTACGTCATTCGCCCAGCGTCAGCAGCGACGCGTTGCCGCCGGCCGCGGTCGTGTTGACGGTGACGGTCTTCTCGGTGGCGAAGCGCGGCAGGTAGTGCGGTCCACCCGCCTTCGGGCCCGTGCCCGACAGGCCCTGGCCGCCGAACGGCTGAACCCCCACCACGGCGCCGATCTGGTTGCGGTTGACGTACACGTTGCCGACCTTCACGCGCGCCGCGATGCGGTCGACGGTTTCGTCGATGCGCGAGTGCACGCCCAGGGTCAGGCCGTAGCCTGTTGCGTTGATCTGGTCGATCACCGCATCCAGCTGGTCGGCCTTCCACCGGACCACGTGCAAGGCGGGTCCGAAGATTTCCTTGTGCAACTGGTCCAGCGACGTCAGCTCCCACGCGCGCGGCGCGAAGAACGTGCCGTGTGCAGTGTCCTCGCCTGCGTTCGCCTGCTTGATCAGGCGCGCTTCCTTCGCCATGCGCGCGGCGTGGTCGTCGAGGATCTTCAGCGCGTCGGCATCGATCACCGGGCCGACGTCGGTCGACAGCAGGCCCGGATCGCCGATCTTCAGTTCATCCATCGCGCCGGCGAGCATGGTCATCACCTTGTCGGCGATGTCGTCCTGCACGAACAGCACGCGCGCGGCCGAGCAGCGCTGGCCGGCGGAGGTGAAGGCCGAGCCCATCGCATCCTTCACCAGCTGCTCCGGCAGCGCGGACGAGTCGGCGATGAAGGCGTTCTGGCCGCCGGTCTCGGCGATCAGCGTGGCGATCGGGCCGGCATCGCGGCTGGCCAGCGCGCGGTTGATCGCGCGCGCGGTCTCGGTGGAACCGGTGAAGGCGACGCCGGCCACGCGCGGATCCTTGGTCAGCGCAGCGCCGACGGTGGCGCCGTCGCCGGGCAGGAACTGCAGCACCGACTCGGGAATGCCGGCCTCGTGCAGCAGCTTCACCGCCGCGTGGCCGATCAGGTTGGTCTGCTCCGCCGGCTTGGCGATCACGCTGTTGCCAGCGGCGAGCGCGGCGCTGACCTGCCCCAGGAAGATCGCCAGCGGGAAATTCCACGGGCTGATGCAGACGAACACGCCGCGGCCCTGCAGCTGCAGCTGGTTGGATTCTCCGGTCGGGCCGGGCAGGTGTTCCGGCGCGCCGAACTGCGTGCGCGCCTGCGCGGCGTAATAGCGCAGGAAATCGACCGCCTCGCGCACCTCGGCGACGCTGTCGGGGATGGTCTTGCCGGCTTCCTTCACGCACAGCGCGATGTAGTCGGGCAGGCGCTGTTCCAGCAGATTGGCGGCGTGTTCGAGGATGGCGGCGCGACTCGCGGCCGGCGTGCGATCCCAGGCGGGCTGCGCGGCGACGGCATTGGCCAATGCCTTCTCGACGGCGGCGCTGTCGGCGGGCTGCCATTCGCCGACCGTCTGGCGGCGGTCGGCCGGATTGGTCACCGGCAGCGCGTTGCCGGACACGACGGCGCCCGGCACCAGCGGCGCCGCGCGCCACGGCTTGACCGCCGCGTTGATGCGCTCGGCGAGCGCGCGCAGGTCGTTGTCGTTGGCGAGGTTGGCGCCCATGGAGTTGTTCCTGTCAGAAGAGGCGATGGGAGCCGGTTGGCTCCGGAAAAGATCGACCGGCAGCGGGATGCGCGGATGCGGGATGGAATCGAATTCGGACACCGTCTGCACCGGGTCGCGCACGAGGTCCTCGATGGCGACGTTCTCGTCGGTGATGCGGTTGACGAAGCTGCTGTTGGCGCCGTTCTCGAGCAGGCGCCGCACGAGGTACGGCAGCAGGTCCTCGTGCGAGCCGACCGGCGCGTAGACGCGGCACGGCGTGTCGAGCCGGTGCTTCGGCACCACTTCCGCGTACAGGTCGTCGCCCATGCCGTGCAGCTTCTGGTGTTCGTACGGGCGACCGTGGGCGATGAAGCGGATCGCGGCGATGGTCTGCGCGTTGTGGGTGGCGAACATCGGGTACAGCGCGTCGCCGTGGTCGAGCATGCGGCGCGCGTTGGCGAGGTACGAGACGTCGGTGTTCGGCTTGCGGGTGAACACCGGGTAGCCCGGATGGCCATCGATCTGCGCGCGCTTGATCTCGGCATCCCAGTACGCGCCCTTCACCAGGCGCACCGGCATGCGGCGACCGACGCGGCGGGCGAGGTCGGCCAAGAAGTCGATCACGTACGGCGTGCGCTTCTGGTAAGCCTGCACGGCCAGGCCATAGCCCTCCCAGCCGGCCAGCGAGTCGTCGGAGAACGTCGCCTCAATCAGGTCCAGCGACAGCTCCAGGCGGTCGGCTTCTTCGGCATCGATGGTGAAGCCGATGCCATACGACTTGGCCAGCTGCGCCAGTTCGAGGATCGCCGGCGCGAGCTCGCGCATCACCCGGGCGCGCTTGGCGTGTTCGTAACGCGGGTGCAGCGCGGACAGCTTGATCGAGATGCTCGGCGCCGCCAGCACGTCCGCGAACGGGCCGGTGCGGCCGATCGCGTGGATCGCCTGGCGATAGGCCTCCAGGTAGCGAGCCGCATCCTTCGTGGTCAGCGCGCCCTCGCCCAGCATGTCGAACGAATAGCGGTAGTCGGCGTTGTCGCCCTTGCGGCTGCGGGCCAGCGCCTCGTCGATGGTGCGGCCCATGACAAACTGGTGCCCCATGATCCGCATGGCCTGGCGTACCGCCAGCCGGATGACCGGCTCGCCCACGCGGCCGACCAGGCGCTTGAAGGCGCCCGGCACGTCGGCGCGGGTCAGGTCGTTCAGGTTGACCAGCTTGCCGGTCAGCATCAGGCCCCAGGTCGAGGCGTTCACCAGCACCGAGTCGCTCTGGCCGAGGTGCTTCTCCCAGTCGGCGTCGCCCAGCTTGTCGCGGATCAGCTTGTCCGCGGTCTCCTGGTCCGGAATGCGCAGCAGCGCCTCGGCCACGCACATCAACAGCACGCCTTCCTCGCTGCCCAGGTCGTACTGGCGCATGAAGGCCTCGATCGCGCCCTGGTCCTGGGCGCGCGCGCGGACCCGTTTCACCAGGTCCACGGCCAGCTTCTGCGCCTGGACCTGTTCGTCGGCCGGCAGGCGGGCCTGTCCGAGCAGTTCGCGGACGTGCTCGGTCTCGTCGCGCAGCCAGGCGGCCGTGATGGCGGCACGCAGCGCGGCCGGGGGTGCGGGGAGCTCGGGAGAGACGACGGCGCCGACCGGTGGAGCGGCGGATGGGGGGACAGGCGAAGGGGTCGACATGACGGCGGGGCAGTCCAAAGGCAGTCCATTAGTTTAGGACGGCGCGGCCGGGCCGGATATGCCCGCGGCGACCGCGCGCACGGGCCGCAGCAGGGCGGTCGTCCGGGCGGTGACGCCGGTCATGGAATCGCCGCGCGAAGGCGCCGCGCCGTGTTTGCGGAGGATTCGCGCGCCTTGTGCAGGATCAATGAAACTTGCCGCAAAGTGTGCCGGGAGCTACCATTCAGCGGTTTTCCGCAGCCCGGATCGTGTGGCGGACGACATGATCGAAAGGGTGCCGTCATCGTGGGACGGGCGTGGTGCGCAGCTCCGGTTGCGGCCGCCCCGCGCGTTGACGCGCCGCCAGTTCATCCTGTTGTTCGTGGCGCTGTCGGGCGCGATGTGGATCGTCGCCATGCTGGGCTGGTGGGGAGGCAATGCCTTCGCGCCGGCCTTTGCATTGCTCCATTCGGCCATCGTGGCCACGGCGCTGAGGGCGCTGTGGCGCAGCGGCGACCGGGGCGAGGAGATCCGCATCGGTCCCGAGGCGGTGGAGGTGGTCACCTCCGACGCCGGGGTGGTGTTCCGGGCGCACCCGTACTGGGTACGGCTGGGGATCGAGCGGGAAGGCGAAAGGATTTCGCTGGCATCCAGTGGCAGGCGGGTCCGGGTAGGCGACTTCCTGGGGCCGGCCGAACGCCGGGAGCTGGCGGACACGTTGCAGGATTTACTGGCGGCCGCGAGCGGCCGCAACCGATGACGCATTGGGGTCTAGGCAATGACGCAAGTGAATGGGATGTGGAAGCGGTTGGTGACGGCCTGCACGCTGCTGGCGATGCCGGCGCTGGCCTGGGCGCAGTCGGCCGACCCGCACCGGTGGCAGCTGAACATGGGCAAGGGCGTCACCGCGTCCTCGCAGCATGCCTATGACGCGCACATGATCGCGCTGTGGGTCTGCATCGTGATCGGCGTCATCGTGTTCGGCGCGATGGGCTACGCGATGTTCAAGTTCCGCCATTCCAAGGGCGCGGTGCCGGCGCAGTTCAGCCACAACACCACGGCCGAGATCATCTGGACCGTCATCCCGGTGCTGATCCTGGTGGTCATGGCCTGGCCGGCCACCGCCAAGCTGATCGCCATGTACGACACCCGCGATGCCGAGATGACCGTCAAGGTCACCGGCTACCAGTGGATGTGGAAGTACGACTACCTGGGCGAGGACGTCTCCTTCACCAGCCGGCTGGACCGCGAGTCCGACCGCATCCGCCAGAGTGGCGAGAAGCCGGACCTGGCGAAGAACCCGCACTACCTGCTGGACGTCGACAACCAGCTGGTCCTGCCGACCAATACCAAGATCCGTTTCGTCATCACCGCCGACGACGTGATCCACGCCTGGTGGGTACCGGCGCTGGGCTGGAAGCAGGATGCGATCCCGGGCATCGTCAACGAGGCCTGGACCGACATCAAGGAGCCCGGCATCTACCGCGGCCAGTGCGCCGAGCTGTGCGGCAAGGACCACGGCTTCATGCCGATCGTCGTGAAGGCTGTGCCGAAGGCCGAGTTCGAGCAGTGGCTGGCGTCGAAGAAGCCCGCTCCGGCCGCCGAACCTGCTCCGGCCGCGCCGGTGGAACCGGCCGCTCCGGCCGACGCCACGACGGCCCCGGCCGCTGAAGCCGCCCCCACCGCCGAGACGCCCGCGCCGACCGCGCAGGGCTGATCGACCGTCCGCACCAGCTGCAAGAGAGTACGAACATGGCCAACACCGCTGTCGATCATCACGACGATCACCACGGTCACCAGCAGAGCTTCATCGAGCGGTGGTTCTTCTCCACGAACCACAAGGACATCGGTACGCTCTACCTGATCTTCAGCTTCATCATGTTCATCATCGGCGCGGGCATGTCGGTGATCATCCGTGCCGAGCTGATGGTGCCGGGCCTGCAGTTCGTCAGCCCCGAGTTCTTCAACCAGATGACCACGGTGCATGCGCTGGTCATGATCTTCGGTGGCGTGATGCCGGCGTTCGTCGGCCTGGCCAACTGGATGATCCCGCTGCAGGTCGGCGCGCCGGACATGGCGCTGCCACGCATGAACAACTGGTCCTTCTGGATCATGCCGTTCGCGTTCACCCTGCTCCTGATGTCGCTGTTCCTGCCGGGCGGCGCGCCAGCCGGTGGCTGGACGCTGTATCCGCCGCTGTCGCTGCAGGGCGGCTACAACGTCGCCTTCACCATCTTCGCGATCCACATGATGGGCGTCAGCTCGATCATGGGCGCCATCAACATCATCGCCACCGTGCTGAACATGCGCGCGCCGGGCATCGACCTGCTGAAGATGCCGATCTTCTGCTGGACCTGGCTGATCACCGCGTTCCTGCTGATCGCGGTGATGCCGGTGCTGGCGGGCGCGGTGACCATGCTGCTGACCGACAAGTTCTTCGGCACCAGCTTCTTCAACGCGGCCGGTGGCGGCGACCCGGTGATGTACCAGCACATCTTCTGGTTCTTCGGTCACCCCGAGGTCTACATCATGATCCTGCCGGCGTTCGGCGTGGTGTCGGAAATCATCCCGACCTTCAGCCGCAAGCCGCTGTTCGGCTACCAGGCCATGGTGTACGCGACCGCCTCGATCGCCTTCCTGTCGTTCATCGTGTGGGCGCACCACATGTTCACGGTGGGCATGCCGCTGGGCGGCGAGATCTACTTCATGTTCGCCACCATGCTGATCGCCATCCCGACCGGCGTGAAGGTGTTCAACTGGGTCAGCACGATGTGGCGCGGCTCGCTGTCCTTCGAGACGCCGATGCTGTGGGCCGTGGGCTTCGTCATCCTGTTCACCATCGGCGGTTTCTCCGGCCTGATGCTGGCGATCGTGCCGGCGGACTTCCAGTACCACGACACCTACTTCGTGGTGGCGCACTTCCACTACGTGCTGGTGACCGGCGCGCTGTTCTCCATCATCGCCGCCACCTACTACTGGTGGCCGAAGTGGACCGGCCGCATGTACAGCGAGTTCTGGGGCAAGGTCCATTTCTGGTGGACGATCGTGTTCGTCAACCTGCTGTTCTTCCCGCAGCACTTCCTGGGCCTGGCCGGCATGCCGCGCCGCATCCCGGACTACAACCCGGTGTTCGCGGACTGGAACCTGATCAGCTCGATCGGTGCGTTCGGCATGTTCGTCACGCCCTTCATGATGGCCGCCATCCTGTGGTCCTCGCTGCGCAGCGGCAAGAAGGCCGAGGCGCGCGCCTGGGAGAACGCGAAGGGGCTGGAGTGGACCGTGCCGTCGCCGGCGCCGCACCACACCTTCACCACGCCGCCGGTCATCCGGGACGGCGACCTGGCGCACGGCGACGTGACGCACTGAACGCCTGACCGCGACCGCATGAACGTCCCCGCCTTCACCCCCGAAGAACTCGCGCGCCGCCGCAGGGCAGTGCTGCGGACCGCGTGGGTGATCGGCGGCATCGCCTTCGCCATCTTCGTGGCCTTCATCGGCCGCGCGGTGCTGGCCGCATGACGGCGGCGAAGTCCAACTCGGCCGGCCTGTTCAAGCTGGTCGGCGTGGCGATGGCGGTGTTCGTGCTGACGTTCTCGCTGGTGCCGCTGTATCGCATCGCCTGCGAGAAGGTGTTCGGCATACGCCTGGAGCAGGGCCCGGGCCAGGCCGCCGCGGCGGCCGCCGCCAAGGCGAAGCGCACGGTCACCGTGCAGTTCGACGGCGGCGTGAACTCCAAGCTGCCGTGGGCCTTCAAGCCGGAACAGCTGACCATGCAGGTGGTGCCCGGCGAGCTCTACGAAGCGAAGTATTTCGCTCGCAACGACAGCGACAAGGCCGTCGTCGGCAGCGCCGTGCCGTCGGTCGCGCCGGCGCGCGCGTCGGGCTACTTCACCAAGACCGAGTGCTTCTGCTTCACCGCCCAGACGCTGCAGCCCGGCGAAAGCCGCGACATGCCGGTCCGCTTCATCGTGGACCAGGACCTGCCGGCGGAAGTGAAGACGATCACCCTGTCGTACACCTTCTTCAAGAACGACGCCCTGACCGCGCAGATCGGCACGGGCAATGCGTCGACTTCGCCGCTCGCGGCCCCCTGACTTCGCCTTAGCAACCGGAAGCATCGCCATGGCAAACGCCCCATCGCCAGACGCCAACATCTACTTCGTGCCGCACAGCTCCAAGTGGCCGTTCGTGGGTTCCATCGCCATGTTCGTCACCATGGTCGGCGTGGCCAGCTGGCTCAACGACCTGTCGTTCGGCATGTGGACGTTCTACGCCGGCGTGGTCGGCCTGTGCGCCACGCTGTTCATGTGGTTCGGCGACGTGATCCGCGAGTCGGTCAGCGGCCACTACAACCGCCAGGTGGACGTGTCGTTCCGCATGGGCATGGTGTGGTTCATCTTCTCGGAAGTGATGTTCTTCGCGGCCTTCTTCGGCGCGCTGTTCTATGCCCGCACGCTCGCGTTGCCGTGGCTGGGTGGCGAAGGCGACGGCGTGATGACCAACAGCCTGCTGTGGGAAGGCTTCTCGGCCGCGTGGCCGAGCGCCGGCCCGGGCCAGGTGGGCGGCCAGTTCCAGACCATCCCGGCGTGGGGCCTGCCGCTGCTCAACACGCTGATCCTGCTGACCTCCGGCGTCACCATCACCATCGCGCACCATGCGCTGAAGGCCGGCAACCGCAGCCAGCTGCTGATCTGGCTGGGCGCCACGGTGCTGCTGGGCTGCGTGTTCCTGTTCTTCCAGGCCGAGGAATACGTCCACGCGTACAAGGAACTGAACCTGACGCTGGGCTCGGGCATCTACGGCTCCACGTTCTTCATGCTGACCGGCTTCCACGGCCTGCATGTGACGCTGGGTACCATCATGCTGGCCATCATCTGGTTCCGTTGCGCCAAGGGCCACTTCACCAAGGACGACCACTTCGGCTTCGAAGCCGTGGCTTGGTACTGGCACTTCGTGGACGTGGTGTGGCTGGGCCTGTTCCTGTTCGTCTACGTGCTGTAAGCGCGGGCGACGCCGCAACGAAGAAGGGCCGGCAATGCCGGCCCTTTTCTTTTGCCCGGTTGGCGCGGGGTGCCGCGCGCGGGACAATGCGTGCTCAGCCGGGATTGATGCCGTGCGGCTGGATCCAGCCCATCTTGATGGCCAGCACGACCAGCAGGATCAGGCCGACGGAGAGGGCGATGCGGCGCGTCAGCGCGTTGACGGTGCGCTTGCTCTCGCCCTTGTCGACCAGCATGTAGTACAGGCCAGCGCCCAGGTTCCAGACGATGAGGATGAGGAAGGCGATGATCAGCAGGGTTTTCAGCGAATCGTTCATGGCGTCCTTGACGGGACTTCGGCAGTGAGGCGCGCATTATCGCTCTCCCCGGGTGAGCCCGCGGTGGGTGCGACACTCGGACGCAGTCCGTGAGCCGCCACATGCCGCTGCCGGTCGGCTGGACCCTGGCAGTGCTGGCCATGTCGCTGTTCGGCAGTCTGGGCGCCTGGCAGTGGGGGCGGGCAGAGCAGAAGGAGGCGATGCTGGCCGAGACCGCCCGCGTGCTGGCGGAGCGGCAGCCGCAGCCGCTGGCGTCGGCCGCGGACAAGGCGCGGTCGCAGGCCTACGACTGGGCGGCCGGCGAGGGCGAATTCCTGCCTGCGCCGGCCATCCTGCTCGACAACCAGACCCGCGACCGCCAGCCCGGCGTGCGCGCGTATCGTGTCTTCCAGCCGGCCGATGCGGGAGCGCCGCTGCTGGTGGAACTGGGCTGGCTGCCGGTGCCGGGCAACCGCGAGATGCCGGCCGTGGCGCCGCTGTCGGGTACCCAGCGCATTACCGGACTGCTGGTACCGCCGCCATCGGAAGGCATCGCCCACGCGCTGCCCAGCGCGCAGCCGGATGGCAGCCTGCTGGTGATCGCGCTGCAGCGGCAGGAGATCGGCCAGGCGCTGGGCCTGCCTTCATTGGCGCCACGTGTGCTGAAGCTGGATCCGGACCTGCCGCTGGGCTATGCGCGCGACCTGGACATCCTGCCCAACACGCTGCCCCCGGAGCGCCACATCGGCTATGCCGTGCAGTGGTTCGGACTGGCGGGCGCCGTGCTGGTGACGGCACTGGTGCTGACCTGGCGCAGCCGGCGTGGTGCACGGAAGGGGCAATGATCCCGCGGGCGTGAGAAAATGCGTCCATGGACCCAAAACCATTCGATCCCGCCCAGCGGCGTCGCGGGCGGTGGATGCTCGTCGGCCTGTTCGCGTTGTTCTTCGGCACCGTGTTCGGCGCCGGCATCCTGCGTTTCTCCGGCTGGCAACCCGCCTCGCACAAGAACCACGGGGTGATGCTGCAGCCGCCGGCGGACGCGCGCGATCTTTCGCTGACGCTGGCCGACGGTGGCCGCTATGACTGGACGCCCGCCGAGCGTCGCTGGCGCATCGTAGCCGCCCCGGCGCCGGACTGCGCGCAGGCCTGCACCCGTCTCGCCCGCGACCTGGACAAGGTCTGGCAACTGTTCGGCCACAACGCCGACGAAGTGGACATCCTCTGGATCGGCGACTATCCCGCCGACGCCCCCCGCCATGCGGCCCTGCGCGAGGTGCGCGCCAATGATCCCCTGCGCGCGCGCCTGCCGCAGGTCGACGACGCGGCGGGTACGCCGGTCTACGTGATCGATCCCCATGGCTTCGTCATCCTGCGCTATGCCCCCGGCTTCGATCCGGGCGGCCTGCGCACGGATGTGTCCAAGCTGATCAAGCTCATCTGAGCCGCTCACAGAACCGCCGATGATGACTACCCCCGCCCGCTCCGTCCTCTCCCGTCCTGCTGTCTACAAGCACTTCCATCGCATCGCCTGGCTCGCGGTCGCACTGACGCTGTGCGTCGTCGTGTTCGGCGCCTTCGTGCGCCTGTCCGATGCCGGGCTGAGCTGCCCCGACTGGCCGACCTGCTACGGCCGTGCCGCGTGGCCGAAAGCGGTCGATGAAGCGGCCTCCCACGTCGCCAGCGAGATCCGGCCGTTCGAAACCCACAAGGCGTGGCGCGAACAGGTGCATCGCCACCTCGCCGCGTCGCTGGGCGTGCTGGTGCTGGTGCTGGCGCTGCTCGCCGCGCGCCGCCGGCGCTGGGGCATCGCGCAGATCCTGATCGCCGCCGGGCTGGTCGGCGCGGCGATCCCGCTGTACATGCACGGCGAGCACGTGGAAGCGTCCGTACTTGCGGTCATCGGCGAAGCGATCCTGCTGTTCGCGGCATTGCGTTGGACGAACATCGACCTGGCGCGCGCCGGTGCACTGACGCTGGCGGTGATCATCTTCCAGGCGCTGCTTGGCATGTGGACGGTCACCTGGCTGCTGAAACCCATCGTAGTGATGGGGCACCTGCTCGGCGGCCTGACCACGTTCTCGCTGCTCGTCTGGATGGCGTGGCGGGCCACCGGCCGGCCGATCACGCTGGCCGATGCGACCGTGCTGCGCCGCTGGCTGATCGGCGGGCTGGCATTGCTCGGCATCCAGATTGCGCTGGGCGGCTGGGTCAGCGCGAATTACGCGGCCCTGGCCTGCGGCCTGGATTTTCCGAAATGCGTGGGCCAGTGGGTGCCACCGGCGGATTTCCGCGAAGGCTTCGTGCTGTGGCGTGGCATCGGCGTGGACTACGAAGGGGGCGTGCTCGATGGTGCGGCCCGCATCGCGATCCAGCTCGCCCATCGCGCGATGGCGGTGGTGGTGGCGCTGTACGTGCTGGCGCTGGCGCTTCGCCTGTTCCGCACCCCCGGCATGCGCAGCTGGTCGCTGACGCTGGGGGTGCTGATCGCCGCGCAGGTCACGCTGGGCATCCTCAACGTGAAGCTCAACCTGCCGCTGCCGGTGGCCGTTGCGCACAACGCCGGTGCCGTGCTGCTGCTGTTCACCCTGGTCTCGCTGACCGCGCGCCTGCGCAGGCCGGACTGATGGCATCGACGTTCCGCCAGTACTGGGACCTGACCAAGCCGCGCGTGGTGGCGCTGATCGTGTTCACCGCGATCGTCGGCATGTTTCTCGCCATCGACGGCCTGCCCGACGGCGCGGAGCTGCTGCGTGGCGCGCTGGGCTTCCTCGGTATCTGGCTGGCCGCCTCCAGCGCCGCCGCGATCAACCAGCTGCTCGACGCGCGCATCGACGCGAAGATGGCGCGCACCTCGTGGCGCCCGCTGGTGCAGGGCCAGGTGAAGCCGTGGCAAGCGCTGGTGTTCGCGCTGGTCCTGGCGGCGTTGTCGATGACCCTCCTGGTGCTGTGGGTGAACACCATCACGGCGATCCTGACGTTCGCGTCGCTGATCGGCTATGCCGTGGTCTACACGGTGTTCCTGAAGCGCGCCACGCCGCAGAACATCGTCATCGGCGGCATCGCCGGTGCTGCGCCTCCGCTGCTCGGCTGGGCCACCATGACCGGCATGCAGGGCGAGTGGGACTGGCCGCACGCGCTGCTGCTGGTGCTGATCATCTTCGTCTGGACGCCGCCGCATTTCTGGGCGCTGGCGATCTTCCGCCGCGAGGACTACGCCCGCGCACTGGTGCCGATGCTGCCGGTGACGCATGGCGTGACGTACACGCGCTGGCAGATCCTGTTCTACACGGTACTGCTGGTCGAAGTGACGGTGCTGCCGGTGGTGTTCGGCATGAGCGGCTTCTTCTACCTGGGGGGCGCGCTGGTGCTGGGCGCGGTGTTCCTCTGGTACGCGTGGCGATTGCTGGATCCGCCGGACGACTTCTTTCCGATGCGTGTCTTCAACTACTCCATCGTCTACCTGATGGCGCTGTTCGCGTTCCTGCTGGTCGATCATTGGGCGATGCCGATGCTGCGGCCCGCGGCGGCGGCGTCCGGCATCGAGTTCGTGCCGGCGGGATAAAGTTGAGCTGTTGTGGGAGCGACGTCAGTCGCGAAATTAGCGCCATGAATGCGTCATCGCGACTGACGTCGCTCCCACGGGAAGCATGCTCAACGTGATGCGTCAGGGTTTGCCCAACTGCTCCACCACCACCGGCTCCAGCGACGTCAATCCCGCCTTGCGACCGAGCTCCAGCGCTTCCTCGCGTGGCACACCCCGCGTCGCCGCATCCAGTGCCAGCAGCGCGCCAACGCGGTTGCCCGAGGCGCAATGCAGCAGCACGTCTCCATCCTGTGCCCTCAGCAGTTCGCCCAGCGCTTTCGCGTTCGCCGGGGTGACGTCGTCCTTGCCGGCGATCGGCAAAGCGATGTAGTTCAGGCCCAGCCGCTGCGCTCCAGCGGCCTCGTCGTAGCCGCGATCTTCCTGCGCGCCGCGCAGGTCGATCACCGTGCGCACGCCCTGCGATTTCAGGCGGACGAGATCGTCCTGCGATGGCTGGCCACCCGTGTGTAGGCCGGGCTGCGGCTGGGTGAAGTCGCGGGCATGGGCGGCGAGCGACAAGCAGCCCGCCAGGAGGAGGAACAGCAAAGAAGCGAAGCGGATCATCGTGGGCTCCTCAGTGGCGGCCGATACGGGCCTGCAGCAGCGTGCGCAGTTCGTACTTGTCGGTTTCGTCCAGGCCCTGGCTGCGCTGCTTGGCCTGCAGTTCCTCGAGTCGTTGCTGCAGCATCTGTTTTTCCAGTTGCACGGCGGCGTCGAGGAGTTCCTGGCGCCAGCTGTCCTCGTCGCCGGGCAGGTCCTGCATCGCGAGCTTCTGCAGGGCGGCGGCCTCGTCGCGTTCCGCGAAGTGCTCCAGCAGCACACCGGTGGTGATGTCGGGGCGTGCATGCACCAGGTCGATCAGTTCCAGCAACAGGTCCATGCCCGCCAGGCGCAATGCGGAAAAACCGTGCGTCGACTCGATGGACAAGGCCAGCGCGGGCTTGTGCAGCAGGCGCACGATGATGCTGCGGACGAGGCTCGGTTTGGTGTGCCCCGCCTGCGTGGGTACCGCGCGACGTGACGTTGGCGGAGGTGCGGCGACCGGCGTGCCTGCGCTGCCGGGACCGACACCGACACCGGTGATCTCGGTCAGGCGCTGGCGCATCAGGTCGCCGAACGCGCCGTCGGGAATCTGCGCCAGCAACGGGCGCGCGCGCTCGGCCAGGCGTGCCTTGCCGTCGAGCGTGGACAGTTTGATGTCCTTGGCCAGTTCGTCGAAGAAGAACTGCGACAGCGGCGTCGCCTGCTGCAGGCGCGCATCGAAACCGGCCGCGCCTTCCTGCCGCACGATGGTGTCGGGGTCCTCGCCATCGGGCAGGAACAGGAAGAACGCCTGGCGCCCGTCCTTCATGCGCGGCAGTACCGATTCCAGCGCGCGCCACGCGGCACGCTGGCCCGCGGCATCGCCGTCGAAACAGAAGTACACGTCGGGCGCATTGCGGAACAGCAGCTCGGCATGTTCCGGCGTGGTCGCGGTGCCCAGGGTGGCGACGGCTTCCTTCACCCCGAACTGGAACAGCGAGACCACGTCCATGTAGCCCTCGACCACCACAAGGCGCGCGATCTTCTGGTTGGCCTGCTTCACCTGCCACAGGCCGTATAGCTCGCGGCCCTTGTGGAACAGCGCGGTCTCGGGTGAGTTGAGGTACTTGGGGCCGTCGTCCTTCTGCAGCACGCGACCGCCAAAGGCGATCACGCGCCCGCGCCGGTCGTGGATCGGGAACATCACCCGGTCGCGGAACTTGTCGTAGACGTGGCCGCGGTCGTTCTTCGAGAACAGGCCGGCGCGATCGAGCAGCTTCATCCGGCGCTCGTCGGTGCCCAGCGCGTCCTTCAGCGCCGAATAGCCGTCCGGCGCATAGCCGATCATGAACTGCGTGCGGATCGCCGCATCCACGCCGCGGCCGTCGAGATAGGACCTCGCCTTGTCGCTGCCCTCCAGATTGCGCTGGAAGAAGCGCGCGGCCGCTTCCAGCGCATTGAACAGGTCGCGGGTGTCGTTGTTCTCGTTGCGCTGCTGGGTCTCGCGAGGCACTTCCATGCCGTTGCGGCGCGCCAGCTCCTCCACCGCGTCGAGGAACTCGAGGCGGTCGTAGTTCATCAGGAACGACAGCGCCGTTCCGTGCGCGCCGCAGCCGAAGCAGTGGTAGAACTGCTTCGTCGGCGAGACCGTGAACGACGGCGAGCGCTCATCGTGGAATGGGCAGCAGGCCGAATATTCCTTGCCCTGGCGCTTCAGCGGGACGCGCGCGCCCACCACCTCGACGATATCCGTCCGGGCGAGCAGTTCGTCGATGAAGGCGTCGGGGATGCGGGCCATGCGGGGCATAGGATGCCACGCCGGGCCGGCGAGCCGCCGCGCTACCATGCGCCCATGCCGCTCGAGACGATTCCAGACGACGCCCTGCTGGCGCGATTGCGCGAGGTTGTCGGCCGCAGGCACGTGCTGACGGGTGCCCGCGCGACACGCCGCTACCGCAAGGGCTACCGGTTCGGCGACGGCCCCGTGCTGGCGGTGGCGTGCCCGGGCACGCTGCTGGAGCTGTGGCGGGTACTGCAGGCGACCGTGGATGCGGGACGCATCGTGCTGATGCAGGCGGCGAACACCGGCCTGACCGGCGGTTCGACGCCCGATGGCGAAGGTTACGACCGGAGCATCGTGCTGATCAGCACGCGGCGCCTCACCGGCGTGCAACTGCTGGAGGGAGGACGCCAGGTCGTCTGCCTGCCGGGCGCTACGCTGGATGTGCTGGAGAAGACGCTGGCGCCGCTCGGGCGGGAGCCGCATTCGGTGATCGGCTCCTCGTGCATCGGTGCCTCCGTGCTCGGTGGCGTCTGCAACAACTCCGGTGGCGCACTGGTGCGGCGCGGACCTGCGTACACCGAGCTGGCGCTGTACGCGCAGCGGGGCGACGACGGAGTGCTGCGGCTGGTGAACCATCTCGGCATCGCGCTGGGCGAGACACCGGAAGAGATCCTGTCGCGGCTGCAGGCCGGGGACTACGGCGCCGATGCCATCGTCCACGATCCGGCGCAGGCCGCATCGGACCCCTGCTATGCCGACCACGTCCGCGAGGTCGACGCACCCACGCCCGCCCGCTACAACGCGGACCCTTCGCGCCTGCACGAGGCCTCGGGCTGTGCGGGGCGGCTGGCGGTGTTTGCGGTGCGGCTGGATACGTTCGAACGGGACGATGCGTCGGTGTTCTACATCGGCAGCAACGACCCGGACGACCTCACCGAGGTGCGCCGTCATCTGCTGACCGCCTTCGAGCGCCTGCCGATCGCCGGCGAATACCTGCACCGCGACGCCTTCGACATCGGCGACCGCTATGGCAAGGACACCTTCCTGCTGATCGACCGGTTCGGGACCGACAAAGTACCCGCAGCGTTCGCACTGAAGAGCCGCGTGGACGGAGTGTGCGAACGGTTCGGCATGCACGGGCTGGCGGATCGCGCGCTGCAATGGTTCACCGCGAAGCTGCCTGACCACCTGCCACCGCGGCTGCGCGCGTACCGCGACCGCTACGAGCACCACCTGCTGCTGAAGGTGTCGACGCGGGATGCAGAAGCGACACGCGCGTTCCTGCACGGGTTCTTCGGTGGCCGCGAGGGGGATTTCCTCGCCTGCGATGCGGAGGAGGGCCGCAAGGCGTTCCTGCTGCGCTTCGCGGTGGCGGGCGCGGCGGTGCGCTATCGCGCGGTGCATGCGGCCGAGGTCGAGGACATCGTCGCACTGGACATCGCCCTGCGCCGCGACGACCGCGCCTGGGTGGAGACACTGCCCGCGGCGCTGGCCACGACGATGGTCGCGCGGCTCTACTACGGGCACTTCTTCTGCCACGTGTTCCACCAGGACTACATCGTGCGGAAGGGCGTCGATCCGCTGGCGGTGGAACACCGCCTGTGGGACCTGCTCGATGCGCGCGGCGCCGAGTACCCCGCCGAACACAACGTCGGCCACCTGTACCGTGCCAAGCCGGCGCTGGCCGACTTCTACCGCATGCTGGATCCCACGAATACCTTCAATCCCGGCATCGGCCAGACCAGCAGGCAGGCGGACTGGAAGGAGTGAGTGGAGAGGAGTGAAAAGGGAGCGAACGCCGCCTTGCACTCACTTCTCACTCCTTTCCGCTGGCTTCTGCACGCTTCCGCTCATCGATCACCGCCGTGATCAACGCGCCGACGAAGAACACCACGCTGGCGTAGTAGATCCACACCAGCAACAGCACGAGCGCTCCCATCGAACCGTAGGCGCTGCCCGGCGCCGCTTCGGCAAGGTACAGCCCGATCAGGTAGCGGCCGGCGGCGAACAACAGCGCGGTGATGGCGCCACCGAGGAAGGCCTGCCGCCATGCCACGCGCCGGTCCGGCAGGTAGTGATAGAAGAATGCGAACGCGAGCGTGTACAGAAGCAGCGTGGTCGTATAGCCCAGTGCAGGCAGCAGCGACGGAAGTCGCGCGAACACCACCTGCAGCGCCGTCGTGGCGACCATCGAGACGACCAGCAGGAAGCCGATGGCCAGCACCACGCCGAGCGAGAAAACGCGTTTCTTGAGCCAGGCTAGCGCGCCGTTGAGCCGTTGCGCATTGGTGTGGAAGATCAGGTTGAGCGCGCCCTGCAACTGCGCGAACACCACGGTGGCGCCGATGAAGAGCAGGGCCGTACTCCACCATCCCGCCAGCGAACCGACATCCGGCCGGTCGCTGGCGTTGCGTATCACCGTTTCGGCCACGGTACCGGCGCTGGGGCCAGCGAGCTGCTGGATCTGGTCGAGCAGCGATTGCTGCGCCGGTGGATACAGCGAAGCGGTCAGCCAAAGCAGCAGGATAAGCAGCGGCGCCAGCGACAGCAGCGCGTAGAACGAAAGCGACGCGGCCTGCGTCATCAGGTCGGCTTCGATGAAGCGCCGCACCAGCGCGGCGGGCAGACTGCGGTTGGCACGTTCACCGACGGTGCGTGCTCGTGCGCGCAGCGTGCGGAAGGAGGCTGGATGTTCCATGTGCCGAGCGTGGCGCGCGGCGTGTCAGCAGTTCGTTACGGCGGCGTGGCCCTGATGTTCACGCGTCGCGGCGTGCGAGTGCCGACAAGGCATCGCCGGTCACCCGCTGCACGGTCCATTCGTCCAGGCCCACCGCGCCGAGGCTGCGATACAGGCGGATGGCGGGCTCGTTCCAGTCCAGCACCGACCATTCGAAACGCCCGCAACCACGCGCCACCGCCAGCTGCGCCAGATGCACCATCAACCGCCTGCCCAGGCCCATCCCGCGGTAGGGCGGCAGCACGAACAGATCCTCGAGGTACAACCCGGGCCGGCCCAGGAAGGTCGAGAACGAGTGGAAGAAGAGGGCGAAGCCCGCAGGCATGCCATCGACCTCGGCGATCACGACTTCCGCGGCAGGGCGTTCGCCGAACAGGTGCGCTTCCAGCAGGGCCGGCGTGGCGACGGCTTCGTGGGCGAGCTTTTCGTACTCGGCGAGGCCGTGGATGAAGTCCAGGATCTGCGGGATGTCCGCCCGGGTCGCGGGTCGCAGGTTGATCTCAGGACTGCTCATGCCGCGATTGTACGGCGTGGTGCGTAGAGCGGAACTTGCTCCGCTGCTTTCGACCGGCCATGACGTCGTCGGTGACGTGCGGAGCCGAGTCGAGCCGAGCAAGCTCGGCTCTACGAGAACGCCACGATCTGGTGCATAGCGTGCGTCACGCGCGCGAACGCGAACTGCATTCAGCCCGCGAGCTTCTTCTTGATCAGGGCAGACACCTGGCCCATGTCGGCCTGGCCGGCGAGGCGCGGCTTCAGCACGCCCATCAGCTTGCCCATGTCGGCCGGGCCGGTGGCGCCCGTCTCGGCGACGGCGGCATCAATGGCGGCCAGGATCTCGGCTTCACCCAGCTTGGCCGGCAGGTAGGTATCGATCACGGCCAGCTCGGCGCGCTCGATCGCGGCCAGGTCCTCGCGGTTGGCGGCCTCGAACTGGCTGACCGAGTCCTTGCGCTGCTTGACCATCTTTTCCAGCACGGCCAGCACGGCGGCGTCGTCCAGCTCGATCCGCTCGTCCACTTCGCGCTGCTTGATGGCGGCGTTGATCAGGCGGATGACCGCCAGGCGGTCCTTCTCGCCGGCCTTCATGGCGGCCTTCATGTCATCGGTGAGCTGCTGTTTCAGGGACATGGTGTGCTCCGGGGGAACGGGGGAGGGGCGTGGCACGCTGTCGTGAGACGCCAAAAACACAAAAAGCCGGCGACGCTCGCGCGTGCCGGCTTCTTGCGAAGCGACGCGGCTCAGTACAGGCGCTGGCGCTTGGTGACGTCGCGCGAGCTGCGACGCAGCTGACGCTTCACCGCAGCAGCGGCCTTGCGCTTGCGCTCCTGGGTCGGCTTCTCGTAGAACTCGCGCTTGCGGGTTTCAGCCAGGACGCCGGCCTTCTCGCAGGTGCGCTTGAAGCGACGCAGCGCAAACTCAAACGGCTCGTTTTCGCGGACTTTGACGCTGGGCATACGTAATCTCGGTGGTGTAAACGGTCCGGGCACGCCCGGTGAGCCGCGTATTATAGCGGCTGACTCCGGCGCTGCAACCCACCCGGCGTGTCGCCGGCTTGTCCCCGCCCTCCAGCAACCCCAGATCCCCCTCATGAAAGTCCTCGGCATCGAAACCAGCTGCGATGAAACCGGCGTGGCCGTCTACGACACCGGCCTGTCCGGCGCGGCCGGGCTGCGCGCGCATGCGGTCTACAGCCAGATCGCCCTGCACGCCGAATACGGCGGCGTGGTGCCGGAACTGGCCAGTCGCGACCACGTGCGCAAGCTGCTGCCGTTGATCCGCCAGACCTTGGCCGAGGCCGGCCTGGCCACCGGCGATCTGGACGGCGTGGCCTACACGGCCGGCCCGGGGCTGGTCGGCGCCCTGCTGGTCGGGGCCGGCGTGGCCCGTTCCCTGGCGTGGGCGCTGGACGTGCCCGCCGTGGCCGTCCACCACATGGAGGGCCACTTGCTGGCGCCGCTGATGGAAGACGACCCGCCCGATGCGCCCTTCGTGGCCCTGCTGGTGTCCGGCGGTCACACCCAGCTGGTGGCGGTGGACGCCATCGGCCGCTACCGCCTGCTGGGCGAAACCCTCGACGACGCGGCCGGCGAGGCCTTCGACAAGACCGCCAAGATGATGGGCCTGCCGTACCCGGGCGGTCCGCAACTGGCCGCCCTTGCGGAAAAGGGCACGCCGGGCCGCTTCAGGTTCGCGCGTCCGATGACCGACCGGCCGGGGCTGGACTTCAGCTTCTCCGGCCTGAAGACGCAGGTGCTGCTGGCCTGGCGCGACAGCGACCAGGCGGAACAGACCCGGGCCGACATCGCGCGCGGGTTCGAGGATGCCGTGGTCG
The DNA here is from genome assembly GCF_002863005.1 of Pseudoxanthomonas sp. Classification (GTDB taxonomy): domain Bacteria; phylum Pseudomonadota; class Gammaproteobacteria; order Xanthomonadales; family Xanthomonadaceae; genus Pseudoxanthomonas_A. The sequence goes on from NZ_PKDG01000025.1 coordinate 65,439, forward strand.
ACACGCTGGCCATCAAGTGCGAACGCGCACTGGACGAAGCCGGCAGCGACGTCATCGTCATCGCCGGCGGTGTCGGCGCCAACAAGCGGCTGCGCGCCAGGCTGCAGGAGATGGCGGCCAAGCGCGGCGGCCGTGCCTGCTTCCCCCGCCCGTCGCTGTGCACCGACAACGGCGCGATGATCGCCTTCGCCGGCGCGTTGCGACTGGAAGCAGGCCAGCAAGAGACGGCAGAGGTGAAGGTCACGCCACGCTGGGACATGGCGACGCTGCCGCAGGTGGTGGCGGTCGCGGCGCCCTGAGCAGCCGGGTTCCGTTCAGGTTCAAGGCGGTCCGGGTAGGGTGACCGTTCCGCCAACCGACGCACCCTCCTGCGCAATGCAGTCCCCGGGGTGCGCATGAACCGCCTCAAGGGGTAACGGAATGATCGAACACCTGGACGCCCTGCGCGCGCACCTCGCGCCGTATCCCGGGGCCTACGCCCTCATCGCCGCCGGCGCACTCGTCTCGCTGGCCTGACTGGCGAACTGGCTGACCAAGCGCGTGCTGCTGCGCGGCCTGCGCCGACTGCTTGCCACGCTGCCGGTGGGACAGGGCGACCAGCAGGTACGCCTGCGCGTCATCCCGAGGCTGGCCAACGTCGTCCCCGCCGTCGTGCTCGCGGCCGGCGTCGCCTTCGTTCCCGACCTGCCGCCCTTGCTGGTGGCGGTGGTCCGCAACGTGTGCTTCGCCTTCATCATCCTCACGGTCGCGCTGGCCGTCGCGGCGGCGCTCGACCTGGCCAACGAGGTCTACCAGCGTCGACCCGATGCCGCCGACAAACCGATCAAGGGCTATCTGCAGCTGCTCAAGATCATCGTGTTCATGGTCGCCGCCGTCCTGATGGTGGCCGCGCTGATCGACCGGTCGCCGGTGATCCTGCTGTCGGGCCTGGGCGCGATGATGGCGGTGCTGATCCTGGTGTTCCAGGACACCCTGCTGTCGCTGGTGGCCAGCGTCACCATCAGCTCCAACGACATGGTGCGGGTGGGCGACTGGATCGAAATGCCGAGCCAGAACGCGGACGGCGACGTCATCGACATCGCCCTGCACACGGTGAAGGTGCAGAACTGGGACAAGACCATCTCGACCATCCCGACCAAGAAGCTGATCGGCGAGTCGTTCAAGAACTGGCGGGGCATGAGCGAGTCCGGCGGCCGGCGCATCAAGCGTGCGCTGCACCTGGACCAGAACAGCGTGCGGTTCCTCGAGGATGCCGAACAGGCGCGCCTGCGCCGCTTCCGCCTGCTGGAGGACTACCTGCGGCACAAGGACGGCGAACTGCGGGCATGGAACACCTCGCTGGCCGCGCGGGGCAGCGAGACCGTCAACCACCGGCGGATCACCAACGTCGGCACGTTCCGCGCGTACGTCGAAGCCTATCTGCGCGCGCACGATGGCATCCACGATGGAATGACGCTGCTCGTCCGCCAGCTGCCGCCGGGCCCGACCGGACTGCCGCTGGAGATCTACTGCTTCACCCGGACAGTGGCGTGGGGCGCATACGAAGGCATCCAATCGGACATCTTCGACCACCTGCTGGCGATCCTCCCGGAGTTCGGGCTGCAGGTCTTCCAGCAGCCGGGCGGTGCCGACCTGCGGCGGCTTGATGGCATGCCGCGTGCCGCCATGGGAGTCGCGGGCTGAGCGGACGCGACGATTGCGCGTACCATTCCCGCACCCGGATCCAGAGCCCCCCATGGACATCGTTTTCATCGAAGACCTGCGCATCGAGACCGTCATCGGCATCTACGACTGGGAGCGCGGCATCCGCCAGACCGTCGCGCTGGACGTGGAGATGGCATTCGACAACCGCGTTCCCGCCGCGAGCGACGACATCGTGCACACGCTGGACTACAAGGCGGTGTCGAAGCGCTTGATCGCCTTCGTCGAAGGGGCGAACTTCGGCTTGGTCGAGACGCTCGCCGAACGATGCGCGGCGATCATCCGCGAGGAATTCGGGGTGGCATGGGTACGGCTGAAGCTGAGCAAGCCCGGCGCGGTCACCGGCGCGCGCAACGTCGGCGTGCTGATCGAGCGCGGCGTGCGGCCGGACTGAACCATGGGAAAGGCCTATCTCAGCCTCGGTAGCAACGTGGAACCCGAGCGCCACCTGCGGGTGGCGGTGGATGCGCTTCGCGAGCGCTTCGGCGAGGTGGTGCTGTCGCCCGTCTACCGCACGCGCGCGGTCGGCTTCGACGGTACCGACTTCCTCAATGCGGCGGCCATCATCGACAGCGACCTGGATCCGCTGGCGCTGAACGACTGGCTGCACGCGCTGGAAGACGCGCATGGTCGCGACCGCAGCGGTCCGCGCTTCTCCGACCGCACGCTCGACATCGACATCGTGCTCTACGACGACCGGGTGATGCAGGGGCCGGGCAACCTGCGCCTGCCGCGCGATGAGCTGAAGCATGCCTTCGTGCTGCTGCCCCTGGTCGACATCGCACCCGACGTGGTCGAACCGCGCAGCGGCCATACGCTGGCGGCGCTGTGGCGCGGGCATCCCGACCACGACACGCCTCCGCAGGCGGTCCCGTTCCCGTAGCGCGCGCATGGCGCACGCTACGCCACATGCGCGTCAGGCGATGTGCCGGCCGCCGTCGACGTGGATTACCTGGCCGGTGACGTAGCCGGCGGTGTCGCCGAGCAGCCACGCCACGGTACCGGCGATGTCGTCCGGATCTCCGACGCGCGCCAACGGGGTCTGCGCCAGCAGGCGCGACTGCACGTCGGGATCGATCCCGCCATCGGGCCACAGGATGGCGCCGGGCGACACGGCATTCACCCGTACCTCCGGCGCCAGCGATACCGCCAGTCCGCGCGACACCGCCAGCAGCGCGTCCTTCGAGGCCGCGTAGACCGCCAGGTCCGCACGTGGCCTCTCGGCATAGACATCGGCGATGTTGACGATGGCGCCGCGTGCGGCGCGCAGGTGCGGAGCGGCCGCCTGCGCCAGGAAGAAGGGCGCGCGTGCGTTGACCGCGAACAGTTCCTCCCACTGCGCGGGGGTGGTGGCGCCGGCGGGGGTGGGATAGAAGGCGGAGGCATTGTTGACCAGCGCGTCGAGGCGGCCGAAGTGCCCGACGGTCTTGGCCACCAGTTCCGGCAGCCGGTCGAAGACTGCCAGGTCGGCCTGCAGCATCAGCGTGCTGCCCGCGCGTGCCGCTTCCAGGTCGCCGACCAGCGTGCGCATGTCGGAAGACGACCCGCGATAGTGCAGCGCCAGGTCATGGCCCTCGGCGTGGAGGCGACGTGCGATCGCCGCGCCGATGCGGCGTGCGGCACCGGTGATCAGGACGACGCGACGCGCTGTGGACATGGCAGGCTCCGGAAGCAAGGCCCGCATTGTCCCCTGAGTTGCACCGGAATGGCGCATGGCACCGCCAGCAATGTGAGGAGAACGCGGCATCGCCCGGATGCTTGACGGCGTGCGCATCGACCATGCATGTTGCGATGCATTACTCCTCGCCGGATGTGCCGTCGGGGACAGCAGGAAGGCGAATGGACTGGGCGAAGTACCGCACCACGACCTTTGACGAACTGATCCAGGCCGATGGACGGCCGCGACCGGCCGCGCGTCGCCTGGTGGAATACCTGGCCGGCCTGTCCGGCCGCGAGCTCGCCGAACGCCAGCTCGCCGCCGACGTGGTGGCGCGCGTCCAGGGCATCACCTTCACCGTGTATTCCGACGGCCGCAACGTCGACCGCACGCTGCCGTTCGACCTGATCCCGCGCATCATCCCGCTCAGCGAATGGCAGCGGACCGAGGCCGGCCTGAAGCAGCGCATGCGCGCGCTGAACCTGTTCATCGGCGACATCTACGGCAAGCAGCAGATCGTCAAGGACAAGGTGTTCCCGGCGATGCTGCTGAAGGATTCGGTGAACTTCCGCGAGCAGTGCGTCGGCATCACCCCGCCGCTGGGCGTGTGGGCGCACATCTGCGGCTCGGACCTGGTGCGCGACGGCGACGGCACGCTGTACGCGCTGGAGGACAACCTGCGCATTCCGTCCGGCGTGAGCTACATGCTGGAGAACCGCATGGTGGCCAAGCGCGTGTTCCCGGAACTGTTCGAGACCAGCTCGATCCTGCCGGTGGACGAGTACCCCAGCCAGCTCTACGACACGCTCGCGGCGCTGTCGCCGCGCCCGGGCGATACCCCGGTGATCGCGTTGCTGACGCCCGGCGTGTTCAACAGCGCCTACTTCGAGCACGCGTACCTTGCCCAGGCGATGGGCATCGAGCTGGTCGAAGGCAGCGACCTGTTCGTCGCCGACGACGACTGCACCTACATGCGGACCGTCTACGGGCCCAAGCGCGTGGACGTCATCTACCGGCGCGTGGACGACCTGTTCATCGATCCCGACGTGTTCCACCCCGACTCCGTGCTCGGCGTACCCGGGCTGATCCGCAGCTGGCGCGCGGGCAAGGTGGCGCTGGCGAACGCACCGGGTGCGGGCGTGGCCGACGACAAGGTCGTCTTCGCCTATGTGCCAAAGATGATCAAGTATTACCTGGACGAGGATCCCATCCTGCCCAACGTGCCCAGCTACCTCTGCCACAACGCGAAGGAGCGGAAGTACGTGCTGGAGAACATCGAGAAGCTCGTGGTGAAGCCGGCCAACGAATCCGGCGGCTACGGCATGCTGATCGGCCCACGCTCGACCAAGCGCCAGCGGGAGAAATTCAAGGCGCTGATCGAGGCCAACCCGCGCAACTACATGGCCCAGCCCACGCTGGCGCTGTCCACCGCGCCGATCGTCACCAAGCAGGGTCCATCGCCTCGCCACATCGACCTGCGTCCGTTCGTGCTCTCGCGCCAGGACACCTATGTCACCACGGGTGGCCTCACCCGCGTGGCGATGGTGAAGGGGTCGCTGGTGGTGAACTCCTCGCAGGGCGGCGGCGCCAAGGACACCTGGGTCGTCGACCTGTCCGACCATGGCGAGGAGGCCGCCTGATGCTGTCGCGCGTCGCGGACGATCTCTACTGGTTCAGCCGCTATGTGCGGCGCGCGGAAAACACCGCGAGGCTGGTCGGCGTAGGCAGCCAGCTGCAGCTCGACATGCCGCGCTCGGTGCGGTTCGCGTGGCGGCCGATGATCGACACGGTCGGCGCGGGCGAGCGCTTCGAGCAGTGCTTTCCCGAGACCGGCGACGCCGCGGGCGATGTCGACGTGATCCGCTTCCTGTTGCTGGACGAGCGCAATCCGTCATCGCTGCGCGTGTCGGTCGACGCGGCGCGCGAGATCCTGCGCAGCATCCGCGACACGCTGCCGCAGGACGTGTGGGAGGCCATCAACGACCTGCACCTCTACATCGCCGCCTACGGGGAACGCAGCCTGAGCCGCCGCTACCGGCTCGATTTCCTGCAGCGCATCGTCGACGGCTGCCTGAAGGTGTCCGGCCTGCTCAGCGCGAATGTCAGCCGCGACATCGGCTACCAGTTCCTGCGGCTGGGCACGGCGCTGGAACAGGCCGACATGACCACGCGCATCATCGATGCCGGCGCATCCGGCCTGGTCACTCCGCGCAACGAAGACGACCGCGAAGCCTTCCAGAACATGCAGTGGATGAGCGTGCTGCGCTCCCTGGCCGGCTACCAGATGTTCCGTCGCCACGTGCGCCAGCGCGTCACCGCCGAACTGGCGCTGCGCTTCCTGCTGCAGAACAACGAATTCCCGCGCAGCGTCCAGTTCTGCCTGGCGCGCGTGCAGAGCGTGCTGCCCACCATGCCGCCACGTCCGGGCGTGGACCGCCACCTCAACCGCGTGCTGGGCATGACGCGCAACGCCGACCCCGCCGTGCTGGCGGAGCGGAACCCCGCTGCGTTCATGGACGAGATCCAGCGGCATCTCGGCGCGTTGCACGACGCCGTCGCCTCCGGCTACTTCCACGGCTGAGCGGCTCTCAGTCGCCGCGTTCGCGCCAGGCGGCCGCGGACACCGCCGCCAGTTTGCTGGCGACGAGCAGTCCCGCCGCGCCGGCGACGATCCGCCAGGCCGGTGGCATCCAGATCACGAGGATCAGCGCGGTGACGCCGGCGCCCAGCAGGAATGCCAGCAGTGCGACTGCCCAGGGTTTCATCGCAGGCTCGCGGCGCCGGCGGACGGTTACTGCTGCTGGCCTTGCGCGTCGCCCGGATCCTGTCGCGACGGTACTCGCCGGGGCGGCATGGCGGGCAGGCCCGGCGGCGGCGCTTCCTGTGCCTGCTGCGGCTCCCACGGAAAGCGCGGCAGGCTGTGCACGGCGGCTTCCAGCTTGCGCGACCAGGTGTCGTGGATCTCGGCGTACAACGGGGTGTCCGCTTCCAGCCGCATCTGCTGGCTGATCCTCAGGTCGCCGTTCCGCACCAGGGCGATGTCCACCGGCATGCCGACCGAGAGGTTGGAGCGGATGGTGGAATCCAGCGACACCATCGCGCAGCGCGCGGCATCTTCCAGCGGCGTTTCGGGGCGGATGATGCGGTCGAGAATGGGTTTGCCGTACTTCGACTCGCCGATCTGCAGGTAAGGGGTTTCCGGCGACGTGGCGATGCAGTTGCCCAGCGGGTACACCATGTACAGGCCGGGACGCTCGCCGGCGATCTGCCCCCCCAGGATCAGCGTGGACTGCACGTTGACGCCGCTCTGCTGCAGTTCGCCGCTCATCTTCACCTGGCTGGCCACCAGCATCTCGCCGACGTATTCCGCCACCTCGTAGAGATGCGAGAACGTGCGCAGGCTGCGTGTGGCGGTGGGATCGTCGATGTCGCGCTGCAGGCGGGACAGCGTGAGCTGCGTGGTCGCCAGGTTGCCGGCCGACATGATGACGAGCACGCGGTCGCCGGGCCATTCGAACACGTGCATCTTGCGGTACACGCGCACGTCGTCGAAGGAAGCGCTGGTGCGGGTATCCGCGGCGAAGACCAGGCCTTCGTTGACTTCGATGCCGACGCAATAGGTCATGGCGTGTCCGTTGCTGCTGTGCATCACGATTCTATGCGCCGTCCCGGGGGTTGGCTAGGGCCACCGTCGCAGTGTTAGACGGCCCGTACAATGGCCGGGATTTCCGCTCCAGGTGCGCCATGCAGGCCGATCTCCCCCTTCCCGACGATGCGGCGCGCGCCCACAGCAAACGCCTTGCTGATTTCATCCGAAACGAGATCGCCGCCGAGGGCGGCAGCATTCCGTTTTCGCGCTTCATGGAGCGCAGCCTGTATGCGCCCGGACTCGGCTACTACAGCGCCGGCAGCACCAAGTTCGGCGAGGCGGGCGATTTCACGACATCGCCCGAGCTGGGTCCTTTGTTCGCGAGCTGCGTCGCGCAGGCCGTGGCCCCGGTGCTGCAGCAGTTGGGTCCCGAAGCCGAGTTCGTTGAAATCGGCGGCGGCAGCGGCGCCTTCGCCGACATCATGCTCAAGCGCTTGCTGGAACTCGATGCGCTGCCGGCGCGCTACGCGATCCTGGAGCCCAGTGCGGACCTGCGCGAGCGACAGCGCGAACGGCTGCGCCAGCGCCTGATTCCGCCGGTGTTCGAGCTGGTGGAATGGCTGGACGGCCCACCTTCGGCGACGTGGAGCGGCGTGTTGTTCGCCAATGAAGTGATCGATGCCTTGCCGACGCCGCGCTTCACGCTGCGCGATGGCGAAGTGTTCGAAGAGGGCGTGGCGATGGATGGCGAAGGCCGCTTCGTGCGTGCCGATCGCCCGGCCGATGCCCTGCTGTCCGCGGCGGTGCGCCATGCCGAGCGGTACATCGGGCGGCCGTTTCCCGATGGTTATCGCTCCGAGCTGCTGCCGCAGTTGCCCTACTGGATCCAGGCGGTGATGGGCGGCCTGGATCGGGGCGCCATGCTGTTCGCCGACTACGGCTATACGCGGCGCGAGTTCTACCAGCCCGATCGCGACGACGGCACGCTGCGTGCCTACTACCGCCACCGCGTGCACAACGATCCCTACCTGTGGCCCGGGCTGCAGGACATCACCGCCTCGGTCGACTTCACCGCGCTGGCCGAGGCGGGCACGCAGGCCGGGTTCGACCTGGCCGGCTACACCACGCAGGCGAACTTCCTGCTCGGCAATGGGCTGCAGGAGCGCTTGAACGAAGCCGAGGCACGCGCGGACGAAACCACGCTGCTGCGCCTGCGCAACGAAGCCAAGCGGCTGACGCTCCCCAGCGAGATGGGCGAGCGTTTCCAGGTGATGGGATTCTCCAGCGACGTCGAGTTCGGCACGGCCTTCCTGTTCAACGACCTGAGCTGGCGCCTGTGAGCCGTGTCTTCGCGCTGAAGCCGTTCCATCGCCCGCGGCTGTGGCTTGGGTTTTGGCTGCTGGCCGTCGCCGCCGTGATCGTGTTGTCGCTGGTGAACCTGAGCGGATTGCCGCCGGTGCCGGAAGGCGGCGACAAGGTCGAGCATTTCCTCGCCTACGGCGTGTTGTCGGCGGCGGCGATGCAGTTGTTCGCCACGCGGCGCGGCTGCCTGATCGTGGCGGCGCTGCTGGTCGCCCTGGGCGTCTGCCTGGAGTTCGCACAGGGCACGCTGACCGCCACCCGCATGGCCGACCCGCGCGATGCGCTTGCGAACACGCTGGGTGTGCTGGCCGGACTGGCGACGTTGCCGACGCCCGTGCACCGCCTGCTGCTCACACTGGACGCGCGCCTGCGTCCCGCACGCGTCTAGGAAAAAGAAAAGCCGGGACATGCCCGGCTCTTCCATGCTGCGATGACGGCCGTCAGCGAGGCTGCAGCGTGATGCGGTCCAGCACCCACATCTGCGGGCGCGTGTCGCCGGTGAAGCGCACGCACAGGTCCTGCTTGCCGGTGGTGCCTGCGGGCAGCGGTGCTTCGAGGTCGAGGAAGCCATCCGCGTTCGGCGCGGCCGGCAGCGCGACCGTCGCCAGCGTGTGGCCCTTGCAGCCGCCACCCAGGATTTCCAGTTCGCCCAGCGGCGACTTCGCCGGTTCGAAGGTGCGGTGCGGCTCGTCGTGCGCGAGCTGGAAATAGTAGGGAATGCGGCCCGCACGTACCCTGATCGAGGCGATGCCTTCCAGGTCGGCCTGGTCCCACTGCCAGCACGGATAGAAGATCGTCGCGTTGAAGATCGCGCGCTCGCCATCGGCCGGGCCATCGTCTTCCAGGCGCAGCAGCAGGCGGCCGGCGTCGGGGCAGACCGACATCGCCTCATCGGTGCGGCTCAGCATCGAAGCGGCGCTCAGTTCGAACGTCGACGCCGGCACCAGGGGGCGACCGTCGGCGAAGGCCGCGGCGCGCAGCGTGGCCGGCAGCTTCACCTCGATCGGCGACGCGAAGGTCGGCGACGCCTGCGTGGGTTCGCTGCCGTCGGTGGTGTAGTGCACCGGGTAGTCGAGCGGGTTGGACAGCGTGACCTTCGCAGTGCCTGCCTTGCGGTTGTCCTCGGTGGCGATCAGCGGCTCGAACGGTGTCTTCGCGTAGCCCAGGCCGATGGCGTCGTAGCGCTTCAGTTGCGCGGGCAGCCGGGCGGTGAAGCTGGCGAAATCCTTCTTGGCCGCGGGCGACCAGCCGGTTTCGGCGACCGCGGCGAGGCGGGGGAATGCGTTGTGCTGCAGGCGCGCGAACGTGCGCGTGTGCTCGGTCCACAGGTTGGCCTGCAGTCCGAGGATGTGGTGGCGCTGGCTTTCCTCGAGATCCGGCGGCACCGGCTCGAAGCCGTAGACATCCTGCAGCGTGATCAGCGCGGGGCGTCCGGGCGGTTCGTTCGGCGAGGCGGTCTGCAGATAGTCGAGGTACGTCTTGTTCGACGGCGACATCACCACGTCGTGCCCCTGGCGCGCCGCCTGCAGGCCGCCTTCGATGCCGCGCCACGACATCACCGTCGCTTCCGCCGGCAACTTGGCTTCGAGGATCTCGTCCCAGCCGATCAGGCGCTTGCCGTGTCCGGCGAGATACTTCTCGAGGCGTTCCACCAGATAGCCCTGCAGGTCCATCTCGGTCTTCGCACCCACCTGGCGCATGCGCGCCTGTTCGCGCGCGGAAGCTTCCCACTGGTCCTTCACCGCCTCGTCGCCGCCGATATGCACGTAGGTGCCTGGGAACAGGGCGACGACCTCGCCCAGCACGTTCTCGAAGAAGGCGATCGTCGGCTCCTCCACGTTGACGAGGTTGGGGAACACGCCCCATTCGTTCGACGGAACCAGCGGCGTGTCGATGGAACCCAGTTCGGGATAGGCGGCGATCGCCGCGGTCGCATGGCCAGGCACGTTGATCTCCGGCACCACAGTGATGTGGCGCTCGGCGGCGTACTTCACCACGTCGCGGATCTGGTCCTGCGTGTAGAAGCCGCAGTACGGGCGCGGCTCGCCGGTTTTCGGATCCTTGCCGCCGTCGCCGGCGGGAATGCGGCAGCCGCCGATCCCGGTGAGTTTCGGGTACTGCTTGATCTCGATGCGCCAGCCCTGGTCGTCGGTCAGGTGCCAGTGCAGGGTGTTGAGCTTGTGCAGCGCCATCGCGTCGATGATCTTCTTGACGTCGTCGACCTGCTGGAAGTGGCGGGCCGGGTCCAGCATGAAGCCGCGCCAGCCGAATCGCGGTGCGTCCTCGATGTGCAGCACGGGCAGCGTGGCCCCGCCCTTGTCGCCCTGCGTGACCAGTTGCCACAGCGTCACCGCGCCGTAGAACAGGCCGCGTTCGTCGTGCGCCTGCACGATGATGCCGTCGCGCGTCACGTCGAGCGTATAGGCCTCGGGATTGGCCGAGCCAGCGCCGGCCGGCGCCAGCACGAACTGGATCAGGCCCTTGCCTGTGTCCCCGGTAGTGGCCAGTGCCGGCCCGCCCGCCGACTGCAGGTAGGCGGCGAACTGCCGCGCGACGCGCGTCGCCACGTCACCCCTGGCGGACAGGCGCGTGCCCGTGCCGACAGTGAAGCTGCCGGTGCCGGTTTCCATTACCGCCGGCGCGGGAATCAGCGAAGGCGTGATCGGTGCGGCCGCCAACGTCGTCGTGCCGGCGTCGTCACCCGTTCTGGGCGTGCAGGCAGTGAGCGCGAGCAGCATGAAGGCCAATCCGGCCAGGGCGCGATGGGCGATGCGTCGGTTCATCGGAGTCCTCGATAGCGGCGGGCCTAGCATGCCCAAAAAAAAGCGGGCCAGGACGGATCCGGGCCCGCAGAGGGAGAGTGTTCCCTTACATCGTGAGGCTTAGAACTTGAAGCGGAAATTCAGGTAGTACTGGCGGCCGTTGCTGTAGAACGCATGCGGCAGGTAGCCCGGCACCGCATCGTTCTCGGTGTAGTACTTCAGCTTCGGGTTGTTGAGGTTCAGGCCATCGAGGCTGATGGTCAGCCACTCGGTGGCCTTGAAGCCCAGCGACGCCGAGACCGTGGCGAAGTCGTCCTGGTAGAAGTTGTCGGCGCGGCTGACGCCGGCGTAGAACGAACTGCGGTAGCTGTAGTTGATGCGTGCGTTGAAGCGGTCGTTCTCGTACCAGCCCGACAGGTTGTACGTGTTCTCGGAGGTACCGTTGAGCGGCTTGCCGCCATCGGCCTCGCCATCCACGTAGGTGTAGTTGGCGTTGATGCCGAAGTTGTCGCCGATCGGCTGCTCGTAGGTCAGTTCGACGCCGCGGGCCTTGCCGTTCGAGTTGACCGGGATCGACACCAGGTAGTCGCTGTAGACATCCGTGCCGGCCGCCTGGCTGGCCTGCTGGTCCTTGTACTGCACGATCACGTTGCCGAAGTCGACATAACCGTCCAGGTCCATGGAGAACACGCTGGCGGCCAGCAGTGCGCGCGGAGCGAAGTACCACTCCAGCGACGCGTCGAAGTTGGTCGACACCAGCGGGTCCAGGTTCGGATTGCCGCCGCTGCCTTCGTGCGTGAGGTCGTTCAGCGTCAGCGAACCGGCCAGCGCGGAGAAGTCCGGGCGGGTCATGGTCTTGCTGCCCGACACGCGCGCCACCAGGGAGTCGGTCAGCTCGAACTTGAAGTTCACGCTGGGCAGCAGCTCGTTGTAGTCGTTGTTCACCACGACCGGCAGGTAGTCGCCGAACGCCGACCCGGTGATCGCGCCCGGAATGCCCGAGTTGACCGCCAGCGCCTGGTTGTAGTTCACGTCGGTCTGCGTACGCACGTAGCGCAGGCCGGCGTTGCCGCTCCAGCGGTCGCCGCGGAAGTTCAACTGCGCGTACACCGCGTTGATGTCTTCCTTCACGCCGTAGACGTCGGAGAAGTAGAAGCGCTCCGGGTTGTTGCGGTTGGCGAAGCGGGCGTTGATCTCCGCCAGCTGGGCGGGCGTGTAGTACCAGATGCCCGACGGCACGTTGCCGCCCACGCCGAAGTCGCCGGGATACGCGCCGCCGGCCGCCGGGTACGCCGCGATGTCGGTCCAGTTGGTTGCCCAGTTGGGACCCTGCGCGAGCGAGAAGTCGTTGCTGCGCTCGTGCGTGGCGTAGCGGTAGCCGAAGTCCAGCGAGGACAGGGTGTCGTTGTCGAAGAAGAACTGGCCGTCCGCCGAGGCCCAGTCTTCCTTGTCCAGCACGTCGATGCCCTGCGCACCGAAGATCCAGCCGCTCTGCGGCAGGTGGTTCGACGCGGTGTTGGTGCCGCCCAGCGACCAGTCGATCGGATTGCCGACGCCGTTCATGCTCCAGCTCGCGCCGGCGTTGCCAGCGATGCCCGTCTCCAGCACGTCCTGCGTGGGGCTGCTGCCCCGGCCCTTGGTGGAGCCGAGCTGGAAGACGAACTTCAATGCGTCGCTGGCATTCCACTCGGCATCGAGGGCGATGTACTTGGAGGTGGACTCGGCGCCGGGGCGGGAAATCATGTCGTACACGCCGTAGGGTGTAACGGCTGTGCTGGTGGTATCCGGCGCGTACGTGGCGCTGGTCAGCACGCCGTTCTGGATGCTGTAGCTGCTGGGCGCGCGCGCGTTGACGAACTGGCTGGCCCACATCATGTAGTTGCGGTTGTAGTTATCCGCCTTCAGGCGCGAGTAGAAGGCGTTGACGTTCAGCGTCAGGTCGTCAGTGACCTTGGCTTCGATGTTCGCCACACCGCCCTGGCGCTTTCGGACCTGCTCGAACAGCGCGGCGCCGATCAGGTTGGGATACAGCACGCCCACCAGATCCGGATTGCTGGTTGCGACGGGAGTGCGGGTGACGCCGTCCGCCTCGAACTCCGCGATCGTGCCGTAGCCGCCCACGACCTCCTGGCCGTCACGTCGCAGGCTGCGCTGTTCGTTGAACACCTGCACCAGGAAGCCGGCCGTGCCTTCATCGTTGCGCCAGTTCAGCAGCGCATCGAGCTGCGGCTTGGTGTCGCCCGGCAGGTCGGAATGGACCGCACCGATGGAGCCCTGGATCGTCAGCGGTTCGGCGAACTGCAGCGGACGGCGGGTGATGATGTTCACCGAGCCGGCGGTGCCGCCTTCGACCAGCTTCGCTTCGGAGGTCTTGTGCACCACCACGCGGTCGACGATTTCGGACGGATACAGCGAGTAGCTCACGCTGCGGCCGACATTGCCCACCTGGCTCAGCACGAACCAGTCGCCGGTGCCGATGCCGTGCCCGTTGACGAGGGTCTGGGTGAGGCTGGGATTGGTGCCGCGCAGGCTGACGCGGTCGGCTTCGTCGAAGCCGCCTTCGCTGGCGCTGGACGACGCGATGTTGACGCCGGGCAGCTGGCGCAGGGTGTCGGCCACGTTCTTGGCCGGCAGCTTGCCGATGTCTTCGGCGGTGACGACTTCGACGTGCGTGGCGGCGTCGCGCTTGGCATCGAGGGCCTTCTCGATGCTGCCGCGGATGCCGGTGACCACGACGGTGTCCAGGTCGGTCGCGGCCGTGTCGGCCGGTGCGGCTTCCTGCGCGTGGACCTGCATCGAGAACGCGAGCCCGGCGGCGATCGAGGCCGAAAGGATCGAGGTGCGGTACTTCATGATGTCTCTCCCATCATTGTTTTTAGAGTTCCGGCAGCCATCGCTCGCGCTGTTCCGCCGTGCTTGGTACTTCGATGTCGCCTGGCGTTGCACGTATCCCCTGCACCCCGCCCCTTCCTGCTCCGCGCCTGTGCCGGCGCTTTCCTTCATGTGTCTCCGTCGCGATCCAGGTACCACCGGGCCGCGCCGATGACGCCCAGCTGCCCGTGCTCCACCAGCTTCACGGGGATGCGTTCGAGCGCCTCGCGCATCGATCCCTTGTTGAGGAATCGCGCGACGAAACTGCTCTGGATCAGGAATCCGCGGATCTTCGGCAGGATGCCGCCGGCGAGGTACACGCCGCCCTGCACGCCGTACAGCAGCGCCATGTCGCCGACGACGCTGCCGAGCAGGCCGCAGAACACGTCGAGGCTTTCGCGCGCCAGTGGGTCGTCGCCCGACAGCGCGGCGGCCGTGACCTGGCCCGGGTGCGTGTAGGCCGAAGGCGCGGCGCCGCGGACGGCGCACAGCGCGGCATGCAGGTTCAACAGGCCGGGGCCGGACAGCGCCTGTTCGACCGGCACGTGCGTGCGGGTCTTCAGCATCTCGGCCAGCAGCGCCATCTCGAGCGCGTTGCCGGCGGTGAGCGCGGCTTGGCCGGCTTCCGTCGCCAGCACCACGGCGCGCGGGCCGACCGGGATCCACACCGCCGCGCCCAGGCCGGTGCCCGGGCCGAGGATCAGCGTGGGGCCGCGGGTCGGTGCGATCGCCGGGCCGGTGAGCTGCAGCACCTGGCTGGCGTCCACCTGCGCGGCGGCATGCGCCACGGCTTCGAAATCGTTGACCAAGCGGACGTCGTCGAAGCCGAGCTGCGTGCGCAGTTCCGCCAGCGAAAGGCGCCAGGGCAGGTTGTTGGTGATGACGGTGCCGTCTTCCAGCGCATAGCCGGCGCTGGCGATCACGCCACGGGTCACGCGCCCGTGGTCGAGGCCCAGGTGGTGCAGGAAATCCTCGACGATGTCGCCCAGGCCGGCGTGGTCGGCGCAGGCGTACTTGCGGTACTCCAGCACGTGGACCGGCATCCCGGCGTCGCCGCTGCCGCGCACCAGGCCGATGCGGACGTGGGTGCCACCGACGTCCGCCGCGATGAAGGCGTCGTGCGCCCCGCGGCTGGCATCTGTCGGCAATGGATTGGCAATGGCGACCACACGTCTCCCCACATGTTCGCGGCCGGGACCCCGTCATCCCGATATGGCCGGAGTGTGGAAAGTGTTTGACAACGTTGTCAAGACTCTGTCATGAAATAGCCGTCTGGCGGCCAAGGCGATGTATGGAACCGACAACAATGCTCGTATTCATTATTCAATTGAGCGCATTGGTGTTGCCAATTGCGGCATGCAAAGGCGGAAAAGCGCTAAGTCCTACAGGACTTTATGCTGCGGCGCACTATGCCGGTGCACTCACAGAAGGAAGGCCAGGTCGCTTGGAGACCTCCAAGTTCCGTGGGGCTGCCTGATGGCTTTGACAACGTTGTTCCCGATGTCGCGCGCAGGCGCGACCTCCCAGATCGAGGGGATTGCATGAGTACCGCCGCTGGAACCACCCCGCTCCGTTCGCTCGCCATCGTCGGCGTGCTGTTCTTCATCATCGGGTTCTTCACCTGGATCAACGGCCCGCTGATCACCTTCGTGCAGCTCGCCTTCGATCTGGACGAGGTGAATGCCTTCCTCGTACTGATGGTGTTCTACCTGTCGTACTTCTTCCTCGCGTTGCCTGCTGCGGCGTTGCTCAAGCGCACCGGCATGAAGAAGGGTCTGGCGGCCAGCTTGTTCGTGATGGCGGTTGGCGCCGCGATGTTCGGCGAGTTCTCCACCCAGCGCTGGTACCCCGGTGCGTTGGCCGGCCTGTTCGTGATCGGCGGCGGCCTGGCGCTGCTGCAGACGGCGGTGAACCCCTACGTCAGCATCCTCGGCCCCATCGAGAGTGCCGCGCAGCGCATCGCGCTGATGGGCATCTGCAACAAGATCGCCGGCATGCTGGCGCCGCTCGTGCTCGGGACGCTGGTCCTGCATGGCGTGGGCGACCTGGCCGCACAGGTCGCCACAGCCGATGCGGCCGGCAAGGTGGCGCTGCTGGACGCGTTCGCAGCGAAGATCCACCTGCCGTACCTGGTGATGGCCGGCCTCCTGGTCGTGGTCGCCATCGGCATCCTGTTCTCGCCGCTGCCCGAGGTGAAGCCGTCCGAGGTCAATGCCGCGCCCGCGGCCGATGCCGCCGATGGCGCACGTGGCCTGTCGCGCTTCCCGCACCTGTGGCTGGGCGTGCTCTGCCTGTTCCTCTACGTGGGGGTGGAGGTGTTGGCGGGCGACGCGATCGGCACCTATGGAAGGGGCTTCGGCCTGCCGCTGGACCAGACCAAGCTGTTCACCACCTACACCCTGTTCGCGATGCTGGCCGGTTACCTGGTCGGATTGGCCGTGATCCCGCGCTTCGTGTCGCAGGCACGCTACCTGGCCATCTCCGCCACGCTGGGCGTGCTGTTCGCCCTCGGCGCGCTGCTGACGCACGGCTACGTGTCGGTGGGCTTCGTCGCTGCACTGGGCTTCGCCAACGCGATGATGTGGCCGGCGATCTTCCCGTTGGCGATCAAGGGACTGGGCCGGCATACCGAGACCGGATCGGCCCTGCTGATCATGGGCATCGCCGGCGGAGCGATCCTGCCGCAGTTGTTCGCGGTGCTGAAGCAGCACTACGACTTCCAGGTCGTGTTCGCCGGACTGGCCATTCCCGGCTACCTGTACATCCTCTACTACGCGCTGGCCGGGCACCGCGTGGGCAGCGCGAAACGGGCGGCGACGGGCGTCCCGGAACGCGGCATCATGGTGGACTCGCCTCCATGACGGAAACGCCCATGCGCCGACCCACCATCAAGGACGTCGCCGAACGCGCGAAGGTCTCGCTGAAGACCGTGTCCCGGGTCATCAACAACGAGCCGTCGGTGCTGCAGGGCACGCGCGCGCGCGTGCTGCACGCCATCGCCGAACTGGACTACGAACCGGACCAGTCCGCGCGCAACCTGCGCAGCGGCACGCCGTTCGTGATCGGGCTGGTCTACGACAACCCCAACCCGTACCACATCATCGGCGTGCAGAACGGCGTGCTGGCCGCCTGCAAGGAGACCGGCTTCGGCCTGCAGATCCATCCGGTCGATTCCACCTCGCCATTGCTGGCCGAGGAGCTAGTGGAATTCGTCCAGCGCTCGCGCCTGGCCGGCCTGGTGCTGACCGCGCCGATGTCCGAACGCGCCGACCTGGTGACGGCATTGGCTGCGCGCGGGGTGAAGCTGGTGCGCATCATCGCCGCGACCGAAGATCCGGAAGACGGCCTGCCGTGCGTCTATGTCGATGATCGCGATGCCGCCTACGAGATCACCGAACACCTGATCCAGCTCGGACACCAGCGCATCGGCTTCCTGTGGGGCGGACTGGCGCACCGGTCGAGTACCGAACGCTATGCCGGTTACGAGAAAGCGTTGAAGGACTACGGCATCACCCTCGACAAGCATCTCGTCGTGCCGGGCGATTACACGTTCGACGACGGTTTCCGCGGCGCGCGCCGCCTGCTGGCGCTGCGCGAACCGCCCACGGCGATCTTCGGTTCCAACGACGAAATCGCGGCCGGCGTCCTGGCAGCGGCGAAGTCGGCCGGCATGAACGTGCCTTATGACCTGTCCATCGCCGGTTTCGAAGACAGTCCGTTCTCCAAGCAGTCGTGGCCGCCGCTGACCACCGCCAAGCAGGCGACGCAGGACATCGCAAAACAGGCCGCACGCCTGCTGATCGCCGGCCTGCGTACCGATGCCTATGACGACAACCCCACCCCCGTGCACAACCAGGGCTTCGTGCCGCAGTTGGTGGTGCGGGGCTCCACGGCGCCGGTCCGTCCGCGCGCCGACCGACCCGAACCGCTCTCGCCATGACCGACACGCTACTGCCTGCGCCTTCCGACACCCTGATGCACCAGGAGGCGGCCCAGACCGCCGACATCGTCTCCGACCAGTACGCGCGCAACGCCGCGACGGTGAAAGCGCTGGCGGACGACCTGCGCCGTAGTCCTCCACCATTCGTGGTGACCTGCGCGCGCGGCAGTTCCGATCATGCCGCGACCTACGCGAAGTACCTGTTCGAGACGCAGTTGGGCGTGGTCACCGCGTCGGCATCGCCGTCGGTGGGGTCGGTGTACGAAGCGAAGCAGCGACTGGTCGATGCGCTGTACGTGGTGATCTCGCAGTCGGGCAAGAGCCCGGACCTGCTGCGCAACGCGAGCGCGGCCAAGGAGGCCGGCGCACGCGTGGTCGCACTGGTGAACGTGGAAGACTCGCCGCTGGCGCAACTCGCCGACACCGTGCTGCCGCTGCGCGCCGGTCCCGAGCGCAGCGTGGCGGCAACCAAGAGCTACCTGGGTTCGCTCGCGGCGATCCTGCAGCTGGCCGCGTACTGGAAGGACGAGGCGCCGCTGCATGCCGCCGCCGATGCCCTGCCCGACGCGCTGCGTCGCGCGTGGCAGGCGGACTGGTCGCCGCTGAGCGATGGATTGGTGGGTGCGCACAACCTGTTCGTGCTGGGACGAGGCTTGGGCCTCGCCGCCGCGCAGGAAGCCGCATTGAAATTCAAGGAAACCTGCGGCCTGCACGCCGAGGCCTACAGTTCGGCGGAAGTGAAACACGGACCGATGGCGCTGGTCGGTCCGGGCTTCCCGGTGCTCTGCTTCGCCCAGCCGGACGAAACCGAAGCCGGCACGCTGGCGCTGGCGCAGGAATTCCGCGACCGCGGTGCGCAGGTGTGGGTGGCATCGCGCCAGGGCGATCTGCCACTGGTCGAGGCACCGCATCCGGCGTGCGCGCCGCTGCTGACCATCCAGAGCTTCTACCGGGCGATCAATGCGCTCGCGCTGCGTCGCGGCCACAATCCGGATGTGCCGCCGCACCTCAACAAGGTCACGGAAACGGTATGAACGCGACGAGCGCCGCCATTGCCCTCTGCAACGCCCGCGTGCTGACGCCGGACGGCTTCGTTGAAGGCCTGGCGGTACTGATGCAGGACGGCCGCATCGCCGACCTGCTCGCGGACGATGCGATCCCTTCAGATGCGGTGCGGCACGATCTTCGCGGCGCGACGTTGCTGCCCGGCTTCATCGATGCGCAGGTCAACGGTGGCGGTGGCGCGCTGTTCAACAACGATACGAGTGTGGAGGCGATCCGCACGATCGCGAAGGCGCACCGGCGCTTCGGCACGACCGGCCTGTTGCCGACCTTGATCAGCGACGATGCCGACGTGATGGCGCGCGCGATCGCGGCGATACGCGACGCCATCGCGCAGGGCGTGCCGGGCGTGCTCGGCATCCACCTGGAGGGCCCGTACATCGCGCCCGCGCGCAAGGGCACGCACGATGCGGCGAAGTTCCGCGTGCCCGGCGCGGACGAAATCGCGATGGCGACGTCGCTCGACAACGGCGTGACCCTGCTGACGCTTGCGCCCGAACAGGTGCCGACCGACACCATTCGCACCTTGGTGGCGCGCGGCGCGATCGTCGTCGCCGGCCACACGGCGGGCAGCTACGAACAGATCCGCGCCGGCATCGACGCGGGCGTGTCGGGCTTCACCCATCTCTACAACGCGATGTCGCCGTTGCAGGGCCGCGAACCGGGCGCGGTCGGTGCTGCGCTGGAGGACGACGGCTGCTGGTGTGGCGTGATCGTCGATGGCGTGCACGTGCATCCGGCCAGCCTGCGCGTCGCGTTGGCGGCCAAGCCGCGCGGCAAGGTGGTCCTGGTCACCGATGCGATGCCGATGGTCGGTTCGGACGATCCGTCGTTCGATCTGTATGGCGAAACCATCACCGCCGTCGACGGCGTGGTGCGCAATGCCGCCGGCGCGTTGGCGGGTTCGGCGTTGGACATGATCACCGCCGTGCGCAACTGCGTGCGGCTGCTCGGCCTGCCGCTGGACGAGGCAGCGCGCATGGCGTCCACCTATCCCGCCGATGTCCTCGGCCTGGGAGCGACGCACGGCCGCATCGCGCCCGGCTACCGCGCCGACCTGGTGGCGCTGGACGCCGACCTGCAGATCGTCGGCACGTGGATCGGCGGCGCCTGATCCCGCGCGCATGAGCGTCGCACCGGCCCGGTTCGCGTCCGTAGATGCGCTGCGTGGCCTGACGGTCGCCGCGATGCTGCTGGTCAACACGCCGGGCGATTGGTCGCATGTCTACGCACCGCTGCTGCACGCGGAATGGCATGGCGTGACACCGACCGACCTGGTGTTCCCGTTCTTCCTCTTCATCGTCGGCGTATCGATCTCGCTGGGCATCGTGCCGCGTAGCGAAACAGGCGTGGCGCATGGCGTGCTGGTGCGCGCGCTGCTGTGGCGCGCGGCGAAGATCGTCGCGCTCGGCCTGGCGCTGCACCTGCTGGCGTACGTGATGCTGGACCGTCCGCACTTCCGCCCCTGGGGCGTGCTGCAGCGGATCGGCCTGTGTTTCGCTGCGGCCGGCCTGATCGCGCTGTACGTGAAGCCTCGCCTGCAGTGGGCATTGATCGGCGCGTTCCTGCTCGGCTACTGGGCGCTGCTCGCGCCGTCCGGCTATGCCGCCTACACGAACCTGCCGGCACGCTTGGATACGGCGTTGTTCGCACCGTGGCTGTACCAGTGGGATGCGACGCTCGCGCGCGGGCAGGATCCAGAGGGGTTGCTGAGCACGTTGCCCGCCATCGCCACCACGCTGTTCGGCGTGCGGGCCGGCGCTTGGTTGCGGGGCGGTGCGCTGCGCACGCTGTTGCTGGCCGGCATGGCGGCCGTGGCCCTCGGACTGGCATGGAGCAGTGTGTCCCCATTGAACAAGGCGCTGTGGACGTCGTCGTTTGCGCTGTTCTCCGCCGGCTGCGCATCGCTTGCGCTGGCGCTCGCCCATGCGGCGGTGGACCGGCAGGGGTGGCCGGCGGTGGGGCGGCGCTTCGGTGCGAATGCCATCGCCGCCTATGTCGGCGCCGCCGTGATGACGTACGTACTGCTCGCGCTCGGCTGGATGGAGCCGCTGTATCGGGTCGGATTCGCCGACTGGATGACGCCGCGCTTCGGACCGTACCTGCCGTCGCTGGCGTTCGCGCTGTCGTTCGTCGGCGTGTGGTGGCTGGTCGTGTGGGCGATGGATCGCCGCGGCTGGTACGTGAAGGTCTGAAGCTCCGCCGTCGTCACGCTTTTCTTCGCTCCGCAGGCGTACAAGGGCAACGAGCCCCGCCGGATGCCGCCTGCATGAAGATGCCGTTGCTGCTTGTCTGTTGCCTGTGCGTATCCGCCTGCCAGCGGGCGTCGATCACCGAGGAGGGCGCGAAGGCGGTGGTGGCCTCCCGCGTCATGTCCACGACCGGCTCCGCCGCGGGCACGGCAGCGACGCCGGCACCGGCCGGGACCGCGGCGGCGATGACCGGCACGGGCCGCACCATGGCAGGACTGTCGCGCGCGCGGCAGGTCCCCGACCCGCCGTTCACCAGTACGCCGGTCGCCACGTTCAACGAGCCCTGGGCGATGACGTTCCTGCCGGACGGTCGCCTGCTGGTGACCGAGAAATCCGGGAAGCTCCGCCTGGCCAACGTCGCGAGCGGCCAGGTCGGCGAGATCATCGGGGTGCCGACGGTCGCCTACGGCGGGCAGGGGGGCTTCGGCGACGTGCTGCTGCATCCCCGCTTCGCCGACAACCGGCTGGTCTATGTCAGCTATGCGGAAGCCGGCAGCGGCGGCACGCGCGGCGCTGCCGTGGCGCGCGCCACGCTGCAGCTCGATGCCAGTGGCAATGGCGGAAGCCTGTCCAACCTGCAGGTGATCTGGCGCCAGTTGCCGAAGGTGTCGGGTTCGAACCACTACGGACACCGGCTCGCTTTCGGAGCGGACGGCAAGTTGTGGATCACCTCGAGCGAGCGCGATCAGCAGACGCCCGCACAGGACCTGCAGTCCTCACTCGGCAAGCTGATCCGGCTCAACGACGATGGCAGCCTGCCGCCGGACAATCCGTTCGCGGCGCAGGGCGGCATTGCGGCGCAGGTGTGGAGCCTGGGCCACCGCAACCTGCTCGGCATCGCCTTCGATCCGTCGGGACAGCTGTGGACGCATGAAATGGGACCGTCGGGCGGCGACGAACTGAACCTGATCGAACGCGGCGCCAACTATGGCTGGCCCGTCGTGTCCAACGGCGACCAGTACGACGGCACTCCGATCCCGGACCACGTGACGCGACCGGACTTGAACGCGCCCGAGGCCTGGTGGTCGCCGGTGATAGCGCCGGCGGGCTTCGTCATCTACACCGGCAACCTGTTTCCCTGGTTCCGCGGCAAGGGCTTCATCGGCGGCCTGGCCTCGCAGGCGCTGGTCGAGATCGAATTCACCGGCACGCAGGCGCGCGAAGCGCGGCGCTATCCGATGGGGCGGCGCATCCGCGAGGTCGAACAGGGGCCGGACGGCGCGCTGTGGTTGCTGGAGGACGGCGCCGGCGGGCGGTTACTGAAGCTCACGCCCAACCGCAGCTGATCAGGCCGGGCGGCCGTCCGTGCGCGTCTCGCGTCCGTTGCGGATGTCCAGGTACAGGCTGTAGGCGGCGGTGAACGCCGGCAGCAGGTTCTGCAGCACGCCCACCGCATCCTGCTTGGACGAGAACAGGAAGTAGCTCAGCGCCATCAGGCTGCCGGCCAGGCTCATGTACCAGAACAGGCGCGGGATGACGGGCCGGCGCGCGCGCCGCGAGGCGACGAACTGCACCACCCAGCGCGCGCCGAACATGGCGGCGCCGGTCAGGCCGATCAGCTTCCAGGGAGTCATGTGCAGGCCGGTCCAGCCCAGCCAGACGAGTTCCTGGTCCATCACGCTCATGGCTTGCGCCCCGCGTTGATCTCGCTGATCGCGGTGACGTGGCTGCGCTGGATCAGCCACGAGACGCCCATGAGATCGCGCACGCCCACGAGGGCGCGCCCGAGGTTGGTGTACTTCGACTGCCCCGACCCACGCGGCCGGTGCGAGACCGGCACGCTGACGGTCTTCCAGCCCGCGCGCTGCATCAGCGCGGGCAGGTAGCGATGCATGTGGTCGAAATAGGGGAGGTCCAGGAAGGCGGCGCGCTCGAACAGTTTGATGCCGCAGCCGGTGTCCGGCGTGTCGTCGCGCAGCAGGCGCTGGCGGATGCGGTTGGCCCAGCGCGACGCCCAGCGCTTGCTGGCGGTGTCCTTGCGGTCGACGCGCCAGCCGGCGAACAGCTTGGTCTGTGCATCGGCGGCGTCGCGCGCGGCGAGCAGCTTCGGGATGTCGCCGGGGTCGTTCTGGCCATCGCCGTCCAGCGTCGCGATCCACGGCGACAGGGCCTGCTTCACGCCGGTACGGATCGCCGTGCTCTGCCCGCTGCGGCGATGGTGCACCAGCACCCGCAGCTCGGGGACCTCGGCCTTCAGGGCCGTCAGCACGTCGCGGGTGTCGTCGTCGGACTGGTCGTCCACGCACACGATGTCGAAGGCGACGTGGCCGCGCAGGTGGCGTACCACTTCCTCGACCAGCGGCCCGATGTTGCCGCGCTCGTTGAAGACGGGAATGACGACGGACAGACTCGTCATGGGGCTGCTTGCTGGGGAAGGGAGGGTCATCGTCCACTCCGGCAGGTCAGGAAAATGTCGTGGTCCGGCCGGTAGAGGGCCGTCTTCACGTCGGTCAGGCCCAGCATCGTGTGGAACAGGTCGTCATGGCTGCGCTGGCCGGCCGCCTGGCGGCGCAGGCAAGTGTCGTCCAGACCGGTCGCCTTGCGCCAGCCTTCGGAGAACCAGGCGACCATCGGCACCTGCAACTGCTCGCGGGGGGCGATCGAATACGGCATGCCGTGCAGGTACAGCCCGTTCTCGCCCAGTGACTCGCCATGGTCGGAGACGTACAGCAGGGCTGTGTCGTAATCCTCCATGCCGGCGAGCGCATCGATGGCCCCGGCCAGTACGTGGTCGGTGTAGCGCAGCGCATTGTCGTACGCATTGACGATCTGCGCCCGCGAGCACCGGCCCAGGTCCGAGGTCTCGCAGACGGGCTGGTACACCTTGAAGACGGGCGGATAGCGTTCGAAATACGTGGGTCCGTGGTTGCCCAGCATGTGCAGCACGATCACCTGATCGCCCGTGTTGCGGCGCGCGGCGTCTGCGAGGCCGGTGAGCAGGATGCCGTCTTCGCAGCGCTTGCCGTCGCACAGCGCGGGGTCGTTGCGTGCGTGCAGGTCTTCCACCGGCAGCCCGTTGCATACACCCTTGCAGCCGGACTGGTTGTCCCGCCACAGCGTGGCCACGCCCGCACGCTGCAGCACGTGCAGCAGCGACTGGTGCCCGCGGATCTCCTTCTCGTCGTAATGCTCGCGCCCGTATGGCGAGAACATGCAGGGCAGCGATACCTCGGTGCTGCTGCCGCAGGCGGCGACATGGGGGAAATTGAGTACGCCGCGCCGCGCCAGCTCCGGCGTGGTCTGGCGCGCGTAGCCATTGAGGCCCCAGTTGGCGGCGCGGGCCGTCTCGCCTACGACCAGCACCACCAGGCGGGGGCGGCGCATGGTGGCGGCCGGCGACTGCATGGCGTCTTCGCCGATCGGCAGCTGCACGCGCGCCTTGCCCGGCGCCTCCTCGCTGACCACCTTGGCCAGCGATACCAGCACGTTGGCGGGCGTGACCAGGTAGCGTACTTCGCGCTGGTTGCGCAGGAAGGCGGTGAGCGGCTGGATCGAGGGCAGCACGCCGAGCGCGCCGACCACCACCATGCCACCGAGGAACAGCACACGTGCCAGCAACGTGCGCGACCACGTGCGGGGACGCAGGCGCACGCGCCACACCACGAGCAGCGCGGGAACGGATGCCAGCAGCGGCAGCACGGCATCGGCGCCGGCCAGGTCGCTCGCCTCGCGCCAGTCGGTATGCAGCACGTTGCGGACCATGTCGGCATCGATGTAGATGCCGTAACTGGCCATGTAGTGGCCGGCCAGGGCCGCCACCACCACCAGCACCGACAGCACCCAGCGCGCGGTATGTCGCCAGACCAGCAGCGACAGCCACACGCCATGCACGGCGGTGACCAGGAGGAACAGCGACAGCGTCCACATACCGTGCGTCCACGGCTGGGGTGCGGCGGCGCGCCAGAATTCCGCGTTGGCGAACAGGCTGAAGTACAGGCACGCGAACAGGATCAGCGTTTCCGTGTGCAGTCGCGGCCGCACGGCGAGCAGGGCAAGCAGGCGTTGCCCGCGCGAGCCGGCGTGCGCGTGCTCGACGACCGACGCGCTCATGCCTGCGTCTCCCGAGGGGACGGTGCGGACAGGGCGTCCACGCCCCAGGCCACCGTCCAGCACACCGCCAAGCTGGCGATGTCGTGCGAGAGGAAATGCGCCCCGCGCAATTGCTGTGCTGCACCGAACACGGCACCGGCCACCAGGCCGACGGCGAGCCCGGCCCGGCGCCAGCGCGGTGCCACCTGCGACAGGAAGAAATACAGCGCCACCCAGGCATAGCCGCCCGCGGCATGTGCGGCGGGAAAACACGCGGCGGGCGGCATCGTCGCGGGCCGTGCTTCGAACAACGCCACGAACGCCCGGTCGCCTCCCAGGCCTGCCAGGTCCCAGGGACAGTCCATGTGGGTCAGGGCCTTCAACGCGGCCACGCAGGCCACCGATGCGAAGACCGACAGCAGCAAGCGCGCCGCCGGCCGCGTCCACGCCTGCGAGGCCGGCGAACGCCAGTGCAGCAGCGTGGCGACGAGCACGCCGGCCCAGGCCGCCTGGCTCAGGAGCCGGCCGCCACGATGCAGCGCCGCTTCCAGCAGCACGCTGCGCTTGAGCGACCAGACGTCGCCTTCCCAGTGGAACAGCCCGTGGGCCACCGCCAGGTCCACATGGCGTGCGAGCCACCACGCGAGCAGCAGCACCGGCAACGACCACGGCAACCGCCACGACGGTCTGGCGAGGGAACGCGAGAGGGAGCGGACCGGGAAGGACGACATGCGGCAGGCGGCGAGCGGAACGTGCACGCATGCTGGTGGCGGTTACGTCGTAGCGCGGTCGGACGCGCGTCGGAGCCGCGTTAAGAGGCGCACGAAACCGGGCGTGCGAGCGTCCCGGGTTGCCGCCGATTCAGTCTTCGCTGACGTCCGCCGACCAGTCGGTCGGGACCTCGCAGCCCGGGATCCATGCCGCGCTCGGGGCCAGAATCCATGCGCGCCGGTTGGACGCACCGATGTCCACCACCTTCGCCGGGTCCAGGCAGGGTCCGATGGCTTCCTTGCGCAGGAACAACCAGCGCTGCGCAGGTGCTTCCAGCAACCACGCATGCGCGTGCTGCCATTGCGCGGCCCAGGGTTGCTTGAAGCCGAAGTCGGCGACCGGGCGGTCGGCCTGCAGCAGGTGCTGTTCGCGCCAGCCCAGCATGGCCAGTTCGGCCTGGGGGCCGATCCGTTCACCGACCCGCTGCATCAGGGCCTTCGCCGAACTGTCGGGACTGAGCGCCGGCATGAAACCCATGCCATACGCCGTCCACAGCGCTGCGGTGACCGCGACCAGCGCCACGGCCACCCGTCGTCGTGCCGCGACCATCACCACGACCGCCACGGCCGCGAAACCGGCCAGCCATCGCCCCAGCTGCGCCACCGTGTCCATGTCCATGCCGCGGCCATCGACCAGCGCATGCACGCGCGCCGGCGACGCGGTGAGCAGCCACAGCCCCAGTCCACCGGCGACCGCCACGAGCACCGCCAGGTACGACCACAGCACCGTCCGCACGCCGCGTCGGCGCAGCAACCCGGCCAGCAACGGCGACGCCGCCACCGCCAATGCCGGCAGCATGGGGAAGACATAGACCTCGCGCTTGCCCGGGCTGGCACTGAAGAACACCAGCACCAGTACCGCCCAGCCCAGCAGCAGCGCATGCCGGGGGTCCACGCGGCGCAGGCGTCGCCACCACGCCGGCACCAGCCAGGGTGCCAGCAGGACGCCCGGCAGCCACAGCGTCAGTATCGTCTGCAGGTAGTACCAGGCCGGCTTCACGTGGTGCCAGGCATTGGCATAGCGCGTGCCGGTCTGCTTGAAGAGCATTTCGCGCGCGTACGCGTGCAGCGCGGGATCGGACGAGGTCAGCGCGACCGACAGCATCGGCACCAGCCACACCCCGGCGCCGGCGACGAAGCCCGCCACGCCCGCCAGCGTGTGCACGCCACGATGCGGCGGCAGCGCGCGGCGCGACCTCCACCGCACCCACAGCCAGGGCACGAAGACCAGCAGCGGCAGGAAGCCCACGCCCTTGGTCACCGTGCCCAGCCCCGCCGCGAAGGTGCCCAGCGCCAGCAGCCACGCGCGCGGCGTTTCCAGCAGGTAGCGCATCAGCGCCCACAGCGACAGCGTGGTCATGCCCACCAGCACCATGTCGATCTGCGCCCGCTTGGCCTGCAGCGCGAACTGCAGGCACGCGAACAGGCCGAACACCGCGTACGGCACGGCGCGGCGGCCCCACAGCCGGCGCGCCAGGTCGCCGGACAGCCACAGCGTCAGCAAGGCCGCCAGCAGCGAGGGCAGCAGGAAGGCCACGTGCCAGTCGCGCACCAGCAGATAACTGGCCGCCTGCAGCCACATGAAAGTCGGGGGTTTTTCCGCGTACAGCTCGATGCCCCGGTGCGGGAACAGCCATTGCCCGCTCTCGACCATCGTCCGCGCCGCCAGCACGAAGCGTGGCTCGTCGGCCGGCATCGGTTCGCGCAGG
Organism: Pseudoxanthomonas sp.; assembly: GCF_002863005.1. Classification (GTDB taxonomy): domain Bacteria; phylum Pseudomonadota; class Gammaproteobacteria; order Xanthomonadales; family Xanthomonadaceae; genus Pseudoxanthomonas_A. The sequence continues at coordinate 93,143 of NZ_PKDG01000025.1, forward strand.
CCCAGGCCCGCCAACAGCGCCCACACCACTAGCGCGATCAACAACGGGGTCTGCCAGCGGGGGGCGTGTCGGAGCGGCGTCGGTCGCATCGGCGGGGTCGGCGGTCGGCAGTCGGGCGCATGATCGTGGATCATGCGGCGTAAGAGAACCGTCGGAGTTCCGACGGCGTTTCGACGTCCGGCCTGCGATGCTGCCGGTCCTCCTCCCTTCGCGCGGATCCTGCTGATGCGGCTGCTGGTGATCGAAGACAACCGGAACCTGGTCGCGAACCTGTTCGACTACTTCGAGGCGCGCGGCCACACCCTGGACGCGGCGCCCGACGGCGTGACCGGCCTGCACCTGGCCGCCACGCAGGCGTACGACGCCGTCGTGCTGGACTGGATGCTGCCGCGGCTGGAGGGTCCGGAGGTCCTGCGCCGGTTGCGCGAGGACCATGCCTCCGACGTGCCGGTCATCATGCTGACGGCGCGCGACGAACTGCCGGACAAGATCTCCGGTTTCCGCGCGGGGGCCGACGACTACCTGACCAAGCCATTCGCGTTGCCGGAACTGGAGGTCCGCCTGGAGGCGTTGCTGGCGCGCGTCCAGGGCCGGCAGCGGCGCAAGCTGCTGCAGGTGCACGATCTGACCCTCGACCTGGCCACGCTGGAGGTCATGCGCGCCGGACAGGCGCTGCACCTGTACCCCGCATGCCGCAAATTGCTGGAAACGCTGATGCAGGCGAGTCCGGCGGCCGTCACCCGCCAGCAACTGGAACATGCCCTGTGGGGCGACGATCCGCCCGACGGCGACATGCTCCGTTCGCACATCTACGAACTCCGGCGCAGCGTGGACGGTCCGTTTCCGGTCAAGCTGATCCATACGCTTCCCCGCACCGGCTACCGGCTCGCCGTGCCCCACGGGGCGACGGAGGCATGAAGCGCCACCGCAGCCTGAGCGGGCAGATCCGGCGGCTGCTGGGCGGCTACGCCGTGCTGCTGGCCGCGGTGATCCTGCTGGTCTTCGCGGACGACTTCCTCGAGGACCGGGTCTGGAAGTCGCTGCTCCACCGGGAGATCGCCGAACACCTCGCGCGCCGGCAGGCCGATCCGCGCCATCGCTGGCAGGATACGGACGCCGTGCAGCTCTACCGCGTGCCCGGCCGTCCGCCGCCGCCGGGCCTGTCGATGCTGCCTGCGGGCGTCCATGACGACTTCTGGTTCGACGGGCGCGAAAACGTGGTGCTGGTCGAGCGCGTGGACGGCGTGCAGTACTTCGTCGTGCGCGACATCACCGGGATCGAAGCCATCGAGGACGCGCTGATCATCGGCTCGCTGGGGCTGGCGCTGGTCGTGCTGGTGGTGATCGGCGTGATGGTGGCGCGCGGCGTCGGCAATTCGTTGCGGCCGCTGTCCGACCTGGCCGACGACATCGATGCACTGTCGCCCGACCACGCGGGCCAGCGCATCGCGGTCGCGCGGGACGCCAGTGCGGAGCTGCATGTCATCACCAACGCGCTCAACGACTATCTGCGCCGCCAGGACGCGTTCGTCGAGCGCGAGCGCGTCTTCATCGACACCGCCAGCCACGAGCTGCGCACGCCCATCGCCGTCATCGCCGGCGCCAGCGAGCTTGCGCTGGACCAGGCGGAACTGCCCGCGCCCGCTCGCCAGCAGGTGCAACGCATCCACCGCACCGCGCGCGACGTGGAACGGCTGATCGGCTTGCTGCTGGCCCTGGCGAAGGATCCGGCACGCCTCTCGCGCGCCACGGAAGTCGTGCCGTTGCACGAGCTGCTCCCCGACATCATCGACGACCACCGCCACCTGATGGCAGGCAAGGACCTGTCGGTCGTCATCGACGCGCTCGCGCCATGCAGCGTGACCGCGCCGTTGCACATCGTGCAGGCCGCGATCGGCAATCTGCTGCGCAACGCCATCGAGAACAGCGACAGGGGCCAGATCCACGTGGCGCTGGACGCGGACGCCACCGTCACCGTGCAGGATCCCGGCCATGGCATGACGCCGGAAGAGATCAGCCGCATCTATGCGCATCTGGCGCGGGGCGGCAGCCGCGAGGGCGGCGGCATCGGCCTGGACCTGCTGGCGCGCCTGTGCGAACACTTCGGGTGGACACTGTCCATCCAGTCCGCCCCGGGTCGCGGCACGATCAGCCGCCTGCGGATCGCGCGTTGACGCCGGGCTTCGCCGGCACGCGCTAGCATCGTCCCGCCTTTGCCGAAGGACACCGTCATGAAGCGGCCGTTGTTCTGCCTGTCCCTGGTGCTGCTGTCGGCCTGCCAGCCCTCGGCACCGCCCGCGCCCCCCGCAACGCCGGCCTCCACGCCTCCGGTCGCGGCGGCGCCCGTGGCACCCCCCGCACCCACGCCTGCGGCCGAAGCGCCCGCATTGTCACCGCCATCGTTCGATTGCGCCAAGGCGCAGGCGGCCGCCGAGCGGTTGGTCTGCGGCGACGCCGAACTCGCCGCGCTGGATCGGCAACTGGCCAGGCGTTACGCCGATGCCAGGGACACGGACCCTGCCACGCAGCGAGGCTGGGCCAAGGGGCGCGACGACTGCTGGAAGGCCGATGACCTTCGCCTGTGCGTGCTGGAGTCCTATCGGACGCGGCTGGTCGAGCTGGCCATCGCGGCGCCCGGCGTCGTGGTGCCGAAGACCGTGGAATACCGATGCAGCGACAACCGCCTGCCTTTCACGATGGTGTACTACAACGACATCGATCCGCAGGCGGCGGTGATGACCTGGGGCAACGACCAGGCGATCGTGTTCCCGCAACCGGCCGCCAGCGGTGCGAAGTACGGCCGCGTCGGCATCGAGTACTGGGAGCACCAGGGCGAAGCGTCGGTCGATTTCTTCGGCAACAAGCTGACCTGCAAGCCGGTGGAATGACGACCGCTGACGCGCCCGCCGGCGTGGCGGGCGCGTCCGTGCCGCGTCGGCGCTGTCAGCGCACGCGGCGGTAGCGGACTTCGTTCTGGCGATCGCCGACCTGCGTGGTCACCAGGCCATCTCGCGACGGGTCGATGTCGAACGCGGTATTCCCCACGTTGAGCCGGCCGTCGTTGATCCAGCCGTCGACCGTCTGGTCGCGCGTGCGGGCCGTGGCGCGGCCATCCGCGGTGATCGTGAGGGTGACGTCGCGGTCGTACACCGCGTTGTAACCCTCGAACGTGCCGATCATCCACGACGGCACGTACGAGCTGTGCCGGGCACCCTGGTAGCGGTCGTCGTCGTACTTGTCGTCCTTCTTGTTGGCGTTGTGTGCGATCGCGCCGAGGATCGCCGCACCGATCAGCACGCCCGCCGCCACCTTGGCGTCATGGTCGTCGCCGTGGTGTCCGGACGAGCTGGTGTGCACGCGGAAGGTCGCCCGGCAGCCATCGTCCACCCAGATCTCCCGACGGTTGTAATCCCAGGTGCGGCCTTGCGTGCAGGACGTACTGGACAGCTGCCGGTCGAGCGTGACGTAGCCCGCGGTGGTGATCGAACAGCTCTGGTAGCGATCATTGCGGCTTTCGCAGGTCACGTAGTCGTCGGCGCGTGCATCGGCGCCCCAGAGGCCGGCACCGGCGAGACAGACGGACAGCAGGAGGCGCGTGCGTTCCATGACGGGTCCTTCGTGTGATGGTGGGAGGGCGCGGCTCCCCCGGCCGCGGCGACACGATACCGTGCTCCCCTGCGGACGAGAGACGGAATGGCCGACCGTCCGTCAGCCGTCCGCCGTCCGCTGCTGCCTGATGGCCAGCACGCGCGCCGCCTGCAGGGCTTCGCCGATCTGCACGCCCGACATGCCCTCGCGCACCACATCGCGCGCGCCGACCCGCAATGCGGCCTGGTGCAGGCGCACCAGTGCACGCCCCTGCGGATAGTCGGCCTGCCGCTGTCCCCCGCGGCCACGCTTGTCCGCTTCGCAGACGGTCGCCAGCCACGGGATGCGTTCGGGTCGCCGGAATGCATCGCAGCGGGTGAGCAGTTCCACCACGGTGGCATCGCGCAGCTCGGCGAGGCGGTGCACGTTGAGGTGCTCGCGGCATACCATCACGGCCAGTTCGCGGTAGTCCACCGGCACCTTCAGTCGTTCGCACAGTGCCATCACCGGCTTCACCCCGGCATGTTCATGGCCGATGTGCTTCGGCAGTACCGCGGCCGGCGTCAGCGCCTTGCCCAGATCGTGCACCAGCGCGGCGAAGCCGATGCGCGCATCGCCCGGCGCGAGTTCCGCCGCCATGTCGCTGACCATTTCCTGGTGCACGCCGGTATCCACCTCCGGGTGGTATTCCGCGCGCTGCGGCACCCCGTACAGCGCATCCACTTCCGGCAGCACCACCGCCAATGCGTCGCAGGCGCGCAACGTGGACAGGAAGGCGGAGGGCGTCGTGGACGCCAGCGCACGTCGCAGTTCCTGCCACACGCGCTCGGGCACCAGCGCCTCCAGTTCGCCGCTGGCCACCATCGCGCGCATCAGCGCCATCGTCTCAGGCGCGATCGTGAAACCCAGTGATGCAAAGCGCGCCATGAAGCGGGCCGCGCGCAGCACGCGCAGCGGATCTTCGGCGAAGGCCGGGCCCACATGCCGCAGCACGCGCGCCGCGATATCGCGCGCGCCGCCGTAGGGATCGACGAGCGCGCCGTCGTCGTCCTGGGCAATGGCGTTGACGGTGAAGTCGCGCCGCAACAGGTCTTCTTCCAGCGTTACCGAAGGGTCGGCATCGACGACGAACCCGCGATAGCCGCGGCCACTCTTGCGCTCCGTGCGCGCAAGCGCATGCTCTTCGCCCGTGTCCGGATGCAGGAATACAGGGAAGTCCCGTCCCACCGCCTTGAAGCCGAGGTCTTCCATCTGCGCCTGCGTCGCACCCACGACCACCCAGTCCCGGTCGCCGGGCGCCAGGCCGAGCAACCGGTCGCGCACCGCGCCGCCGACGAGATAGGTCTTCATGCCGGCATGATGCCGGATCCGGAGCGCGATGCGGGGTTGCTTCAGGAGCTACGCGAGTCGCGACCGCGACCTGTGCAGGCGATCAGCCCGATGATCGTGCGCGATGATCCGCTGACAACGCGACTTCCCGATGCGGGACGTGTGCCGTCCTGTTTCCGCGGTCGCGACTGACGTCGCTCCCACAGGGGCGCAGCGTCATCAGCTCTTCGGCATCTGTGCTGTCGGGCAGGTGAAGGCCTTGCGCTTGGCCTGCACGCGACCCATCAGGCGGTCGCTGACCGGCAGGGCGCTGCCGTTGAGGCGCCAGTCGTAGATCACGCTGAAGGCCAGCACGCGCGCGACGTACTCGCGCGTTTCCTTGTAGCTGATCGTCTCGATCCAGACGTCGGGATCGAAGCCCGGCCGCTGCGACTGCCAGCGTGCCGTCGGCGCCGGCCCCGCGTTGTAGGCGGCGATGGCGACATAGGGCACGGCGTACTTGTCTTCCATCTCGCGCAGGTAGGCGGTGCCGATGGCGATGTTGGTGTCGGCGTCGTACAGGCTGGCCGCGCCCGCGTAGGGAATGCCCAGGCGCTTGGCGACGCCCGCACCCGTGGAGGGCAACACCTGCATCAGGCCCATGGCGTTGGCGCCCGATCGTGCCTTCGGGTTGAAGATGCTCTCGGCACGGATCTCCGCGGCGACCCAGGCCGGATCGATGCCGTGCTTCGCGGCTTCGCGCTTGATGGTGTCTTCATGGTGCAGCGGGAAGCGCAGCCGGTACAGGCGCTGCTCGTCGGGCTGTTTGCCCAGTGAGAACACGGCACGGTCGAACCAGCCATTGTCCTGCGCCACCTGCACCGCGATGCGGCGCTGGGTATCGTCGAAGCGGGACAGCGCCTCGTTCCATTCGGCCGTCGCCCAGCCCGGACGCTCCAACTGCCAGAGTTCCATCGCCCGAACGACGGCGGGGTCGCGCGCCACGGCTTGCACGGCGGTGGCGGGGTCGTTCGGGATCCAGGCGCACAACGCGTAGGGTTGCTCCAACCGATCGGCGGCGAGGAAGCCATGGAAGGTCGGGCTGCCCGCGGTCTCCCGGTAAAGACGCTGTGCGGCGGCGCGGTCGCCGGTCTTCTCGCTCATGCGGGCTTCGAAATACCGCCAGCGCGAATCGCTGCGCTGCGCCGGTGGCATCTTCTTCAGCGCCGCAAGCGCCGAGGGCCAGTCGCCGCGCGACAGTGCCTCGCGTACACGCCATTCGTGGAGGCGCTCGTCGTAGGAAGACTCGGGTACGTTGCCCAAGCGGCGCGCGGAATCCGGTCCGTAGGATGCGACCGTCCACAAGGCGATCTGGTATAGCACCTGCCCGCGCTCGTCGGGGCCCATGCCCAGCGCGTCGGCGTATTGCGGCAGCATGCGCTCGGCCGTGTCGGGATCGTTCTGTGCGAGTCTCGACAGGCCGTGGGCCGCCATGCGGCGGCTGCGGTCGGTCTTCGGCCAGTTCATCGCGCGAGGATGGACGGCATCGATGAAGGCGGCATAGTCGTTGGCGAGTGCGGCCTCGTCGCCGGGCAGGCCACGCGCCGCGCTGCGCATCACGCCGGTCTGGCGCTCGGCCGCGGCCGCATCGATGCGCTCCCAGCGCAGCGTCGGCGCCAGCGCGCCCTGGCTCGCCAGCACGTTGAAGACGGGGTCGCACCCATCCGGAAGCGACTTCGCGCCTTTCCGCCAGAGTGCCTGCGCCTGTTCGGTCCACGCAGCATCGATGCGTCCGGTGGCCTGGCGCGCCTGCAGGTGGGCGCACTGCAGGGCGACGCTGTCGGTCGGTTTCCATGCGGCCAGGAACGTGGGCCAGTCCTGGCGGCGCGCCAGGGCCGCAAGCCACAGGCTGCGGAGTTGCGAGGCGACGGCCTGGCCTTCGTAGCGCGCGAGGAAGGCCTGTGCCTGCGACGTGGATATCGCATCGGGATCGCGGCGCAGGGCCGCGAATTCGAGCCATCCGTAGAGGGGGTGGCGGGTAAGCGACGACGCGGTGCCGGCATCGAAGCGACCGGCCTCGGCCGCAGCGAGCGCGTCGCGCATCGCGGGACGTTGTGCGTCGAGCGACTGCGCACGCGAGAAGGGTGCGTTGCACAGCCCGGCGATGGCAACGAGTACGATGAAAGGCGTGGATCGGATCATGCCGGGACTATACCCAAGCCGGCTGAACGTCCACGTAGACAACGCGTCACAGCGAGGTGCTGATTGGAAGGTGTCTGGATTTTTCCGTTGCTCGGCGTGCTGGCCGGCATTCTCGCGGGCCTGCTCGGCATCGGGGGCGGCCTGGTCCTGGTCGCCGCACTCGCGTGGATCCTGCCCCTGCACGGGATTCCGAAAGACGCGGCGATGCATGCCGCGCTCGCGAGCTCACTGGCGAGCATCGTGTTGACTGCATCGTCGTCGGCGTACTCGCATCATCGTCGTGGCAGCGTGCTGTGGCCGACGGTGGCGTGGATGGTGCCCGGCCTGTTGCTGGGTGGTTGGGTCGGCAGTGGCCTGGCGGTCCACCTGGACGACGACGTGCTGCGCTGGATCGTCGCCGGCTACTGCTTCATCGCCGGCGCGCAGATGATGTTCGGCGGCAGCGCGCATCCGGAAGGCCGTGGTGTGGCCGCGCCGCGCGGCCCGGTGATGAGCGCGGCCGGATCCCTGATCGGCGCGGTATCGGCGGTCGTCGGGATCGGCGGCGGCAGCATGACGGTACCGCTGCTGGTCTGGCGTGGCGTGCAGCCCGTGCGGGCCGTGGGCACCTCCAGCGCGTGCGGCGTCGCCATCGGCATCGCCAGCGCGGTGGGGTATGCGGCGCATGCGCCCGCAGGCGCACTGCCGGCGCACGCGGTCGGCTACATCTACCTTCCCGCCGCCATCGGGGTCGCCATCGCGTCCGTACTCGCCGCGCCGTACGGCACGCGCCTTGCGCATCGCATCGGCGGCAAAGCCTTGAAGCGGGTGTTCGCGGTTTTCATGGTGGTGATGGGGATCGCGATCATCGCGAGTGGGTGAGTCGGCGGATCCACGCCAGGGCTGTCCCGCCCCTTCCTCAAACAACCGGGGGTGCAATGGAAGAGGCCGGCGCAACGCCGGCCTTTCCGTGTCGTGGCCACGGCCTCGATCCACACCCGGGCGGGCGGCTCGGCACCGGCTGCGACGATGGGTCGCGGCCTCAGCCGATGCCTGCGGCTTGAAAAATAAGACTCATTCGCATTTAATGACCGCCTGAGCCTTCGGGCCCTTGCGACCCGATGCGTCGGCAAGGGCTCGGGCAGCCACGGCGGTGAGGTTTGGCCCCGTGCTGTTTCCCGGCGCTGCCCTCCCCCTCCCCCAGGCCCCTCCATGCTTCGTCCGATTTCGTCCCATCCCCTGGTTCGCCCTGCACGGCGTTCCGGCCCCGCACCCCGAAGCGCGCGCCTGCCGGCGGCACTCGCGGCCGCGCTGTTGAGCGCATCCGGCGTTGTCATGGGTTCGCCGCAAGCGGCGACGCCGTCCACCGCCAGCAGCAGCGCCACCGACCTGGACGCGGTGCTGGTGGTCGGCCAGCGTGCCAACCGCGTCAGCAACGGCGCGACCAACCTGGATCTGGCCATCAAGGAGACCCCGCAGTCGATCAGCGTGGTCAGCAGCGAACAGATGGCGCAGTTCGGCGCCGACAGCCTCAACGATGCGCTGCGTCTGGCCACCGGCATCCAGGTCGAGGAATGGGAAACCAACCGCACCAACTATCTGGCGCGTGGCTTCGAGATCAAGAGCACGCAGATCGACGGCGTCGGCATGCCCAACGACTGGGGCATCGCCACCGGTGCGATGGACGCATTCGGCTACGAGAAGCTGGAAGTCATCCGTGGCGCGAACGGCCTGCTCACCGGCGTCGGCAATTCGGCCGGCACCCTCAACTATGTGCGCAAGCGTCCGACCAACGAGGCTGAAGGCCAGGTCGGCGTGAAGGTCGGTTCGTGGGGCGAGCGCCGTGTCGAGTTCGACTATTCGATGCCGTTCAACGAGAACGGTACCTGGGCCGGTCGCGTGGTGTTCGCGCGGGAGGAAGGCGACTCCTACCTGCGCGACCTGGAGAACGAGCGCACCTTCGGTTACGCGGTGATCGATGGCCAGGTGGGCGAAAACGGCACGCTGGCGTTCGGCTATTCGTGGCAGCAGGCCGATACCACCGGCAACATGTGGGGCGCGCTGCCGTTCGTGAACACCGATGGCACGCAGCCCTCGTGGGACGTGGGCGCCTCGACCACGGTGGACTGGGCCTACTGGGACACCAACACCCAGACCGCCTTCGTCGAATACACGCACCAGCTGGGCGAAGACTGGCGACTGAAGGCGACCTACAACCGGCGCAAGGGCGAGAACGACGACGAGCTGTTCTTCGCGTACTCCCTTACGGGTCTCGATCCGGTCACCGGCACGGGTCTGCTGGGCTGGGCCTACAAGGGCCAGGACGAGCTGACGTCGGATCTGGCGGACCTGAGCGTCAACGGCCGCTTCCAGCTGTTCGGTCGCGAGCACGAGGCGATGTTCGGCCTCAGTCAGGCGGAGAGCGAGCAGGCATACTGGATCAATCCGGCGCCATCGGATTCGCCGGCGTTCGGCGCGCTTCCCGGGTTCCCGTACGCGGGCGACACCGTACCGGAACCCCTCTGGGGTGCCCGCGAACGGTCGAGCTTCTTCAACCAGCGCCTGCGTCGTGCATTCGGCGCGACCCGCCTGTCGCTGACCGAGGACTTCAAGGCGGTGCTGGGCGTCAACTACGCCGAATACCACCGCGACGGCGCCAACGGTATCGAGCCGTTCGACGAAACCGAGAGCAACACCAGCCCGTACGCCGGCCTGACCTACGACTTCAGCGATGACGTGCTGGGCTACGTCAGCTATTCGGACATCTACCAGCCGCAGGACCAGCGCGACTTCGACGGCTTCTACCTGGCGCCGTCCAAGGGCGTGAACTACGAAGTGGGCGTCAAGGCCGAGTGGTTCGACAAGCGCCTGCTGACCACGCTGGCATACTTCTCTGCCGAGCAGGAAGGACTGGCGACCTTCGCCGGTTACAGCAGCGAGACCCTGATGAACTACTACGTGCCCAAGGACGTGGAGTCGAAGGGCTGGGAGTTCGAGGCCACGGGCAGGCTCGGCGATCGCACCGACCTGGTCTTCGGCTACACCCACCTGAAGATGGACGGTGAAGAGGGCACGCTGACCTACAACTGGGTGCCGCGCCGTACTGCCAACCTGATGCTCAGCACGCGCCTGCCTGCGTACGAGGCGGTGTCGTTCGGCATCGGCGGTCGCTGGCAGAGCGCCATCTCCAACGTGGAAAGCTACAGCGGCCAGACCGTGCGACAGGGCAGCTATACGGTGCTCAATGCATTCGCGGCGTGGGACTTCCTGGAGAACGCCACCGTGCGTGCCAACGTCGGCAACCTGACCGACGAGAAGTACATCAATACGCTGTACCAGATCGGCTACTACGGTGCGCCGCGGCACTGGTCGCTGAGCCTGGAATACCGGTTCTGATGACGTCCCGCCCCGTCCATCCCTGGTAGCCGCCGCCACCATGTCCACGATCCCGCATTCCACCGCTCCCCGTTCGCCACGCCTGCATCTGGCGGCGCGCATCGTGGCAGCCATCTTCGGCGGCTACGGCTTCGCCTGGGGCATCGTCGCCGCCGGCGCCAGCCTGATGTTCGCCGCCGGCATGGACTTCCACGATGCCGAGTTCCTCGCCAGCCTGTTCGGCGTGCTGGCGTTCCTGGCGGTGTTCCTGTGGACCTTCGCGGCGCGCCGGTTGTGGGTGGTGTGGACGGTGCTCGTGGGCGGTGGCGCGTTGCTGGCCGCCGTCGGTTCGTTCGTGCAATCGCGGCTGGTCTGAGGCCGGGGACGTCATCATGATGCAGAGCTTCCGCCAGGCGATGGCTTGGCTGCATACCTGGTTCGGCCTGGTCCTCGGTTTCGTGCTGATGGCCGCGTTCTTCTTCGGCGCGCTGTCGGTGTTCGACCGCGAGATCGACCGCTGGGCGATCCCGTCCACGCGCTTCGAGCCGCAGCCGATGCCGTCGTACGAAAAGATCCTGCGCTCGGCGTTCGAGAGCATGCAGCCGCTGCCGGCCGCCGTGGATGCGATGCGCCCGCGCGTGGACGGCCCGATGCCCGAGCGCTTCGACACCGTGGTCAGCTGGAGTGCGTACACCACCCACCGCGATCCGGTGCTGCAGCTGTTCGCCGGCTACGAGGTGCCGAACGCGAAGGATCCGGAGGAAGCCATCTGGGCCGACGCCACCATCGACCCGCGCGACGGCACGCCGCTGCCGAACGACCGACTGAAGGTCGGCAGCGGGTTCTTCTATCCGATGCACTACGGCCTGACCCTGGACTGGAAGAACCTGGGCATCTGGATCGTCGGCTTCTCCGCCCTGATGATGCTGGTGGCGCTGGTCACCGGCGTGGTCATGCACCGCAAGATCTTCCGCGAGTTCTTCACCTTCCGGCCCGGCAAGGGCGGTCTGCGCAGCGTGCTGGACCTGCACAATCTGACCGGCGTGGTGGCGTTGCCGTTCCACTTCTTCTTCGCCTTCACGGGCCTGCTGATCTTCGCGGCAACGTACTACTTCCCGGTCGGTCACACGCAGCTGCACGACCTGCACGACCTGCATGCGGCGGTGGAAGCGCGCGAGACCGGCCTGCCGCACCTGCGTGCGGGCGTACCCGCCGGGCTCGCCGATGTCGATGCGATGGTGGCGGACGCGCAGCGGCGCTGGCAGGCGCAGGACAAGGCCGGCGATGTCGGCTTCCTGGTGCTGCAGCATGTCGGCGATGCGAACGGCTACGTCAGCGTGTACCGCGCAGGCACCGACCGCATCGCGCTGGTCGGCGATAGCATCCACTACAAGGCGTCCACCGGCGAACTTATCCGCGAGGATCCGCCGCCGAGCGCGGCGGGCCGCGTCGCCGAATTCCTCACCGGCCTGCACCTGCAGCACTTCCGCCACTGGCTGCTGCGCTGGATGTACGTGCTGGGCGGCCTGCTCGGCGCGGTATGCATCGCCACCGGCTTCCTGTTCTTCGTCGAAAAACGCAAGCGGCAGCACGCGAGGCAGGGACAGCAGGGCGCGCGCGTGGTGGATGCGCTGGCGGTGACCACCGTCACCGGCATGGTGCTGGCGGCGCTGGGCATCCTGGTCGCCAACCGCCTGTTGCCCGAAGGGCTGCCCGCACGCGGCGACTGGGAGCGCTACGCCTTCTGGGGCACGTGGTCACTGGCGATGCTGCACGCGGCCTGGCGCAGTGCGCCGGTGGCCCGTGGCCTGCCGAACCCGGCGTGGCGCGAGCAGTGCGGCATGATCGCGCTGCTCGCGCTGGCGGCCATGCTGTTGAACTGGGCCACCACGGGCGACCATCTGGTGCGCACGATTCTCGCGGGCTACTGGCCGGTAGCGGGCGTCGACCTGGCATTGCTGGCGACCGTCGCGATCGCGGCGTTCACCGCGCGCCTGCTGAAGCAGCGTGCGTCGCTGCCTGCAGCGCATCGGGGCATGGAGACGACGCATGCCTGAGCCCGTGACCGCAGCCCTGCTCCTGCTGGCGGCGCTGGTGGCCAGCGCGGCCGGCATGGGATGGCTCGCCCTGTCCATGCCGGTGCATGCGCAGCAGGTCTGGAGCGCGGTGCCTGCCGGGTCGACGCGGCGCGCACTGAAGATCGCCGGCGCGGTCGCCGTGGCCGTGGCGCTGGGGCTCTGCCTGGCGGTCGACCATGCCACCATGGCCAGTCTGGTGTGGGTGATGGGGCTCACCGTCGCCGCCGCGGGCGTGGCGATGACGCTCGCATGGCGGCCGCGCTGGCTGCGCGCGCTGGCGCCCTGGGTGCGGCGTCCCCACGCATAAGGCCGGGGCGCACCCCCAGCAACGGCGGAAGACTCCGCCCGTCCGCTCGCCGTGCTGTCCGCCGCCGCAGGAGTAGGATGGCGACAGGCGGGGGGTACTGATCGAATGGATGCGCCGGTCGACAATGCACGTGCCGTGGCGTGGCCGGCGAGGATGGATCACCGGCGGCGTCGCCGCGCCTTCCATCTTCTGCTCGCGACCGGCTCCATCATGGTGCTGGTGGGACTGGGTTGGGGGGTGTTCTTCGCCTGGCGCGGGGAATGGGCGGTGGCGGCGATGGAGCTGGCGATGGCAGCACTGGGCGCCGGCGTGATCGTCATGGCGCGCCGGCATCGCCCGCGTGCGGCGTCGTGGGTGGCGTTCGTTGGCCTCACAGGCGTGCTGTGCTTCTTCTCCGTGTACCTCGACGTGCCCACCGCGCAGACGCCCAGGACCAGCCACGTGTTCCTGCTGGTACTGGCGTTGTGCGGCCACCATGTGTTCCGCGACGAGAAGCCCTGGCTGCGTTACGGACTGGTGGTGGCGCTGCTGGCGCTGTTCGTCGTCTTCGCGGCTGCGCCCGTGACGACGCCTTCGTCGCTCGCGATCGCCGAGGACGTGCGGCGCGTCGGCATCTGGATCAATCTCGCCACTGCGGTGGCCAGCCTGCTGATCGTGGTGCGCCTGGCCGATTCGGACATCGCCGAGCACCGCGCGCTCCACCGCGCGCTGCGCGATGCACTGTCGCAGCGTCGCTTCGTGCTGCTCTACCAGCCACAGGTGGACGCGGCAGGGCGCATCGTCGGCGCCGAGGCGTTGCTGCGCTGGCACGATCCGCGTCGCGGCCTGATCCGTCCGGCCGACTTCATGCAGGCCGCCGAAGACAGCGGCTTCATCCTGCCGCTCGGGCACTGGGTGCTGCAGGAGGCATGCCGGCAGTTGGCGGTCTGGCAGGCGACCCCTGCCCTGCGCCACGTGCGATTGTCCGTGAACATCAGTGCGTTGCAGTTGCGTCAGCCGGACTTCGTGCAGCATGTGGACGACGTGATGGCGCGCAGCGGCATCGAGGCGGATGCGCTGACGCTGGAACTGACCGAGAGCGTGCTGGTGCACGACATGGAAGACGCAGTGGGAAAGATGCGCGCGCTGCACGCGATGGGCGTGCGCCTGTCGCTCGACGACTTCGGCGCGGGATACGCCTCCCTGTCGTACCTGCGGGACCTGCCGTTCGCCGAAATGAAGATCGACCGCGCCTTCACCCGCGACGTCGTGCGCGACGCCCACGCGGCCACGATCACCCGCAACCTGCTGCAGCTGGGCCGCGACCTGGGCATCGACGTGATCGCCGAAGGCATCGAGCACGACGACCAGTTCGCCCTGCTGGGCGGGCAGGGCTGTGTGCTGTTCCAGGGCTACCTGTTCGGGCGGCCGATGGACGTGGCCGCCTTCACCGAGCGCATCGCATCGTCGTGAGGGGAGGGGATGCGCTCAGCGCAACGCGCTGTCCGGCACGTGGATATCCATCGCCAGCGCCAGGTGGTCCGAGTTGGCGGCAGGCATGGCGCGTGCGTTGTCGCCGCGCAGGCCTTCGCTGAGCAGGATATGGTCGATCGCGCGCAGCGGGCGCCAGCTGGGGAACGTGGGAACGCAGAACGCCGGCGGACGCAGGCGCGTGCGCTTGTAGAGCAGCTCCATCTCCGGCGTGTCGGGAACGCAGTTGAAGTCGCCCATCAGCACGGCGTGCGGGTGGTCCGACAGCAGCTCGCCGATGAAGGCCAGCTGCGACCTGCGCGAATTGGCGCCCAGCGACAGGTGCGCCACCGCCACGGTCAGGCCTTCGTCGCCGTCGCCGAAACGCGCCATCAGCACGCCGCGGCCGCCGATGCGGCCGGGGAGGCTGTGGTCGGTCACTTCCACCGGCTCCAGCTTGCTGAGCAGGCCGTTCGCGCTGCCGGCCACGCGCGCGACGTTGCGGTTGGGCTGGTGCGTCCAGAAGTCGAAACCGGCGCGCTCGGCGAGGTAATGCGTCTGGTTGGTGAAGCCCGAGCGCAGGCTGCCCGGGTCGGCTTCCTGCAGGCCGACGATGTCGTGTTCGCCGGCCAGCTGGGCGATGGCATCCAGGCTGCCGCGCTTGTTGCCCGCCGGCAGCGCATGCGACCAGCTGCGGGTGACGTAGTCGCTGTAGCGGCGCGTGCTGGAACCTGCCTGGATGTTGGCGCTCAGCACGCGCAGCCGCCGCGTGGAAGAGGAGTCGGTCATGGAAGTGGGGGCTTCCGCGCCACTCAGCGCCGCGCGCGCTCCATCGCGACCAGGTGATCGGCGATGCGCAGCACGTCGGCGTAGGTCTGGCCGCCGGTGATGCGGTACTTGCCGTTGACGATGATGGTCGGCGTGCCTTCCACGCCGCTGTTCTTGGCGAACTGCATGCCGCGGCCGATCTGGGCATTGGTCCCGAAGCTGTTCATCAGCGACACGAACTCCTTCGCGTCGACGCCGTACTGGGCGTACCACTGCGCGATCTGGGCCGGATCCGCCGGCGGCTTGCCTTCGCCCGGCAGCGTGCGCTGCAGGTGGATGGCGCTGAACACCGCATCGTGGGTCTTGTCGACCAGGCCCTTCGCCTGGGCTGCGTAGAACGCCTTGCCATAGGGAGCCCAGACCGGGCCGAACACCACCGGCACGTAGGTCACGCGCACGTCGGCCGGCTGCTTCTTCTTCCATGCCGACACTTCCGGCGCAAAGCGCGCGCAGGCCGGGCAGACGTAGCCGAAGACCTCGACCACCTCGACCTGGCCGTTGAGCGGGGCGTAGGGCTGGCCGTTCGGGATCTCGACGTAATCCTTGCCTGCGACCGGCGCCGGGCCCTGCGGCGGAACGATCGGGTTGGCACTGGCGGCAGTCGCGGTAGCGGTGCCGTCGGCGGGGGTGGTGGTCGCATCGGCCGGCGTCGCCGGTGCTTCGGCGGCGGGCGCCGTCACCGTCGCATCGGTCGCGGCGGCGGTTGCCTCGGGCGTCGGTGTCGTATCAGTGGAGGGCTTCGGACCACAAGCCGCCAGCACGGGCAGCAGCAGGGACAGCATCAGGGCGTGGCGGGATTTCATCGCGCGAACTCCAGGGGATCACAGGAAAGAAGGTGCCGGCCGGGCCGGGGACATCGCATTCTGCATGGCGCCCGCAGCGGTCGCCATGACGGAATCATCACTTGCGCGCGCGCTCGCGGGCCACCAGGCGGTCGGCGATCTTCAGCATGTCGCTGTAAGTGCGCCCGCCGGTCACGCGGTACCTGCCGTTGACGATGAGCGTCGGCGTGCCCTCCACGCCGGCGCCGGCCACCCAGTCGCGGGCCTTGGCCAACTGCGCGTCGACGGCCGGTCCTCGCAGGGCGGCGACGAACTTCGCGCGATCGACGCCCTGGCTGGCATAGAAGTTGGCGATCTCGTCGACGGAGGCATTCTGGATCGGCAGCGCGCCGGTCTTGTGCAGGGCGTCGAACACCGCCTGATGGGTCCGCGGCTGCACGCCCAGTTGCTGGGCGGCGAAGAAGGCGCGGGCGTAGGGAATCCAGTAGCCACCGAAGGCGGCTGGAACGGGGGTCAGCTGCACATCGCGCGGCAGGGTCTTCTTCCACGCCACCAGCGTGGGTTCCAGATGGGCGCAATGGATGCAGGTGTAGCCGAAGACTTCGGCCACCTCGATCTTGCCCTTCACCGGCGCGAACGGCTGGCCCTCGGCGATCACCTCGTAGTCCTGGCCTTCGACCAGCGGCGCGGGGGCCGCGGGGGCGGCGCGCGTGGTGACCGGCAACAGGGCCAGCAGGGTGATCAGCACGGGCAGCAGGCGCGACGCCATCGGACTCTTCCTCTAGGGGCGGCGCCCGGTCGACGGGTCCGCGAAAAAAGAAACGCCGGCCATGGTGGGGCCGGCGCGATGAACAGGAGCTTGAACCGGCAGCCGCGCGGAGCGGCGTGCGGCCGTGTCGTTACTTGCCGCCGGCTTTCGCGGCCGCCATGTCGTCGGCGCGGGCATGTAGGCCCTGCAGGTAGCTGGCGAGCGCCTGGATTTCCTGCTCGGTCAACGGGCCGGCGACCTGCGCCATGATGTTGAAGTGGGCGGCGTCCTTCAGCGTGGTCGTGCCGGCCTTGTATTCGGTCAGGCGACGCACGGTGTAGTCCTGCATCTGGCCGCCGATGTGCGGATAGGCCGGGCCCGGGTTGCCGGCGCCGGTCGGGCCATGGCACGCCATGCAGGCCGGCACGCCGCGCTTGGCGTCACCGCTGCGGTACAGCTGCTGGCCCACCTCATAGAACTTCATGCCCTTGTAGGCGCCGTCGGCGACGACGCTGTCGTCGGCCAGGCCGGCGCCCGACTTCTGGGTGGCGAAGTACGCGCCCACGTCGCGCATGTCCTGCGCACTCAGGGCCTGGGCGAACGGGGCCATCACCGCCGCCATGCCCGTGTTGCGCTCGCCCGAGGCGAACAGCGCCAGTTGCTGGGCGACGTAGCGCTCGCTCTGGCCCGCGATGCGCGGGTACTGCGGATCGCTGGGGTTGCCGTCGACGCCGTGGCAGGCGGCGCAGGCGGCGGCCTTGGTCTGGCCGGCCTTGGCATCGCCCCAGGTGGTCTTGGCGAGATTGACCTCCAGCGGGGCGGTCTCGACCGGCGCATTGTCGGGCACGGGAACGACCGTGGTCTGTGCAAAAGCGACTGCGCCCACGGCCAACACGGCCAGTCCGGCAAGTCCCATAACGCGAGCGTGGCGCATGCTGAAGCTCCGAAACCCTTGACTGAGGCGGCGCCCGAAGAGGCCGCGAAACCCCCGAATTATCGTCGCGGCGGCTGCTCGCGGTCAATTCAAACGGTATCCCGCCCGCCACCGTGCGATCCTATCGCCATGTCGAACCCCCTGAATTCCGCCACTTACCTGCTCTCCGCCCATACCCCGCGCCAGTTGCCGGAGGATGGCGGCTTCGAAGTGGCCTTCGCCGGCCGTTCCAATGCCGGCAAGTCCAGCGCCCTCAACGCACTGGTCAACCACAACCGGTTGGCCCGCGTGTCCAAGACGCCCGGCCGCACCCAGCAGCTGGTGTTCTTCCAGGTCCAGCCGGACCGCTATCTGGTCGACTTGCCCGGGTACGGGTATGCGAAGGTGCCGCAGGACCTGCAGGCGCACTGGCAGGCCTTCATCGATCGCTACTTCCGCACCCGCGACGCGCTGAAAGGCCTGGTGGTGGTGATGGACATCCGCCATCCGCTGAAGGAGTACGACCGGCAGATGCTGGGCTACGCCGTGCAGCGCGGCCTGCCGGCGCATGCGTTGCTGACCAAGGCGGACAAGCTCGGTCGCGGCCAGCAGGGCAATGCCCTGCAGGCGGTGAAGAAGGAGCTGTTCTCCGCCTTCGGCGATACGGTCAGCGTGCAGACGTTTTCCGCCGAGTCGAAGCAGGGCGTGGACGAGGCCCGCATGATCGTGGGCAACTGGCTGGAGCTGTCCTGAGCCCTGAGCCGGGACTCAGACGCTGACGTGGAAGAGGCGGCCCACGGCCGCGGCAGCCGCCATCGCCATCGCGCCCCAGAAGCCGACCCGCCACGCGCCGCGAAGAACCGGGGCACCGCCGACCCTGGCGGCCAATCCGCCTGACACCAGCAAGCCCGCCAGGGTCGCCACGGTAGTGACCAGCGCGACCCTGTCCGGTGGCGCCAGCAGCGTCGTGGCGATCGGCAGCAGGGCACCGACCGTGAAGGCAGCGGCCGACGCCAGCGCTGCCTGCACCGGACGTGCACGCAGCGCCTCGGTGATGCCGAGTTCGTCGCGCATGTGCGACGCCAGCGCGTCATGCGCGGTCAGCTGCTGGGCGACCTGCCGCGCCAGCACCGGATCCAGACCCCGCTTGACGTAGATCTGCGCCAGCTCCGCCAGTTCGCCGTCCGGCATCTCGCGCAGCTCGCGGGTTTCGACGGCGAGCGCGGCGGCTTCTGCGTCGGCCTGCGACTGCACCGAAACATATTCGCCGGCCGCCATCGACATGGCACCCGCGACCAGGCCGGCCACGCCGGTCACGAGGATGGTCGACGCGCTGGCCCCGCTGGCGGCGACACCGACCACCAGGCCGGCGACCGAGACGATGCCGTCATTGGCGCCCAGCACGGCCGCGCGCAGCCAGCCGACACGGTCGGTGCGATGGCGTTCGCGATGGCGCGGTGCGGTGTCGCGGGCGGGGTGCGTCATGCGCGCAGCGTACGCCCGGCAAGGTCGGGCGTCGATCCGCCCCATCGCGTCCATGGATGGGATGCTGCGGCGTTGTCGTGGCGATGCTGGCGTGCGGGCGGCCACGTTATAGTGCCGGCCCTGCCACGCTGGCACGCCGGCGTCGCGTCCCCCTTGCGAGTCCCGCCCTTGTCCAGTCCCAGCCACGTCGCCGACACGCTGATCACCGACCGCACCCAGTTGGTGGAATACATCGCCTCGGGCGAGAAGCCCGCGCAGGACTGGCGCATCGGCACCGAGCACGAGAAGTTCGGCTTCCGCCTGGACGACCTGCGGCCGCCGACCTTCGATGGCGACCGCGGCATCGAAGCATTGCTGAAAGGCCTGACCCGCTTCGGCTGGGAAGCCATCGAAGAGAAGGGTCGCGTGATCGCACTGTCGAAGGATGGCGCCTCGGTCACGCTGGAGCCGGCGGGACAGCTGGAACTCTCGGGCGCGGCGCTGGAGACCCTCCATGAAACCTGCGTCGAAGTCGGCACGCACCTGAAGGAAGTGAAGCAGGTCGCCGACGAACTGCAGCTCGGCTTCCTCGGCATGGGCTTCCAGCCCAAGTGGCGCCGCGACGAGATGCCGTGGATGCCGAAGGGCCGCTACCAGATCATGAAGTCGTACATGCCCAAGGTCGGCCAGCTCGGCCTGGACATGATGACGCGCACCTGCACGGTGCAGGTCAACCTGGACTATGCCAGCGAAGCGGACATGGTGAAGAAGTTCCGCGTGTCGCTGGCGCTGCAGCCGGTGGCCACGGCGCTGTTCGCCGACTCGCCGTTCACCGAGGGCAAGCCGAACGGCTACCAGAGCTACCGCTCGCACATCTGGACCGACACCGATGGCGACCGCACCGGCATGCTGGACTTCGTCTTCGAGGACGGTTTCGGTTACGAGCGCTACGTCGACTACCTGCTCGACGTGCCGATGTATTTCTCCTACCGCGACGGCATCTACCACGATGCCAGCGGCAAGTCGTTCCGTAGGTTCCTGCGTGGAGAGCTGGATGTGCTGCCGGGTGCGCTGCCCACGCTGCGCGACTGGTCGGACCACATGACCACCGCCTTCCCGGAAGTGCGGATGAAGAAGTTCCTGGAGATGCGCGGCGCGGACAGCGGTCCCTGGAATCGCATCTGTGCACTGCCCGCGTTCTGGGTGGGCCTGTTGTACGACGATGCCGCACTCGATGCGGCCTGGGACCTGGTCAAGGATTTCTCGCTGGCCGAGCGCCACGCGTTGCGCGACGGCGTGCCGAAGCACGCGTTGAAGCTGCCCTTCCGCGACGGCACCGTCCGCGACCTGGCCCGCGAGGCCGTGAAGATCGCCATCGGCGGCCTGCGGCGTCGCGCGCGCCTCAACGGCAAGGGCGTGGACGAAGCCGGCTTCCTCGACGCACTGGTCGAGATCGTCGAAGCCAACGAGACCCCGGCCGAGCGCAAGCTCGCCCTCTTCCACGGCGAGTGGAACGGCGACATCGACCGCGTGTTCCGCGACTTCGCGTACTAGGCGGGATCCCGGGCGCAGCCTGTCCCGGGTCGACGTTGTTTTGCGTTGCTCACCCTTGAAGTGGACGTATCCGGCGCATGCCGGATCCGGTCACGCAGGGGGCCGCGGCAGGGTGCCGGGGCGCACATCCGCGAGCGATGCATGGATCAGGTACCGGTCACCCAGTTGCTGAAGCGCGCGCGCGAGGGTGACGTGCGGGCGGCCGATGCGGTGTTTGCCAGCCTCTACGACGAGCTCAAGCGTGCCGCCCACCTCCAGCTGCGCCGGCACCACGACAACCTCGACACCACGGTGCTGGTGCACGAAACCTATCTGAAGATGGCGACGGGCGAACGCCTGGCGGCCAACGATCGCGCGCACCTGCTGGCGATGTCGGCGCGCGCGATGCGGCAGGTGCTGGTGGACCACGCGCGCATCGCGCATGCCCAGAAGCGCGGCGGCGGCGTGGAAGCGCTGACGTTGACCGCGCGGCTGGGCGGCGGCGAACGGGCGGTGGTCGAAGTGCTGGCGCTGGACGAGCTGCTGGATGCCCTGCAGCAGGCCGATGCGCGCGCGGCGCAGATCGTGGAGCTGCGTTATTTCGGTGGCTACGAAGAAGCCGAGATTGCGCAGATGCTCGGCGTCAGCGAGCGTACCGTGCGGCGCGACTGGCGCGCGGCGCGCGCGTTCCTGCTCGCGGAGCTGGGCAAGTGAGCGAGGGCGGGCCCGAACGTCGCCGGCAGGCGCTGGCGCTGTTCCGCGAGGCGGTGGAGATCGCGCCGGCCCAGCGCGACGCATGGCTCGCGGGCGCCTGCGGCGGCGACGCCGCGCTGCGGGCCGATGTGGATGCACTGCTGGCCGCGGACGCGAGCGGCACGGAACCGTTCGCCGGCGATGCGCTGGCCTGGGGCCGTGCGTTCCGCGACGAGCACGGCGACGTGGCACGCGATGCGCTGGTCGGCCGCAGCATCGGTCCCTGGCGCCTCACCGGCATCCTCGGCCATGGCGGCATGGGCGCCGTCTACCGCGTCGACCGCGACGACGGCGCCTACGCGCAGCATGCCGCGCTGAAGCTGATCCGCGCCGGCACCGACTCGCAGGCGGCGCGCGAACGCTTCCTGCGCGAGCGGCAGATCCTCGCCCGGCTGCGCCATCCGAACATCGCCACGCTGCTCGACGGCGGCATCAGCGGCGAAGGCGACCCGTGGTTCGTGATGGAACTCGTCGACGGCGAGCCGATCGACCGCTGGTGCGACACGCGGCAGCTGGGCCTGCGCCAGCGCATCGTGCTGTTCCTGCAGGTGGTCGATGCGGTCCGCCATGCGCATCGGAACCTGGTCGTCCATCGCGATCTGAAGCCCTCCAACCTGCTGGTGGATGCCGACGGACGGGTGAAGCTGCTCGACTTCGGCATCGCCAAGGAACTCGCCGATACGCGCGCAGTGACGGTCGACCGCGCGCTGACCTTCGAGTACGCCTCGCCCGAGCAACTGCTCGACGCACCCATCACCACCGCCACCGACCTGTGGCAACTGGGCGTGGTGCTGCACCGCCTGCTGGCGGGCGCGCATCCGTTCGGGGTGACGCGCGAAACGCCGGTGGCGCACCAGCTGCAGCAGCTGGATCGCGATCCGGAGCCACTGACGCGGGCGGCGTCGCACGCCAGCAGCGAGCAGGCCGCGCAGCGCGGAGGCCACACCCCGGCATCGCTCGCACGCGCGCTGCGGGGAAGCCTGGCGCAGATCGTGCAGGCCTGCCTGCGCCGTGATCCGGAAGCGCGCTATGCCTCGGCGGACGTATTGGCGAACGATCTGCGCGCCTGGCTCGACGACCGGCCGATCAGCGCGGTACCCTTGTCGCGGGTCGACCGCGCGTGGCTGTGGCTGCGACGCAACCGCGCCCTGGCGGCGGCGTCGGGCATCGTCGCGGTGGCGTTGCTGGCCGGTACGGGCGTCGCCGTGTGGCAGGCCCGCGAAGCACGCGCGCAGGCGCGTATCGCCGAGCATGAGGCTGCGAACGCACGGGCCACGCTGGCGTTCCTCTCCGATACGCTGGCGGCCGCCTCGCCCGAGCAGGCCGGCAGCAGGGAAGTCAGCGTGCGCCAACTCCTCGACCAGGCGCGGGCCAAGCTCGAACAGCGCACCCTGGATCCCCAGGTCAGGCAACCGGTCCAGCGGATGCTCGGCCGTTTGTACCTGGCGATCGGGGAGCAGCAGGCCGCCGTCGACGTGTTTGCGGCGGGGCTCGAGGGCGTCGAGCCGCAGCAGCAGGACGAAGCGCTCGCGCTGGCCGATGACCTGGTGGCCTATTCGGATGCACTGGCCGATCTGGAGCACAACGCCGAGGCGTTCGCGGCGGCCGAGCAGGCCGTGGCGTTGCGAAGGCGTTTCGCGCCCGACGATCCCGAGCAGCAACTGCGCGCGATGGCGCATCTCACGCTGGGCCATGTCGAGAAGTTCGGCCTGGACGCCTGCCGGAAGCGGGCCGAGGCGTCGCTCGCGTTCGCCAAGCAGATGCACGATCCGCCGGTCGACATCGTGCTCGATATCTACTCCGACATCAGCACCGCCGCCAACTTCCAGAACGATCGGCGCCGCCTGCTTTCGGTCAGCCGCGAGGGACTGGCGTATGCCGACACGCATGGCATCGCCGCCCATTCACCGGTGCGGCAGTCCCTGACCCGCGGCCTGGTCGCCGGGCTGGTGCTGGAGGGCCGGTCCGGGGAAGCGGAACAGGTGATCCGCAAGGCGATCGCCGACGGCGAGAAGACCGGCGGGTACGGCGGTGCCAGCGAAACCGTGCTCTACCAGACGCTCGCGGAAACCCTGATCGGTCAAGGACGCTACCGCGAGGCGCTGCTTGCGCTGGACAGGAGTTACGCCCTGTCCAGCCAGGCCGGCGAGGGGCCGCGCAACCTGGCCATGGCGCTCACCAACATCGCCACGCTCAACCTCATGTACGGCGACTACGCGACTGCCCTGGCACGCTCCACGCAGGGCATGGCACGACTGCTGGAGGCGGAGGTTCCACCTGACGATACGTTCCGCCGCAGCGCGGAGCGCACGCACGCGCGCGTGCTGATCGCCAACGACCGGTTCGATGACGCGGCCCGCCAGCTCGACAGCCTGCTGGAACGCGCGCGACGCCTGGATGGCGAGGACTCCGAGGAGTACGCGCTGGTGCTTGGCGACCAGCTCGGCCTGTATCGCCGGATCGGCGATGTGGCGCGCGGGGTCCCGCTGCTGGCCGACCTGCGCCTCCGCATGACACGGCGTGGCGTGCCCCAGACGCACGAACAGTTCGGTCACTTCTTCGGTTACGAGGCAGCCTTCGACCGCATGCGCGGCGACGCGGGACGGGCGGAGCAGCACCAGCGCGAAGCGTTCCGCCGGCTCGCGTCCAGCGCAAGCGCCGTCGACGCGGCGATCGCGCGCGCCGCCCTGGCCGGCGACGTCGCGGTGCGCGGCGACAGGGCGCAGGCGAAGGAGCTCCTGGCCATCGCCCTGCCGGTATTGCGCGCTGCGTTGCTGCCGGGCGAGCGCAATCTCGCCGCGGCGGAACGGCTGGCCACCATGCTGTGAACCCGCGAGCGCGCTACTGCTCGCAGGGCGCGATCGGCGTCAGCGTGTAGCGCTCCGTCCCGCTGTTGCAGCGCGTGCCCATCGGCGTCTTCACGCACCCGTTGCCTGACCCGGTCAGCGTGCCTCCGCGCTCGTCGGCCGAGACGGAATACGTGCCATTGCCGTAGACGCCGACGCCGCCCATGTTGCCCTGATAGCGGTAGGTCCCGCCCTCCTCGCTGCTCGGCGTGAAGGTCACCACATTGCCGCCTCCGCTGATCGTGAACGGCTCGCCGAGGTTGCAGACGGTGCCGGTCCCGTAGAACGCATCCAGCCCGCCTGCCGCGGTGTAAGCCTGCGGGCGCTTGGTGTCGAAGGCCAGCGTCGCGCGTCCCACGCCGCGCTTGCTGCGCGCTTCGAACGTGATGCTGGCCTCTTCGTTCTTCTTGTCCGGCCCCGCATAGGCGTACTTCGCATCCGCCGGCACCTTGCCGCCCGCGGGCTGCAGGCTCGCGCCGCCGCTGAGCGTCGCGGTCACCGTGCCGCCGGCGGGCGCGCCATCGGACTTCGCGCGCGGAATGGCCTCCAGATCGAACGCGGTGCTCGGGCGGATGCCCTTGCGCTTGCCGGGATTGCTGGTGACCTTGAGCTCCACGCAGCGGCCGCTTTCCCACGGCCCTCCGCCCTGGCCGACACCGCGCAGCATCATCTCGGCGACCATCTGCAGGTAGACGAAGGACTGCTCGGCCAGCTGCGCCGCGTGCTTCACTTCATCCATGCGGAAGATGCTGAAACCGCTATGGTCGCCGAAATCCTCGTAGCCGCTGCCGGGCGTACGTCCGTAGCCCATCCTGACGTCGAAGGACTGCGGCTTGCCGCCGACCGTGCCGCCTGCGGACATGGTCATGCTCGCCGTCGATCCGGCATTGTCCTGGATCAGGTGCGCGTCGTTGTCGAGGAACCGTTCTAGCTTGAATTCACTGCGCACACGTCCGCCCGCACCGGCCTGGCCGACGACGTTCATCTGCGAATCCACGTTCAGCGTCACCGTCAGCTTGCCTTCCGCATCCGGGCAGGCGTCGATGTGGACCTTGATCTTCATCTTGCCCGACAGCCCGTCGGTGGCCTTGCCGTCGAATTCCAGCGTCTGGTCCAGCGAACCGTCGGCACCGAAGTGCAGCTCCGCACCGCCCTTGCCGTCCTTGTCGGCGCCCAGCTTCACCGGTCCGGCCTTGACCAGGTCGGCCAGTTGTTCGTCCGACATGGTCTGCACCGCGCCATTGACCATGCCGCCGGCGATCAGGCCGCCGAAGGCGCCCACCGCGAGGCCGGTGAAGCCGGCATCCAGGCCGCTGCCATCGAAGGCCGCCGGGATCATCCGCGGCACATCGGCCTGCGTGCCGCGCAGGGCGCGCTCGTTCTGCTCGCCCCATGCCCTGAGCGCCGCCACCGCGTTCGCTTCGCCACCCAGCGCATCGACCATGCCGGTGGCTTCCATCACCCGGTAGTGCACCAGGTAGTCGAACAGCGCCATCTTTCGAAGCGTGGCGTCGGGCTCCGAGGCGCGGAATGCATCCCTCTGCGCGCGCGTCGGCATCAATTTCGCACGATTGTCGGCGACGCCTGCGTCGCCGGATTCCGCGTCCGGGCGCGAGCAGGCGGCGATCATGCAGGCCGTGAGCGTGAGGCAGGCGAGGAGGCGCGTCTTCATGGACATATCCCGGCAGGGGTCAACGGTCGGCGGTCGTGGCGAGCAGCGTGCGGGTGTCGGCTGATCGGAGCTTCAGCAGGGCAGCCCAGTCCTGCCGGTTGAGGCTGCAGTGCGCGGGGACATCCGGGCTGCAGGCGGCATCGCCAGCCGCACGTGCCGGCAGGTCGGCGAAACGGCCCTGTGCATCCAGGCGCAGCATCCGCAGCGCGACGGTCTGCTGCACGTTGCCGCCGACCAGCCACGCCATGCCGTCCTGCGCGGACACGACGATGTCGCAGTGCATCGGCAGGCTGTCGCCGGCATCGAGGCTGTCGATCAGTCCCGCATAACCCAGCGCACGCGACCGACCCCGCACGTAGCAGAGCAGGTCACCGGGTGCCGGTGCCGCCTCGTCCGGGGCGACCAGCCGATAGGGCGCCGTCGGCGATGCGTGGCGCGCGGCGCGCACGTAGTCGACATGGCGCGACGAGGTGCCGAAGCCCGGTACGCGCGCCTGCCGCATTACCCAGGACACGAACGCCGCCGACCATGGCATGTCGACCACGAAGCTGCGGCACGCCGCGCCCGCGCCACCGCAACCGCTGCCGAGCCCGCTGCCGTTCCAGTACGCCGCCACCTTGCGCCAGGCCGGCGCACCGTCGGCCAGCACGTCGTTCTCCGCTTCGTAGACCGCCTGCCCACCGACCCGGCCTTCCGCATCGATGAAGGGGCGGAACCACGCGTGGTTCTCCTGGCAGGCGATGGCCGCGATGCGCGTGGCCACGTCGGTCGACGCCGTCCGGGTGCGCAGTTGTGGACAGGGATCGGTGGCACGGGCAGGGGGTGCGTACCAGAGGGTGGCAAGGGCGAACAACAGCAGCAGTGCGGGCTTCATCGGGTGTCATCCATGGCGGAGGGAGGCAGGCGCACGGCCTGCCGCTGGCGTGATCAGAAGTTGCGCAGCAGGCCGCGCAGCAGCTTCTTCGCGCCGCCCTCTTCCTTCTTTTCGGGGTCCTGCTTGCCGTCGCCGTCGTCATCGCCGGTCGGCATGCCGCCCATCTCGCTGAAGTCCATGCCCAGCATCGCCACCGTGGTCGCCTTGGTGCGCACGCGGACGTTCCATTCGGGATCCCATGGCTGTTTCGGGTCCGCAGGCTTGGGGGGCCACGTGATGTTGGTCTCGGGACCGTAGGCGATCATGTTCAGCGAGGCGAAGCCGCCCGGTTGTCCGCCCTTGCCGCTGGCCTTGAAGATGCCCTGCGGCACCGCGCAGCTGGTCGCGCCTGGTGCCAGCAGTACTTTCTGCTTCAACCATTTGTCGATGTACGAACCGGTCAGGTAGTTCACCAGTTCGTGGCCGGCGCCGGGTACCTCTGCGCTGCTCCACACGGTGAAGTTGCGTTCGTCCTGCATGGCGATCGCGTTGAGGAAATAAGCCCTGGCGCGATCCACAGGCTGCCAGCTCAGGGCGATGCTGTCCGTCAGTTCGCCACGCGTCTGCAGCGCGATCTTCGGCATGAAGTCAGCGTTCTGTCCCAGCTCGAACTGCAGCGAGGCCGGCACGCCCTCACCGCTGATGCGGTGCGGGCCGACCAGCGACGAGCGTTCGCCGACGCGTCGGTTGTTCTTCAGGTTGGGCCACAGCGCGTAGCCGGGAGTGACGTCGACGTCGCGATCGGGAACGAACAGGCCGGGTGCCAGCGCGCCGTCCTGCTGGAACTGGCCGTTCTTTACCTTCAGCGTCATCACCTTCGGCTGGCCCGGGCGCACCGTCGCGCCGCACCCCCAGTACTGGCGGATGGTCACTTCGATGTCATGCATCTCGGGATTCTTCGGGTCTTCGACGTCCTTGCCGGGCGGGGGCGGCAGCAGCGACAGCGACTTGCCCACGCCCAGTCCCGCCGGCACCGCCTGCTCGGCAGGCACGCCGGGCTTGAGGCGGTTGTACAGCGCGATGTCGAGCACGTGGCCCTGGGTGGCCGGGATGTTCCGCGACTGCGGATAGGCCTGCGGACCCTTCTCGCCCCCCATCATGCGGCCGGCCAGTCCGCCCAGTGCGCCGAGATCGGGCATGCCCGCCATGGAGTGGGTGGCGACATCGATCCAGACCTGCGTTTCAGGGCCGGCGGGCGGTGCGCTGCTGGCAGGCAGGGCGATGGCCAGTACCGTGGCGAGGGCGAGTGTCAGCGGGGGGCGGCGCATGGGGCGGCTCCTGGAGTGGGCGATGGGGAGGTATGCGAAGGAAGGCCTCCCCAGCGGACACGCGCCGGCCGGACCGGATCGGCCGGCTCGCCACCTTGGCCCGACGGACGGCCCGGCTTATACTCCCCCCCACTATAGGCTGCCATCGCCATGCCGCATTCGCCCGCCGACAAGAAGAAAGCGCTCACGCGCGTCAAGCGCATCCGCGGCCAGCTGGATGCGCTGGAGCGCGCGCTGGAGGAGGGTGCCGACTGCGCGCCGGTCCTGCAGCAGCTCGCGGCGGTGCGCGGTGCGGTCAACGGACTGATGTCCGAAATCCTGGAAAGCCACCTGCGCGAGGAATTCGCGCATCCCGCGTCGACGCCCGAACAGCGCGGGGCCGGCATCGATGCCGCCGTCGCGCTGGTGCGGTCCTATCTGAAGTAGGAGCGGGACATGCCCGCGATGCTCCTCGGCCAAGGTCGGGAAACGCATCGCGGGCATGGCCCGCTCCTGTAAAAAATCCCCCCTCTCGCAGGAGACTGACCATGAAATCCCGTGCCGCCGTCGCCTTCGCCGCAGGCGAACCGCTGAAGATCGTCGAGATCGACGTCGCCCCGCCGCAGAAGGGCGAAGTGCTGGTGAAGATCACCCACACCGGCGTCTGCCACACCGATGCGTTCACGCTGTCGGGCGAGGATCCGGAGGGACTGTTTCCCGTCGTGCTGGGCCATGAAGGTGCCGGCATCGTGGTCGAGGTCGGCGAAGGCGTCACCAGCGTCAAGCCGGGCGACCACGTCATCCCGCTCTACACCGCCGAGTGCGGCGAGTGCCTGTTCTGCAAGAGCGGCAAGACCAACCTGTGCACGTCGGTGCGCGCGACGCAGGGCAAGGGCGTGATGCCGGACGGCACCTCGCGTTTTTCCTATGAAGGCCAGCCGCTGTACCACTACATGGGCTGCTCGACCTTCAGCGAGTACACGGTCGTCGCCGAGGTTTCGCTGGCCAAGATCAATCCCGACGCGAACCCGGAGCACGTCTGCCTGCTCGGCTGTGGCGTCACCACCGGCATCGGCGCCGTGCACAACACGGCCAAGGTGCAGGAAGGCGATTCGGTGGCCGTGTTCGGCCTGGGCGGCATCGGCCTCGCCGTGATCCAGGGCGCGCGCCAGGCCAAGGCCGGCCGCATCATCGCCATCGACACCAATCCGTCGAAGTTCGAGATGGCAAAACAGTTCGGTGCCACCGACTGCGTCAATCCGAAGGATTCCGACAAGCCGATCCAGCAGGTCATCGTCGAGATGACCGGATGGGGCGTGGATCATTCCTTCGAGTGCATCGGCAACGTGAACGTCATGCGCGCAGCGCTGGAATGCGCGCACCGTGGCTGGGGCCAGAGCGTCATCATCGGCGTGGCCGGCGCGGGGCAGGAGATCAGTACGCGTCCGTTCCAGCTGGTGACGGGACGGAAATGGATGGGCACCGCGTTCGGCGGCGTGAAGGGTCGCTCGCAGCTGCCGGGCATGGTCGAGGACGCGATGAAGGGCGATATCGAACTCGCGCCGTTCGTGACCCACACCATGCCGCTGGACGGGATCAACGAGGCCTTCGACCTGATGCATGAGGGCAAGTCCATCCGCAGCGTGGTGCACTACTGAGATGACGATGTCCTTGCAGAAGACGACCCTGGACGCCATGCCGGACGCGACGATGGACGACTCCTTCGATCATGATGCGCGCGATGCGATCGCGCGCCTCGGCGAGCACGACCTGCAGAACATCGACCGGGCGATCCTTTCGTCGCTGGGTCGGGACTGGAAGAAAGCGGGGTTCATCACCGCAGGCGTCATGATCGCGGCTCCGGACGAGTACGAGGATCTGCCGGAGATGTTCTACGCATCCAGGATCCGCGCACTCGCCGAGGCATCGCGCATCGAGACGAAAGGCGATGCGCTTGCATTGAAGACCTTCGAGATCCGTCTCGCACCCGCAAAGGACGTGGCCTGACATGACGATCCAGCGCATTGAGCACCGCGCCTGCTTTGGCGGCTGGCAGGACGTCTACGAACACGCATCCCGCACCCTCGGTTGCACGATGCGCTTCGCCGTCTACCTGCCCCCGCAGGCGGGAACGCAGAAGCTGCCGGTGCTGTACTGGCTGTCCGGCCTGACCTGCACCGAGCAGAACTTCATCACCAAGGCCGGTGCGCAGCGCTACGCCGCCGAGCACGGCGTGATCCTGGTCGCGCCGGATACCAGTCCACGGGGCGACGACGTCGCCGATGCCGACGGCTATGACCTCGGCAAGGGCGCTGGCTTCTACGTCAATGCCACGCAGGCCCCGTGGGCAGCGCACTACCGCATGTACGACTACGTGGTCCACGAGGTGCCAGCGCTCATCGAAGCGAATTTCCCGGCCACCGATGCGCGCGCGATCAGCGGACACTCGATGGGCGGGCACGGTGCGTTGACCGTCGCACTGAAGAATCCCGGCCGCTACCGCAGCGTGTCCGCATTCTCGCCGATCGTCGCGCCGTCGCAGGTACCGTGGGGCGAAAAGGCGTTCGGCGCCTATCTCGGCAGCGACCGCGATGCGTGGAAGCACTACGATGCCGTCGCACTGATCCGCGATGCCTCCGAACGCTTGCCGCTGCTGGTCGACCAAGGCGATGCGGACGAATTCCTGAATGTCCAGTTGAAGCCCGAGCTGCTGCAGGCCGCCGCCGACGCCGCAGGCCATCCGCTGACGCTGCGCCTGCAACCCGGCTACGACCACAGCTATTACTTCATCGCCAGCTTCATCGGCGAGCACATCGCCTACCACGCAAAGGCGCTCGACGCGTAGGGCGGACTCAAGCCCGCCGTCGAGGCCATTGGCGCGCCCGTGATGGCGACGGTGAGCCAAGGCCCACCCTACAATGCGTAGCACGACCGCAATGATCCGACACTGCGCCCACGTGCGCGCGGCGCACGCTACGTCATCGGTGAGCAGAGCGCGCGCCACCCGAAACGCCTCGTGCGCGTAGGCGGGCTCAAGCCCGCCGTCGAGGTCTTTGGCGTGCCTGCGATGATGGTGGGCCAAGGCCCTACGATGCGCGTAGCGTGCGCCGTGCGCACGACCGTGGGGATCCACCAACGCGCCACGTTGGCACGGCGCACGCTACGTGTAATCGGTGAAGGCGAAGCGCCCGTCGCGCAGTTCGGTATCGCCCTGGGCCAGGAGGAGCGGCGCGTCGAACATCGGACCGGCCGAGACGCAGGTGTGGAATTCGCCGTTCTCCCCGCAGGGATCGATGCCGGTCGGCAGCGCGTCAAGCAATGCACGGTCGAAGGCATGGCCGGCGAAGCGTGCATCCAGTTGCTGCGTGTCCACGCAGCACAGGTCGGCGCGCAGGCCGCCACCGATCATCTCGCGTGCCAGCGCTGCCGTATCCGCCCCGAACAGCGGCGTCAGCACGTCCCAGCCGATCTTGCCCAGGCTCTGCACGCGGTACGCGCGGACGTCGTCCAGGAACAGGTCGCCGAACGCCATCGTTCGCAGGCCGGGCCAGCGTTGCGAAGCGTCCGCCAGCGCAGCGGCCATCGCGCGTGCGTAGTCTTCGTTCGTGCACCGCGCGGGAATCATCGCTTCGATCAGCGGCAGGCCGCTCGCCCGCGCCTGCGCGTGCAGGACGGTGCGACGGATCCCTTGCATGGAGACTCGCTGGTCATGGTCCGTCAGCGTGGTCAGCAGCCCGACGACGTCCACGTCATCGCGCTGGCGCAGGACGTGCAGGGTCCAGGCTGCATCCTTGCCGCCACTCCAGGCGAGCAGTATCGGGAGGCGTTCGGCCATCAGGCCGCGGACACGTCGCGCAACTCCCAGGCGCTTCCCGCCAACAGGCGCAGGCGGTGCTTCAGCACCTGTCCGGGAATGGACGAGGTGGCGACCAGCAGGATGCTCAGGTCGTCCTGTTGGCCACGGACGGTCGCGCCGTCGTCGACCACGCCCAGGCCGGGATCGACTTCATCGGGTTCTTCCTGGCGCGCGCGCCAGCGCTCGAACAGGCTGCTGGTACGCAGCGCGTGCTGCAGTTGCGCGGCGAATTCGTCCGCACCGTGCGCATCGAAACTGAAAGCCGGATCGCCGCCGCGTGCGCGGCCGGGATCGGGCAGGCTGATGTAGTAACGAACGGCCATGGCACCCCCGGTAGAAACGTGGGGCATAGCGTTATCCACGGCGCGTTAGCCGGCCGTTACGCGACTTTGAACGGCGCCGGCGGCGCGGCGAAGGCGGCGACGACGGCGCCCTTGCCCACGTTGACCATGCCGGTGAGGCTCATGACGCTTTCGAACACCTCGACCTTGTTGTTCTCGCAGATGTCGCGCAGGCGCTGGTAGCCCGGCAGCGCGCGCAGTTCGGACAGCTCGCCGCCGTAGCTCAGGCATACGGTAGGCGTCATCAGGCCGGCCATGACGCGGTTGCCGGTGAACTTGAACATCTGTTCGACCGCATTCTCGAAGCCCTTGATCTTGGCGACCGGCTCGGTGTTGCCGGCATGGCCGTACAGCACCGGCTTGATGTCCAGCGCGCTGCCCAGCGCCGCGCTGAGCAGGCCCACGCTGCGGTCGCCCTTGGTGCGCGCGCGGTTGCGCAGGTAGTACAGGTCGCGCGGGATCATGTAACCGTGCGTGTGGTTGGCCAGTTCCTCCAGGCGCACGCGGATCTGCTGCACGCTGGCGCCGGCGTCGCGCATGCGCACGGCTTCGACGGCAGTGATGCCCTGGGCGGCGAACAGGTTCTGGGTGTCGATCACGCGCAGCGCGAACGGCGAATTGTGGCCCGCGGCCTGCCGCACCGGCTTGTAGTCGTTGAGGATGGCGAAGCTGGCCTGCATCGCGTTCTCGTGGATCGGCGACCGTGTCTTGGTGATCGTCATGCAGAAGACGTGGTCGTAGTCGATCACCAGCCGGCCCAAGAACAGGTCGCGGATCTGGTTGACCGTGAACGGCGTGGTCTCGGCTTCATGGCCGCGCTCGGCCACGTGCGCGTGCAGGAAGCTCAGCGTGGCCTGCTCGTCGCGATGGTCGGCGAGCACGGCTTCGCCGATGCGCACCGTGATCGGCAGGATCACGATGTTGTGTTGTTCCAGATACTCCAGCGGCAGGTCGCACGCCGAATCGACGACTATCCCAATGCGCATTAGCCCCTCCCGGCATCGTCGCATTTGTACTTATCTCCGGAAAACTAGCGGAGAACGGCGGGCAAGTCGCCGGATAAACGCATGAAGTGTGCGGTGTGTCACCTTTTTGTGAGGTGAGGGGCGCGGGAAAACGGGTGCCGCGTCAGGTTCATGGCGAGGCCCTCGACGCACAAAGAGTGTGATCAAAGTCACATAAACACGCGAGATGGGCTTGTCCCGGGTCAGGCCCCGCCCGACACTCGGCACGTAGGGAAGGGGCAACATGACTCAGCAGGGGTGGTTACTGCTGCTGCTCGCCCTGCTGCCGGTGGGCGCGCACGGGGAGAACATCGCGCGCATCGATCGCCTCCAGCCATCCACGCTGGAGCAGCAGGCCGGACAGCGCGCCGGATTGTTTTCGGAACGTCGCTTCGACAGCGGCGATGCTTCCGTGCGCGTGATCGGCAACGGACACTGGCGCGTATATCCGCGCGACGGCATCGCCGAGCCGCTGCTGGTGATCTACCACCCCTACAACGCGCGCGTGACGGTGCGCGCACCGGGCGATGCGGCGCCCCGCACGCAGGACCTCTTCCAGCCCGGGCTCGATCCGGAGTACAGCCGGCGCGCGCTGGTGTTCCCGCTGGCGCGTGAAGGCCCGGTCGAGGTGACGGTGGAAGGCGCGCGTTATCCGATGCAGGTGGCGGTCGAGGCCCGCTCCGACTACGCCGCCGCCGATCTCTGGCACGTGCGCCTGCTGCTGCCGGCGGTCGGCATGACCCTGGGCGTCGCGCTGGCGGTGCTGCTGTTCTGGCTGGTGCTGCGCGAGCGCGTCTACCTGCTCTATGCCGGCGCCATGCTGCTGCAATTGCTGTACGTGTTGTGTTCGTATGGCGAAGCCTATGCCTGGCCGGGCCTGTCGCTGCTGCGCCATTTCGGTGCGCAGGGCATCTGGACCATCGGTACGCTCGCCACCATCCTGATGGTGTACCTGTGGCAGGACTACGCCAACCTGCGGCGCGCGGCACCGCGGCTGGCCTGGCTGATGCGGCTGGTCGGCGTGTACGGCTGCACGCTGACGCTGGTGCTGCTCGCGTCGCCGTGGCCGGCCGACGACCGCTGGTTCCCGAACGTGGCCAATGCCCTGTTCCTGCTGACCAATTTGGTCACGCTCGCCACGCTGCTGGTGGCATGGTGGCGGGGCGAGCGCCATGCGAGCATCGTGCTGCTGTCGTGGTTGCCGTTGCTCGCGTTCACCATGGTGCGGGCCCTGCGCTTCAGCGCCGGCGAGCGCGCGGGGCCGTGGCTGGAATACGGCATTCCCTGGTGGCTGGCATTCACCGCGGTGGCGCTGGGCCTGGGCCTGGCGCACCGCATGCTGACCGTCCGCCGTGAGCGCGACAGCGCCAAGGCGCACGCCGAGCGCGACGGCCTGACCGGCGTGCTCAACCGGGGCGCCATCGAGCACCGTCTCGACTGGGCGCTGATCGCGCGGCAGCGCGAACAGATCCCCGTATCGCTGCTCTTCATCGACCTGGACCATTTCAAGCAGGTCAACGACCGCCACGGCCATGCGCTGGGCGACGCGTGCCTGCGTGCCGTGGCGCGTGCGGTCAGCGAACAGTTCCAGTACGGCGACCAGCTCGGTCGACTCGGCGGCGAGGAGTTCGTGCTGGTGCTGTCGGGCGCAGGCCTGCAGGCCGCGACGCGCATCGGCGAACAGGTCGCGACGCGCATCCGCCACGACTGCGCCACGGTGGAAGGCGTCGACGTCGCGCTTACGGCGAGCCTGGGCGTCGCGCAGGCCCGCGATGGCGATACCGTGGCATCGCTGATCGCCCGTGCCGATCACGCCATGTATGTCGCGAAGCGGGCCGGCGGCGACCAGGTGATGGACGAACGCGCCGTGGGCCTGCCCGCACACGGCACGCGGGCACCCGAAGGCGCCCGCGTGGAGTGAGCTCGCCCGCGGCGCGCTATTTCGCGTAGGCGCGCGGCAGCGGACCCGGTTGCTGCAGGTAACGGTCGCGCAGGTCGGTCTGGCGCGACCGCATCGGCATCGCGCGTCCGCCCAGCCATACCTGGGACGCCGTGCTCGACACATCCAGCGGATCGCCGCTCCACAGCACCAGGTCCGCCAGCTTGCCGGGTGCGATGCTGCCCAGGCGGTCGCCCACCCCGAAGCTTTCCGCCGGTACGCGCGTCAGGCCCGCCAGGCCCTCTTCCCACGGCAACCCATTGGCCACCGCGTTGCCCGCGAGCTGGCGGTTCTTGCGCGCGTTATGGGATTCGCCCACCTGGGAGAACCCCACCTCGACGCCCGCTGCCGACAGTCGCGCTGCATTCTCCAGCGATGCACCGATCTGGTCGAAGTCCGCCGGCAGGTCGGCCAGTGCATCCACGAACACCGGCACCTTCGCCTGCGCCAGCGGCTGCGCCAGCTTCCACGCTTCGGCACCGCCCGCGATGGCCAGGCGCACGTTCTCGCGCTGCGCCCAGCGCAACAGCTGGCGGATATCCGCCGCGCGGTTCACCTGCACCACGATGCGGCCGTTGCCGGCGAGGTAACGCGCCAGCGTCGCGCGGCCGGCGGGCGTGAGCAGCGCGTGCGGCGAATCCACCGGCACGCGGCCGCGCGCCTCGGCCACCATCTGGTCGAGCAGCATCCACTGCGCCGCGCGCGACTTGCCGCTCAGGTCGGCGGCGCCGCCTCCGCCCAGCCGGATGAACAACGCACGCGGGCCGACCGGGTCCGCGCTGCCATCCAGCCGCATCACGCCGCCCTGGCCTGCGATGAACGAGCCACCGGTCGATGCGCCCAGCAGGGTGAAGCCGATGCCTTCCACGCGCGCCACCGGAATCACCACCGATGCCGGGTTGTACGCCAGCGTGACGTCGAACTCGGGACGCATCGGCTGGTCTTCCAGCGTCACCGCAGAATCCGCAGTCGCCGATTCTCCCGACACTTCCTCCACACCGATCTCGGTGATGCCGCCGAACAACGCCGGCGTCAGCGGCCGGCCGTTCGCCTCCACCACCGTCGCGGCGGCCGGCGTCGCAAGCCCGCTGCCGACTGCCTGTACCACGCCGTTGCGGACCAGCACGTCCGCGTTCTTCAGCGTGCCCTGCGCACCGGCGGTATGCACGGTGGCGTTGCGGATGAGGACATCCTGGGCGAGAGCTGCGAAGGACGTGGACGCCAGCGCTATCGCGACGACAAGCGATTTCACCGTCATCCCGGCGAAGGCCGGGACCCAGTGTCTCTTGCTGCAAGTGTCGCGGAGCCCATCGAACGTCGCTGGGTCCCGGCCTGCGCCGGAATGACGGGAGGAGAGATCGTTGATGCGCTTCATGGCAGCACCTCCTGGCCCAGCATGAAGTCGGACACCGGTTGCCGGCTGCGGTCGTTGCGGTCGTAGATGCGGGCGCCGTCGATGTAGACCTGCTCGGCTTTCGCGTACACGCTGAAGGGATTCTGGCTCCACACCACCACGTCGGCCATCTTGCCGGTCTCCAGCGTGCCGGTGCGCTCGGCGATGCCCAGCGACTTCGCCGCGTTGCTGGTGACCCAGCGGATCGCACGCTCTGGCGCGATATCGCCCATGCCGGCACGGCGCGCGTTCGCCATCACCTTCGCCGCTTCCTGGTTGAGGCGCTGGATGCCTTCGTCCGAATCCGAATGCACGATCGCGCAACCGTTCGCCGGGCGATCGACGAGTGCGATGTTCTCCTGGATGCCGTCGAAGGCCTCCATCTTGAAGCCCCACCAGTCGGCCCACAGCGCGCCGCAGACGTTCTCCTGCGCCAGCCGGTCGGCGATCTTGTACGCCTCCACGCCATGATGGAAGGCAGCGACCTTGAAGCCGAATTCCTTCGCCAGGTCGAGCATCGTGGTCATCTCGTCGGCGCGGTAGCAGTGGATGTGCACCAGGATCTCGCCGTTGATCGCGCCGGCCAGCGTGTCCAGCTTCAGGTCGCGCTTGCCGCCGGCATCGCCACCGCTGTCGGTGCCGTCGCCGCCGCTGGCGCGCTCCCACCAGCGTTTCTTCTTGGGCTGCTGCGGCTTGGGCGCATTCTTCTTCAGGTATTCACTGGCGTCGATGAACGCGGCGCGATAGCCGGCCACGTTGCCCATGCGCGTGGACGGGCCGGCCTTGCCGCCATAGACGCGCTTGGGGTTCTCGCCGCAGGCCATCTTCAGACCCCACGGGGCACCCGGGAATTTCATGCCCTGGTAGCTGGTGGACGGCACGTTCTTCAGCGTCACGCCGCGGCCCCCGACCAGGTTGGCTGAGCCGGGCAGGATCTGCAGCGAGGTGATGCCGCCGGCCAGGGCGGTGTGGAACCCCGGGTCCTGTGCCCAGATCGAATGCTCGGCCCACACGTTCGCGGTCACCGGCGCGGTCGCCTCGTTGCCGTCGCTGTGCGCCTTCACCCCCGGACTGGGATACACGCCCAGGTGCGAGTGCACATCGATCAGTCCCGGAGTTACCCACTTGCCGGTCGCGTCAACGCGCGTGGCGCCTTCGGGCACGGAGAGGCCGCGGCCCACCGCCGCCACCTTGCCGTCGGCCAGCAGCACGTCGGCGCCGTCCAGGCGCTCGCCGGTGCCGGTCAGCACGGTGGCGTTGGCCAACAGCACCGGCCCGGACGCGAGGGCACGGTAGGTACTGGGGTAAGGGTCCTGCGTGAAGCGGGACGCGGGCGTGGCGGCGTGCGCGCCGGCGCCCAGCGCAGCCAGGACCAGCCCGGCCAACAAGGTCATTCGCATCGTGTATCCCCCGGATGAGACCCGAAACCTAACCGGCCGCGCCGCGCCTTGCCAAGTGCGTGTGTCGCAGTCGTGCCAGAATCGCGCCACAACAACAAGAAAAAGAGGTTTCCATGAAGGACAAGAGCGAGATCGTCGACAACTGGTTGCCGCGCTACACCGGCGTGCCGCTGGACCAGTTCGGCGAGCATGTGCTGCTGACCAATTTCGGCGGCTACCTCAATGTGTTTTCGCAGTTGACCGGTGCTCCCATCGTCGGCCTGGACCGTCCGATGGCCAGCGCAACCGCCGACGGCATCACCATGATCAACTTCGGCATGGGCAGCCCCAACGCCGCGACGATGATGGACCTGTTGTCGGCCATCATGCCCAAGGCGGTGCTGTTCCTCGGCAAGTGCGGCGGCCTGAAGCGCAAGAACCAGCTGGGCGACCTGGTGCTGCCCATCGCGGCCATCCGCGGCGAAGGCACCAGCAACGACTACCTGCTGCCGGAAGTGCCGGCGCTGCCCGCGTTCGCCCTGCAGCGCGCAGTGTCGACGATGATCCGCGACCTGGGCCACGACTACTGGACCGGCACCGTCTACACCACCAACCGCCGTGTGTGGGAACACGACACGGCGTTCAAGGAGCGCCTGCGCGCGATGCGCTGCATGGCCATCGACATGGAGACCGCCACCGTCTTCGCCGCCGGCTTCGCCAACCGCATTCCCGTGGGCGCATTGCTGCTCGTCAGCGACCAGCCGATGATCCCGGAAGGTGTGAAGACCGAGGCCAGCGACGCGAAGGTCAGCTCGTCGTTCGTGGAGAACCACATCACCGTGGGGATCGAGGCGTTGAAGCTGATCCGGCGGAACGGGAAGTCGGTTCGGCATCTTCGGTTTGACGAATAACGGGATGGCCACGCTGGTGTGCAGGCCGTCGGCTCTGCAAACAATGCTGCTTGCCGGCAGCATGGTGCTGGCAGGCTGTGTATCGATACGACACGACGACAGGATGCCACCCGACATCGAGGTAAGTGCGATCAAGGTCGATGCAGTGGCCGGAAGCGGAACAGTGGTCGTCACCAATCATTCCCGCAGAAGGGTGTTGATACGGACCAACGACCTGGTTTGGCAACAGGATGCGACTACCCGGCGCGTCCCGCGGCCTGACCTCGATTTTGGCGACAACGCTGTCGTGCTGACGCATGATGCGCGTCTGGACGCGGGTGAATCACGTGAGTACATGGTTACCCCCGCGATGGGGGCGTCCCGCTGCGAGCATCCCGCCATCCATGTGTGCTGGGACAACCGGAGCTGGACATGCGAGCAGTACTGGCTTGTTCCTGCGAGCCAGTCATGGAGCGAGTTGATGCGGACGCCGGGCTAGGATCGCACTTGACCCGCCGTTTGGTTCCCTCGAGGGCGCCTCTTCAGGACAGACCGCATGAACCTTGAAACGATCGAAATGAAGGCCTTCGTTCCCGCACGTGATCTGGCTGAGTCCATCGCGTTCTACGAGGCGCTGGGTTTCAAGGCATCGATGGAGTCGGACGACCTGGCCTATGTCCAGCATGGCAGGACGTCGTTCCTGCTGTCGCAGTTCTACCTGCGCGAGCACGCGGAGAATTTCGTGATGCACCTGCTGGTCGAGAGCGCGGACGACTGGCACCGGAACGTCGAAGCGTCGGGTGTTGTCGAGCGGTTCTCCGTTCGCCTCAGCGCCGCAGATGACCGGCCCTGGGGGCTCCGCGACTTCACCCTGATCGATCCGACCGGTGTGCTGTGGCGCATCGGGCATGTCATTCCGGATCGATGAACGTGTCCAGCGACGCGCCGAGGTGGCGCATGAGGCTGGTCATCGCCCTGCGCGTCATCGGATTGATGACTGTGTCGGCGGCGCTGCTTGTCTCCGCCCTGTGCGCCATCCTGTTCTTCGGTCGCTCGCCGGAGGACTTCGAAGGCACCGCCCAGATGGCGGCGGTCTACGTTGGCCTTGTTTACGGTGTTCCGTTGCTGGTGGTCGGTAGCTTCATTCTCTGGTTTGCTGGCCGAGCACGCAGGGCGCCGCAGCCTGATACTTCATACGAGCCGGAGACAACGCCATGAACGAATCCAACGACATCATCACCTTCTGGAAGAACGCCGGCCGCGAAAAGTGGTTCGCCAACGACGACGCCTTCGATGCCGAGTTCGACCAGCGCTTTCGCGGAGTGCACTTCCGCGCGGCGCGACGCGAGCTGGAAGGCTGGATGGGTGATGCCGAGGGCGCGCTGGCGTTGATCCTGTTGCTGGACCAGTTTCCACGCAACTGCTTCCGCGAGAGCGCGCACTCCTACGCGACCGACGGTTTGGCGCGGCATTACGCCGAGCGCGCCATCGAAGCCGGTTTTGATGCGCAGGTCGATCCGGCGCTGAAGATCTTCTTCTACATGCCGTACGAGCATTCCGAGGCGCTGGACGACCAGCAGCGTTCGCTGGACCTGTTCCGTGCGGTCGGCAATGAGGAGTACGTGAAGTACGCCCAGCTGCATTACGACCTCATCGCACGTTTCGGGCGCTTCCCGCATCGCAACGAGGCGATGGGGCGCGTGTCGACGCAGGAAGAGCGCGACTACCTTGCCAGTGGCGGCTTCCACGGTTAGCGGTCTGGACATGCATCTGTGGGAGCGACGTCAGTCGCGATGGGAAAGCACAGGTATTCGGTCGCGACTGACGTCGCTCCCACGGCTTTGGAAACAGAAAAGGCGGGCCGAGGCCCGCCTTTTCATGGTTGCCGCGAGCGCGGATCAGTATTTGCTGATCGTGCCATCCACATCGTCGGCCCAGGCGTTGATGCCACCGGTGATGTTGTAGACGTTCGAGAAGCCGAGCGTGCGGAACTCTTCCGCGGCCTGCTGGCTGCGGCCGCCGCTGCGGCACAGGAAGGCGAGGGCCGTGTCCTTCGGCAGCGCTTCCAGCTCGGCACGGCCGTTGGCGTCGAAGGTCTTGAACGGCAGCTTCACCGAGGCGATGGCGCGTTCATCGGCCGGACGCACGTCGACCAGCAGTACTTCGCTGGCGCGGACCTTCGCATCGGCGTCCATCGGCGACAGCGCCTGCACCGGCTTGGGCGCGTTCGGGTTGTCGATGGCCAGGCCCTTGCCGCGGATGTCGTCCACCCAGTCGATGGTGATGCCGTCGGCGCGGCGCGCGCTGGCAAGGTCGAACTGCACGCGCACGCCGTTGGATTCGCTGGCGATGGCGTTGGCGTCGAATTGGGCCAGCTGGAAATTCGGCTGGAACTGCGCGTTGATCGACAGGGCCAGCGAAGCGCCCGCGCCGGCGTCGGCCACGGCGTTCTGCAGCATCTCGGCGGCGGCCGGGGTGATGGTGATCGCCGGCGGCGTACGGTCCGGGGCCTGCAGGCCGAGCAGCGAGGCCAGTTCGCCGGAGTTGGTCATCTGCTCGATGATGTCGCTGCCGCCGACCAGTTCGCCGTCGATGTAGAGCTGCGGGATGGTCGGCCAGTCGCCGTAGGCCTTGATGCCTTCGCGGATCTCCTGGTCGGCCAGCACGTTGACGTGGGCGTAGTCCACGCCCAGCGCCGACAGCGCGCCCACCGCCTTGGCCGAGAAGCCGCACTGCGGCATGGTCGGCTGGCCCTTCATGAAGAGGACCACGCGGTTGGACTGCAGGAGGGATTCGATGCGCGAGCGCAAGGCGGGGTCGAGGGACATGTCGGATACCGGAAGGCAGGAGGGCGTGGAAGCGGGGATTTTACGCCCCGTGGCATCATGGGGCATGAGCACGACAGGAACACTGCATCGTCCGCCGCGCC
Organism: Pseudoxanthomonas sp.; assembly: GCF_002863005.1. Classification (GTDB taxonomy): domain Bacteria; phylum Pseudomonadota; class Gammaproteobacteria; order Xanthomonadales; family Xanthomonadaceae; genus Pseudoxanthomonas_A. The sequence continues at coordinate 134,859 of NZ_PKDG01000025.1, forward strand.
GTCCCGGACTGATATTGGGCCTGCTGGCGCTGTCGCAAGTGGGCGTGGCCTGGCTGTGGTGGCGCTACGGCTGGACGATCGGCCTGCCTGCGATGATGGCGACCCATCTGTCGGTGGTGTGGTCCACGCTGTACCCGCGTGCCACGCTCTTCTGTCCCGCGCTGTCACGCCTGCCCACCGCCGAGCGCGTGGTCTGGCTGACCATCGACGATGGTCCCTCGGCCGACACCCCTGCCATCCTCGACCTGCTGGACCGTCACCGCGCGCAGGCGACCTTCTTCCTCGTCGGCGAGCGCGCCGCGGCGCACCCTGCAGTGGTCCAGGGCATCCGCGATCGTGGGCACGGCATCGGCAACCACAGTGCCACGCATCCGGATACGCGCTTCTGGCGGCTGGGGCCGGGCGCGCTGGAAGACGAGATCGGCCGCAACCAATCCATCCTGACCGCGATCACCGGCCACACGCCGCGCTGGTACCGCAGCGTGGTGGGCATGACCAACCCCTTCGTCGGCCTGGCGCTGAAGCGGCATGGCCTGGCGCGGGTGGCATGGAGTGCACGCGGCTTCGACGGTGTGAACTGCCGACCCGACCAGGTGCTGGCGCGGATCACCCGCGACATCCATCCGGGCGCCATCGTGCTGCTGCATGAAGGCGCCGCGCACGGCCACAACGTGGCCATCCTGGCGCAGCTGCTGGCTTGGCTGGACGCGCATGGCTATCGCACCGTGTTGCCGGAACCGGATCCGGTACCCATGACGGACATCGCGGCCGCGTAGCGTGCGCGGTGCGCACGACCCGCGATGACGGGTTCACGCGCGGCGGTCATGGCACGGTGAAAGTCTATGCGTTAGCGATGGATCCCCGCGCCGTGCGCATGGCGCACGCTACGTGGGCGATCGCGCAGCCTGCGGTCCCTAAACCCTTCTCCCTCCGGGAGAAGGTGGCGCGCAGCGCCGGATGAGGGTCTGCGTGCCGCCGACCCATCACCACTCCGCCAACCCTCACCCCAACCCCTCTCCCGGTGGGAGAGGGGGCTCAAACGCGACGCGAATGTAGCGTGCGCCGCGCGCACGAAGCAGGGATCTTTCAGAGCTGCGCGTGGAGCAATCACCACGCGTCGTGCGCATGGCGCACGCTACACGAGCGAATGATGTGCGATCGGGAACGCGAGCCGCGTCCATTCGGTATACATGGCAGCGGACGGATGCAGGCCGTCGGCGGCGAGCATCGCCGGTTCGGCGCCGCGCGCGCGGCTGACCGGGGTGATGTCGACGAAGGCGACGCCGCGTTGCGCGCAGACCTCGCGCGCGGCGAGGTTGTAGGCATCCAGTTCGCGCGCGATCTGCGCGACATCGCGGCCGGATTGCGTGGCGAACGGGGTGACACCCCAGTCGGGGATCGACAGCACCAGCACGCGTTCCGGACGATTGCGGGCGAAGCCGATCGCGCGCCACAGCAGGGCGGCGAATTGGGTGCGGTATTCCTCCACGCCGCGGCCCCGGTACTGGTTGTTCACTCCGATCAGCAGGCTGACGAAGTCGTGTTCGCCGAGCGGCTCGGCGGCGGTGATCGCGGCATCCAGTTCGTCGGTGGTCCAGCCCGTGGTGGCGATGATGCGCGGGTCGCCGACCAGCACGCCTTCCATGCGCAGCAGGCGCGCCAGCTGCATCGGCCAGCGGCCTGCCTCATCCACGGCTTCGCCGATCGTGTAGGAATCGCCGAGCGCGAGGTAACGCAGCTCGGTGGTGAGGGCGCTGGTGTGGGGAGTGGCGATGGTCGTCATGGAACCTGCCTGTGGGAGCGACGTGAGTCGCGATGGACGACGAGGAGATTCGTTCGCGACTCACGTCGCTCCCACAACAGCCTCACAACGGCACTGGGGCTTACGCCGCCGCCGGCCGCGACTTGCCCTTGATCGGCACCACCTTGGTGGCGGCCTCGGCGCGGCGCGACAGGGCGCGGTCGATGCGGGCGAAGACTTCGCGCATCGTGGCCGCTTCC
>NZ_PKDG01000052.1 GCF_002863005.1 Pseudoxanthomonas sp.
GCTGGCGCGCTCCGCGATGCTAGCGCGGAGCGCAAACGGTGGTGGTGCCATGCGTGCCGGGAGGTGCCGGGAAGGCTCTACTGGCTCACAGAGGGCACGAGGCGGTGCACCGGGCCAGAGCTGGAGCGCCGCATCCCGCAGGGCGGCGCACCACGGGCAGTCCAGCAGCGCGTGGGCCAGCGCGTCGCCTTCGCCCGCGCCCTGTTGAAGCAGGACTTCGACTTCACCGGCAGCGAGCGCTGGGAATACGACCGCGAAGACGCACCGTGGGCCGCCGATGGCAAGGCCCTGGACGGGATCTGGAAGAAATCGGTGATGAACGACTGGCTGCGGCTGAAGCTGGCCGGCAAGAAGCCCGACGACATCCGCAAGACGCTGGACAAGCGCTACGCCAACCTCCAGCGCAGCATCAACGAACTCAAGACCGAGGATGTCTTCCAGACGTTCCTCAACGCGTACACCAGCGCGATCGATCCGCATACGGATTACTTCACGCCGCGCACCGCCGAGAATTTCAACCAGTCCATGTCGCTGTCGCTGGAAGGCATCGGCGCGGTGCTGCAGCGCCAGGATGACCTGGTGGCGATCCGCGAGATCGTGCCGGGTGGCCCGGCCGACCTGAGCGGCAAGTTGAAGATCGGCGACCGCATCGTGGCGGTCGGGCAGGGCAAGTCGGGGCCGTTGACCGACGTGATCGGCTGGCGCATCGACGACGTGGTGGCGCAGATCCGCGGCAAGAAGGATACGCAGGTACGCATCGAGTACATCCCAGCCGAAGCGGGCATTGACGGCAAGCATGCGCAGGTCACCATCACCCGGCAGAAGGTCAAGCTGGAAGAGCAGGCAGCCAAGGCCGAGACCATCGTACTGCCGGCCAACGGTACCGAGCCCGCGCGCCGCATCGGCGTGATCAAGCTGCCGGCGTTCTACCAGGATTTCGAAGGCCGTCGGCGCAACCCGAACGATTTCAACTCCGCGACCCGCGATATCTCGAAGCTGCTCGCGCAGTTCAAGACGCAGGGCGTGGACGGCGTGGTGATGGACCTGCGCAACAACGGCGGCGGTTCGCTCGACGAGGCGGTGGAACTCACTGGCCTGTTCATCGACAAGGGCCCGGTCGTGCAGGTGCGCGAGTCCGGCGGCCGCGTCACCGTCAACAGCGACCGCAAGACCGGTGTCGCGTGGGACGGTCCGCTGGCCGTGCTGATCAATCGCTATTCCGCGTCCGCATCGGAAATCTTCGCCGGTGCCATCCAGGACTACGGGCGCGGCCTCGTGATCGGCGAGACCAGCTTCGGCAAGGGCACCGTGCAGAACATGGTCGACCTGGACCGCTGGCCCGCCAATGAAGCGCCGCGCTTCGGCTCGGTGAAGCTGACCATCGCGCAGTTCTTCCGCGTGGCCGGCGGCAGCACGCAGCACAAGGGCGTCGTCCCGGACATCGCGTTCCCCGTGAGCGTGGACGCCAGCGAGTACGGCGAAAGCACGTACGACAACGCGCTGCCGTGGACGCGCATCGCTGCCGTCCCGCACACGCAGTACGGCAACTTCGCGCCGCTGCTGCCGCGTCTCGAGGCCTTGCACGCTGCGCGTTCGGCGAAGGACAAGGAGTTCCAGTGGTGGTCCGAGGACGTGGCCCAGTACCGTGCCGAGGCCGCCAAGAAGTACGTCTCGCTCAATGAAGCCGAGCGCCGCGCTGAGCGCGAGCGCCAGGACGAGCAGCGCAAGCAGCGGCAGGCCGAACGCAAGGCATTGGGCCTGGCGCTGGACCCGCTGGCCGAGGACCTGGCCGACGACGGTCTCGGTGCGTCCGAGCGCGACATCGTGAAGGACGCGCAGCGCGAGAAGCTGGCCGACAAGCGTCCGGATCCGTTGCTGCGCGAATCCGCCGCCATCCTTTCGGACGCGATCAGCGTCCTGGGCCAGGACCGCAAACTGTCGGCGCAGGTGCTGCCCGATTCGCCGGGTCCGGGTCGCTGGGCGCAATAGGGCAGGAGCGAGGCGGGGACGTGAGGTCGAATGCCGGTCGATCAGGCATCTGGCCACTTCCCGCTCCTCCGGCTGCACGGCGCGCGCAGCGCAAGATCCGGATAGCGCGACCGCCGCGTGCGCCCTAGTCTGGGCGCATGGACACGATGCCGCGCCGACTGCCTTCCTCCGATTCCTCCACCTCCGCCGCCGATCCTGTCGAAGCGGCACGCCGCCTGCTCGACGAAGGCGACCCCTCGTTGTCCGAACTGGCTGCACGCACGGGCGTCAGCGCGTCCCATCTGCAGCGACGTTTTCGCGCGCGTTTCGGGCTGAGCCCAGCGGAGTACCTCGCGCGCAAGAAGCTCGGCACGCTGAAGAACGCGTTGCGCACGGGCAGCGACGTAACCTCTGCGCTGTACGACGCCGGCTATGGCTCGCCTTCGCGGCTGTACGAGCAGGGCGCGACGAAACTGGGCATGACACCCGCGACATACCGTGCGGGAGGCCGTGGCGTGGCGATCCGCTGGACCGTGGTCGATACCGTGCTTGGCCGCACACTGGTGGCTGCCACCGAGCGTGGCATCTGCGCGGTGGAACTGGGTGACGACGATGCGACGCTGGAGCGGCGGCTGCGCGAAGAGTTTCCGCTGGCGCAACTCGAACGTGTCGAAGCAGGCCGCGACGACTTTCTTGCGCCCCGCCTGCGCGCGGTGGCGGAGCGGTTGGCGGGTGGCGACGCGGACGTGCCGGTGGATCTGCTCGGTACCGGCTTCCAGCAGCGCGTCTGGGAGGCGCTGATGAAGATCCCGGCCGGTGACACTGTCAGCTACGCCGGCCTGGCGCAATCGCTCGGCGCGCCGCGTGCTGCACGCGCGGTAGCCAGCGCATGCGCGCACAACCGCATCGCCGTGGTCGTCCCGTGCCATCGCGTGATCCGCGGCGACGGTTCGCCGGGAGGCTATCGCTGGGGATTGCCACGCAAGCAGCAGTTGCTGGCGCGAGAGCGCGGCTGATCCACCGATTTTCTCGCATAGCGAGATGCCCGCAAGAAAGGAAGTCCTGCAGGAGTGCCGCATGGGCGCGATGCTTCTACCGGTGATGGTTGGCGAAACAAGAGCATCGCGCCCATTGGGCGCTCCTACAGGTTTCCGGGTCGAGGGTTGAGCGGAATTCAAGGCAGTCCGGAAAGGTTTCAAGGACCCGAGGGCGCTTTCGGCCTGTCGCGTGACAGCGACTGGCCTAGAATTGCACCACGCCGCATTTCCCATGGTTCCCCCATGACTTCGTCCGTTCCCGCCGCCGCGCCCGCGCGTGGCGGTCTTGCTGTCGCTATCGCCCTGGCCATCGTCTACGTGGTGTGGGGTTCGACCTACCTCGGCATCCGCTTCGCGCTGGAAGGTGGCTTTCCGCCGCTGCTGATGGTGTCGGGCAGCCGTTTCGTCGCGGCCGGGCTGGTGATGTTCCTGTTCCTGCGCTGGCGTGGTGTCGCGCCGCCGACGCGCGCGCAATGGAAGAACCTGCTGGTGATGGGTGCGCTGCTGCTGTTGATGGGCAACGGCATGGTGGTGCTGGCCGAGCAGACCGTGTCGTCCGGCCTGGCGGCCGTGGCGGTGGCGTCGATGCCGCTGTGGATGGGCCTGTTCGGCGCGATGCGCGGCCAGCATCCGACGAAGGGCGAGTGGCTGGGCATCGTCGTGGGATTCGCCGGCGTCGTGTGGCTCAACGCCGGCAGCTCGCTGACCGGTTCGCCGGTGGGGCTGGTGCTGTTGCTGGTCGCGCCGATCGCCTGGGCCTACGGCTCCATCTGGTCGCGCGGCCGCGACCTGCCGTCGCCGTTCATGACGGCCGCAGCGCAGATGCTCGCCGCAGGCGTGATGCTGGTGGCCGCAGGCCTGCTGCACGGCGAGCGCTTCGATACCGGGGACTGGACGCTCGGCGGTGGCCTGGCGGTCGCGTATCTGGCGGTGTTCGGTTCGATCGTCGCGTTCACCGCTTACGTCTGGCTGCTGCACCATGCGCGCCCGGTACTGGTGGGCAGCTACGCCTACGTCAATCCGGTGATCGCGGTCGCCTTGGGTGCGTTCATCGCCGGCGAGACGTTCACGGCGCACGACCTGGGCGCGATGGCGGTGATCCTGGCCGGCGTGGTGGTCATCACGCTGGCGCGCGCGCGGCAGGCGAAATGAGCGCGGCGCCGATCGATCGCAAGGGCCTGGCGATCACCGCCGGCACGTTCCTGATCTGGGGCGTGGTGCCGCTGTACTGGCACCTGTTGAAGGCAGTGCCGTCGTTCCAGATCATCGCGCACCGCATCGTGTGGAGCGCCGTGCTGGTGCTCGGCTGGCTGCTGCTGAAGAACGGACGCCGCTGGTGGCAGCAGGTGCGCGCGCAGCCGCGCGCCGTGCCGTTGCTCGGCATCAGCAGCCTGCTGATCGCATTCAACTGGGGCTTGTACATCTGGGCGGTCAACGCCGGCCACGTGGTCGAAACCAGCCTGGGCTACTTCATCAACCCGCTGATCAACGTGGTGCTGGGCGTGCTGGTGCTGCGCGAACGCCTCTCGCCGGCGCAATGGGTCGCGGTGGGTTTCGCGCTGCTGGGCGTCGCGTGGCTGACGCTGCAGGCCGGCGCGCCGCCCTGGATCGCGCTGGGGCTGGCGTTCTCGTTCGGCGTGTATGGCCTGGTGCGCAAGCTGGTCGCGGTCGATCCCGTCGCCGGGCTGGGGGTCGAAAGCCTGTACCTGTTCCTGCCCGCGCTGGCCTACGTGGTCTGGAGCGAGACCGGGCACGGTGGCGGTTTCGTCAGCGGCTACGGCTGGAAGGACGACCTGTTGCTGGTGTTCGGCGGCGTGGTGTCGGCGGTACCGCTGATCGGCTTCGCCTACGGCGTGCGGCGCATTCCGCTGTCGCTGGTGGGGCTGCTGCAGTACATCGCGCCGAGCATCCAGCTGCTGCTGGGCGTGCTGGTGTTCCGAGAATCCTTCGGGATCGAACGCGCGATCGGGTTCGCGGCCATCTGGACGGGACTGTTGATCTTCGCGACCGATGGCCTGTGGCGCGCACGTCGCCGCGATGCGGTCGTGGCGACCGCACCGGGGCGTTGATTCAGCCGGGCGTCTTCGCCGCAGGCGCCGGGCAAGGACCCCCTGCGGCCGTCCACGTCTTGAACGCGGCGACGAACTGATCGTGCGGCACCGGCACCGGCGCGCGCTCGCCCCCGGGATTCCAGCCCCACAACACCAGCTTGTCTTCCGCCACGTGCTTGACCAGCGCATCGAAGTCGCGGCCACCGTTGCGCTTCTTGTCCTGGATCATCGCGCACAGCTGGTCGGCCGGCAGGCCGATCCACGCCATCTTGTGGTCGGGCGGCGGCAGCTGCCAGTGCGGCGCCCCCGGCGGTGCGTGCGGGCCGTAGCTCGCCGGTGCGTTCTGTTCCGCATGGCAGGTCGAGCACGGCAGGCCGGGCGCGCCCTTGCCCTCCGGTCCGCGTGCGACGTTCATCGCATGCGGCGTCTGCGTATCGAACTGCAGGGGCGCATCGCCCGGGATATGGCAGTTGCTGCAACGGGGGTGCTGGAACACCTTTTCCACGGTAGCGAAGGCGGTCAGCGCCTGCGCCTTCTGTTCCTCGCTGACACGCGGCTTGCACGCGACGAGCAAAAGGACGGTCAACGACATCATCAGGATGCGCATGGCAGGCCTCAGGCAGTGGGCGTGGAGGAGGCGGGCGTCGGCAGGCGCAGCGGCAACTCGCGCAACCGTTGACCGGTGAGCGCGAACACGGCATTGGCCACGGCCGGCGCGATCGGCGGCGTGCCGGGCTCGCCCACGCCGCCCATCTTGTCGGTGCTCGGCACGATGTGGACTTCGACCTTCGGCATTTCGTGCAGGCGCAACACCCGGTAGTCGTGGTAGTTCGATTCCTGCACCTGGCCCTCCTTCAATGTCAGCGCGCCATGCAGCGCCGCACCCAGGCCGAAGACGATGCCGGATTCCATCTGCGCCGCGACGGCGCCGGGATTCACCGCCACGCCGCAGTCGATCGCGCAGACCACGCGGTGCACGCGGACCTGGCCGTCCTCGACGGAGACTTCGGCGACCTGCGCGACGTAGCTGCCGAAGGACTCGTGCACGGCGACGCCGCGTCCGCGTCCCTGCGCGGCGGGCGAGGACCAGCCGGCCTTCTCGGCGGCCAGGTTCAACGCCGCCAGATGCCGCGGGTGGTCCTTCAGCAGGGCGCGGCGGTACTCGACGGGATCCTTGCCGGCGGCATGCGCCAGTTCGTCGACGAAGCTCTCCATCACGAAACCGTTGACGCTGTGCCCCACCGAGCGCCACCACAACACGGGAATGCCGGTCCTGGGCGAATGCAGGTCGACACGGTGCGCCGGCGTGCCCAGCACGTACGGCGAGTTCGCCACGCCTTCGGTCGAGGTGGCGTCGATCCCGTCCTTGACCATCATGGCTTCCATGAACGTGCCGGCCATGATCGACTGGCCCACCATCACCTGGTGCCACGCCGTCGGCAGGCCGTCTTCGCCCAGGCCGACCTTGATCTTCTCGACGAACGCCGAGCGGTAGTAGCCGCCGCGCGTATCGTCCTCGCGCGTCCATACCGTCTTGACCGGCGCCTTCGCGGCCCTGGCCACGTGCACGGCTTCCGACACGACGTCCGAGTCCGGCGTGGCGCGTCGACCGAAACCGCCGCCGAGGAACGGCGTGTGGATGCGGATCTTCTCCGGCGGCATGCCGAGGATCTTCGCGGTGCTGTTCTGGTCCAGCGTGGGGAACTGCGTGCCGCACCAGATGTCGCACCCGTCGTCGCCGATCTTGACGGTGCAGTTCAGCGGTTCCATCGCCGCGTGCGCGAGGTAGGGAACGGCATATTCGGCCTCGACGGTCTTGGCGGCCTTGCCGAGGCCGGCCACGACATCGCCCGCGCGTACGGCGGTCGGGCCGTCCTCGGTCGCCAGTTGCGAGAACTGCTGGCGCAGCGTGGCGCTGTCGAGCTTGGCGCCTTCGCCGGCCTCCCACACCACCTGCAGCGCATCGCGGCCCAGCTTGGCGGCCCAGAAGTGCTCGGCGACCACGGCCACGCCGCTGGGCACCTGCACCACGTCGCGCACGCCGGGCACGGCACGCGCCGCGGTGGCGTCGAACGACTTCACCTGGCCGCCGAACACCGGTGAGCGCAGCACGACCGCCGTCAGCAGGCCTTCGAACTGGACGTCCATGCCGAACACGGCCTTGCCGGTGATCTTCTCCGGCGTATCCAGGCGCTTGGTCGCCTTGCCGATCAGCTTCCAGTCCTTGGGTTCGCGCAGCGTCAGCGTCTTCGGATCGGGCGGCGGCAGTTTGCCGGCGGCATCGGCGAGTTCGCCGTAGCGCAACCGCTGCGTGCCCGACACCACCGCGCCGTTCTCGGTGCGCAGGTCGGTGAGCGGCACGTTGAGGCGTGCCGCGGCGGCCTGCAGCAACAGGGTGCGCGCGACGGCGCCGGCCTGGCGGTAGCGGTCGAACTCGGACCATGTCGTGGTCGAACCGCCGGTGCCCTGCATGCCGAACACCGGGCTGGTGTACGCCTTGTCGGCGGGACCGTGTTCGACGCGGATCTTCGACCAGTCGGCATCCAGTTCTTCGGCGATCAGCATCGGCAGCGTGGTCCAGATGCCCTGGCCCATTTCGGCATGCGCGAGCAGCACGGTGATCGAATCATCCGCGGCGATGCGCAGGAACGCGTTCGGCGCGAAGGCGGCCGCGGCGGCGGGTTGCGCTTCCTGTGCCCACGCGAAGCGGCGGGCGCCGGGCACGGCGATGGCGACGACCAGGCCACCGCCGACGAGCGCGGTGGAACGCAGAAAGCCGCGGCGCGAGGATTTCAGTTCAAGGTTCACGGACACGACCTCCGTCGAACATCGGATCGGGACCACGGCATCGCCTGCCGCGGCGGGATGGGGTCAGGCTTCCTTGCCCAGCTCGGCGGCGCGGTGCACGGCGGCGCGGATGCGCTGGTAGGTGCCGCAGCGGCAGAGGTTGCCGGACAGTGCGTGGTCGATGTCGCTGTCGGTCGGTGCGGGAACCACCGCGAGCAGCGCCGCCGCCGACATGATCTGGCCGGACTGGCAGTAGCCGCACTGCACCACGTCGAGTTCCGCCCACGCCTTCTGCACGGGGTGGGATCCATCGGCCGACAGCCCTTCGATGGTGGTGATCTTCTTGCCGGCGACCGCCGACGCGGGCGTCACGCAGGCGCGCAGGGGCGAGCCATCGACGTGCACGGTACAGGCACCGCACTGCGCGATGCCGCAACCGAACTTGGTGCCGGTAAGGCCCATCAGGTCGCGCAGGACCCAGAGCAGCGGCATGTCATCGGAGGCGTCGACTTCGCGCTCCGACCCGTTGACGTTCAACTTCATGGTCACTCCCTGGCGGCGGCGTGGGACTGGGCGACGATACTCCGTGCCTCCGTAGCGTGCCAGTGAAAGCGTGCGCGGCGGCTTGCACGATCCTGCGGCATGCTTGCCCGATGCCCTTGCCGGCGCGCGGACCGTTGCCTTCGCCCCCGTGCTTGCGCCATCGTGGTGCGCATGTCGGTCCATCGCCATCCTCTGGAAGTATCCGCGCGCGCCAGCGAGGCCGGCGACAGCAGTGCGCTGGTCGTGGTCATCGCCACGGAAGGCTCGACCTACGTGCGGCAGGGTGCGATGGCCGTGTTCGCCGCGGACGATGCACAGACCGGCTGGTTGAGCGGCGGCTGCCTGGAGCCGGAGATCGCGCGTCGTGCGCGCCATGCGGTTGCCGAGGGCCATCTCGATGCGATGGACATCGACACGCGCGACGACGAGGACCTCTTCGCCGGGTCGGCCGTCGGCTGTCGCGGTCGCCTGCATCTGGCCCTGCTGCCGCTGGATCGCCTGCCGGGATGGTCGCAGGTGGTGCAGGCGTGGTGGCAGGGCGCAGGCCCGCTGACGCTGTGTCTTGCTGCCGAGGGCGACGTGCTGGCCCAGGCCGGCGACACACACCGGCGGTGGACGCTACCCGTGGCACCTGCCGCGCATGCGGACATCGCCGGCGACGTGACCGTGCCGCCCCCGCCACGCGTGGCGATCTTCGGCGCCGGCCCCGAAACGCGCATGCTGGTGACGGTGCTGCGCCAGCTGGGCTGGCATGTCACCGTGGTGGAGCGCCGCGCGCGCTGGATTCCCGCCGACAACATCGCCGATACGTGGCACATCCTGTCGCCGGACGACGCACTCGCCGCGCTGGAGCCCGCGCCCGATGCCGCGCTGGTGATGCACCATCATTTCGAACACGACCGCGAGGCCCTGGCGGCGCTGGCCGGCACTCGGATTCCCTTCATCGGCCTGCTGGGCCCGGTCCGGCGGCGCGAGGATCTGCTGCGGGTACTTCCCGCACATCTGCACGCCCTGCTGGCGCCGCGCCTGCGGTCGCCGATCGGATTGAAACTGGGCGGGCAGGGGCCTGAAGCGATCGCCCTGAGTATCGCCGCGCAGCTGCAGGCCTGGCATCACGGCGAGCCTGCATGAGCGCGCTGCATGCGGCGGTCGTGCTGGCCGCGGGAGGCAGTGCGCGCCTGGGCCTGCCGAAGCAATTGTTGACGCGCGAGGGTGAAACGCTGGTGCATCGTGCGGCACGACTGGCGCTCGCCTCCGGCGCCTCGCGCGTGCTGGTCGTCGTCGGTGCGCATGCCAGCGACATCGCGGCGTGCGTCAACGACCTGCCGGTGGCGTGCGTGGCCAATGCGCACTGGGACGAGGGTCTGGCAGGGAGCGTCCGCGTGGCGGCGGATGCACTTGCCGCGCATCCCCATGCGACGCTGTTCCTCACCTGCGACCAGCCCGCACTCGAACTCGCGCACCTCCATGCATTGCGGGAAGCCTCGCATCGCGCGCCGTCGGGATCGGCCGCGACGCGCTTCGGCGATCGCGTCGGCATCCCCGCGATCATCGCCGCCCCGATGCTGCGTGCCGCCAGGACCCTGCAGGGCGATCGCGGACTGCGCGACGTGCTGAACGCGGCGGGCGTGGGCGTGATCGCGTGCGATGCGCCGGATCTGTTGCTCGATGTGGATACACCGGCCGACCTGGCTGCTGCCGTGTCGCGCGGATGGATTGATCCCTGACGGCGGAGAGCGCCGGCCAGCGCCGGCGCCCCGTCACCCGCCTCAGATCGCGCGCAATGCCTGCGTGATCGGCAGTCGCGCCGCGCGCAGTGCAGGAAACAGCCCGCCGACCAGACCGATGCCGAGCGCCCACTTCAGGCCACTCCACAGCAGTTCCGGCGTGACCTTGAACTGGAACACCACCTGGCTGAAGTTGCTGCCCAGCGTGGCCACGCTGTAGCCGTTGAACACTCCCCATGCGATCAGTCCGCCCAGCACGCCGCCGAGCAGCGCCAGCAGCATGGTTTCCAGCATCACCGCCATCACCACCGGCAGCCCACGGAAGCCGATCGCACGCATCGTGGCGATTTCGCGCGCTCGACCGGCGACGGCGGCGTACATGGTATTGAGCGCACCGAACACGGCACCGATGGCCATGATGGTGCCGATGACGGTGCCGAGCACCTTGATCAGCGTGTTCAGGCCGGTGGATTGCTTGGTGTAGTAGTCGCGCGTGGTCAGTACATCCAGTTTCAGGCGCGGGTCGTTCTCCATGGCCTGCTTGAACTGGTCGAAGCCGGCCTTGCCTTCGGTGCGCACCGTCACCGACTGGTAGGCGCGGCGATCGTAGGCCGACGACAGTGTGTCGATATCGGTCCACAGTTCCGAATCATGCGCGTCGCCGGAGGCGAACACGCCGACCACCGTCCACTCCTGGTTGCCCAGCTTCAGCGTCTTGCCGACGTCGAGGCCGCGGTACTGGCCCTTCGCACCCTGGCCGACCACGATCTCGCGCACGCCGACGTTGAACTTGCGGCCCTCGACCAGCTTCACCTGCGGACGTATCGACCACGCCGCCTCGCTGACGCCACGGAACTGCGCGTTGGCGTCTTCGCCGGTGCTCGCCGTGGGCAGGTTGACGATCTGCGACAGTTCCGGCGACAGCAGCGCGCGACCGTCCTTGCCCTTGGCGACACCGGCCAGCGTGGAGATCAGCGGCACCTGGTCGCGACTGATGACCGAGTTGGTCTCCGCCTGCGACCCGCCCCGCAGCACGATGGCGGTGTCCTCGCCGCCGGTCTGCTTCAGCGTGGCCGAAAAGCCTTCGCCCATCGCCAACATCGCCACCAGCACGCCCACCACGCCGGCAATGCCGACCACGATCACCGAGGACGCGCCCCAGCGCTGCGGCAGGCTGGCGATGCCGATCTTCGCGGCCTCCAGCGACAGCCGTCCGCTGCGGGTGAGGAACAGCCACAGTACCAGCGCCACGGCGATGCCGAGCACCGCGAACCACGGCAGCACGATCCACACGCCCAGGCCGACGACCAGCGCCACGATGGAGATGAGGTTGCCCAACCATTGCTTCTTCATGTCATGTCTCCTGTCAGCGGCCGGCCAGTGCATCGACGATCTTCAACCGCATCGCACGCGTCGCGGGCAAGGCGCCGACGATGAGCCCGATCGCGACCATCAGCCCCAGGCCGACGGCCCAGGTCTGCGCCGGGATGGTGGGCAGCGCGATCATGCCGTTGCTGGCACCGCTGACCACCGGGATCAGCGCCGAGGCGATCGCCATGCCCAGCACGCCGCCCAGCACGATCAGCAGGACCGACTCCACCAGCACCAGTACCAGCACGGTGCCGTTGGTGAAGCCCAGTGTCTTCAGCACGGCCAGCTCCGGGACGCGCTCGCGCACCGCCTGTGCCATCGTGTTGCCGGTCAGCAGCAGCAGGGTGAAGAACACTGCCGCCATGATCGCGGTGACGATCAGCCCGATGTCGGCGAACTGCTTGGCGAAGGACTGGTTGAAGGCCTGCTCGGTCTGCGTCTTGGTCTCGTGCGCCGAATTGGCCGAGATGGCATCGATCGCATTGGCCACGCGCGTCGCGTGGTTCACGTTGTCCAGCTTCACCATGTACCAGCCGATCTGGCCCTTGACGTACTGGTTGGCCTCATCGAAGTACTTCCAGTGGAACAGCAACTGGTTCTCTTCGCCCTTGCGCTTGCTGTCGGCGAGCTTGAACGTGCCGCGCAACGTCAGCGGCCACGCGTTGCTGCCGTCCTTCTGCGGGAAGATCGTCGCCTGCAGCGGGATGGTGTCGCCGACCTTCCATCCGAAGCGCTTGGCGAGGTTCTCGCCCACGATGGCACCGGTGCGGTCGGCTTCCCAGGCTTTCACCTGCGCCGGGTCGATGATGTATTCCGGATACATGTCCAGGTAGCCGGGGCCGACCGAGAAGTTCGGGAAGAAGTTCTTCGGGTCCTTGTAGATGCCGCCGAACCACGCCGCGTAGGCGCTCTTCTTCACGCCCGGCGTTGCGTCGATGCGGGCCGACAGGCTGTACGGCAGCATCTGCGTGATCGACAGCCGCGAGGCGACGACCAGGCGATCCGCGCCGGCCACGCTGCCGCCGGAGTTGAACGCCACGCGCACCGAATCCAGCAGGCCGAACAGCAGGAACGCCGCGACCACCGAGAGCAGGGTAAGCAGTGTCCGCGTCTTGCTGCGGAACAGCGCCGACCATATCAGCGAGAAATATTTCATGGCCGCCTCCGGTCAGTGCGCGCCGGCCGGAGCGTCGGCCAGCTCGCCCTTGTCCAGGTGGATGGTGTGGGTGGCGTACTCGGCCGCCTTCGGATCGTGCGTGACCATGATGATGGTCTTGCCGTGTTCGCGGTTGAGCATCTGCAGCAGGTTGAGGATGTCTTCGGCCGACTGGCGGTCGAGGTCGCCCGTGGGTTCGTCGCAGATCAGGAAGGTCGGATCGGACACGATGGCGCGCGCGATGGCCACGCGCTGCTGCTGGCCACCGGAGAGCTCGTTCGGGCGGTGCGACTTGCGGTCGGCCAGGCCGACCAGTTGCAGTGCGATCTCCGCATTGCGCTTGCGTTGCGCCCCGCCCAGCTTGGTCAGCAGCAGCGGCAGCTCCACGTTGCGCTGCGCGGTGAGCGTCGGCATCAGGTTGTAGAACTGGAAGACGAAGCCGACATGCGAGCTGCGCCAGTGCGCGAGCTGTCCATCGTTCATGCGGTCGATGCGCTGGCCTTCGATCTCGATCTCGCCGCCGCTGGGCGTGTCCAGACCGCCGATCAGGTTGAGCAGCGTGGTCTTGCCCGAACCGGACGGACCCATCAGCGCGACGAAGTCGCCGTGCGGAATGTCCAGGTCGATGCCGTGCAGCACCTGCACCTTCTCGGGGCCGCGCTGGTAGGTCTTGGTGAGGTTGCGGATGGAAACCAGGGAAGACATCGGCAAGGTCCTTGTTGGAGGCGGAAAGGCGAACGGCGATGCTGCGGTTCGAACAGGGCGGATCCGGTCCTCGATGGACACGGTCCGTCTGTCAGGACGACGGATGGGGTCGTCCGGGATCGACACGCGCCGGTGGGTCGGCGCGGATACTCCGGTGATTCGCCGCGCGAGGAAGATCCTCACGCAGCGAATCGTCTACTCGGCGTCTTCGGCCAGCACGACCTTGGCGCCGTCCTTCAGTTCGGCAGGCGGGTCCAGCACGACGGTCTCGCCAGCCTGCAGTCCGTCGGTGACGTGGACGTCGTCGCCCAGCTTGCCGGCGACCTTCAGGCTGCGCTGCTGCACGGTGTCGTCGTCGCCGACCACGAAGGTCACCTGTGCGCCCTCGCGCTCGACCACGGCGGCGCCGGGAACGCGCACGCCCTTGGGCTGTTCGGCCTGCTGGGGTTTGGCGGCTTCCAGGAAACTCACGCGCACGCCCATGTCCGGCACGATGCGCGGGTCCTTCACGCTCAGCGCCACGCGCACCTTGACCGTCGCCTTGCTGCGGTCGGCGGTGGGAATGATGGCGATGACCTCGCCCGGGATCTGCCAGTCGGGATAGGCGTTCAGCGTGGCCTGGATCGGCATCCTGGGCTGCACGCGGCCGATGAAGGACTCGTTGACCTCCACTTCCACTTCCAGCGACTCCATGTCGACGATGGTGCCGATGCCAGTGCGCGTGAAGCCGCCGCCCGCCGACAGCGGCGAGACGATTTCGCCCGGCTGCGCGGCCTTGGCGATCACCACGCCGGCGAACGGCGCGCGCACGATGGTGTTGTCCAGGCCGATGTCGGCGATCTTCAGCCGGTCGGCGGCCGTGCGTTCGTTGCGCTGGGCGGTCAGCAGCTGCGCGCGCAGCAGGTCGCGCTGCGCGACGGCCTGGTCGTACTGCGCCTTCGACACGAGTTGCTGGGCGACGAGCGACGAGAGGCGGCGCGCGTTCGCTTCCGCTTCGACCAGCTGCGCCTGCACGCCGCCGGTCTGGCTGCGCGCGGCCTGCAACTGGCTCTGCGACAGGGCGCGGTCGGCATCGGCGTCGATCGGTTCCAGTCGCGCCAGCACCTGGCCCGCTTCCACGCGCATGCCTTCCTCGATGAGGACTTCCTGCACCTTGCCGGTGACCTTGGCGGAGACGGTCGCCATGCGGCGCGCGACGACGTAACCCGATGCATCCAGCACCGAGGCGGACGCGGCGTTGTTGCCCAGTGCCACGGTGGACGCGGTGCGCACTTCCAGCGGCTTCTCGCGGCCGAACAGGCCCCAGCCCGCGGCGGCGAGCACCAGCAGCGCGACGACCACGCCCAGCGTGATCCACAGGCCGCGGCGCGCCCGGGGCTCCGGCGGCGGCGCCTTGCGATCGATGCGGAGTTCCTTCAGCAGGTCGGCAGAGGTATTCATGCGTATCCAGACGGTGAATGCGGGGAAGTGTGACCAGCAAGGGTAACGGAAGCCTAGTTGCCGGAAGTCACTTCGTGCCGGGATGGCCGGTCCGGGCCTTCCACGGGATGCATCGTGGGGCAATGGACGGTGGCATCCCAGTGACACCTGTCACCTGATTCGCCTGAGGGCCTGCACTCATCACGGCGACGATGCCGCGGCACGATGGCCGCACCCTCCGACGAGACCGTCGCATGAACGTGGCAAGCACGATGTCCCTTCCCCTGGCCCGCCTGCGCGGCGTGCGCCACCACTACGGCAGGACGCTGGCGCTGGACGGCCTGGACCTGGCGCTGCCCGCCGGCCAGGTGTTGGCGCTGCTCGGTCCGAACGGGGCAGGCAAAAGCACCGCCATCAGCCTGCTGCTGGGTCTGCAGCGGCCCGATGCCGGCACGGCGGACCTGTTCGGCCTGCCGCCGCAGGACCTGGCGGCACGCCGGCGTACCGGCGTGATGCTGCAGGCCGCGGCGGTACCCGACACGCTGAAGGTCCGCGAATTGCTCGACCTCACGCGGGCGTACTACCCGCAGCCCCGCAGCGTCGCCGACCTGGTCGCGCTGGCCGGACTGGACGGCCTGATGGCGCGTCGCTACGGCCAGCTCTCCGGCGGCCAGCAGCGGCGCGTGCAGTTCGCCCTCGCGGTCTGCGGGCGGCCGGCGCTGCTGTTCCTCGACGAGCCCACGACCGGGCTGGACATCGATGCGCGCCAGACCTTGTGGAAGGCGATCCGCGAACTGCGCTCGCAGGGGTGCGCGGTTTTGTTGACCACCCACTACCTGGAAGAAGCCGAAGCCCTCGCCGATCGGGTCGTGGTGGTGAACCACGGGCGCATCGTGGCGGAAGGTACCGTCGCGCAGGTCCGGGCCCATGTGTCCCAGCGCCGCATCCGCTGCACCAGCGCGCTGCCGGCCGAGCGCGTGCAGGCATGGCCGGGCGTGCAGCTGGCGCAACGCGACGGCGCGCGCCTGGACATCGTCGCCGACGCCGCCGAATCCGTCGTGCGGCGCCTGCTGCATGAAGATGCCGCGCTGTCCGACCTGGAGGTGCAGCGTGCCGGCCTGGCCGAAGCCTTCCTTGCCCTCACCCGCGATACGCAGAAGGAAGCCGCCTGATGGACACCGTCGCCACCGTTCCGTTCTCGTCCACGCGCGCCTACCTGCTGGAAGCGCGCTACGAATTCCTCCGCCTGCTGCGCACACCGTCGTTCTCGCTGCCCTGCCTGCTGTTCCCGCCCGTGTTCTACCTGCTGTTCGGCGTGCTGCTCGGCGGCAAGGGCGGACCGGTCGCTGCGCACTACATGCTGGCCGGCTATGGCGTGTTCGGCGTGATCGGCGTGGCGCTGTTCGGTTTCGGCGTGACCGTCGCGATGGACCGCGAGCAGGGCCTGCTGACGCTCAAGCGCGCGCAGCCGATGCCGCCGGGCGCGTACCTCGTCGCGAAGATGGCCATGGCGCTGCTGTTCGCCGCGATCATCCTGCTGCTGCTCGCCGCGCTCGCGGCCGGCGTGGCGCACGTGCAGCTGTCGGCCGCGCAATGGGCCGCGTGGGCGGCGACGTGCCTGGTCGGCGTGTTGCCCTTCAGCGCGCTGGGCCTGTGGCTGGGCACGCTGGTCGGTGGCCGCGGCGCGCCGGCGCTGATCAACCTGATCTACCTGCCGATGGCGTTCCTGTCGGGCCTGTGGGTGCCGCTGGCGATGCTGCCGACGATCCTGCAGACGCTGGCGCCCGCATGGCCGGCGTATCATCTGGCGCAGATCGCACAGCAGGCCGTCGGCGTGGGGGCGGGGCGTACGCTGGCGCTGCACGTGGCCGTGCTGGCTGCCATCACCGCACTGTTCTTCGTGCTGGCCCGCCGCCGCCTGGTGCGGTGAGCCGGCGCGCCGGCACCAGGAGTCGTCCATGCAGCATCCGCCCTCATCCCTGATCGCACCGCTGACGCGCCTGCGCGATCGGCTGGTCCCCGAAGCGCTCGGCCTGGGCTGGATGCCCATCTTCCTGCTGGGTTACCTGGTGTTCCTGTTCATCCCGGTGCTGGTGCCGTCCAATGCCGACTGGGGCGAGGGCGTGCGCTGGTTCCTGTGGCCGACGCTGGTGTCCATCACGGTGTTCCTGCCGATGTACTTCCTGGCGTATCGCGGCAGCGCGATGACGCGCGTGCTGTGTGCGCTGGGCATCGCCGCACTCGGCTACGGGTTGATGCCGTTCAACGCCTTTTCCAACACCTATGTGATCTACGCGGCGGCCTTCATCGCGCTGCTGCCGGGATCGATGTGGGTCAGGGTGGAAGTGTTCGCCCTCCTGATCATCGCGTACTGCGGCATGGCGGCGTGGCTGGGGTTCCCGGTGTTCGTGCCGGTGGTGACCGCGATCGTGTCGGTGGCGGTGTTCACCGGCAACTACTTCCAGTCCGAAACGGTGCGCAAGCGCGCCGAACTGAAACTCTCGCACGAGGAAGTGCGCCGCCTCGCCGCGCTCGCCGAACGCGAACGCATCGGCCGCGACCTGCACGACCTGCTCGGCCACACGCTGTCGCTGGTGGCGCTGAAGTCCGACCTGGCGGGACGCCTGATCGAGCGCGACCCGCAGGCCGCCCGCAACGAGATCGACGACGTCAGTCGCGTCGCCCGCGACGCGCTGGCGCAGGTGCGCCGCGCAGTGACCGGCATCCGCGCGGCGGGACTGGCGGCCGAGCTCGCCTCCGCGCGCCTGCTGCTGGAATCCGATGGCGTCACCCTGCGGTACGACGCGCAAGAGGTGGCGATCCCCGCCGACCTGGAGACCGTGTTTGCGCTGAGCCTGCGCGAGGCGGTGACCAACATCCAGCGGCATGCGCGCGCGAGCATCGCGGAAGTGGTGCTGGCCGCCACGCCGGAGCACGTCACCCTGCGCATCCGCGACAACGGCGTCGGCAGTGCGGCGGTGCCCGGCAATGGCTTGAGCGGCATGCGCGAGCGCGTCGAGTCGCGCGGTGGCCGCCTGCGCGTGGATTCCACGCTGCGGCAAGGCACCTGCGTGGAGATCACGATGCCGCTGCCGTCGGGGGAGACGGCGGCGTCCGTCGAGCGGCAGCCCGCGAGCGCAGAGACAGGTGTGGGAGCGACGTAAGTCGCGATGCAACATCCCGGAGGTTCAGAGGTGTGGAAACATGGCGAGGCGCCTGGACGCGGATTTCATGCGATCGCGGCTTACGTCGCTCCCACATCGGAACTTCCCGCTTCGTCACGTGGCGACGGACGCGACGACTCCCAAGACGCTGCATGATTTGGTAGCGTGACGTTCACCCCTTCCACCGTGATGTTCCGATGATCCGCGTACTCCTTGCCGAAGACCAGGCCATGGTGCGTGGCGCGCTCACCGCGTTGCTGGGCATGGAAAGCGACATCGAGGTGGTCGGCAGCGCCGCCGATGGCGAAGCGGCGTGGCGTGAGCTGCAGCGCCTGACGCCCGACCTGCTGGTCACCGATATCGAGATGCCCGGACTGAGCGGACTGGAGCTGGCACAACGCATCCAGCGGCATGGGATTGCGTGCAAGGTGGTCATCGTCACCACGTTCGCGCGCGGCGGATTCCTGCGGCGCGCACTGGATGCCGGCGTGTCGGGCTACCTGCTGAAGGATGCACCGGCCGAGGACCTCGCCGAGGCGCTCCGCAAGGTGCATCGCGGCGGCCGCGCGATCGATCCGCAACTCGCGCTGGAAGCCTGGTCCGACGCCGATCCGCTCAACGACCGAGAGCGCCAGGTGTTGCGTCTCGCCGGCGAGGGCCAGTCGGCCGGCGACATCGCCAGGCAGCTGAACCTGTCGCAGGGCACCGTGCGCAACTACCTGTCCGAAGCGATCGGCAAGCTCGGCGTCGCCAACCGCATCGAAGCCTATCGGCTGGCGCGGCAGCGCGGCTGGTTGTAAGAATCAGGAGACCCCGTGGGAGCGACGTAAGTCGCGATCGCACGTCATCCGATCAAGGAAGTCGCGCAGCATCAGGGTTCGACCCTCGCAGTCCGCGTCGGAGCCAGTTCGCGACTTACGTCGCTCCCACGGCATACGAAACGACCCGTTCGTCAACCGCCGTAACGCGCCTTCAGCATGGCGTACGCACTGCGCAGCGCGAGGGCTTCGCCGCCGGCGGGACGACCTGCGCGGTCGCTGTCGTTCCAGGCGTACACGTCCAGATGCGCCCACTTCATGCCGTCGGGCACGAAGCGCTCCAGGTACAGCGCCGCCGTGACCGCGCCGGCCATGCGCGAGCCGGCGTTGGCCAGGTCGGCAATGCCGCTGGTCAGATAGCGCAGGTACGGGCGCCACAGCGGCATGCGCCATACCGGGTCGCGCATGCGTTCACCGGCCGCGATCCAGTCGTTCGCCACGGTGTCGTCGTTGGCGAACAGCGCCGGCAGGTCGGGCCCCAGCGCGATGCGGGCCGCGCCGGTCAACGTGGCGAAATCGAGCAGCAGGTCGGGCGCCTGTTCGCCGGCATAGGCCAGCGCATCGCACAGGATCACGCGGCCTTCGGCATCGGTGTTGTCGATCTCCACGCTGACGCCCTTGCGGGTGGCGATCACTTCGCCGGGGCGGAAGGCGTTCGGGCCGATGCTGTTCTCCACGGCCGGCACCAGCAGGGTCAACCGCACCGGCAGGTTGCGGGCCATCACCAGGCGCGCCAGGGCGATCGCGTGCGCCGCGCCCCCCATGTCCTTCTTCATGTGGCGCATGCCGTCGGCCGGCTTGATGTCCAGCCCGCCGGTATCGAAACACACGCCCTTGCCGACCACCGCCACGTGCGGATGCGCCGCGTCGCCCCAGCGCAGCCCGATCAGGCGCGGCGCGCGGTGCGAGGCACGGCCCACGGCGTGGATCGCGGGGAAGTTGTGGGCCAGCAGTCCTTCGCCTGCGATCACCTCGAGCTCGGCGCCATGCGTGGTCGCCAGCTCGCGCACCGCGTCCTCCAGCTCGTCCGGGCCCATGTGCTCGGTCGGCGTGTTGACCAGGTCGCGCACCTGCAGGCTGGCCGCCAGCAGGTCGAGCGCTTCGGCGTCGGCATCCGGCAGGACCAGGCGCGCCGGCGTGCGCGGCGGCTGCTTGTAGCGGTCGAACCTGTAGCTGCCCAGGCCCCACCCCAGCTGCAGCGCCACCCGTGCGTCGGCGGAAAGATCCGTGGCCACGCGCCAGTCGCCCGCGGGCAGGCCGAACGGTGCGTGCGCGTACGCGTACGGGTCCAGCGGGTCGCCGATGCCGATGACGGCCCCGGCCAGCCCGTGTTCGCCCGGCAGCGCCAGCAGCGAGCCGGGCGAGGCGGTGAAGTTCTGTGCATCCAGCCAGGCACTCACCGCCGGCGATTGCGTCGCGCGCCATGCGGCCAGCTGCGTGCGCTCCAGCACATGCAGGGGACGGGCATCGGCGGACGAGTCGGTGTAGGCGAGGGCAGCGCTCATGCGGCGGCGGGTTCCGTGGCGAAATCGGGGTGGGCGTCCAGCCAGTCGGCCAGCGCGGTGAGGGTGGCGAATTCCAGGTCCGGGCGCAGCGCTTCGTGCGGCCATGCCTGCGGTATGCCCGCATGGTCTTCCGGACGGTTTATCCAGCAACTGCGCAGGCCGGCGCGCAACGCACCGACCACGTCCATCTCGACATGGTCGCCGACATGCAGCACCTCGCCCGGCGGCACGCCCAACCGCTCGCACGCCGCATGGAAGATGCTGGCTTCAGGCTTCGCCACGCCATGTTCGCGCGAATGCACCTGGTGCACGAACAGATGGCCCAGCCCGATCCGCTGCAGGTCGGCGTTGCCGTTGGTCACCGCGGCGATCGGCAGGCGCGCGGCGATGCGCTGCAGGGCCTCCAGCGCGTCCGGGTAGTACTCCACCTGGTTGCGCGCGGCGTAGAAGGTTTCGTACGCCGGCTCCAGCAAGGCCATGTCGGCGCCGCTCTCGCGCAGGGCGTGTTCCAGCGTCAGCCGGCGCAGGATGCTGAGGTCGTGCTTGTACTGTGGGTGGGCGGCGAAGACCTGCTCGCGCACCACGCGCATCCGCTCGACGGGGAACATGGCGGCGGTGGCGGGGCTGTGCTGGCGCAGCCAGTCGTCGAGGACGCGCTCGATGCGTGCGCCGATGGGGGCGAACGGCCAGAGGGTGTCGTCGAGGTCGAGGGTGATGGCGCGGACGGGGAAGCTCATCGGCGCGATTTTACACCCGGCGGGGAGGGGGCCTTTCACCGGCGCCAGGATGAAGCCTGCCTCCCTGCGGGAGAGGGGTTGGGGCGAGGGGCAACGAAGTCCGTCGCCCATGCGCACTGGAACTATCCAGAGGCACGCTGCCATTCTTGCTTTCCGGGCTTGGCGGGATGGTTCCTTGACGCGCAAGGGTGGCGCCGCTGGCCGCGGGGGCCCTACTTTTCTTTGCTTGTGCAAAGAAAAGTAGGCAAAAGAAACACACCCCGGCGGTCCGCCCGCCGCTGGGCGGCGGGTTCGCAGTCACGACGGGAATTTTCGGACGGGGCCTCCTGCCCCGGCCGAAAACGTCGCACATCCTTGTGCGCCGCCCCTGCGGGGTTTTACCCGCCGTGACTGCCGGACCTCAGGGGCCCCTAGAGCCGCAGCTGAAAGATCGACGCGCTTTTTGCCGTTGGTGTTGCCTTCGGGTCCCCATGAGGCACGGCGAGTGGGTCGGGTAAAACCCGAAGGGCGCCGCCCCGGATGGGCGGCGTTTTCGTATGGCACATGGATGTGCCTTACGAAAATTCCCGGCCCGCTCGCGGACCCGGAGCGAAGCGCAGGGCGTGCCGCCTGGGGTGTGTTTCTTTGCTTCTTTCTTTGCACAAGCAAAGAAAGAAGGCCCCCCGCGGCGAGCGGCGCCATGCCTGACCCAAAGCCCCGCCTACGAAAGACGCACTCAACACGTTCATCATGAGTGTGCGTTTCGAATGAGCGGCGGATGTGGAGAAGTCGCTGATAGCCGATGAGGACCGACTTCGTTGCCCCTCACCTCAACCCCTCTCCCGCAGGGAGAGGGGCTCTTGGGGCAGTCGTCACTCCAGCAGCCGCGCCCATCCTTCCATCCCTTCCACCCGCGCCAGCACCAGCTTCACGCACACCAGCAACGGCACCGCCAGCAGCAGTCCGATGATCCCCCAAAGCCATCCGAACAGCATCAGCGCCAGGATCAGCACCAGTGGCGACAACGCCATCCGCTTGCCCAGGATGATCGGCGTGATGATCTGTCCCTCGATCGTGTGCAGCACCAGGTAGGCGATCGCCGGCAGCATCGACTGCAGCGGCTGGTCGAAGCTGATGAAGCCCACCAGCAGCATCGACACCATCCCGATCAACGGCCCCACATAGGGCGCGAAGTTCAGCAGCGTCGCCATGGTGCCCCACAGCAGCGCTTCGGCCAGCGGCAGGCCCAGCAGGTACAGCACCCCGGCGAACACCAGGCCCACCACCGTGTTGATGATGCTGATGGTCAGTACGTAGCGCGACACCTCGCGCTCGATGGAGTGCAGGATCTCCACGGTGAATTTCTTCTGCTGCCGCCCGGGCAGCAGCGCGATCGCGTTCCGCTGCAGGTTCTCGCCGTACACCATGAAGAAGAACGTCAGCAGCACCACCGCCAGCAGCGACGCGAGCACGCGCGGGGTGGCCAGCAGCTTGCCGTACGGGTCGTCCGGCGTGGCTTGTACCACCTGCGGCTGGCGCCCGGACGCCTGCGCACCGGCGGCGGCGCGGGCGAAACTCTCCGCGGCCTTGTTGGCGTCCTGAACCGGCTTGGTGAGCTCGCGCAGCTTCGGCGCCAGCTGGCGCATCTCGCGCGGCGCCTGCTGGGCCCACTCCATCGCCGAGGGCAGCATCTTCTGCGCCAGCAGGCCGGTCGCCGCCATGCCGCCGAGCAGCACGATAAGGGCGCCGAGGAAACGCGGGACGTACAACTTGCGCAGTACGCGGATGATCGGGTTGCCGACCAGCGCGAAGAACATCGCCAGCAGCACCGGCAGCAGCAGGTCCTGCGCCGCCCACAGCGTATAGCCGACGGCCAGCGTCGCCAGCACCAGCATCGGCGTCGAACCGCGGGGACGCGAAGGCGGCGGAGTGGGCGCCGGGATGTCGGAGGACGCGGGTGTGCTCATGGACAGGGGGCCGCCTGGAAGGATGCGCGATTGTGCAGCGGTCCCTGTGGGAGCGACGTGAGTCGCGACCGGGCGCGGTGGCGGTCAGGAAGTTCCCACCGCTCACGGTCTTCCAGGACACAAGGGTGCAGCGGGACGTCGCTCGTGCGGTCGCGACTCACGTCGCCCCTGCAACAGACACCGGCGTCAGCGCTCGGACAGCTCCGTCGCCGCTTCGGCCGGCCGCGGGGCGGTCGCCACGATGCGGTCCTCGTCGAAAGCCTCGTCCACCATCGGCTCGTCCTCCTCCTCGACCACCGCGCCGTCGGCCTGGGCCTGCTGCTGCACATCCTGCGCGGTGTCGGCGGCCTGCTCGGCGGTTTCCGCGGCGGTGGCGGCCTGCGCGGTGGCCAGGAAACTGGAGACCGCGGTGAACATCTGCATCCAGCGCGCCCCGGTCAGTGCGCGCAGCGGTTCGGCGCGGCCCACCAGGAAGCCGCTGACCACTCCGGCGATGACGATGCGTCCCGGCGTCCAGCCTTCGCGCCATGAGTCCTTGAGGATCGTCCAGTACAGCGAGGACTGCGCGCTGCGCAGTTCCACCCGCCTCTCGGCCCGTGCCACGTGCTGCTGCAGCTGTTCGAAGCGCATCAGGGGCCTCCGGTGCCGGGGGGCGGCGTGCCCGGCGGAAGTTCGTCGTCGTCGGGGCTGCCGTTCTCGTCGAACAGGCCCATCCGCGACAGCTGGCGCCGGGTCGCATGCATGCCGGTGTAATCGAAGTAACGGCTCACCCGCCAAGCGGCGAATGCGGTCATGGCCAGGCTGAGGAACGCCGCCAGCGACAGCGACTGCAGCCAGGAGAAACCGAACCGCTGCATCAGCGCGATCAGCGCGCCGGTGATCAGCAGCCAGGCGGACGCACCGAACACCACCGCCACGCATGCCCACGCCAGCGCACGGCCGAAGGCGCTGCGGGCCAGCGCGAAATCCGCCGACACCAGCGCACGCATCGCACGACCGGTGTCCTTCGCGGACCCGTACGCAGCGCGCCCGGCTTCACCGACCTCCTTGAGGCTGTCGATGAAGTCGGGCGGCGGGGCGTCGGTGTCGCGGGGCGCGTCGCTCACGCGGCGGGCTTACTTGTCGCCGCCGCCGCTGCGCGCCAGCTTGGCGATGATCCAGCCGGCCGCGAAGGCCACGCCGAAGGAGGCGATCGGCCGCTCGCGGATCAGGTCGGCGGCGCTGTCGATCAGGTCGCGACCCTTGTCCATCAGCGCATCCACCTGCTCGCGCGCCGCGCCGCCGCCGGCTTCGGCCGCCGCCAGGCCCGACAGCGCGCCGTCAGCCAGTTCGGATTTGACGTTCGCCTTGCCCAGGCGCAGCTCGTCGCCCGCGGCGCTGGCGGCGCCCTTGATCGCTTCGCCGGCGGCCGCCGCGGCGGAGGCCAGGTGCGAACCGGCTTCGCCCAGGTTGGACTTCAGGGCATCGGTATGGGTGGGCATGCTCATGGGTGTCTCCTGCAGGCGGGGGATGGGGGCACTGTAATGCACGCGGGTGAACGCGCTGTTAGATGGGTGGAGGAAGGAGTGAATAAGGAGAAGTGAGGCGTGAGCGGAAGCAAGGACCTCCCTCCTTACATCTCACTTCTGCCCCTCACTCCCGCACCGTCACTGCATCAGCAGCCGCCCCGTGCCGCGGCCGCGCAGGATGTCCAGCACCAGCTGCGCCGGCTTGCGCTCGAAGCTGGCGCGGAACCCCGGCAGGTCGCCGAACTCGCCGCTGCTGCTGCGCACGATGATGTCGCCCGGACGCAGCCCGCTGTTCCAAGCGCGGCTGTCGCGCGCCACGTTGCTCACCTGCACGCCGCCCTGCGCGCCGCGCAACATGCCGCGCAGCGCCTGCCGCGCGGATTCGTCCAGTTCCTTCAGCGTTGCGCCGGCCAGGCGCGGGTCGAGCGTCGCGCCCTCGGCGTTGCGCACGCCTTCCTTCAGCGCCACGTCCAGCTGCAGCGGCTTGCCATCGCGGCGCACGTCCAGCGCCACGCGCGTGCCCACCGGCTGCAGGCCTTCGAAGTTGTGCAGGGCGGCGCGGTTGTCGATGCGCTGGCCATTGGCCGCCATCACCACGTCGCCGGGCTGCAGGCCGGCCGCGGCCGCGGCCGAACCCGGATACACGCGCGTCACCAGCGCGCCACGCGGCACGTCCAGCCCCAGCCCGCGCGCCGTGCGCTCGTCGACGTCCTGCGATTCCACGCCGAACGTGCCCCGGCGCACCACGCCGTTGTTGGCGATCAGCTGGTCCATGATGCCGCGCGCCATGTTGATCGGAATGGCGAAGCCCAGGCCGATGTTGCCGGCCATGCTGCCGCGCGGGTTGAAGCTGGCGGTGTTGATGCCCACCAGCCGGCCCTGCAGGTCGACCAGCGCGCCGCCGGAGTTGCCCGGATTGATCGAGGCGTCGGTCTGGATGAAGTTCTGGTAGCCCGCCACCGGAATGCCGCTGCGGCCCACGGCTGACACGATGCCCGAGGTCACCGTCTGGCCCAGCCCGTACGGGTTGCCCATCGCGACGACGAAGTCGCCGACCTGCAGCTGGTCGCTGTTGGCCATCGGCACCGCGGTCAGGCCCTGGGTGGGGATGCGGATCAGGGCGACGTCGGTATCCGGGTCCGACCCGATGAACTCGGCCTCCACCTGGCGACCGTCGTTGAGCGTGACCGACACGCCGTCGGCGTTCTCCACCACGTGGTGGTTGGTCAGCACGTAACCGCGCGCCGCATCCACGATCACGCCCGACCCCAGCGCGCGCTCCACCCGTTCGCGCGGCATGTCGGGGATGCCCAGGATGCGGCGGAACACCGGGTCGTCGCCGAACGGCCCCAGCGGGCTGGCCACGCGCACGGTCTGGCGGCTGTACACGCTGACCACCGCCGGGGTGACGCGCTTGAGCATCGGCGCCAGCGAGGGCAGCGCCTGGCCATCGACGGTCGCCGGCAGGGCGGCCGCGGCCGGCACCGCCGCGGCGACGCCGGGCGCGGCCTGGGCCGGTGTCTGGAAGACCTCATGGAAGCCGGTCGCGGCGAAGCCGCCGAAGGCGGCGGCGGCGGACAGGGCGATCAGGGTGGGAAACGGGCGCAGCGCTTTCTTCATGGTCGGTCGGCAGCTCGTCGTTGCGTCGGAGGGAACGGGGGCCCAGGGCCTCCCGCGAACCTGAATGAGTCTGCTGACGGACCCCTAAACCTGCAATGAAGTTCGCCGCGTGCCTGCCGCAATCCGACCCTCGCCCGTGATGACGGACGGTGGGTCCCTGGCCATGCAATTGTCATGTCAATCCGGTTGACAGGGGGGAACCCCGGGCGTAGTTTGGCGTCTTCGTGCTGACACAAGATGTTGCGGTCCAGCACGAGTCGGACCCAAGCACTGGTGTTTCTGTAGACAAAGCCTGCGGGCTCAGCGCTTGGGAAATCGGGCGCCTTTGGGGATTGGCGCATGAGGGCGAGGGAAGCGGTGGGCACCACGGCGACGGCAGGTCCCACTTCCACAATCCGGCAACCGGCGCGGCGCATCCTGTGCGGCCGCCCGCGGTGCCGTCCCTGTCCGTCGGCACCGCAATGAATCATCGGGGTGGGCCCTGGCCCGCCCGCCACCACAGTCACTGAAGTTCCAGTCGTTCAGGAGAACAACACAACCATGAGTACGGTGCGCCTCGAGGCGATCAAGACGGAACAGCCCACCCTGGTCCCCATGCAACCGGCGTCCCAGGACATCTGGGACAAGAAGTACCGGCTGAAGACCAAGCAGGGCGAGGCCCTCGACGCCGACATCGACGGTACCTACCAGCGCGTCGCCCGCGCCCTGGCCGACGCGGAAGCCAGCCCCGAGAAGCGCGCCTACTGGTACGAGCGCTTCGTGTGGGCGCTGCGCCGCGGCGCCATCCCGGCGGGCCGCATCACCTCCAACGCCGGCGCCCAGCAGCACAAGCCGGCCACCAGCACGATCAACTGCACCGTCTCCGGCACCATCGAGGACTCGATGGACGGCATCCTGGACAAGGTCCACGAAGCCGGCCTCACCCTTAAGGCCGGCTGCGGCATCGGCTACGAGTTCAGCACGCTGCGCCCGAAGGGCGCCTTCGTCGCCGGCGCCGGTGCGTACACCTCCGGCCCGATGTCCTTCATGGATATCTACGACAAGATGTGCTTCACCGTCTCCAGCGCCGGCGGCCGCCGCGGCGCGCAGATGGGCACGTTCGAAATCTCCCACCCGGACGTGAAGGACTTCATCCGCGCCAAGCGCGAAGACGGCCGCCTGCGCCAGTTCAACCTGTCGCTGCTGATCACCGACGGCTTCATGGAAGCCGTGGACACCGACGCCGACTGGCCGCTGGTGTTCCCGGTGAACATCAAGGAGAAGGGCGACATCAACGTGGAAGACCCCAGCCAGGTCGTCTGGCGCGAGTGGCCCACGCACAAGAACTACATCGTCCGCGACGACGGCCTGGTGGCCTGCAAGATCTACGGCCACATCCGCGCCCGCCACCTGTGGGACATGATCATGGTCTCGACGTACGACTACGCCGAGCCGGGCTTCATCCTGATCGACCGCGTCAACGAGATGAACAACAACTGGTGGTGCGAGACCATCCGCGCCACCAACCCCTGCGGCGAGCAGCCGCTGCCGCCCTACGGCGCCTGCCTGCTCGGCTCGGTCAACCTGACCACCTTCGTGCGCGACCCCTTCACCGACCAGGCGCGTTTCGACTGGGAGGAATACAAGGAAGTCGTGCGCGTGTTCACCCGCATGCTCGACAACGTGGTCGAAGTGAACGGCCTGCCGCTGG
This sequence comes from Pseudoxanthomonas sp., assembly GCF_002863005.1. Taxonomy (GTDB): domain Bacteria; phylum Pseudomonadota; class Gammaproteobacteria; order Xanthomonadales; family Xanthomonadaceae; genus Pseudoxanthomonas_A. Next base: position 27,753 of record NZ_PKDG01000052.1, read on the forward strand.
AACAGCAGCGCCAGGAGATCCTGCGCAAGCGCCGCCACGGCATGGGCTTCCTGGGCCTGGGCAGCACGCTGACCATGCTCAAGCACAAGTACGGCAGCGCCGAGTCGTGCGAATTCACCGAAGCCATCGCCCGCGAAATGGCCGTGGCCGGCTGGGAAATGGGCCTGGCCCTGGCGAAGGAAAAGGGCCCCGCCCCGATCATGGAAGAGCGCTTCCCCGTCACCGCCGCCATGCTGCGCCAGCGCCCGGAAATGGCGAAGGACGGCTGGAAGGTCGGCCAGGAGATCCCCGGCAAGGTGCTGCACGCCAAGTACAGCCGCTACATGCAGCGCGTGGCCACCGTCGCCCCCGACCTGGTGGACGAACTGGCCGAAGTCGGCAGCCGCTTCACCCACCACAGCTCCATCGCGCCCACCGGCACCATCAGCCTGTCGCTGGCCAACAATGCCTCCAACGGCATCGAGCCCTCGTTCGCGCACCACTACAGCCGCAACGTGATCCGCGAAGGCAAGAAGTCGAAGGAAAAGGTCGACGTCTACTCCTACGAGCTGCTCGCCTACCGCGAACTGGTCAACGGCAAGGCCATGCCGTTCTCGGACGATCCGGACGCGAAGCTGCCCGACTACTTCATCGCCGCCGACGACATCAGCCCGAAGGAACACGTCGACGTGCAGGCCGCCGCGCAGAAGTGGGTCGACAGCTCCATCTCCAAGACCGCCAACGTCCCCACGGACTATCCGTACGAGCAGTTCAAGGACATCTACCGCTACGCCCACCAGCAGGGCCTGAAGGGCTGCACCACGTTCCGCTTCAACCCCGCCGCCTTCCAGGGCGTGCTGGTGAAGGAAGCCGACCTGGAGAACACCACCTACCGCTTCGAGCTGGAAGACGGCAACGTCATCGAAGTGAAGGGCAACGAGCAGATCGAGTACGACGGCGAGATGCACACCGCCGCCAACCTGTTCGACGCGTTGAAGGAAGGGTATTACGGCAAGTTCTGAGGTACTGGCTTTATCCCTCTCCCCTCGCGGGAGAGGGTGCCCCGAAGGGGCGGGAGAGGGGAGCGAGCGCAGCGAGTTGCCTTTAGCTTCTCGCGAACAGCGGCCCCTCATCCGCCTTCGGCACCTTCTCCCCGCTCGCGGGGAGAAGGGAAAGAAAGCACTACCCCTCTCCCCTCGCGGGAGAGGGTGCCCCGAAGGGGCGGGAGAGGGGGAGCGAGCGCAGCGAGTTGCTCTTGCTCCCAGCGAAAAGCGCCCCCTCTTTCCGCCTTCGGCCACCTTCTCCCACAAGGGGAGAAGGAAAAAGCAACAAGCGATTCACCGGCTTCACACGTTCCACCCCGCGCCATCGGGTATAGCATCGGCAGCGTCAACCAACCTCGCCCACAAGGAGGGCAACATGAGCAACGGTAATGGTGTCACCGCGACGCTTTCCGGCGCAGCCGAAAGCGTGAAGGAAACAGTGGCTGGGATCGGCGAAGCAGTCGCTTCCACCGCCAGCGAGACGGTCGCCAAGGCCAAGAAGGCCGCCAAGAAGGCGCGCAAGACGGTCACCGCCGACATCGCCAAGGCGAAGAAGGCCGTGGCCAAGCGCACCGACAAGGCCACCAAGGCGGTGAAGAAGACCGTCGCCAAGGCCAAGAAGAAGCTGGCCGCCGCCAGCAGCGCCGCCAAGGCCGAAGCGGCCAGCCTGCAGAAGAAGGTGACCGGCAAGAAGACGGCCAAGAAGGCCACCAAGAAGACCGCCAAGAAGGCGACGAAGAAAGCCGCCACCAAGAAGACGGCCGCCAAGAAGGCCGTGAAGAAGGTCGCACGCAAGGCCGCCGCCAAGAAGGCGCCGGTCAAGAAGGCCGCCAAGAAAGCAGTGAAGAAGGTCGCCCGCAAGGCGCCCGTGAAGAAGGCGGCGAAGAAAGCCGCTCCGAAGAAAGCGGCCAAGAAGGCCGTGCGCAAGGCAGCCCCGAAGAAAGCCGCAAAGAAAGCCACCAAAAAAGCGGCCCGTAAGTAAGACCTGATGCTTCACCCCTCCTCCCCCGGGTCCGGGGGAGGGTTGGGGCGGTCGCCGGCCCGGAAGGCCAGGCCCCGCCCATCGACGACAACTTTCAGAACACGAACAGGATTCCACCGTCATGGCCGTCAAGATCGACAAGAAAATCAAGGGCTACAGCGTGCTCACCCCGGAAGACAAGGCGCGCGAAGCCGCGGCCGCCATTCCGACGGCGTCGGTGCCGCGCGAGACGGTGGAAAAGGAAACCCCGCAGGACAACATCATCCAGATGCACGAGCGCATCGAGCGCCCGGAAGTCCTGATCGGCAGCACCTACAAGATCAAGTCGCCGCTGGTGGAGCACGCCATGTACGTGACCATCAACGACATCGTGTTGAATGCGGGCACGGAGCACGAGCTGCGCCGTCCGTTCGAGATCTTCGTCAACAGCAAGTCCATGGAGCACTTCCAGTGGATCGTCGCGCTGACGCGCATCATGTCGGCGGTGTTCCGCAAGGGCGGCGACGTGACCTTCCTGGTGGACGAGATGAAGGCCGTGTTTGATCCGCGCGGTGGCTACTTCAAGGCCGGTGGCGTGTACATGCCGTCGCTGGTGGCGGAGTTGGGCGCCATCGTGGAAGAGCACATGAAGTCGATCGGCCTGATCCACGACCCGGAAATGAGCGCGCACCAGCGCGCCATCCTGGCCGAGAAGCGCAAGCAGTACGAAGACCGCGCAAAAAAAAACTCTGACGTAACGGAAACTGTGACCGTTGCACCGGCCGCGCCCGCCCAGGGCGCCGCCGAGGACATCGCCGTCACCGGCGATGGCGCCAGCTTCCCGCCCTCTGCGACTCTTTGCCACAAGTGCAGCACCAAGGCCCTCGTCATCATGGACGGGTGTGCGACGTGTCTGAATTGTGGGTATTCGAAGTGCGGGTAATGTTTCGACTAGACTGAAATGTATCGGCAACCGTGACGGCTGCCGGCGTCTCTAAGCGCTATTGCAACGTTTGCATCCTTTCTTGCCTCCCAAAGCGGAAGAAGTCGCTCTTTCGCGAATGCTTCGGTGCATGCTTTTCCCAAAACATTTCCTTCAAAACTAGCTCTTTCTCCGTTCAGGAGCTGATCAAGCAGATACTCGATCGCGACATCGCTTAACTCGTCGGTAGATAGTCTCGAAAGCCTCGCCAGAACGAATTGAGAAAGAATGCATCGGTACGGCGTATCTGCTTTGTTAAACTCATCGATGCACTGCCGCACGATGACTTCGTCGGAATTTGCCAGTAAAGCGCCGATGCTTGATCGCAGCATGTACTGATCAGATGAATTCATGATCGAAAGCAGGGGCTCTATCTCGTTCAAGTCTTCAGTGGCTAGGTGCACCTCATCGAACTCGTTTGAGCCACCTATCAATATTCTTAGCAGCTCTTCGTCGTTGTCTAAGATGAGCTCTAGAACGAGATCCTTCTCGCTAGGCCAGTCAATATCAAGGCTGCCCAAAAGGTGAAGGCCGCTTCTGTCGCGATCTTCAACCTTTCTTGAAATGAAGTGCCGCATAAACTTCAGAATGGCGCTTGCGTCTGGACTCGTGCAATAGAGAAGGATCGCCTCTCGGAGGCCGCTGCTATTCGCCGCCTCGCTAGTGGTGAGGTCTAAGATTTCTGGAACCTCTTTACATAGGCACCTGAGAGCGGGAACTACCCATGCGTCGGAGTCCACGCCTGAATCGATAGCTGCAATCAGGATCTCTCCATGCTTTCGGGTTGCCGGCTGCACATTCAGGGGCGATCTTGCAAATTTCAAATTGAAGAAAATAGAAGTTGCTGCCTGAAGATAGCCTTCACTGAGTAGCTCGCATGAGAGAGCTAGGCCGTCATCAGTCTTCATGTCTTGAGATAGCTCGCAAAGTATTCGCGACCATAAAGACTCTGGAATCTTTCTCTCGTCCGACCAGAAATGGGGTCGAACAATGCTCCATGGCAGCGAGCGCAGCAGGGTGGCGATCCCGGCTACAAATCCATCGACCTCTATGTCGGGATCGCTGAACAGAAGAGCCGAGACCTGGTCTATGCTCGCCATAATGAGGGGTAGGTCTTGCTCTTCGATCAGTTCTTCCAAGGCTCTGGCTATGCCGTTGCAGCACAGGTTGTAGTCGTCCGGCGAAGACGACATCTTGGTAAGCATCTCTCCCTTTATGGAGGGGCCAATGAATCTCACGAGCGCATCGGTGGCCGCGACTTCGAGTTCGCCGCCCATCTCCATGAGCGCTCTCAGCTTCTTTTCATGGCTCTCAGTGGTGTAGGGGACGTTACACAGAAGCCATTCCGGTCCGCAGTGAACTGGGAAAAACTCAAGGCGCGATGGCAGGGTATCTAGGAGCCTGTCTACCAAAGATGGCGAGCCGAACTCAACATACTTAATGGCGTTTAGAGATAGCCGGATGTCTCTATCAAGAATGAAGGAGAAGAGCTTGTTGGCTTCACTTTCCTCCAACAAGCTAATTGCAAGCATGATGGATTGATTCCATCGTGGGAGATTCAGGATCTTAGCGGGGTCAAATTTCTCTGAGGACGATAGGGCTTCAGAAAGCTTAAGAGCTGCGAGATACTCAGTAATAGATTGATGAAAGAACGAGACTCTGGATCTGCTTTGCGGAACGAGGATGCTCTTAGAGATAAGCCAGTTGATGATATCTGTGGTGGTGGTTCCCTGCGGGAGATGAGTATTCGACAGTTCGCCGTAGAGAATTCCAACGTCAAACGCTTCTTGTCCAGCATCCATTGAGCGGAACGCCGTTTCCTTTAGTGCGCTCAGCAGATCTACTTCTCTGAAGCGGGATGAGAAATCAGAATCTAGTTTAAGAACAATGCTCTCGTAAATTTGCTTTGGCTTTGTTATGCAAAGATCTAGAATGTTCAGTTCATCTAACAGCCGGTAGTAGAATGGCTTTCTAAAGAGGTCTATGAACTCTATTCCGAAGGGCCCACTTGTTTCGATTCCCCTTTCCTCTAGTGATTCTTCGACGACGCTGTAATCGATCTCGGACAGCGAGAAAACTGGGAGGTCGAACTTCTCTAGCCCGTCAGAAGTTCTGGATGCGAGGATGATTCGGCTAGTTGAAAAATCATCAAGGAAGTCGGAGAAGTCTCGCTCGTAGGAAGCGTCTTCCAGATAAGCTCTCGGCATCTCATTGAAGGAATCGACAATCAGTACTAGTTCAAAGTTCTTCTTCGCATGCTGCAAGCAGATGCTAGGCGGGAATTTGGTCTTGATCAGTTCCACGATGGATCCGCCATAAACTTTCATGTCTACTAGAACTGGGACGACATACCTATTCTTGCCCTCACTAGTACTCAGGCATGCTTCGCGCAGAGACTTGGCAAGCAACATTGCTGCCTTGCGGAGGGCATAGGATTTCCCGGCTCCAGGTGGGCCAAGAAGAATTGCGCGCTTGGGGCCGGACAGAAGGAAATCTTCAGACGTCATGTAGTCGAAGTTGCTGTGGCGCTGACGGAAGTAACGTTCTTCACAGCCTTTCTCGCGGACACGGATGAGAAACTCATTGGCCGCTGACTTGAACTCGGTTAGTGACTCCGCATGTCGGATTAGCTTCAGGGAGGTTTCCGCACTGGTGTCTGATTTATGTTCCCTTTCTTCATGAAGTCTATTGAGAAGATCAATCAGGCTCTTATGGGAGACAGAATTGTCTGGAAGCTTCGAGGTTTCATACCCAACGAGGTGGATCCCGTAGTTCTTCTTCCAGTACTCAATCTGGCCATGGGTGACGTCAGGAAGTACCGCGTAGTGATCTCTAACAGATCCTCTGTAGATGTTTGAAAGGATGTCTCTTAGGTACAGAAAGTCTGGGTCTTTAAGTCCAAAGCCGAAATAAACGATTGGCCTGCTAACAAGGATCGTTTTAAGGGCGTCCAGGGCGGCATGCTTATCGCCCTGGGGGAGGAGGCTGCGGTACTGTTCTCGTGACAGGATGAGGCTGTCTGTGTCCCCCAAGTCACCATGCGGTTTGAAGATGTAGTTCGTCGAACTAGCCTGTGAGGCCTCTGCCGCCTCAAGTATCGTGTTGTTCGTTATGGGCGCGGGAAAAATCTCGCTTGGAAGCCAAGTTCTTACGCTCTGTTCGATTAGATCGTCGTAATTCGTAGTTATGAAGCATTTTGGCCCTAGCGTTGATATCAGGCGGTGAACTTCATGGGGCTTCGCCTCTCCAAATCTGCAGGCTTTTCGGATGAACTCAGCGATCTGAGTTTTTGTTAGAACGTCGAATCCGTAACTCGCTGCCTGCAGATAGTCCCCCGCCTCTACTTCCTGCAAAACAAGTGTTGCGTCCAGGCCGGAGCTGTGAAGATAGTCGGCCAAGTCCTCAAGTAGTCGCTTCCAGCTGGGAAGTCCGCTCCAAACGGAAATGCCAGACCCGACGAAAATGACAGCGTCAGGTTGTTTAAGTATTCTCTTGATCCGGCCTAGGACTTGATCTCTATTTGCGCTCATTCGTCTTTCCTGACTGTCGTACTGTGTGCTTGCTCTTGCAACTCATTGGTTTATTGAGCCCCAGGAACTAGTCGGCACGGAAGAGCTTTGAGAGGTCGCATTGCGATGTGTCGTGCTCCCTGCGATGTGGTCCATCCTAGGGGCGAGCACCAAGCCTCGCCGCAAGTGCTGCGGCATTCGCTATGACGTCCGCTCGGCGGAATGATGCATTCAACAGGGTTTGCTGACAATCGAAACGGAAATGGAAATGCGGGTCTGGAAATAGGGGTCAGAGTACGTTTTCGCCATGAAGCACAGGACGCACACCGACCCCGGCTACCACCTGCCCACCGACGCCCACGTCGAACTGCAGGCCTTGCGCGACCACCTGCACCTGCTGGCCCAGCTCAGCACCCCCGAACACCAGAACGCCGACGACCTCATCCTCCCCCGCGCCGGCCTGGCCCACTGCTTCACCCACCTCGCCGACACCGCCTACCACATCGTCGCCGCCGTCACCGCCTGACCCCATCGTAGGGCGGGCTCAAGCCCGTCATCGCCCCCCATCCGTCGACGAGCGGAGGGCCAAGGCCCGCCCTACGAACGCCCGTATGCCTAGCTGCTTAGCCCGGTAAGCTCAGCGCACCCGGGTCCGGTCCGCGCATATGTCTCTATCCCTGAGTGCGACCTACGAACGTACCGTGGCTGTGCGCTAAGGAGCCTGCTGATCCAAATAGAGTCGCGAGTTGACGAATTGTTGCGTCCAACGCGCATGGGCGACTGCGGCTTTATAGGTCCTCGGACCTGCCTGATTTCTCACTTCGCGAATGGAAGCTGCCGCCCGATCATGCGCTGAGCTAACTGCATTGCGAACTGATGCCTGCGTCACGCGGCTGACAAGCTCTGCGGGTATCCAGTGAGCAGTAAGGCGCCCATCCCGCTCTTCTTTACGCTCCATGCCGGCCAGTTCATAACCAGTGAGCCGGAACATCAATTTGAGATCGGGCTCATCCAGAACCAGAAATCCTCCCGGGTGTGGAAGTTCGCCGACCGACATCTCTTGGTCCTCAAGGATCACCAGCCGCCCCTTAGGATTTAACAGGCTGGCAGCCTGCAAGAGGCACTCCAGCCACGATTCGATAGGGATTTCATGGAGTACATTGCACATTGCTACGCAGTCGAAGTGCGATTCTCCGTGCGCAGATTTTATGGCATCAATGCTCTGAAAACTTCTTCCCTGTGAGGATCCGTATACCCTATCCAGAAGGCACTCACGTACGTTGGCATAAGTCTTACTTGGGTCATATGCGACATAGTCCACGGTGGCCGCCAGCTGAGCTCCCAACTTTTCATCAAGCGCCTCGAGCAACCTTGCCTTGCCCGCTCCGAAGTCCAGCAATGCCGTACGGCCTTGTTTAAGATCCAAGCCACTAATCGCTTGGCCCGTTTGTGGATCCATATGCACGTGTCCGGCTACGCCTGCGTCCAGCAGGCTCTGAGCTGCAAATCGGAAACTTGCAAGTTCCTCTGGAACGCCTGTCAGCTGGTGAAGCTTTCGCACTCCCTCGTCATTGCCGAGCAGATCCGTCAGAACTCCTGTGGGATCACTCCCGGCAGGTCCAACGTGACCGTCACGCGCGACATACAAGCAGCCAGGATCAATGTTCGTAGCGTGAGCGATCAGGGGAACGGAGTGCGTAGCCATCAAAATCTGAGACGTGCCAGGCGAATTGAGCAGACTCTCCACAACCTGAACGAGTACGTGAGGATGAAGGTGATTCTCCGGCTCGTCCCACGCAAGAACATAGCTCCTATCAAGGCCAGCCCTCGAATGTATAACTGCGCTCATCTGCAGCAAGATGTTCTGACCTGGCGATAGACTTTGACTGGTGAGTGGACGGCCATCGATAAAGAGCTGGTCTCTATCTGTAATGGAGATCTCAACTCCTACGAGTTGACGGATGAAGTTAGCGAGCGACTGTCCAAGAGCTTGCCGATGCGATGCATCCGGTTTAGGCGGTGAACTAACCCTGGAGTTCCTCGCGACGCGGAGAGTGTCTACAAAGTAGGCGACAGCGCGATCAGCATAATCGACAATAGAGCTGTCCTTCGCGGAATCAGCCAGGGCACTAATTTCGCCCAGGCTCATTTGATCGGAGCCCCTGAAAGTAGTGGCGGTCGGCTGGACGCGTACCACTATCAGATCCTCCCCAGGATCTGCGACCCATACTTGCCTTGGGCCGAGACCTTCCACCTGCCGGCTTATCTCGGGACTAGATTCCCCCAGAGTCACATGAGGAAACACGGGTTGCTGTATGGCGATCGTACTGGCGATCGACTGCATCCGCGCGTTGTGGCTCTGCGCTAGCCCTTCGATCAGCGCTAGTGTTCGGCTCTTGCCGCCGCCATTCGGGCCTGCAAGCAGGACCACACGTCCAAGGCGCTCCATCTTCAGGGACTTTAAATAGGCACTTTCGAGCGAGGCCTGTGTCGGGCGTAGTGCAGTGATGGTCATGAGCTCAAGAGTCCGTTGTTTACTCATTGTAAGGCGGTACGTAGCGATGGGCTTACGAGTCGCGCCGCTCGGATAAGCGTGGCGCCCGGGGGCTCTACACCGATACGCTCCCATCCCTGAGCGTGGCTTTCGGCCCTACGCATGCGGCGCATGCGTGCCCTTTGATGGGCTCATCTTATCGTCCGAATCACCCGCGCGACGCCGGACATCAACAGGAGTGGCCATGAGAAAACACGTCATCGAACTCGACGAACCGCAAGCCAGGGAATTCTGCCTCCGCCTCTGGCTCGAACTGACCATCGCCGGGCGCGGCATCTGGTCCGACGACACACTGGATGCGGCAACCCAGCTCAACGCGCTGTAAAAAAATGGGGTCAGAGTACATTTTCGTGCACATGAATCGCTGACCAGCCCCGCCGGAAAGGACACCATGCATGACCACCGAGAACCCGTTGAGCTTCACCGAACTCGACCGCCGCCTTCGCGACATGCCGGACGGTCCCGCTGCGATCCTCGACACGCCGCCGCCCTACCGGATCGCCAACCTCATCGGTGGCGTGGCCGCCTTCCTGACCTTCGTCCCGTTCATCCTTATCCAGTTCATGCCGCCCGAACGCTGGATGGTGGTCTGGGCGCAAGTGGGCTTCTCCGTGTTCCTGCTGGCGCTGCTGCCCGGCCTCGCCCGGTCCTACGGCGTGTTGGGCTGGACGCTGTGGACGTGGCGCGCGGACCAGGTCAGCCAGCTCGACCACGACCTCCCGCAGTTCCGGACCCTGCTCGCGTGGCTGAGCGCACAACCGCAGCACGCCCTGGCCGAGCACCAAAGGGTGGCGCGGCTGACGCTGGCGCAGATCAGCGTGAGGATCGGCATGTTCACCGGCGGCCTGGAGCGTCTCGGCGTGCTGCCGGTCCTGGTCTCGGCTTGGCTGTTCCTGCGCAACTGGAAAGACCTGTTGGACATGCCGCTCTGGCAGCTGCTCCTCGGCTTCGGGCTGATGCTGTTCTATATCGTCATGACGGTGGGTAACCTCAAGCGCATCCGCCTGCAGCTCTACGAGTCGCTGCTGGCTGAAGCATTGGCGATGAAGGCGGCCTCCGGCACGGCACCATGAGCGAATCGCCCAACCCCTACGAAGCGCCGACCGCCGTGCTTCCGGCGCCTGACATTCCCCCGATGCCTTCCGTGTTGCTGGCGACACTGGCGTGCTACCTGGCGCATTACGTGCTTGAAGTGCTTTCACTGTGGAGCAGCGCATCCGTAGAGATGGGCATGTTCCTCGCCGTGGCCTCGGTCAACGGCGCTTACTGCCTCGCCATGTGCGTCGCCCTGTGGCGGCGATGGCAGTGGGCGAGGGTGTGGCTGGTGATGACGACGGTGATCGCGGCCTTCGTCCTGCTGATGCTGGTCCGGCGCGGCCTGTGGCTCACGGAATGGATGTCTACGCTGGCCTCCCTCCTGCGCATCGCCGTCGCCGGCATGCTTTTCCTGCCGCCCGTTCGCCGCTGGTTCGCACGCCGCCCCGGCTGACGTGGCCGCACGCTGAAACACGGGTCAGAGTACGTTTCTCTTCTAGCCGCCGAGCGCACTACTGAATCAGCGACTCGTGCGCCACCACGATGCGCCACCCCTCCGGCAGCTTCCGCCAGACGGACGTGGCCACTACCAGCACGCTCCCTTTCTTGCCATCGGGCATCGTGCTGGCCACCTCCATCGATTGCAGCGTGCTGACCACATCCGGCGCGATCACGGTGATCTCCGGCGCCGCGCGGTAGCGGTACACCGCATCGGACGTGCCGCCGGCCCACCACTCGTCCTGCTGGTCCCGCACCGTCTGCCACCCGCGCAGTGTCTGGTCGTCGAACTGCACCACGAGCGCATCGCCGCGCGCATAGAGCGCCATGAACCGGTCCGTGTCGTGCGCATTGGCCGCCGCCAGCATCTCGTCGAGCAGCGGCATCACTTGCGCCTGGACCGAAGGCGGGGCGTCGTCGGCGTGGGCGTAGCCCGGCGCGAGCAATGCGGCCACGAGCAGCAGTAGGTGCAGCAAGGTCTTCATGGGGGGGTCTCCGCAGCGTGAGGGAAGGGTGCGGTTCTCTGTTGCACCGCATGCAGCCTCGTGACGCGCCAGGCTTCCCCCTGCGTCGCATCGTAAGCCCGCCTTGAGCAACACGTGCGTGCGCCCCTCACCCGGACACATCCCGACAGGTAGCCCGGGGTAGGGGCAGCACGTACCGTCGGCCAGGGCCCGCCCGACGCGTGCGCGAAACAGGGGTCAGAGTAGTTTCTCGACTAGCCGACGAGGGCCCGATTGAATCAACGCCTCCTGCGTCACCACGATCCGCATCCAATACGCCATCGCTCACCGTAGCGAACCAGCCTGCCACCCACGGCACTCCCCCTCAGGATCTCCCATGCGCCGCGTCCTCGCTCTCGCCCTGCTGTCCACGGCTCCCGTCCTGGCCTGCGCCACACCGCTGGACGGCACCTGGCGCGTGGACCTGACCACCGATCCCGCCAAGCCTTACACCCAGCCCATGCAGCTGACCCTCAACGCCGACGGCACGGTGACCGGCAGCTTCTACAACAGCACCATCGAAGCCGGCCGCTGGAAAGACAGCCGCGGCCGCCTCTGCGCCAGCTTCCGCACCACCGACGGCGTCGGCCCGTACCACACCGCCATCTGCCTGACCGGCGACACCGCCACCGGCCAGACCTGGGCCGAACACCGCAACTTCCTGTTCAACTGGAACGCCGTGCGCGCGCCAACGGCCGAACCCGCGCCAACGCCCTGAGGGGCGCGCCACACGTCACCCTTCCTTGCCCCGGGTGCGGCCGTTGGCCTTACCCGGGCTACGCCGGTTTCTGCTCGCGCCCGCCTTCCGCAAACGTGGCGCGACTCATGTTCCGCACGTGAGATGGGGTTCCAGGCGCCATCCGTCTCCCATTCAGCACCATCGATGGAGCCCTGAGCTCCATCGATCAGGCTCGGAATCCCAAGCGCCGGGCTCTCCCATGCCGTCGATGGCTTTCCGAAAGCGATCGATCGCTTTCCAGAACCCATCGATCGCTCTCAGAAAGCCATCGCTCTCACATTGAAAGCCATCGATCGCTTTCAAAGACCCATCGATCGCTTTCCGGGAGCCATACCCTCGCTTTCCGAAAGCCATCCGCCAGGCAAAAAGCTCCGGACATCACAATCCGAAAGCGATCGATGGGATTCCGAGCCCGATCATCGGCATTCCGAGCCCCATCTCACTGCGCGCGCATCCTGCAAATGTGAAAGGCAATGCGCGCGCGTGCACGCTAGGCTGCGGTCGTCGGCGATGAACGCCGACGCGTCCTTTCAATGTGATCAATGGAGTGAACATGCCCCAGAACCGTATCTCCCTGCGCTTCGATGACGCCGACCTCGTCACCATCGAAGACGCCATCGCCACGCTCGAGCAGCGCTTCACCGGCCTGATCGGCCTGACCCCCGACGAGCGCCGCGAGCTGACCAAGATGGGCGACAAGTCCGAAGCCTTCTGCCGCCAGGCCGTCATCACCCTGGGCAAGCACCCCGACGTGCTGCCGCGCAACTTCGACGTGGACGAATACCGCGCCGACCTGGCCGCCCTCGACGCCCTGCGCCCGCTGCTCGCCCGCCTGCAGCGCGTCTACGACCGCATGGTCGACAGCGAAATGGCCCTCGGCAGCGACCTGATGGTCGCCTCCCTCGAAGGCTACGCCCACCTCAAGGTCGCCGGCCGCGGCGATGGTCTGGACACGCTGAAGGAGGCCCTGGGCGCCCGGTTCAACCGCAAGCGGCGGCAGGAGCCTGAGTCGGCGGCGTGAGCGCAGCACGATGCACGAAAGGCGAGCCTCGGCTCGCCTTTCGTGTCAGGTCGCCGTCGGACGTAGCCCGGGTAAGCGCAGCGCACCCGGTAGCGCGTTACACGGAGGCTTCCGATGCCGGCCCAAGCCGTCTGCCTGGTCAGGCCGTACAGCGCCGACAGAGCTATCCGCCATCGAAGCGCATCGAAACCAGACAGGGAGCAGATGCATGGTGAATGGAAATCGACTTGCAGGCCGCGGTCTTCGCGTGAGTCTGGTTGTCGGGTTATGTGCCGGCGTGGTCGCGTGCGCCTCCCGTCTACCCATCCGGGCTCATCAAGCGGATTTCAACGGCGCTTGGTCAGCAAAGTGGTGCGACCGGAACTACCCGGAAGACCCATGTGGAACGTTCGACCTGCATCTGGTTCAACGTGGGGAGCGGATCTGTGGCCAACACTTCGCCGCAGCGCCGAGGCTGTCCAAGCTGGAGGAAGGCGAGCCGGGCTCGGTGCTCGGCACGGTCGTTGGCAATGCAGCCGTCTTGGTGATCGACAACGCGCGAACCGGGGAGAAGAATGTCGCTGTCGTAACCCTTACACCCAAGCGCCTGCACTGGCGCGTGATCGGCACAGCGGCGCGAGGCGAGTGGCCCGGGGACAGCATCATCGGCGGAAAGTGGGTGCTGAGCGAAGACAAATCAGAGCACGCACTATCGACGTTGCATGATCTACAGGCGCTTCCCTGTCGATGGCCGGATGAGATCCCGTCTGACGAACCATGATTCAGGGCATAGCGCACCCAAGGTGTGTGCCCAGCATCAATACCATCGCCGGCAGGGCACATTACTGTGGCACTTACCCGTCTCTGGCAGACTGCCGACTGTCAGGACAAGGTCAGGAGGACCCCATGGCAATCCCAAGATTCACAATCCAAGCGTCTGCGCTTGCCTTGATCACGTCGTGCGCTGGATTGGGTGGTTGTGCGTCCACCTCACCTGCGCAGGCTGTTAAAGCAGATTTCAATGGCAATTGGTCAGTGCAATGGTGCGACAAGACCGACCCGGGCGCGGACTGTGGCGGGTTCAATGTCGATCTTTCCCAAGTAGGCGACAAGATCAGCGGCGAATCCTTCGGCGCGAGGGCGCGGCTTTCCCAGATCGACGAAGGTGGGGTTGTCCGCGGCGTCGCCATCGGCAATACGGCCATCCTGGCCATAGAAAGCATGCGTAGCGGCGGTATCTATCTCGTAGCGGCAACCATCGATGGTCGCTGCATGCATTGGAAGATGCGGGATACCATTCGTAGAAGCGAACGGGACATCGACATCATCGCGGGAGACGATGTACTGACAAAGTCGAGCAGTGCTCCGTCGGGCAATGAGCAGGAATCCGACTGCCGTGGTATCCCGATAAGAAGACAGGATTGAAACATGGATGACGACCATACAGCCACATCGCTGAGGTGACCACATGGATTACAGGGAAGTTGGCCAGGCGGAGTACGATCGCAAACTCCGCATGGTAATAGTTGGGTCCGAGGGCCTTCATCCGCACGCACAAGACATCGGTGATAACCGCGCGACAATAGGCTGGGGATATACCTTCAATCGGAACAACAATGTTGCGATCTGGCGAGAGAGTGGCATCGAGCTGACCCAGCAGCAGTGGCGAACATTGGCTGCAATCGATGCCGCTTCAGTCGACGACAGGACCAGAGTTGGTCTGACGTTCACGCGACAGCTGAATGCAGCCGAGTCCGACCAGTTGCTCCGGGCATCCATGTCGGAGTACGAGGGGCCGGCCAACCGCCTGCAGATGCCACTCTCTGATGAACGGATTGCCCTCGTTTCACTTGCCTACAATCGCGGCGTGGGAATGCTCAGTGGCATTCCCGGTAGTGGTGTTCCGGAGCACGCGATCATGGGTGCGGTTCGCGACGGTGATCGCGCAGAGGCGTGGTTCCAGATGCGCTATAACTGCTGGGGTAGCAACAACGAGGCGGAAGCTGGTCTTCGAAAGCGCCGGTTTGCCGAGGCGCAGGTGTTCGGCTTGTATGACGACCCTGGCAACGTCACATCTGGCGAAGCTCGTAACGTCTACCGCATGTATCAACTTCATCGCGACGAGATCGACCGCGTGGAGCGTGGTTTCGGGGTAACGGTTGACGGTGAAGCCGCCCGGCGGAATCGCATCGCACAGGCGAATCGCGATTATCCCGCGCTTGTCGATGAGTACGGAAGTGTTCCTAACATAGCGGATGCACTCGGACCGGCTCGCACTGCGCTTCTACGAGAGCTTCGACAGGAGTATCCGGATCTGGCCGATAGGCTGACCGACGCCAGTTTCAATGCGGGGCGCATTTACCTCGATCCCGGCAGAGACTTGCGCGATCGTGGTGAGGTCAACCTCGAATACCCTACAGATACCAACAGTGACCGCGTCAATAGTCGTAACGCCGCATTGAGGCGTGAGCAGCACAGCACCACGACGGAAGAGCTTGACCAGGACTATGCTGCAACTGTCGATTCGCGGCGTATGTCGCACGGGCAGAATCCACAGGAGATCGCAAGCAACGATCTGCTTATCGGTGAAGGCGGCAACGACACGCTGCGTGCCCACCGCGGCGATGACATCCTGATCGGCGGGCAGGGCCGCGACCGGATGGAAGGCGGTGAAGGCCGCGACACCTACGTGGTCGATGCCGGCGACTCCGTGATGGACAGCGACGGTGTGGGCGAGGTGCGGTGGGGCGGGCAGGCGCTGACGGGAGGCGCACGCATCGGATCCGATCCTGCCGATACCTACCGCAGCGACGATGGACGCTTCATATATTCTCTTGAGAACAACAACCTCACGGTTATCGATACCCTGGCTTCGGATCAGGCATTGCGCGAGCCTGCAGTGATCGAGAACTTCCAGAACGGCCAGTTGGGGATCACCTTGGGCGGGCCAGGCGACGTACGACCGCAGGCAGGTCCGTACCGTCCGGACGACCAGCAGCACGGACGGATGATCGAGGGAGGTCGAGGCCTCAGCGGCGCTGTCCCGCCCGTTCCAGCCCCCGCTCCTGACATCGAAGGTCGCCAAAGCCGACGTGATCCCGAGCACGGACCGTTCAACGATTCCTTCGTCAACAGAGCCTATGCGTCCCTGTTGAGCGGCGACAGCAAGGAACTTGACCGCGTTGCCATTGAGTTCTCCCACTCTCCAGAGGGGCTGCGCATGACGCAGACGGGCGACCAGATGCTGGCCCAGCAGCAGCTACTGGAGGAGCAGCAACGAGTCCAGGCACACCAGGGAACGGCAATGCGCATGTGATGCGCCCAACGAGCGCGTAGGAGTACAAGGATGAACAACGGCGACGCGGAAAGCGCCATCAAGGCCATCTTGATGCTGCGCTCGGAGATGGCTCAGCGAGAAGCGCGCATGAGCGCTTCTTTCAGTCAGCAGATGCAATCACTGCGGGAACACGTGGGCCAGTTCCGAGAGGAAGTGACGGGGATTGTCAGAGGTGCCAGCGCCCAGATCGCCACGGAAGCCAAGGACGCGGTTTCGCCCGTCGCCAGAGAATATGACCGCGCCGTATCGGCCACATCCGCGCGCCTGCAGGGGGCCAGCAAGACGGTCTGGATGTGGTTCGCCACCGCCGCTTCGATCCTGCTGCTGGTGCTGCTCGTCGGCTGGGCCGTACTGGGTTACTACCGCCGCGAACTTACCAGTGTCAAAGAGGAACTCGTGCGGTACGAAGAGGCCATTCCCGTCCTCCAGGCCTACTACGCATCCGATGTTGTCATCTGCGGCGACCGTGTGTGTGCCAACGTGGATCCCAAAGGACAGAGAGCCGGCGACAAGCGTCAATACCTGCAAGCGCGGCCACGAACACGCCAATAGGGTCCGGCAGGCCCAGAACGAGTGCAGTCTCATGCAGAAGGCGAGCTTCGGCTCGCCTTTTTTCTTCCAAGCGATTGAACAGCGCATCGGCCTACACAATTCGAGCCGCCACGCGTCCCGCCTGCCGAGCGATCGTTCACCCTGCATCTGCATCACGCCACTTTCAGCTCGGCCGCCTGTTCCGGTGCGCCGGCCACCGCGACCTGCGCGTGCTCCGGGCTCAGACTGACACCCTCGGCGCGCACCACCTCGATGCGGGTCACGCCCAGTAAGTCCACAGGGACAGGCCAGAGTACGTCTACAACCTCGCACATGGTGAAACGTACTCTGGCCCCGCTCCTTGCCCTTCTCCCCGCGTCCTGTTCTTGCAACCGCGTGCACAGGCTATTCGACTCCGCGTTCCGGCTTCGCAATGCGGCAGTTAGCGCACACCGTGTTGTTCTTCCCGGAACGTATACGACCGCTGCCCGTCATCCAGCACCAGCGTGCGCGCATCGTCGACTGCCGATGCCGTGAAGCGGAACCCCGCCAGGCCGGGCGTGATCGACTCCAGCACGACCCCGCTGTCGGAAGCCACCGATGCGACCTGCGTGCGCCAGCCGCCGGCGTCGAACCAGGTCTTCGACCCTTCGGTGGCGACGCGGATCGTGCCCAGCACGGGATGCGCATAGACCGGCGCCAGTGCCTGCAGGGTTTCCGCGGCAAGCGGCACGGTCAATGTGGCGCGATGCTGCTTGCGTTCGGCCTCCATGCGCGGCGGCACCGCCGCCAGCGCGGCCTCCGCCTGGGGGTCGAGATCGAACAGCAGCTCGCGGAAACGATCGACCAATACGCCGCGCAACGCCACGCCCGCATCGGCATTCGTCAGCAGCACGTAGCCGGCATTCCTTTCAGGGAACCAGGTCATCTCCGTCTGGTAGCCCGGCATGCTCCCGCCGTGCGTCACCTGCAGGATGCCGTGCCTTCGGTCCGTCTTCAGGCCCATGCCATACCACTGCTCCACGCCGCCGCGCGCCACCTGCCCCTTCAGGCGTTCCTGCAGCGCCGCGGTGCCGATGTAGCGGCGACCATCGGCAAGTCGCCCGCCGGCGAGTTCCATCTGCAGGTAGCGGTTGAGGTCGTCGACGTTGCTCCATGCACCGCCATCCGGGCGCATCACGATGGACATCCGGTTGAGGCCCATGTCCGCAACGACGGTCTCGCCGTCGAGGGTGGTGGCGTGCGGCGAGGCGACATTGCCCTGCATCGCCGCATCGAAATCGAACGTCGTTGCGGCCATGCCAAGCGGATCGAACACCAGTTCCTGCATCGCACGATCGTAAGCCTGGTCCAGCGGCAGCCCGGCATGCGCCACGTGGCCGCCAAGGTAGCCGCCGGCGACCGCCATCAGGTTCGAGTACTGGTAGAGCTCACCGATGCGTGCGGTTGGCTGGATTCCGGCCAGCACGCCGAGCACGTCATCGGGACTCATCTCGTCGCCGGAAAACGCCGTCTCCATGTCGTGTGCGGGAATCCCGCTGCAGGCACAGATCATGTGCCTGACCTGCAGGCGCTGCGTCAACGCGGCATCGCCGACCCTGAAGGATGGCAGCATCTTCGCCGCTGGCGCGTCCCACTCCAGCTTGCCCGCATCGACCAGCTTGGCCAGCATCAGCGAGGTCAGCGGCTTGGTGATCGAGGCGGTCAGGAAGCGCGTGGACGCATCGACCTCTAGGTCGCCGCCGACGTCGCGGACGCCAAGCCCGCCCGCATACTTCACTTCGCCGTCCTGCACGACGCCCAGGCCGATGCCGGGAATCCCGAGGCGAACCCGTGCGTCCTCCACGAACTGCACGAGGCGGGCGATCCGTGCGGCATCGAACGTCTGCACCTTCCTGCCGACGAGCGTCTCGGGCACATAACCCTTCGCACGCAGGCTCGACAGCACTCGGGTGACCTGCGGTTCGCGGCGATCCATCACCGTCGCCGGCATGTCGATGATCACCGCGATCCAGGTGTCGCCTCCCTGCAGCAGCTGCGCACGCAGAAACCGGTCAGGACCTTCTTCGCTTTCATAGGTGTAGCTTTGGATGGACGACCAGCCGTCGCGCAGGGGTCGGTCGCGGCGGCTGCGCAAGGTGGCCACCTCGGTGGGCCGGTATGCCTTCCATGCCCGCGCGATGGCCTGCTCCGCGGGGCCGGAATCGACATCCACGAGCGCGATCCTCGCGTCATCGGCCGGGACCCGCATCAGGACCCGCCTGCCCGAGGCCTCGACGCTCCAGCCTGCCGGTGTGATGAAAGGGATACCGGAAACGGTGCGGCCCCATGTGTCTTCCTGCAGCACCCGAGCGTCATCAGGCAACACCGGATCGACGCGACCTGAAGCGACGGCCGCGCTTGTCTGGAGCAAAAGGAATCCCGTGGCGGCCAGAAGCCACCCGACGTGTCGTTTCATGGAAAGAACCCCTTGGTTGTGAGGCTTGGGTTACGGTTGTTGGCTCGGCGCCATCATGGGCGTGCGCGATGTGGCTATGGATTGCCGAGTGCGGCTCTTGCGGTCAGGAAACGGGCTTCTGCTTGCGCCGATGCCTCGCGGAAGCGGGATTCGTTGTCTGCGAACAGGCGGTTGTAACGCGCGTTCAAGCGCTCGAGGCGCGCGTCCTTACCGTCGTCCGGCGGTGCTTCCGCGAGGGCATTCGACTCACGGGTGTAGGGCTCGGTGAGACTGAGCAAGGTCTGCGTATAGCGGTCATGCCGTTCGTACACGGCACGGGAGTGCCGGTCATGCAGGTCCAGCAGGGCCGCTTCATGCTGGGGCACGGCCTGACCATGGCGCGCGGCGACCGTCGCCGACGCATCGACGGCCTGCCGCACCCCGACATCCGGTGCCGCGAGTGAAGCCCCGATGCACAGCAGCATCAGCGCTCCCGTCATGCTCGGCAGCAGCATCCTGCCCATGCGGGAGGGGGAATCTGGCGACTCGATGATCGCGTCGATGCGGCGCTCGAGCGTCGAGAGCGACGCGGCGGCGCACAGCGCCTGGGCGCTGGCGTGCTGCGGGGCAGGGACCAGGTGCGTGATCGAGTCGAGCAGGGCGTCGGCATAGTCCGTCGGCGCACCGAACGCGCGGGCCGCGCGAATGTCGCAGGCCACCTCGCGGGCGGCATCGGCGGCCCTGCCGAGCTTGCGAACCAGCGGATTCCACCAGAACACGGCCTCGCCCAGGCGCTGGACGAGCAGCGCGTGGACATCCCTGCGCTGGTGATGGGTGGCCTCATGCAGCACCACGGCCCGCACCGCGTCCGGGGGCAGGTCCAGCGCCATCGCCCGGGGCAGGAGGATCTTGCGCTGCAGGATGCCGATGGCGGCGGGACCGAAAGCGGGAGTCACGAGGATGTCCACATCTGTCGGTATCAGCGGCCTGCAGGCATCTTCCAATCCGCGCGCGCGGTATGACGATGCCACGATCCGGCGCAGGCCGAAGTGCGCAACGAGCAAACGTACGACGTGCCACGCGGCGCCGGACAGCCATACCGCAAGAAGGAGCACGGCGAATGCGGGGGTGATACCGATGCCCGTCAGCGCAGCTGACTGCGCGGACGTCGCCGGCAGGTCCGCGAGGCGGGGCGCAGCGGTTTCGACGCCACCGACCATCTGCAAGGTGGGCGCGAACAGCCCCCCCGCCTGCAGCGCAACCGCCGGACCCAGGACCACCAGCGCGAATGCGAGCAACAGCAGCCCTGCGCGTCGTTCCGGCGCGATCGCGCGCAACCGCGACGTCATGCAGGCGACCGGCACGATGAGCAGGCTCGCAAGCAAGTGCGCGCTTCCCACCTGCAGGAGCCAGTCCGCCGTTGCGCTGATCATTTGCCGGCCTTGGCGCGGGCGCGCCGCACCTTGTCGCGCAAGGCGTCGATCTTCGCCGGATCGAGGTCATGGTGCTCCAGCAGGTGCACCGCCAACGCATCCGGCGAGCCGTCGAACAGCTGCGCCATGAGGTTGTGCAGTGCGCGGTCCCGGACGTCGGTCTTGGTCAGGGTAGGACGATAGATGAAGGCCCGGCCCTCCTGCCGGAACTCGACCAGTTCCTTCCTGTGCAGGACGCCGAGCATGGTCAATACCGTGGTGTAGGCGACCGGCTTGTGCCGGGCCAATCCATTGGCGACATCACGGACGGAGCCTTCGCCAAGCTCCCACAGGACCTCGAGGATGGCCTGCTCGGCCTCGGTCACGGATGCGGAAAGGGGACGGGCCATGGAGAACCACTAATTCTGTAGTTGTCGCCAGCTTATGGGCAGCGAGATCGGCCTGTCAACTATCGAATTAGTCGTCGGGAAGAGAGGGGAGATCCACTCTGTTTTTCAGGCAGGAAAGGACTGAGGTCATCTTTCGGACCCTGAGGGCATCGCCCTCAAAGCACCCCGAAGTCCAACCGCGATTGCCGGAAGCAGGGGCCAGCGTGTTTCTCCTCTCGCGCCTGGCGACATGTAGTCCGATCCCTT
Source organism: Pseudoxanthomonas sp. (assembly GCF_002863005.1). GTDB lineage: Bacteria > Pseudomonadota > Gammaproteobacteria > Xanthomonadales > Xanthomonadaceae > Pseudoxanthomonas_A. The sequence goes on from NZ_PKDG01000052.1 coordinate 48,929, forward strand.
TTTCCAACGGGATCCGCACCCTTTGCACGGTGAGCCGGGCGCCGGCCCACATGCCTCGGGCGATAAACTACCGCCACGAACATACCCATCCCCACGAGGAGCTCCACATGGCATTCACCACCACCGCCTCCGGCCTGCAGTACGAAGACACCGTCGTCGGCAGCGGCGTCGAGGCCAAGCCCGGCAGCAACGTCACCGTGCACTACACCGGCTGGCTGTACGAGAACGGCGAGCAGGGCGCGAAGTTCGATTCCAGCAAGGACCGCGACGAGCCCTTCATCTTTCCCCTCGGCCACGGCATGGTCATCAAGGGCTGGGACGAAGGCGTGCAGGGCATGAAGGTCGGCGGCCAGCGCACCCTCATCATCCCCGCCACCCTCGGCTACGGCGCCCGCGGCGCTGGCGGCGTCATCCCGCCCAATGCCACGCTGAAGTTCGACGTGGAACTGCTGGGGACCTGAGCCAATCGATCTGCGTAGCCCGGGTAAGCGCAGCGCACCCGGGGTGCTTCACACGTAACCCTTCCCATCCCCGGGTGCGGCCTTTGGCCTTACCCGGGCTACGGAGTCTTGTCGGGGGTCTGCAGGGCACGGGTTTCCGTTATGGTCGCGGCATGGTCAGGTATCGCCGCAATCGGATTGCTGGCGCAACGTACTTCTTCACCGTCACGTTGCGGGACCGCAGGAGTGATCTTCTCGTCCGCGAGGTCGATGCGTTGCGCGCTGCCTGGCGTGCGGCCGCCAAGCGCGTACCTCACGTGGTGATCGCCGCCGTCGTGCTTCCCGATCACTTGCACGCCGTGATCCGCATGGCCGATGCGACCGCGGACTATCCGCGCCTGTGGCAGGACATCAAGAAGGGCTTCACTCGTCGTGTCGTGCCGGCCGGTGGGCGATCGCCGTGGCAGCCGCGCTACTGGGAACGCACCGTGCGCGACGAAGCCGAGTTGCAGGCACTTGTCGACTACGTGCACATCAATCCCGTCAAGCATGGCCTGGTAGAGACCGTCGCCGCATGGCCGCATTCCAGCGTTCACCGTTTTATGGCGCGAGGCGTGCTGCCAAACGACCGGGCGGGGATAGGTGACGTGAAGACGGGAACGGGCGAGCCGTAGCGCTCGCGGACCCCGGGTGCGCTGCGCTTACCCGGGCTACGGATGGGACGTCCCTCGCATCGCCGCCACCTGCGCCTCCAGCTCGGCGATGCGCGCGTCGCGTTCGGCGAGGGCGCGCTGCACGTCCTCCGCCTCGAAGCGCATGGGGATGTACTTCGGGCAGTTCCAGTCGAAGGCTTCGACGTGGATCGTCATGGTGCGTTCGGTGCGTGCTTCGCCTGGCGACTCTTCCACGCTCAGTCTTCCCAGCAACTTCAATCGCTGCCGGTGCGTGTAGTCCATCAGGATCAACGCCACGCGGTCGTCGTTGGCGACGTTGCCCACGCTGATGAACTGGCGGTTGCCGGGCAGGTCGGTGAACATCAGTGTCTTCGCATCGACCACGCGCAGGAAACCCGGCGCGCCTCCCCGGTGCTGCACGTACGGCCAGCCGGTTTCCGACACGGTCGCCATGTAGAAACTGCGCTGCGCATGGATGAAGGCGGCTTCGTCAGCGCCGAGTTCGGCATTTCGCACCTCGTCGCCGGACTCGAAAGCGCGTGCGTACTGCGCGTGGCTGCCGTCGCGCGCCTGCGCGTCGCGGACCGCGGGGGTGAAGGCGATGTTCGCGAAGGCGTGTCTCATCTCGTTCTCCAAAGACGGATTGCGTTGGCGTAGCCCGGGTAAGCGCAGCGCGTCTGGGGCGCTTTACACGTGACGGTTCTGATATCCGGGTGCGGCCCTCGACCTTGCCCTGGCCACGCAGGCTCACTGCACCGGCAGCACCTGCGCCGGCCCACCGGTGACGCGCGCGCCTGCCGTCTTCGCCGTCTCGCCGAGGTACGCCAGGGCGAACTGCGCGAACTTGACGCTGTGCTGCGCCGACTCGCCCATCGTCGCCAGCGTGTCCTGCGGGGTGTGGATGTAGGGGAAGCTGCCGCCCGGTCCGCCCGCTTCGAACATCATCGCCGCCGGATAGCCCGCGTTGGTCCACGACGCGTGGTCTGAACAGGCATAACCGCACGCGGTGCTGCTGCGGGTCAGGCCCCTCGGCGCAAGGTAGGCGTCGAACAGCGTGAGGAAGAAATTCTTCAGGTCCGCATTGGAGTAGTCGCTGATCAGCTTCATGTCGGTGACGGTGCCGGACTTGTAGTTGGTCATGTCCACCTGCAGCACGCTGACGACGTTGACGCCGCCGGCACGGAACGACTGTGCGATGGCATTGGAGCCGCGCAGGCCGACTTCTTCCGCCGCATAACCCATGAACTTCACCGTGCGCCGCGGCTTCCAGCCGTCCGCCAGCGCGATGCGCAAGGTCTCGGTGAGCGTGGCGATGCCGGACGCATCGTCGTCGGCCCCCGGCGCCAGTTGGTTGGGGTCGGTGTAGGTGTTGGCGTTGATCGAGTCCAGGTGCGCACCGAGCACCACCACTTCATTGGGCAGTTCAGCACCGCGGATCGTGAGGATGACCGAGGGCTGGGTGCTGCAGTTCGCGCAGGCGGTGAACAGCTCGGTGGTCACGTCGTCGCGGCCAGCGGCGATCGACTGCCAGTGGCTGCGGATCCATTCGGCCGACGTCTTGCCATGCGTGCTGGCGTAGTAGCGGTTGCGGTAGCTGGAGAGGTGGTTGATGGTGTCGTACAGGCGGCGCTCCTGCACCTGCGGCAGCCAGCGGTCGACGGTGGCCTGGTTGTCGAGCGTGTAGCGGGCGAGCACCGTCTTCGTCATCGCCTGCTTCGCGCGATCCGCGCCGACGAACGCCTCGGCCTCGGCGCGCGTGGGAAAGGCGAAGTACCCGCCACAGCGGCGCTCACGCGTGTGCACGTAGTGGCTGATCTCGCCCAGGCGATCGGCCCGCGTTTCGGCGACCACCAGCGTCTTGCCGGTGCTGTCGCCGCGCGCGACCGCTGCGCGCACCAGGCCACGGATACCCTGATGCGTCTCGCGCGAGGTCACGATGTACACCGGCGCGAACGGATCGGTCTGCAGCTTTGAGGTCGTCGTCGCGTGCGGGGTCGCCATTCCGGCGGGGTGCGCGCGATGCAGGCGGGGCGTTTCTGCGGCGTCTCCAGCACGCAGCGCGTTCCCTCGCATGACGACGGCGACAGGCGCGCGGACGGTGAGTGCCTTCTCCACCCGCGGCACGTCCGATCGCAACAGCACGACGCCGAGCATCACGAAGACCAGCAATATCGACGGGCCCGGCAAGAACGGTTTCATCGTGGCATCCCCCCGGATGACAGCCTGCAAGTGGCGGCTGCCACGCTACCACTTCCGATCTGGGTCCTCGCGTGCAGGAAGGCAGGCGTGACGCTGCCTGGCCCGGGTATTGGAAGGGCATCCGGGAGGCATGCACGTCGTGATCCTGCGTCCGCGCCGCACCTCCGTCACGGGCTTCACACGGCGCCGGCTAGGCTGAATCTTCTCCCCCCACGAAGCAACGCCATGGAACCGACCGTCCACCCGTTCTCCGACCTGTTCGCTCAGCTCGGCCTGCCCAACGACACCGCCAGCATCCAGCAGTTCATCGCCACGCATTCGCCGCTGCCCAACGGCATGCGCCTGGAGGAGGCGCCGTTCTGGTCGCCGGCGCAGTCGCAACTGCTGCGCGAGGAGCGGCTGGACGATGCCGACTGGGCGATGGTGGTGGATCGCCTGAACGTGGCGCTGCACGACGACGGCACGTCGCCCGCCGCATGATGCCGGCGGGCAGGACGGCGGTGACCGCTCAGTCCGGCTGACCGGCCCGCTTGCGTGCGGCGGCGAGCAGGGCATGCAGCAGCGGTTCGCCGACTATCTCGCGCATGTGCGCCTGGCATGTCGCGCTGCGCAGGAAGCGCGCGTACGGCATGGCGTTGCCGCCGTAGGGCGCGCGCGTCCCGGTGTCACGGGAGAAACGCAGGCGGGTGGCAGCGCGTTCGACTACGTGGTGTTCCTCGCCGCGCGTCGCCCGGTACATGCGCGCCGGTTGCGCCGCGCCGGGCGAGGGGCCGTCCGGCTCGCCGTCATCCCGCGCTCCATCCGTTCGCCCTGGCCAGCGCGATGGCGGCGTTCTCGGCGGCCTCGCGCGTGGCATGGCGGCTGCGCGTGACCACGTCGGCGCGGGCGCGCCCCTCGGCGATGCGGAACATGGCGCGGCCCTGCCAGTAGGACGCGCCCAGCGCGTCGGTGCGTTGCAGGGTCTGTACGGTCAGCTGGCGCCCGTCCTCGGTGATGGTCTTCACGCTCATGACGGGACTTTACCCCCGCCGGGTCGCTGGCCGCACGTCGTCGCACCGGGTCTGCCCAGGCGCCGCCGCGCAGCGGCAGGATGGACAAATGTGAACCGAGGGTGGTGTTACGGGACGAGCGATATCGCCGTTACCGTTCGGTGTGCCCGCCGTACCGTCCGTCGCTCCGCGTGCAGGGAAGGGGTGGGGCAGCGCCCCATCGATGTGACACCATGGTCTGAAACGCGTATTACGTCACAGATCGGAGTAGGCATGGGGTGCGGCTCAGGGGGAGGGAACGAGGGATGCGTTCCGTTGGCAGCGACGGTGGCAGGCAGCACGGCGTCATCGCGGCTGGACGCAGACAGGGCACGCGGGCGGAGCCTTGCGGGCCGCCGGGTCGCCGCACTGCTGGTGCTGGCGATGGCGGTCGTGCCGATGGCGCAGGCGCAGGTCTTCCGTGCGTTCGAGCAGCGCTACACCACCACGCTCAACGGTGACCTGGTGTTCTTGGCCAATAGCAGCATGACGTGCAACAGCACGAGCGGCAGCTGCACCGGCGCCACCAACGATGCGCAGACGATGGTGGCGACCAAGCTGGCGGCCGATGCGGCCGACGGCACCATCTCCAATTCCAGCAGCGCGAACCTGGCGGCCACCGACCTGCCGGCCGGCGCGCAGGTGGTCCGCGCCATGCTGTACTGGGGTGGCCTGGTCGCCAGCAATGCGGGCAGCCAGCCCACCCCCTCGCCGGCCGCGACCCCGATCCGCTTCGGCCGCCCGGGGCTGGGCTACCAGACCCTCGTCCCGGCCAGCTGCGACGTATCGCCGCGCTCCACCATCTGGGGTACCGCGCAGCCCCACCATGTCTACGGATGCCGCGCGGATGTCACCGCGGCCGTGCAGGCCAGCGGCACCGGCACCTACCGCGTGGCCAACCTGCCGTTGCAGACCGGCCTGGTGAACCGCTTCGGCGGGTGGACGCTGGTGCTGGTGGTGCAGAACCCGTCGCGCCCGCTGCGCAACTTCACCATCAACGATGGCCTGGCGGCCATCGCGACCACCGGCTCGAATCCGGTCAACCAGGTGTCGCTGACCGTATCGGGGTTCCGCACGCCGTTGAGCGGCACCGTGTCCGCGCAGCTGGGCTGGATGGCGATGGACGGCGACCGCGGTGCGGCGGATGGCTTCACCTTCCAGGGGCAGGGATCGTCCACCGTCAACGTGTCCGACGCATGCAACCCGGCGGGCGACGTGTTCAATTCCAGCATCTGCCGGCTGGGCACCACGGTGACGCAGCGCAGTGTCGCCAACAACAACCTGGCCAACACGCTGGGTTTCGACGCCGACATCGTGCAACTGGCGAACACCGGCAACACGGCGTTGGCCAACGGCGCCACCACGGCCACACTGACGGCGCGCACCAGCAGCGAGGGCTATGCGATCTCGCTGCTGACCACGGCGATCGACGTGTTCCAGCCGGCGGTCGATGCGGCCACGGCGAAAAGCCAGGCGAACCTGACCAACCCGGGATTGCCGGCCGGGCAGGCGCGCGCGGGCGACCGCATCCGCTACACGATCACCCTACAGAACACCGGGCAGGACAACGCCGTGGACGTGTCGATCCGCGATGCCATCCCGGCGAACACCGAGTACGAGGCCGGCAGCCTGCAGGTGACGGCGGGTGCCGACGCCGGTACGCGCACGGACAGCAGCGGCGACGATGCGGCGGAAGTCGCGTCGGGCACGGGCGTGTTCCGCGTCGGCACGGGCGCCAGCGCGAGCCAGGGCGGCGTGCTGCGCTGCCTCACCTGCGTAGGCACCCAGCCGACCTCGACCACGGTGACCTTCGTCGTGCGCGTGCGCGCCGATGCGCCCGACGGCACCGTGGTGCGCAACGTGGCGCAGGTGCGCTACACCGGTGCGTCAAGCGGTGAGGTCTTCAACGACACCACCAACACCACCGAACTGCGTGTGCAGGCGCCGCCGCGGCTGACGCTGGTGAAGACGATCGCAGGGCGTGCGGTGGCGACCGACCAGTTCACCGTCGCGATCGACAACGGCGGGCCCAGCGCGACCACCAGCGGCACGGCCGCGACGGTGTCGACGACGACGTTCGTGGCGACGGCGGGCACCACCTACACGCTGTCGGAAAGCGCCGCCGGTTCGCCCGTCGCCGATCTGGCGCTGTACGACACCCGCTACAGCTGCGTGAACAGCATCGCCGGCACCACCGATGTTCCGCCCGGTCAGGGACGCAGCTTCCAGGTGACGCCGGTAGCGGGCGACGAACTGACCTGCACCTTCGTCAACACGCCGCGCGCCGTCGACATTGCGGTCACCAAGACCAGCGCGGTCACCGAGGTGGTGCAGGGCAGCGTCATCGACTACACGGTGACCGTGGCGCACCTGAGCGGCAGCATCGCGGCCGATGGCGCCGTGGTGCACGACACGCCGGGCGCGGGACTGAGCGCCTGCCTGGTCACCGGATGCACGCCGAGTGGCGGCGGAACCTGCCCGGCGACGCCGGGGGACTTGCTGGGCGCGGCAGGCGCGGCGATTCCGTTGTTGCCGCCGGGCGGACGGGTGGCGTTCGCGGTGCGCTGCACGGCGGACTGAGCACGCGTACGGCGCGCCGGCGCGCGTCGTCGGGCGCTCCCTGCCTGCGCGCTCGCGGCACCTGGCGTCCGCCCATCCGCGCATGTGTCCCGCGGGTGGCACGGGTCGCCGGTTGGTGCTACACAGGCGGCGGGGCCCGCGACGCGGTCGCGGTGCCGCCGCCCGTCGCGTGTCGACGGTCCCCGTGTCGCGGGGGCTGGCGCGGCGGCCACCACGAGGGAACGGCATGACGATCAGTGGACGCGGCTGGGTGCTGGCGGGATGCGCGTGCATGGCGCCGGTGACGGCGCTGGCGCAGCAGGCGCACGATGCGGATGCCTGGACGTTCCGGCTGACGCCGTACGTGTGGGGCTCATCGACCGACGGCACGTTCGCGCATGCGCGGCTGCCGGTGGACGTGCGTACCTCGAAGAGCTTCCGCGATTCGCTGGAGGAACTCGACGCAGGCGCGATGGGCGCGTTCGAAGCGCGCAAGGGCCGGCACGGCCTGCTGCTCGACGGCCAGTTCGCCAAACTCTCCAGCACCGTACAGGTGCCGGTCGCCGGTGCGGCACTGCCGGTCCGCCTGAAGACGCGCACCACCAGCGGGCTGGTGGCGTGGCGTTACGGCCTGGTCGAACGCGACGCCACGCACTTGGACCTGGTGGCCGGCGTGCGCGTGTGGTCGGCGCGCGTGCGCATCGCGTACGCAGTGCCCGTGCCGACACCGCCGCCGATCCCGCAGCAATACGCCGGCGAGCAGTCGCATCGCTGGGTGGACGCGCAGGTGGGCGTGAAGGGACGGCACGGATTCGGCAACGGTGTGTTCGTCGGCGGCTGGGTGCTGGCCGGGGCGGGCGAATCCGACCTGTCCACCGACCTCATGCTGCTGGCCGGCTACGACATCAACGAGCGCTTCGCTGTGATCGCCGGCTACCGGCGGTTGTCGACCGACTTCGAGACGTCGGGAGGCTTCCGCTTCGACACCACCATGCAGGGACCCGGCCTGGGCATCGAATACCGGTTCTGACCGCCATCATCGCGCCGCGCTCGCGGCCACAGGAGTGACGCCATGGGGATCGCACGTACCGCGCTTTGCACCGCCATGTGGATGATGGGCGCCGCCGGCCTCGCCGCGCCGGCCCACGCCGCGCCCGCCGATGAAGCGCTGCGGAGCGCCGCCACGAAGGAACAGCCAGCGGTGATCGACACGCTGCGTGAACTGGTGACGACGGAATCCGGGTCGACCGACCACGAAGGTGTCGCCACGGTGATGACCTATCTGGAACAGCGGCTGCGCACGCTGGACGCCAACGTCGACCGCGTGGCGTCGGCCACCGGTGGTCCCGATCTGGTGCGCGGCGTGTTCACCGGCAACGGCGCGCTGAAGGTGATGCTGATCGCCCACGCCGACACCGTGTACGACCGCGGCACGCTGGCGAAAGAGCCGTACCACCAAAAAGGCAACCTGCTCTACGGTCCCGGCATTGCCGACGACAAGGGCGGCATCGCGGTGATCCTGCATGCGATGGCGTTGCTGAAGGCGCGCGGATGGAGCGACTACGCAGTGGTGACCGTGCTGTTCAATCCCGACGAGGAGATCGGTTCGCCCGGCTCGGGCGAGACCATCGCCACGCTGGCGGCGGAGCACGACGTGGTGCTGTCGTTCGAACCCTCGCCGGCCAAGGCGGTGATCGAACATGAAGGCGTGCTGCTGAGCGCGGCCGGCACGTCGCAGGTGCGGATGACCGTGCAGGGCCTGTCCGCGCATGCCGGCGCGGCACCCGAGCAGGGCCGCAACGCGCTGGTCGAACTGGCGCACCAGGTGCTGCAGACCAAGGATGTCGCGGCCGGCGTGCCCGGCGCGCAACTCAACTGGACGACGGCCAGTGCGGGAACCGCGCGCAACCAGATCCCCGAGCGCGCCGAAGCGGGCGGCGACGTGCGCGTGATGCAGGCCGACAGCAACGACAACCTGCTGGCCGCGCTGCAGGCCAAGGTGAAGGAGAGTCCGCTGGTTCCCGACACCACCACCACGGTGACGCTGGAACCGCTGCGCCCCATCTATGTAGCCGGCGAACGCGGCCGCGCATTGGCCGACCTGGCGCGCGCGATCTATGGCGAACTGGATGGTCGCACGTTGCTCATGCATCCCACCACCAATGGCGGCACCGACGCCGGGTTCGCCGGGCGCTCCGGCAAGGCGGCGGTACTCGAAGGCCTGGGCCTGGCGGGCTGGGGCTATCACGCACGCAACGAGTACATCGAGATCGATTCCATTCCACCGCGCCTTTATCTGGCGTCGCGGATGCTGATCGAACTGGGCAAGCGCGCGCACGCGCCTTCACGCTGACGCATGGCGCAGGGCGATCCGCCGACACGGGTGCCGAAGACGTACGAGCACGTCCCGCCGCTGCTGCGCGGACTGGGCTTCAGCCTGGTGCTGCTCACCAGCCTGGTGGTCGGCGTGGCCGAGCATCGCCAGGAAGTGAAGAGCCACCAGCGCGTGACCCTGTTGCGCGCGCAGCTGCACGACGACACCACCCTTGCCGATGGCCGCCGCCCTCCGGAAGCGATCGTGCGCGAACTGCGGCTGCTCCGCCTGCAACTGCAGGAACAGGACCTGGCCGAGCGCGTGTTCGAGAACCGGTGGTTCCAGCTGCTCGGCATCGTGGCCAGCGCGCTGATCGCCGCCTCGTTCCTCTGCGAGGCATGGCTGCGCTGGCCACGGCGCGCGCGCCGGTAGGCGCACGCCCGGCTTGCCAAGCCGGGGCCCCACCCACACAGTGGCGGGGCCGCGCCGTGCTGCCGATCCCCGGCAGAAGGGCCGGGCGGCAGTGCATGGATGCAGGCATGGAACCGGGATACGTCGGCGGGCGGAGCGAGGACATCGGCTGGGGACGGCGTGCGCGCCTGATGCTGGAGCTGGCCGCGGTGCCCCGACGCGTCAGGCTGCCGACATCGCCGGTGCGCGACGATCCGGCATCGCCGCGGCGTTGGGCGATGCTCGTGTCCGAACGCTATTCGCTGCCCATCCTGCGTCCCGTCGCGGCGCGCGCGCTGGCACGGGGCGACCAGGTCGCATGGATCGTGCGCGACGCACTGGCGCCGGCGCTGGGGCCCGACGAAACACGCGTGCGCAGCTTCGCGGCGTTGCGGTCGTTCGCACCGGAGGCGGTGTTCGCGACGGTCGACCGCATTCCGCCCTGGTTGCCCGGGCTGCAGGTGCAGCTGTTCCATGGCTTGAACCTGCACAAGCGTGATCCCTCGCTCGGCCAGTTCCGCATGCAGGATCTCTACGATCTGTACTGCACGCACGGCCCCGCGACCACGCAGCCGCTGCAGGCGCTGGCGCATGATCACGGCGGATTCGTCGTGGTGGAAACCGGCTGGCCGAAGCTCGATCCGCTGTTCCGGGCGCCGGGTCAAGGCGCGCACGAGATGCGTCGCGTCGCGGCCGGGCGTCCCGTGGTGATGTATGCGTCGACCTTCAACGCACCGCTGAGCCAGGCGCCCGAATGCCTGCCGGTGATCGCCGCGCTGGTGGCGCGCGGCGACCGCTACTGGCTGCTGACCCTGCACCCGATGGCGCCGCCCGCGCTGCGGGACCGTTATCGCCGGCTGGCCGGCCCGCATGCGTGCTTCGTGGAGACCGAAGACATGACCGACATGCTCCACGCGGCCGACGTGCTGGTCTGCGACACGTCGTCGGTGATCGAGGAATTCGCGCTGCTGGGCAAGCCGGTGGTCGCCGTCCGCCATCGTCGTCCGCAGGCGTTCATGCATGCGGTATCGGCGCCGCAGGCCATCGACGCCGCGGTCAGTGCCGCGCTCGCCGATCCGCAGCAGCGGCGCGCGCATGCCGATGCCTACACGGCAGGCCTCCATCCCGCGCGTGATGGCGGGGCGGCGGATCGCGTGCTGGATGCCGCGGCCGCCGTCCTGCGCGGCGCGCACGTGGCCGTGCGGCCCCGCAGGCGCCCGCTCTGGCGTCGCGCGTGGCGGTCATGGAGGATGTTGCGCGAACTGTTGCCAGGATGATGGATGGATGGAAGAGGGAATAGGGAAGACGTTCCGCATGTTCGACACCACGCCGGGGGCCCGATGCTCCGCTACCTGACCCGCCTGTTCTCTCCGCAGGAGCGCACCGCGTCTGCTGCGTCTGCCGCAGACGCGCGGCCGCGCGTGCCCGTGGCGATGCACTGGTTCGCCGACACGCGCCTGCCGATCGTCGACTGGGAACGCCTGCACGAAGCGGGCAACGCGCCGCCGCACGGCGAGGAGGCGCACGTGTACTGGGATTCGGCCGCGCAGGCGTGGCTGGAGGCCTTGCGCGATGCATTGGGCAGCCCGTACCACGTCACCGGATCGGATGACTTCCTGCTGCTCTCCACGCTGGAGGCGCGGCCGGCCCAGGTCTTCCTGACGACATGCCAGCGCATGCACGCACGCATCCGCCGCAACCTGGGTTCCCTGGCCGATGATGGCGGCTGGGGACGGTACGTCGTGATGGTGTTCGACGACCCCGACGACTACTACGACTACGTCGGCCATTCCCATCCGGACGACGGCGAGTACGCGATGTCGTCCGGCATGTTCATCCAGGCCGGCTACGGCCATTTCGTGATGCCGCTGGAGCAGATCGATGCGATGGAACCGGTCATCGCGCACGAGCTCACGCATTGCCTGCTGGCGCACCTGCCGATCCCCGCCTGGCTCAACGAAGGCCTGGCGATGAACACCGAGCACACGATGTTCCCGCAGCTCGCCGCGCCATCCGCACAGCTCTACTTCCCGCACGAGATCGCGGCGCAGCATGCGGCGCACTGGAATGCCGACAGCATCCAGGCGTTCTGGTCGGGCAAGTCGTTCCTCGCCACCGACGACGGCAACCGCCTGTCCTACGACCTGGCGAAGAAGATCACCGCGCTGTCCGCGCGCGATGAAGCAGCGTTCCGCGCATTCGTCGCGCAGGCGCACCTGCAGGACGGTGGCCTGGCCGCCGAGCACCACCTCGGCTTCCCCATCGCGCATCTGGTGGAAGCGGTGTTGGGCGATGGGCCGTGGCAACCGCAACCCACCCGGTGGCACGAAGGGGCCGAGCGCGGATGGTTCGGGTGGTAGGACCGTACAACACGCGGTTGATGCGTACCGGGTTGTCCGGAAGCTGGCTGGGCCTGGCGGTGTCGACGAGCCGGGTGGCCCGGCGGGCGGGGCGAGGCGCCCCCGTCCTACGTTCCTGCGGACTGTCGACCTGTCGGCCAGACTTCAGGTGGTCGAATGTAATTGCGCGCGCCAAATATCGGTCTTTCAGGGCACCTCAGGACAAGATCGAGTCGCACTGTGGGAAAGGCATGTCCTTTGCGGGGTAGCCACTGCGAGTGTGCCTGTGTGGGCCGAGCCGGCTCACTGAGAATGAATCCAGTCGGGGATAGCGGAATGAATGTTTTCAGGCAGCCTGCGTCGTCGGTGGGCGCGAGCGCCGTCGCGGGCGTGCCGGAGGCGTGTCACGCGCGGTCCCGTCCGGCCCTTCGGGGGAGCGGTTCACCGACGCGATGGATCACCCTCATGCCGAATTCTGTAGTCACAGTTACACGTCTTTCCTGCCTTGTCCGGTAGATGATGAGTAGCGCGAAAGTGACTTTCAATTGTGACAGCCGGCCCGGTTTCGGGGGCGTGGGGAGCGCTCGGCGCATGTGCGCCGTATTCGCACCGGAGCGCACCTGCAGCGCCAGATGTTGGCCAAGATAAGAATGGACGGAAGGGTCGATGGTGCCGGGTGCGGCTGGTGAATCAGGCTGGGTCTGGCCAGCCAGAAGAACTTCGATGTGGCGAATGCCGACGATGTCGATGACTTCAGTGAAGAGCTCGCTTACGACGATTCCGACCACAACGGTTGGTTGATAAACATCTTCGGGAAATGCTGATTGCCTGCGGGTCGCGTCGATCCGTTACTGAAATCAGTTTGCTAAAGGAAATTTGGGGAATTATTCGTGACTACATTAATTTCGCGTGCCAATGCACACCCACAGAGGTGGTCCTGGAAATCGCTGCTGGGAATTGCAGCCACGCTGCTGATGGGGGTATCCCAGCAGGCGCAGGCACAGTCGTTCGGCACCTGCGATGCGCGGATGTTCCTGGAACAGACGAATTCGGCTACCACCTTGTCCACGCTTTACAACGTGGTCTATACCACCGCACCGTTTACGTATGCCAGCCTGGGTACGGGTTCGCCCCGCAATGGCATTGGCTACAACACGCTGGACAACTACATCTATGGTATGGAGTGGGGCAGTAGCAGCGGTAATGAACTGATCCGCGTAGCGGCAAACGGCAGCAGCACCAACCTGGGCGTGGTCACCGGCTTGCCCGTGTCCAACTACAACAACGGTGTGATCTCGCCTACCGGCGATTATTACCTGACCTCAGGTTTTGGCGGGACGACGCTGTACCGGGTGAACCTGACCACCCGGGTCGCTACGCCTATCACGATGAGTTCGTCGATCACCGTGTCTGATCTGGCTTGGCACAACGGCTTGTTGTGGGGTGTCAACTCGACTACGGGCTCGCTGATCAGCATCAATCCTGCGAATGGTGCCGTGACCACGATTGGGTCATCGTCCCCTGTCAACAATGCGATTTCGATGTGGGGTTTCAACAACGGTCTTTTCGCGGGCACCGGATCCGCTATCTACGCGGTTGATACGGCGACGGGCGCGGTCACGTTGATGAGTACGTCGCCGTCTGCCACCAACGCCGACGGTGCGAACTGTCCGGGTGCCAACATCCAGTTCAATGCCGACCTGTCGGTGACCAAGACCAACACGCCGGCATCGGGGCCTAACGACCTGGCCAACGACACCTACACGGCCGGCGAAACACGCACTTATACGATCGTTGTGCGCAACACCAGCGCCTCATTCGGTGCCCAGAACATCACGGTCAGCGATCCGCTTCCCGCCGGCATCAGTGCTGCGACGGTCAGCTGGACCTGTGCCAACACTTCCGGTGGCTCCCGCTGCGGTGCAGCCAGTGGCACTGGTGCGCTCAATGACACCGGCCTTGACCTGCCGCCCAACGCGGTAGCAACGTATCTGGTCACCATGACCGTGCCGACCACTTTCACCGGCGATCTGACCAACACGGCGACAATCACGCCGCCAAGTACTATCAACGACACCAATTCTGCCAACAATACCGCGATCGATACGGATTCCCCGGCGGCGCGCCTGACCATTATCAAATCGGTTCCGTCGGGGCAGGGAACCGCCTTCGACTTCAGTCAGTCCGGCATGCCGGCCACGGCAATCGGGTCGCCGAACGCAGCCACGGCGACGGCATTCACGCTCAATCCCAGCGTGGTGGCGGGCGGCAACCTGACGGCCACCCAGACCTACAGCAACGTGACTCCCGGCACGACGATCACGGTCAACGAGCTCAAGTCGTCCAATATTGCGCAGTACTCGCTGGTCAACATCGTCTGCACTAACGCGGCGGGTGCGCCGACAGGAAGCACATTCCCGACCAGCATCAACAACGCAGCACCCAACGGATCGCCCATGGGCACCGCCACAATCAACTTGGTGCCCGGGGCTGACGTGACCTGCACGTTCAACAACGTGCGCAACCCGCGCGTCGTGATCGTCAAGAATACCGTGGGTGGCGATGGCACCTTCACCTTCACCGAAGCCAGCTCGGCGGCCGGCACCTCGCTGTCACCGGCCAGCCCGATCAACCTGGTGACCTCGGGCGGATCGGCCACGGTCAACACCACCATCGCCGGGTTGAGTGGTGCCACCACCACCAACGTGACCATCACCGAAGCGGTGACGGCCGGTTTTACCCTGAGCAGCATCAACTGCACCAATCTGACCACCGGCACGGCATTGAACACCGGCACCACACCGTCGGCCACCGTTACGCTGGCCAGCCGGCAAGTCGTGCTGGGCAGTGTTGCTACCGGCTCTGAAGTGCAGTGCACCTTCGTCAATACGCGCAACGCACAACTGCAACTGCGCAAGACATGGGCGAATGCGCGCGTGAACGACGCGGTCAGTATTCCTGCTACCAGCGGCTTTGCCACCAACACCACGGCTTTCAGTTCGGTGGCCAACACCGCCAATGAATCCGACAGCAGTACGGCGGTCAACGTGTTGGTGGGCGCCACCGGCACCTTGCCGACGGAAAGCTTCACCACGGGTTCGGCAGGCAACTACCTCACCACCGGGTGGGTCTGCACGGACGGTGGCAGCACGGTCAACGTGGCACAGGGCGGCAGCCTCACCATTCCGGCCAGCAGCGCAGGCAGCACGCTGGTGTGCACCCTGACCAACGCGCGTCGCCAAGCCACCTTGGCATTGTCCAAGACGTGGGTAAACGCAGTAGTCAACGATACGGCCAGCCTGCAAGCCGCCGGAGGCGCGAATACGGCCACGCTGGCATCGGTGGCCAACAACGCCAGCGAAACCGATAGCGGATCAGCCGTCGCTGTATTCGCGGGCGAAGTACTGACGCTGTCGGAAACCCTGGGGGCTGGCAACACCGGCTTTTACGTTGCTGGCGCATGGTCATGCACCGGCACGGCGAACCTGTCGGGAACCAGCCTGACGGTAGGGGGGGCGGACACGGTCATTGTGTGCCGGATCACCAACACCCGAGCGAGTGCCGATGTGGCGATCAACAAGGCGAGTGCGACGAATCCGGTGACTGCAGGTGGCACCATTGCCTACACCATCGTGGTGACCAACAATGGTCCTTCTGCAGCAGATAATGCGCTCGTGAGCGACGACTGGACCGCGACGCCTGGTCTGGATTGCAGTGCCGGCCCGGCGACTTGCGCGGTATCGGGCACCGGTGGCACGCAATGTCCAGCGCCGGCCAGTGTGACGCCCTCCAGTTTGCAGGCGGGGCTTGCGATTCCCGTGTTCCCGAGCGGCGGTGTCGTGACCTTCACCCTGCAGTGTGCGGTGACGGCCACCGGCTTCTGACGCAATGCGATCAAAGTCGCGGGCGGCACGCTCCCGTATGAAGGCGCACGACCCATGATGTTTCATATGTTGGGTAGGCGCTCGGTCAGTGTTACCCCTTTGCCGCGATCCGGGTGATGCCGGCTCCGCAGTGGCGATGAGGTGGACGGGGTGTCATTGCGTGGCAGGAAGCAAAGAGTAGACGGAACCCTGGCCATGGCTCTTCCGTACTTTCTGCAAATGACGTCCCGAATGTTGAAGCGTGCGCATTGCGCTCGAATAACCGAAATTACGGACTTTCGGCGCACGCCGGCGTGCGTACGCCTCCAAGCTAATATCTTTCAGACAGTTGCTCGTACCCAATAGCGGCCCCATGTTCATACATTCCCGAAAGCCCGCTGCACGCCCTGTCTCTCTCTACGTGCTCAGACTCGCAAGGGTGGTGGCAGCCGTCCTGGTGCGCGTGAGCGTACTGTGTGCGCCAACGGTTGCGATTGCCCAAGAAGCCCCAGGTGGTGTCGCGTCGGGCATTACGGTCTGGTATGACGCCGGAACAGGAATTCCCCAAAATAGCACCAACCTCACTGCCAGCTGGTCGCAACGTGCAGGCAGCGCAGGTGAAACCCCGCTGACTATTCTGGGCTCAACGGGGTCGATCGACTCACAGGTCGGGGTGTTCAATTTCAATCCGGCCATCCGCTTCAACAACCCAGGCGGCCCAGGGAGTGGTCGCCACTACGGGGGGCCTGAGACGCGAGATCAAAACTGGATTACGCCCAGCACCACGGGTTCGGCGTTTGCGGTGGCAAGCGCCAGCGAGCAGTCGGCCATTCTTGCCCGCGGCGCCGGCAGTACGTGCGGCGCAGATCTGGGGCGTTGTAATGTAGGGTTCCGTGCCGACACGACTGGAACCAATTTCGGTGGCAACCCGTCAGTTACGGCGTATGCCAACGCAGTCAATCCAGGCAACCTGGGGCCCACCGTCAATGTCTACGGCCTGTGGGCTAGTTCAGGTGCGAATCTGCACCGCAATACGCGCAATGGCTGGACACGCACCGGCCCAGGCGTCACGAAGCAGGCAGCCGCCGACTATCAGTTCACCATCGGCAGCTTCCCCGGCTTCTCCAAAGACGGTCAGGTTGCGGAAGTCTTCTACTATGACCGCAAGCTCAGCGAGCAGGAGGCGCAACGTGTCACCAGCTATCTTGGCATCAAGTATGGCGTAACGCTGGACGGCGATGCCACGCGTAACAATGCGACCAACTACGATTATCTGAGTGCTGCGGGCACGGTGGTCTGGGCGGGCAACGGCACGACGAGCGTCAATGCCTACCACCGCAACGTATTTGGCCTGGGGCGTGACAGCGCGCTGGATCAGCGCATTGCCACCAACATGAATGACTCGGGTCCGGCAGCGACGTATCCATTGGATATCCTGACCGTGGCGACCGGCACGCTGTCGGCGCCCTCGCAGTTTGTGTACACGCACCAAAGTACAGGGGCGCAGTTGGCGCAGGGCCAATACCTGATGGTGGGCAACAACGGCGGCCTGACGACCGCTGCGACGGGCACCAGCGTTTCCGGTGTCGCCACGCCTCTGGATAACGGGACGTGGTCGCGTCTTAACCGTTTGTGGCGGGTACAGAACACGGGTGCGGTCGGTGCAGTGAGCTTGCTGTTCAATGTGCCTGCGGCCGGTGTGACGGCGTTGGGAGGTGACCTGAACGATGTGGTCCTGCTGGTCGATAACGACGGCAACTACACCAACGGCGGCACGCGCGTGGTGAGGGCGGGGCGGAGCGTGTCCGGCACCCAGATCAGCTTCAACGTCACCTTGGCGAATGGAGAGATCTTTACCCTTGCCAACAGCACCGAAACATTGACGCTGATCAAGACGACGGTCCAGGCCGCGGGTACGTTCGCCTTTGCCCTGACGGGTACCGTGCAAACCACCGGGACCGTCACCATGGCCGCAAGCGCCACCACGACGGTCGACGGCAATACGGGCGTTGCCGGCACCCAGCCTTTCGCCATCGTTTCGGCAGGCACGGCACTCAGTATCACGGAGGGCACGTTGCCTGCCACAGCCAACCTGTCCTCGATCACGTGCAGCAACGCGACCACGGGCGTGACGTTCTCACCGGTTTACGACTTGCCGAATCGCACGGTCTCCATCCCCGGGGCATCGGTGAATGCGGGTGCCAACATCACGTGTACATTCACCAACGTGCAGGCACCCGCCGTAATAAATGTCGAAAAGGCACTGCCCACCGGCCGTCTGGTGGCGAGCAACCAGTTCACGTTGTCGATGACGGGCACGGGCGCGCCTGCGGCGATCACCACCACTGGCACGGGCTCCACTGCCACCGGTACGCTCACGCATGCCACGGCTACGCCTGGCACGGCCTATACCATTACAGAAACGGCAGCAGGTAATACCGTGCTTGCCAACTACACCAGCACCTGGGCATGTACCAATACACGGGTCGGTGGGCAAACGCCCAGCGGCACGGGTACCAGCTTCAGCCTGACCCCTGCCGCAGGCGACAACCTGACCTGCACCTTCGCCAACACCGTGCCCGTGCAGCCCAGCTTCGGCACTTGCGATGCGCGCATGTTCTTCGAGGCAACGCCCGTACTTACTACCAACCTCTACGAGATGGAGTATGCCACCTCGCCGTTCACCTACAACTTGCTGGGTTCTTCCTCCACTGTCAGGCGCAATGGCATTGGCTACAGCGTGGTGGACAATTACATCTATGGCATCCGGTCCACCGGGACGCTGTCCGACAACGAATTGGTTAGAGTCGGCTCGGATGGCAGTGGTGTCAGCTTGGGTCCGGTAGCGGGTTTGCCACTGAGCAGCTACAACAACGGCACCATTTCGCCTGCCAACGATATGTACGTGATACCGGGCACCAGTACCACCATGTACCGGATTGATATCGATACGCTGACGGCTACGCCAATCACCTTGTCCACGACGGTATCGACGACCGACATGGCCTGGTACAACGGCTTGCTGTATGCGGTCAACCTGGCCAATCCCGTGCCACGGGACTTGATCACCATCGATCCGACAACGGGTCAAGTGACGACCATAGGCACAGTGGCGCCTGTCACCAACGCGCTTGCCATGTGGGCGTTTGCCAACGGCATTTACGCGTACCAGTCCGGGGCTGGGTTGATTTATTCAATCGACCCAGCGACAGGGCGCACCATGGTTGTCAGCCCCGCGCCCGTTACGAGTAATGGCGACGGTACCAACTGCTCCACAGCGAACATCCAGTTCGACGCCGACCTGTCAGTCAGCAAGACCAACACGCCTGCATCTGGCCCGAACGACCTTGCAGACGATGCCTATGTGCCAGGCGAGACGCGCACTTACACCATCGTGGTCAGCAATGCCGGCGCCTTTGGTTCGCAGGGTACCACCGTCAGCGACCCGGTCCCTGCCGGCATCGATGCGGCGAGCATCAGCTGGACCTGCGGTACTGCAACAGGTGGTGCAGTCTGCGGTGCTGCCAGTGGCGTGGGTGCCTTGCTGGACACGAGGCTCGACCTGCCACCGAGTTCCAGCGTGATCTACAGGGTTACCCTGACGGTACCAGCAGCCTTCGCCGGCGACTTATCCAACACGGTCACGGTCACTCCGCCGAGCACCATCAACGACACGAACGCCGCCAATAACACAGCGACGGATGGGGATTCGTCTGCGCCGCGGCTAACCTTGCGCAAGATCAGCATCGGCGGCGTGGACAGCTTCGGTTTCACCGGTACCAATGGCGTGGTCACGCAGACCCTGACCACGACCACTGCCGGCAGCCCGGTCAGCGGCGCAACCCAAGTCCTGACGGCGGCCGGCATCGCCACCACTATCACCGAAAGCACCTTACCGCCCACCTACCAGCTCACCGACATCACTTGTACGGGACTCGGTGCCGGCGGTACGGCGACGCCCGACCTGGCCAATCGCACCGTGGCACTCGATGTCGCAGCCACCGCAACGGGGGCCAACATCGAGTGCACGTTCACCAACACGCTGCAGCAGACCGACATCCAGGTGGTGAAGAGCGCTTCGCCGGATCCGGTGCTGAGTGGGCAGGTGGTGACCTACAGCTTGGTGGTGACCAACAACGGTCCGCTCGCGGCTAGCAACATCCTGTTGAGCGACGTGGCAGGTGTCGGCCAGGATTGCACCACGCCTTCCACGACGGCCACGTGCGCGGCCACCGGCGGCGCGACGTGTCCTTCGCCCACCATCCCGGTGAGCAGCCTGCTGGGCAGCGGCGTCACTATCCCGACCTTGCCGGTCGGCGGACAGGTCAACGTCACCTTGCAGTGCACTGTGACGGCCACCGGCAACCCCTGAATTCACCGCGCGGGTCGCGCGTCGCCCGCGTTCCTGCTCGCATCATCGCGAGCAGGCGCGGCGTGACGGCCCGCATCAGTCGACTCACATGTATGCGTGCGTTGTCCTTTTCTTGATCGTCGTCACGAATTCATGCGGACAGTGCGGGCCAGGCGCCCGCTCTTCATCTCACATGAAATCGAGGATTACACGCATGAATCTGTTTCGCAGCGCGGCGGCAGGATGGCTGATCGCCATGGCCGGTATGTCGGTGATGGCGGACGCACACGCGGACGCCGGTTGCCAGTTCACCCAGGGCTACTGGCAGAACCGCGCGCAGAACGCCGGCGACCTGAGCACCGACGTCTGGCTGGAACTCCGCTACCAGCCGTTCTATCTGTCCGGCCTCACGTACCAGCAAGTGCTGCAGGAGCCCTCGCGTGGCAATGCCTACTGGATCCTGGCCCACCAGCTGGTCGCCGCGCAGGCCAACTATGCACTGGGTGCGCAGACCTCCCTGGCGGTCGCGGATGCGCTGACCCGTTCCAGCCAGCTGCTTGGCCAGTACACACCGGACCAGATCGCCGCGCAGCCCAAGAGCAGCAGCGTGCGTCAGGAGCTGATCGCACTTTCCCGCACGCTCGACGACTGGAACAACGGACTGATCGGGCCCGGTACGTGCACCGATGGCGGCAGCGGCACCAACGGCTGATACCGGCCTCCGCATCGCCATTGCCGAGGTGCCCGGCACGGTCCTGGGAACAGGCCCGTGTCCCGGCACGCCGCTTCGGCTCCGCTCCATGCGGCGCAGCGACGGGACGGACTCGACCTCCATCGGAAGGAAAGACAGGGACCGCATGAAAAGCAGACGACTTGCCGGATGGGTGCTCGCGTTCGGGCTGGCCTCGGGCTGGAGTGACACGACACAGGCGCAGACCGTGGCGTTCGATCATGGCGGTGCCTCGACCGCGATCGGCACGGGCGCTTCCGGCACTCCCTCGCTCAGCTTCAACGTGACGGCGGGCCAGAACCGCGTCGTCTTCATCACCGCCGCGTTCGAGCGCGACCACTGCACGACCGACACCTCGGAGGTCTCGGGGACCTGCAGCGACGAGACATCCGCCAACAGCAACTTCGCGTCACCCGCCTTCGTGGCCACGAACGGTGCGAACGTGCAGATCCAGTTCACTGTCACCGGCCCGGGCGGCTCGACGACGGTGACCAACCCGTTGGCGCCGCCGGCCGGCGATCTGCGGCTCGTCAACAATTTTTTCACCATCAGCAACGGGAATGCCGACCGCGCGACGTATTCGCAGGAGGTCTACTTCGCCGCGCTCTACGAGTCGCAGCTGCGTTCCTTGTTGGGAGGTGCCGACAGCGGCACGCTGACGATCACGCTGCCGGCCATCGATGCGCCGAACCGGGCTGGCGACGAAGCGCTGCTGTCGGCCCTGCAGTTCAACCATGTCAGCCAGTTGGCGACGGGCGATCCCGGGACGGGCATCGTGCGGTCCCGCTTCGTTTCCGGCACCGAGTGCAGCACCGGCCTGCTCTACCTGGCCGGCGTGAACGCGCCGGGCAACTGGTCGGCGTGCCTGAACGGCTACGACGCCGGCCAGGCGCCGGTGAACGCGGGCGACGGCGTGCTGTTGATGGGCTTCAACGGCTACGCGCGCAACGGGCCGATGGACTTCGCCACGGTTCCCGGCTTCACCGAAGTGGCGAATCCTGCGGCGATCAACACCGACCCCGGCACGGCAGGCGTGGCGGGTGCGCACTTCCTGGCCGCCACGGAATCGGACGGCTTCAGCACGTCGTTCCAGTTCGCCAGCGGCATACCGGCGGCCAACATCACGATGCAGTCGCAGAACGGTGCGCTGACGTCGAGCCAGAGCACGTCGGGCGGCATGGCGGCCAAGTTCACGCTGACGCGCGCGCTGCTTGACCTGTCCATCACCAAGACCAATACGCCCGGCGTCAATGGCGATGTCGACCAGACGAGCGATACCGTCACGCCCGGCGCCACCACCACGTACACCTTGGTGGTCAGCAACGCATCGATCAACTATGCCGACCTGGCGACGCTGGTCGACCCGGCCACCAACGGCCTGACCAAGACATCGGTGGCGTGCACGGCCACGACCGGAGGCGCCGTATGTCCGGCCTCCGGCGCCCTGACGGTTGCGGCACTCGAGAGCGCGGGCGGCATCGCCATTCCCACCCTGCCGCCCAACAGCACCATCACCTTCACGGTTACCGCGACGGTGGTCGCGGGTGTCTCGCCGGTCATCAACACGGCCACGATCCGCTTGCCCGACGGCTACACCGATCCCGTCCCGGCGAACAACACCGCCACCGACAGCGACAGTGCGATTGCGCGGCTGACCTTGCGCAAGATCAGCGTGGGGGGCGTGGACAGCTTCGGGTTCAGCGGCAGCAACGGCGTGCTGGCCCAGACGCTGACAACGACCACCGCAGGCACGCCGCAGGCGGGTGCGCCGCAGGCGCTGGCGGCCGTGTCCACCGCGACGACCGTAGCCGAAGGGGTGTCACCGGCGACCTACCGCACCACCGACATCCGCTGCACGGGCCTTGGCGCAGGCGGAACCGCGACGCCGGACCTCGTCGCGCGCACGATCACGCTCGACGCAGCCGCGACCGCAGCGGGCAGCGACATCGTGTGCACGTTCACCAATACCCTGCAGCAGGCGGACGTCCAGGTGGTCAAGACGGCGTCGCCTTCCGCTGTGGTGTCGGGCGAGGTGGTGGCGTACAGCATCGTCGTGAGCAACAACGGACCGGTGGATGCCGTGGACGTGCTGGTCACCGACGCCACAGGTGCGGGCCAGGACTGCACGGTGCCGGCACCGGACGCCACCTGTGCCGCGACGGGTGGCGCCACGTGTCCATCGCCGACGGTGCCCGTCAGTACGCTGCTTGGCGGCGGCGTGACGCTGCCCAGCCTGCCCGTCGGCGGACAGGTGGTCCTGACCCTGCAATGCCGCGTCACCGCGAGTGGCGTGCCGTAACGGAGCGAACACACGGGCGCGGGTAGGGTGCCGACTCTCTCCCCATCGAGCCGTATCCATGACCCAGTCCACCCGCGAGGACGTCATCCTGCAACTCGACCGCGTCGACACGGCGCTGGAAGCCCCGGAAGCCGACAAGGCGTCCATCCTGCGCGATGCACTGGACTGGCTTGCGTCGCATCCGCCCGCCAAGGCGGCGGATGGGCTGTATTACCGCGAACGCCTGCAGGTGATCCGCGAGCGCCACGGCGTGGCATGACGCGTCGTGGCGTCGTCGGCACGGTACGCGTGGCATGATGCCGCTGGATCCATCGGACCTCGTGGAGAATGCATGCACGCGCGATTGACCGGCAGCCTGGTCACGATCCTGTCCCTCGCCGGGTTGGCGCCGTTGCCGGCGATTGCCGAATCCCCCTCGCAGGTCCGTATCGTCCACGAAGCCGGCCGCTATCGCCTGCTCGTCGACGGACAGCCCTACGTGGTGAAGGGCGCCGGCATGGCTGACGGCGGCCAGGAAACGCTGGCCGCGCGCGGCGGCAACTCCTTCCGCACCTGGAGCACCGGCACCGACGAGGCGAACGTGCGCGCCATGCTCGACCGCGCGCAGCGCAACGGATTGAAGGTGGCGATGGGGATCGAGGTCGGCAACGAACGCCATGGCTTCGATTACGACGATGTCGCCGCCGTCGCGAAGCAGCGCGAACGCATCCGCCGCGAAGTGCGCCTGTACAAAGATCATCCCGCCGTGCTGATGTGGGTGGCCGGCAACGAGCTGAACCTGCATTACAGGAATCCGAACGTATGGAACGCGATCGGCGACATCGCCGACGCGATCCATGCCGAAGACCCTCACCATCCCGTCATGACCACGCTGGCCGGCTTCGACAGGACGCTGATCGACCTGCTCAAGGCGCGCGCGCCGTCGCTCGACCTGATCGGCATCCAGTTGTACGGCGACATCGACGCGCTGCCGCAGAAGCTCGTGGACAGTGGATGGACCGGTCCTTACGTCGTCACCGAGTGGGGTCCGACCGGTCACTGGGAGAGCCCGTTGACGGCGTGGAAGGCGCCCATCGAAGACGATGCCTCACGCAAGGCGGCACTGTTGCGGCAACGCTACGAGGAAGTGATCGCCGCCGACATGAAACAGGGGCTGGGCTCCTACGTGTTCCTGTGGGGCGACAAGCAGGAGCGCACGCCGACGTGGTACGGGTTGTTCCTGCCGACCGGCGAAAGCACCCCGTCCGTGGATGCGATGGAGTTCGTGTGGACGGGTCGTTGGCCGGCCAACCGTGCGCCTTCGATCCAGCCCCTGACGCTGGCCGGGCGAACCGCTTTGGAGAGCGTGGTGCTGAAGACGGGTCAAGCCACGGTCGCGCGCGTCGATGCGCACGATCCGGACGGCGACGCGCTGCGCTTCCGGTGGACGATGCTGCCGGAGAGCACGGCCACCAGCATCGGCGGTGACCGCGAAGACGTACCGCCGTCGCTGGACGTGGCGATGGAGAACGACGGCGAGGGCGGCGTGCGCTTCGTTGCGCCGGCGACCCCCGGTGCGTATCGCCTGTTCGTGGAGGCGCACGACGGCAAGGGTCATGCCGCCTACGCCAACGTGCCGTTCCGGGTCGATCCGTACTGATCGCGGCCGCGAGCCGTCGGTCGGATCAGGCCTGGTACTGCTTTTCCTCGATGAAGCGCGAACCGGCCTGCCGGTTGATCGCATTCTTCACCCCGATGCGCTCGCCGTTGTGCCTGGCCACCGAACGCGCGAGTTCGACGAATCCGGCATCGAAGGACTTCGCGGCCTCTTTGGCGCGCAGCGCATCCTGCACGTCCCACATGCGCTCGTTGATCCGGCGCAATTCGTCCTTCAGCGGTTCGAGTCCCGGTTGTGCGGCGACCAGTCCCTGCCA
The DNA here is from genome assembly GCF_002863005.1 of Pseudoxanthomonas sp. Taxonomy (GTDB): domain Bacteria; phylum Pseudomonadota; class Gammaproteobacteria; order Xanthomonadales; family Xanthomonadaceae; genus Pseudoxanthomonas_A. The sequence goes on from NZ_PKDG01000052.1 coordinate 74,088, forward strand.
GAGCGCCAGCAGGCCGTCGCGCTCGACCTCGACATGGGTGCGCTTGGCCGCATCGTCGATGCGCTCGGCCTTGATCTCGAGGATGGAGAGCTTGTCGGCCAGCTCGCCGACGGCGACGGGGATCAGGATTGTGTTCATGGCGGCATTCTACGCCCCGCCGATCGCCTCCCGCGGCCCTGCGGTATTCAATCCTCACGGAAATCACCTTTGGTCCTCAGGTTCTCGAGTGCGCGCTTGGCCGTCACCACGAACCGGTGCTCGGGTGGATAGTCCTTCGAGGCGATGGCGAGTGCTTCCTCGAGGATCTGGCGCGCGCGTGGGCGCTCGCCCCGGTCGCTCGCAATCGTCGCGCGGATCATCAGGACGGCGTTCAAACGGGAATGGGCTTTCGGCTTGGGCAGTTGCGGCCGATTGCGCCGGTCCACCCAGTCCAGGATGCGCTCGGCTTCGTCGAACCTCCTGTTTGCGACCAGCAGGTCGGCCAGCACGATCTGCACGAAGTCGTGGTGGCTGTGCTGCGGCGGATAGTGCTGCGCCAGGAACCGGGCATCCTCCCGGATGAGCTGTTCCGCCGGTCCGTCGTCCTCGCTCGAAGGCGAATCGATCAGCCGGCGCGCGAGGAGCGTCCGTGTCATTGCCGGAGGCGGCAGACGCACCCGCGCGGAGACGGCCAGCACGTCCTCCAGCAGGGTCTTCGACTCGCGCAGGTAGAACGCACGGTCCTGCCTGCCGCGGGGCGTCAGGGTCAGGTAGTTCGCGAGCTGCACGCGTGCATCCAGCACGACATCGTTGCCGGGCGGGTAGTGGCGCTCCAGGATGGCCAATGCGCGTCGCGATCGCGCGAGCAGTTCCTGCCACTTCGACTGGTTGGCCTCGAGGCGCAACAGACCCGCGTGTGCAAGCAGTGCTTCACCGTAGGCCGGATGGTTCTCGCCGTAGGCAGCGAGGATCAGCGCTTCGCCTTGTTCGATCGCCCGGCGGCACCCGGGCAGATCGCCCGCCAGGCAACGTGCATTGCCGAGCGTCGTCAGCGCGCTGCCGGTCTTGGGATGGGTCGGGCCCAGGAACTGCATCGTGTGCTGCCATTGCGCCACGGCGAAAGGCAGGGCCTCGTCGAAGCGCTCCTGCGCCAGAAGGCTGGTGGCCAGCGCACGCTCGGCATCCGCGGCCTGCAGGGGATAGGCCCCCAACGCCATGCCGACCGCCTTCCGCAGGTCCGCATCGGCGGTCGTGAAGTCCTGCAGCCGCATCCCCCACTGGCCACGCAGGAGCAGCAGGGCGATCACGTCGCCGGGATCGCTGTCCAGTTGCGCCATGGCGTAGCCCAGGCTGCGGTCGAGCGTGCGAATGGCCTCTTCGCGCCGCGCGAGGTTCCATTGCGCTTCGGCCACGTGGGCGAGCAGTTGCACGCGCACGCGCGGTGCGCTGCCGTCGTCGACCTCGTCCAGCGCAGCCAGCGCGGCCTGCGCCGTGGCCAGCGCTCGTTCCGGCTCGCCCGCGACGGTCTGCATCGCGGCCAGCGTCGCTTGCACGTCCAGTCGCGTGCCCATGTCGGTATCCGGGAGCCGCGCCGCTTCGTCCGTCAACGCCTGCGCCTGACGGTAATCGCCGATCACGGCGTGGTTGCGCGCGAGCATGAGCAGGCCGCGCGCCAGGACATCGGGATGCTCCCGGAACGGCAGTGCGCGCACCTGCGTTTCGGCCCGTGCGAGCAGGTTCTTGGACGAGAACCCCTGGTGTCCCAGCCCCGACAGCGTCGCATTGCCAAGCGTTTGTTCGAAGAGGGCCGACAGCGCGGTGTAGGCCTCGGCCTCCCCCGCGGCTTTCTGCGATTGCAGATGTGCCGCCGTCGCGGCGGCCCCCAGCGAGACGACCAGCAATGCCGCCAGCGCGCAGGCGTTGCGGTGGCGACGCATGAAGGTGAGCGCCCTGTAACCTGGCAGTCCCTCGCGCGCAGCGACTGGTTGGCGGCGCAGCCAGCGACGCAGGTCGTCGCGCAGCGCAGTGGCGGAGGGGTAGCGTTTGGCGGGGTCGATCGCGCAGCAGCGGGCGAGGATGGCATCCAGGTCGCCGCGCAACTGGCGCGACAGCGCACGGCCGTCGGGCGCGCCCCGGGACCGCGCCGCCTCCGACGTCGCGTCCCGCGCAAGGCGCGACGCCGGCTCGGCGTGGACATCCGCCGCTGCGTTCTTCGATCGCAGAGAGTTCGATGCCTGCGGCAGGCGTCCGCACAGCAGCTGGTACATCACCGCACCGAGCGAATAGACATCCGCCGCCCGTGTCGGCCGCTCCGGCGCCAGCGATTCCGGCGCAGCGTAGCCTTGGGAGACCGCGATGCGGCGCAATGGCCGATCACCCGCCAGCGTGGCGGCCAGGCCGAAGTCGACGATCTGGACCTGTCCCTCCACGGTCACCAGCAGGTTGGACGGCTTGATGTCCTGGTGCAGCACGCCACGCTGGTGGGCGAAGGCCAGCGCCTCGCAGGCCTGCGACATGAGTTCGACACGCTCACGGACGGTGCTGCGATGGTGCTCGCACCATTGGTCGATGGTCTCGCCCTCCACGTAGCGCAGGGCGAACCACGGCACGCCGTGGTCATCGATGCCGCCGTCCAGCAGATGGGCGATGCCGGGGTGGTCGAGCTGGGCGAGCGTGTTGCGCTCGTTGAGGAACGCATCGACGAGCCGGGGCGAGGTCAGTTCTGGACGGATGCACTTGATGGCGACGCGCTGGCGGTACTGGCCGTCGTCGCGCTGCGCTTCGTAGACCGTGCCCATTCCGCCGCTGGCGAGGACAGCCGTGATTCGCCAAGGGCCGATGCGGCTGCCGACCCGCAGGTCGAGTGCGGAGGTGGCGGCTGACGGGATCTCCTCCAGCAGGCGGTCGGGAGGTGCGTGGTCGACCCACTGTGTACGGGCATCCGCGGCCAACATCGCCTCCAGCACGGCGTGCACGGCGGGCTCGTCCGTGTGCAGGCCTTGCATCGCGCGTTCGCGCGACGGCTGATCGAGGGTCACGAAGTCCTCGAACAGGGACAGTGCCCGGAGTTTGGCGGCGTGGGTCGTCATGGCAGGGTAGTCGGGGCGATCGAGCGGGAGACGCCGCGTGCGCAGGGATCGGAAACCGCTGGGGCCGCGTTGGCGGAGTGCGTTTCCGCGCGCGGTCGCCTGACACGTTCTTGTACCGCATGGCGTACACATTTGTGAACGCATTGGGCTCGATTCACAGTCGAGCGTAACGAGAATTCGCAGACACCCGACGCAGCGTTCCATGCCCGGCTGCAACGGCGGCGTGTTGCCATGCAGCATAATGAGACATGACCACGTCTTCTCCTCTGCCGGCCAGGGCGCCGAGCGATCTTCCGCTGCCGCCACGACAGGCCGGACTCATCCTGTTCGCGCTGACGCTCGGTGGTTTCGCCATCGGTACCAGCGAATTCGCCAGCATGGGCCTGATGCCGAACATGGTGGCGTCGCTGAGCGTGACCGAGCCGCAGGTGGGAAACCTCATCAGTGCCTACGCACTGGGCGTCGTCGTCGGCGCGCCGCTGCTCGCCATCCTCGGTGCGGGCTGGAAGCGCAAGACCCTGCTGCTGGCCCTGATGGGGTTCTACGCACTGGGCAACCTCGCCAGCGCACTCGGACCGACCTATGAAAGCCTGCTGGTGTTCCGCTTCGTCGCGGGCCTGCCGCACGGCGCGTACTTCGGTGTCGCCGCCCTGACGGCCGTGGCGATCAGTCCGCCGAACAAGCGCGGCCGTGCGATCAGCCTGGTGATGCTGGGCCTGACGCTGGCCATCCTGATCGGCAATCCGCTCGCCACGTGGCTGGGGCAGGTGATCGACTGGCGATGGGTGTTCGCCGTGGTCGCGCTGGTCGCGCTGGGCACGGTGCTGCTGCTCGCCATCTGGCTGCCGGCCGGCATCGACGGCGCCAAGCCCAGGCCACTCGATGAACTGCGCGCGTTCAACCGCCTGCCGGTGTGGCAGGCGCTCGCCATCGGCGCGATCGGTTTCGCCGGCATGTTTTCGGTCTTCAGCTACCTGGCGCCGACGATGCTGGACGTGACGCAGGTGTCGCCGGCGTGGATACCGCTGGGGCTGGCGGGTTTCGGCGTGGGCGGGGTGGTGGGCAACTTCGTCGGGGGCTGGCTGTCCGACCGGTTCCGCCTTCGCGGTGCGTGGATGGTGCTGGCATGGGCGACGGTCGCATTGCTGCTGTTCCCGCTGCTCGCGAACACCTTGCCGACGATCCTGCTGGCGACCGTGATGATCGGGCTGATGGGGGCGCTCGGTCCGCTGCTCCAGTCGCACCTGATGGACGTGGCGGGCGACGCGCAGACGCTCGCGGCCGCCTCGCACCATGCCGCCTTCAACACCGCCAACGCGCTGGGTCCCTGGCTGGGCGGCATGGCGATCACGGCGGGGTACGGCTGGACGTCGACAGGATATGTGGGTGCGGCCATGGCCGTCGCCGGCCTGCTGCTCTACCTGTGGGCGCAGCGGACGTTGCGGGGGAGGGCGACGACGCCTGCCGTCGCATGCGAAACCGCGGGCTGACGCAGGCGTTATTCGGGCGCGGAGGGCGACGGCGGCGAGCCCGAACGCCAGCGCCGCGTCGTCCGCTGGAAGAACTGGCTGTTGGGAATCTGCAGCACCGTGTCGCCACGCAACGCGTCTTCTTCCAGCAGCGTGGTGTAGAGCAGGTTGATGTCGATCACGCGGCCCCGCAGGCCGGGCTTGTCGCCGTTCTCCAGCACTTCGATGTGGTCGTGCACGCGGAACGGCCGCGTGGTCAGGATCAGCACGCTGCAGAAGATGTTGGACAGCACGCTCCACGCAGCGAAGAACGCGACCGCCGCCACCGCGGTGAACCCGGTCAGCGCGGTCCACAGCACGCTGCCGGACACGCCCAGCCGGCCCAATGCCACCATGAAGGCGGACACGTAGACCAGCACGCCCAGCAGCCGGCGCGCGCTGACGGCGACCTGCGCGGGCAGGCGGTAGTGATCGCAGATGCGCCGGACCACGATGCGCAGCACTCGCAGCAGCAGCCAGGCGCCCAGCAGGATCGCCAGTGCCTGCGCCACGGGAATGGCGAAGCCGGCCCATTCCTGGAGCAGGGAAGGTATGCGCAGCGACGTCATCGGACGTGGCATCCGGAAACAGGGAGCACCGGCGATGCCGCCGACATGCCGAGGATCAGGTTCATGCCGGAAGGGTGGCGCGGCGGCGCGCGATGGTCAACAGCACGCCGACGTCACGGATCGAAAGGATGTGCCTTGCCGCAGGCGACGACATGGTTGTGGTCGCTGGACATGCACTGGTAGAAATCGCGCCGCGGACCGTGGGCGGCCTCGCAGTCCTGCACGGTCAGCACGTCCAGCAGTGACCGGAGCGAAGGTGTCACGGCATCGTAGGCGGCCTGCGTCATGTAGCCCCCAAGCAGGTTCCTTTCGCCGACCTCGAGCATGGTCTCCACGCCGTAGCGGGCATTGTCGACCGCCTTGTCGCACGCCAGCGCCACGTCCGTGTCGCCGACCCGCGCCAGCTGCGCGGCGATCGCGTCGACATCGGCCTGAACGTCCGCAGGCAGGGTGCGCGGCGTCGGCGTGTCCTGGCCGTACGCGCTTGCCGGCAACAGCAGCAGGCACGCGATGGCGGCGAACGCGTGGCGTCGTCGGCGTCGAGGCGCCATGCAGCGAGGGGTCATGGATTTGACATGGGTTTGAAGGAAAGCCGCGATTCTAGGGTGCTTGGCGCTTGTGGTGCGCTGCCCGGGCTTGCCAGAATGCCGCGGGGACGGATCGGGCGCGGGCGGACATCGCCGCGTGATGTCCGGGATGCCCACTACTTCCACTATGTGAGGACCACATGACCTACAAGCTACTTGCCGCCATCGCGCTCGTCCTGTCGAGCGTGGCGCCCGCCGCCATCGCGGGTGAATGCGAGGACAACTTCAGCAAGTCCGGCAGCATCTTCTCAGGCAACGACTTCTCCAGCCGTGTCACCGTGCCTGACCTGTCGCTCAAGGATGCGATGGGGCAGATGCGCGGCATCATGATCGCCGAGAAGATGGACGTGATCACCGAGGATGCCGAGACCGGCACGATGCTCGTCGAGCAGCGCTCCACCGGTACCACGCGGGCAATCCCGACGCTGATCAACATCAGTGCCGAGGGAACGGGCGCCGTCGTGCAGATGACGGTGAAGACCGAGAAGGGCCAGATCGCGAAGGCGGATGCGATGCGTCCCTACATGTGCCAGCTGCTGGGCAAGGTGAAGGGCGGCAAGGAAGGCCGCACTGCCGCGGCGCAGGGGGCGAAGACGCAGAACAACGCCGACGTGACGGTCAAGGACGTCTACGTCTTCTCGCGCGAGATCGCGCGCGAGGCCAAGGGCAACGCCCTGGCCGTGACGGCGCGCCACAAGGGCCGGAACTATGCGCTGCGTGGGCGCGTGGACTACATCCAGGAAGACGGCGAGGACTACAACGTCTCGTTCGACATTCCCCAGCCCGGTTCCGGCCTGCTGCAGGTACCGGGCGACAACGAGCCGCGGGTGGGCGTGGCCTGCCTGTTCAAGCCGAACCAGCTGGCGAACGTGCTGACGTTCCGCAAGGGCGACAAGGTGACGTTCAAGGGGCAGTTCCTGCGCTACGACGACGTCAAGCGCGTGTTGTGGCTGCAGAACTGCGTACAGACGCGCTGAGGAAACCGTACAAGGACCGAAGGTTCTTGCACGGCAGGAATGAAAAGGGCGCCGCGAGGCGCCCTTTTCGTGTCCGTCCGCGGGAAGCGATCGGTCGCGCGTCAGCTGTCCTGGCGGCGGAAGACACCGACATTGGTGTAACTGCGGCCGTCGCTCAGGTGGCCGCGCATGCGGATCACCAGCGTGTCCGCGTCGACCAGTTCGCGTTCCGACCACTGGACCTCCTTGCCCTCGTGCCAGGTGGTCGAATGCAGCTGCGTGGGTGACACCGACTCGAAGCTGAGCGCGTCGGCATGGGGCGTGCCCTGGTACGGATAGGGCGTGCCGTCGGCGCGACCATCGAACGCGGCGCGATGGCGCTTGCCGTTGCGGCCCAGCCACTCCGACGCGATCGACAGGGCGCCGTCCTCCGCGCAGGCGAGATGATAGTGCGCGCTGCGGGGCGCGCGGCCGAGTTGGTAATCGCACTGCTCGGGCAGCAAATCCCAAGTGCCTTCGAAGGCGGCGGCGGCATGGATCGTCATCTGCACTCCTTGTGCGCGGGGACCGGTCGGAAAGGAGTGGTCATGCTAGCGAGCCCCCCCGGTATGGCGGCTGCCAACACGGTCCCAATTCCGCATGCGGCGATCACGCCGGGACGGGAAATGACAGTGGTTGAAGCGAGAAATGCGATGGCGGCCACATCGTGCAGGCACCGCACGTCGGCGTATGCCGCAAGGCCCGCGCCGGACAGAAGCCGGTCACCCATTGTGAGATGAAAAATGCGCCGCGCCGGCGATCAGCGGTGCGGGCGGTCCGGCGCGGTGACCGGAACCTGCAGGTCGCGAAGCGCTTCCTGCACATCGGCTTGGCGGAGCCAGGGCGGCGCATCCAGATCGTGCGCCAGGGCATCCGCGACCAGCAACTGCACCAGCGCATCGTGGAGCGCGGTATCGGAGTGCTTCAGCAGCGCCAGCGCACGCGCCTGTTCGTCATCCGCCATGTCCGAGTAAAGGTCGAACAGGCACATCGCGCGCGCGCGGGAACGTTTCATCCGCGCAGGCCACGTTTGCGGATGACCGCGACGGAGGGCTGCCGGGCGCGCGACGCGGTCCGGTGCGGGGCTTCTTCGAGGCGAGGTCGGGGGTCCACACCAGGAGCTTTCGACACGCGGGAAGGATTCCGGACGTGCGTCCCACGGCAGGCCGATCGACCGATGGCTCACAGGGGCTCGGGGAGCTCGCCGTCGCCCAGGTGACTGAACAGGAAAGCGCGGGCCTTGCGCCAGTCGCGCCGCACGGTGCGCTCGGTCACCTTGAGCACGTCGGCGATCTCCAGCTCGCTGAGACCGCCGAAATAACGCATCTCCACCACCTGGGCGAGCCGTGCGTCGAGCTTGGCAAGATCGTTCAGCGCCTGATCGAGGATCAGCAACTGTTCCAGTCGCGGGCTCTGGCCCGGCTCCGTGCTCTCGTCCAGCGGCAGCAGGTCCATGCCCTCGCCGCGCTTTTCGGCCAATGCGCGGCGTACCTCGTCCAGCAGGACGAAGCGCATCGCGCGCGCGACCAGGGCGACCAGATGGGCGCGGTTCTCCACACTGAAATCGGCACTCGCCAGCTTCAGCCACGTCTCGCTGATCAGCGAGGTCGGCGACCGCACGTGGCCGCGGCGCTGCTGCCGGATCTGCGATCGCGCGATCTGGTGCAGGTCCCGGTACAGCAGGGCATAGATGCGGTTCCAGGCCTCGGGCTGTCCATTCTCGACCTCCCCCAGCAACTGGGTGACGGAGTCGGGGTCCGGCGGCGGAATCGTCGCGATGTCCAGCGCCCCAGGCATGCCGGTCCCCGCAGGCGGTGATCCGTCGATGTCTGGTTGTTGTGCCATGTCCGGACTGTGTCCTTCATCACGATCTCGTCCCTTGCATATATGAACCGCCGCGGGGCGAACGTGCAAGCCGTAATGCCGGCTTCGCAGCTGTTTGCCCATCAGAACCGGAGTTGCGCGGAGGCAGGGCCTGGACGGCAGGGATACATCGATAGAACGGGATCCACAAGGGGATGTCATGCGGAGTGTGAAGAGGGTCGGGCAAGCGGTAATCGGAATGTACGAACCGACGGCGACAGGCATCGCCGCGGTGGCGATGGGGGATCGCGCATGACGCACGACGGAACCACGACCACGCCTCCTGTCGCAGGCGACACCACGCGGGACGAACCCGCCGTGGTCGTCGTGCCCCAGGCCCCCAATCTTTCGGTCCCGCAGGGCGTGGGGCCGCGCGCGATCAGCCAGTGGCCCATCATGCAGCGCCTGACCGCCGAGGAGTGGAAGCTGGTGATGCAGGCACTGCCGGGCCGTGTAGGCGCACGCGCCCGCCATGGCGGCAATGCGCGCCGTTTCATCGAGGCCGTGCTGTGGGTCGCCCAGACGGGCGCGTACTGGTCGGACCTGCCGCGCGACTACGGTTCCTGGCATGGCATCTATGTGCGTTTCATCCGGTGGTCGCAGGACGGCAACTGGAATGAGGTGCTCGCGCGCTTCGATCCGAAAGACCAGCGCGCCATCGACCTGCACGCGCTGGTGGAACGCTACCTCCACCGCAACAACACCAAGCATCTCAGCCGCGCGATGCGGGCGTCCTGAAGGCATGCCACGCGGCCCATGCCGCGACGGAGACGAGGGAAGAAGGAATCAGCGAAACACGCGGTGCCGGCCGAGGTCAGTGAAGCAAGCGCCCTTGGCCCGTCACACGCGCCCCGCTAACCGCCGACGATCCCCTGTCGGCGGCTAGGCGACCCGCTTCGATCCCCAAGAAGCGGCTCGTGGCCGTCCATGCCCGACACATGGCCGGCATCGCGCTACGGCGCCGGAGGGGGAGGTGCAATGCCTCCCCCTCTTTCTTTGCCGTCACACACAGGCAGCGCTCCCTTGCTCTGATGTCCTGCCGCTGCTGAACCGTGTATGGCGACCCTCACGGCGCCGCCGCATCGGGGCGAAGGAAAAGAAGATGACGGCAAGGTAGAGCGGTTTCAGTACACCGCCGACGCATGCAGCGGTGCGGCGTGGCGCCACCCCGCGCGTGCGTTGAGAAACCCGAGCTCCACCAGCACGGCCGTCCCCGCCACCACGCCGCCCTGCCGCTCGACCAGTTGCACGGCCGCCTTCAGCGTGCCGCCGGTGGCGAGCACGTCGTCGACCACCAGGACGCGTGCACCCGCCGGCATCGCATCGGCGTGAATCTCCAGGCGATCGCGTCCGTATTCCAGCCCGTAGTCGAGCGACAGGGTGTGGGCGGGCAACTTGCCCGGCTTGCGCACCGGCACGAAGCCCACCCCGAGTTCGCGCGCCAGTGCGGCGCCGAGGATGAAGCCGCGCGCTTCCACTCCGACGACCGCAGCGAGCGATTCCGCGCGCCATGGCGCGGCCATCGCATCGACGGCATCGGCGAAGGCGCCTGCGTCGGCCAGCACCGGCGTGATGTCCTTGAACAGGATGCCCGGCTTGGGGAAATCGGGGACATCGCGGATCAGGTCGGTCCAGGCGGGCATGGGGGCAGGGTGTGGGAAGGGCAGGCGATGCTAGCGCATGCGCGGTGACCGCACCGGAACGCGACACCCCGGGTGCCACGTCATGGGATGCAGTCTCCCGCGTCGACCGGCTAATCGGGGTGCAGGCGCGCGGGTATCCTCGCGTTTTCACTGCCCGGAACCCCTGATGAGCGCCGTCCTGTCGATGTACGAAGCCTCCGTCCCCGTCTTCCTGCGTGCCCTGAGCAACCTGCGTCACTCGCTGGCGAAGGGCGAAGCGCACGCCCTTGCCCAGGGATACGAACCGGCGGTGCTGCTGGAGTCGCGGCTGTATCCCGACATGTTGCCGCTGGTGCGACAGGTACAGATCGCGGCCGACACCGCCAAGTTCGCGCCGGCGCGGCTGGCCGGCGTGGAGTCGCCGCGCTTCGAGGACGTGGAGTCGACCTTCGCCGAGCTGTATGCGCGACTGGACGCGGTGAGCGACTATCTGCGCACGTTCGACGAAGCCGCCCTGGAGGGCAGCGAAGCACGCACCGTCACGCTGTCCACGCGCACGCGCGGCGACATGACCTTCGACGGGCGCAGCTACCTGTTCGGGTTCGCCCTGCCGAACCTGTTCTTCCATGTGGCGACATCGCACGCCATCCTGCGCCACAACGGCGTGCCTCTCGGCAAGCGCGACTACCTGGGCGAATGAGGCCTACGCCAGCGACTGCGCCGGCAATGGCCACGCGGGCGGCGGCGCGGTGACGGCGATCAGGTCACCGCGCCACTTGCGCATCGCGGTGTCCGCCATCGCGTAGCCCCAGTTGACCAGGCGCTCGTCCACGCCGCTGTCGAACGGTGCCAAGCGCGTGGCGATGCGCCGCAACGGCTGCGACTTGGCGTGCTTCACCGGCATGGCGTCCGCCAGTCCGTAGTCTTCCACGTCGCTCGCGATGCCCCAGTACGTGCCGCGTGCATGGCCGGGCGTTCCGGGTGCCTGGTTGAAGCGCGAAATCAGCCAGCGCTTCCGCAGCCCCCGCGACTGGTCCGTGGCGATTTCCATCGCCGCATTGACCAGCGAGAACCAGTCGGTCTTCACCTCGGTGTCCTCGAGATAGGGCGCGCCGGCATCGCTGACCAGCACGTAGTCGTACCCCTTCATCCAGACCGGCTCCAGGCCGAGGTTGTCGTACGCGCCGCCGTCGGTCAGGTGCAGGGTGGGTGGAGCGCCGAAGCCGCTGGCCCGACGATGTGACGACAGGCGCCACAACGCCGGATCCAGCACGAGGTCCATCGGTGAAAGGAAGGGCGGGAACGCACTGGAGGCCGCCACGGCTTCGCACAGCGTGGCGACATAGGGATGTTCGCCGACGCGATAGTCGCGGATGCCGTCGCGTTCCAGGTAGACCTGCCGTCCGGTCGCCAGGTTGGTGGCGCAGAAGGTGAAGCGCGGCGCGGCAGGTAGCTGGTCGAGCCGCGGGTCGTCGCGGAAAAGATGCTTGCGGTAGGCACCGATCAGCGTTTCGTTGACGCTCTTGAACGGGTTGAGCATGCCGCCGATGATCGTGCCCGTATCGATCTTCTCCTTGCAGAAAGCCAGGATGCGCGCTTCGATGCGCCGCGCGCGATCCCGCGCATCGCCGCCGGGATGCGTGCGCAGGTCGTCGGCCCATACGCCGGCGGCAATGGCCCCACCGGATACCGCGGAGACATGGGTGATGCGGTCCAGCACGCCCAGTTCCGCCAGGCGACGCAGCGCGCCCGCGTGGAACAGCGTGGCGCGGTAGCCGCCTCCGGAAAGGCTCAATGCGATCGATGCGGACATGGTGGGGCGCTCGGCAGGGACGGGAGACAAGGATCGCGCGGCGAGGTCTCGCACCTTGCGATCCTTCATGGCAACGCGGCCACGCGCAAGAGACGGACAGGCTGCACCGCCAGTACATGCATGTATGTCGTGAGCGGTTGGCCGTTGCGTGCGTGGCCGCGCGTTGGCAGGAGTGCAGTGGCGGGCATCGGTTGGTGTGACCCGTTCGATGGTGGCGTCCGTCATGCAGGGAGTGCGCAGTGAGCATCCTGACCGAACAGATCCAGAAGGCACTCGAGCGCGACGCGGGCGTCGATGTCAGGAAGATCGCGTCCAGCAGTCGCGATGCGCCGCCCGATGAGATCGCCACCGCCCGCCAGAAGGCCGAACGGTTGCGGTTCCTGCGCGACAGCCTGGGCGATGCGGGCGAGGCCAGGCGCGTCTACGAACGCATCATCCACGGCAACGAGATCCAGCCGGTCAACTATCTCGCCAAGGGCGTCCGGGTCGCCGAGGCGGTCGCCCGCATCGCCATCCGTGATGGCGCAGGCCGGCTGCGCGGCTGGGGCACCGGCTTCCTGGTGGCGCCCGGCGTGCTGATCACCAATCACCACGTCGTGCCGGATTCCACCACGGCGGCGACCTCGCAGGCGCACTTCCGCTACGAAACCGACCTGTACGACCAGCCGATGGCGCCGCAGGTCTTCGCGCTGGAGCCGCAGCGCCTGTTCTTCGCCGACGAAGCCCTGGATTTCGCCGTGGTGGCGGTGGCGCCGCGTTCCGACAATGCCGACGGCACGCTGGATGCCTTCGGGTTCCTGCCGCTGATCGGCGTCACCGGCAAGGTCGCCGATGGCGAATGGCTGACGGTGGTGCAGCATCCGAACGGCGAGCGCAAGCAACTCTGCGTGCGCGAGAACAAGCTGCTCAAGCGCACCGACGACGTGCTCTGGTATTCGACCGACACGCTGGGCGGATCGTCCGGATCGCCGGTGTTCAACAACGACTGGCACGTGGTGGCGCTGCACCATTCCGGCATCCCGGAGACGCGCGACGGCCAGATCCTGACGCACGACGGACAGCCGTTCGACCCTGCGCGCCATGCCGAGTCGGACATCAAGTGGATCGCCAACGAAGGCATCCGCGTGTCGCGCATCGTCAACACCTTGCGCGGCGCACTGCCCGCGCATCCGCTGCTGCAGCCCATGCTTCGCGCCGATCCCGATTACACCCGGCTGCAGCTCGATGCCGCCGCGCCCACACCCCTTCCTTCCGCCGAACCGCCGGAGTCCGCCATGAGCACGCCGTCATCCCGCTACGTCACCGTGACCCTGGCAGTGGATCCACGCGGCTCGGTCAGCATCGCCCGGCAGGGTACCGGTGCCGACGAATCCACCTTCGCCCTGCGCGAGGCCAGCCGTGCGCCGGGGACGCCGGTCTCGGAAAGGGAACTCCCCTTCGATGATGCCTATGCCGATCGCAAGGGATACCGCGCCGATTTCCTCGGTCGCGAGGAACGCCTCGTTCCGCTTCCGCGCCTGTCGCCCGCGTTGCAGGCGGCCGCCGCCAGGCTGATCGTGCAGAAGGGTGCCGGCAAGGACGACTGCGTCCTGAAGTACCACAACTTCAGCGTGGTGATGCATGCCGAACGCCGCTTCGCCATCTACACCGCGGCCAACCTCGACGCCGCCCATCGCTACCACATGACCCGGCCGGCCGATGTGTGGCGGTTCGATCCGCGCATCGCCGAGAAAGCGCAGGTTGGCAACTTCTACTACCGCAACAACCGCTTCGACCGGGGTCATCTGACCCGTCGCGAAGACCTGGAGTACGGCGCCACCCGCAAGGCCGCGCTGCTGTCGGCGGCCGACACCTGCCACTGGACCAACTGCACCCCGCAGCACGAGCGTTTCAACAAGAACCCTGCACTCTGGCACGGCCTGGAGCGCTACATCCTGGAACAGACCGCTGGCGAGGATGACGAACTGCGCGTGCAGGTCTTCACCGGTCCGCTGCTGGAGGAAGACGACCCGGTCCACGACGCGTTCCCGACCATCCAGTATCCGGTGCGTTTCTGGAAGGTGGTGGTCGCCAAGCGCAGCGATGGCCAGCTCTCCGCCACGGCTTACCTGCTGGACCAGAGCGACGTCATCGCCGAGCACGGCATCGAGGCCGCGCCGCAGGCGCCTTACGGTGCTTACGGCACCTTCCAGGTAAAGATCTCGGAGATCGAGCGCCTGACCGACCTGCAGTTCGGCTACGGCAAGGCGGGCCTGCTGCGCAACCTGGATCCGCTGGAATCGCCACGCCGTCGCGGATCGCGCAGCCGGGTGCGCATGCAGGAGTCGGCCGTCGCGGGCGGACAGCCCGCCGGCTACCACGCGCTGGACGGACTGCCGTCCATCATCCTGGACGCGTGACCGCGCAGCCGGCGCGCGCGGATCCGCGCGCTGTCACGCCATGCAGTCCCGCGCACGCGCCAGCAGCAGCGCCTGCTCGCGTGCGTTGCGCGTCAGCGTGGCGGCGCGCTCGAACTCCCTGCGCGCTTCGTCGCGACGATCCAGCTTGAACAGCAGGTCGCCCCGCACGCTGGGCAGCAGGTGGTACTGCTTCATGGCCGGCTCGTCCAGCAGACGGTCGACCAGCGGCAATGCGCTCGCGGGCCCGGTCGCCATCGATATTGCCACCGCGCGGTTGAGCTCGACCACGGGCGATGGACTGACCTGGGCCAATGCGGCATACAGGGTCGCTATGCGGACCCAGTCCGTCGCGTCGGCCGTGCGTGCCCGCGCGTGGCAGGCGGCGATGGCGGCCTGCAGCGCATACGGGCCGAATGCACCGCCCAACCGCTCCGCACGCGCCAGCGCGTCCAGGCCGCGCTGGATCAGCAGGTAGTCCCACCTGCTGCGGTCCTGGTCCAGCAGCAGCACCGGCGCGCCGTCCTTGCCGGTGCGCGCATGCAGGCGCGACGCCTGGATTTCCATCAGCGCGACCAGGCCGTGCACCTCGGGCTCGCGCGGGGACAGCGCGGCCAGCATGCGGCCCAGCCGCAGGGCTTCCTCGCACAGCGCAGGCCGTGTCCAGCCATCGCCGCTGGTGGCCGAATACCCCTCGTTGAAGACCAGATAGACCACGCCCAGCACGGACGACAGCCGTTCCTCCAGTTCCTCGCCGCGGGGCACCTCGAAGGCGACATCGGCATCGGCCAGCGTGCGTTTCGCACGGACGATGCGTTGCGCGACGGTGGGCTCGGACGTCAGGAAGGCCCGCGCGATCTCGTCCGTGGTCAGCCCGCACAGCAGGCGCAGTGTCAGCGCCACGCGCGCGTCCATCGACAGCAGCGGATGGCACGACACGAACACCAGCCGCAGCAGGTCGTCGTCGATGTCGTGATCCAGCGCATCCTCTTCGCGTGCGCGCCGGTCCTCGTGCGCGTCGTCCAGTTCCCGCGCCAGTTCCTCGTGCTTGCGATCCAGCAACTGCACCCGGCGCAGGCGGTCGATCGCGCGGCGCTTGGCGGTGGTCATCAGCCACGCCCCCGGGTTGTCGGGCACGCCGTCACGGGGCCAGGTCTCCAGCGCGGCGACCAGCGCGTCCTGCGCCAGTTCCTCGGCCAGGTCCAGGTCGCGCAGCATGCGTGCGAGACCGGCGATGACGCGCGCAGATTCGATGCGCCATACGGCATCGATGGCGCGATGGGTTGCGGAATCGGACATGCCGTGCATCAGACCACGGCGCCGCGGCGGGTGAAAGCCGCGGCGCAGCGAAGGAGGGCGTCACGGTATCCACGACACGCCTCCGCCGCCATCACGCATCCTTTTCGCAGTTGATCATCCACGGCACGCCGAACTTGTCGACCAGCATGCCGAACCGCACCGCCCAGAACGTCTGCGCCAGCGGCATGTTCACCTGCCCACCGTCCGACAGCGCGGCGAAGATGCGCTCGGCATCGGCGATGCTGTCCACCGACAGCGACACCGAAAAGCCCTTGATCGCTTCGCACGGGTAGTCCGGATGGTTGTCCGAGCCCATCAGCACCGTCTGCCCGAACGTGATGTTGGTATGCATGATCTTCTGCCGGTGCTCGGCAGGCATGTTCTCGCAGCCTTCCGCACCGTCGAACCGCATCATGGGCCCCAGCGTGCCGCCGGTGGCCTGCGCGTAGAAGGTGAAGGCGGCTTCGCAGGTGCCATTGAGGATCAGGTAGGGATTGACGTTCATGGTGGACTCCAGGAGTGGGACGGATGCAGGGCCGGCATGGCCTGCTCATGTCTTCCGACGAACCGGCAGGGCCGGGATCGACAACGTCGGCAGTGAAGAGGGATTCGCCATGCGCCGCCCTCACAGGACGGGCTCCCCGATGTCGGCCCGCTGGCGGCGGGTCAGTCGCGCGAAGGCATGGCGGTACGACCACGCCACCAGCTCCGTGAGGTAGGCGCTGGGCACGGAGGACACGTCCACGACCGTGACCCAGCGATGGTGCCCCAGCCAGCGCGCCGGCTTGATGCCGGGCTGGTCGGTCAGTTCCAGGAAGCGCTCCGGCGAGACCTTGACGCTGAAGCGCCAGCGCTCCGGTTCACTGGTCTTGAAGTAGGCGAAGCGCTTGCCGCCGACGGCATACACCAGAATGTTGGCGGGCGGTGCGTGCAATTCCTCCACGGAGCCGGGAAGGGAACGGCAGTGGCGTTTGAGGGCGGCGACGTCCATGCATGGATGCTAGCGCCGCGATGGGTTGCATGGTGTGCGGACGGTGTGGGTCGAGGGCGGCGGGTGTCCTAAAGCGGATGCCGCCGTTGCAGCCCGCGGAGTACACCGCCGCTTGCGCCTGAATTCTGGTGACGTGTGGCGATCTGGAAAAGGTACTCTGAGCCCTGTTTCGGTTTCGGAAAATCGGGAGCATTCAAGATGAGTGCAGTGAGAAAAAGTGTCGCTTCGCAGTCGACGGTGTTGTGTTTTCTTATGGCGTTGGCGTGTGCCGCATCTCTTCTTTCCTGTAAGCGATATGGCACGGACGTCGAAGTTGATACTGTCGAAGGAAAAGAGTTCATAGTTACTGTCAGTAACAGATCTGAAGATGCGCTGGTGATTGATGACCGCTTGTTTAGTCTGAGTGCGGAGTCTTCTGTCAAAGTGGAAGTTGCGCGTCCTGGCGGAGCGGTTGTCGCGCCGTGCGGTTACCTTGACTACGTAGGCACCGGATCTCGTTTGTCTTTGTCGCCTGGCGACGAAGTAGTCCTGCGCGTTCAGTTGACGGCACTGACAGCCACGCGCTGCCTTACTCCAGAAGAGGAGTACCTGTTCAGAGCTTTGCTGGTTGCAGGCAATGAAGTTGTATCTCGAACTGATTGGATGCCTTTTAAGGCGGCATCTCTCGAATGACTCCGAGACAGGGGTCAGAGTAGTTTTTTCCTTCTTCTCTAAAGCATAAGGCCCGCATCAGCGGGCCTTGTTGTGATCAGTCAGCCGGAAGCGAAAGGCACGGTGCGGTTCTGAAGATGCATGGCGATCTGGAAAAGGTACTCTGAGCCCTGTTTCGGTTTCGCATGGAGCCCGTCATGACCACCCCATCCGCCTTCACCCGCCTCGCCAAGAAGGCCTCCACCTTCACCGGGCGCCCGGCGTGCTTCGCGCTGGCGCTGGGCATCATCGCGGTGTGGGCGGTCACCGGACCGCTGTTCAAGTTCAGCGATACCTGGCAGCTGGTGATCAATACCGGCACGACCATCATCACCTTCCTGATGGTCTTCCTGATCCAGAACACCCAGAACCGCGACACCGAGGCGATGCAGATCAAGCTGGATGAACTGATCCGCGTTTCGCGCAGCGCGAACAACGCGCTACTCGACCTGGAAGAACTGGAAGAGAAGGAACTCGACGCGCTGCGCGAACGCTATGAACGGATGGCACGCGAAGCGCGCGATGCGCAGCAGGCACGTCGGCTGCGTTGAGCACGGGATGGAAGCGTGGATGATTGAGGGCATAGGCGGGGATGGAGCAGTGTGAAACCCCATCATCGCGTTACGTCGTAGCCCTCTCGGCATCACTGCCCATGGGTGCTGGGATTGCGCTTCGCTTCATCCCAGCCTACGGCAGGGTGGCGGGATGATTCGTAGGCTGGGATGGAGCATCGCGGAATCCCAGCGTCGCGATGCATGGTTGTCCGGGCCGCATCACCGTCCATGGGTGCTGGGATTGCGCTTCGCTCCATCCCAGCCTACGGCAGGGTGGCGGGACGACTCGTAGGCTGGGATGGAGCATCGCGGAATCCCAGCGTCGCGATGCATGGTTGTCCGGGCCGCATCACCGTCCATGGGTGCTGGGATTACGCTTCGCTCCATCCCAGCCTACGGAGGGGGCGGGCATGATGCGCTGCCCCACTCCTTGGTATAAACCCCGCGTGCGACCCAGCGGTGGAAGGAGGAGTACGGCCAATCGCATGCGCTGGCCGCGTGTCCGTGTTTGACGGGGTTGAAGTGGATGTAGTCCAGGTGGCGGGCGTGATCGGCATCGTCGCGGATCAGATGTTCCCAGTAGCGGCGCTGCCAGACGCCACGCTCGCCTCTGCGCTGGCGGCTTGCATTCGGCAGTACATCATCTGCCACCTGAGCCGCGAAGCGCGTCTTGATCAATCGCCATCGCATCGGGTAGTCGAAATCGCCGGGTGGAAGTCTCCACAGGCAATGCAGATGGTCCGGTAACACGACGATGGCATCGACCTGCACGGGGTGATCGGCTAACGTCCTGCGAAAGGCATCGCGCAGCGCATCGATGTGTTCAGTCAGCGTGCTGCGCTTCCGGTCCGCCAGATTCACGGTGAAGAAGTAACAGCCGCCGGGCGTCCTGTCCCGAAGATAGGTCCTCATCGCACGAGGGTAGCGGGGATCGCAGTGCTATTCCACGATGACAGGATCGTCGTAGGCTGGGATCGAGCAACGCGTAATCCCAGCATCGCGGTGCATCGTTGTCCGTGCCGCATCACAGAACGTGGGTGCTGGGATTGCGCTTCGCTTCATCCCAGCCTACGTCAGGGTGGCGGGATAGTTTGTAGGCTGGGATGGAGCAGCGCGGAATCCCAGCATCGCGGTAAATCGTTGTCCGGGCCGCATCACCGTCCATGGATGCTGGGATTACGCTTCGCTTCATCCCATCCTACGGTGCGGGACGATGGCGGTGGTGTCATCACGGCGGCAGCCGCTTTTCCATCCGGTAGTTGTGGATGTCCACGCCTGCCAGCACCCGATCATTCCGGCCGAGAAGGGTGAAACCCTGGCGTTCGAACAGGGGGCGGGCGAGTTCGCTGGCTTCGACGAACAGGCGGTGCAGGCCAAGATCGCGCGCCTGTGTTTCGAGGGCGGTGTACAGCAGGGTGCCGAGGTGCAGCCCTTCCGCATCCGGTGCGACGTACAGCATGTCCAGGTGGCCGTCGGTTTCCAGTTCGGCAAAGCCGAGCACGGTGCCGGCCTGATCCTGTGCGACCACCACGATGCGGCCGTCGCTGCAGCGTGCTGCCGTGCGCGCGCTGTCGGCGGTGGCCGCCCATGCGTCGACCTGTTCGGGCGTGTACGCGCGGGGTCCGTAGTGCCGCACTGAACGGACGTAGAGGTCGGTCAGTGCGGTCGCGTCGGCGGGTTGGTAGCGACGGAGCATGGGCATGCGATGGGGTGCTGAGGGCGCTTGTTGGCCGCCATTCTGCCTGCCTCTACTCACACATGGCCCGACGCAAGCGCTGAAAAGGTCCGCTCTTCTCTCACTAAGGGTGTCGCGAGGACGAAAGAGGTCCGTTCTTCTCTCACTAAGGGTGTTGCGAGGACCGAAGAGGTCCGTTCTTCTCTCACTAAGGGTGTCGCGAGGACCAGAGAGGTCCGTTCTTCTCTCACTAAGGGTGTCGTGAGGACCAAAGAGGCCCGTTCTTCTCTCACTAAGGATGTCGCGAGAACCAAAAAGGCCCGTTCTTCTCTCACTAAGGATGTCGCGAGGACCAGAGAGGCCCGTTCTTCTCTCACCAAGCCTGTCGCGAGCGCCGGAAAGCCTCGCGCATCCCGTGATCAGTCGACCGGGTCATGCAGCAGGTCGTCCAGCGCTGCGTCCAGCGTCGGAAACCGGAACGTGAATCCTTCGGCCAGCGCGTGTGCGGGCAGCACGCGTTGGCCGGTCAGCAGCAGCTGCGACATTTCGCCGAATCCCGCCTTCAGCGCGAACGCCGGGGTCGGCAACAGGGCGGGGCGATGGAGCGCCTTGCCCAGGGTGCGGGCGAAGTCGCGGTTGGTCACCGGCTCGGGTGCGGTGCCGTTGTAGGCACCGCCGGTCTGGTCGCGTTCCAGCAGCCATCGGATCATGCCGACCAGATCGTCGCGATGGATCCAGCTCATCCACTGCCGGCCGTCGCCCATCGGTCCACCGACGCCCAGCCGGAAAGGCGGCAGCATCTTCGCCAGGGCGCCGCCGTCGGTGCCGAGCACGATGCCGGTTCGCACGCGGCAGGTGCGTACGTCCAGACCTTCGGCCTGCATGGCCTCGGTTTCCCAGTCGCGGCACAGGTGGGCCGCGAAGTCGTCGCCCGGGGTGGCCGACTCGTCCAGCGCTTCATCGCCGCGCGGGCCGTAGTAGCCGATGGCCGAACCCGACACCAGCACGCGCGGTCGTACCGACTGGCGCGCCATCCAGGCGATCAGGCTGCGCGTGGTGTCGAGGCGGGACGCGCGGAAGATGGCCTTGCGCGTCGCATTCCAGCGGCCGGCCATCAGCGGTTCGCCGGCCAGGTTGACCACCGCTTCCACGTCGCGCGCGTCTTCCAGCGTGGCCAGCGTCCGCACCGGTGCCGGCAGTGTGCCGCGCGCACGGGCGGGGTCGCGGGTGAGCACGCTCAGAGTGTGGCCGGCCTGCAGCAGCCGGGCACAGAGCGCCTGGCCGATGAAGCCGGTACCGCCGGTGATCAGAACATGCATGCGCGGTCTCGCGGGGAATCCGGGGCAGCATACGCAGGGGCGTGTGTTGCGGATGTGGAACGGACCGTGGAGGGCGGGCGACGGTCCTGCCCGGGCGTGGTCACTACACTAGGCACATGTCACCGCTCCCCCTGCTCCTGCTGCCCGGTCTGCTGTGCGACGCGCGCCTGTGGCGCGACCCCGCCGAGGCGCTGGCCGACATCGCCCCGGTGCACCAGGCCGACCTGACCCGGGACGACAGCGTGGCCGGCATGGCCGCCCGCGTGCTGGCGACCGCGCCGCCCGTGTTCGCGCTGGCGGCGTTGTCGATGGGGGGCTACGTGGCGTTCGAGATCCTGCGGCAGGCACCGGAGCGCGTCGCGCGGCTGGCGCTGCTGGACACCAGTGCGCGGCTGGATCCCCCCAAGCGCCGGCTGGTGCGCCAGGCCGGGCTGGCGCTGGCGGAGGCCGGGCGCTTCGCCGGCGTCACCCGCAAGCTGCTGCCGCAGCTGGTGCACGAAAGCCGCGTGGACAGCGACGTGGGCGAGGACGTGATGGCGATGGCGCAGCGCGTCGGGCGCGAGGCCTTCCTGCGCCAGCAGCGTGCCATCCTCGACCGCCCCGATTCGGAACCGCTGCTGCCCACCATCGCCGTGCCCACCCTGCTCGGCGTGGGCGAGGACGATCGCATGACGCTGCCGGAGGAAACCCGGCTGATGCATGCGCGCATTCCCGGCGCACGCCTGCACGTGTTCCCGCGCTGCGGCCACCTGCCGCCGATGGAAGTGCCTCAGGACACCACGGCCGTGCTGCGCGAGTGGCTGACGGCATGACCCCTTTCTTTCCTTCTGCAGATACCCGGGAGTACACATGGAACTGGCGATGATCGGACTCGGGCGCATGGGCGCCAACATGGCCGAACGGCTGGTGCGCGGCGGCCATGCCGTGCGCGGCTACGATCCGGGCGAGGCGGCCCGCCAGCAGGCCGAAGCGCGCGGCATCGTGCCGCATGCCAGCCTGCAGAACGCCGTGGCGGCGCTGCCTTCGCCGCGCGTGGTGTGGCTGATGGTGCCCGCCGGACAGGTGGTGGACGACACGCTGGCGCAGCTGCGCCCGCTGCTCGGCGCGGGCGACGTCGTCATCGACGGTGGCAACTCCTACTACAAGGACAGCCAGCGCCGCGCGCTGGAACTCGGCGCCGCCGGCATCCACTACCTCGATTGCGGCACCAGCGGCGGCGTGTGGGGGCTGGCCGAAGGCTACAGCCTGATGATCGGCGGAGACGTGGATGCCGCGCATGCGCTGGCGCCGGTATTCGCCACGCTCGCGCCCACGCCGCAGACCGGCTGGGGACGGGTGGGGCCGAGCGGCGCGGGCCACTTCGCCAAGATGATCCACAACGGCATCGAATACGGAATGATGCAGGCCTACGCCGAAGGCTTCGCCATCCTCGAGAAGAAGGAGGCGATGGACTTCGACCTGGCGGGACTGGCGGAAATCTGGCGGCACGGCAGCGTGGTGCGCTCGTGGCTGCTCGACCTGACCGCCGATGCCCTGAAGAAGAATCCGGCGATGGACGGCATCGCCCCGTATGTGGCGGACTCCGGCGAGGGCCGCTGGACGGTGGCAGAGGCGATCGACCTGGACGTGTCCGCGCCGGTGATCACGATGTCGCTGCTGGAGCGCCTGCGCTCGCGCGAACACGACGCCTATGCCGACAAGCTGCTGTCGGCGATGCGCAACGAGTTCGGCGGCCATGCCGTGAAGAAGGCGGACTGATCACCCGGTCTTATCGCATCCGGCGCTAGCCTGTGCGCCCGATTGCAGGAGATGCCGATGAAGATCCTGATGGTGCTGACCTCGCACGACCGCCTGGGCGAGACCGGGCAGAAGACTGGCTTCTGGCTGGAGGAATTCGCCGCGCCGTACTACGTGTTCAAGGAAGCCGGTGCCGACATCGTGCTGGCCTCGCCGAAGGGCGGCCAGCCGCCGCTGGACCCGAAGAGCGATGCCCCCGACGCGCAGACGGCTGCCACCGTGCGCTTCAACGAAGATGCCGAGGCGCTCTCGGCGCTGGCCAACACTCGGCCATTGAAGGACGTGGTGGACGCGGAATTCGACGCGGTGTTCTACCCCGGCGGACACGGCCCGATGTGGGACCTCGCCGAGGATGCGGATTCCATCCGCCTGATCGAACAGACCTTCTCGGCCGGCAAGCCGGTGGCGGCGGTGTGCCACGGCCCCGCCGTGTTCCGCCACCCGCGTGGCGCCCTGGGCGAGCCGCTGGTGAAGGACAAGCGCGTGACCGGGTTTTCCGATGAAGAGGAAGCGGCGGTCGGCTTGACCGACATCGTGCCGTTCTCGCTGGAAGACGCGTTGAAGCGGAACGGGGCCCGCTATGAGCGCGGGGCAGTGTGGCAGTCGTACGTGGTGACCGATGGCCGGCTGGTGACGGGGCAGAACCCCGCTTCGTCGGAAGCAGCGGCCCACGAGGTGCTGCGGCTGCTGCGCTGACGCCATTCACGGCGCCTTACTCCGGAAGGACTAGGGTGCGTCACCGATCGCAGGAGCACGACATGACGGATGGGCCAGGGCACCTCTACACGCAGCAGGCCGACATCGCGCGCATGGAGGCGCTGATAGGCCAACTGCCGGACGAAGCAAGGGTGGAGATCGTGCTCACCGATGGCGGCACGATCACCGGCGTGGTGCCTGCGCGTCCGACGGTGCAGGTCTTCCGCGACGCGCAGGGCGGGGAGGGATTCAACGCGGTCGTCCGCATCGAGGACCACACGCGGCCCGACGTCACCCACTACCTGTGGCTGGACCGCATCGCGTCGGTCACCGCATTGGGATCGGCCTGATGCCGCACCTGCCCGCCTTCGACATCGACTGCCCTTACTGCGGCGAGACCATCACGCTGGTGGTGGACGATTCGGGCGGCGACCAGCAGTACATCGAAGACTGCCATGTGTGCTGCAAGCCGATCGAGGTGCGCGTGCGTGTCGACGATGACGGCGCGGTCGAGGTCGATGCGTGGGGGCAGGACGACGCCTGAGCCGGCAGGCAGGTTGACGCCGCGTTCGCACCGGCGCGCCTAGGCTCGCCGCTTCCTCCCGGGAGTGCGTGCGATGACGATGATCCGCTGCCTGTTGCCGTGGTTGCTGCTGGGCTGCCTGTCGTGTTCCAGCCATGCGCAGGCGCCCAGCGAGACCGGGCCGCAGCCCGCCTTGCCCGCACCGTCGCAGCGCTGGATTCCCACCGTCAACGTGGCGCCCGCCGTGGGTTGGCCGGAGGGGACCGCCCCCACGCCGGCCCCTGGCCTGCGGGTCACCGCCTTCGCCCGCGGACTGGACCATCCGCGCTGGCTGTACGTGTTGCCGAACGGCGACGTGCTGGTCGCCGAAACGAACGCGCCACCGAAGCCGGCCGAAAAGAAAGGGCTGCGCACCTGGTTCATGAAACGCACGATGAAGAAGGCCGGCGCCGCCGTGCCCAGCGCCAATCGCATCACGCTGCTGCGGGACGCGGACAGGGACGGCATGGCGGAGGTGCGTGACGTATTCCTCGCCAACCTGATGTCGCCGTTCGGCATGTCGCTGGTCGACGGCCGCCTGTACATCGCCAATGCCGATGCCATCGTCAGCGTGCCGTATCGCAACGGACAGACCCGCAGTGACGCCACGCCGGTGAAACTGGTCGACCTGCCGGGTGGCCCGCTCAACCATCACTGGACCAAGAGCTTGCTGGCCAGCGCGGACGGCAGGTTCCTCTATGTCGGTGTCGGGTCCAACAGCAATGTCGGCGAGAACGGCATGGACATGGAGGTCGACCGTGCGGCGGTGCTGCAGGTGGAGATCGCGACCGGCGCGCGCCGCGTGTTCGCGGGTGGCCTGCGCAATCCGGTCGGACTGGCATGGGAACCGCAGACCGGTGCGCTGTGGACCGTGGTCAACGAGCGGGACGAACTCGGCGACGCACTGGTGCCCGACTACCTGACTTCGGTGCGCGAAGGCGCGTTCTACGGGTGGCCGTACAGCTACTACGGCCAGCATGTGGATACGCGCGTCGAACCGCCGCGTCCGGATCTGGTGGCGCGCGCCATCGCGCCGGACTATGCACTGGGGGCGCATGTCGCGGCGCTCGGGCTGGCCTTCCATGACGGCGCGGGCTGGCCGGCGGCGCTGCAGGGTGGCGCCTTCATCGGCGAGCACGGATCCTGGAACCGGCGCGATCCCGCCGGCTACACGCTGGTGTTCGTGCGCTTTGCCGATGGCCGTCCGCAGGGGATGCCGGTGGACGTGCTGACCGGCTTCCTCGACGCCGACGGCAACGCGCGTGGACGGCCGGTGGGCGTGGCGGTGGACGCGCGCAATGGCGTGCTGCTGGCCGATGACGTGGGCAATGTCGTGTGGCGGGTAGCGCCGACCGGCGGACCGTAACGGCGGTATCGCATGTCCCGGCGCTATGCTCATCCCCGGTTCCGACAACGACCCTGGGGAGGGCAATGATGACGACGACAGCGACGAAGCGCTCGGTGGGTTACTGGATTGTCGCGGTGTTCGCGCTGGTCTGGAATCTGATCGGCGTGGCCATGTGGTACCTGCAGGTCAGCATGACGCCTGAACAACTGGCGGCGATGCCGGAGACGCAGCGGCAGGTGTACGAGGGCACGCCCGGCTGGATCAACATCGTGTTCGCGGTGGCGGTACTCGGTGGCGTGCTGGGTGCGCTGGGGCTGCTGATGAAGAAGCGCTGGGCGGGCACCATGTTCCTGTTGTCGCTGATCGCGCTGCTGGTGCAGATGATCGGTGCCTACGTGGTGACGCCGGCATGGGCCGCGTATGGTCCCGTCGGACTGGTGATGCCGGTGGTGCTACTGCTGATCGCGCTGTTCCTGCTGTGGTACGCCAACAAGGCGAAGGCGCGCGGCTGGTTGTCCTGAGCGTCGCTGGATAAAGAAAAAGCCGCCGGGAAACCGGCGGCTTTTTTGTTCCCTTCTCCCCGCGCGGCGGGGAGAAGGTGGCCGGAGGCCGGATGAGGGGCGCGCGCGATGACGGACCGGGAAAGCACTGCGCTTTGGCATGGCGACGTCGGAGGGTGCGATGCCGCGTCGATGCCACTGGCTTCGTCGCCCCTCACCCGCCTTCGGCACCCTCTCCCCGTTTCACGGGGAGAGGGGGATGTGATCGCCTTCCCGTTGCACCAGGTGAGGGATGAAGCATTACGCCTCGACGTCTTCCAGATCCACGCCGATGAAGCCTCCGGACTGCCGGCGCCACAACGCCGCGTACAAGCCGTCCTGTTGCAGCAATTCCTCGTGGCTGCCGCTTTCGATCACCCGGCCGCCATCCATCACGATCAACCGGTCGAGCACGGCGATGGTGGACAGGCGGTGCGCGATGGCGATGACGGTCTTGCCTTCCATCAGGGCGTAGAGCTGTTCCTGGATGGCGGCCTCGACTTCCGAATCCAGCGCGGAGGTCGCTTCGTCCAGCACCAGGATCGGCGCGTCCTTCAGCAGCACGCGCGCGATCGCCACGCGCTGGCGCTGGCCGCCGGAGAGCTTCACGCCGCGCTCGCCCACCTGGGTGTCGTAGCCGCTGCGGCCCTTGGCATCGGTGAGCCCGCGGATGAATTCGTCGGCGTGCGCGCGCTCGGAGGCCTGCAGCAGTTCCTCCTCGGTGGCGTCCGGGCGGCCGTAGCGGATGTTGTCGCGGATCGAGCGGTGCAGCAGCGAGGTGTCCTGGGTGACCATGCCGATGTTCCGGCGCAGCGATTCCTGGGTGACATGCGCCACGTCCTGGCCGTCGATCAGGATGCGGCCGCCTTCCACGTCGTAGAAGCGCAGCAACAGGTTCACCAGCGTCGACTTGCCGGCACCGGAGCGGCCGACGATGCCGACCTTCTCGCCGGGCTTGATGACCAGCGACAGGTCGTCGATCACCTTGGCCTCGCGGCCGTAGTGGAACGTCACGTGATCGAAGCGGATCTCGCCATGCGCGACGTCCAGGTCCTTCGCGTCCTTGGTGTCGGCGATGGCCAGCGGCTGCGCCAGCGTGCCCATGCCGTCCTCGACCGTGCCGATGTTCTCGAACAGCCCGGCCACTTCCCACAGGATCCAGTCAGACATCGAGCGGATGCGCATCACCAGGGCGATGGCCACCGCGATCGCGCCCATCGAGATCGACGACTGCAGCCAGGCCCAGATCGCCACACCGGCCACGCTCGCCAGCAGGAACGCGTTGAGCGTGTGCAGGCTGACGGTCAGCTGGGTGACCAGCCGCATCTGCGCGTGCACGGTGACCATGAACTCGTCCATGGCGCCGCGGGCGTAGTCCTGCTCGCGCATGGTGTGGGCGAACAGCTTGATGGTCTGGATGTTGGTATAGCTGTCGACGATGCGGCCGGTCATCTGCGCGCGCGCGTCCGACTGCGCCATCGATACCTTCTGCAGGCGCGGCACGAAGTGGAACACCAGCAGCAGGTAGCTGACCAGCCAGACCACCAGCGGCAGCACCAGCCACACATCGGCCTGCGCCACCAGCACTACGGTGCCGACGAAGTAGACGACGACGTAGACGAACACGTCCATCAGCTTCATCACCGTCTCGCGGATCGACAGCGCGGTCTGCATGACCTTCTGCGAAATGCGGCCGGCGAACTCGTCCTGGAAGAAGCCCACGCTCTGCCGCAGCAGGTAACGGTGCGACAGCCAGCGGGCGATCATCGGGTAGTTGCCGAAGATGGTCTGGTGGATGATCAGCGACTGCACCAGCACCAGCAGCGGGTAGGCCACCAGCACCAGCACGCCCATCCACAGCAGCTTCTGGCCATGCACCTGCAGGAAGCTGTCGCGGCCGGTGCTGCCCATCCAGTCGACCAGCTGGCCCATGTAGTCGAAGAAGGTGATCTCCAGTGCGGAGATCACGCCGGTCAGCACCGACATGGCGATCAGCCACGGCAGCAGCGGCCGCGAATAGTGCAGCAGGAACGGCAGCAGCTTCCGTGGCGGCGTGCTCGGCTCGCCCTTCGGATACGGATTGATGCGGGTTTCGAAGAATCGGAACATCGGGTCGGTCCATCGTGGGCGCGCATCGGCGCGCCGGGGAAAACGTACCGGCTCAGCCGGCGGGATAGGGCCAGGCCGCGCGCGCCTGGCGGAGCGCGTGGCCGTACCAGGCGAGCTGGTCCAGCATGCGGCGTGCGGCGCGTTCGCTGGCGTCGCCGTCGCGCGGCCTGCCTCCGGTGTCGAAGCGGTCCCACGCCTGGGTGAAATACACGCCATCGCGGACCGGCACCGCATGCAGGCCGGAGAACACCTGCCGCAGCTGTTCCGCCGCGCGGACGCCGCCGCTGTGGCCCCCATAGGCGACGAACGCGACCGGTTTGGCCTGCCAGTGGGCCTGGACCGAATCGATCACGAACTTCAACGCGGATGGATAGCCGTGATTGTACTCCGGCACCACCACCACGAAGGCGTCGGCGCGCCAGACGCGTTGTTGCAGATTCACCAGGTCGGCACTCGGTGCGCCGCCGTGGCGGTGCGGAAGATCGAGCAGGGCAGGATCGATGGCGTCGACGGTGTAGTCGCGCCGCAGGGCCAGCTGTGTGCGCAACCAGTCGGCGACGGTGTCGCAGAAGCGGCCTTCGCGCGTGCTGCCGTACAGCAGGGCCAGATGAAGCGGATCTTGCATCGTGACGGTTGCCAAGCGAGGGAGCGGCAGGTTAGAACCTCAACCATTCTTGAGGTCAATCTGCCATGCCTGGAAAGCAGCATCCGCCCATCGAAACGGAACTCACCGTCGGCCAGGTGGCCGCGCGCGCGGGCGTCGCGGTGTCCACGCTGCACTTCTACGAGGCGAAGGGGCTGATCCAAAGCTGGCGCAATGCCGGCAACCAGCGCCGCTATCCGCGCGACGTGCTGCGCCGCGTGGCCGTCATCAAGGTGGCGCAGCGCACCGGCATTCCGCTGGCGGAGATCCAGGCCGCGCTGTCGTCGCTGCCGGAGACCCGCACGCCGAACGCCGCCGACTGGAAGAAACTCTCCGCGCGCTGGCACGCCGCGCTCGATGCGCGCATCGCCAGCCTCACCCGCCTGCGCGACCAGCTCGACGGCTGCATCGGCTGCGGCTGTCTGTCGTTGAAGGCCTGCCCGCTGCGCAATCCATGGGACGAACTGGGCGAGGACGGACCCGGGGCGCGGTTG
The DNA here is from genome assembly GCF_002863005.1 of Pseudoxanthomonas sp. Taxonomy (GTDB): domain Bacteria; phylum Pseudomonadota; class Gammaproteobacteria; order Xanthomonadales; family Xanthomonadaceae; genus Pseudoxanthomonas_A. Next base: position 103,225 of record NZ_PKDG01000052.1, read on the forward strand.
CTGGAAGCGGAGGGCTGACGCAATGGATCTGGCCCTTTTCGACTTCGACGGCACGCTGACCACGCGCGAGACGTTTCCGGATTTCATGCGCTACGCCGTCGCGCGGCCACGACTGCTGGTCGGCGGCGTGCTGCTGGCGCCGGTGGTGTTCGGCTACCGGCGCGGTTGGGTGGCCGGCAATCCGACCCGCGCCAGCATCGTGCAGGTGGGATTGCGCGGGGTGGACGCCTCGCGCCTGCGTGCGCAGGGCGACGCCTTCGCGCGCGAGGTGCTGCCGGACGTGCTGCGTCCGGAGGCGATGGCGCGACTGGCGTGGCACCGCGAGCGCGGCGATCGCATCATCGTGGTGTCGGGTGGGCTGGATGTCTATCTCGCGCCGTGGTGCGCCACGCAGGGCGTCGAACTGCTGTGTTCGGTGCTGGCCGAACGCGATGGGCGCATCACCGGCTATGCCGGGGCGCAATGCGTCGGCGAGGAGAAGGTGCGGCGCGTGCGCGCGCTGTGCGACCCGCAGGCCTACGCCGCCATCCACGCCTACGGCGATACGCATGAAGACAACGCCATGCTGGCGATGGCGCATCACCGGACCTATCGCGGGCAGGCGGTGGCCTGAGGGCTCTGCTTTTTTGTAGGAGCGACGTGAGTCGCGACCGCAAACCTCGCATGTCGTTGCCTTTTCTCCGTGCGAACCACCTGCGCATGCATTTTGATCGTTCCACAGAGCGGCGGGCGTGCGGTCGCGACTGACGTCGCTCCTACAGAGAAGCGGTCAGTCCACGGGAAGGCTGCGCCGTTCCTCACTGCTCCGCACGCCCAGCTCGATCAGCCGCATGACATCCAGCGCCTGCTGCGGCGTTACCGGCGGTGCGGTGCCCTGCAGGACGGCATCGCGGAACGCGGCGTAGTAGCGGCGATAGTCGCCGGCCTCGGGATGGGCGACTTCCGCGATGAGCCGTCCGTCGCGCTCACGCACGAGTTCGCCCGCACGCGTGTCCACGCCCCAGCCCGGCGCGCCGGGTACCACGCCCGCGCGCAGCTGGTCTTCCTGCACGTCCAGGCCGTGCTTGAGGTAGCTGCCGCGCGTGCCATGCACGGCGAAGCGCAGGCCGTTGCCGGCCACCAGCGTGCCCGCATGCAGGTGCACGCGCAGCGTCGGGTAGCGCAGCGTCGCGTGGACGTAATCCGGCGCTTGCGCGCCATCGCGCAGCCGGGCGATGTCGACGCAGATCGCTTCCGGCATGCCGAACAGCTGGAGGGCCTGGTCGATCAGGTGCGGCCCCAGGTCGTACCAGAGGCCGCCGCCGGGCGCGTCGTGTTCGCGCCAGCGGTCCTGCACGACGGGCCGGAAACGGTCGAAGTGCGAATGGAATTCCGCGATGCGGCCAAGCGTGCCGTCGCCGACCAGGCGCTGCACGGTCAGGAAGTCCGCGTCCCAGCGCCGGTTCTGGAACACGCTGACGACGCGGCCGGCGCGCGATGCAGCCGCTACCACGTCGTGCGCTTCGTGCAGCGTGATCGTGAAGGGCTTGTCCACCACCACGTGCTTGCCTTCGCCCAGGGCAGCCATCGCGAGCGGCGCATGCGACGCGTTGGGCGATGCGATCACCACCACGTCCACTGCCGGATCGGCAAAGGCCATCAGCGGGTCTGCCACGACAACCGCATCGGGCCAGTCGCGATGCACCTTGGTGGCGTCGCGCGATACCACGGCATGCAGCCGCAGACCGGGTGTGGCGTGGATCAGCGGTGCATGAAAGACCTTGCCGACGAAGCCGTACCCGACAAGCGCCACATTCAGATGAGTGCCCATGCGCGATGCTCCCGTGTCTGCGCGCATGGTAAGCGAAGGTGAGCGTTGACCTCACGTGCACGAGCATGAACCCCCCGCAACACCTTTCCGGATCCGCGTGCGTTTTTCACGCGTGTTGTACGGGATGGCGCCGACACTGCGACCGCACCACGACCAAGGAGACGATCATGACCCATGCACGAACCCGCTCGATGTTGGCCGCCGCGCTGTCCGCCGCCCTGCTGTTCTCCGCGGCGCAGGCCATGGCCGACAACCCGCCGAATGAGCCGGAAGAGAACACCAAGAACGATTCCAACCAGCCGGTGACCGACACCTGGATCACCACCAAGGTGAAGGCCGATCTGCTGGCAACCGAGAACGTGTCGGGCCTGGACATCAAGGTCGAGACCGTCGACGGCACCGTGATGCTGTCCGGCGCTGTCGCCAGCCAGGCGCAGAAGGACAAGGCGATCGCCGTTGCCAAGCAGATCAAGGGCGTGAAGAAGGTCGACGCCAGTGGCCTGACCCTGGCTGCGAAGTAATCCCTTTCCGCACGACTGGTGTGGCACGAAGCGGGTGCATCCCAGCGAAGGATGCATCCGCTTCTCTATATGTGCCGTAAGCCGCTCTCATTTCCCACGACAGGGGACATCCGCATGACACATCGCTCCCTGGCCGCGCGCGCAGCGCTGGCCCTGTGCCTGGCCGCCGGCATGACCGCCGCGCACGCCGCTGAACCCGTCACCTCGGTGCCGCACCTCGACATCGCCCGCTATGCGGGTCAATGGCACGAGATCGCACACCTGCCCATGTTCTTCCAGCGCCAGTGCGTGGGCGACATTACCGCGCGTTACGGCGTCGAGAAGGCCGGCACCATCAGCGTGGTGAACGCATGCCGCACGAAGGACGGCAGCATGGACCAGTCGACCGGGGAGGCACGTCCGGTCGAGGGCCATCCCGGCAGGCTGGAGGTGCGCTTCGCGCCCGGATGGCTGTCGTGGCTGCCCATGGTGTGGGCCGACTACTGGGTGATCGCGCTCGATCCGGACTACCAGTGGGCGATGGTCGGCGAACCGGACCGCAAGTACCTATGGATCCTGTCGCGCGGGCCGTCGATGGACCGTACTCAGTTCGAACAGCTCAAGGCGAAAGCCGAGGCCATGGGGTACGACCTGTCGCCGCTGATCGTGGCGGCGCCGCTGAAGTAGGTCGCATCGAGGCGGGGGCGGCATTTGTGGGAGCGACGTAAGTCGCGATTGGTCGCGCCGGAAGGATGGGTGATACGTGCGTCTCGCGATCGCGACTTACGTCGCTCCCACAGCTGGCTCCGTGGCCCTCAGAACCGCTGCGTGTAGCGGAACTGCAGGAAGTTCTCGCCCGGGTTCGGATTCCTGATCCGGCCGTTGGAGAAATGCTGGAAGCGCAGCGACCACTCGTGCTGCTGGTCGGCGCCGAAGCGCTTGCCGATCGCGATGTGGTCGCCGAAGTTGAAGGTGGTGCTGAATTCCTTCTTCCGCGTGTCGTACTTGGGGAAGATGACGTTGACGCCGATGCCGCCTTCGACGAACCAGCCGTGGTCCCATCCGTTCGGGCGCCAGCGCAGGGCCGGGGTCACGCCCAGTTGCGTGCTGTTCTGGCTGTCGCTGTGCCAGCGCGCGGCTTCGCCCTGCCACTGGCCACTGATGTGGCCGTAGCGGTACTGCTTCTCCCAGCGCCAATCGCGGCTCATGCCGACCGTCAGCGATTGTGCGTCCTCGGCCATACCGCCCTGCACGTACCACGCGCTGCGCGGCTCGGCCGCGAAGGCCGGTGCCACGGGCAGCGCCAGCAGCGCGGCGAGCGCCAGCCGGCGCACGGACAGTGGGAGGAGGGAGGGGGCGGGCGAAGCAGGGTGCGGGACGCGACGATGCGGAACGGACACGGATGACACTCGGAGGGGGATAGGGGGCCGCGCCGGGGGCGCGGCGTTCGCGTGATTATCGGAGAGGCGGCGTGACGGTCGGCTCAGGGCTGTGCGGCCAGGGCAGGCACGACGTCCTGTTCCCCCCAGCCGCCCAGCGACTTGTAGATGGCCACCACCCCGACGTTGACGCCGGCCTCGGCCTGCGCAAGCGCATCGTCCGCGGCGAGCTGCGTGCGCTGGGCATCCAGCAGCGTCAGGAAATCCGACGAGCCGGCACGATACCGGACTTCGGCCAGCTCCGCCGCACGGCGCGCGGCAACGGATTGTTCCAGCCTGAGTTTCAGCTGCGCCTGCTGCTTGGCGTAGGAGAGCAGGGCATTTTCCGTTTCCTCCAGCGCGCCCAGCACCGCCTTCTCGTACTGGGCCGCCACGCCGTCCGCCTGTGCTTCGCTCGCGCGCAACCGCGCACGCACGCTGCCCATGTCGAACGCAGCCCAGCTGATCGATGGCGTGACCTGCCACGCGCGGTTGTCGCCGTTGACCAGGTTGCCCCAGCCCCCGGACAGGAAGCCGATGAAGCCACGCAGGCTGACCCGCGGGAACAGATCCGCCGTGGCGACGCCGACGCGTGCGGTCGCGGCCGCCAGGCGACGCTCCGCCGCGCGCACGTCCGGTCGCTGGCGCAACAACTCGGTGGTGTCGCCGATCGGCAGGGCCTTGGCGAAGGCCGGTGCGGGACGCGGCGCAAGCAGGGCATCCAGCTCGCCGGGGCGCTTGCCCGCCAGTACGGCCAACCGGTGGCGCGACTGGCCCTCGACGGCTTCCAGCAGGGGGACATCGGCTTCGACCGCGCGCACGCGGGCCAGGCTGCTCTGTACTTCCAGCTGGCTGCCGGCGCCCAGGTCGAAGCGCGACTCGGTCAGGCGCTGCGTTTCTCCCAGCGTCTTCAGGATGCGACGCGCCACGTCCAGTCGCTGCTGCGTGCCGCGCAACTCGAAATAGTTGCGCGCCACTTCCGCGGCCACCGTCACCTGCATCGCCTGCAGGTCGTTGCGCTGCGCCTGCAGGTCCGCATGCGCGGCCTCGGCGCTGCGGCGCACGCGGCCGAACAGGTCCAGTTCCCAGGCCGCATCGAAGCCGGCCGAGTAGCTGTCGGTCTCCACGCGGCCCTGGCCTTCCACCGGCTGCTTGGTGCGGGTGCCTTCGACGCCCATCGTGACGTGCGGCGCGAGGTCCAGGCGGCGTTCGGAGAACACCGCGCGGGCCTCGTTGACACGGGAAACCGCGATGCGCACGTCAAGGTTGGCGATCAGCGCTTCGCGCACCAGCTGGTCGAGCACCGGATCGTCGAACTGGCTCCACCACGTGGCGACCGGATGGTCGGCCACGTAGTCGACGGCGCCCGCCTGCTGCAGCGCCGCGGGTGCCGTCTGCGGGGCCACGTAGTCCGGACCCACGGTGACGCAACCGGCCAGCACCACCGATGCGACGGCGATGACGAGCGGACGGATCACCATGGCAGCATCTGGTCGAAGTAGTAATAGCCACCGGTCGGGCCGTCGTTGCCGATCAGCGCGAGTTGCACGCTGGTGCGCGCCCCGTCCGGCACGGACAGCTCGCCATTCTGCTGGTCGCCGGACTTGTTCATTTCGGTCTGCACGTAACCCGGATGGATGGTGTTGACCTTGATGCCGGTGTCCTTCAGTTCGTGCGCCAGGTGGATGGTCCACGCGTTGACCGCGCTCTTGGAGACGTTGTACGCCGGCACGCCCTTGAACTCGTAGATGAAGGACCCGGGGTTCTGGTGCTCGGACAGCGAGCCCAGCAGGCTGGACACGTTGACGATGCGGCCCGCATCGGACTTGCGCAGCAACGGCAGGAACGCCTGCGTGGTTTCGATCAGGCCGAACACGTTGGTGTCGAACGTGGTGCGCCACGTGGCCAGCGACTGGCCGGAGACGCCCAGGGTGGCGTCGTCGACCAGGATGCCGGCGTTGTTGACCAGGATGTCGAGCTTGCCGTGGCGCTGCTCGACCTCCTTGACGGCGGACGCGATGCTGGCCGCGTCGGTGACGTCGAGCGCGATGGCCTCGACCGGCAGGCCCTGCGACTGCAGTTCCAGCGCCGCTTCGACGGCCTTGTCGCGGTTGCGGCCGGCAAGGATCGTGTGCACGCCGGCTTCGGCCAGCTGACGGACGGTTTCACGGCCGATGCCGCGGGTGGCGCCGGTGACCAGCGCGATCTTGGAAGACGTGTTCATGGTGTGACCTCGTTGGGTGGGGGAATTCAATCAGTGATGTGTCGTCGCCGTGTCGGCGACGGGGGCGTGGGACACCAGTGGGCGGTTGGCGAGCTTGCGCAGGGCCACGTAGAACACCGGGGTCAGGAACAGACCGAACAGGGTGACGCCGACCATGCCGGCGAAGACCGTGATGCCCGTGATCGAGCGCACCTCGGCGCCGGCGCCACTGGACAATACCAGCGGGACGGTGCCGGCGATGAAGGCCACCGACGTCATCACGATCGGGCGCAGGCGCAGGCGGCTGGCTTCCAGGGCCGCTTCGACGATGCCGCGTCCCTGCATTTCGAGTTCGCGGGCGAACTCCACGATCAGGATCGCGTTCTTGCACGCCAGGCCCATCAGCACCACCAGGCCCACCTGCACGAACACGTTGTTGTCGCCACCGGCCAGCCACACGCCGAACAGGGCGGACAGCAGCGTCATCGGCACGATCAGGATCACAGCCAGCGGCAGCGTCCAGCTTTCGTACAGCGCGGCCAGCACCAGGAAGGCCAACAGCACGGCCAGCGGGAACACCACCAGCGCCGCGCCACCCTGCGTCATCTGCTGGTAGCTGAGATCGCTCCAGCCGATGCCCATGCCGGTCGGCAGCACTTGCTGGGCCAGCTCGGTAACCTTGGCCATCGCTTCGCCCGACGACAGCACGCGCGGGTCGGCGTCGCCCAGCAGGTCGGCGGCCGGATAGCCGTTGAAACGGATCACCGGGTCCGGGCCATAGGTCTGCTTGACGCTGACCATGCTGCCGATTGGCACCATTTCACCGTTGGCGTTGCGCGTGCGCAGGTTGGCGATGTCCTCGACGTTGTCGCGGAACGGACCATCGGCCTGTGCGATCACCTGCCACGTGCGGCCGAACATGTTGAAGTCGTTGACGTAGGCCGAACCCAGGTAGGTCTGCAGCGTGTCGAACAACTCGGTCAACGGCACGCCCTGCGCCTTCGCCTTCACGCGGTCGACGTCGGCATCCAGCTGCGGCACGTTGGCCTGGTAGCTGCTGATCGGGAAGCCCAGGCCCGGCGTCTGCGATGCCGCTCCCTGGAACGCCTGGACGGCATTCTGCAGTTCGCCGTAACCCAGCCGCGTACGGTCCTCGATGAAGAGCGACCAGCCGGAGCCGTTGCCCAGGCCCTGGATGGGCGGCGGCATGAAGGCGAAGGTGAAGCCTTCCTGGATGGTCGAAAACTTCTGGTTGAGTTCGGCGGTGATCTCCTCGGCCGAACGCGAGCGTTCATTGAAGGGGTCGAGGGTGAAGAAGATCACGCCATTGTTGGGCGTGTTGGTGAACTGCAGCGGGTTGAGGCCCGGGAACGCGATCTCGCTGGCGACGCCGTCGACCTCGTTGGCGAGGGCCGCCATCTTCTTCAGCACGGTATCGGTGCGTTCGATCGAGGCGCCTTCCGGCATCTTCACGCCGGCGATCACGTACAGCTTGTCCTGGACCGGGATGAAGCCTGCCGGTACCGCCTTGAACATCACGCCCGCACCGACCAGCAGCACGGCGTAGACCAGGAACACGGCGCCGCGACGGCCGAGGCTGCGGGAGACTGCGCCCTCGTAACGTTCCGAGCTGCGGTTGAAGAAACGGTTGAACGGACGGAACAGCCAGCCGAACAGGCGGTCGATCAGTCGCGACGGGCCATCCTTCGGCGCGTGGTGCGACTTCAGCAGCTTGGCGGCCAGCGCCGGCGACAGGGTCAGCGAGTTGATCGCCGAGATCACCGTGGAGATGGCGATGGTGACGGCGAACTGCTTGTAGAACTGGCCGGTGACGCCGGTCAGGAAGGCCATCGGCACGAACACCGCACACAGCACCAGCGCGATGGCGATGATCGGGCCGGAGACTTCCTTCATCGCCAGGTGGGCCGCTTCCAGCGGCGTGGCGCCGAGTTCGATGTGGCGCTCGACGTTCTCCACCACCACGATGGCGTCGTCCACCACGATGCCGATGGCCAGCACCAGGCCGAACAGGGTCAGCGTATTGATCGAGTAGCCCAGCACATACAGCACCGCGAACGTACCGACCACCGACACCGGCACCGCCAGCAGCGGGATGATCGACGCACGCCAGGTCTGCAAGAACAGGATCACCACCAGCACCACCAGCAGGGTGGCTTCCAGCAGGGTCATGACCACCGACTTGATGGAGTCGCGGACGAAGATGGTGGTGTCGTAGATCGACTGGATCTCGACGCCCGGCGGCAACGTCGGGCGGATCTCGTCCATCTTGGCGACCACCGCGTCGCGGATTTCCAGCGCGTTGGCACCGGGGGCCTGGAAGATGCCGATCGCCGAGGCGTTCTTGCCGTCCAAGCGCGCGCGCAGCGTGTAGTCGCCGGCGGCCAGCTCGATGCGGGCCACGTCGGCCAGGCGCACGATCTCGCCATCCGTGCCGCTCTTCAGCACGATGTTGCCGAATTCCTCGACGGTTTCCAGGCGGCCCTTGGCATTGATCGGCAGCAGGAAGTCGCTGCCGTTCGGCATCGGCTCGGCGCCGAGCTGGCCGGCCGACACCTGCACGTTCTGCTCGCGGACGGCGCGCAGCACGTCGCCGGCGGTCATGCCGCGTGCGGCCACCTTGTCCGGGTCCAGCCACAGGCGCATCGCGTAGTCGCCGCCACCGAACTGCTGCGCATCGCCGACGCCCTGGATGCGCGCCAGCTCATCCTTGACGTGCAGGCGCATGTAGTTGCGCAGGTACAGCGAATCGTACTTGCCGTCCTTCGAGGTCAGGTGCACGACCATCAGGAACACGGGCGACTGCTTCTGGGTGGTGACGCCTTGCCGACGCACGTCCTCGGGCAGGCGCGCCTGCGCCTGGGCCACGCGGTTCTGCACGCGCACGGCGGCCTCGTCCGGATCGGTGCCCGGCTTGAAGGTCACGGTCAGCGAGAGCACGCCGTCGGAGCCGGCGACGGACTTGATGTACATCATGTCCTCGACGCCGTTGATCGCTTCCTCGAGCGGCGTGGCGACGGTCTCGGCGATGACCTTGGGGTTGGCGCCCGGATACACCGTGCGCACGACGACCGACGGCGGCACCACTTCGGGGTACTCGCCGATCGGCAGCAGCGGAATCGAGATCAGGCCGGCGGCGAAGATCACGATCGACAGCACGGCGGCGAAGATCGGCCGGTCGATGAAGAAACGGGAGAAGTCCATGGGTGGATTTCCTGGAAATGAAGATGCAAGGGGCTGGCCACCGCCGAGGGGCGGTGGTCGGAAACGGCGGTTCGACGCGGCATGTCAGCGGATCCGCGCACCCGTGGGCGACCCGGATCCGCCTGCGCGGGTGATGCGGTTACTTCATGGCCACGGTCGTGGCGGGCGCCTGCGCTGCGCCCATCGCCACCGCCTTGGCCTGCACCGGCATGCCGGGGAAGAAAACCTTCTGCACGCCGCTGACGATCACCTTGTCGCCGGCGGCCAGGCCCTGTTCGACGATGCGCAGGCCATCGGCCATGCGGCCGATCTTCACGTCGCGGCGCTGCGCCTTGCCTTCCTTGTCGACCACGTAGACGTACTTGCGGTCCTGGTCGGTCAGGACGGCCTTGTCGTCGACCAGCGCGGCCTTGAACTCGCCGCTGCCGAGCAGGCGAACGCGGGCGTACAGGCCCGGCGTGAACGTGCGGTCGGCATTGTCGAGCAGCGCGCGGGCGCGGATGGTGCCTGTGCTGCGGTCGACCTGGTTGTCGAGGAAGTCGACCACGCCCGCATGCGGGAAGTCGGTTTCGTCGGCCAGCGCCACCTGCACCGGCACCTTGCCGTCGCGCTCGCTGGGACGTTCGCCCTTGCGGGCCATCTCGGCATAGCGAAGGAAGGCGCGTTCGTCGGCATCGAAGTGCACGTGCACCTTGTCCAGTGAAACGACCGTGGTCAGCACGCTGGCGGCGTCGCCCGCGCTGACCAGGTTGCCGGCGGTGACCAGCGCGCGGCCGGCGCGACCATCGATGGGAGCGCGCACCTGGGTCCATTCCAGATTGAGCCGGGCGCTTTCCACGGCAGCCTGGGCGGCGGCGACGTTCGCCTGTGCCTGGTCGGCATTTGCGCGGCGCTGCTCGTACTCTTCGGTCGACAACGCCTGCACGTCGGCCAGGCGCTTGGCGCGCGCCGCTTCGCTGCGGCCGAGGTCGGCCTGGGTGCGGGCGCGTGCGAGTTCGGCCTGCGCGCGCGCCAGTTCGGCGCGATAACTGCGCGCGTCGATGGTGAAGAGTACGTCGCCCTTCTTCACTTCCTGGCCTTCGGTGTAGTTGACGCGGTCGATGTACCCCGAGACGCGCGGGCGCAGGTCGACGTGTTCGATGGCTTCGACGCGGCCGCTGAATTCGTCCCACTGGCTGATCGACTTGACCGGGACGGCCGCCACGCTGACCTCTGGCGGTGGCGGCGCGCCCTGTTCGGCGGCCTGGCCACTGCAACCGGCCAGCACGGCGAGGGCGAGGGCACTGAAGGCGGCGAGCGCGAGCAGGCGCTGCGTACGCGTAGAAGAAGGGGAAGGCGTGTTCATGGGTGGTGGTCTCTTTGGGGGAGAGGAGGAATCGGGCGGGAAGGGTGCGACCTGAAGTCAGGTTGAGGTCAAGCGTGGATCGGGGTCGGCATGGCAGGGACGGGCGAGGGCTCGATGGCGTGACGCTCAGGCGGAGGCGCGGCCATTGCGTGGAGCGCCGGCCACCGCCCACAGCGCGTCTTCGAAGTCGCGCGCGAGCGTCTGCGCCGGCGGCTTCGCGTCCTGCGCGGACCAGGTGACGATGGACTGCGTGGCACGCCCGCCACGCGCCAACAGCGCGACGGCACTGCGTCCGACCGCCAGCGCATCCGGCCATTCCGCGCAGGCGTTGATCGCGTTCTCCGGCGTGCACACCGGCTTGTCGACCGACAGCAGCTGCACGCGTACGCCCAGGGTCTGCGCTTCCTCATGCAGCACCTGGGTCAGCATGCGCACCGCCGCACCGGTCACCGAGGCGTGGCCGTAGCCGGACCAGCCGCGCTCCGCGTAGGGACCGCCGATCAGCACGTAGTTCGCGGCGGTCTGGCTTTCGGAGAGCAGCGGAATCAGGTGGCGGGCGGCGGCCAGGTGCGGGATGAGATCGGCCTCCAGCTTCTCCAGCAGGAACGACGCCGGACGGTCGAGCAGGCGCCCGCTCTGCAGCGGCGTGCCCATGCTCGCGAACACGGCGCGCAGGGGGCGGCCACGTTCGCGTATTTCGTCGGCCAGGCGCGCGGCGCCGCGATCGTCGTGCACGCAGGGCGAATACAGCAGCTGCAGTCCCGGCTCGTCCTCGAAGTGCTCGGCCAGCGCGCTCATGCGCGGGCCTTCGCGGCCCACCGCCAGCACCGGGCTGCCGGCCTCCAGCAACGCGCCGACCACGCCGAAGCCGACGTTGCCGCTGGCGCCCATCACGAGCGCGCCCGGGGTCAGCGTGTCCGTCATGGCGCTCACCGCGCGCTCCGCGTGAGCGGTGCCGCAATGCGCCCGCTCACGCCCGCCGATTTCACCTGCAGGCGTTGCCGCACGTCATCCGCCTGCGGACGCGGCAGGGTGAATTCGCGGAAGCCGGCGCGCTGGCCATCCAGCGGCAGGCGTGCCACCGGCCGACCCGTCGTGGGGGAGGGCGTCGACGGATCGGCCGGCGCGTGGAGGCGCGCGACCAGCGCACGTGCAACGGCACGCAGCCAACGCATGGCGGCATTCGGGAAGGAAACGGGCATGGCGGCCAGTGTGGCCAGCATCGTCGTGGCCGCGATATCCGGATCCTGCTTTGCGATTGCCTGATCCTGCGCGTCATCGCCCCTGGGGGCGACGAAGGCGTGGCAGGTCGCCAGCCGCAATGCGACCGACGCTTCGCAGGGGGTGCCGCTCGTCGGCGCACGTCGGGCAAGTGTCCCGCTCATGGGATGAATCCTCCCGTGATCGGGATAATCCCGGAAGCCGACATCACCTTGCCGATCCGACGGCCACCTCCCACCGTGCCGCCCCGCTGGGAGCGCGGCGCGGCGACATGACCGGAAATGTCCTGTAACAGAAGGCTTTTGCTACGACGGAAAGCCCGAGGGTACGGGGATTCCGAGACGTCTTCACGGTGTTCCAGCGATTGGAAGAGGCGGGCGAACAGCATGGGGACGATACCCGGTGGAGGACGATGGACGCCACGTTACGCCGCCAATGAGGACTTGATTAGTCCTGATTTAGGGGAATAATCATCCCGTCAGCGGGCCAATTCGCCCATCGCCTACCGGAGTCTCTCGATGACCCACGATCTCAACGACACCCTGATCTTCGTCAAGGTGGTGGAGCAGGGCAGCTTCATTGCGGCTGCCAACGTGCTGCGCCTCCCCAAGACCACGGTCAGCCGCAAGGTGCAGGAACTGGAGACGCGCCTCGGCGCGCAACTGCTGCACCGGACCACGCGCAAGCTCGGCCTGACCGAAGCCGGCAACGTCTACTACGAACACTGCCAGCGCATCGCGCGCGAATTGAACGAAGCCGCCAGTGCGGTGGGCCAGCTGCACGCCGGTCCTCGCGGCTGGTTGCGGTTCACCGCGCCGTATTCGATCGGCATCGACAAGATCGCGCCGCTGCTCGGCGAGTTCCATGCGCAATACCCCGAGATCCGCGTGGAGATGCTGCTCGCCAACGACACCCTGGACCTGATCTCCGGCGAGATCGACGTAGCGCTTCGGATCGGCAGCCTGCCGGATTCCAACCTCGTCGCGCGCCGCCTCAGCACGCTGCGCACGCAGGTGTATGCCAGCCCGAAGTACCTGGCGCGTTACGGCGAGCCCCTGCACCCGGACGATCTGCAGCACCATCGCGTGCTGGCGATGCAGAAGCATCGTCGCGGCAACGGCTGGGCGATGACCCTGCACGGCGCCGAGGGCGAGCACGACTATCCGATCAATCCCATCCTGGTGGCCAACGATCCCGCGGCGCTGAAGGGCGCCTTGCTGTGCGGCGAAGGGCTGATGCTGGGCGCCGACGTGATGGTCAAGCCGTATCTCGAGCAGGGCCACCTGCAGCGCGTGCTGGCGGGATGGACGGGGCCGGAATACGAGTTCAATGCCGTGTTCCCGCGTGGCCACGTGCAGTCGCCGAAGGTGCGTGCGTTCGTCGACTTCCTGGTCGAGCGCATGAAGTTCGACGTCGACTACATGATGCAGCACTGCCCGGTATACCTGCAGCAGCAGGCCGAAGCGCGTGCGGCCGCCGAGACGGCACCCGAAGTGGAAGCCGCCGCGGCGGTCGGGCGCAAGGTATTGGCTGACGTGCTGAGTTGAGCCGTTGCCGTCGTCCCGCGCACGCGGGACGACGGCAACGACAGTGGCTTGCCGCCCAGATGGGAGCGAGGGGAAACGTGTGGCCTAACGATTCCCGAACGCAAGCCGGCGCAGGGCTGGCTAGGATGGGCCCGCATCGCCGGAGTTGGGTTGTCCGCCATGGATGGACGTCCGCACCGCGTCTCCACCTGACCAGGAATCCGCACGATGAAGACACCGATCGCCGCGCTCGCGGTGTTGTGGCTGGCGGCTTGCGCGCCGGCCACGCCTGATACCGCCGCTTCCGCTGCCGATACGGCGCCAGCCGCAGCTGCCGCAGACGCAGCGCCCACCGCTCCTGCCGCCGGCCCATCGGAAGGCGAGGCCGTCGATGATCCGCGCGCAGTCAACCAGGCCATCGACGAAGTGCTGGGCGATCACGCCCGCTACGAGACGGTGATCCGGCAATTGCAGCAGGCCGTGACGGCGAACGACACCGAGGCCGTCGCGGCGTTGGTGGCCTACCCGTTCGTCACCGTTCGCGACGGCGAGTCGTTGAAGGTTGCCGATGCCGCCGCCTTCGTGCGCGAGTACGACCGCATCATGACCCCGGCCATCGCCGACACGATCAAGCGGCAGAAGTATTCGCAGCTGATGGTCAACTACAAGGGCGTGATGTTCGGCAACGGCGAGGCCTGGGTGAATGGCATCTGCCAGGACGCCGCCTGCAAGGATGTCGACGTGCGCGTGGTGGCACTGCAGCCGACGTCGTGATCCATCGGGAGTGCTGTGGCTGTCGTGGGAGCGACGTGAGTCGCGAACGCACGGCCCGCACATTCGTAAGTCCAGCTGAGGCTGTGGAAGGCGGGCGCTGTTTTGCGTATCTCTGGAGGCAAGTTTCACGGAGGCCGATAGCGAACGCTCGCGACTCACGTCGCTCCCGCATTGGATGGAACAAGGGCGGCCAATGGCCGCCCTTGTTCTGACGCATCGTGCGTACGCTTACTCCACCCGTACATCCACGCGGCGCGCCTCATCCGCGTCGCCGCTGCCGGTAGTCTGCGCGGGCTTGTCCAGCGAGATGCGTTCCGCCGCCACGCCGTTGACCACCAGCCACTGCTGGATGGCCTCGGCGCGCTGCTTCGCCAGCGCTTCGTTGGCGGCGGCATCGCCGCTGGCATCGTGGAAGCCCGAGACGCGCACCGTGCTGTCAGGATCCGCGCCCAGCGTCCCCAGCACGCCCGCCATCCGTGCGGTGGTGTCCGAGGGCACCACCGCGGAGCCGCTGTCGAACAGGATGCGGGCGCGGCGTCCGTCGACGACGTGATCGGCCGCAGCGGCAACGTGGGAGGCGGCCTCCGCCGGCGCGGCACTGCCCAGCCATCCATTGACCGGCAGCACCGGCACCAGCAGCAGCGCGACGATGTTGATGATCTTGATCAGCGGGTTGATCGCCGGGCCGGCCGTGTCCTTGTAGGGATCGCCCACGGTGTCGCCGGTGACCGCGGCCTTGTGCGCTTCGCTGCCCTTGCCGCCGTGATGGCCGTCCTCGATGTACTTCTTGGCGTTGTCCCACGCGCCGCCGCCGGTGGTCATCGAGATGGCCACGAACAGTCCGGTGACGATGGTGCCGATCAGCAGGCCGCCGAGCGCCTGCGGGCCCAGCAGCAGGCCCACGATGATCGGCACCACGACGGGAAGCAGCGAAGGCACCACCATTTCCTTGATTGCCGACTTGGTCAGCATGTCGACGGCCTTGCTGTAGTCCGGCTTGGCGGTGCCGGCCATGATCCCGGGGATCTCGCGGAACTGGCGCCGCACTTCCTCCACCACGCTGCCTGCCGCGCGCCCGACGGCTTCCATCGCCATCGCGCCGAACAGGTAGGGAATCAGGCCGCCGATCAGCAGGCCGACGATCACCAGATGGTTGGACAGGTCGAAGGTGAACACCGTCCCCGGATGTGCGGTCTGCAGGTTGTGCGTGTAGTCGGCGAACAGCACCAGCGCCGCCAGCGCGGCGGATCCGATCGCATAGCCCTTGGTCACCGCCTTGGTGGTGTTGCCCACGGCGTCCAGCGGATCGGTGATGTTACGGATCTCCGGCGGCAGTTCCGCCATTTCCGCGATGCCGCCGGCGTTGTCGGTAATCGGGCCGTACGCGTCCAGCGCGACGATCATGCCGGCCATCGACAGCATCGCGGTCGCCGCGATGGCGATGCCGTACAGGCCGCCCAGCGCGTAGGCGCCGAGGATCGCGATGCACACCGCCACCACCGGCCACGCGGTCGAGCGCATCGACACGCCGAGGCCCGCGATGATGTTGGTGCCGTGACCCGTCGTGGATGCCGCGGCGACGTGCTTCACCGGCGCGTACTGGGTGCCGGTGTAGTACTCGGTGATCCACACGATCACCCCGGTCAGCACCAGGCCGACCAGCGCGCAGAAGTAGAGGTTCATCGCCCCATAGGACGAATCCGCCATCAGCTGCGTGGTGATCGGATAGAACGCGATGGCGGCCAGCACGCCCGACACGATGACGCCCTTGTAGAGCGCGCCCATGATCGAGCCGCCGGCCTTCACCTTGACGAACATCGCGCCGATGATCGAGGCGATGATCGATACGCCGCCGAGTACCAGCGGGTAGAGCACCGCGTGTTCGCCCGCCTGCGCCATCATCAGGCTGCCCAGCAGCATCGTCGCGATGATGGTGACCGCATAGGTTTCGAACAGGTCGGCCGCCATGCCGGCGCAGTCGCCGACGTTGTCGCCCACGTTGTCGGCGATCACCGCCGGGTTGCGCGGGTCGTCTTCGGGAATGCCGGCTTCCACCTTGCCCACCAGGTCCGCACCGACGTCGGCACCCTTGGTGAAGATGCCGCCGCCCAGGCGCGCGAAGATCGAGATCAGCGAGGAGCCGAACGCTAGGCCGACCAGCGCGTGCAGCGCATCGGCGGTGCCGTAGCCGAGATGCAGATGAAGCACGGCGTAGTAGCCGGCCACGCCCAGCAGGCCCAGGCCGACGACCAGCATGCCGGTGATGGCGCCGCCCTTGAAGGCCACGTCCATCGCCGCGCTCATGCCCTTGGTGGCGGCCTCTGCCGTGCGCACGTTGGCGCGGACCGAGACATTCATGCCGATGTAGCCGGCGGCACCGGACAGCACCGCGCCGATCAGGAAGCCGATGGCGCTGGCCCACGACACGAAGAAGCCGATCAGCGCGAGCAGCACGATGCCGGCGATGCCGATGGTGGTGTACTGGCGGTTGAGGTAGGCGCTGGCGCCTTCCTGCACGGCCGCCGCGATTTCCTGCATGCGGGCGTTGCCCGCAGGCTGTTTCAGGATCCAGCGCGCTGCCACCACGCCGTAGATGATCGCCACGCCGGCGCAGATCAGCGCCAGCGTCAAACCGTGTTGTTCCAGCATGACCCCTCCCAAGGTTGATGGATGTCGTCCAGCAGAACGCTTGAACACGCAACCCAATCCCGGTGGAGCCTGTTGAACGATTGAGCGCACTCGACCGCTGCGATGGACTGCAGCACGAAACCCTTGTTCAGACATCCCTGGAGCTGGCCCGAGTATGACCGGATGCGCTGCGGGCCGCCAGCGGTGACGCGGCGGTTCAGCCGCTCCGTGCCAGCCTTGCGGCCCGCATCCCGTTTTCGTACCGGCTCCAAGGAGTTGCCATGCGCCAGACCGTCGCACTTCCGCTGCTCGCCGCTTGCCTGGCGATCGCAACGCCGGCCCGCGCCGCCGATCCCGCACCCGAGATCCAGCGCCCGGCGGGCACGCCGCAGGCCGTCGGCACCGTGCACACGCTGCGACAGATTCCCGAGGCCTGCGCGCGCCTGGAGGGCGCCTTCACGGGCGATGCCGCGCAGCCTTATCGTTTCGCGCCCGTGCGCACCAGTCCGCAGTGCCAGCCCCGCGCGCGCTTCGTCGATATCGAGAAGGCAAAGCCTTCCCTGGCCGCAGGCTGGAAACTCAACGACATCATCCGCGTCCCGGACGCGGCCTGCCCGTCGCGGCAGGCCGTCGTGCGCGTGTGGCGCAAGCCGGGCAGTGCGACGCCGCCGGCCGCCGATGGCCAGGGCCAGTCGCGCATCTACCTGCAGGAGGCGAAGCAGCAGGCCGCGGGAGCCGCGCAGGCGCCGTCGCTCACGCTGTTCGCGGCCCGTCTCGACATCGAAGGCAAAGGCTGCAAATGAAAACGGTGACGGCCTCTTGCGAGGCCGTCACCGCGGGACCGTTGCCTTCTCTTACTTCTTGGCGGGCTTCAGGTCTTTCGCCATGCCGTTGAAGGCTGCCTCGTCGGAGGGCGACAGGTTCGGGCGGCCCGCCATGAAGCCCATCGTGATCGAACCCAGCACGTAGTAGGTTTCGCCCGCCTCCACTTCCAGCGTCAGCACGTCCTTGGCCTCGGAGTGCACGGTGTACTGGTGGGTACCCGGTGCCACGGAAGCGATGAAGTAGGTACCACTGCTCAGCTTGCCCAACTCGGTCTCGCCTTCACGCACTTTGTACTTGACGGCCGCACCCGCGAATTTTTTCTCGCGGAAGAACACGACCTGGCCCATCCCATCCGCAGGAGCACCCACCAGGCCGCCCGTGGGCGCTGCGGGTGCTTCGGCGGCAGGAGCGGCAGTCTCTGCGGCAGCCGGGGCGTCCTGCGATTGGGCATGGACGGCGACGGCCGGCAGCAGCAAGAGGGTCAAGCACAGCAGGGCACGGTTGAGCGGATAACGCATGCGGGATCACTCCGGTTGATGGGATGGGATGGTGCTGGGGGGTAGGGTCGCGCGTTCCGGCGCCGCAGGGTCGGCTGTCGCCCCGGATGCATCGGACGTGGGTGCCGCCTGCAAGGGCTCGGCCAACTTGGCCGTGCCGGTGGTCAGGGCAGGAATCTCGATTTCCTTGCCATGGATGAAGTGTGCGAACGGGCCGATGCCGACCGCGACGCCCAACGCTACGCCGCTCGTGTCCTTGCCGGCACCGCCGAGCTTGAGGCCGCGCAGCCTCACCTCGCGGTCGCCCAGCTGCAGCCGCCGTGCAGCGAGGATCAGTTCCCCAGGCTTGCCCCCACCGCGCGATGGCTCCGCGTGGACGATCTCGCCGACGCCCTCCGTCCCTGCAGGCAGCACGACGATGCCCTCGATGCCGACGTCCTCCTGCACGCGCACCCGGAAGGCATCGCCGCGCTTGGCGCGGGCAGAGCTGATGGGGTCGAGGATTTCGAGCCGCACGGGAGTGCCCTCCGGCAGCTCGCAGCACGCGAGCTGCGTGGGCGTGATGAAGGAACTCGTTTCCGTCGTCGGCGCGTCTGTCGGGGAAGGTACATCCTGTGCACCGCAGGCCAGGACCCACATGCCGGCCAGCAGGCCGATGCCCGCGCGTTTCCTTGCTGTCGCCATCCTCCCTCCCCTGGGCGGCTACGCTAACGCAGCACGGGCGCGCCGCCAAGCGGGGCGTCGCAAGAGAATGGAGTCGGGTCCGGGCGCCGACGATGCCTGCGGATCAGGTGTCGGCCGGGGTGCCCTGGTGGTAGTGAAGCTGCCAGCCCAGCGGGGTGCGCCGCCAGACGGACATCCGCAACGCCGCGTGGCGGTGCGTGCCGTCCACGGCCACTTCATGCGACGCGAAGTGCAGCAGCGCGACGTCGTCGGCAAGCCGTTCGACGCGGTGGTCGCATGCGACCACGGGCGGCAACGGAGCACGATCCGCCAGGAAGTCGATCACCCTCTGGCGGGCGTAGCGCGTGCCGGAGCGACCGACTTCGTGGAACTCCGGATGCAGCAGGCGCTCCAGCCGCTCGCGCGTGCAGGTCGCGCCGGGGTGGTGGAGCTCGGTTTCGAGGGCCGTCAGTGTGGCGAGCAGGTCATCCATGGCGCCATGCTAGCGCGGTGGACGTGCGCGCTCAGGACGTTGCGGGTGCCGGTGAAGCCGCATCGTCCTTCTGCGCCAGGTACTGCCCGAAGCGGTAGCCCGCACCTGCGATGGCGAGGCCGATGGCGACGGCCAGCAAGCCGATCAGCACTTTGCGGAACATGGCAGTCTCCCCTCGCTTGATGGTGGGCGCACGCTAGCACCGCCGAAGTCGCCGCGACGGTGCCTGAAGTCATTCCCCTGCGATGGCCGCGCCACGTTCGGCCAGCAGCCCGCGCAGCACCGACCGATGGCAGCGTGCCTCGTCTTCGCAATAGCAGCCCACCGAAAACGCACTGGCCTGCGACAGCGCAGCAAGCAGGTCCAACGTATGGGCGTTCTCCGGCGTGGCCATCTCCGCGCGGTACTTCTTCACGAAGGCGGCCCACGCCTGGGGCGTGGCGGCACCCTGTGCTTCCTTCACCAGCCCGGCGCTGGGCGCGAGATTGGGATACCACACGTCGTACCAGTCCTGCGACGCGAACGCCGCCTTCGGCACGCCACGCGGCGGCCGGCGCACCGTGCCGATGCGCAGGCCTTCGTCCTTCGCGCGCGGCGCGCCAAGGCGGACGATGCGGATCATGGCGCCCGGTGCGCGGCGTCCAGGGACGCATGACGCGCGAGGGCGGCGTCGTGGATCTCGAACAGATCGGCACGCGCTTCCCAGAGGGCAGCGCATGCGACCATCGCCAGGAAAAGCCAGGCGCGACGCGGCAATGCCTGCTTCATCGCGTGATTCCGAGCAGCGGGGTAGCCAGCGGGTTCATCCTTCCCATGCAGGCAGCTTCTTCTTCACCGCCACGTTCTTCAGCGCGACGTACTTGGGCAGGCCATCGTTGCCGTAGGGCGGATAGGCTTCGCCACGGATCAGCGGCTGCAGATAGGCGCGCGCCTTGTCGGTGATGCCGTAGCCGTCCTTGCGGATGAAGGTGGGCGGGAACTTCTTCTCGTGGTTCGCCACCCTCGACAACGGCGCGGCCTCGATCTTCCACCGGAACGGCGCATCGGACGTGCGCACGATCACCGGCATCACCGCGTTCTGTCCCTTCAGGGCGAACTGCACTGCGGCCTTGCCGACGGCCTGCGCCTGTTCCCAATCGGTCTTCGAGGCGATGTGGCGTGCCGAGCGCTGCAGGTAGTCGGGCAGGGTCCAGTGCACCTTCAGGCCTAGCTGGTCCTTCACGCGTCCGGCCAGGTACGACGCGACGCCACCCAGCTGGGTGTGGCCGAACGAGTCCTTGCCGCCGCCGGCATCGGCGACGAAGCGCCCATCAGCGTGCTGGATGCCTTCGCTGGCCACCACCACGCACCAACCAACGCGGTCGACGACCTTCTTCACCTGCGCGAGGAACTGCGTCTCGTCGTAAGCGCGCTCGGGGAACAGGATGATGTGCGGCGCCTCGTCAGGCGACTGCCCGGCCAGGCCAGCGGCGGCCGCCAGCCAGCCGGCGTGGCGACCCATGGCCTCGTAGACGAACACCTTGGTGGAGGTTTCCGCCATTGCGGCCACGTCGAGCGCGGCTTCGCGCACGGAGACGGCGGTGTACTTCGCCGCCGAGCCGAAGCCGGGGCAGGTGTCGGTGACGGCGAGGTCGTTGTCCACCGTCTTCGGTACGCCGATGCAGGTCAGGGGGTAATCGAATGCCTGGGCCAGCTGCGAGACTTTCCAGGCGGTGTCAGCGGAGTCGTTGCCGCCGTTGTAGAGGAAGTAGCGCACGTCGTGCGCTTTCAGCACGGCGAGCAGGCGCTCGTACTTAGCGCGGTCGGCCTCCAGCGACTTCAGCTTGACCCGGCAGCTGCCGAAGGCGCCGCCGGGTGTATGGGCGAGGGCGCGGATGGCCGCGGCCGACTCCTTGCTGGTATCGATCAGCTCTTCGCGCAGCGCACCGAGGATGCCGTTGCGCGCGGCCAAGACCTTGATTTTGCGGGCCCGCGCTTCGGTGATGACCGCTGAGGCAGAGGCATTGATGACGGCGGTGACACCGCCGGACTGCGCATAAAGTAGGGTGCCAGGCGCCATGTGGGGTTCGTTCCGGGGTGCGGGGATGCGGTAAGCTTCACACAGATGACGCGGTGCAGCGCGGCGCCCGGCGCCCGGCGCGGTCCACCGCCCGCAGGATTCCAGTTTCGGGAGTGACAGCATGCGATTGGTTCTACTGGGCCCACCCGGGTCGGGCAAGGGCACTCAGGCGGCGCGCCTGAAGGACTACCTGCAGGTGCCGCATATTTCCACCGGCGACCTGCTGCGCGCCGAAGTCGCCGCTGGTAGCCCGCTGGGTCTGCAGGCGAAGGAAGTGATGGCGCGCGGCGAACTGGTCAGCGACGACATCCTGCTCGGCATGCTGGAAGACCGCTTCTCCCGCGATGACACGAAAGCCGGCTTCATCCTCGACGGCTACCCGCGCAACCTGGTGCAGGCCGCCGCACTGGGCCAGCTGCTGGCCAAGCTGGGGCAGAAGTTCGACTTCGCCGTGCAGCTGGAGGTGCCTACCGAACTGCTGGTGGAGCGCATCGCCGGCCGCGCCAAGGCCGAAGGCCGCGCCGACGACAATCCGGAATCGGTGCGCAAGCGCCTGCAGGTCTACACCGACCAGACCGCGCCCGTCATCGACTTCTATCGCCAGCAGGGCGAGCTGACCGTCGTCGACGGCGTCGGCTCGCTGGACGAGGTGTTCACCCGCATCACCGAGGCGCTGGCGCCGGCCAAGGAAGTGGGCTGAGGTCCACCTCTCCGCACCGGCACGCGTCTGGAAAGGCCCCGCATCGTCGGGGCCTTTTCGATGGCGCGGCGGCACCTCCCGCCGCCCTCGTGCCGAACCCCGTCCGCTCGGCTAAAGTCTGCGGAGTTTCCACGGAATTCCTGTCTTGAAGATCCACATCCTCGGCATCGCCGGCACCTTCATGGGCGGCGTCGCCGCGTTGGCGCGCGAACTCGGCCATACGGTCGAAGGCAGCGACCAGGCCATCTATCCACCCATGTCGACGCAGCTCGAGACGCTCGGCATCGCACTGGCGCAGGGCTACCAGCCGCAGAACATCGCGCCGGACTGCGACGAGATCGTCATCGGCAACGCGCTGTCGCGCGGCAACCCTGCAGTGGAAGCCGTCCTCGATCAGGGACGTCGCTACATCTCCGGGGCGCAATGGCTGTCCGAACGCGTGCTGCCCGGCCGCGACACGCTTGCGGTCGCCGGCACGCACGGCAAGACCACCACCACGACCATCCTGACTTACCTGCTGGAAGCCGCCGGCCGCTCGCCGGGCTTCCTGATCGGCGGCGTGGCAGAGGATTTCGGCGCATCCGCGCGCATCGGGGGTGGTCGAGAGTTCGTCGTCGAGGCGGACGAGTACGACACCGCGTTCTTCGACAAGCGCAGCAAGTTCGTCCACTATCGGCCGCTGGTGGCCATCCTCAACAACCTGGAATACGACCACGCCGACATCTTCCCGGACGTGGCCGCGATCCAGCGCCAGTTCCACCATCTCGTGCGTACCGTGCCGCGCCGTGGCCGCCTGATCGTCAATGGCGAGGACGCACGCCTGGCCGAGGTGCTGGCGATGGGATGCTGGACGCCCGTCGAACGCTTCGGCTTCGACGCGACGCTGGAATGGAGTGCGCGCCTGATCCGCGACGACGGAAGCGCGTTCGCGGTGCGCCACCATGGCATCGAGATCGGCGAGGTGCACTGGCCGATGCTGGGTCGCCACAACGTGCTCAACGGCCTGGCCGCGCTCGCCGCCTGCAATGCCGTTGGCGTGGACGTGTCCACCGTGCTGCAGGCGCTGGCGGCTTTCCGCAGCGTGAAGCGCCGGCTCGAGGTGATCGGCCAGCACGACGGCATCACCCTCTACGACGACTTCGCCCATCACCCCACCGCGATCCATACGACGCTCGAAGGCCTGCGCGCGCGCGTCGGCGAGGCGCGCATCCTGGTGGCCATGGAGCCGCGCAGCAATTCGATGCGTTCCGGCGCGCATGCCGATGCGCTGGCGCCGTCGCTCGACATCGCCGATGCGGTGGTGTTCCTGCATCGTCCCGAACTGGCGTGGGATGCGGGCAAGGTGGTGGCCGCGATCCGGGGCGAGGCACGGACCGTGCCCGACGTCGATGCGCTGATCGCCGCGTTGAAGGCGCAGGCACGTCCCGGCGACCACGTGGTGTTCATGTCGAACGGTGGCTTCGACGGGGCGCCGCGCCGCTTCCTGGCGGCCCTGCAGGGCTGAGGCAGCGATCGTGGCGCACGAATCGTTGCCGCTGTTCCCGTTGCACAACGTGCTGCTGCCGGGTGCGGGGCTGGACCTGCGCATCTTCGAGCGACGCTATCTAGATCTGGTACGCGACTGCGGACGGTCCGGGAGCGGTTTCGGTGTGTGCCTGATCCTGGAGGGCAGCGAAGCGGGTGCGCCCGCCACGCCGGCCGCCTACGGCGTCGAGGCGCGTATCGAGGACTTCGACACCGGCAGCGACGGATTGCTGGCGCTGCGGGTACGTGGCCACCGGCGGTTCCATGTGGTGCGTACGCGCGTACGCGACAACGGGCTGGTGATGGCGGATGTCGACTGGCTCGCCGCCGACAGCGCCGACGCGCTGCGTCCCGAACATGCGCTGCTGGGCACCCTGCTGCAGACCATGATGGAAAAGGCCGGCAGCGACCTGGCAGGCCTGCCGCCGCGCATCTTCGAACAGGCGGCGTGGGTCGGATGGCGACTGGCGCAGGTGTTGCCGATCACCGCCGAACAGCGGGTATCGATCCTGCAGGAAGACGATGTGCATGCGCGCCTGCAGCGGCTGCTGGAGTGGATCGACTGACCCTGTCGCCGCAGGGTCGAGCGTGCTCGCTCTGCGAGCCTTCGTCACGGCGGACTGCTGGCGGGGACCCGCGGAGCAAGCGGCGCTCTGCGTTTCCCCTGCAAGACTCAGCGAGGCGTGGCCTGCCCGTCGTCGGTGCGCAACCGCACTACCGGCAGTCCGGATTCCGGGTGCGGCGCGATCGCGTGGTCAAGTCCGGTGGTGGCCTGCGTCACCGCCTCAAGCGCCGTCTGGGCCTCGGACAGCGGACGCCACACGCGCACAAGGTTGAATGCGCGGTGCTGCCGCAGTACCTGCGCACTGCCGATCCAAAGCGGCACGTCGCCGGGCTGCAAGCGGGTGTCCGCCGGCCACAGGCGCAGCACGAACACCTCGCCCGGCTGCGCGCCCTGGCGCAGCATCAGCAGGCTCTCTGCACGCGTATCGAGTGTGGCGGGCAGGACGGGCTGCGCGTCGTCCGGCAGGTCGCTGTCCAGCAGGTTCAGCGCCTCTTCCCAACCTGCCTGCGGCTGCTCGCGCCAGCCGTCGGCCACCAGGCTCGCTTTCAGCGGTGCCAGCGGACCGGCGACCTGCACGTCCAGCGGCCAGCGCTGTTCGTCGTCGAATTCGTTGCGGCGCGCAGGCAGCGATTGCCATCCCTCGGCCCACCAGGCCTGCAAGGCGACGCTGCGTTCGATCACCGGCGCCTGGAACTGCGCCAGCATGTGCTCGACGTTGCGCGGCGCATGCCACAGCCCGGCCAGCACGAAGCTGCCGTAGAACAGCCACGCGATCGGCTTGATCCAGAACGAGCGGACCATGCGGCGCCGGTAGGCGATGCCCAGTACCAGCAGCCACACCAGGCCGAACAACATGCCGCCGATGATGTCGCTGATCCAGTGCGCACCCAGGTAGATGCGCGCGAACCCGATGAGCGCCACCACGATGCCCGAGACCAGATAGGGCCACACGCGCGTGCGGCCCGGCAGCTCGCGTGCGATCAGCACGGCGAAGAAGCCGAAGGTGATGGTCGACATCGTGACCGCGATGGACGGGAAACCGAACCCGCTGCTGACGCTCGGCGGCTTCGGGATATCCACCGAGGCGCCCAGCCACGCCGTCAGCGCCAGGCCGAAGGCGATGGCCGCCAACCAATGCGCGGCCGCCATCCAGCGCTTGCGCCAGCACAGGTAGCCGAGCACCAGCAACGATGCCGGCGCCAGCACCTGTTCGTCGCCCAGGGACGCGATGGCCGCCAGCGGATAGTCCGCGAGCGGGTTGCGCAGGGCGCGCATCAGCTCGTACACCCACAGGTCGATCGCCAACGGTTCGCCGTGGCCGATCACGATCACCAGGAAGGCAAACCACACCCAGACGATCGCCAATAGCAGGATCGCGAGCAGCGCCAGCGGCACCGATTCGCGCCGTGTCGGCTCGAACACGGCCGCGGTATACCGCCCCAGCACCGGATGCGCGTGCGACCACGCCAGGGCGCGTGCCAACAATGCGTCGGCATGCGCAGCGAACCATCGATAGGTGTACAGCACCAGCGCCCATGCCAGCGCGATCACCAGCACCAGCAGCCCGAGCACCAGCGCCAGTCGGCCGGCCACGGCGGCCACGGCATCGTAGGCATGCCCCAGCACCCAGCCCGGCAGCAGGAATCCGACGGCCCACGCGACGCACGCCGCGCCACTGGCCACGAGGTAGCGGCGCATCGGCATGCGCGAGATGCCGGCGACGGCCGGCACGAACGGCCGGATCGGGCCGACGAAGCGCGCGATGAAGAGGCTCTTCCACGCATTGCGGCGGAACAGCAGTTCGCCCCGGTCCAGGAGCTGCGGATACCGGCGGAATGGCCACACGGTGCGCAGCTGCTGGCCCCAGCGATGGCCGACCCAATAGCTGGTCGCATCACCGATGAGCGCGCCCAGCGTGGCGCAGGCAACGGCATAGGGGCCGGAAATCTCGCCCAGGCCGATCAGCACGCCCACCGCGAACAGCAATGGCAGGGCCGGCACGATGGCGCCCAGGATGATGACCGCATCGCAGAACGCGATCGCGAAGATCACCAGCCCTGCGGCCACGGGATGCGCGCTGATCCAGGCCAGCAGGTTGTCGAACCAGGAGGCTTCCATCGGCGGATTATAGGCGGCGCTACATGACCCGCGTCTGCGACCTATGGACGTAGAATGACCGGGTGGACTTGCACTCGCCTTCCGAAATCGCCGCCCTCAAGGCCGACAGCTTCGGCCGCATCTCGTTGATGCAGGGAGCGGAGGGGCCCTTCGTACGCCGCGACCTCGCGCACGTCCCGCTCTGGCTGCGCTTGCCGGCGTGGTGGCTGGCGCGACGCGAGGCGCTCGCGCTTCGCCGGGTCGCCGGCATGGCCGATGTCCCGCAACTGCTCGACTGGACCGGGGGGCGGCTGGATCGCAGCTACATGGACGGCGCGGCGATGTACCAGCGCCCGCCACGCGGCGACGTCGCCTATTTCCGGCGCGCACGCAGGCTGCTGCAACAACTGCATCGCCGCGGCATCGCGCACAACGACCTGGCCAAGGAAGCCAACTGGCTGGTGCTGGCCGATGGCCGTCCGGGCATCATCGATTTCCAGCTCGCCACGCGCGGACAGCCGCGCTCGCGCTGGATGCGCCTGCTGGCACGGCAGGACCTGCGCCACCTGCTCAAGCACAAGCGCATGTATTGCCCGGCCTCGATCACGCCGGTCGAGCGGCGCGTGCTCAAGCGCACCTCCTGGGTGCGCGACCTGTGGTTCCGTACCGGCAAGCCGGTCTATCGCTTCATCACGCGCCGGCTGCTGAAGTGGGAAGACAACGAAGGGCAGGGGCCGAAGCCGTGATGTCTGCCCTGTCCCGATCTGCAGGAGCGCCCCGCGGGCGCAATGCTCCCTCTCCGTGCGGAACGGACACCATCGCGTCCATGGGGCGCTCCCGCAGTGAGCATTGACCGCGCACGACACACGCCACAAGGACATGCCATGACACTCGCCGGCAAGACCCTCTTCATCACCGGTGCCTCGCGTGGCATCGGCCTGGCCATCGCGCTGCGCGCCGCGCGCGATGGCGCCAACGTGGCGATCGCAGCCAAATCCTCGGTACCTAACCCAAAGCTGCCTGGCACCATCCACACCGCCGCGCAGGCGGTCAATGAAGCGGGGGGGCGCGGACTGGCGCTGAAGTGCGACATCCGCGAAGAGGACGACGTGAAGGCGGCGATGGCGGCGACCGCCGATGCCTTCGGCGGCATCGACATCCTGGTCAACAATGCCAGCGCCATCTGGCTGGCCGGCGCGCTGGACACGCCGATGAAGCGCTTCGACCTGATGCAGCAAGTGAATGCGCGCGGCAGTTTCCTTTGCGCGCAGGCCTGCCTGCCGTATCTGACGCAGGCGGCGAATCCGCACATCCTGACGCTGGCGCCGCCGCCGTCGCTCGATCCGAAATGGTGGGCGCCGCATACCGGCTACACGCTGGCGAAGATGGGCATGAGTTTCGTGACGCTGGGGCTTGCCGGGGAATTCGGTCCCCGGGGGATCGCCGTCAATGCCCTGTGGCCACGCACCATCATCGCCACCGATGCGCTGAACATGATCCCCGGTGTCGAAATCCCGCGCTGCCGCACGCCACGGATCGTGGCCGATGCCGCGCATGCCGTGCTGGTGCGCGAGGCGCGGGGCTTCCATGGCCACTTCCTCATCGACGAGGAAGTGCTGCGCGAGGCGGGTACGACCGATTTCTCCGGCTATGCCGTCGATGCGTCGTTGTCGCCGCTGCCCGATCTCTTCCTCGACTGATCCCGCGAGACGTCCCCATGAGATACCTGCACGCCATGATCCGTGTCCACGACCTGGACGCCACCGGCTGCTTCCTCACCGACGGTCTGGGCCTGCGCGAAACCCGCCGCATGGACAGCCCGCAGGGCCGTTTCACGCTGGTGTATTTCGGCGCACCGGCCAATCCGGAGGCGGAAATCGAGCTGACCTACAACTGGCCGCCGGAAGACGGCACGCCGCCGGAGGACTACGGCAGCGCGCGCAACTTCGGGCATCTCGCCTTCGAGGTCGAGGACATCTATGCGCTCTGTGCGCACTTGCAGTCGCGCGGCGTCACCATCAACCGCCCGCCGCGCGACGGCCGCATGGCCTTCGTGCGCACGCCGGACCTGATCTCCATCGAACTGCTGCAGAAGGGAGCAGCGCTGCCGCCGCAGGAACCTTGGCTTTCGATGCCGAATACGGGAAGCTGGTAACCCGCCGAGCCCGGAGTCCGCAAGATGAATCTCGCCTTGGTGGTGATCGATGTGCAGCGTGGCCTGTTCGAGCCGCAGCCAGCCCCGGCCGAGGCCGACGCGGTGATCGGGCGCATCAATGCGCTGGCCGACAGGGCACGCGACGCCGCCGCGCCGGTGATCTTCGTGCAGCACGAGCGCGCGGGCGACCTGGAGGCCGGATCGCCGGGTTGGGACCTGCATCCGGCGCTGCGCGTGGTGGAAGGCGACCATCGCATCCGCAAGGCCACGCCGGATGCCTTCCTTCGCACGGGGCTCGACGAAGTGCTGTCGTTCTGCGGCGTGGAAGGCGTGGTGCTGTGCGGTTATGCCACCGAGTTCTGCGTGGACACCACGGCCCGCAGCGCCGCCGCGCACGGCTACCACGTCGTGCTGGCCGCCGACGCGCACACCACCCACGACAAGGCGCATGCCGACGCCGCGCAGATCCGCGCCCACCACAACGCCACGTTGCCGGCGATCCGCAGCTTCGGTGTCGGCATCCGCGCGCTGCAGGCGGACGAGATCGCGTTCACCGGCTGACCACCGCGTCACCCCATCGGCACGGGCAGTTGCGAGCCGCAATGGCGGCAGTGAAGAGCGTCGGGGTCGTGCCCCTCCAGTCCGCATTCCGTGCATCCGCGGCGATCCAGGTGGCCGCGCTCGTGCGAGGCTTCGCGCAGGCTGCTGGCGAGCTCCGCCGTGTAGATGCCGGTGGGCACCGCGATGATGCTGTAGCCGATCAGGATCAGCACCGAGGTGATCGCCCTGCCTGCCGTGGTTTGCGGTGCGATGTCGCCGAAGCCGACGGTGGCCATGGTCACGATGGCCCAGTACATGCTGGTGGGAATGCTGGTGAAGCCATTGTCCGGGCCTTCCACCACGTACATCAGCGCGCCGAAGATGACGACCAGCGTCAGCACCGCGCAGACGAAGACGAAGATCTTGCGGCGGCTTCGCCATAGCGCGCCCACCAGTTGCCCGCTCTCTTCGACGTACTGGGTCAGTTTCAGGATGCGGAACAGGCGCAGGATGCGCAGGATGCGTACCACCAGCAGGCTTTGCGCGCCCGGCACCAGCACCGACAGATACGTCGGCAGGATGGACAGCAGGTCGATGATGCCCCAGATGCTGACGGCGTAGCGCAGGGGTCGACGCACGGTCGCCAGCCTCAACGCGTATTCGGCCGTGAACAGCAGGGTGAACGCCCATTCCAGGGCGTAGAGGACTCCCGCGTGGCGCGCGTGGAACGATTGCACGCTGTCGAGCATGATGACGATTACGCTGGCGAGGATCGCCAGCACCAGCGCCAGGTCGAAGTTGCGCGACGGCGGCGTGTCGTGCCGGTAGATGATGTCGAACCAGCGACGTCGCCAGCCGTCCTCCGTGGCGGGATTGAGCTGGGGATCGGAGAAAAAGCGTGGCTGGAACTTCATGGGAGGCCATGATGCACCAACGCAAGCCGCTGGCGTCCCTGCCGACCTGTCGCACGGGTCTGCATGGGTGACAATATGGGCCTCCGTCCCGCCTGCCGCCTGCCCATGAGCGCCACGACCCCCGACCTGCTGTCGAACGGACAGCGCTATTACTTGCCCGTCTATCGTCCGCGCGAAGTCATCCTGGCGCGCGGCCAGGGCGCACGCGTATGGGACAGCGAAGGACGCGAGTACCTGGACCTGTCCGCCGGCATCGCGGTCTGCGGCCTGGGCCACAACGACCCCGACCTGGTCGCGGCGCTGACCGAACAGGCCGGCAAGCTGTGGCACACCAGCAACGTGTTCTACAGCGAGCCGCCGCTGCGGTTGGCCGAAGAATTGGTCACCGCCTCGCGCTTCGCCGAACGCGTGTTCCTGTGCAACTCCGGTGCGGAAGCGAACGAGGCCGCGATCAAGCTGGTGCGCAAATGGGCGGCCTCGCAGGGGCGCGCGCCGGACCAGCGCGTCATCGTGACCTTCCGCGGCAGTTTCCACGGCCGCACGCTCGCCACGGTCACCGCGACCGCACAGCCCAAGTACCAGGAAGGCTACGAACCGCTGCCGGGCGGCTTCCGCTATGTCGACTTCAACGACCTGACCCAACTCGAGATCGCGATGTCGTGCGGTGACGTGGCGGCGGTGATGCTGGAGCCGGTGCAGGGCGAGGGCGGAGTGATGCCGGCTGCCTCCGGCTTCCTCCGCGGCGTGCGCGAGCTGTGCGACCACCACGGCGCGCTGCTGGTGCTGGACGAGATCCAGGCCGGCATGGGCCGTACCGGCACGCTGTTCGCCCACTGGCAGGATGGCGTGGTGCCGGACATCGTCACCCTGGCCAAGGCGCTGGGCGGCGGCTTCCCGGTCGGCGCGATGCTGGCCGGACCGCAAGTGGCCGAGGTGATGCAGTTCGGTGCGCATGGCACCACCTTCGGCGGCAACCCGCTGGCAGCCGCCGTCGCGCGCGTCGCGCTGCGCAAGCTGGCATCGCCACAGATCGCCAACAACGTGGCGCGCCAGTCCGCCGCCCTGCGCAAAGGCCTGGACACGATCAACGCGGAACTCGGGCTGTTCGCCCAGGTGCGCGGTCGCGGCCTGATGCTGGGGGCGGTGCTCAACGCGAAGTACGCAGGCCGTGCAGGCGAGGTACTGGACCTCGCTGCCGCGCAGGGCCTGCTGATGCTGCAGGCCGGTCCGGACGTGCTGCGTTTCGTGCCGGCGCTGAACATCACCGACGAGGAAGTCGAAGAAGGCCTTAAGCGCCTGAACGCCGCGCTCAGGGCGTTCGCGATGCCGGGCTGAGCTATCCGGAAGCGTCCTGGCGGAGACGAAGGCGGGCGGTGCTGCCGTCCGCACTGCTTTCGAAGCGCAGGTCGATGGCGTGCCGTTCGCACAGCCGTCGCACGATCGACAGACCGAGCCCGAAGCCTGTGCTGTCCTCGCCTTTCACGAATGGCGCGAAATCGCCCTCGCGGACCGCGTGCCCGGGATTGCTGACGCAGAGGGTGTCGCCGTCGGCCACGATGACGACGTCGCCTTCGCGGGTGTGCGCGAACGCATTCCCGATCAGGTTGGCCAACAGCACCTGCAGCACGGGCACCGTCAACGTACTGGTGAGATCCGCGGGCACCTCGACCGCCACCTGTACGTGCTTGCCTTCCAGTAAGGGCGACTGCTCCACCACGACGCGCTCCAGCAGCGGGGTTACGCGCGTCACCGGTGTCGACGCCGTTGGAGGCGCGGGCTGTTCGCGCGCCAGCGCCAGCAGCAGGGCGACCGTCTGCTCCAGGTGTGAAGCGGACTGCCCGATATGTTCGACGCTGGCGCGCGCGTCGGCACTCAGCGTCGTGTCGGCGGAAAGTCGCTCGCTGGCG
The DNA here is from genome assembly GCF_002863005.1 of Pseudoxanthomonas sp. GTDB lineage: Bacteria > Pseudomonadota > Gammaproteobacteria > Xanthomonadales > Xanthomonadaceae > Pseudoxanthomonas_A. Next base: position 134,811 of record NZ_PKDG01000052.1, read on the forward strand.
GCACGGATCACGGTCAGTGGCGTGCGCAGTTCATGGCTCGCGTCGCGGGTGAATTCGCGTTCGCGATCGATGAAGGCGCGGACGCGGCCGATCAGGTCGTCCAGGCGGCGTGCGAGCAGCCCGACCTCGTCATCGGGGAAGCCGGCAGCGAAGTGCGGCGGCAGTCGTTCCGGCGTCGCTTCGCCGACGGCGTCCGCCAATCGCGAGAGCGGTGCCGTCGTCCGTCGCGCCAGCCAGCCGCCGAGGAGCAGCGCAAGCACCAAGGCGATGGCGCCCGTCCAGGCCAGCAAATGCAGCATTTCCCCACGCATCGGCCGCACCGCGAGCAGGCCGCTGACTTCGGCGACCAGCCAGGCCCGTGGGGCCGGTGCGGGTGGATCCAGCGCAAGCAGGTGGTAGTGGCGCCCGTCCGCGCCGGCGAACTCCCTTCGTGCGGGCTCCTCGCGCAGCACGCGGCCGATCCCGTCGGGCAGATCATCGCGCCGCTCGACCACGCTCATGAAGCCGTTCCGCGGCGGAGACCAGCGTCCGTGCGCGGCGTAGTGATCCTGTTGCGTCGCGGCCTCGCGCTCGAGCAGCGTGTCGAACAGCTGGTCCTCGACCGTGTAGACGAAGAGCAGCGTGTAAAGGCCGAACAGCGCGGCCAGCACCAGCGTGAACGCCGCGAACACCAGCATCATGCGGTTGCGAAGCCGCCGGCGCGGCAGGATCGATGCGCTCATGCGTCGGC
>NZ_PKDG01000007.1 GCF_002863005.1 Pseudoxanthomonas sp.
GGCGCCATGAGTGCGGTCTATCTGATTGGCGGCGCGCTGGCGGTGGTGCTGCTGGGCTATCTCGTCTACGCCCTGGTCCGGGCGGAGGATTTCTGAATGACCACGCAATCCTGGCTGTTGCTGCTCGCTTTTCTCGTTGTGCTGTTCGCGACGGTGAAGCCGCTGGGCCTGTACATGGCGAAACTGATGGACGCGCCACGCTGGCGGCCGCTGGCTCGGCTCGAAGCCGGCGCGTTCCGGTTGTGCGGCATTCGTGGCGAGGAGATGGGCTGGCGCCAGTACGCGCTGGCGGTGTTGCTGTTCAGCCTGGTCGGGGCGGTCGCGGTCTATGCCTTGCAGCGCCTGCAGCTATGGCTGCCGCTGAACCCGCAGGGCATGGCGAACCTGACCGCCGATTCGAGCTTCAACACGGCGGTCAGCTTCGTCACCAACACCAACTGGCAGGGCTACGGCGGCGAGGCGACCATGAGCTACCTCACGCAGATGCTGGGGCTGGCGGTGCAGAACTTCCTGTCCGCCGCCACCGGCATCGCGGTTGCCTTTGCGCTGATCCGGGGCTTTGCGCGCCATTCGGCCACGACCATCGGCAACTTCTGGGCGGATCTCTATCGCATCACGGCTTATCTGTTGCTGCCGCTGTCGCTGGTGTTTGCGCTGGTACTGGTAAGTCAGGGGGTGATCCAGAACTTCGCGGCCTATCAGGACGTGACCACGCTCGAACCGACTGCCTTCGAGACGCCCAAAGTCGACGCCGCCGGCCAACCGCTGCTGGATGCGGCCGGCAAGCCGCTTACCGAAGCCGCGACGACGCAAACTCAGACCCTGCCGATGGGGCCGATCGCCTCGCAGGAAGCCATCAAGATGCTCGGCACCAACGGCGGCGGTTTTCTGAACGCCAACTCGGCGCACCCGTTCGAGAATCCGACGTGGCTTACGAATTTCCTGCAGATGCTGGCAATCTTCTTGATCCCGGCCGGCCTGGTCTATGCGTTTGGCCAGGCGGCGGGCGACACCCGCCAGGGCTGGGCGGTGCTGGCGGCGATGACGCTGCTGTTCGTCGGTGCGGCCATCGCGGCCATGAGCTTCGAGCAGCAGGGCAACCCGCTGCTCACCGCGCTGGGCACTGATCAGACCGCGAGCGCGCTGCAGGCGGGCGGCAACATGGAGGGCAAGGAAACCCGCTTCGGCATCGCCGCCAGCGGACTGTTCGCCTCCATCACCACGGCCGCCTCCTGCGGCGCGGTCAACGCCATGCACGACTCCTTCACGCCGCTGGGCGGGCTGGTGCCGATGGTGCTGATGCAGCTTGGCGAGGTGGTGTTCGGCGGCACCGGCTCGGGACTCTACGGCATGCTGATGTACGCCATTCTGGCAGTGTTCGTGGCTGGGCTGATGATTGGCCGCACGCCCGAATACCTCGGCAAGAAGATCGAGGCCTTCGACATGAAGATGGTGGCGATCGCCATCCTGGTGACGCCCGCGCTGGTGCTGGTGGGCACGGCGATCGCGGTAATGGTGAGCGGCGGCAAGGCGACCATCTTCAATCCGGGTGCGCATGGCTTCTCGGAAGTGCTGTATGCCTTCTCGTCCGCTGCCAACAACAACGGCAGCGCCTTTGCGGGCCTCGGCGCCAACACACCCTTCTACAACGGCTGGCTCGGCGTCGCGATGTGGTTCGGGCGTTTCGCCGTGATCGTGCCGGTGCTGGCGATTGCCGGCTCGCTGGCCGCCAAGAAGCGGCTGGCGCAGGGGCCGGGCACGCTGCCGACCCACGGGCTGCTGTTCGTGGGGTTGCTGGTCGGTACCGTGCTGCTGCTGGGCGCGCTGACCTACGTGCCGGCGCTGGCGCTGGGGCCGGCGGTTGAGCATTTGATGCTGTGGGCTGGCAACTGAGGCGAACCCCATGACGACCAAAAGCCTTTCCCTGTTCGATCCCGTCCTGTTACGGCCGGCGCTGGTGGATGCGCTGCGCAAGCTCGATCCGCGCGTGCAGTGGCGCAATCCGGTGATGTTCGTGGTCTACGTCGGCAGCCTGTTCACCACCGCCCTGTGGTTGCAGGCGCTGATTGGCACGGGCGAGGCGCCGGCCTGGTTCATCGGCGCCACCACGCTGTGGCTGTGGTTCACGGTGCTGTTCGCCAACTTTGCCGAGGCGCTGGCCGAGGGGCGCAGCAAGGCGCAGGCGGCGGCGCTGCGCGGCGCCAAGCAGGGCGTGATCGCCAGGAAACTGCGCGAGCCCCGCTTCGGCGCCGACTGGGAATCGGTGCCCGGCACAACGCTGCGCCGTGGCGATGTGGTGCTGGTCGAGGCCGGCGACATGATTCCGGTCGATGGCGAGGTGATCGAGGGTGTGGCCTCGGTCAACGAGAGCGCCATCACCGGCGAGTCGGCGCCGGTGATCCGCGAGTCGGGCGGCGATTTCTCGGCCGTCACCGGCGGCACCACGGTGCTGTCGGACTGGATCGTGGTACGCGTCACCGCCAACCCCGGCGAGACTTTCGTCGACCGCATGATCGCGCTGGTGGAAGGTGCCAAACGGCAGAAGACGCCCAACGAGATTGCGCTCACCATTCTGCTGCTGGCGCTGACGCTGATCTTTCTGCTGGCGACGGTCACGCTGCTGCCCTACTCGCTGTTCGCAGTGGCCACTGCCGGGGCTGGCAGTCCAGTCACCGTGACCGCGCTGGTGGCGCTGCTGGTGTGCCTGATTCCGACCACCATCGGCGCGCTGCTCTCCGCCATCGGCATCGCCGGCATGAGCCGCATGCTGGGCGCCAATGTCATCGCCACCTCCGGCCGCGCGGTGGAGGCGGCCGGCGATGTGGACGTGCTGCTGCTGGACAAGACCGGCACCATCACGCTGGGCAACCGCCAGGCGGCGACCTTCCTGCCGGTGGCGGGGGTGACCGAGCAGGAACTGGCCGATGCTGCCCAGCTCGCCTCGCTGGCCGACGAGACGCCCGAAGGCCGCAGTGTCGTGGTGCTGGCCAAGCAGCGTTTCAACCTGCGCGAGCGCAATATCCAGGACCTTGGGGCGACTTTCGTACCCTTCTCCGCGCAGACGCGGATGAGCGGCGTCAACTTGGGCGACCGGCAGATCCGCAAAGGTGCCATGGAGGCGATCCGCAAGCACATCAAGGCCCATGGCGGCCACTTTCCGGGGGATGCGATTCAGGCGGCAGAAGAAGTGTCGCGCCGCGGCAGCACGCCGCTGGTGGTAGCGGACGGCAGCCGCGTGCTGGGCGTGATCGAGCTCAAGGACATCGTCAAGGGCGGCATCAGGGAGCGTTTCGTCGAGCTGCGGCGCATGGGCATCAAGACGGTGATGATCACCGGCGACAACCGCCTGACCGCCGCCGCCATCGCCGCCGAGGCGGGGGTGGATGACTTCCTCGCCGAGGCAACGCCGGAGGCCAAGCTGGCGCTGATCCGCCAGTACCAGGCCGAGGGCCGGCTGGTGGCGATGACCGGCGACGGCACCAACGATGCACCGGCGCTCGCCCAGGCGGATGTCGCGGTGGCCATGCACAGCGGCACCCAGGCGGCGAAAGAGGCCGGCAACATGGTCGATCTGGACTCCAACCCCACCAAGTTGCTCGAGGTGGTTGCGGTCGGCAAGCAGATGCTGATGACCCGCGGTGCGCTGACCACGTTCAGCATCGCCAACGACCTGGCCAAGTATTTCGCCATCATCCCGGCGATGTTCGTGGCGGTTTACCCGCAACTCGACGCACTCAATGTCATGGGACTGGCCAGCCCGCGATCGGCGATTCTGTCGGCGGTGATTTTCAACGCGCTGATCATCGTGGCACTGATCCCGCTGGCGCTGAAGGGCATTACCTACCGGCCGCAGGGCGCGGAGGTGGTGCTGCGGCGCAACCTGACGGTCTACGGCCTGGGCGGCGTACTGGTGCCGTTCCTCGGCATCAAAATGATTGATCTGGCGCTGACGGCGCTGGGTCTGGTGTAAGGAGCAAGTCATGACATCCCTGTTACGTCCCGCACTCTCGCTGTTCGTGCTGCTCAGCGTGCTGACCGGGCTCGCCTATCCGCTCGCGGTGACCGGCGTCAGCCAGTTGTTGTTTGCGCACACGGCCAATGGGTCGATCCTGGCGGTGAACGGCAAGCCGGTCGGCTCGGCGCTGATCGGCCAGAACTTCACCGACCCGCGCCATTTCTGGGGCCGCCCCTCGGCCACCGGCCCGCAGCCCTACAACGGCGCCGCATCCAGCGGCTCGAACCAGGGGCCGCTCAACCCGGCGCTGATCGATGCAGTCAAGGCGCGCATGGCGGCGCTGCGGGCCGCCGATCCGGGCAACGACCAGCCGGTACCGATCGATCTGGTCACCGCGTCGGGCAGCGGTCTCGACCCCGACATTTCGCTCGCGGCTGCGCGCTACCAGGCGGTGCGGGTGGCGAAGGCGAGAAGCCTGCCGGCCGAGACCGTCCAGGCGCTGATCGAGCTCCATGCCGAGCGCCCGTGGCTCGGCATCTTCGGCGAACCGCGGGTGAACGTGCTGCGCCTGAACCTGGCGCTCGACGGCCACGAGGTGCAGCCGCTTGACTGAGGTCCCCGGCCGCCCCGACCCGGACGCCCTGCTGCGGCAGGTGACGGCGGACGAGGTGGCGGCGCGGCGCGGCAAGCTGAAGATTTTCTTCGGCGCGGCGCCCGGTGTGGGCAAGACCTACGCCATGCTGGCAGCGGCCCGGCAGGCGCGCACGCAGGGCGTCGACGTGGTGGTGGGCCTGGTCGAGACCCACGGCCGGCGCGAGACCGAATCTTTGCTCGAAGGCCTCGAGATCCTGCCGCGCAAGCCAGTCGAGCACCGTGGCCGCACGCTGACCGAGTTCGATCTCGATGCCGCCCTCGCCCGCCGCCCCGCGCTGCTGCTGGTGGACGAACTGGCCCACACCAATGCGCCGGGCAGCCGTCATCCCAAGCGCTGGCAGGACGTGGAGGAACTCCTCGCCGCCGGCATCGACGTGTGGACCACGCTCAACGTGCAGCATCTGGAGAGCCTGAACGACGTCGTCGGCGGCATCACCGGCGTGCGGGTGTGGGAAACCGTTGCCGATCGCGTGTTCGACGCCGCCGACGAGGTGGCGCTGGTGGACTTGCCGCCGGACGACCTGCTGAGGCGGCTCAAGGAGGGCAAGGTCTACCTGCCCGAGCAGGCGGCGCGGGCCGCCGAGCATTTCTTTCGCCGCGGCAACCTGATCGCGCTGCGCGATCTGGCGCTGCGACGCACCGCCGAGCGGGTGGACGCGCAGATGCAGGGCGCGCGCCTGGCCACGCTCGGCGGCCAGGTGTGGGCCACCAGCGAATCGCTGCTGGTGTGCCTGGGGCCGGGCGACATCGACGGCAAGCTGGTGCGCACGGCGGCGCGCCTGGCGAGCCGGCTGAACGCCCATTGGCACGCGATCTACATCGAAACGCCGCGCCTGCAGCGGCTGCCGGAGGCGCAGCGCGGCGCCATCCTCGCCACCCTCAAGCTGGCGCAGGAGATGGGGGCGGAAACGGCGGTGCTGGCGGCACCGGATCTGGTGGATGCGGCGCTCGACTACGCTCGCGAGCGCAACCTGAGCAAGATCGTGATCGGTCGGCGGGCGCGACCGCAGCGGCGTTGGTGGGGGCAATTCATGCGTCGCCTGGGCGAGCGGGCGCCGGACATCGACCTGATCGCGGTGGCACGTCGCGGTGACGATGGGCGCCCACCGAAACGCCGTGTCGCGGTTGACGACGCGCCCGCGCCCCGGATCGCCAAAGCGATCTGGCCGCGTTACGTCGCGGCGGCGCTGCTGTGCCTGGGCATTACGGCGCTGGCCACGCCCCTGCGGGATTACCTTGAGCTGACCAACATCGTCATGCTGTTCCTGCTCGGCGTGGTGCTGGTGGCGTTTCGCTGGGGGCGCGGGCCGGCGGTGTTGCTGGCCGTGCTGTCCGTGGCGCTGTTCGATTTCTTCTTCGTGCCGCCGCGTTTGACCTTTGCCGTCAGCGATGCCCAGTACCTGCTCACCTTCGCCGTGATGCTGATCGTGGGTCTGACCATCGGCCATCTGACCGCGCTGCTGCGCTACCAGGCACGCATCGCCGGCCACCGCGAGGAGCGCATTCGCAACCTCTACCAGATGGCCAAGGCGCTGGCCTCAGCATTGAGTGAATCGCAGGTGGCGGAGATCAGCGACCGCTTCGTGGAGGCGAGCTTTCACGCCCAGGCGACCGTGCTGCTGCCCGATGCCGCCGGCAAGCTCCTGCCCCCGGATGGGCAGGCGCTGGCCGTCGACGTGGCCATCGCGCAGTGGTGCTTCGATCACGGCGAGCCGGCCGGCATCGGCACCGATACCCTGCCAGCCGCCAGCGCCGCCTACCTGCCACTCAAGGCGCCGGTCGGGGTGCGCGGCGTGCTGGTGGTGGAGCCGAGCCACCCACGCCTGTTGCACATCCCCGAACAGCGCCGTCTGCTAGAGACCTACGCGGCGCTGATCGCGATGGCGCTGGAGCGGCTGCACTTCGTTACCGAAGCGCACGGCAGCCAGCTGGGCGCCGAATCCGAACGCCTGCGCAGTTCCCTGCTGGCCGCGCTGTCACACGATCTGCGCACGCCGCTGACCGCACTGGTGGGGCTGGCCGACACCCTGACGCTGCAACTGCTGGCGGTGCAGGCGCCGGAAAGCGAAACCGCCGCCGCCATCCGCGACCAGGCGCTGCGCACCAGCCGGCTGGTCGACAACCTGCTGGAAATGGCGCGCCTGCAATCGGGCACGGTGCAGCCGCGCAAGGACTGGCTGGCGCTGGAGGAGCTCATCGGCGGGGCGATCAAGGCGCTGGAGCCCTCGCTCGCCGGCCATCCATTGCAAACCGACCTGCCGGCCGATCTGCCGCTGGTGCAGGGCGACGCCGTGATGCTGGAGCGGGTGCTGGTGAACCTGCTCGACAACGCCATCAAGTACACGCCACCCGGCACGCCGCTGGGCATCACTGTCCGCACGCAGGGCGACGCGCTGGAAGTGGCGGTGTGGGATGAAGGCCCCGGCCTGCCCGTCGGCCAGGAGCGGATCCTGTTCGAGCGCTTTGCCCGCGGGCAACGCGAATCGGCGATCGCCGGCGTGGGCCTGGGCCTGGCCATCTGCCAGGCCATAATCGACGCTCACGACGGGCGCATCCGGGCCGAGAATCGCCCCGCAGGCGGCGCGCGCTTCGTGTTCACCTTGCCGCTGACGGCGCCACCGGCCGCGCCTGACGAAATCGGCGCATCAGCACACACGGAGGAAGGGCCATCGACGGCAAGGTCCTGATCGTCGAGGACGACCCCACCATCCGCCTGTTCGTGCGCCGCGCGCTGGAGGGTGAAGGCCTGCGCGTATTCGAGGCGCAGACGCTGGCGCGTGGCCTGATCGAGGCCGGTACGCGCAGGCCGGATCTGGTAATTCTCGATCTGGGCCTGCCCGATGGCGACGGAGTCGATTTCATCACCGCGCTGCGCGCCTGGAGTCCGATGCCGGTGATCGTGCTGTCGGCGCGGGTCGAGGAGACCGACAAGGTGGCGGCGCTCGATGCCGGCGCGGACGACTACCTGACCAAACCCTTCGGTGTCGCGGAGCTGCTGGCGCGGGTGCGGGTGGCGCTGCGCCGCAGCCGGGCAGGCGAAGGCGGCGAACCGGTGCTGTTGCTGGGGGATGTGACCGTCGATCTGGCGCACCGCCGCATCACTCGCGACGGGCAGGACATCCACCTGACGCAGACCGAGTTCCGTCTGCTGTCGGCGCTGCTGCGCCATCCCGGCAAGGTGCTCACCCAGCGCCACCTGCTGCGCGAGGTGTGGGGGCCGGCGGCGGTGGAGCACGGCCACTACCTGCGCATCTATATGGCGCGCCTGCGCCACAAGCTGGAGGTGGATCCCGCGCGGCCGGTGTTCCTGCTGACCGAAACCGGTGTAGGTTACCGCTATGCGCCGGCATGAATCTTCGCCGGAAGGTTTTTCTGGCGCGTCGATTGCATTCCGTGCAGGCATGGCGCAACCCCGGCGCCGAACAATACCGTCCAGAGGAGCGATACGCATGATCCCCGGAGAACTCGACACCGCCCCCGGCGAGCTGGAACTGAATGCCGGCCGGCCCACCATCACGCTGGAAGTCGCCAACACCGGCGACCGGCCGATCCAAGTCGGCTCGCATTACCACTTCGCCGAGACCAACCCGGCGCTGCGTTTCGACCGTGCCTTCGCGCGTGGCATGCGGCTCGACATCCCCGCCGGCACCGCGGTGCGCTTCGAGCCGGGCCAGAGCCGTGAGGTGACGCTGGTGGCCTACGCCGGCGCGCGCGCGGTGTACGGCTTTCGTGGCGAAGTGATGGGCCAACTGGAGGCACAGCCATGAGCCGCATCGACCGCCGCGCCTATGCTGAGATGTTCGGCCCCACCACCGGTGACCGCGTGCGTTTGGGCGACACCGAGCTGTGGATCGAGGTCGAGCGCGACTTCACCGTCTACGGCGAGGAGGTGAAGTTCGGCGGCGGCAAGGTGATCCGCGACGGCCAGGGCCAAGCCCAAGCCACACGCGCCAGCGGCGCCCTGGACACCGTCATCACCAACGCGCTGATCCTGGACCACTGGGGCATCGTCAAGGCCGACATCGGCATCCGCGACGGGCGCATCGCCGGCATCGGCAAGGCCGGCAACCCGGACGTGCAGCCCGGCGTGACGCTGGTCATCGGCCCCGGCACGGAAGTCATCGCGGGCGAGGGGCTGATCGCCACCGCCGGCGGCATCGACGCGCACATCCATTTCATCTGCCCGCAACAGGTGCAGGACGCGCTGATGTCCGGCATCACCACCATGCTCGGCGGCGGCACCGGGCCGGCCACCGGCACCAACGCCACCACCTGCACGCCCGGCGCCTGGCATCTGGCGCGCATGCTGGAAGCCGCCGAAGCCCTGCCCATGAACCTCGGCTTTCTGGGCAAGGGCAACGCCAGCCGGCCCGAGGCGCTCGTCGAGCAGATCGAGGCCGGCGCCATGGGCCTGAAGCTGCACGAGGACTGGGGCACCACGCCGGCGGCCATCGACTGCTGCCTCACCGTCGCCGATCAATACGACGTGCAGGTCGCCATCCACACCGACACGCTGAACGAATCCGGCTTCGTGGAGGACACGCTCGCCGCCTTCAAGGGCCGCACCATCCACACCTACCACACCGAGGGCGCCGGAGGCGGCCACGCGCCGGACATCATCAAGGCCTGCGGCGCGGCCAACGTGCTGCCGTCCAGCACCAACCCGACGCGGCCCTACACGGTCAACACCGTGGACGAGCATCTGGACATGCTGATGGTGTGCCACCACCTGGACCCCAGCATCGCCGAGGACGTGGCCTTCGCCGAATCGCGCATCCGCCGCGAGACCATCGCCGCCGAGGACATCCTGCACGATCTCGGCGCCTTCTCGATGATCAGCTCGGACTCGCAGGCCATGGGCAGGGTGGGCGAAGTGGTGACCCGCACCTGGCAGACCGCGCACAAGATGAAGGTGCAGCGCGGCGCGCTGGCGCCGGACTCAGGCCGCGCCGACAACTTCCGCGCCCGCCGCTACGTGGCCAAGTACACCATCAACCCCGCCATCAGCCACGGCATCGCCCACGAGGTCGGCTCGCTGGAGGCCGGCAAGCTGGCCGACATCGTGCTGTGGAAGCCGGCGTTCTTCGGCGCCAAACCGGCGCTAATCCTCAAGGGCGGCGCCATCGCCGCCGCGCCCATGGGCGACCCCAACGCCTCCATCCCCACCCCGCAGCCGGTCCACTACCGGCCCATGTTCGGCGCGCTCGGGCCGGCCATCGCCAGCACCTGCCTCACCTTCGTTTCCCAGGCCGCGCTGAATGCCGGCGTGCCCGAAAAGCTCGGTCTGAAACGCCGCGCCGTGGCGGTAAAGAACACCCGCGCCATCACCAAGCGCGACATGGTGCTCAACGACTACCTGCCGGTGATGGAAGTGGATTCGCAGACCTACGAAGTGCGCGCGGACGGTGTGCTGCTGACCTGCGAACCGGCCAAAGTGCTGCCGCTCGCGCAGCGGTATTTTTTATTTTGAGGTGGTTGGGTCCGCGCGGCCTATACGGGAATGATTCCGGAATTGCGCAGCGGCCGGCTAGTATCGGGGCGCCTGGAAGAGCGGCGATGGACTGTGCAAGTGATCGTTAAACGACGACTTTTTGTTCGAAAGGTTGCCCGATCCGGCATAGACTCACCAAATAATAGTCGTCCTGGATATCTGGAAATCTTCCGTGTTTAAACGCGGAAGATTTCCAGATACTAAATGTTAGGTGCTTAACCAATGCACTATGAGATTACAACTAAAGAAGGGCTATTAAAGCCAAAATCAACTCTAGTTTTATCCAATTTAGGTGACGTCAAGCTATACAATCTGGAGCGCGGCTTGCGTCATCCGCTTGGTATTTACAATTTCACGTTCAATGAAGTTGTTTCCAAGTCCCATACATTGCTCGACGCGCTTGAGGAAGCAAATAACAACCTGCCTCATATTAATCATGATGAAAAAAAATGGAAAGAAAGGATATTGGATGCAACCGATCACTTTTTAGATGCGGTTATGCAGCACCTAGATGCATATAAAAGCATAATTTGTTGTTTTTATAGCGATTGCAATTCGAAGGAAGCGCAAAAAATAAATCGCTCTCTCCAGAAAGAGATACACGCATACAGAGATCATGTCGCTAAAATTGTTAATCTTATCAAGCACAAACAACGAAAATTGAGTTTAATTCTTTTTCATGGGCCAGGAATATTAGACCTTGGCTATTATGTTGAAGGTGTTCTGGAAGATGGGACTGTAGGACCTGATCCGGAAATCCATGCGGGCTCTAATGTGGCTATATCATTCAACAGAGATATGCCTTTTCACTTGTGTAACATTTACTATTGCTCAGCAGTTCTAGCTGCCCACATCTATAAAATATGTGGAGCAATTCCAGTATCCTCAACGGAAGAGCCCATATCTGAAGATACCTTGGCAAAGCTAATAAAGCGTATTGCGGCTTTACCAATGCAGTTCTTTCCCGATGAGATTGAAAAGCCGGTTCCACTCGTGAAAGTCACACCAATACGGAATTCAAACCATTTTAAAGCGACACTCGAAATGCCGTCTAGAAGAATCAAGGCAAGAACTATTCCGCCCCAATGTCGGATTCAAGTTTCATGGGAAGGCGACGGAATGTCCAGATCGTTCAAAATGCCCTATTTCGCACTAGCTCAATAAGTTGGGCTGACGCAGGAAGTCGTACATCTTAAAATACCGGAAACACACAAGCACAAAGGTTGCCGGCTGCAAGCTGCCCGACGAAGCGCTTTCTATGCATGACGCTGGGGCCGGCTTCCTTCGAGAACCGATGATCTACTCTCCGCTGAATCGCTTCTGCACATCGAATCTCCTGGTCAAATGGGGTCGAAATTCAAATCGGCCTGCCATTCAAAACCGGTTGGATGTCGCCCCTTGGCGAACTTTACCTCGCGCCACCGCCCTAAATTACACAGCCGGCACCAGCCGGGTAAGTGGAGCCAGGGAATGGTCCGATCGGTAAAAGTGTTGACGGCGTTCGTGCTGGCCTTGATGACCGTGCTGGGCGCGAGCTTAGTGATAATGGAGTGCCTGGGCTGGAACGCGCTGCGCGGGCCAGTGTCCCGGGTAGTCACGGCAAGCACGGGGCGAGCGTTTTCGATTCAGGGCGACCTCGACGTGGATCTTGGGTTCACGCCGCGCATCAGCGCAGACAAGGTGCAGCTTGCCAATCCGTCCTGGGTGGATCCCGACCAGCCCATGCTGCGCGTGCGGCGCGTGGAAATAGACATACACTTGCCCGACCTGTTGCGCGGCCGAGTGGTGCTGCCGCGGGTGCTGCTGGACCACCCGGAAACCGCCCTGGTGCGGCGGGCGGATGGCGAGGCCAGTTGGGATTTCGGTGGCGAAGACAAATCCGGCGGCACGACCCCGCCACGCATCCGCGAGCTGATCGTCACCGAGGGCCGCTTACGCCTGGATGACGCCGTGCGCAAAATCGAACTGCGCGCCGGAGTCAGTTCCACCAATCGCCTCGATGCCCCGCTCGCTGAACAACTGCGCGTGGAAGCCGATGGCCGCTACAACCGCCAGCCGTTCCATCTAGTCGCCAACGGCGGATCGTTGTTCAACCTTTTGCAGAACGACACCCGCTATCCGGTGGCACTCGACGTGCGCGCTGGCGCCACGCACCTCACCCTGGACGGTACGGTCGGCACGGCAGCCGAAGGCCAGGCGCTCGACGCGCGCCTGAGCATCAGCGGCCCGGACACGGCGGACCTGTATGGGCTGCTCGGCGTGGTGCTGCCCAATTCGCCGCCGTATGCCGTCAAGGTGCACCTGCGCCGCGATGGCGACACTTTCCACGTGGATGAGCTCTCCGGTCGAGTGGGTGACAGCGATCTGGCTGGAAAGATGCGTTTCAACACCGGTGGCGAGCGCCTGCACATGACCGCGGACCTGCGCTCGCGCCGCCTCGACTTCGACGACCTGGGCGCGCTGATCGGCGCACCGCCAGCCACCGATAAGGGCGAGACCGCGTCCGAGACGCAGAAAAACCAAGCCAGCGCGCTGGCCAGGGACCAGCGCCTGCTGCCGGACTCGACCCTCCAGGTCGACCGCCTGCGCGCCATGGATGCGGACGTGCGTTACCGCGCCACCAGCGTGAACGCGAATGCCATGCCGCTCAAGGACGTGGATTTCGACGTTCACCTCAAAAACGGCGTACTGCGCTTGACACCCGCCAGCCTGAGCTTTCCGCAGGGCAGCGCTGAGCTCAGGCTGACGCTGGACGGCACGCAAACCCCGCCCGCCACGGAGCTTGATCTGCGTCTGAAGAAAATCCGCATGGACGACCTGACTCCCCGCTTGGATGGCCAAGCTGCGCTGTCCGGCATGCTCGATGGCCGAGTGCAGATGACCGGGCGTGGCAACTCGGTGCGGGCCTTCGCGGCGCATGCTGACGGCCGCGTCGGCCTTGCCATGGGCGGCGGACGCATGAGCCACCTGGTCGTGGAGCTGGTGGGCTTGGATGTGGCCGAAGCGCTCGGCGTGCTGATCAGCAAGGACGAGCCGGTGGCGATCCGCTGCGCCGCCGGCGCGCTCGACCTGCGCGACGGCCAGCTCCAGACCCGTAGCCTGCTGGTGGACACGAGCGATTCGCTGATCACCGTCTCGGGCAACGTGAACCTCGCCACCGAGCGCATGGACATGAAGGTCAGTACTGCTTCCAAGGGCCCGAGCGTGTTTTCCGTGCAGACGCCGGTGACGCTGCGCGGGCCGCTGCGAGAGCCAAACGTGGGCATCGAGGCCAAGGGTCTGGCGGCGCGCGGTCTGGCAGCAGTTGCGCTGGGGGCAGTGCTGACGCCGCTTGGCGCGATGCTTGCCTTTGTGGACCCAGGCCTGGCCGAGGACAGCGACTGCGCCGCACGTCTGCGGCAAGCCGGCGCCGGTGTCCAACCCGCCTCATCGCCATCTGCGCCCGCAAAGAAGTCAGCCCCGTAGACCCTGTCGGTCGGTCTGCATAATCGCGCCCCTGCCCCGCGCGGAACCGGCGGTGCCCACCTACTCAAATCAACTCCGGGCTGTCAGCCATCCCTTTACCCGTAGGAGAGCCTTCATGAGCACACATACGTACAAAATGGTCGAGATCGTCGGCAGTTCGACCGACAGCATCGACGACGCCATCCACGGCGCCATCGCCCAAGCCTCGGCCACGCTGCGCCATCTCGAATGGTTCGAGGTGGTGCAAACGCGCGGTCATATCGTCGACGGCAAGGTGGCCCACTTTCAGGTGCACCTGAAAATCGGCTTTCGGGTCGAGTAGAAAATGCCACATGGACAGCCCGGGGTGGCGCCAACAAAGCTGTTAATTCGGGCGAGTTTCCGCTCGCTTTCATTACAAATGCGCCGTTCACGGCTGGGGGTTGGTTGAGGGTTTGTTTGGCAGCCAGCAAAAGTCCCTCCAAGGGGAAAGATGTCCTAGAAGACAGAACGTTGGTTCAACAGTTATCTGATATCAGCACCGCCCACAGCTCGGCACGTGCTTGCTTTGCCGCCCCATCACAACGCCCGTCAACCATGGTTCATCAATCTTAATCGCTTGCCAATAAAAGGAATCGCAGAACGCTCTTTGTCCGGTTCCGGATCAAAGCCAACATTTTGTGAGCCACGACAGATGCGTGAAACATTACGCGGATGTTGCCCGGTATGAACAAGACAAGCCGGAGCACCCGAATCCCTTGCCAGCCGGCGGGTAACTGGGCTCATAGAAGAGCAGCAACGGAGTATGCAAATAATTGTTAAACTAAGACCTGTTGGTCGAAAGGTTGCTCGATCCGGAATACACTCATAGCAAGGGTCATACAAGATATGCGGGAATATTCCGTTTTTAAACTCGGAAGAGTTCCGGATAGTCAATGTTCGACATCAAGGAAAAGTACAGTAGAGCCGGTATAGAAAGCAGGATTTTCAATATCAATGGAGAAGTGACATGACAACGCCAGCAAAGAACACGATTTGCATTTGGTATAACGGCGGCGCCGAAGATGCAGCACGCTTCTATGCAGATACATTTCCAGATTCTTTCGTTGGCGCTTTGTACCGCGCGCCGGGTGATTTCCCGTCGGGGAAACAAGGTGACGTTTTGACCGTGGAGTTCACTGTCATGGGTATCCCATGCCTCGGACTCAACGGTGGTACTGCATTCACGCAGAGCGAAGCTTTTTCGTTCCAAGTCGCAACCAATGATCAAACCGAAACGGATCGTTATTGGAACGCAATCGTTGGTAACGATGGTCAGGAAAGCGCTTGTGGTTGGTGTAAGGACAAGTGGGGTGTGTCGTGGCAAATAATTCCGGTGATTCTGACGAGAGCCATTGCGGACCCCGACCCGGCTGCTGCCAAACGCGCTTTCGATGCGATGATGGAAATGTCCAAGATCGATGTCAGTGTAATTGAGGCTGCGCTTCGCAGTTGATTGACGCCGAACAATTCGCCGCACAGCGTCTAGCGCCCTGAGCTCAACCTTAGACCACACACTCCCTTCACGACCGACATCAATCTCCATAGGAAATAGCGCCATGGCAAAGTACCTGATCTCCTTTCCCAGCGCTGCGATGGTCGTGCCCGAAGGCGAGTGGGAGGCGGTGGGTCGCGACTCGCACGCCGTGATCGATGAGGCAAAAGCCGCCGGCGTCTATGTCTTCGGCGGCGGCATCGACGAAAGCGTGCCGCCCGTTCTCGTCGCTGCAGACGGATCAGTTGCCTCAGGCGGCTACCCATGGGCACCCCCGCTTGACGGCGGCTTCACTGTGCTCGAGCTACCCTCACGCGAGGAGGCCGTCGCGTGGGCCGCGCGCATCGCGAAGGCCTGTCGTTGTGACCAAGAGCTACGCGTCTTCGGGTTCGACCCGCAGTCCTGAGAGCAGCATAGAGATGGCGCAGAAAGCTGCGGCTGACGCTTCATGATTCCGCGCGCTGGGCGACTTTGGAGGATTCATTACGCCACCGGTGAAGCAGTACAACTTAACGGGCCTCATAAGGAACTCTATGCCGATGGCAATCAATCGGGTCAAGGGCTCGTCAAAGATGGGAAGCGTCATGGGAAATGGACGTGGCACTACAAGAACGGCCGGCTGAAAGCGGTCGATAGGTACGCCAATAGGAACTCGAGGGGTAATGGGAATGGTGGGGTGAGAACGGGAAGATCCCGCAGGCTGGTTCCTACAATTACGGCCAACAGGTCGGTCTTTGGAAGCGCTACTACGAGAATGGCCAGTAGTG
This sequence comes from Pseudoxanthomonas sp., assembly GCF_002863005.1. Taxonomy (GTDB): domain Bacteria; phylum Pseudomonadota; class Gammaproteobacteria; order Xanthomonadales; family Xanthomonadaceae; genus Pseudoxanthomonas_A. The sequence continues at coordinate 15,846 of NZ_PKDG01000007.1, forward strand.
GGACGAAGGCACATATGAAGGCGGCAAGAAAACTGGCGAGTGGAAGATCAACGACAAGTGCGGTGCATTGAAGCAAATCAAAGTTTTCATGTATAAGGTATAAGTCATTTCGGGCGCTTAATCATCGGGGGCGCGGCATAACAACCGGCTGCAATGGGCGGTCCGCTGCGCGGTATGTCAGGCGCCATAGGGAGATTATCATGAGTGACGAGAATGAAATCCGAAATCTCGTGCGGACTTGGATGGCTGCAACAAAAGCCGGTGACTCTGCGACCGTGATTAGCCTAATGACGGACGACGTGGTGTTCCTGGTCCCGGGCCATGAACCTTTTGGCAAGTCTACGTTTGAAAAAGCAACGGAAGCCCAAGCCAAATCGTCAGTTGAGTTCGACGGTCACAGTGAAATCCTAGAGGTTAAAATTCTAGGTGACTGGGCTTACATTCTCGCAAAACTCGAAGTCGTCGCCACTCTACCTAATGAAGAGCAACCCATCGTGCGCGCTGGCCACACTCTCACCATTCTGCGCAAAGATTCCGGGAAGTGGAAAATTGCTCGTGATGCGAATTTGCTTGCACCGATCAATAAGTCTGGCGATGGCGCTTAATAATTCATTTAACAATTCATTCAAGCCGCCGCCGCTTCGCGGTGCGACTTAATTCAGGCGTTTTGTTTTGCCGCAATGCAATGCTGATAAGATGGCCTCATGACCGCCGAAAGCGCCGAGCTGCGCCGCATCCTGACCGAGTGCCACACCATTGCGGTGGTGGGCCTGTCGGCCGATGCGAGCCGGCCGAGCCATGGCGTAGCCCGCTACCTGAAACAACAGGGTTACCGCATCGTGCCGGTCAACCCGCGCTATGAAGCGGTTCTGGGCGAACGGTGCTACGCCCGACTGGCGGACATTCCGCATCCGGTCGACATGGTCGATGTATTCCGGCGCACAGAGGATGTGCTGCCGATCGCGCAGCAGGCCGTCGCCATCGGCGCCAAATGCCTATGGCAGCAACTGGGCATCATGAACCTTGATGCCGATCGGCTGGCGCGAGAAGCCGGGCTCGATTCGATCATGGACCGCTGCGTGGAGATCGAGCACATGCGCCTGCTAGGCAGTCCGCGCCGGCCGGGTACATGATTTCAGCGCCGAGAAAGCAATCAGGATCAGCCCCGTTTCAAGCGCTAACGCGCATGCAAAAAGCGAATCCAGCCCATTGTCGTTCATCCCTGCCAGATTGATCTGGGGTTCACTGCGTCATCAGGGTGACACGAAAGGGGGCTAGCTTGGATTCGCCTCAATTCCCGCGACTGAAAAGGAGTTCTAACGTGAAACCCTATCTGCTCAGCCTTGCCGCCAGCCTGCTGGCCGCCCCGCTGGCCGTTCAGGCCCAAATGGAAATGCTCTCTGATGACGATCTTTCCGCGATTCACGGTGAAGGCATCTACACGCTCAAGGCAGGAACCGTGAGCCTGTACAGCGTCGATACGACCGATATTGGCAGCTACACCGTTGGCGCGGTCCCGTTATCTGCAGTTTACAGCGGGATCTATGGCCGTAAGCCCGCATTGGTGGACACGGTAAAAGCACAATCCTTGAATGCCGCAAATACCGCGTTGACATCGGTGACCCTCGGCCTGCGGGCACAATTCGCCACCATCCCGGTCTTCGGCGGCTATTTGTCGGACACGTTCACGCCGGTTCAGATCACCTTCACGTCTTCCGCGCCAATGTGACCTTAACTTCGCGCAACTAGCTTTTCCCACTGGCGGCGCTCACCCGAGCGCCGCTCTTTCTGTGATTCAGCCCCAATACGCCATCCCACCCACCAAGACGCTCAGCGGCTTGCCACGGCGCGCCAACAGCAATCAGGTCATCCAGGGCCGTTCAGCGTGAAGCCAGTTGGGGTCCACCTTTCCGGCAACTCAGGAAGGCAGACCGCTCCAGCCACTTCCGATCGGGATAATAGGCGAACAGGTACTGATCGTCCTTGAGGACGTCGATCAGCCGGTGGGTCACTTCCGGACGCACGGCGGGGCAGCCAAAGCTGCGCCCCAGGCGACCGGTGCGCTCGATGAAGGATTCGCTGACGTAGTCGGCGCCGTGGATGACGATGGCGCGTTCATAGGCGAGATCATTGATGCCGGGCTCCAGCCCTTGCAGGCGCAGCGAATAGCCGTTGCTTCCGTAGTAGCTATTCAGTGTGCGGAACAATCCCAGGCTCGACTGATGGCTTTCCGGTTCGTTGGAGAAGGCGTGGGCCAGGGCGTCACCGGAGCCGCGGCCATGGGAGACCCACTCCTTGAAGAGCAGCCGTTTGCGGACGAGGTCAAAAACCCACAAACGCGGCTCCGTAGAAGGCAAGGAGTAGTCGATCACGGCCAGCCGACTGGCATCCGGTGCGGCGCAGTTCAAGGCATTGGCGGCGAGGCGCAGCACGGTGGGGTCGGCGTTCGGCGCCAGGCGCGCCAGCGTACGGTCCAGCGATTGGGGGCCGCGGTTCACGGCCTGGGCGGGGTTGACGGTGAGCAACAGGGCGAGGGCAAGTGTCACGCGGGAAAACGACCGCAGCAGTCGGGAACCTTTCATTGCAAACCTATCCTGTGAATGCTGCAGCGCCCGGGTCGAGGGCGCGCTTTCTGCGTTGTTGTGTCATCCCTGCGGGCATTGACAGGGGCGGGGCCACGCGGGCAGCCGCGCCGTATCGTCGGCCATTATCACCATAGCGCATCGAATGGCCAAACATGCCGGGCCAGCGCCGCGGATGCACGCCGGCCATCCCAGGGCAATGCCCGTGCGGGGACATGCCCGTACCGACCCGGCGCTGCGTGCCGGCCTCATCGCTCCAGGGTATAGACGGCATCGGCGCTCGAGTTGACACCGCTTTCGGTGCGCAGGGTCCAGCGGCGGCTGATCTGGTAGCGGGTGCGCAGGGTGCTGAGCGCATTGAATACCCCCACGCCGTAGCTCACGTACAAGCGGGGAGTGAGATAACGCCCGACGCTCAGTTCACTGGCGGCGGCATCGCCCGTGTTCTTGATTTCGACGTCCTGCACGCCGAAGCGATTGCCGATGCGCTGTGCGAGCAATTCCCCACCCGCCAAGCCGACTGCGGCGGCGGCCCGGTTCATGGCGGCGCCATCGTCGCCACTCGCTTGGTTCAGCGGCCGTCCCAGCACCAGATAGGCCAGCGCGTCGGATTGTGGCAACAGGGGCTGGGAAAACACCTTCACGTCCGGTTGCTGCACCAGGCCGCGCACTTCGACCCCGACGGTCTGTTCCTGGAAGCGGCGGCTGGCGCGCAGATCGAGACCCGGACTATCCAGGGGCACGCCGGTGTAGAGGATCCGCCCCCGCTCGATGGTGAGATCCTGCCCATAGGCCCGATAGCGGCCATTGAGCAGCAGCTCGCCGCTGGCCACCGGCAGGGTGCCGGGGCCTTCGCGCAGGCCCAGTTGGCCCGTGATATCCGCCTTCAGGCCAAAGCCCTCGAAACGCACTTTCTCGCCCAGGATCACGCGCAAATCCAGCGCCCAGGGCAAGGCGGCCTGATCAGCCTCCGCAGCGGCCCCCACGATCACCTCATCGCCACTGGGGCGCACGGTGCCCTCCAGATCCTTGGGCTTGAGCAGCGCCTCGGGAACGGTGACCTGGCCGCGGATCGCAAGGCCGGTGGCGGCATAATCCACGCTCATCTCCGGCGAGACCCGCACCCGCGCCTCGGCGGTATCGGCCACCAGCACGTCGCGGCCGGTCAGGCGCGTCTGCAGCCGGGGCTGGCCTTCGTTCAGGGCCATGAGTCCCTGCAGGGACAGGACGCCCTTGCCGGATTCCAGTTGGCCGGCCAGTTGGATCTGGTTATCCGGCGCAGGCGTGGCTGCGAGCCGGATGTCGCGCAATTGCAAGCCGGCGGCCGGCACATTGACGGCGCCCTCGGTCAATTGGGCGTTGCCCGAAAAAACCGGCGCCTGCCAGGGGCCACGCAGGCCCAGGTCCGCCGTCAGCCGACCTTGGGGGCGGTCGATTTGCGGGATCAACAGGGCCAAGGGCGCGAGCTCGTCGGTTTCAAGCTGCAATTGCCCCTCGATGGGCAAGCCGCTCACCTCTCGCCAGCGGCCAGCGTAGCCGGGGATCGTGAGTACGGCGGCGAGACGGCCCCGTTCGCCGGGTGTTCCGGTCAGGTTGGCGACCAGTCCCTTGTCGGTGGCTTGGCCGGACAGACGCAGCTCGGGGATGGTCAGGAAACGTTCGGGCGGCAGGCCGGCGATGGGGCTGCGCCGTTCCAGCAGCACCCGGTCCGCTCGCGCCATCAGGGTCCCGGTGGCCTGCTCCGAGCCGCCCTGGGCGTTGAGCGTCCCTGCCACCGTTCCGGTCAGGGTCCATTCCTCGCCCAGCACGGCGCGCCACGGCGCGAGATCGATGCCTGCAAGATTCAGCTGCCCCCGCCAGCGCGGCGCCATCCATTCGCCATCGGCGCAGAGTGACTGCTTGGCCTGGCGCAGGCACAGCCCCGCGAGCCTTGCTTGTTGTTGACCCAGCTCCAAACGCGCCGGCGCATCCAATTGCCAGGCCGAACCGGACTCCGGGCGAACAGACAGGGCGGTGAGTTGACCCGCCCAGCGGGCATCTCGCCAACCGCCCGCAGCAGCCAGTTGCAGCGCGGCGCCCTCTCCCCTGACGCCCAGCGACAAACGGTGCTCTGCGGGACGGCCGCGCAGCTCAAGCGTGGCCTGATCCACGGTGCGCTCTCCCAGCCCGAGCTGGCGGACCGCGAGATCGGCCTGCAGCGGGGCATCGCGGCCTTGCCATTTTCCCGCCAGACTCAGCTCGCTCACCCGATAGGTTTCCCAGCGCACGTCCCGCGCCGACCCGTCCAGGCTCAGGCGTGGATTGTCCTGGGCACCCTCGGCACGCACCGAGGCCTCGACCCGGCCACTGGCACCCGGCCACAGGTCAGACAGATCGGGCGCCCGCAGATTGGCGTCCAGTCGCACTGCCGGGCCCCACTGGCCTTGTGCCTGCAGTTGGGCCTGACCGGAACGGGCATCGAGTCGCTGCAGCGTCCATTGCGACCCCGCGCCCGCCAGCGCGCCCCGCACCTGCACCGGCCGCCCGCGCAACTGGCCTTGCAGTGCGCGCAAATCAACGGCGGCAGCCAGTTGCTCGGGAGAACGGCTGCCGTGTGTGGACAGATCAAACCCAAGACGGCCAGGCCAGCGCGGATCCAGTGTGCCGGGATCCAGACCCTGCCCCTGCAGCGCCAGATCCCAGGACACCGCAGGCGTCCAGCCGATGTGGCCTTGGCCGCGCAGGTTTCCTTTCAGCAAATTGCTGGCCTCGATGCGTTCCAGCGCCAATCCCTGGCGATTCCCCTGGCCGGCCAGCGCGATGCGGGCGGTCTGGTTCCCGACCCAGGCGCCGGCCAGTTGCGCCTGCATGTTCAGCCCGAAGCGCTCCAGCGTGCCGTCCAGCCGAAGCTCGCCAGCCGGGCTGTCGAAGGCCGTGCCGGGCCAGCGCAGATCCTGCCAGGCCAGCCGCGCGCTGAGGGCCTGATCGGCTTGCGCCTGCAGCGGCCAAACCCCCTCGCCTTGTACCCGTCCCAGCGGTGAATCGAGCATCAGGCGATCCAGGCGCGCCGCCGTGGTATCCACGGCGCCCGCAAGCTGGCCCTCCCAAGGCCCTTCCGGGGTTCCTTCGCCGTGCAGGACTGCTTGCAGACGCGCGTCGCGCAGACCCCCGTCGCCTTGCACCCTCGCCGTCACTCGCAAGGCCTCGGGCAGCTCGGCGCGGAATACATGGGGGCTGAGATTCTGCGTGGTCCATTCGGCCTGCCAGCGCAGCGTGCCCAAGGGTTCGGTGATGCGCGCGGCAAGCTGATAGCCATAGGGCGGCGCCGCGGCATGGGCAATGCCGAGTTCAAGCAGATCGCCGTCCACCGCCAGCTCGCCTGCCCAGGGCGGCAGATCGGGAAGCGCCGCCTGGGCGCTCAGTCGCAGCGCCAGCGGCCAGCGGCCAGCCAGCGCGCCGCTGCCTGTGCCGGTGAGCCGGAATTGGGAATGGATCAGGGTCAAATGTTCCAGCGCCCACCGGCTGCCGGTGAGCCTTAAATCGTCAAGCCGGCCATCGAGACATTGAGGCGCCGCAGCGCCCGATTGATAGCAACCGGATGCAAGCTCAAGCCGATCCAGCCGCAGTGCCAGCGGTAGGCTGAACGGCGCCGGCGGACTGCCATCGCCGGCTGGAGCAGCCGAGGTGGACGGCGCATGGTTGCGGAAATGAACCGCCTCCCCTTTGAGGCTTTCGACATACAACTGACCCCGCAGCAGAGCGGCGGGATGCCAAGTGAGATCAAGTCGCGCAGCCTCCAGCGACCAGGTCGTACCCTGCACCCTCAAGCCCTGGATGCTGAGGGGGCCAGCCAGCGACCCGTCGAGGACGTCATAGTCGAATGCAATGGGCGAGCGGGACTGGAGCACGCGCGCCAGACGGTCAGCCGAGTCCGGACGGGTGAGCAGCAGTGCCATCGCCCCGGCCAGGGTGAGCAGGACCAGTACCACGCCGATCACGAGGATGCGCAAAAGACGCCTCAAAGCTCCGACCCCAGCGTGAGGTGCAGCCGCCATTCCGCGCCCGGCTCGTTCAGGGGTTGGGCGATATCGAGCTTCAGCGGTCCCACCGGGCTGCGCCAGCGCAGTCCCAGCCCGGCCGCCGTCTTGAGATCCAGCTGGGAGTCATCGAAGGCATTGCCCGTGTCCACAAAGGCCGCCAGGCCCCATTGACCCCACAGCATCTGCTCGAATTCCGCACTGGCTGTCACCAGGTAGCGCCCGCCCTGCACCAGTCCTTCGCTGTTGCGCGAGCCCAGCTCCTGGTAGGAGAAGCCGCGCACGCTGTTATCCCCACCGGCAAAGAAGCGCTTGGACAGCGGGACATCGGCCAACTGGTCCACCACCGTGGCGCCGGCCTGCTGCCGCAGGATCCAGCGACTGCGCGTCCCCGCCGCATGCACCCAGCGCGTTTCCATGAGGGCCTGGCCAAACAGCGCCGTATCCGGGGACAGGTTGGCCAGCAGGTCCGTGCTCCAGCGCAAGCCGTGGCGCGGATACAGGGGATCATCCGTGCGGGTGTAGGTCCAGTTGGCGCCGGGCAGGATCGAGAGAATTTCATCTTCGCTGGCCGCATCCGCCAGCTGGAACCGTTCATGCTCCAGGTTCAAGCGCAGGGTCTGGCTCCAGGGCGCGTTCCGGTCAGTCCGCGCCACGCCCGCGCTGAGGATGCGACTGGAGCGGTCCTCGACATTCAACTCCCGCAGGCCGCCGTTGAAGTCCAGGGAATCGGTGACGGGATTGTCGATCGGGATCAGGTAACTGAACTGCGCACTGGAATCGACTTCGGCCAGCTTCAATTGGCTGCGCCAGCGGTGGCCGGATGAGTTGACCAGGCGATTGTCCCAGCCGAGGGTGCCGCGCGGCCCGGTGTCGGTGCCATAGCCGATGCCAAAGGTATATTTGTGACGCTTATTCGGATCCAGCGCCACCTCGATGGGAACGGCGCCATCCACCGCCGCTTCCGGGTGGGGAATCACCTCCACCCGTGAGAAGTATTCGGTGTCATCCAGCGCGTATTGCAGGTCCAGCAGGCGGCGGGTGCTGTAGACATCCCCCGGTGAGAAAGGCACGAAGCGGGCTAGGAATTCGGGTTTCAGAATCTCCTGTCGCAGACTGACCGGGCCGAAGCGGTAGCGGCGCCCCGTGTTCAGCGTGAGCGTGATGCTGGCCGTACCGGCGGCGGGATCGATGGCCAGCTCGGCAGGATCGAAGGCGGCGTCCAGGTAACCGGCCGCAAGCGCTCGACGGCGTAGCAGCGTTTTACCCTCTTCATACCGCCGGTGATCAGCCACTTCGCCGGGCCGCAGGGCAAATGCCTTGGCGGCATCCCGCAGGCCACCCTCGTCGCTACCTTCACCGAGCAGGTGCAAATCAACCGTCGCAACCCGCACAGGAGCGCCCGGATCGATCCGGTAGCGGGCCAGCCAACCGTCCTCACGGGGCGTCAGCGCGCTGTCGATGTGCGGGGTGTAATAGCCGAAGGGCCGCAGCGCCTGCTCGATTTCAGGCTTTGCCTGCAGATGCAGGCGCTGCAGGCGCGATGCCGACATCGTCGCCGGGTCTTCATGCAACACCGTCAGCAGGGCCCGGACATTCTTTTCCAGGTCCCCCGACACCCCATCCACTTCGACGGTCAGGTTGAGCGCCCAGGCGGGCGACACCCAGAGGATCAGGGCGATGGCCGTCGGCACGACTA
>NZ_PKDG01000021.1 GCF_002863005.1 Pseudoxanthomonas sp.
AGAACGGGTTCCTGGAGTCGACGGTCTAAGCCATGAATCGAGCGACTGGCGGGATGCTGGTTGTGCTGGTGGCCGTAACGGCGGCGGTGCCACGGGCGGGCGCCTGTCAGATGGGTTCGGGCGACCCGCGGCAAGACTTGGCTAAGGCATTCAGCGAAAGCCATGAGGTCTTCGTCGCAAGGCTCGACAACTACGCTGAGCGCGCGCAGGAAGCACGGAGTCCCTTGCTCCTTGCGACCGCCGACTTCGAAGTGGTCGAGGTCCTGAAGGGCCACCCACCAATGCGCGGGACGTTGTCGGGTGGCGTGGTGTGGCGTGCGGTCCCCGACATGCCGATTCCGCCCCCGCCGCCTCCGCCTTCATGTGGACCCTGGGTAACTTCGCCCGATATCGAAGGGAAAACAGCGTTAATCTTTGTCCCTTCTTACGGTCGCGCAGGTCAGCCACAAGGTCTGCGCGACGTTCATCCGTTTTCGGTGCGGTTTTCCCAGCACGACCTCGCCCATACCCAAGCTACCTTGACGTTCGTACGACAACTCACCTCCACGGACCCCCGATCGACACCATGACCACCATCGCCAAGATCCACGCCCGCGAAATCCTCGATTCCCGCGGCAATCCCACCCTCGAAGCCGAGGTCACGCTGAAAGACGGTTCCTTCGGTCGCGCCATGGTGCCGTCTGGCGCCTCGACCGGCACCAAGGAAGCCGTGGAACTGCGCGACGGCGACAAGACCCGCTACCTGGGCAAGGGCGTGCGCAAGGCGGTGGAGAACGTCAACGGTCCCATCGCGAATGCGCTGCATGGCTTCGACGCCGCCGACCAGGAGGGTCTGGACCGTCGCCTGATCGACCTGGACGGCACCGAGAACAAGGGTCGTCTGGGCGCCAACGCATTGCTCGGTGTCTCGATGGCGAACGCCCATGCGGTGGCCGCGTCGAAGAAGGTCCCGCTGTGGCAGCACCTGTCCAATGGCGAGGTGACCTTGCCCGTGCCGATGATGAACATCATCAACGGCGGCGCGCACGCCGACAACAACGTGGACTTCCAGGAATTCATGGTGTTGCCGGTCGGATTCGATTCGTTCGCCGAATCGCTGCGCGCGGGCACCGAGATCTTCCACTCGCTGAAGTCGGTGCTGAAGGGCCACGGCCTGAGCACGGCGGTCGGCGACGAGGGCGGCTTCGCCCCCGATTTCCGCAGCAACGTAGAAGCGCTGGACACCATCCTGGAAGCCATCGGCAAGGCCGGCTACACCGCCGGCGAAGACGTGCTGCTGGGCCTGGACGTGGCGTCCAGCGAGTTCTTCGATAACGGCAAGTACCATCTGGTGGGCGAGAACAAGCGCCTGACCAGCGAGCAGTTCGTCGACTTCCTGGCCGACTGGGCCGCGCAGTACCCCATCATCACCATCGAAGACGGCCTGGCCGAGGACGACTGGGCGGGCTGGAAGCTGCTGACCGACCGGATCGGCAAGAAGGTGCAGCTGGTCGGCGACGACCTGTTCGTGACCAATCCGAAGATCTTCAAGGAAGGCATCGAGTCCGGCACGGCCAACGCGATCCTGATCAAGGTCAACCAGATCGGCACGCTGACCGAGACCCTGGAGGCCATCGCGATGGCGCACCACGCGAACTACGCCGCCGTCGTGTCGCATCGCTCGGGCGAAACCGAAGACACCACCATCGCCGACATCGCGGTAGCCACGACGGCCACGCAGATCAAGACCGGCTCGCTGTGCCGCAGCGATCGCGTGGCCAAGTACAACCAGCTGCTGCGCATCGAAGAGGCGCTGGGCAGCAAGGCGCGCTACGCCGGCCGCAACGCCTTCGTGTCGCTGAAGAAGTAATCCATGCGCAAGGCGCCCTGGCTCCTGCTGGTCCTCGTGCTGCTGCTGGGATGGCTGCAGTACAAGTTCTGGTTCGGTGTGGGAAGTTCAGGGCAGGTCGTCGCGCTGGAGCAGCAGGTCGAGTCGCAGAAGCGCGAGAATGCCGGCCTGCAGGAGCGCAACGATGCGTTGGCCGCCGAAGTCGAGGACCTCAAATCGGGCGAATCGGCGGTGGAGGAGCGTGCACGCAGCGAACTGGGCATGATCAAGCCGGGCGAGAAGTTCTACCGCGTGGTTGAACCCGCTGCGCCGGCGCCGGCCGCGGAAGGCGATGCGGCCGGCAACGCCGCCACCGCGGACCCGCTTCCCTGATGGCCCGTCTCTGGGCTGTCGTGCCCGCCGCAGGACGCGGCACCCGCTTCGGCGGCGAACTCCCCAAGCAGTATCTCCCGGTGGAGGGTGCGCCCCTGATCGCGCACACGCTCGCGGCCCTGTTCGCGCACGATGCGGTGGAGGGCGCCGTGGTGCCGGTGTCGGAGAACGACGCGGACTGGCCGCGCTGGACGGAACTCGCGGGCAAGCCGGTGCTTGCCTGCGTCGGTGGCGCCAGCCGTGCGGCGTCCGTGCTGGCCGGCCTGCACGCACTGCCTGACGACGTGCGCCCGGATGATTTCGTACTGGTGCACGATGCGGCGCGCCCGAACCTGTCCCTGGCCGACCTGACGCAACTGCTGGAACGTGGTCGCAATGATCCGGTCGGTGCGATCCTCGCCGCGCCGGTGCGGGACACGTTGAAACGGGCCGGCGACGACGGCGGGATCGACGCCACTGAACCCCGAGAGCGCCTGTGGCGTGCGTTCACGCCGCAACTTTTCCGTCGCCTGCAGCTGACCCGCGCGCTCGAGTCCGCCACGACCGATGGCGTCGAGGTCACCGACGAGGCGATGGCGATGGAGCGCCAGGGCTTGCGCCCGCTGCTGGTGGAAGGCTCCGAGAGCAACTTCAAGATCACCACGCCGGCGGACCTGGCCCGGTTCGCCTACGAACTGGCGCAGCGTCACCGCTGACCTCCTGACGGAAACGACATGCCCGATTCCTTGAACATCCGCATCGGCCAGGGCTTCGATGTGCACGCCTTCGGCGACGGCGACCACCTCATGCTGGGTGGTGTGCGCGTGCCGCATGATCGCGGCGTGCTGGCGCACAGCGACGGCGACGTGGTGCTGCATGCCGTGTGCGATGCCATGCTCGGCGCGGTGGCGCTCGGCGACATCGGCCGGCATTTCCCGCCTTCGGATGATCGCTGGAAGGGCGCGGACAGCCGTGCGTTCCTGCGCCACTGCGATGCCTTGCTGCGTGAACGCGGCTGGCGCGTCGGCAATGCCGACGTCACCGTCATCTGCGAGCGTCCCAAGGTCGGTCCCCATGCCGATGCGATGCGGGCTTGCGTGGCCACGGATCTCGGGATTGACGCGGATGCGGTCAGCATCAAGGCGACCACGACGGAGAAGCTGGGCTTCACCGGGCGCGGCGAAGGCATCGCGGCGCAGGCGGTGGTGCTGCTGGTGCGCGCATGAGCGGGGCAATGCCGCGCGCGTTCGGCGCGTCGGTGCTGTCGGCGCGTATCCGTACGGCACCGGAGGATTTCTTCGTCGAGGAGCTTCCGGGTTTCGAGCCCTCGGGCGAAGGCGAACACCTGCTGCTGACGGTCGAGAAGCGCGGCATGAATACCGCGTTCGCCGCCAAGCGCATCGCGGCGTGGGCGGCGATCGCCGACATGGGTGTCGGCTACGCCGGCCTCAAGGACCGCCATGCGGTGACGCGGCAGCGCTTCAGCGTGCACCTGCCACGCAAAGTGGCACCGGACATGGGCGGGCTGGCATCGGACGATCTCAAGGTCATCGATGCGTCATGGCATTCGCGCAAGCTGCCGCGCGGGGCGTTGGCCGGCAACCGGTTCGCGCTGGTGCTGCGTCAGGTGGAAGGGAATCGGCAAGCGATCGATGCACGTCTTGCCGAGATCGCCGCGCATGGCCTGCCCAACTGGTTCGGTGAACAGCGCTTCGGACGCGATGGCGGCAACGTGGCGGCGGCACTGGCGATGTTCGGTGGGCGCCGGGTGCGGCGCGAGCAACGGTCCATTCTCCTGTCCGCCGCACGTTCTGAACTTTTCAACCGCGTGCTCTCGGCCCGGCTTGCCGACGGCAGCTGGAATCGCGGCCTCGAAGGCGAAGTGTGGATGCTGGCCGGCAGCCGCAGCGTCTTCGGGCCCGAGCCCTGGAGCGAGACGCTCGCGCAGCGCCTGGCCGACTTCGATATCCATCCGACAGGGCCGTTGTGGGGCGCGGGGGCATCGCGCGCGCAGGCTGCCGCCCATGCCTGCGAGGACGCGGCGCTGCAGGGCGAGGATGCGCGCGCGCTGAAGACGGGTCTCGAGCAGGAGGGCCTCCGCCAGGAGCGTCGTGCCCTGCGACTGCGACCCGACGGGCTGGCTTGGGAGTGGCTGGATGCGTCGACCCTCAAGGTTGGTTTCGCTCTGCCGCCCGGCAGCTATGCCACCGCCGTGCTGCACGAGTTGGGGGACGCCGCGGACGCGTCCGGACCGGCCTGAGCCGTTCGTCGGAAATCGGGCACAAGCACTGGCAGCGTGGAATGGCGGGCGTATAAGCGGTAGCGACGGCGGTGGATGATGCCTCGCCGCCGAGATGTCGGTCGCAGCAACGTCCTGCTACTTGGAGGTCGCCATGAGTCGCCTCGATCGCTTTTCCAGCGCCCTTTTCCTCGCCGTGCTGCTTTCCGGTTGCGCGAGCACCCGTACCGCGAGCACCGCCGACAAGGTATTGATGCAGCCACGATCCGACGTGGATGCGGTCTACGTGGGCTATGTCAATGCCATCGCCAAACAGCGCGGTACCGAAGTGATGTGGGTCAACCCACCCAAGAAGCGAGTGTCGGCCTCCGTCGCCTCCGCGCGCTAGCGGATAGGCAGGCCGAGCTAGCGGCGCCGGGCCAGGAGTACCAGCACGGCGCCGGTGCCGCCCTGCGCCGGTGGTGCCGAGTGGAACGCAAGGACATCCGCGCGATGGCGCAGCATCCTGTCGACCGCATTCTTGATCACGGGTGCCCCGACCTCGGATCGCGTGCCCTTGCCATGGATGATGCGGACACATCCGTAGTCGTGCTGGTGGGCCTCCAGCAGGAATTGCCTCAACAGGCCTTCCGCCTGCAACGCCGTGGCGCCGTGCAAGTCGAGTTCATCCTGGACGGAGAACTGGCCCCGCTTCAGTCGCTGGAAGGCGCGCGGCGACAAGGCCTCGCGCCGATGGCTCAGCACATCGCCGGCTGCGTGCAGGTCGAAGGATTCCAGCCCGCGCTGGAATTCGCTCAGCGCGTCGACATCATCCTGCTCGGCCATGCGAGCACGCGGTTTCGGCGGCGCCTTGCGCGGCGGTGGCGTGGCGGTGTCCAGGCGTCGCACGTCGCCGATCGCCTCGCGGAACAGCGCGGCGTCGTCATCGTCGGGGGGCGAGGAGCGAGACATGCCGCCAGCGTAGCGGCATCGCCACGTGACGCAAGCGCGGGAAGCCTCGGCGTTGTTCCGGTATCATGGGGCCGTCCCCGAGGAACCCCATGCGCGTACTGGTCAGCAACGACGACGGCGTCGACGCCCCCGGCATCCGAATCCTGGCAGAGGGCCTGCGCAGCGCAGGCCACGAAGTGTATGTGGTCGCGCCCGACCGCGATCGCTCCGGTGCCAGCAACTCGCTGACGCTCGACCTGCCGATCCGGCTCAAGCGCATCGACCACTACACCTGCAGCATCGCCGGCACGCCGACCGACTGCGTGCACCTGGCACTGACGGGCATGCTCGAGTTCGAGCCCGACATCGTGGTATCCGGCATCAACAACACCGCCAACCTGGGCGACGACGTCATCTACTCCGGCACGGTCTCGGCGGCGATGGAAGGGCGCTTCCTGGGCCTGCCCGCAGTGGCCATGTCGCTGGCCACCAAGAACCACGACGCCAGGCATTACGAGACCGCCGCGCGTGCCGCCGTGGAGATCGTCGCGCGTTTGAAGTCGGATCCGCTGCCGGCAGACACCATCCTCAACGTCAACGTGCCGGATCTCGCATGGTCGGAGGTGCGGGGCTTCGAAGTTACGCGCCTCGGCAACCGACACCGTTCCGAGCCCTGCGTGCCGCAGCCGGATCCGCGCGGCCACACCGTCTACTGGATAGGCCCCGCCGGCCGCGAGCAGGATGCGGGCCCGGGCACGGACTTCCACGCGGTGCGTACGGGCCATATCTCCATCACGCCGATCCACGTCGACCTGACCCGCTACCAGGCGCTCGAGAAAGTCGCGGGCTGGGTGGGGGGATTGACGGCCTCGCTCGAGGGGACGGCATGACGCCGCGACTGCGGCTGCAGCCGGAAGCGGTGGGCATGGGCATGACCTCGCAGCGCGTGCGCGACCGCCTGGTCGAGCGGCTGCGCGAGTCGGGCATCGCCGACGAGCGCGTGCTGAATGCGATCCGCACGTTGCCGCGCCACCTGTTCGTCGATGAAGCGCTCGCCACGCGCGCTTACGAGGACACGGCGCTGCCGATCGGCCACAGCCAGACCATCTCGCAGCCGTGGGTGGTCGCGCGCATGACCGAGGTCCTGCTGGAAGCGGCGCCGAAGAAGGTACTGGAGATCGGCACCGGATCGGGTTACCAGGCCGCGGTCCTCGCGATCCTCGGGCTGGAGGTGTACACGGTTGAACGCATCGGCGATCTGCTGCGTCAGGCGCGCAAGCGGCTGCGGCAGATGGGCTTCAACGTCCGCAGCAAGCACGACGATGGACGCATCGGCTGGGTAGAGCACGGTCCCTACGACGCCATCATCGTGACCGCCGCCGCGCCGGCCCTGGTGCCGGTGCTGGTGGAACAACTCGCGATCGGTGGGCATCTCGTCGCACCGGTCGGCGGCAGCGGCTCGCAATCGCTCGTGCGACTGGTGAAGCGCGCCGACGGCAGCATCGAGGAAACGACGCTGGCGCCCGTCGTGTTCGTGCCGCTGTTGTCCGGCACCCTGGACTGACCGGCATGACCCATCCGCGTCCCGACGAAGGATCGCCGAACCATCCGGCATCGCTGGGAGAGCAACTGGCCGGCATCATCGAGCGCCTGCCTCCCGACACGCTGAGCTTGGGCGAACTGCTGGATGTGTTCAGCGACGAAGGCCTGCTGTTGCTCACCATCCTGCTGACCCTGGTGTTCCTGATCCCCGTGTCGATCCCGGGCGTCAGCACCGTGTTCGGCGCGGCGATCCTGCTGGTCGGCGTGAGCCGCCTGTTCAACCGCCCGCTGTGGCTGCCACAACGCGTCAAGCACAAGGCGCTGCCGGCCGATCGCCTGCGCCCCGGCCTGACCGGTGGGCTGGTCTGGGTGCGCCGGATGGAAAGGATCAGCCGTCCGCACCGCCTGCGTGTCTTCGTCGACGGGCCAGGGCAAGGCGTCTTCAACAACCTCGCCTTCATCCTCGCTGCCCTATTGTTGATGGCGCCTTTTGGATTCGTGCCATTCAGCAATACCCTGCCAGCCTTGGCGCTGCTGCTGTACGCCATCGGCTTCATCCAGCGCGATGGCGGCGCGATCCTGATGGGCCACCTGGCCAACATCGGTACGATCGTCTACTTCAGCGTGCTGATCGGTGGGGGCGGGGTGGCGGCACGCGAACTGTTCCAGCGCCTGACCGGCTGAGGCCGGCGGCCATCGCCCTGTGAGGAAACGAACGACCGCATGACCACGACGCTTCGTCCACGCCACCGCATCGCGCGCGCGTTCCTTGCCGGCATCGCCCTCGCGGTGCTGGGCGCCTGCTCCACCACGGTGGTGCGCGAGCCCACCGCATCGTCGACCACGCGCAAGGCGTCCCAGGCCAAGCCCGGTGCCACGGTGCGCGTGCAGCGCGGCGACACGCTCTACGGCATCGCGTTCCGCAACGGCATCGACGTCAACGACCTGGCGCGCTGGAACAACCTCGCTGCCCCCTACACGATCTATCCGGGCCAGTCGCTCAAGCTGTTCCCCGGCACCGGCGGCAGTCGTCCCGCGACGACCACCACGACGGCCGCCCGACCCGCGACCGGCACGACCACGCGTCCCGCACCGCCGCCAGCGCCGGCCACCCGCCCAGCGCCGGCGCCCGCAAGCAGCGGTTTCAGCTGGCGCTGGCCTGCCGAGGGGCACTTGATCGGTCGGTATGTCGCCGGCGACGCGACGAAGCAGGGTGTCGACATCGCGGGCAGCAGCGGACAGGCCGTCCGCGCCGCCGCAGATGGGGTGGTGGTCTATTCCGGCGCAGGGCTGGTGGGTTACGGCGAGCTGATCATCGTCAAGCACAGTGAGGCCTGGCTGTCGGCGTACGGCCACAACCGCAAGCGACTGGTCAACGAAGGCCAGAGCGTCAAGGCCGGCCAGCAGATCGCGGAAATGGGCAGCAGTGGCGCTTCGCGCGAGATGCTCCACTTCGAGATCCGCCACAACGGCAAGCCGGTGGATCCGCTCCAGTACCTGCCGCCGCGGTGAACGTCGTCCAGGGCGGGGCGATGGCAAGGTGGACGCCGGCGGTGCTGGCGGTTGTCGTGTTCGCAGCGGGGGTCCTCGCCGCGTGCCAGCGTCCCCGCGAGTTACCCACGCAATCGCACGTGGACGTGGTCACGCTCAATCTCTGGCACGACAAGCAGGACTGGCCGCACCGGCAGGACATGATCGTCGCCGAGTTGGCGACGCTGGCACCCGACATCATCGTCTTGCAGGAGGTGCTGCAGGACGCCGCGCTACCGAACCAGGCGCAGACGCTCGCCGCCCGACTCGGCTACCGGTACCGCTTCTTTTCCGCCGACGCGGCCGGCCAGGCCCGGCGCTACGGCAATGCGATCCTGGTGAAGGGGGCGATCGAACAGTCGCGGGAGGTCAAGCTGTCCCCGCTGGACGACTACCGGACCGCCGGCTGGGTGCGCACGCGGGTCGGGGGCCGTCCATTGAATGTCTACGTGACCCACCTGCACCACACGCCGACCGGCGGGGCGATCCGGGCAGACCAGATCGGCGGTGTACTGGCGTTGATCGGCGAGACATCGGGCGACGCCCCGTCGATCATCGGCGGCGACTTCAACACGCGCGCCGATGCGTCCGAACTCGCGCCGCTGCGCACGCGCTTCTTCGACGCCTATTCGGACGCGCACGCGGGCGTGGATACGAACGACCCGATGCACACCACGCTCAATCCGCACCTCGGCCATGCGCCGATCCGCATCGACCACGTGTTCGCCCAGCGCGATGCGTTCCGTGTCGTCGACGCCGACATCATCCTCGACCGGCCCGACGCGACCGGCGCCTGGCCCTCGGACCATTACGGCGTCCGCGTGCGGCTGGCGCGCTCGCCGGACTGATCCTCGGCGGTGACGCACAGCGAGGTGCCGCGCCGATGGTCGGTGCCCCATGTTCGGTGCCCGGCCGTATCGATGTGGATCCTGGTCGGCGTGTAGAACCCAAGCCCCATCGCCAGCGCGGGCCCCTGCGTGCGCCAGAAGTGGCATAGCGCGGCCACGCGACGGTCGTCGGCAAGGTCGAAATCGAGCGCATTGTTCAGCAGATGCCGACTGCGGGCGCTGCCGCCGGCGCAGCGGTTCACCTCCACCGACCGGTAACCCGAACGCGCCCGGCTTCCCTCGACGATTCCCATCGCCTGCAACTGCGCGACCACGCGCAGGGTAGGCACGATCGCCGCGGCGCGGTCGGGCGGGGGCAACAGGAATTCCGGCGCATCGCAGGCCTGCCAGCGACGGCTGGAGCGCAGCAGCGCGGGGATCGGCACGACCCGACCCACGCCGGCATCGGCCAATGTGCGCTGATAGGCCGTCAGGGCGCGCGCGTCGGCCTTCGCACGCCAGGCGTCGTACCGCTGGGTGGCATCCGGAGCCGGGACCGGCCGAGCGCATGCCGCGAGGAGCAGCAGGGCAGGCAGCAGGAACCGGCCCCGCATCGCGGCCAGATCAGGCCGATGCGAGCAGGAAACCAGCCACGACCTTGCGCGATTCGCCGGCCAGTACGTTGAAGGTGCGGGCGGCCGCGGCATTGGTCATGACCTCCAGGCCCACGCCCTGGCGCAGGCAGGCGGCCATGACGGCCGCGGGCGGAAACACCTGGCGCTCGCCCGTGCCCAGCAGGATCACTTCCGGTTGCAGCGCCAGCAGCGGGGCCAGGTCGTCCGGCACCAGCGCGGCGCTGTCGTGCACCGGCCAGTCCTCGAGCAGCTGCTGGGGCGAGAGGATGAAGCTGGTCGCCAGCACGCGGTCGTTCACGCGTGCGGTCCGGCCGTCCGCGGCGCGCAGCGCGAAGGCGTAATCGGGCAGTTCGTGGCTCAGCTGCATGGCAGGCGACCTGCGTGACGGATCAGCCGCGCGGCAGCACGATGTGCCGGCGTTCCTTGCTCGGACGGTACAGGACGGCGGTGTGGCCGACGCGCTGCACGAGGGCGGCGTCGACCTTGTCGGCCAGGTCCTCGATCATGCTGTCGCGGGCGTCGCGATCCTCGCCGGCGACCTTCACCTTGATCAGTTCGTGCTGTTCCAGCACCGCGTCCAGCTCGGCGATGAAGGCCGGGGTGACGCCCTTGTTGCCGATCTGCAGCAACGCTTTCAGGTCGTGGGCCTGGCCGCGCAGGAAACGGGTCTGGGCAGCGGTCAGGGCAACAGGCATGCGGCACGGTACGGGTCGAAAAGGGCGATCAGGGTATCATGGCCACCCCCACGAACGGCTCCGGCGGCTCCCGTCGCAGCGTGCCCGGAGACCTCGCCGCCATGGCCACCCGCAGCAAGAGCAGCCAGCGCTGGCTGAAGGAACACTTCTCCGATCCCTACGTGAAAAAGGCCCAGGCCGAGGGCCTGCGTTCGCGTGCGGCGTACAAGCTGGAGGAACTGCTGGAACGCGACCGCCTGCTCAAGCCGGGCATGGTCGTCGTGGACCTGGGCGCCGCCCCGGGCGGCTGGTCGCAGTTCGTCCGCCAAGCGATGGGGGACAGCGGCCGTGTGGTCGCGATGGACATCCTGGACATGCCGCCGCTGGCCGGCGTGGACTTCCTTCATGGGGATTTCAGGGAAGACAGCGTCCTATCGCAGCTGGAAGCCATGCTGGACGGTGCCCGGGTGGACCTTGTGCTGTCCGATATGGCCCCCAATAAGAGTGGTGTGGATGCGGTGGACCAGCCGCGGATGATGCATCTGGCGGAGTTGGCGATGGCATTCGCCGACGACCACCTGAAGCCGGGCGGGGCCTTCCTGATCAAGCTGTTCCAGGGCGCCGGGTCCGACGACTACATCCGCGAGCTGCGTCGCCGCTACGACAAGGTGGCGATCCGCAAGCCGGACGCCTCCCGCAAGCGCTCCCCCGAGGTGTACGCCCTGGGACAGGGCAAGCGGATCCAAATCAAGTAAGGTCACGTAACGTGCGCAAGCGCAAAGAGGAATACCGGAGCCGATGAGGATGAACGACCTGACCAAGAATCTGCTGCTGTGGGTAGTCGTCGCCGTCGTGCTGATGGTCGTCTTCCAGAGCTTCTCGCCCAAGGGCGCCAGCACGGCTGCCATGGCGGGCGGCACCACGTATTCCGACTTCCTCGACCAGGTCGACAGCGGCAACGTGCAGCGCGTCGAGTTCGGCGGCGATGCCCGCAGCGGCGTCGGCGAGATCACCTACGTGCTGCGCAACGGCGACAGCAAGACGATCAACGCCCCGTTCGACCGCGACCTGATCAACGACCTGCGCTCCAAGAAGGTCGAGATCACGCAGAAGGAGCCGCCCAGCGGCATCAGCCTGACGGCCATCCTGCTGAACTTTCTGCCGGTGCTGCTGATCATCGGCTTCTGGATCTTCATCATGCGCCAGATGCAGGGCGGCGGTGGCGGTGCGAAGGGCGCGATGTCCTTCGGCAAGTCGCGCGCCAAGCTGCAGGGCGAGGACCAAGTGAAGGTCACCTTCGCCGACGTCGCCGGCTGCGACGAAGCGAAGGAGGAAGTCGGCGAGCTGGTCGAATTCCTGCGCGACCCCGGCAAGTTCCAGAAGCTGGGCGGCAAGATCCCGCGCGGCGTGCTGATGGTCGGCCAGCCCGGCACCGGCAAGACGCTGCTGGCCAAGGCCATCGCCGGCGAAGCCAAGGTCCCTTTCTTCAGCATCTCCGGTTCGGACTTCGTCGAGATGTTCGTCGGCGTCGGCGCCAGCCGCGTGCGCGACATGTTCGAGCAGGCCAAGAAGCATGCGCCGTGCATCATCTTCATCGACGAGATTGACGCCGTCGGTCGTCATCGCGGTGCGGGCCTGGGCGGCGGTCATGACGAACGCGAGCAGACCCTCAACCAGCTGCTGGTCGAGATGGACGGGTTCGAAGGGGGCGAAGGCGTCATCGTCATCGCCGCGACCAACCGTCCCGACGTGCTGGATCCGGCGCTGCTGCGCCCGGGCCGCTTCGATCGCCAGGTGACCGTGGGCCTGCCTGACGTGAAGGGCCGCGAGCAGATCCTGCGCGTGCACATGCGCAAGCTGCCGCTGGCCGACGACGTCGAGCCGATGGTCATCGCGCGCGGTACGCCCGGCTTCAGCGGTGCCGACCTGGCCAACCTCTGCAACGAGGCGGCGCTCTTCGCCGCGCGCGAGAACGCCAAGGAGGTTCGCATGGACCACCTGGATCGCGCGCGCGACAAGATCATCATGGGTACCGAGCGTCGCTCGATGGCCATGAGCGAGGAAGAGAAGCGCAACACCGCGTACCACGAGTCGGGCCATGCGATCGTCGGCCGGCTGGTGCCCGAGCACGACCCGGTCTACAAGGTCACCATCATTCCGCGCGATCGCGCGCTGGGCGTGACCGTCTACCTGCCGGAGGGCGACAAGTACAGCATCAACCGCACCGGCATTGAAAGCCGCCTGTGCACGCTGTACGGCGGTCGCGTGGCGGAGGAGTTGATCTTCGGTGCGGACAAGGTCACCACCGGCGCGTCCAACGACATCGAGCGCGCCACCAAGATGGCCCGCAACATGGTCACCAAGTGGGGCCTGTCGGAAGAGCTTGGTCCGATCACCTATGCGGAAGAAGAGGAGGAAGTGTTCCTCGGCCGCTCGGTGTCGCAGCACAAGAACGTCTCCGACGACACCGCGCGCAAGATCGACGAAGTGGTCCGCGGGATCCTCGACAAGGCGTATGCGCGCACCACCCAGATCCTCACCGAGAACATCGACAAGCTGCATGCGATGGCCGATGCGTTGATGCTGTACGAGACCATCGATGCGCCGCAGATCGACGCCATCATGGAAGGCCGCGACGTACCGCCGCCCGTGGGTTGGGGCAAGTCGGACAAGGACGACAAGCCAGAGTCGCGCCCGCTGCCCCCGATCGGTGGGCCGGCCGAGCAGACCTGATTCGCGTTGCCAGCGCGGTGATGAAAGGCCAGACTTGCGTCTGGCCTTTTCTTTGCGCGCAGGTTGCCGCAGGGCCGCTTCGATCATTCAAGGGGAATGCCATGAAGGGGATGGGAATGGGCGTCGTCCTGCTGGGGGTGTTGCTGACCACGTCGGTGCACGC
Organism: Pseudoxanthomonas sp.; assembly: GCF_002863005.1. GTDB lineage: Bacteria > Pseudomonadota > Gammaproteobacteria > Xanthomonadales > Xanthomonadaceae > Pseudoxanthomonas_A. The sequence goes on from NZ_PKDG01000021.1 coordinate 13,453, forward strand.
GGCTGAGTTCAAGGCGCCGCGGGACGTGCCGTTTGCGGAGGATTCGATCGTCGCCGGCAACATCAAGCGCGAATGTCCCATCGGGACGCAGCTGACGGACGCCCTGGTCCGGTTCGCATCCGCCGGCGGGCATCGCGTCGAGCTGGTGGATTCGCTGGACACGGCGTCGGGGCAAGTGTTGAAGATGGAATTCCATGACGCGCAAAGCGCGGGCAATGCCTGGATGGGCCATCGCAAGTCGGTCACCGTGAAGGGATGGCTCTATCGCGACGGACAGCAGGTCGCCAAGTTCATCGCGCGGCGGAATTCGGGCGGAGGCTTCGCGGGCGGTTTCAAGGGCTCGTGCGCCGTGCTGGAGCGGACCGTCAACGCCATCGGCAAGGACGTGGCGGGCTGGTTGAACAATCCCGTCGACGGCGGCCAGCTCGGCGATCTGCGCTGAATCAAGCCACTCGTACCACGACAAGGGCATCGCCATGTTCGATACCGTTCCCCAACTCGACTGCGCCGGCCGCATCCTGAGGCTCGATCGTCCGCAGGTCATGGGCATCGTCAATGTCACCCCGGACTCGTTCTCCGACGGTGGCGCGCATGACACGACCGACGCCGCCGTCGCGCATGCGTTGAAGCTGGTGGAGGAGGGGGCCGACGTCCTCGACATCGGGGGCGAATCCACGCGCCCGGGCGCCGCCGAGGTGGAGGTCGAAGAAGAACTGCGCCGCGTGGTGCCGGTGATCGCGCGGCTGGCCGCACAGGTGTCCGTGCCGATCAGCATCGACACCTCCAAGCCCGAGGTCATGCGTGCCGCCGTGCAGGCGGGCGCCGGGATGATCAACGATGTGTACGGCTTGCGCCGCGAGGGTGCGCTCGATGCCGCCGCCGCGCTCGGTGTGCCGGTGGTGCTGATGCACATGCAGGGCGAGCCACGCTCGATGCAGGCCGCGCCGCAGTACGACGACGTGGTGGGCGACGTGCATCGCTTCCTGGCCGAACGCATCTTCGCCGCCGAGATGGCGGGCATCCCGAAGAAGCACATCGTCATCGATCCTGGTTTCGGCTTCGGCAAGGACACGGCGCATAACCTGCAGCTGCTGGCGCACCTGGCGCGATTCGTCGAGCTCGGCGTGCCGGTGCTGGCGGGGCTGTCGCGCAAGCGCAGCCTCGGCGAACTGACCGGCCGCGACGCGCCGGCGGATCGCGTGGCTGCTTCGGTGGCCGCCCACCTGATCGCCGCGCAGCGTGGCGCCCTGATCGTGCGCGTGCACGACGTCGCCGCCACGGTCGATGCCCTGAAGGTGTGGAACGCCGTCGCGGCAGTCCCGTCGCCGCGCAAGGCGGCGGCCACGCCCTCGATCCGCTGGCCCGACGACGACTGACCGGCCGGCGCGCGGCATCCGGCGCGGTCGGCGCGTTGGCCCGGAACGTGCGGCCATGTGCGGTGGGGCGTGCCGGCCAGGATGTTCCAGCACCTCAGCGAGCGCGAAGTGCGCGACAACATCGCGTGGCTGCGTGGCCTGTCACGCGTGGACAACGCGGCGTTGCCGGAAGGGCGATGGTCGGACAACCGGCGCAAGGCCGCGCAGGGTCGCCACGCACCGCTACAAGTACCCGACCGGGCGGGAAATCACCGCGCTCGCACAGTTCCTGGACGCGCGCAGAGCCGGCGCGCGTCCGCCATCGCCCGTGCCGTCAGTGCGCGGGCCGATGGCTTCGCGTGGCGTCGCGTGCGTCCCGTCGTGGCGTTGCCTCTTCCAGCCAGCGTCGCGTCAGCGTCGCGCCATCGCCGGTCGCGACGGCGCCCGCACCCGCGCTCGTCGCTGCCGGCAACGCGGCGCGGTTCGGGATCAGCGGCTGCGAACCGTTGACCCGGATCGGGTCGGTCGAATGCTGCTGCTTCCAGTGGCGCAGCAGTTGGCGCAGCGCTTCGGGCGACGCCGTGGACGGCACGGCACCGGCCTGGTTGCGCGCGTTCTCGCCATGGCAGCCGGTACACGTCCGGATCTCGCCGGCCTGCAGGGTGACCCAGACGCGCTCGCGCACGATCGGCACGCCAGCCGCGTCGGTGCTCTGCCAGGTCAGTGCGCGACTGGCGGGCACGAACGCTGCGGTCGACCCATCCGCGGCGATGCGCACGCTGCCGCTGGGGCCGCCGGTGTTCGTCGGATTGGCTACGACCGCCATCGGTTGCGCGATCGGTCGGCGGCCACGCTGGTAGATGGATCCGTTGTTGTACGCGCGGATCATGTTGGCCTGCAGGATCTGGTAGTGCGAGACCTCGTAGATCTTGCCGCTGCCGCCGAGGGTCTGCACGCCGCCGGGGACGCGCAGGTTGTAGGGCTGCTGCTTGTCGTCGCGATCGCGCGCGGTCTGGTTGCGGGTGACGATGAGCGCAAGCTGGTTCGCTTTCAGCCAGGCGCGGAACGCAGTTTCGTTGACCTGCTCGCTGGCGAACACCGCCTGTTCCGGCGACGCCATCGGCGTGGTGGTGACGGGCGGACGCGCACGCGCCACCACTTCCACCGGCTCGATCTCCCACAGCGCGCCGTTGTAGCTGCGCTGCGTGTCCGGATCCCACCACGTCAGGTTCTTGCTGATGCCGGGGGTGAGCGCCGGGCCGGCCACCAGCATTCCACTGGCGTTCGTCTGCAGCTGGTGCAAGCGCAGCGAGACGCCCGACTGGAAGGACGGGCTGCTCGTGTAGCTGGCGACCATGTGGCCGCTGCTCATCGGCAACGGATTGCGGAAACGGCCACCGGCCAGATTGCCGCTACCGTCGGCCGCCGGCGACGCGTCCACGATTTCCATCTGCTCCGCGTTGAGGGTGGGCGCACCGGTGATGCGCACGATCTGGTTGGTGCCGCCGGTGGCGAACTCGCGCGTGTAGACGGCGTAGTAGCTGCCGGGCACGGTCGGGTCTTCGCGTACCTGGAACAGCCCACCGTCCATGCGGATGTATTTCTTGTTGGCGATCAGCGCGGTGTTGGAGTAGTCCGACAGGGCGCTGTCGGTGGAGAACGACTTCGGCAGGTAGCCGAACGACAGTTCCTGGCGGCCGATGTGGTTGAGCGTGAGCTCCTCGGTGCCGTCCTGGTTCATCTGCCACGGCGTGAACAGGTTGTAGGTGAAGCCGTTGACCTGCCCGTACGCGCTGCTCATGCCCGATCGCGATTCGGGGAATGTCTCCGGCTGCAGGCCGATGCTGGCCGCGCCCGAGGCTTCGCTGGCGACGTCGTACGCGCCGTAGGTGCCGGCATCGGCCTGCTGGTCGCGCTGCAGGTGGTCCCAACGGATGAAGATCACCCGGCCGTAGCGGTCGATGCTGGGCGAGAACGCGCCGCTCGGCGCGTGGTTGAGCAGGCGCACCTGCCCATTCGACGGATCGAGTTGCCATATCCCGGTGATGGTCGGCGTGCTCTCGTACTCATCGAGCTGCGGATACAGGTGTGCTTCGCCCCCGCGCGGACGATCCGAGGTGAACAGGATGCGGTCTTGGCTGTCGTAGATCGGCGACACGTTGTTGTAGTCCGCCGGCTGGTTCGCGACCTTGGTGATGGTGGTGGTCTGGCCCTGTCCCAGGCCGGTGACCTCGTACAGCTGCCACTTCGCGGTGGGGTGCACGTAACGTTGCGGCGGTCCGCCGACCACCATGCTGAAGATCGCCTTGGTGCCGTTCCAGTGCACGGCGGGTTCGCGCACCGCGATGGCGTTGGCGCCCTGCTGGCCTTCCATGCCGAAGCCGGCTTCCTTCGTCAGGTTGCGCAGCGTGCCGTCGGGGTAGCGGATCATGAGGTCGCCGCCGCGCGGCAGGGCGAGCATGCTGGGCAGATGGTTGGCGAAGGTCGACATGCGGCTGGCGAACGGATCGCCCGCCATCGGCACCTGCGTCACGAACAGGATCGGGTTGGGTACCGCGCTGGTCGGGACGGCGGCGGCCATCACGCGCGCAGGCTGCGCTGCAGGAGAGGACGAAGGCATCGCAGCCGCCTGGGCGGCAGCCTTGGTAGCGGAAGCTGGTGTTTCCAGGCCGCAGCCGGTGAGCAGGACGGACAGTGCGAACAGGACCAGCAGCGGCTGGCGCAGGGAAAGGGGAAAAACAGGCATCCGGTCGACTCGCGCAAAAATGGAGTGCCGTCCGCTGCGCAGACAAGCGGCGTGCACGGATCTCGCACGCATCGGTCTTGCTGCTTGCATCCCCCTGTGGACGCCGCCCGACTGTACACGAGCCGCGCGCGTGCGCGCCCCCGCCGCATCGTCCAACCATGACCGGCATCCCACAACGCCGGCGGCCCGGGTGGCGGCACGTTAAGCTTGGCGCCCGCCCACGCACCGCGTTCCGCATGTCGCTCGACGCACGTCCGCTCGCCATCGCCATCATGGGCCCGACCGCCTCGGGCAAGACCGCGTTCGCGCTCGACGTGGCGGCGCGTGTCGGCGGCGAGATCGTCAGCGTGGATTCGGCGCTCGTGTATCGAGGCCTGGATATCGGCGCGGCGAAACCCACGCCGGAAGAACGCGCGCGCGTCCCGCACCATCTGCTGGACGTGCGCGACCCCTGGCAGGCGTACTCGGCCGCCGAGTTCGCCGACGATGCCCGGCGCGCGCTCGACGACATCGCCGCACGGGGTCGACTGCCGATCCTGGCCGGCGGTACGGGGCTCTACTTCCAGGCGCTGCTCGAGGGGCTGGCCGCGATGCCGGCCGCCGATGCCGGCGTGCGCGCCGACATCACGGCCCAGGCGCAGTCATGCGGCTGGCCGGCCCTGCACGCCGAGCTGGCGAAGGTCGATCCTGTCGCGGCGGCGCGCATCCACGCCACCGATCCGCAGCGCATCCAGCGCGCGCTGGAGGTGTATCGCCTGACCGGCAGGCCCATCAGCGACCTCCAGAACGACGCGCGCGGCGCACGCCTGCCGTTCCGCGTGCTGAAGCTGGTGCTGGCCCCCGCCGACCGCGCAGTGCTGCACGCGCGCATCGCGCGACGCTTCGACCTGATGCTCGACGCAGGCTTCTTGGACGAAGTGCGTCGCCTGCGCGCGCTGCCCGGCATGCAGGCCGTGGCCGCGCCGCTCGATCTGCCGGCAGTGCGCGCGGTGGGCTATCGCCAGGCCTGGGAGTTCCTCGACGGGCAGGGCACGGCCGCCGACTTCCGCGAGCGTGCCATCGCCGCCACCCGCCAGCTCGCCAAGCGGCAGCTGACCTGGCTGCGCGGGGAGCGAGATGTCCGCTGGTTCGATCCCGCCACCGATCGCGCCCGGCTGGACGAGGCGCTGGGCCTGTTCCTGCCGGCATCGTGAGCCATCCGGGCCACATTGTCCGGAATTGGGACCCGTTGCCGCACTTGGCGGCGCCCCGCCGGGCCGATGTTGTGTAACATCGGGTCTTCCGGGCGGCAGGGGAGCTGTTCGCCGGCCCGGTACGGCAGCACCCAACTAACTATAAGAACGCAAGGCGGGAGTACGTCATGTCCAAGGGGCAATCCCTGCAGGATCCTTTCCTGAATGCACTGCGGCGCGAGCGCGTCCCGGTGTCGGTCTACCTGGTCAACGGCATCAAGCTGCAGGGCACCATCGAATCCTTCGACCAGTTCGTGGTCCTGCTGCGCAACACGGTCAGCCAGATGGTCTACAAGCACGCCATCTCCACCGTGGTGCCGGCGCGCAACGTGCGCGTGGGCCCGGGCGGCGGCTACGTGCAGCAGGGTGACGAGGACGCGGACGGCGGCGACGACGAAACCGCGTGATAATGCGTGCCTCGATTGAAGAGGCACGACCCCATTGTTTGAAAGATCCCGCAAGGGCGAGCATGCGCTGCTGATCCAGCCGTATGCCGGCGGCCGTCCCGACGACGGCCTCACCGAGGAATTCAGCGACCTGGCCCGCTCGGCCGGGGCGACCGTCGCCGCGCTGCTGACCGCGCGCATCGACCGTCCCAATCCGTCCACGCTGATCGGCAGCGGCAAGCTGGAGGAAGTGAAGGCGGCCGCCGACGCCACCGGCGCCGACCTGGTGCTGGTGAATTTCCCGCTGTCGCCGGGCCAGGAACGCAACCTGGAAAAACTGCTGCAGCGCCGCGTGCTCGACCGTACCGGGCTGATCCTGGACATCTTCGCCCAGCGCGCGCGCAGCCACGAAGGCAAGCTGCAGGTGGAACTGGCGCAGCTGCGCCACATGGCCACCCGCCTGGTGCGCGGCTGGACCCACCTGGAACGCCAACGTGGCGGCTCCATCGGCCTGCGCGGCCCTGGCGAAACCCAGCTGGAAACCGACCGCCGCCTGCTGCAGAAGCGCGTCGAGCAACTGCAGAAGCGGCTGGAAAAAGTCGAAGTGCAGCGCACCCAGATGCGCCGCGCCCGCGTGCGCAGCGAACTGCCGCGCGTGGCCCTGGTGGGCTACACCAACGCCGGCAAGTCCACGTTGTTCAACGTGCTGACCGGCGCCGAGGCCTACGCGGCCGACCAGCTGTTCGCCACGCTCGATCCCACGGTGCGCCGCATCGACCTGCCCGGCGGCGCCGTGGTGCTGGCCGACACGGTGGGCTTCGTGCGCGACCTGCCGCACGAACTCGTCGCCGCGTTCCGCTCCACCCTGAGCGAGGCGCGCGAAGCCGACCTGCTGCTGCACGTCATCGACGCTGCCGATCCGCACCGCGAGGAACGCATCGCCCAGGTCGACGAGGTGCTGCAGGAGATCGGCGCCGGCGACCTGCCGCAGATGCTGGTGTTCAACAAGATCGACCGCATCGAGGGTGCCGCCCCGCGCCACGACCAGCCCGATCCGGGCGTCGACGAAGGCGACGCGCCCAGTGCCGGCATGGGGCGCGAGCGCGTATGGCTGTCCGCCCGCGACGGGCAGGGCATCGACCTGCTGCGCGGCGCGCTGGCGCAACGGCTGGGCTTCCAGCGCGTGCGCGGCGAACTCCACCTGCCCGCGAACTCCGCCCGCCTGCGCTCGCGCCTGCATGCCCTGGGTGCCGTGCTGGCCGAGGATTTCGAAGAGAACGGCTGGCGCGTCACCGTCGACCTGGCCCTGGCCGACGCCCAGCGGCTGGCCTCGCAGGCCGGCGGGCATCCGCTGGAGGCGCTGCTGCCGCAGGGGGAGCGGGAAGACTGGCAGTAGGGGCGGCCTGATGGCTGTAGGAGCGACGTCAGTCGCGACCGCACATCTTGGCAGGCAGGGTCGTTGATCGTGGCGATGACACGCCCCGGTCGCGACTGACGTCGCTCCTACAGAAGGGCGGCGCCCCATGACCTCCCGGCCTTGCCTCCCGGCCGCGCCGTCCCTATCTAGTAGAATCGAAACCTGCGCCGGCCCCGGCCGCGCGAATCTTTCAATACGGAGTGGGCATGGCCTGGAACACCCCCGGCAGCGGCAGTGGCGGATCTGGCAACAACGGCAACCGGAACAGCAACTGGAAGCCGCGCAACCCGCAGGGAGGCGGTGGCATCGGCGACGTGGTCGACCGCCTGCGTGGCCTGTTCGGTAGCGTCGGCGGCGGGGGCAATCCGCTGCGCTGGGTGCTGGTCGGCGTCGGCCTGCTGGTGCTGTTCTCCAGCTTCCAGCTGATCGGCGAACAGGACCGTGGCGTCGTGCTGCGCCTGGGCAAGTACAACCGCACCATGCAGCCGGGCCCGAACTTCAAGTTCCCCTGGCCGATCGAAAGCGTCACCAAGGTCAACGCCACCGGCGTGCGCACCTTCAGCAACAGCCTGCCGGTGCTGACGCGCGACGAGAACATCATCACCGTCTCGTTCAACGTCCAGTACCGCGTCGGCGACCCGCAGCTGTTCCTGTTCGGCACCACGGACGCCACGCGCGTGCTGGAGCAGACCGCGCAGAGCGCCGTGCGCGAAGTCATCGGCCGTTCCGACCTGGACGCCGCCCTCAACAACCGTGGCCCGCTGTCGGCCACCGCCGGCACCGCGCTGCAGGCCTCGCTGGAGGCCTATCGCACCGGCCTGGTCGTCACCGAACTGAGCCTGCAGGACGCGCGTCCGCCGGAAGCCGTCAAGCCGGCCTTCGACGAAGTCAACAGCGCGCAGCAGGAAAACGAACGTGTCATCAGCCAGGCCCGCGCGTATGCGGCCAAGGTCGTGCCCGAGGCCCGCGGTAACGCGCAGCAGGTCCGTACCCAGGCCGAGGGCTACAAGACCGCCGCCATCGCCCGTGCGACCGGTGACGCGACCCGCTTCAGCCTGCTGCTGGACGAGTACCGCAACGCGCCGGAAGTCACCCGCAAGCGCCTGTGGCTGGATACCGTGCAGGAGGTGCTGGCCGGCAACCGCAAGGTGGTCGGCGGCGACAGCCGCCAGCTGATCTACGTGCCGATGGGCAACGCGCCGGCGACGAGGCAACCGCCGGCCGGTGTCATCCCGACCGAGGTGCTGCCGCAGGTCGAAAGCACCCCGTCCAGTTCCCGCAATTCGGCGCGCACGCCACGCCCGGCCGGCCGTGAGGAGGCGCAGCCATGAAGAATTCCCTGATCGTCGGCATCGTCGTGGCGGTGCTGCTGGGCCTGATGGGCTCGGTGTTCGTGGTGCGCGAAGGGCAGGTGGGCCTGGTGCTCAACCTGGGCCGCGTGGTGCGCAGCGAGATCGGCCCCGGCCTGCACTTCAAGCTGCCGCTGGTGGAAACCGCGCGCGTGTTCGATCGCCGCTTCACTGCCAATGAGTTCCCGCCGGAACGTTCGCTCACTTCCGAGCGCAAGGACGTCAGCGTCGACTTCATCGCCATCGGTTTCATCGTCAACGCGGCGGACTTCTACCGTGCGACCGGCGGCCAGGCCGAGCTGGCCACCGAACGCCTGGCGCCGATCATCAAGGAGTCGCTGCGCAACGAGATCAACTCGCGCACGCTGACCCAGCTGGTGTCGGGCAACCGCAATGAACTGATCGAGAAGCAGCTGCCCGCCATCAACGCCGGTGCCAAGAACCTCGGCATGCAGGTCGTGGACATCCGCTTCAAGCAGATCGACCTGCCGACCGACAGTGAAGTCATCGACCAGGTCTACAACCGCATGCGCGCGGAACGCTCGCAGGTGGCCAGTGCACTGCGTGCGCAGGGTGCCGAGCAGGCGACGATCGTCGAAGCGCAGGCCAACCGCGATGTCGCCGTGCTGCTGGCCGAGGCCGAACGCGATGCGCAGAAGCTGCGCGGTGAAGGCGACGCCGAAGCCGCCCGCATCTACGGCGAAGCCGCCAGCCGCGACGCCTCCTTCTATGCGTTCCAGCGCAGCCTGGAGGCCTACCGTGAGTCGTTCAAGGACGGGCAGGGCGTGGTCGTACTGGACAAGGACGATCCCTTCCTCCAGTACATGAAGAGCGACCGCTGAGGTCACCCACCGGCCGCCCCAGGGCGGCCGGTCCCGTTTCGCCCCCCGTCTTGCCGTGTCCCGCGCCCGCGCGGGGCAGGAGTCCGTCCATGTCCGACCTCTGGTCCGCCCTGTGCCTCGTCGCCATCCTCGAAGGCCTGGTGCTGTTCGCCATCCCCGCCAGCTGGAAGCGCGCCGCCCTGCAGCTGTTGCAGATGAGCGACGGCCAGGTGCGCGCGGTGGGCGGATTCATCCTGATCTTCGGACTGACGTGGCTGTGGGTGTTGAAGCGCTGAGGCGTGGGAGTCGTTTGCTGACGGAAGCGCGCCCCTCATCCGGCCTTCGGCCACCTTCTCCCCGCTGCGCAGGGAGAAGGGAGCAATAACGGCTTCGCTTTTTCCTTCCCCCCGCTTCGTAAGGAGGAGGGAGCAATCAGGGCTTCGCTGTTTCCTTCTCCCCGCGTGCGGGGAGAAGGTGCCCGGAGGGCGGATGAGGGGTGAGCGCGGTAAGGATCGCCACCAGCACTGCCTCCGTCTCGCGCAGCACGTCATCGTTCCAGAATCGCAGCACCTCAAACCCCTCACGCTTGAGGTGCGCCGTACGCGTGCGGTCGTACTGCTCCTGTTTGAGATGCTGGCTCCCGTCCAGTTCGACCACCAGCCCCGCTTCCAGGCAGACGAAGTCGGCGAAGTAGGGCCCGATCCGGTGCTGCCTTCTGAACTTCCAACCCTGCAGGCGACGGTTCCGCAGTTGCCACCACAGGGCGTGTTCGGCGTCGGTCTGTTCGTGCCGAAGGCGGCGTTCGCGTTCGTGGTCCAACGTGCTGCGCATGGGTGGCCTCCGAGGGTGTGGAGACAGCGTCCGCGACACCCGGGGGTCGATGGGATCGGGGAAGTGCGTGCACGCGGATAGGAAAGCGCCCCTCATCCGCCCCCTGGGCACCTTCTCCCCGCTTCGCAGGGAGAAGGAAAAGCTGGGCGTCTGGCGTCTCCTTCTCCCCGCCTGGGGAGAAGGGGCCCGAAGGCCGGATGAGGGGCCGCTCTTCGCGCCATGCCTGAACCGGCGAGGCGATTCCCACCAGGGTAGCCCCCGTCCCCCTAAACCCGGATAATGCACAAAAGCCGGACGGGCTCCCCGCGTGGGAAGACCGCCGGCTTTTTCCGTGTCTGGGCCCGGCGTGGCGGGCGGCTCCCCGATGGAGCCTGCCGGCGGCAACGGCGCCAAACCCAGTACGACCCTTCCGGCGGCCCCGATGGCCGCCAACAATCGAGGAGTTACCCGTCATGGGTCAGTCAGTCGTCGTTCTCGGCGCCCAGTGGGGCGATGAAGGCAAGGGCAAGATCGTCGATCTGCTCACCGAGGAAATCGGTGCCGTCGTCCGTTTCCAGGGCGGCCACAATGCCGGCCACACCCTGGTCATCGGGGGCAAGAAGACCGTTCTCCACCTGATTCCGTCCGGCATCCTGCGCCCCGACGCGCTGTGCCTGATCGGCAACGGCGTGGTGCTGTCGCCCGCCGCGTTGATCAAGGAAATCGACGAACTGGAATCGGCCGGCGTGGAAGTGCGCTCGCGCCTGAAGATCTCCCCGGCCACGCCGCTGATCATGCCGTACCACATCGCCCTGGATCAGGCCCGCGAGAAGGCCGCCGGCGGCAAGGCCATCGGCACCACCGGCCGCGGCATCGGCCCGGCGTACGAAGACAAGGTGGCGCGTCGCGGCATCCGCGTGGCCGACCTGCATTACCCCAAGCAGCTGGAAGAACTGCTGCGCACGGCGCTGGACTACCACAACTTCGTGCTGACCAAGTACCTGGGCGTGGACGCGGTCGATTTCCAGAAGACCTACGACGAAGCGCTCGCCTTCGGCGAATACGTGCAGCCGATGAAGTCCGACGTGGCCGGCATCCTGCACGACCTGCGCAAGCAGGGTAAGCGCGTGCTGTTCGAAGGCGCGCAGGGCGCGCTGCTCGACATCGACCATGGCACGTATCCGTACGTCACCAGTTCCAACACCACCGTCGGCGGCGCGTTCGCCGGCACCGGCGTGGGCGCGGACGCGATCGACTACGTGCTGGGCATCTGCAAGGCCTACGCCACGCGCGTGGGCGGCGGTCCGTTCCCGACCGAACTGGACGACGACATCGGCCAGGGCATCCGCGACCGCGGCCAGGAGTACGGCGCCTCCACCGGCCGTCCGCGCCGCTGCGGCTGGATGGACATCGTCGCGCTGAAGCGCGCCGTCGCCATCAACGGCATCTCCGGCCTGTGCATCACCAAGCTCGACGTGCTCGACGGCATGAAGACGCTGAAGATCTGCATCGCCTACGAATACCGCGGCAAGCGCACCGAATACGCGCCGCTGGATGCGGGCGGGTGGGAAGAGTGCACGCCGGTGTACCTGGAGTTCCCGGGCTGGGACGAGAACACCCACGGCATCACCGAGTGGGACAAGCTGCCGCCGGCTGCCCGTGCCTACCTGCGCGCGCTGGAAGAACTCTCCGGCTGCCCGCTGGCCATCGTCAGCACCGGCCCGGACCGCGACCACACCATGGTCCTGCAGGATCCGTTCGCGTAATCCGCTCTCCTTCTCCCCGCAAGCGGGGAGAAGGTGCCGAAGGCGGATGAGGGGCGAGCGCGATCCCTCCCACTGCAAAGAAAAGCCCCGCATCTGCGGGGCTTTTTCTTGCCTGCGCCCCGTTTCGGCACGCGGCTTGCAACGCCCCTGCTGCCCTAAATCGCGGCCGATCCCGGCCGTTAGATGCATCAGGTGTCGCCCGTAGTCGATGGAGTTGCCCCCATGTACCGCAATGCCGCCCGCGCCGCTGTCATCACCGGCCCCTGGCAAACCCCCGCACCCGCCGCGGCCAAGCCGCGCGCGGTCGAACGCCGCAAGGCAGTGCACGACGCCGACGCACTGCGCGTGGGCCTCACGCCGGCGCAGCTGATGACGCTGGAGGCGATGGAAATCTTCCACTGGCGGCTGGCCTTCGTGCGCCGTCCGCTGTTCCAGGCGCCCATCCCGGTGCTGTTCGACCGCGGCGATACGCGCTACGTGGTCATCGAGGAAGACGGCACCCTCAACGAGAATCCCACGCTCGTCCTGCGCGCTTGACTCCACTCCCGTCTCCCGCGCGTCTCCTTCTCCCCGCCCAGCAGGGAGAAGGTGCCCGAAGGGCGGATGAGTGGCAGTTCTTCGCGCTGACCCTCCAACGCACCTGAACCAACGCCCCCGCATTTCCCAAAAACCCTCACGTTCCCTTGCTCCCGGCCGATACAAGGTGACCCCCTGCCGCTCTGGCGGCAGACCTGTTCCCGTTCCACGCCATCAGGAGCCCCCCACCGGATGTCGGATCCGCATCGCCCCCGCACCCCCGCCGAGCCCGAGTCGCCCGGCACCGCCCCCCGCACCCCGGAGCGCCGCAAGGGCGCCCCGACGATGGATGACGCCACGCTACTGGCCGGCCTCACCCCTGCGCAGCAAGCCACCATCCAGACCATGGAAACCTTCCACTGGCGCCTGAAGTTCGTCCGCCGCCCGCTGTTCAAGACCCCCATCCCCGTGCTGTTCAACCGCGAGGGCGATCGCTACGTGGTAGTCAACGAGGACGGGACGATTGATGAGAATCCGGCGTTGGTGTTGAGGGATTGAGGTTAGTTGGCTGTCAGCGAAAGACTTCTTTGCGTTCGGGCGGTATGTCGAAGTAGTTCGATTGCTAGGCGGCTTTACGCAGGGTGACCTGCGTCATCGAATGGGCACTGCTAGCATCCCGCTAATCAGCTGTCACGTTCAAGCCAGAAGACTTCGCGAATTCCCGTAGGAATTGTCCTAGGTCCCGCAAGAACGCGAAATTCACCTCGTACAGCGGGTAAGGTGAATGCCAAAGAGCCTCGCATAAGCCCAGCGTTTGGCGCCCGGCCAAACGCTCCGGACTGGCATAAACCATCAATGCATAAAAAGTGACTAGCCAACTAATACTGGCGAAGCGTCAAGGCTTACGCTTTCTCGTCGGCTTGGGCCGAACCTCAGCGATTGCTGACTTTACCAAGCCCTGCACCTCTGGGCCAAACTCACTAATCTCCTTGCTGATCCGCAGAAGATATTCTTCTCCGCCGTACGTCTTCAGCAGCCTGTCGAATATACGAATAGTGTCTCCACAGCGAATCGCTGTAAGCGCAAGGTGAGCAGGCTTCCACGAAGAGTACAGGTACGCATCCACGAGATCCTCGCGAGCATACTTCTTTGGATCTCTACCAAACATAGCGGACAAGCCGAGGAAGCTCACGGAGACATCATCACTCTCAAGCCCAACGTAGTAAGCAGGAAACAGGGCGACGATCAAGAGCGAGACTGGGCGACGGCGCGCTTTGAGAAGCGCGCCTACAAGCCAGCCCGCAGCAAGTTGATAGGCCTTAAGAGAATTTTTCTGTGCATCGAACATAATCCTTGCGCAAGCATCAAATGCCGACACTGACAAGTCAAAGTCGACACGATCCTTCAGCCTGTGAGCAAACTCATCGGCCGTCGAAACAAAAAGCGCACGCACTGGAGGATGGGTCCTCTCGCACAGGACTAGGTTCCGACTTGCCACGTCGGCCGACAACTCCAGTGCCAAGCCGCTTTTGGCGACTGACCTCGCGTCAGCTTGAGTTTCAATCGAATTCAGAAGAACTGGTAGTACCTCCTCCTCTAGATCAAAGCGAACTTTCAGGAGCCGTTTCAGGGCACGCCTCGAAATCTCCAACTTGTCGACACCGCTTGCTTTGCGGACCGCAACAAAAGCGATGTTGGCGTAAGCATCTAGAGATATGTGATCGTCCAGCGCGGCCCGGAAGAGCAACTCAGGGCTAAAGCGATCCAAATTTCCAATGACCCAGGAGGAAATTGCTGCATCTGACATCAGCTCCCTAAACTCCAGGGCATTCGCCTTCTCAAGCAAGCCATACAGCAGCTTTGCTGCTAGATTCTCGGTTATCGCTCCTTCGCTAATAACCCATCGTGCGTCTTCCGCGGTTGCTGACAAGCTTGCTTCGATCAAGTCATCTCTGGGCAAGCTCGGCTCCAGTGACACAAGCGCGTCCCGAAACCTAGCAAGCACCTTGAGCTCCCGCGCACGCTGCAGGAGTGCTCTGCATAGCTCGGTTGCTGCTAGTCCATTCTTGAGCTCAAGCCACTTGACCTCTTTCATGAGTGCAGGGGCATCAAGCCTCGCGAAGATCGGCTCAGCTACCGAAAGGTGTTGATCCCGGACCAACCAAGGCAGTAAAGCAGCATCGGCGGTCTTCGCAAGCTCGGGTTCTAGGTCCAGCAGGGCACCGCTGGTCTTCTCAATCAACTCTTCGGAACTTAGAACGAACTTGGATAGACCATGCCCGCTCGACAAGAGTCGAGCAAACACTTCTGGCGGAGCACTGATAAGTGCATCCTTGGCAGGACTAGCTTCCGCTGCACCAATACCTGCAGCGATACTCGGAAGCAACGCCGCAATCGCACCTTTCGAGTCCGGCTGCAGTAAGAGATCGATTGCCCCACTGGGCGAACGCCTTGCAAGATCCGCGACCAGATTCTCTACGGCCGCCTGACTCGATGGCATGTCGCTACCCTGCATCTTCCTTGCCATTGCGCTGGCAAAGTCCCACGCATCGTCCGATGAGAGAGTCTCGGCCGCACTCTGCGCTGCTGAAGCAACCTGACTCTCAAGCACTCTTGCGGCAGAGTCTGAATTCACCAATCCAGAATTGGCGATATCAAGAAGACCCAAGGCGGCCGACGGTGATCGCTCAACTTTTGCAACTAGCTCATTCCAGAGCAAGGCAATTCGAAGTGCAGATGTACTTTGCACATCTGCACCTCGCAGGAGTTGAACATCTTGATCCGACAGAAGCTTGGGGACAGGATCTTCGAACACCCTGCGGACGACCGCATTTGTCCATCTGTGTCTGCCTGTCTGTCTCATGCGACCGTCGATTCTCCGCCCTGGCCAACCAGTGAACTTTGACTTGGCGCTGCCGGGGGCAAAGACTAGGTCAAAGTCACGCCCTCCAATCTTTCGCGGCGACAGAGCAAAAGTGGAAAGCGCAAAGCGGGAACGAATATCTGGCCATAGTGCTGCCAGTACACGGCTAGCTATCGCATCGGGCGAGGGCGCATCAAACATCGCAACGGGCATGAACTCTTCGAAGAAGATAGCTTCTAGAAGTTCACTCGCGTTGAACTCGGGCGCAACGGGTAGCCCGATGTCGCCAATGGCCTCAACGTCCGTCGAATGAGCTCCCTCGACCGAGGGTAGGCCGGGAGTTGACAAAAGCCAAAGAGCAGCTCCGATTGGCGCACTCTGACGCCAATCTTTCATCTCAATGAGCACACTCATTGTGCGCACACAACCCGCTCTTGGCACCGTCGAATCCTGCCACGTTCTAGCTATGACGTAGTGACTCGCACTCGGTAGCGGGTAGGCCGAAAGATATGGCTCAAACTCTTCTCGCGGCCGTAGAGGTCCTGCTACGTCCGACAACCTGTCAAGAGTCGCCTGGTCTTCTCTAGGAAGGGCCAAGGAGGTCGCAAGCAGCTGGTGCCCCTTTCGATAACCATGAATCTGGACTTGGAACTTGTTCACGGGTCTAAAGGCCCATCGCCCAAGCCACAGGAAGCGCCATGTCCGAATCTTTCTTCCACGCTCCATCGGCCTGCGTGGCAATCCAGCCGTGGCTGTCACACCCCTCATCGAGGAACTGCGCTCTGTACTCTTTATCGTTCTTCAGGTCGCCACCAGCCACACTTAAGCCGTAAGCGCGTACTTCGATGGCCGATAGATCCTGAAGTTTTCCGTAGAAGAGCGGGTATTCCCGCTTCAGGTATTCCATTGGCCCCTGAATGAACGTTTCGGAGTCCACCAGGTCCCATGCAGAGACAATGATGGAAAGCCGTGGTCGAGCAGAAGGCGGGCGAGCAGCCCAAGCGTGCTCCAAGAATCGAACTAACTCACATAGCATTACCTGTGTTGGCATGCCCGGTTCTTCATCGTTGCCCAGCTTCTCGAGCATCTTCCTTGACGTGACCCAGTCGAGAGGACGAATGTCCTGATCCGACTGAACCCGAACGAAGAGAAGAGCCCCGAGCGCACCACTTAACTCATCCATCCAAGCCGACTCGATCTCGCTTTCCAAAACAGCGGTCTGCCAGAGCTCACCGGACACATCTGGGACAACTAGCGTGGTTCTCTGCCCGTCACGCTCCGAGGCGACCACGACGTTGAAATCTCGTCGATCGTCGCTGTGCTCTGTCCTAGGCGCGAAGTCTCCACCGAACAGATGGTCGACGATCTCAAGGACAAACTTGATGTCCTCTGGTTGCTCTGCTGCATGCAGCGAACCTTTGCCGCCATCGAGGGCTCTCCAGAGCCGGCCAATGTAGTTTGTTTTGCCGGAGTCTGGACCACCGAGAAGTACAACGGACTGACTCATTTGGCTCTCCGAAAGTTCAAGTAGAACCGGCCGGCATCTGCAGGTTTGCTCTTCCAGAAGTCTGCACGCTGAGTCGCTCGACTCAACGAAGAGTCGATTAGGCCAGCAATCCCGAATCCTGGCTGAGTTACCTCAGGGGCGTCAGAGAACGGCGCAATGCTCACAATCTCGGCAGTCGCGCCACGGCGCTCAACTTCGCCCATAAGCCGCGCAGTCATAGCGTCATCAATCACGTACCGATCTCTATGCGTAACCACCAGAAGCAACTTTGGCAAATCTTGCTCCAGCATCGTATTCAAACGAGCCACCAGTTGACCTACGCGGGCAATCAGTCCTTGCCGCCTTTCCCGATTCGCAAGCACTCTGCCGTCTAGAACAATCCAGATCACTTCGGCGGACTTGAGGAAGCCGAAGCGCTCGCTCTCCGCGGAATTGATGAGAGCTTGTGTCCACTCTCCTGGCACATCCGGAAGCGCCAGATCGACTGGCCTACCGTCCGACTCACGAACCAGCCTCAGATGTAGAAAGCCAGGCTGTCTATCATCGGACAGCTCCGTGTGGACCGTCATTTGATCTGGCGGTATTCCATCGTTCCAGTCACGCGCGCCTCGTGCGATGTCTTCAAACGCGGTCAGTGTTCTGCTATCCGCAAACGACCACCCCGCTAGCATTGCGTTAGCCACAAGCAGGTAGAGGCTTGCTAGACAAGCCGTCTTGCCAGACTCTGGATCCCCCAAGATGCCAACCAAATTGACGTAGCGACTGCTCATCAATTGATTCAGGTCTTCAAGACCTAAGGGGCGACTGGATGGAAATGCACTTCTGGCCAGTGGCCGACTGAGCACCGGGGCTCCGACCGGATCGCCTGGTGCGCCTGCAGTCGAAACACCCTCAGTACTGGCTTGGACATTCAATACGCTGCCGCCCGCACCTGACCTGTTCTCGCATGTCTCGGGCACGCGCTCAAGAGCGCACACTCCCGTCTCATCTACGGTGCATCCTTCGTACTTACAGGATCCACTCATAAGTTCCTCAGCCCATGCTTGCTCATGGATATAAGGCTCGCTTCCAGTAGCGTTCTGGAGCCCCACTCTGCGAGGGTCCGCTTTGTAAGCGCGCCGCCATCTTGCAGGTTGTCCTCTGCAAGAGCGGCTAAGACCGGGAACACGGACGGATTCGTGGTCGCATATCCACCGATGAACGGCGCACCAAGCGCCTGCTTATGCTCGCCGAGCGTGGCCAGAAGCTCACGTATGTCGATCTTCGGATTCACCACTAACGTCTTCAGAACGATCTCGCGATGGACATCGCTAGGCAGCCTGCGAAGAACTGTGGCCGCCTCAAGAGCTGCAACGATCACACCCGTTGTCTCATCGAGGGACGAGATCTGTTGCCCAAGTACCCGGCTAGCACCGCTCTGGACCCACCAGAGAAAGTCAAGCTCCTCGCGATCCAAAGCGGCGTTACGGCGCAGAGCGTCGACAGTCTCACCAATTGCAACCTTGAAGTTGTGATTGATAACGTTCCCGTCGCCTATTGTGATCTTGAGCTCCTGTGCATCTCGGACCTCTACCCTTTGTCTCGCCTTCTCGGCAGATGCAACCGCCCACTTCTCCGCCACACCCAGCACCTCCTGGCGCAACCTCTCCCGTCGCGCATCCTCAAGCACGGGCTGGTAGGAGAGAGCTAGCCACAACGCTGTCGCATACACATCTTTGTTCGTCCAACCGCTTGTGGTTGGTTGCTGGTCAAGAAGAGACACCATCGCCATCCCAGCACAGATCCCAACGTCTAGGGGTCGCTCTTCGTAGAGGAATGCCGATGACTTCTTCTGGATGGCTGCCTGTACTTCATTGCCCAGTGATTGCGACGGCGCTCCGGTAGCACCCAGCGCAGAAGCAACATCGGCAGCCCGCCTGATAAGTGTCGAAACGTCTCTCTCTTTATTCCACGAGGTGACCAGGCTTGATGTCGCAAACTTCCTTGAATTAACTTCGTCATCGGACACCGCGACCGCGGAGATTCGCATATGAGTAGAGATGTTTTCCATAGCATTCCCTTATTTTCGTTCGCCGATTACTTGACCAATCATCGCCTCGACTCGCGCCAGGCCCCCATCGCGAATAAGCCTGTCCAATAGACGCCTTTCGAGCCCTTGATTCATCCTTTCATTAGATGTGTCATCGAGTGCGCCCAGCTCAACTAGAATTCTGAGCCTTTCCCCTTCAACTAAGTCGCGGAAGAATCTCAAGCGCGCGTTCCCATACCCATCAATGTTGTCAGGCATTGACTCACCCTCCTGCAGTGATGGCTCAACCGGAACCATCTCTATGATTGGCTCAGTCGGGACTGCGCCAACGCTGGAAATATGCCCTACGTCGACACCCGCCCCTGCCTTCATGGGAGCATCTGCCATCTTCCTGAACTGCGGACAGTTCAGACTAAACGCGGGTTCTTTGCCCCCGAGTCGCAAAGGATCGTCCTCGAAGCACGTTCTCTGTGGATTCCAGGCCCGCGGGTACATGGTGACCTTAAGGCCATCAATGCTTTCGTCCCAGTCGAACTCTATGACGTTGTAAGTGAACGTATAGACGTCATTTGACTCAAACGGCACAGTCGCACCTGCGGCAAGCATCATCAGATCACTTCCGGGCTCTACTTCCTCAACAACGACTCTCGGATTGTGCTCATGACCTGAGATCAGAACTCGTGCGCGACTGCGAATGTAGTCCCGCACCTGCTTCTCATCCTTGTACCAATGAAGTGGATGGTGAACGAGAATGATGTTCTCGACTCCGTTCGCTCTTGGGATGGTGAACTGTCTCGCCCCAATCATTAGCTCTGGATGCTCATGCCGCTCTTTGCCGTGACATAGCAAAGACGAATTGAACCGTATGAACCTTATCGCTCGTCCAGGGGCCAGCGTGACTTCCATCTCCGAGGCAAACGTCCCTTCATTGTTAAGCGGACAGTCGTAAGCAAAGCTAAACCTTCCGTAATCCTCGAACCGCTGAAATAATGCGGCGCGATCTATGGCATTACTGAGGATTGCCTCAAACTCCGCCGGGCCACTAGCTCGAAGATGATCCAGAATCTGCTTGGCGGAGTAGGATGCCTTGGATCTATCCAAGTCATGATTGCCCGGCACCATCTGAACCTGATGCATCTCCACGCCGATGCCGGCAGCAAGCTTGTCCAGCCAACGACCAGCTTCTTCGTACTGCTCCCACACCCCAGATTGAGCAATGTCGCCAGTGACTAGAATCCCGTGAGCGACCCCCGCCCTAGTTCTGGCGACCACGTCCTTGGCATCAGCAATCAACTCGCGCTTTACATCGTCATGAATGTGCACGCGATCATCTATCTCTTGACCGAAATGGATGTCGGATACATGGACAAATACTGCCGGCATACCCCCTCCTTGCGCGCCCGTTGGCAACATTGTCTCAGAATACCTCAGCCTCCAAGAGGCTACGCACCGGCACCACAGGTCCGGGCAAGCATCTGGGTGGCGGCTCCTGCCTCGTGGGCACGGCGTCACGGCTCAGAGCCACGACCTTTCGATGCTCCGTCGCCGCCTGTCGTCCGGCTTTTAGGCAGCACCCGCCGGCAAACCTATGGCCACGCAAGACTTAGTCATGCCAGAGGACTAGAATCCAGATAGCGCGCCGCGGGGCCGGTGACGAATTCTGGTCAAATGGCCGCCCGCGCCGCAAACTTGAGGTTAGACATGACTGTAGGACCCGATCGGCTCTATGATCCGGAGGCGATCAAGCTTCTGGATTCGATGCCTCGACCTAAGCGTCGCGGCTTCACTATCTTGTTCGATGATGAGTTTCCCGCCCTTGATATGAGGGTATCGTTGTGCTCCGCGCTACTGACATCCGATCCTAAGATCGGTCGCGTTTCGATAGTTGATGTTGGCGACAGCAAGATGACGATGTTCAGAGGATAGTGGGGCCAAGTTTGCGCCACGGGGATGAGCAGGCTCACGTACCTCTTTTTCTAGTAATTGAAACTACAGAAGTTCCGCTGCCATTTGCCAGCTGCAAACGTAGCGATCGCACTTCTGCCAGCAGCGTTTCGTTTATTGATGCAAGCTGCGCAACTCTCGTTCTCAGCTCCATTACTTCGCTTTCGCGCAAGGATTGTGCCGGGGGACTCTTCGGTACGCGCGCATTTGCAGATCTCGCTCGTATCTCTTCCAGAATTTCTGGGTAGCAGTTGTGCAACAGAGACGCGCTAACGCCAGCCTCGCGCGCAACCGAAGAAATACTTAGTGAACGGTTTCGCGGATCACGCGGCTTGCCCTTAATAACCCTCAGCAGAGCCGCGCGCAGCTGTTTTAGTCGGTGTTCTCGCTCATTGCTATTCAACACCTACTCCCCCGAGTCGAGCCCTAACGACATAAGAACAGATTCGCACCTGGCGATGTCCGACCTCAACCTCCTCATCGCCCTCACCGTCGAAGAACGCTCCGACCTCGTGAAGATGGGCAACAAATCGCGCGCCTTCTGCACCAGCGCCCTAGCCGTCGCCGAACAGCACGCCGGCCTGATGCCGCGCGACTTCGACTACGCCGCCTTCCGCCAGGACCACGCCGCCCTCGACGCCCTTCGACCCCGCGCCGATCGCCTCGCGCATCTGATGCAGCGTGTGGCCGATACCGAACTCGCCCTCGGCAGCGACCTGATGAACGCCGCGCTCGAGGTCTACGCCGTCATCAAGGTCGCCGGCAAGGACAAGGGCGTCGACGATGCCCGCCGCGAACTGGCCGCGCGTTTCAGCCGTCGCAGCCAGGCATCGGTGCCGGGCACCGTCACCAACGGCTGACGCCCCCGCATCCTCTCGACAAAGGCTCCGCAAAGCGGAGCCTTTTTTTCATGTGCGCGCACGCCACGCCTTCATCTCCATGAACCCCTGCGCGATTCAAGACAGTGCGTGCGTGGCCGATACAACGCCAGACGTTCTTCCGCCCTGCTGGCCTCCATGTCCCTGTTCCTGCCCGGCGGCGCGCCAGCGCCCGCACCCACCCGACGCCTGCGGCGCATGACCCGCCTGGCGTGCGCCTGCGCCGGTGGCCTGCTGGCGACCGCGGCCCACGCCCAGGCGCCGGACCTGTCGCGCCTGTCGCTGGAAGACCTGCTGGACGTGGACATCGTCACCGCCTCGCGCTTCCAGCAGCGCGTAGCCGACGCACCCTCCGTGGTGCAGGTGATCACCGCCGACGACATCCGCGCGCACGGCTGGCGCACCCTGGCCGAGGCGCTCGACAGCCTGCCCGGCCTCTACGTCAGCGACACCGGCCTGTACACCTACCTGGGCGCGCGCGGCCTGCTGCGCGCCGGCGACTACGACACTCGCTTCCTGCTGCTGGTCAACGGCCACCGCATCAACGACCCCGTCTACAGCCAGAGCCCGGTGGGCGCCGAATTCCCGCTCGACCTGGCGCTGGTGGAACGCATCGAATACGCCCCGGGTCCCGGCTCGGCCGTGTACGGCTCCAACGCCTTCTTCGGCGTCATCAACGTGCTCACCCGCGAGCCCGACACCTACGGCCACGGGCAGCTGCGCGCCGCCGCGGGCAACCACGGCACCACCGACCTGCAGCTGACCGTCCCGGTCAGCGCCGGGCAGGGGCGCACGCTGCTGTCGGTGCGCGCGTTCGATACCGAGGGCCGCACGCTGCGCTTCCCCGCCTTCGCCGACACGCCCACCGGCGGCGTGGTGCGCGGCCAGGACAGCGAACGCGTGCGCCAGGTGTTCGTGCAGCACGCGCGCGACGGGCTGTCGTTGCAGCTGGTGGCCGGCGACCGCCGCAAGGACGATCCCGTCGCCCCGTACGAACAGACCTTCGCCGCGCCCGGCGCGCAGGTGCAGGACCGCTGGATCGCCTTCGGCGCCACCCTGGCCCGGCCGCTGGGCGAGCGCGTCGAGGCGAGCGCACGCCTGGACGTGATCGACTACCGCTACGTCGGCGACTACGTCTACGGCGGCGCGCTCACCTACCTCAACCGCGACATCGCCTCTGGCGTGTCGGTGGTGGCGGGCGGGCAGGTGGTGGCCCGCATCGGCGCGCGCCATACCTTCGTCGCCGGCGCCGAAGCGCAGTGGGACCGCGGGGTGGTGCAGCGCAACTTCGACGTATCGCCGCGCGCGACGTACCTGGATTCGCGCCAGCACATGAGCAGTGGCGGCGTGTTCGTCGACGACGAGTTCCGCATGTCCGAGGCGTGGCGGCTCAATGCGGGCCTGCGCGCCGATCGCAGCGACCGCGGCATCGTGCGCCTCAGTCCGCGCCTGGCGCTGATCGGCACGCGCGCGGACAACCGCGTCGTCAAGCTGATCGTGGGCCAGGCCTACCGCTCGCCGAATGCGTACGAGCGCTACTACCAGGTGGATTCGGACGAAAGCGCGCAGCTGGCGAATCCGTCGCTGAACGCCGAGCACGTGCAGACCGCCGAGCTGTTCTACAGCCGCAGCGTGGGCGCGCACAGCCGGGCCGAACTCAGCGTGTACCACTACCGCCTGAGCGACCTGATCACCCTGGCCGCCACCGGCGACGGCACGCTGACGCTCGCCAACGCCGGCCGTGCCACCTCGCGCGGTGCCGAGCTGGCCTACGCCTACCAGGGCGACGGCGGCGTGCGCCTGCGTGCGAGCTATGCCTACAGCGACGTCACCGAATCGGATACCGCGCGGGCCCTCAACGCGCCGCATGGCATCGCCCGCGTGCAGGCGTCCGTGCCGCTGGCCGCCGGCTGGGACCTGGCGATGAGCGCGCACCACATGGGCCAGCGCGTGTCGCGCGAGGGCCGCGTGCCGGCCTACACCACCGTCAACGCGCACCTGGTGTGGGACGTGGCCTCGCGGCCGCTGGCGTGGTCGCTGGGCGTGCGCAATCTGCTGGACGAACGCTATGCCGATCCGGTCGGCCCGGAGTTCCTGCAGGACACCGTGCCGCGGCGCGGCCGCGAGTACTGGCTCGAAGCGCGGTGGCGCTGGTGAGCGTGCGGCGCGCCGGGCAGGGGATGGCCGCGCTGCTGGGGCTGGCGTTCGCCGGCAGCGGCCATGCGCAGGTGGACGAACACGCGCTGAAGGCCGCGTTCGTCTACAACATCGCCGCATTCGCCCAGTCGGCGCATGTGCGTGCGTCCACGCTGACCATCTGCACCCAGACCGATGCGGCGCTGGCGGCCGCGATCGCCACGCTGGCCGGCCGCGACCTGGCCGGCCGCCGCGTCACCGTCGCCCGCGTCGCCAGCGCCCCCGCGGCCGACTGCGACGTGCTGGTGCACGCGGCGGACACGCCCGTGGCCGCGGCGCTGACCGCGCTGGTGATCTGCGACGCCTGTGCGTTGCCCAACGGCGTCAGCACGGTCGCGCTGGTGCGCGAAGGCAACAAGATCCGCTTCGACGTGGATGCCACGCGTGCGCGCGCCAACGGCATCACCCTGAGCAGCCAGCTGCTGCGCCTGGCCCGGCGGGTGCTGTGAGCACGCCCGGCTTCCGCACCTCGGCCAGCGTGCGCACCAGCGCCATCGTCGCGACGGTGGTGCTGCTGGTGGCGGGCTGCGTGCTGATGCTCATCCAGTGGATCGACATCCGACGCGAGTTCCTGGCCGACGCCGAAGCCCAGGCACGGGTGGTGGCCTCGGGCAGTGCGGCGGCGGTGATGTTCCGCGACAGCGCCGGTGCGCGCGAGACGCTCGCGCCGCTGGTGTCCGTGCCGGCGGTGCGCCAGGCCGACATCGTGGCCCGCGATGGCGAAGTGATCGCCCGCTATCCCGACGGCGTGGACGCCGCGGCCCGCCCGTGCGGCTACGACTGCGCACGGGTGAGCGCGCCGGTGCTGTTCCGCGACCAGCCGGTCGGCACGGTGCGCCTGCAGATCAGCATGAAGCGCGCACACGGACGGCTGGGCAGCCTGGCCATCGCGTTCTGCATCGCCTCGGCGGTGGCCTACGCGCTGGCCCTGCCGCTGATGCGCGGCATGCGCGAGCGCGTGCGCCGGGCCGAGGCGCAGCTGCACCACCTGGCCCACAACGATCCGATCACCGGGCTGCTCAACCGCAACGCCTTCAACGCGCAGCTGGAACACGCGCGCACGCGCAACCGCCGGCTGGCGCTGGTGCAGCTGGACCTGGACCGCTTCAAGGACGTCAACGACAAGCTCGGCCACCAGGGCGGCGACGCCCTGCTGCGCCAGGTGGGCCACCGCATCGCCGACGCCCTGCCGGCCGGCGCACGGCTGTTCCGCCTGGGCGGCGACGAGTTCGCCGTCCTGCTGGCCGGCGACGACGCGGCCGCGCGCGTGGGCGGCGTGGCCGACGCGGTGCTCGACCGGTTCGTCGTGCCTTTCACGGTAGACGGCCTGAGCCTGCGCATCACCGCCAGTGCGGGCATCAGCCGTTGGCCCGAGGATGCCGCGCGGCTGGAGGAACTGGCGGCCAATGCCGACATCGCCATGTACTGCGCCAAGCGCGAAGGGCGCAACCGCGCCGTGCGCTTCGAGCCGCGCCTGCGCCAGGCGCAGCTGGCCCGCATCGGCGTGCGCGAGGCACTGGGCCAGGCCGTGGCGGCGGGGCAACTGGCGCTGCATTACCAGCCGCAGGTGTGCGCGGACAGCGGACGGCTGCTCGGTGCCGAGGCGCTGCTGCGCTGGACCCATCCCGCGCTGGGCGTGGTGCCCCCCTCGACCTTCATCCCGATCGCCGAAGAAGGCCCGCTGATCCTGGAGCTGGGCCGCTGGGTGATCGGCGAGGCCTGCCGGCAGATCGCGGCCTGGCATGCGCAGGGGCGGGGCCATGTGCGGCTGGCCGTGAACCTGTCGGTGCGGCAGACGCGCGAGGACGCGCTGCCCGGGTTCATCGACGAGGTCTTGCGCAGCACGGGCGTGCCCGCGCACTGCCTGGAGCTGGAAGTGACCGAAAGCGTGCTGATGGAGGACGCCGACGTGGCCGTCGCCCAGCTGGCCAGGCTGCGCGCCCGCGGGCTGCACATGGCCATCGACGATTTCGGCACGGGTTACTCGTCGATGGCCTACCTGAAGCGCCTGCCGATCGACAAACTGAAGATCGACATGGCGTTCACCCAGGCCGTGCCCGGCGATGGCGAAGCGATCGCCACGGCGATCCTGGCGATGGCGCACACGCTGGGCCTGAGCGTGGTGGCCGAAGGCGTGGAAACGCCGGCGCAGCGCGATTTCTTCCGCCAGGCCGGTTGCCAGCAACTGCAGGGGTACCTGATCGGCCGTGCGGTGCCGGGCGACGAATTCGCGGCGCGCTGGCTCGCTGCCGTCGACGTGGCGCAAGGGGCGGTGTGCGTCGCGGGCTAGGCGAGGGCAGGCGACGCGGCGCGCGCACCGCGGCGGGTGAGGTACTGCATCGCGCCCGCATCCTGCGCCGGTTCCTGAACAGCAACCCCTCACCTGATCCCGACCCTGCCAAGTTTCACGGGTCGCGCACGCCGACGGGCGGTAGGGTGGCGCATCGCCATCAGACACCCCCCGCCTCCATGGACAGCTCCTTGATGGCAGGTGGCGCGCACGCCTCTGCGGAGCAGCGCGTCCGCCTGTACGAAACCCTCCTGCAGACCACGCCCGACCTGGTCTACATGTGGGACCTGCAGCACCGCTTCACCTACGCCAACGCCGCATTGCTGGCCATGTGGGGCAAGACCTGGGACGAAGCCATCGGCAAGAACTGCCTGGAGCTCGGCTACGAACCCTGGCACGCCGCCATGCACGACCGCGAGATCGAACAGGTCATCGCCACCCGCCAGCCCGTGCGCGGCGACGTGCCCTTCAACGGCACCAACGGCCGCCGCATCTACGACTACCTGCTGGTGCCGGTCATCGGCCCCAGCGGCGAGGTGGAGGCCGTCGCCGGCACCACCCGCGACGTCACCGAACGCAAGCTGCACGAAGAAGCCCGCCGCAAGAGCGAAGAGCGCCTCGCCGCGATGGTCGACGCCACCTCCGACCTGGTCTATCGCACCAACCGCGACTGGAGCGAAGTGGACATCGTCGGCGGCAGCCTGCTGTTCGGCCGCCACGGCACGCTGACCCCCGATTGGCTGGACGTGCTGGTGCACCCGGAAGACCGCGACCTCGTCGCCGATGCCATCACCCGCGCCCGCATCACCCAGACGCCCTTCAGCGCCGAGTACCGCCTGCGCGCCGAAGACGGGCACTGGGCGTGGGTGTCCTCGCGCGCGGTGCCCATCCGCCCCATCGGCGGCGAGGTGACCGAATGGTTCGGCGCCGCCACCGACATCACCGCGCGCCGGCAGCACGAAGAACACCAGCGCCTGCTGCTCAACGAACTCAACCACCGCGTCAAGAACACCCTGGCCATCGTGCAGTCGCTGGCCATGCAGACGCTGCGCGGGGCCGACGACATCGGCGCGGCCTGCGACCGCTTCGAAGCGCGCCTGCACGCGCTGGCGCAGGCGCACGACGTGCTGACCCGCCAGGAATGGGACCACGCCCCGCTGCACGACATCGTGCGCACCGCCATCGCCCCGTGCCTGGTCGACGATTCCGACCGCTTCGACATCGAGGGCCCCGACATGCAGCTGGACCCGCAACGCGCCCTGGTGCTGTCGATGGCGCTGCACGAGCTGTGCACCAACGCGATGAAGTACGGCGCGCTGTCGCGCAAGCCCGGACGCGTGCGCATCCACTGGCGCGCCGAAGCGGTGCAGGGGCGCCACAGCCTGGTGCTGTCGTGGGAGGAACACGACGGCCCGCCGGTCGTCGTTCCCGACCACCGCGGCTTCGGCTCGCGCCTGATCGAGCGCGGACTGCGCCACGACCTGGGCGGCGACGTCGCCCTCGATTTCGACAAGGCCGGCGTGAAGTGCCGGATCACCGCCCCCATGCCCGACCTAGGAGTGGCCGCATGACGACGACCGAACCGGCACCGCGTGTCTTCATCGTGGAAGACGAATCGATGCTGGTGATGCTGCTGGAAGACCTGCTGCCCACGCTGGGCTACGAGGTGGTGGGCAGCGCCGGCTCGGTGGAGCAGGCGCTGGCCGACCTGGCCGATGCGCAGATCGACCTGGCGGTGGTGGACGTGAACCTGGCGGGGACGCAGTCGTTCCCGATCGCCGATGCGCTGCGCGAGCGCGGGGTGCCGTTCCTGTTCACCACCGGCTACGGCCAGCAGGGGCTGCCCGAGCGCTTCGCCGACGCGCACGTACTGGCCAAGCCGTTCCGTCGTCATGACATCGAAGCCGCGTTGACGCGCCTGCGCTCGGCCTAGTCACCATCCGTACGTCTCGGCACGCGCAGCGCACGCGATGTGCGCGTGCGCGGTCAGGCGGGGGTGGGATCGTTGTCGCCGTGCACGTACGGCACGCCCAGCAGGCGCGACAGCGCATGCAGCCGGCGCAGGGCCGCCGAGCGCAGATGCATGGGCGCTGCATCGTAGACCTGCGTCCACAAACCACGCAGGAAGGCATGCGGGTCGCCGATGTCGGCGCCGGACCGGACCAGGAATTCGGCGTCGTTCAGACGCGCGTCGATGCGTTCTTGGCAGAGCATGGAATGAATGTGGGGCGTGTCGCGTCAACATTCTGTGCTCGGCGTGCATGCGTGTTCAGCGCGCAGTCGCTTTGTTCATGCATCGTGACCGCAGGCTGAAAACGCACGCGCCACGCTCACGATCCGTCAACGTATTCCTCCGCAGGCTGGTCGCTCGCAAGCGAGGAACCCGCCATGGATCGCAAGACCCGGGACACCACACGCGTGTCGCCCAATCCGATCGAGGAACAGCGTCGCCCCGATGGCGACGTCGTGCCCGGCGAATCGCCGGGCAAGCGCACCAACGACGAACGCAACGATCCCGCCGCCGAACCCGGCGCGAAGGACGGGCAACCTCGCCGACATCCCCCGCAGATCTGAGGACACACCATGACCCCACTCGACAAACCGCTTCGCCGCGAGCTGACCCTGGGCGAGCAGGCCTACACGCTGACCATCGACCCCGCCGGCTTGAAGCTGGTGGAAAAAGGGCGCCGCAACGGCGTGGAAGTGCGCTGGGCCGATCTGGTCTCCGGCGACGCGGCCATCGCGGCGGCATTGCAGGCATCCACCTCGGACAAGTAAGCGCGCCGTGTCGGCGCGCAGGAGCATCGTCATGACACCTCGCATCGACATCGCCGCGCACGGCACGCCGACGCCCACTGAGCCGGGCAAGCCGACACCGCCCGGCCAGCCCACGCCACCCGGCACGCCGTCCGAGCCCGGCAGGCCCAGTCCGCCGGGCACGCCGAGCGATCCGTATCGGCCGGAGGATCCGGGCAGGCCGCCGATGCCGCGCGACCCCGGCGATCCCGACGACACCCCGGTCGGCCCGGATCAACCCCCGGACGATCCGGTCCACATCGACGATCCGCGCGAGCCGCGCAGCATCGCCGACTGACCGCGCACCACCGCACCACTGCACCAGGACAGGGGAATCACGTAGACGACTGTCAGCCCACAACGAACAAGGAATCCCACGGAGTGTTCATGCGACTTGCCGATTTCATAGAGGAAAACACGCAGCAGATCCTCGACGATGCCGTCGAGTTCGCCGTCACGCAGGCCCCCGAAGGCGCGAAGCTGAACCACAAGCGGCTGCGCAACGACATTCCGTTGATCCTGCGCGAGATCGTGGCCGACCTGCGGACGGAACAGAGTTCGGCGCAGCAGCACGCCAAGTCGCAGGGGCGGGCGCCGTCGCCGGCCGGTCCCGAATCCGCCGCGACCCGCCACGGACGCAGCCGTGCGGACGATGGGTTCGGCGTCAACCAGATGATCGCCGAGTACCGCGCGTTGCGCGCCTCGGTGCTGCGGCGGTGGGCGGCCGATGAAGCCCTGCTGGCCACCTCCATCGACGACATGGTCCGCTTCAACGAAGCCATCGACCAGGCCGTGGCCGAGTCGCTGGTGGAGTTCTCGCGCACGGTGGAGTCGTGGCGCAACGTCTTCCTCGGTGCACTGGGCCACGATCTGCGGGGTCCGCTCACTGCGGTGGTGGGCACGGCGGAATTCCTGCTGGACAGCACCCGTGGCACGCCGCACGCCCGGCAGGCCGAACGCATCCTCAACGGGGGCGTGCAACTGAGCCGCCTGGTCGACGGCCTGCTCGACTACAGCAAGAGCACGCTGGGCGCCGGCATGACGCTGCATCGTGCGCCCTGCGACCTGGCGGCGGCCGTCAGCGACGAAGTCGATCTGCTGCGCACGACGCTGCACGACGTCACCCTCACCCTGCATGTCGAATGCGACGATGCGTCCGGCCACTTCGACGACGCCCGCCTGCGCGAGGCCGTGCACAACCTGGTCACCAACGCGGCAAAGTACGGCGAGGCGGGCGGCGACATCCGCGTCACCGTCGACGGCGACGAGGACAGCGCCTGCATCGCCGTCAGCAACGCAGGCGACGCACTGTCCACCGACGCCCTGAACGCGCTGTTCGATCCGTTGCGCCGCGGCTCCCGCCAGGCCCACCACGGTGAACACACCAGCCTGGGCCTGGGTCTGTTCATCGTGCGCGAGATCGCCTCCGCGCACGGCGGCGACGTCACCGCCCGCGTGGAAGACGGACGCACGATCTTCGTCATCCGCCTGCCGCGCGAGAAGGAAGACGCCCCCGTCGCCGCGTGAGTCCGGGGGCAGCCGTCGAACCAACACACGAATCTCCGCTCCCTTCTCCCCGTGACAACGGGGAGAAGGTGCCGAAGGCGGATGAGGGGCGTTGTCCCGTCAGCGCACGCCCACTCAATCTTCGATCCACAAGAATCTCCGCTCTCCTTCTCCCCGTGACAGCGGGGAGAAGGTGCCGAAGGCGGATGAGGGGCGCTGTCCCGTCAGCGCACGCCCACGCAACCTTCGATCCACACGAATCTCCGCTCTCCTTCTCCCCGTGACAACGGGGAGAAGGTGCCGAAGGCGGATGAGGGGCGCTGTCCCGTCAGCGCACGCCCACTCAACCCGCGCGCACACATCGCACCCGTAGCGCACGCGCATCGCCCGCGCATTGCCAGATGTTGCCGCCCTGTATGCACCAACCTGAAGCCAGTGCACACGATGGTCACGCGCGATGGGGAAGATCGACTGCACGCCGCACGCAACGCTGCTTGCGTCGGTCTTTCCCCTCACTTATTTCAGCAAGGACATGACGATGACGCGCGATACCTCAGAACGTGATGCAAACCGTGATCCCCTTTCCGGCGCACCCGGCGCACACCCGGTCGGCGTGGGCGTGGGCGGCGTGGCCGGTGGCATGGCCGCCGGTGCCGTGGCCGGCACCGTGTTCGGACCGATCGGTACGCTGATCGGCGCCGCCGCCGGCACCGTCATCGGCGCGGCCGCGGGCAAGGGCGTGGCCGAGCGGCTGGATCCCACCAGCGAAGTCGAGTACTGGCGCGAGACCTCGCGCACGCGTCCGTACTATTCGGACGAACACGACTTCCAGCGCGATTACGCGGGCGTCTACCATGCCGGCGCGGTGGCCCGCGGCGAGT
Source organism: Pseudoxanthomonas sp. (assembly GCF_002863005.1). GTDB lineage: Bacteria > Pseudomonadota > Gammaproteobacteria > Xanthomonadales > Xanthomonadaceae > Pseudoxanthomonas_A. The sequence goes on from NZ_PKDG01000021.1 coordinate 44,741, forward strand.
ACCCCGAGCAGTCGTGGGAAGACACCGAGCGCCGCCTGCAGTCCGGCTGGGAAGAGCGTCGCGGCGAATCGCGGCTGGAGTGGGAGCAGGCGCGCCCGGCGCTGCAGGATGCCTGGGAGCGTGCGGACCGCACCTACAATGCCTACGCGCGCAGCGATGAGCAGTTCGCGCAGCGTTTCGATAGCGCGCCGTACCGCCAGGACGGCGACGACTTCGATGATTACCGCTCGGCCTATCGCTACGGCACCTATGCCCGCGCGCAGTACGCCGACCGCGAGTGGGACGACAGCCTGGCCAGCGATCTGGAACGCGGTTGGGACCGCGCCCGCGCCGGCTCGCGCCTGACGTGGGAGCGCGCCAAGCACGCCGTCGCCGACGCGTTCACGCTCGACCGCCAGCGTCCGCACTGAGTCATCGAACCGCATCGCGCCGCGTCTTCCTCGCGGAGACGCGGCGCCTGCCTGCCCTGTATTTGCACAAGGAGAGTCATCCCATGAAGGCATTACCCACCGACGCCCTGGTTGTCGTGGCCGACGGCGAGGGCGCGCGCCTGTTCCGCAACCGCGGTGAGAACGGCACGGTGTCGCTGCACCAGTACGACCTGCTCGAATTGATGAACCTGGACGACGACGGCCCCGCCGGCAGCATGCCGGGCGAGTCGTCCAGCCGGCAGATCGACGAAGCCACGTTCGCCAAGCAACTCGCGAAAGGGCTGAACTCCGGCGCGCTGCGGCAGCAGTACGACCACCTGGTGCTGGTCGCCGATCCGGTCACCCTCGGCCGCATGCGGCCGTTGCTGCACAAGGAAACCACGCAGCGCATCGTGGCGGAGATCGGCAAGGACCTGACCAACACGCGCCTGGATGCCATCGAACAGGCGCTCGCCGCGGCATGACCTACCGCGCGGACTACCTGCCTACCGAGCCGACGCGCAGCGCGGTGGAGGCGATGCCGGGCAGGGTGCTGCTGGAGTTCGGTGCGTCCTGGTGCGGACACTGCCAGGGCGCGCAGGCCGCGATCCGCGACGTGATCGCGCGCATGCCGGGCCTGACCCATCTCAAGGTGGAAGACGGCAAGGGTCGTCCGCTCGGGCGCGCATTCGGTGTGCGCCTGTGGCCCACGCTCGTGCTGCTGGAACAGGGTCAGGAGCGCGCACGCGCCGTGCGGCCGGTCACGGCGGACGCCCTGCACGACGCACTCGCGGTCGCATCACCGCCCGATCGCTGACGGCACGGCAGGCAGGGGTCAGCGCGGCACCGTATCGCGCGCGTCCGGGTAATCGCGTCCGGGATCGCGGGGTGTCTTCTCCTCGTGCGGGATGTCGGGCTGATCGTGGTCTTTCCACGTCGCATCATCGTTGCGGTGCTTGTCGGGCGTGTTCGCCTTCTCGCCATCGCTGTGCGGGTTGGAACGCGTGCCGGGCGTCATGGGATCACTCGCGCGGTGGAGGGACATCGATTCCATGCCATCGGCGGTGATGGCAGGGTGAGGTAGTGATGTTCGGTCAGATCGCATGGGAGACGCGGCACAACGCGCAACACGCAACGCGCTCGAGCGTGCGCGCGGACTCCGCGGCTAGTCAGCCCGGCGCCCGAGCGGTGGCGGAAATGCCGAACAAAAAAAGGCGCCTGCGGCCTCGTCTCCGCAGGCGCCCGGCGGGCACCTCAGGCGTCGCGCACCGCCGTCAGCGATAGACGCGCTCACAACGACGTTCGACGATGCGGTCGCCCTTCGTCTCCTGGCTGTTGCCCTGCACCTTGCGGCCGATCGCGCCGCCGGCGACGGCGCCGCCGACCGTGGCGACCTTCTTGCCATTGCCGCTGCCGATCTGGTTGCCGAGCAGGCCGCCGACGACGGCGCCGATGGCCGTACCGGCGACGCGGTTCGGATCGCGGGTGTTCTTCTGCACTTCGACATTGCGGCATTCGACCTTGCTGCCGTCGCTGAAGCGGCGGCCTTCATCCTGCGGACCATAGTTCTGCGCGGCAGCGGCGGACATCACCGACAGCAGGCCGAGCGAGAGCAGGTAACGGGAGGTGGTCATGGCGGGTCTCCTGTGGGGTTGCAGGGTGAGGCTGCGCGGGGCGTCGCGAACGGCGGGTGAAATCGCGCGGTGCCGTTCATGCACCAGCGAACCATCCGTGACGCCTGCACGACAAACATGACGCCGCGCTGACGGCTGGTGCCTGCGTTGACGCCGGCACCACGGCCCTGCGCCTAGCGTCGGGGCTTCACCGACCTGGACGCCACGCGATGCATACCCCTGAAGAACTCGAGAAGAAGTTGTGGAAAGCGGTCAAGTCCGATCGCACGATGATGATCGGCCTGGATGGGGCCGAAGATGGCCACACGCGTCCGATGACGGCGCTGCTGGAGCACGAGGGTCGGGGTCCGTTGTGGATCTTCACCTCCACCGACAACCTGCTGGCGCAGCGCACCGCATCACCGCAGCGCGCCGTGGCCGCGTTCGCGTCGATGGGACATGACCTGTTCGCCAGCCTGCAGGGCTCGCTGGTGCGCGACGATGACCGTGCGGTGATCGAGCGCTTGTGGAATCCCTTCATCGCCGCGTGGTACGAGGACGGCAAGGATGATCCGAAACTGGCGCTGCTGCGTTTCGATGCCGAGCATGCGGAAATCTGGCTCAACGAGCACAGCCTGCTTGCGGGCGTGAAGCTGCTGTTCGGCGTCGATCCCAAGGAGGATTACCAGGACAAGGTCGCCGACGTCGATCTGCGCGGCTGATACGACACCGCGCATAGGCCGGACGTCATGTGTCCCCCAACGGCACATGACTCCGGCCGTTTCCGCGTGGCCGGATGCAGGTAGGGCGTGCGTGACGTAGGGAGACCGATACGCTGGAACAGGGGCCAGGCGACGGTAATCACCCGAGGATACCTGCCCCATGTTGTCGTATTCGCAGCATCACCTGCACACCCTGCTGGACCGCCTGGACGCCAGCGACGCCCGCACCACCGGCCAGTTGGAAGCCCTCACCGTGTGGGTTGCCGCGCTGGTGCAGACCCATCCCGACGGCGACCGCCTGCGCGCGTCCGCCCAGGCCTTGTCCGCACGCAATCCTTTCCGCGCGTTGTGCCAGTGCCAGGAGGAGGTAGCGGCCTACGACGCGACGTTCTGCCAGCTTCAGTCGCTGGCGCTGCCGGTCGATGTCGTGCCGCGCGTGCGCACCACCCCGTTGCCGCCGAACGTATGAGGCGCGTGTCGCCTGACCTGGGCCGTGGGCGCGTGATGCGCGCCAGACGCCAGTGCGAAGGGAGTGCGCCCGCGCTCGTGCCGATGTGCACCGTGGGCGTGATGGCGGCGGTGGTGGCGGTGGTGGTGGCCACGATGCCTGACGTACCGCTCTCGCCCCTCATCCGGCCTTCGGCCACCTTCTCCCCGCCTCGCGGGGAGAAGGGGACGGCGTGGGCGAGTGGGGAATCCGTTCGGGAAGAGGGTACCGCGCCAGCGATCCTTCGACGGGGACGCACTTGCAGCCAAGCTGGGCGAAGCTAGGGCTTCGCACAACGGTACCCTTGTGGCCGCCGTGGCTGTTTCACCTGGATCCGGCAGGCCGCTGCTGCGGCATCGACCACGTGTGCAGTGTCGCGCCGTGGTCGCAAAGACCGCGTCAATGCGCGCGTGTACTACACCGGAAACTGGGCGACGCGTCACATGAGCAGGTGAACATTCGCTGTCTCGCGTGCGCGATCACAGCCGGCACACGCAACGCAGCCGGATAGCGCCAGGCGTCGCGTCGTGCTGGCGCGCAGCGTCCTCGCGCAGTGTCGCCACGATGGCGTCGGCCGATGCCACCCCGCCGTCTACCTGCGCCGCCACCTGGCCCCAGGCGATGCAGTGTCCGCCTTCGTACACCTCATAGTCGGCGAAATAGCGGCGAACGGATGCGCGAGCGTCTGCGTCAGGTGCCGACGTGCACATCGCACTCGCATTCCGTGCAGCCCAGTTGCTCGAGCGCGATTTCCAGCGCCAAGGCGTAACTGCGCGCACCGTAGCCATCGACGACCGCGAGGCGGCGGCCGGTGGCGGCGGGCAGGGCGCCTTCATCGAGCGTGTCGTGGACCTCCACGTACGGATGGGCCAGACCCTGCACCGCGCGCTGCAACAGCGGATGGTCGGTGAGCGCGCCGGGGTCGAGCAGCGTGGCGCGTACGCCCCACTCGTTGGCCAGACGCAAGGCGGTGAGGACCTCGGTGGTGGAGCTGCAACTGCGGACGGCGAGCGTCTGCCCAGCGCAGCCGGCGCGCTGCACCAGCGCGCCGAGCACCGACGGTGGCAACGGCGGCGGGGCTGACGTGAGGGCGTCGTGGCGCTCGGGGCCGCGGATGACGAGGATGGACATGAGGGGCTCCGGCTCAGGCATGGAGGGTCTCCGCAGGGGCGGGATGCAGGCGACGCAGTGCGATGTGTAGCGCCATCGCGTAGGCACGCGGGAGATCGTTGCGCAGGATCACGGTCACCAGCGGTGCATGCTGGGGCTGTACGCGAGGTTCCAGCACGCGCGAGGCGTCGTCGTGCACTTCGATATAGGGTGCAGGCAGGCCGTCGAGTGCGTCGCGCACGGCACGGCTCTGGGTTGCGTCGTGCATCGCCAGGTCGCCGACGTCGAGCAGCAGCAGGTCGGTTCGCTCGCGGCGCGCGCGTCGCAGGCCGCTAACCAACTGGCGGACACTGGCGAAGGCGCGACAGCGCAATGACTGGCCGACGGCGTTCGCACGTTCAAGCAGCGGGCGGCCGAGGAGGGGGACGTCGGGGAGCGCGGCATGCGGGCCGCGCAGGATCAGGATGGACATGGAACGGTTCGTGACGCACGGCGTGTGCGGTGTGGTCACGATAGGCCCGTGGTGCGTAACGTCGCCATGCGTTCCGGAGACAGGCGCGTAAAGAACGCGTAGCGTTTCAGGGCTGCGCGATCAGCATCACGCCCGTCAGGCCGAGCAGCAGCGTGCGGGCAGCGTCCGTCGAGCGCGCGCGGCAACGAAGGCCGCGACAGAGGCCAGCGGCGGCGACCTGCGTTGCCACGAGCATCGCCAGCAGATGCACTGCCACGGCCGTCAGCATCAACGCAGGCGACCCGGTGGCGCTGATGGCGCGCGCAGGTCCGTCCGTCATGCACAGTGGCATCAGCGCCGGCACCAGCATCAGGCCGCTGCCGTGCGCGGTGCCCATGAGGCAGGACCAGGCGGCAAGTCCCGCGTGCGATCGAGGGGCGGCATGGCGAGCGGCAGCGCGTGGGCGCACGACGCGTCTGCATGCCGCGAAGACCAGCAGGCCGCTCCCCGCCAAGGCGAGCAGGTGCTGCTGCGGCAGCCTGATGCCCTGCATCACCACCACCACGACCAGCCCCACCGACAGTGCGTGCCCGATGGCGATGGGCAGCAGGGCGCGCCGTACGTCGTGCGCATCGCCGGAATCGGCGGCGATGGCCGCGACGAACAGCCAGCCATTCGCCGGACTCAGGCCATGCACCACGCCCAGACCGGCGATGCTGAGCCAAGGCCACCAGGCATCGGGCAACGGCATGGCGCGTCGACTCAGGGTTTCGCGGCACAGCATCCGCCGGACGCGGTGGCGGGCGTGGTGTCGTAGCGGTCGTGGTGGCGCACCCAGGCCATCGGGTAGGCATCGCCCTCTTCACCGCGGCCGAACGGCGCCAGGTCGAGCAGGGCGTAGGTGTGCATCATCGCTTCCACACCGCGCCCGTAGCGCGAGTAGGCATGGAAGACGTGGCCTTCGTCGTCGCGCACGAACACGCTGATGCCGGGGGCTTCCTCGTGCGGGAAGGGCTGCCGCTTGTAGTTGTAGTCCACGGCGCCGCGCGACATGTCCTCCTGGCTGAAGTTCACGCCGAAGTCGTGGTTGAACGAGGTGCGATGCGAGGATACCCACGGGAATGTCCATCCCATGCGCCGGCGGAAGGCGTCGATATCGGCCAGCGGTGCGCGCGAGACCGCGACCAGGGTGAGGTCGCGCTGGGCGAGGTGCGTGAGCGCACCGGCGTGGTGGTCGGCCATGAAGGAGCAGCTCTTGCAACCCTGTTCCCAACCCGGCGCGAACATGAAGTGCTGCACCATCAGCTGGCGGCGGCCCTCGAACAGCTCGGCCAGCGTGCGCGTGCCTTGCGGTGTGTCGAACACATAGGGGGTCTCCACACGGACCCAGGGCAGTGCGCGGCGTTCTCGCGCGACCTCGTCGTGCAGGCGGGTGAGTTCCTTCTCGCGCGCGAGCAGGGCGAGGCGGGCGATGCGCCATGCATCTCGGGTGGCGACGGGGTGTGCAGGGTGTGCGGGCATGTCCATGGAAGACTCCATCGAGGTGGGAAGGGGCGCGCGGGCATGCCTGCCCGCGCCGATGCCGCGGGGCATCGGGGGGATGAAGGACAAGAGGGCGCGGGGGCGGGTGCGGCGCGCGATCAGGCGGTGCGCGCGGGCCGCTTCACGGCGCGCACCAGGCCGCTGCGACCGCCGCCGCAATAGAACAGGTCGCCGCCGTCGGATTCCAGGCCGCTGACATGGACGCCGGCCGGCAGTTCCAGACGTTCGAGCACGCGTCCATCAGCCGGATCGACGCGGCGCAGGTCGCTGTCGTCGCCTTCCCAGGTGCCATGCCACAGCTCGCCGTCGACCCAGCTGATGCCGGTGACGAAACGGTCGGATTCGAGCGTGCGCAGCACTTCGCCGGTGGCCGGGTCGATCTGCACGATGCGGCGTTCGCGGTACTGGCCCACCCACAGGCTGCCGTCGGCCCAGGCCATGCCGGAGTCGCCGCCCTGGCCCGGGGCAGGAATCGAGGCCAGCACCGCACCGGTGGCGGGATCGATCTTGTCGATGCGCGCTTCGGCGAGTTGGTACAGGTGGGTGCCGTCGAACGCGGTGCCGGCATCGGCCGCACGCGGCAGGCTGCGCGCGATCCCGCCGCCGGCCGGATCGATGGCGATCAGCCGCTCGCCGGTGGCGGCCCAGACATGGTGGCCGTCGTAGGTGACGCCCGCCACGCCCTGGCTCGTTTCGAAGGGGCCGTATTCGCGGGCGATTTCAGCAGGACTGACGTGGACTGCGTGGCGCGGTGTGTCGTTCATGGCGGGCTCCTGGGTGGGCGACGAGGCCAATCTACGCAGACGACGGCGAGGCGGGGAGTAACAAGATCGTCGTGAATCCGACCAGCGGCTGCGCCACCCAGCGCCGTGCGCGCGCACGACCGATCGCGCGCACCTGGCCCGCGGCTTCCATGTCGGCGAGCGCGCGCTGCACCGAACGCTGGCTGTCGCCGGTGGCCAGGGCCAGCGCCGAGGTGGACCACGCCATGCCGTCGGCAAGCAGCCCGTGCAGCGCCCCCTGTTCGCCATCGACAGGAGGCGCCAGCACCACGACGTTGCGCGCGCCATGCGGCGACAACTGGAAGCCCTGCGCGCTGGCGGCGAGGTCGGCGAACGGCGCGAGCAGGCGGCGCAGGCGTCCGATCTCCACCCGCAGGCGCGCGCGGTGCGTTTCGTCGGGATGACGCGTGCGGAACACGCGCGCGATCAGGGTGTTGCGGTCGACATCGCCCGGCCACGCGGCGGCAAGCACATGCAACAGCGCGAACAGTACCGGCCGCCGCGCGAGCGATGCCGCGCCGTGGGCATCGCGTACCGTGTGGCGCAGGGCATCGACCACCAGCGTGCCGGAGGCAAGCAGGGCTTCGACCTCGTCCAGTGTCACGGGCTGTTCGTGGCCGGCGTGCAGGATGCGCGCGGCGGGGCGCTGCAGGCTCGCCCGGAGCTGTGCGATCTCGGCGGACAGTGCGGGAATGCCCGCATGCCCTGCGGCCGCTTCTGCGCGCTGCAGCGCCAGCCGCGCGTCGCGCGTGCGCAGCGAGCGCAGGGCGATCTCGGCGGCGGCGAGCGCAGCCAGGGCATGGTGCGCAGCGGGTGCGCCCTCGAGATCGAGCGCGTCCAGCGTGGTGCGTGCCGCGTCCAGCCGGCCCAGCAGCAGGTGCCGGCGCAGTGCGATCAGTCGTGCATGCAGGGCGTTGGCGCGGTCCCCGCGCGCGGCCAGCGCCTGCGCGGCGTCTTCCAGCCGCTGTGGCGCGGCGGCGAAATCGCGCAGGGCCAGCGCCACCTCCGCTTCGGCCACCATGCAGCGGGCGCGGGCCAGCGGCTCGCGCGGACCGAAGCCGCGCGTGGCGCGCCGCAGCAGGTCGCGCGCACGCGCATAGTCGCCCAGCTGCGCCATGGCGACGCCGCGCAACGCCAGTGCCGCCGGATCGTCGCGCCAGCCCACGTGCTTGAGCGCGCCCAGCACATCGCCGGCGGTCAGGGCGCGGCCGGCGGCGGCGATCAGCGAGTCCATGACCGCAGCCTACCGCGTGGTGCGGTCGCCGTCGCGGGCCGGATTACTCCGCTTCCAGTTCCTTGTGCATGCGCGCGTGGTCGCGACGGTACTGGCGTGCCAGCTGCGTCTTCTTCGTTGCCGTCAGGATCTTGCCGGAGACCTGGAAGAACTTCTTCTCCTCTTCGCGCAGGTGGTGATGCACCTTCTCCGACAGCTCGCGCGCCTTCTTCAACCAGGCCGCGTGGCGCGGGTCCAGGGACTGGAGGTCCTCGACCAGTTCGTCGATCTCGTGGTGCTCGTGCAGCGCGTGCCGCGAGGAATTCAGGCCGCGGTCGTCCATGAGGATCGGAACGTAGAGGAAGCGCTCCTCCGCCGCCGCGTGCGCCGCCAGTTCGATGCGCAGCGCGGTGAACAGGTCCAGCCGCTCGCGCGTGCCCGGCTTGGAGCGCAGCAGGCGGCGGCACAGCGAGCGCTGGGTTTCATGGCTTTCGTGCAGGGCGTCGTAGATGGTCTCGGGCATGGGTGATGACCTGGCGGAGGGCTGGGGAAGATCAGGGCAGGGTACGCACCTTGGGTTCGCGCGCGAACTGGCGGGTGCGTGCGGCCTTGACGAAGGCGGCCGTGTCCGACGCCTTCACCACGCCGGCGTCCTTGCCGATACCGGCGGCCTGGATGACGGCCGACGCGCCGTCGTCGTGCGCGATCGCCTTCAGGTGGCCGAACGCATCACGGACCCAATCGACCGCGGCGGCCTCGGCCGCCATGGCCTTGCCTGCGGCGTCCGACAGCACCACGGCCACGGCGTCGAACACCATCGACGGCGTGCCGGCGAGTTGTCCGTCGGCCGGCAGTCGCTTGCCGTTGCCGAGTGTCGCACCGCCGATCTTCGGCGCAACGATCTTGACCTGCGCGCCATCGGCTTCCGCCGCCTTGCGCAGTGCGGCGATCGCCGCCGCATCCGAGCCATCGTCCACCAGGATCCCCACGCAGCGGCCCTGCAGGGTCGGCTTCATCTTGCCGATGATCTGCAGCGCGGGCGACGGCGGCATGTCCTGTGGCTTCACGGGGGTCGGCGGTGCGGGCGGCAGCGCGTCCAGGCCCAGGCCGTCGGCGACGCGCTTGGCCAGGTCCGCATCGATATGGCGCAGGTGCCCGACGATGGCCTCGCGCACGTGCGGGGTTTCCACTTTCGACAGTTCGAACACCAGCGCACCCGCCATGTGCGCCTGCTCTGGCGCGGTCTGGCTGCGGAAGAACAGCCGCGCCTGGCTGTAGTGGTCGGCGAAGCTCTCCGGCCGCACACGTCCCTTGCGGCCGTCGGCGATGCTGGCATGGCTGCGGAACCCGGTCGGCGTTTCGCGCGGTGTATCCGGCTGCAGGCTGCTGGGTTCGTAGTTCACCCGTCCCTTCGGCACCTGCATCTGCAAGTGGCCGTCGCGCTGCAGGTTGGCGAAGGGACACTTCGGCGCATTCACCGGGATCTGGTGGAAGTTGGGCCCGCCCAGGCGCGAGAGTTGCGTGTCGAGGTACGAGAACAGACGGCCCTGCAGCAGCGGATCGTTGCTGAAGTCGATGCCGGGCACGATGTTGGCCGGACAGTAGGCGACCTGCTCGGTCTCGGCGAAGAAGTTGTCGGGCCAGCGGTCCAGCACCATGCGGCCGATCACGGTCAGCGGCACCAGCTCTTCGGGAATCAGCTTGGTGGGATCGAGATGATCGAACGGGAAGGCGTCCGCCTGTTCTTCGCTGAACAGCTGCACGGCCAGCTCCCACTCCGGGAAGTCGCCCTTCTGGATGGCCTCGAACAGGTCGCGGCGGTGGAAGTCGTTGTCGGCGGCCTGCAGCTTCACCGCCTCGTCCCAGACGGTCGACTGGATGCCCAGCTTGGGCCGCCAGTGGAACTTGACGAAGGTGCTGTTGCCCTCGGCATCCAGCAGGCGGAAGCTGTGCACGCCGAAGCCTTCGATCATCCGCAGCGAACGCGGAATCGTGCGGTCGCTCATCGCCCACATGATCATGTGGAAGGCTTCCGGTGTCAGCGAGATGAAATCCCAGAACGTGTCGTGCGCGCTGCCGGCCTGCGGGTAGCCGCGGTCGGGTTCCATCTTCACCGAATGCACCAGGTCCGGGAACTTCATCGCGTCCTGGATGAAGAACACCGGGATGTTGTTGCCCACCAGGTCCCAGTTGCCCTCCTGCGTGTAGAACTTCACCGCGAACCCGCGCACGTCGCGCGGCGTGTCGACCGAGCCCGCGCCGCCGGCCACCGTGGAGAAGCGGCAGAAGACGGGAGTGCGCACGCCGGTTTCGGTGAGCACGCGCGCGGTGGTGACCTTCTTCAGCGACTTCGTCAGTTCGAAGTAGCCGTGCGCGCCGGTGCCACGCGCATGCACGATGCGCTCGGGGATGCGCTCGTGGTCGAAGTGGGTGATCTTCTCGCGCAGGATGAAGTCTTCCAGCAGCGTGGGGCCGCGGTCGTGCGCGCGCAGCGAGTTCTGGTTGTCGCTGACCGGGATGCCCTGGTTGGTGGTCAGCGGCGGATGCTTGCCGCCCGCGCTGAAGTGGAGTTCGCCGCCTTCGCCGCGCGCCGCGTTGTCGGCCGTGGGGTGGGGGGAAGATTTCGCGGGGGATTTGCGCGCAGCCATCGGGGGTCTCCTGGACGACGTGGGGGCCACTCGGGGTGGCCCGTCGCATCATCGTCGTGGCCGCGTGCAGGCCGCGTTAGGAGCGGTTGACGACGTGCACACGCGCGGTCGCGGACACTGGCTGTCCGCATCCGGTGGCATCACTGTCGCCCTGTCCACGGGAGTTGACGCAATGGAAACCAACGAACTGCATCGCGGCCGCCTGATCGACCACATCCAGCTGGTCGTACGCGACCTGGAGGCCAGCAAGACCTTCTACCGCGCCGTGTTCGACGTGCTCGGCGTTCCGATGGGCGGCGAGGACGCGAGCTACTTCTGGGCCGATGAGCTGTTCGTCTCCACCGCCGGCAGCGAGGCGGCGGACGGCAAGCTCACGGGGCGCCACCACATCGCGTTCCAGGCGCAGGATCGCGCGATGGTCGAGCGCTTCCACGAGGTCGCGCTGGCGCATGGCGGCACGGACAACGGCGCGCCGGGCCTGCGCGACTACCATCCCGGCTACTACGGCGCGTTCGTGCTCGACCCGGATGGCAACAACATCGAAGCGGTCTACCACGGCGAAGCGAAGCGCAGTGAGGCGTCGGTGAAGGTGGAGTTCTGAAACATCCTTCTCCCCGCGTGGCGGGGAGAAGGTGCCGAAGGCGGATGAGGGGCGAGCGCTGAACGTGGAGGCAACGCGTTACGTCGATTGCCTCGGCTCAGTTCGCCCCTCACCCGCCCTTCGGGCACCCTCTCCCCGCTGACGCAGGGAGAGGGGAACGGCGCTTGCACACGCGGGGTTACAGAAACATCCCACCCGACGCCTCGATGCGCTGCGCGTTGACCCAGCGGTTGGCCGGCGACAGCAGCGAGGCGACCACGCCACCGATGTCGTCGGGCACGCCGACACGGCCGAGTGCCGTCTGCGAGGCGACGAAGGCGTTGAGCTGTGCGTTGTCGCGCACGGCGCCGCCGCCGAAGTCGGTTTCGATGGCGCCGGGGGCGACGATATTCACGGCGATGCCGCGTGCACCCAGTTCCTTGGCCTGGTAGCGCGTCAGCACTTCCATCGCACCCTTCATCGCCGCATACGCCGCGTAGCCGGGCAGCGCGAAGCGCGCCAGGCCGGACGAGATGTTGATGATGCGCCCGCCATCGGCGAGCAGCGGCAGCAGTGCCTGGGTCAGGAAGAACGGTCCCTTGAAGTGCACGTCGACCAGCGCATCGAACTGCGCCCGCGTGGTTTCGGCGAAGCCCGCGTGCACGCCCATGCCGGCGTTGTTGACCAGGTGGTCGACACGTTCGCGGCCCCAGGCGGTGAGGCGGGCACGCACGGCATCGGCGAAGCCGTCGAAGGTATCGCTCTGGCCGACGTCCAGCGGCAGCGCCGCGGCACGTTGGCCGAGGGCTTCGATCTCGGCGACGACGGCTTCGGCTTCCGCCTGCTGGCTGCGGTAGGTGATCAGCACGTCGTGGCCCTGGCGGGCGACGGCCAGCGCCATGTTGCGGCCCAGGCCGCGGCTGCCGCCGGTGATGAGGGTGAGGGGGGAGGTGGTCGGGGTCATGGCAGGTCTCCAGTGGGGAAGGCGGTGGATTCACCGTGGAGGCACTGTATTGGGCGGGATTGGGCGGATAAATCGGCTTAGACTGATTGGACCGTTCGCCAAGGGCGAACAATCGCCGGAGCCGCCATGAATCGCCTCGATGCCATGCAGGCCTTCGTCCGGGTCGCCGAGATGGCCAGCTTCACCCGTGCGGCCGACAGCCTCGGCCTGCCGAAGGCCAGCGTGTCCACCGCCGTGCAGCAGCTGGAAGCCTGGCTGGGCACGCAGCTGCTGCACCGGACCACGCGTCGCGTGCAGCTCACCCAGGACGGGCAGGCCTTCTACGAGCGCAGCCAGGACCTGCTGGCCGACATGGACGAGGTGCAGCACTTGTTCGCGCGTTCGCCGCAGGCACTGCGCGGCCGGTTGCGGGTGGACATGCCGGCGCGCTTCGCACGGCACTTCGTGCTGCCGCACCTGCCGGCGTTCCTGCACGAGCATCCGCAGCTCGCGCTGGAACTGAGCTGCACCGACCGCCGCGTCGATGTCGTGCGCGAAGGCTTCGACTGCGTACTGCGCGTGGGCACGCTGGCCGATACCAGCCTGATCGCGCGGCCGCTGGGCCAGTTGCGCGTGGTGACCTGCGCGAGCCCGGCGTACCTGCAACGCCATGGCGTGCCGCAGTCGCCGGACGATCTGCATGCGCATCGGCTGATCCATTACTCCAGCCAGTTCGGCGGCAAGCCCGATGGGTGGGAATACTGGGACGGCACGCGCTACGCCAGCGTGCCGATGGAAGGCGCGCTGACGGTCAACAGTTCCGATGCGTACGAAGCGGCGTGCATCGCCGGCCTGGGCCTGATCCAGGCGCCGGTCGCGGGCCTGCGCACGCTGGTGGAACAGGGGCTGCTGGAGGAGGTGCTGCCGCAATACGCCGCGGAGCCGATGCCGGTGACGCTGCTGTATGCGCATCGCCGCCACCTGCCGCAGCGCGTGCAGGCCTTCATGGCGTGGCTGACGGAGACGACGCGGCCTTATCTGGATGCATGATCGCGACGCGTAGCGCGATTACACCGTCTGGCGGTCGCGTGCGTCGGCGGTGGCGCGGTGTTTCACCAGCGCACGGAAGAACGGGCCGGTGAGCAGCGTCGACAACACGGCCAGGGTGACCAGCGCGGCGAAGGCGTGTTCGGACAGCAGGCCCTTGTCGCGCAGGATGGTGGCCGCGACGATTTCCATCAGGCCCTTGCATTGCAGCAGCGCGCCGACCGCGAGCGCATCGCGGCGCGACAGCGTGGCAGACGGCGGGCAGGTGATCACCGCGACCAGTTTGGCGGCCACCGCCACCACCAGCAGCGCGAGCGAGGCCTGCAGCGAAGCCCAGCCCAGCACGCTGCCATCGATCTTCAAACCGCTGTGGCCGAAGAACAGGGGGGCGATGCCGATCAGGGCTATCTGGCCGACGCGTTCGACCGGCACGCGACGCGACCAGGCCGGCGGCACCATCGCGCCGCCGAAATACGCACCGAGCAACGCATGCAGGCCGAGCTGGGAACTGGCCCATGCACCGGCGACGAGGAACAGCGGCAGCGCCATCCACATCGCCCACGCCGGCGGTACCGCCTGCGCGCGCTGCGCCAGCCGGCCTGCGAAGGCGAGCACCACGAGCGTGCCGATCGCGAGTGCGGTGACCAGTGATGCACTGGCGAGCAGTGAGCCGCCTTCCGCCGCGAGCAACAGCAGGGCTAGTCCGGTCCACAGCACGGCGTCGTCGATCACGGCGATGCGCAGGGCGATCTGGGTGAGCGGGCGGTGCAGCGGGCCGAGTTCGCGGATGATGCCGATCAGCACGGGCAGTGCGCTGACCGCGATGCACAGGCCGATCGCGAGCGAGCCCATCCATGCGCCCCCCTTCGATGCCTGCCAGCCCGGCAAGCCGGTGAAGTAGTAATGCGCCGCCAGCGTGCCGGCGACGAAGGGCAGCAGCAGCGCCATGCCGGCGCTGGCGATGAAGCGCAGCGCCTGCGCACGCGGCAGCGGCGCGGCATTGGGCGCGCTGGGAAGATGCGCGGATTCGCGGGTTTCCAGGCCGGCGGTGAAGGCGAGCAGCAGCACGCCGAGGAAGCCGATCTGGTCGCCGAGCTTCGACGGCACGCCCCAGTCCGCGGGCAGCACGCCGGTGGCCGCCAGCAGCAGGCCGATGATGATCGGGATGACGGCGATCGGGATCGAGCGCGCCAGCAGCCGCCACGTAGCCCAGGCCAGGCCGATGAAGATCAGGGCGTCGAGGGCGAGAGCGGTAAGGTCGGCCATGGCGGCGATGTTAGCCGCGCTCCGCGCGCGCTGTCGCCGGGTACTGGCGGGCGTAACGACGCGGTGGCAGGCCGGTGTGGCGATGGAACGCCATGCTGAAGGTGCTCACCGAGCGGTAGCCCACGTGTTCGGCCGCCTCGGCCACGCTGGCGTGGCCCTCACGCAGCAACGCGCGGGCCAGCGCCATCCGCCATGCGAGCAGGTAAGTCATCGGTGCCACGCCCAGCGCACGGCTGAATCGTTCGAAGTAGGCAGATCGCGACAACGCGGCACGCTGTGCCAACTGCTCGACGGTCCACGCATGGGCCGGACGTGCGTGCAGCTCGCGCAGCGACGGTGCCAGGCGCGCATCGGCCAGGCCACGCAGGAGGCCCGGAGGAGCGGACGCACCCGGCGTGGCGCGCAGGGATTCGACCAGCAGCAGATCCACCAGTCGCGACAGCACCACGGCGCGCCCCGGCCAGTCGTGGTCCGCTTCATCGCTCAACAGGGTCACGACGTTCGACAGCCGCGGTACGCCGCGCACGTGCACCAGGGTGGGCAGCAGCGAGGCGAGCAGCGCAGGCTCATGCGATTCGAAGCAGAACCAGCCGCCCAGCAATCGCACATCCGGCGGACCGTCCTGGCGGCCATGGCGGACGTCGCGGTCGGGCAGTGGATCGCGGGTGGGATCGATATGGGCGGGCAGCTGCGTTTGGCCATCGGAGAGCAGGAAGCCCGGTGTGGCCGGCAGTAGCACGAAATCGCCGGCTTGCAGTGTGATCGGCTCTTCGCCGTCGACCGCCAGCACGCACCGGCCCTGCTGGACGATGCAGAAGCTGGGCTCGCCGAAGGTGGCGTAGCGCACGGCCCAGCGGCCCGGCGGCGCTGATGCCCTTGGAGAATGCCGCGTGGGGCCGCAGCAGGCGGACGATGTCGGAGAGGGGGTCGGACATCCGGACGATCCGAGAAGAATGGTGGACGGAATGTAATGGAGCGTCCGGGGATGCTCGCCTATCGTGGCGGCCTGTTCAACCACCCGGGACGTCACCCATGAAGACCATCCTCATCACCGGCTGCTCCTCCGGCTACGGCCTGCAGACCGCCCGCCACTTCCATGCCCAGGGCTGGCGCGTGATCGCCACCATGCGCACGCCGCGCCCCGAACTGCTGCCCAGCGACGAGCGCGTGCGCGTGCTGGCGCTGGATGTCACTGAGCCCGAAAGCATCGCCATCGCCCTTGAGGCGGCAGGCCCGCTGGACGTGCTGGTCAACAACGCGGGGTTGGGACTGTTCGGCGCGTTCGAGGCGACGCCGATGTCGACCGTGCGCGAGATCTTCGAGACCAACACCTTCGGCACGATGGCGATGACGCAGGCAGTGATCCCGCAGTTCCGCGCGCGTCGTGCCGGCATCATCGTCAACGTCACCTCCAGTGCGACGCTGGCGCCGATGCCGCTGGTGGCGGCGTACACCGCCAGCAAGACGGCGATCGAAGGGTTCACCACCTCGCTCGCGCACGAACTGGGCGCGTTCGACGTGGCGGTGCGCCTGGTCGAACCCGGCTATGCACCCACCACGCGCTTCGCGGCGAACGGCGAGGAGCGCATGCGCGGGTTGGTGCCCGAAGCGTATGGACGTTATGCGCAGGACGTATTCGCGGGCTTCACCGATGCCAGTGCCTTCACCCTGGAAACCGATGTCGCGCAGGCGGTCTGGGCCGCGGTCCATGACGCCAGCGGGCACCTGCGCTTCCCCGCAGGCGCGGATGCCGTGGCGCTGGCGGCCGCGCGCTGAGCGTGTGCCTCAGATTCCGTAATCCGGCAACGTCGCTTCGTCGTGAAAGTAGCGCCCCATCAGGAGCGTGGGGAAGACGGGCAGCCGCATCAGCAGCGTCGCGTAGTCGCGAAGGCGCACACCCAGGGCCGTCTTCAGCACGCTGGACGGATACCCGCCACGGGTACGCCCGGCGGCATCCACCATGCGCAACGCGTCGGCAACGTGCTGTTGCTCCAGCAGTGCGGGCAGCAAACCCATCTTTTCCAGCGCGTCGTAGCCGATGTCCCAGAGGTTGATGACGAACCCGACGCTGCGCAGCCGGGGCGCACGCTCCACCAGCGTCACATCATGGCCGAGCCTGTGCAGCCAGTAGGCGAGGGCGGTGCCCCCGATACCCGCTCCGTTGATGACGACTTTCATCGACACGTCTACCCGTAGGTCGAATCCACACGCAACCAGTATCGGAGATGCCCGCAGGGTGTCGCGGTGGCTCCCCCGAACGACAAGCGCATACAGCAATGTGGAGACGGCGTGAGGAGCTCTGGAAGGGACGCTTACGTCCTGCGCGTCGTTGAATCCGCTTCGACCACTCATGCGTAACGCACGTGCCTACAGTCGGTAGGCGTCATTTGCTCTGATGGGAGAGGGACATGCAGATCAAACTTCTTGGCGCTGCCTTGCTGATGGCGGCAGCGCCGGCGTTCGCAACGGGTCCCGAGCAGGGAAAATTCTCGATGTCGGTGCTCGGTGGCGTCGACATGCCGGTCAGCGGCGACGTCCACACCGGCGCTGTGGCGCCAGTGCCGGATCTCGGCCCGTTGAATCCCGCACTGGCAGGCGTCAGCGCGGAGTTGCGCATCCGCTCCCGCAGCCACGATCAGATCTACGGCAACGCCATGTCCTGGGGTCTGGAAGCGGGCTATGGACTGAGTGACCGCAGCGAAGTATTCCTCCAGGCCAGGGAGACCAGCGCCGATGATGGTCGCGTGCGCGTCGGTGCCGCCTATGTGCCGGCGCTCGATACCGAGCTGGACGTCTTCGGCAGGTTCTCGGGCTATAACGCGTACACGTGGGAGGTGGGCTACCGGCACTTCTTTGGCGACGGTCGCCGGGTCAGGCCGTTCATCGCGGCGCGAGTCGGCGCGACTGAAACCGACGACATCCGGGCCACCTTCGAGATTCCCGACGCTGCGATCACGATTCCGAACGCGCCGTTCTACAAGAAGGACTGGGCGCTGAGCGGCGGACTCGAAGCCGGTGCGCAGATCTCGTTCACCGAACGCTTCAGCATGACGCTCGCCGCAGGGGTGAACTACATCGGCGATCTTTCCGACGACGATTCCGCGATCGCCGGACTCGGTCTGGCATCCATCAACGACACCGGCAGCCGCGTCTCGGTGCCGCTTTCCATCACTGGCCGGTGGGACTTCTGAAGCTCGACGTCAGCAGCTTGGCTCAGGCTATAGGGTTTAGTGCTGTTTCCATGGAAGGCTATGCCAGGAGCCGAAGCCCAACGTCGTCAGCGGGTGACGCAATGGAGTTCCAACAGGCGGTCACCTCCGTTGAATCAGGCCGATGTCCGCTTCGCGGACATCGGCTCGCCCTTGACTACCCAGCGAAGGTCGCAAGAAGAAGCCCCGCTTTGGCGGGGCTTCTTCGTCATCCAAGGCGCCTCGCTCAGGCGTCTACTTCGTCCTTGTACGCATCCACCGGGATGCAGGCGCACATGACGTTCTTGTCGCCGTAGACGTTGTCCACGCGCGCGACTGGCGGCCAGTACTTCTGCTGCTTGAGCGTGGCCAGCGGGAACGCGGCCAGTTCGCGCGGATAGGCGTGGGTCCATTCGCTGGCCATCACCATCGTGGCGGTGTGCGGCGCGTTCTTGAGCGGGTTGTCCTCGCGGTCCAGGCGGCCGTCCTCGATCGCGCGGATCTCCTCGCGGATCTCGATCATCGCGTCGATGAAGCGGTCCAGCTCGTGCTGCGATTCGCTTTCGGTCGGCTCGACCATCAGCGTGCCGGCGACCGGGAAGCTCAGCGTGGGCGCGTGGAAGCCGAAGTCGATCAGGCGCTTGGCGACGTCCTCGGCGCTGATGCCGGTGGCGTCCTTGAGCGGGCGCAGGTCGAGGATGCACTCGTGCGCGACCAGACCGTTGCGGCCCGTGTAGAGCGTCTCGTAGTGCGCTTCCAGCCGCTTGGCGACGTAGTTGGCGTTGAGCAGCGCCACCTGCGTGGCCTTGCGCAGCCCGGCCGCGCCCATCAGCGTGATGTACATCCAGCTGATCGGCAGGATGCTGGCGCTGCCGAAGCTGGCCGCGCTGACCATGCCGACGTCGCCTTCGCCGCCGAGCTTCTTCGGCAGGTACGGCGCGAGGTGCGCCTTCACCGCGCAGGGACCCACGCCGGGGCCGCCGCCGCCGTGCGGAATGCAGAACGTCTTGTGCAAGTTGAGGTGCGACACGTCCGAGCCCCACTTGCCGGGCTTGGCCACGCCGACGAGGGCATTCATGTTGGCGCCGTCGGTGTATACCTGGCCGCCGTGCTGGTGGACGATGTCGCAGATGGCGACCACGTCTTCCTCGAACACGCCGTGCGTGGACGGGTAGGTGATCATGATCGCGGCCAGGCGGTCGCTGTACTTCTCGGCGGCGCGGCGGATGTCTTCCACGTCGACGTTGCCGTTGGCGTCGCACTTGGTGACCACCACGGTCATGCCGCACATCTGCGCGCTGGCCGGGTTGGTGCCGTGCGCGGATTCGGGGATCAGGCAGATGTCGCGATGCGCTTCGCCGCGCGCGCGGTGGTAGGCGCGGATGGCGAGCAGGCCGGCGTACTCGCCCTGCGCACCGGAATTCGGCTGCAGGCTGACGGCGTCGTAGCCCGTGCATTCGACCAGCATGGCTTCCAGCTCGTCGATCAGCTGGGTGTAGCCCGCGGCCTGCTCGGCCGGTGCCAGCGGATGGATATTGCCGAACTCCGGCCACGTCACCGGGATCATCTCGGCGGTGGCGTTGAGCTTCATGGTGCAGCTGCCCAGCGGGATCATGGTGCGGTCCAGGGCCAGGTCCTTGTCGGACAGCGCGCGCATGTAGCGCAGCAGTTCGTGTTCGCTGTGGTGCGTGTTGAACACCGGGTGGGTCAGGAACGCGCTGGTGCGGCGCAGGGCGGCCGGGATCAGCGACGGGGCGCTGGCGTCCAGCGCGTCGACCGACGGCAGCGTGGCGCCTTCAGCGGCGAACACGCCCCACAGCGCGTCGATGTCGGCGCGGGTGGTGGTTTCGTCCAGCGAGATGCACAGCGAACCGTTGCCGCGCACGCGCAGATTCAGGCGGGCGGCCTTGGCACGCGCCAGGATCGCGTCGCGGGCATCGCCCGGTTCGATGCACAGCGTGTCGAACGCGCTGGCATGCACGGCGGGATAGCCCAGCGTGCGCAGGCCCTCGGCGAGGATGGCGGTGAGGCGGGCGACGCGGCCGGCGATGCGCGCCAGGCCTTCCGGGCCATGGTAGACGGCGTACATGCTGGCCATCACGGCCAGCAGCACCTGCGCGGTGCAGATGTTGGACGTGGCCTTCTCGCGGCGGATGTGCTGCTCGCGCGTCTGCAGGGTGAGGCGATAAGCCGGCTTGCCTTCGGCATCGACCGACACGCCGATCAGGCGGCCCGGCATGCTGCGCTTGTAGGCGTCGCGGCAGGCCATGAACGCGGCGTGCGGGCCACCGAAGCCGAACGGCACGCCGAAGCGCTGCGAGTTGCCGATGACGATGTCGGCGCCCATCTCGCCCGGCGGCTTGAGCAGGGTCAATGCCAGCAGGTCGGTGGCGACGACGAACAGCGCGTTGTGCGCATGGATGGCGTCGGCGTCCTTCGACCACTCCTCGACCCAGCCGCTCGAGGCGGGGTACTGCACGAGCACGCCGAAGTAGTCGCCGGCGGCGAGCTTCTCGTGGAAGGCGTCGGTGGAGCGCACCACGTCGACGGTGATGCCCAGTGGTTCGGCGCGCGTGGCCAGCACTTCCAGCGTCTGCGGATGGGTGTCGCCGGCGACCAGGAAGGTGTTCGACTTCGACTTGGCCGAGCGCTTGGCCAGCGTCATCGCCTCGGCGGCGGCGGTCGCCTCGTCCAGCAGCGAGGCGCTGGCGATTTCCATGCCGGTCAGGTCGGTGACCATGGTCTGGAAATTGATCAGCGCTTCCATGCGGCCCTGCGAGATCTCCGCCTGGTAAGGCGTGTAGGCGGTGTACCAGGCCGGGTTCTCGAGGATGTTGCGCAGGATGACCTTCGGCGTATGGGTACCGTAGTAGCCCTGGCCGATGAAGCTGCGGAAGACCTGGTTGCGGTCGGCGACGGCGCGGATCTTGGCCAGGGCTTCCTCCTCGTTGATCGGCGCCGGCAGCGCCAGCGGCTGCGCCGACTTGATGCTGCCCGGCACGATGGCGTCGGTCATTGCGTCCAGCGAATCGTGGCCGACCACGCGAAGCATGTGCGCGATCTCGGCGTCGTTGGGGCCGATGTGGCGTTCGAGGAACGCGCCGTGGTGTTCCAGCTCGCGCAGGGAGGGGGTGTTCGACATGGCAGGCATCCGGAAGGGCGAATAGGGCCAGCGTGCGGAAGCCGCACGTGGGGTGCCCCTCTGTCCTTTTGCCTGAGAGTTTGGAAGCGCGCCGACGAGGAGGTCGCGTGCTTCGTGCCCCTTCGGCGCCGGTGCGGCCACGAGGGCGACCGGTCTCTCCAGAGTGTTTGCGGCAGCGGTGGTATCGGGCCTGAGCGATTACGGGCGTTTGCGCCTTCGGCAGCACGTCGCGGGCGACGGGCTTCTCCCACCTGGTCTTGCCGGCGGATTATAGCCCGTCGGGGCGGGCCACCGGCGGTTTGGGCTTACCATGTGCAGCCCGGCGCGGCCTGTTCATGCAGCCGTGCCGTGACTGTCCGGAGTTCCCCCGCAATGAGTGCCCCCCACGCCATCTCCAACCGCCGCCTGGCCCTGCTGCTGGGCGGGCTGGCGATGTTCGGCCCGTTTTCCATCGACACCATCTTCCCCGCGTTCCCGGCGATGGGCGCGCACCTGGGCGCGGACAAGGTGGCGATGCAGCAGACCATCAGTGTCTACCTGCTGACCTATGCGCTGATGAGCCTGGTGCACGGCCCGCTGTCGGACACGTTCGGTCGCCGGCGCGTGATCCTGGGCGGGCTGTGCGTGTTCCTGCTGGCGTCGGTGGGCTGCGCGCTGGCCACCGACATGGGCACGCTGCTGCTGTTCCGGGCCGTGCAGGGCCTGTCGGCCGGCGTCGGCTTCATCGTCGGCCGTGCGGTCATCCGCGATGCGCGCGATGGCGACGATGCGCAACGCCTGATGAGCCAGGTGTCGATGATCTTCGGCATCGCACCGGCGATCGCGCCGATCGTGGGGGGCTGGATCCTCGGCTGGAGCGCCTGGCCGATGATCTTCTGGTTTCTGGCCGGCTTCTCCCTGCTGCTGATCGTGGCCGTGGTGGGGTGGCTGCCGGAGACGCATCCGCCGCAGGCCCGCCTCAAGGTGTCCCCGCGCATCCTGCTGCGCGACTACGTGGGCATCGCGCGCAATCCGCGCTTCCTGCGGCTGGCCGCGGCGGGTTCGCTGAGCTTCGGGGGACTGTTCCTGTACATCGCCTCGGCGCCTGCATTCGTGATGGACCTGCTGCACCTGGACGAACAGCAGTTCGCGTGGCTGTTCCTGCCCACGATCGGCGGCATGGTGCTGGGTGCGTTCCTGTCGGGTCGTGCCGCCGGGCGCATCGAAGGCACCCGGCTGGTGAAGATCGGCTACACCTGCATGGCGTTGGCGATGCTGGCCAACGTGGGCTACAACGCCTGGGCCGGCGACCACATCCGCGTGCCGTGGGCGGTGCTGCCGATGATGCTGGCGGCGCTGGGGGTGGCGCTGGTCTTCCCGATCCTGACGCTGGCGATCCTCGACATGTATCCGCGCCAGCGCGGTGCGGCCTCGTCGCTGCAGGCCTTCAGCAACCTGATCGTCAATGCCGTCATCGCCGGTGTGCTGTCACCGCTGTTGAGCCATCATGGCCTGCACCTGGCGCTCGGGATGGCCGGCTTCGTGCTGCTGGGCTGGCTGATGTGGCAGTGGGAAGCCCATGCCCACCGCCGCCGACTCGCGTGTCCGCGCAACCCGGCTGCGCTGGAACCCACCGATCAACTCTGACGTCCTGCGAGAACTTCCATGTCCATCCAGTCCAAGGCCCGCCGCGAGGCGAAGAAGCGCAAGGCGACCAAGGCGCACAACCAGGCACGCGCGAATGCACCGGCCATCGAGCCGCATGCGGAACTGCGCAATCCCGAGGGCGAGCTGCTGGCCGGCGTGGTGCGCCAGGCCGGCGTATGGGTGCTGGGGCTCGACGGCCGCATCGCCGGCAGTTCCGACAGCGCGGCCGAAGTACTGGCGATGATCAAGCAGGCCGCCGCCCTGCACGAGGCACAGGGCCAGCCGGTGCGGCTGGTCTACTCGGACGAACTGCGCGACACCGCCGTGATCGAGGCGGCCGCGCAGGGGCTGACGCTGGAGCAGTTCGAGGCGCAGCTCGCCGAGCAGATGAAGGCCAGCAAGCCGGACGCGGCGCCGGACGTGAATTGAGTCGGTGCGCTTCTATGTAGGAGCGACGTAAGTCGCGACCGCAGCGAGTCCATGCCGAGAACAAGGATGACTTGGAAAGCTTGGTCGCCGCCACCCTGCGTTTCTCGACCTTCATCGACAAGTCCATTCGTGCGGTCGCGACTGACGTCGCTCCTACAGCGTCGCTTGCCGGCGACGTAGCCACATCAACAATCCTGCGGACGTCAGCACCGGCAACCACACCCAGCGCAGTTCCGACAGCAAGACGTCGATGCCGCGCGCGCTGAAGAACCGGTTGACGAACGGCGACACCTCGATCATCCGCCACGGCGCGAAATGACGCACATCCGACCACGGCCAGAACAGCGCTACGCCGAGGCCGCCGTCCGTGAACATGTCCAGCAACGGATGCGAGGCGGCAGACAGTGCGATGAACAGGAACGTCGTGCGTGCAGGCGCCCCGAACCACCGCGCACCGCACGCAGCGATCATGCCGCACAGCGACGCGAACATGAGGGAATGGCTGGCGCCGCGGTGGCCGAGGGCATGCGCGTAGTCGATGCCGAGCTTGAACGCGACCACATCGGCATCGGGGAGCACGGCCGTCAGCATGCCGGCGGCGATCAGGCGGGGCGGCAGGCGCGCGGTGCCCAGCGCGGCGCCTGCGGCCAGCGGAAGCAGGGCGTGGGTGAAGATGGTGGGCATGGCGCGCGACGTGGAGGCGATGGAGGGCAGCCTCGTGCGGCTAGGTGAGCCGGTGATGAAGTCCAGGTGTGCGAAAAGAAAAGGCCGGCGATGGCCGGCCTTTTCTTGATGTCACGGGCGGGGTCAGCGTTCCTGCCGGATCGGCCTGAAAGCGGGCGCGGGTCGCTGGCGCGCGGGCGTCGTCGGTGCCGGCGGCGTCAGCGTCTGCGTGACGGGCGCGACGCGGGCGCCCTGGCCCTGCGCGACGGCGGTCGACGAACGCACCAACGGCTGCGAACTGTTCTCGCGTACGGGATCGGCCGCGATCCACTGCTTGATCTGCGGGAAGATCAAGTCGAGGCGGGAATAGAAGTCGCGGTTCTGCGAGTTGCTGAGGTTGCCGGCGTTCGCGCACGTCGCCCAGCCGCCGTACAGCCCACCGCGGAGGCGATAGGAATTGTCGCTGTAGCGGGTGAAGATGCCCGAGCCACTGCTTCCGCCCTCCGTCGTGCCTTCCAGCCAGCCGGCGGCAAACCGTTCCGGATAGGGACTGCCCGTCATCGACTTGCCGAGCGAGACCTTCTTGGCATCGCCGGCGGGGTGGTGGATAGCGACCACGTCCGCGTTCAACGCGACCGGGCTGGCATCCCAGCCGACGAATGTCGCGCTTGCGGGTGCCGCATTCTTGAGGCGAAGCAGCAGGGCGTCGCTCGCGCTGTCGACGAACAACATGTCCGCGCCGCCCGTCAGGGGATTCTGCTTGACGCCATTGGCGGTGGTGCAGCCCGTGTTCTCGTAACCCCAGTACGTGTTCAAGGTGTTGGCGACGGTCTGGTCCGAAATGCAGTGCGCGGCCGAATAGAAATAGGGGACCTGGGTGGACGCCGTCGTGTCATTGAGCAGCGTGCCGGTACAGATGTAGCTCTTGCCGGCCTCGACGAACACCATGTGCGCCACCGCGTTCTTGGCCTGCACGTACGCGGGACCCAGCTGATCGACGCGACAGACGGCGTTGATGTTGCAGGTGCCCGATTCGCCCACCTTCTCGATGATCTTGAAGTCGTTGCGACTGTTGGTGACCAGGTGCGAGACCTGCGGGGCCTGCAATCGGGCCTGCGTCGCCTTGACGTGCGCGGGACGGTAGATCTCGATGATCTGCGTCTGGCCATCGGTGGCGGGCGTCCAGTACAGGCCATTTCCATCCGCGAGCGACTGCGCTTCGGCCGCGGTGACCTTGGCGATGACGCGTCCCGGCTCGTCCGAGCCTGCGAACCTCAGCTCGGCGTGCGGATGCAGCCCGCCGACCTGCAGGCCGACGCGAAGACCCAGCGCATCCGGTGATGCGACCTGCAGGCGTGCGACCGCACCCCCATTCTTCAGGGGAATCCAGCGCAGTGCGGGCGTCGTGCGCGCGATGCCTTCGGTCGACAGGTGGCGTGCGAGGCCGATCTGCGTGGCCTTCACCTGCGCACGGCCGTTCTTGCGCTCCAGCTCGACGAGGCGCTCAAGGCGCATTTCCCGGTAGTCCAGCGATGTCGCACTGCGGGCGGGGAACTGCGCCCACTTCCATACCGGCGTGGCCTGCACCGGCGTACGGCTGGCTTCGCCGGCGACCTGGTCGATGCCTGCGAAGGCGGTGAGGGGCGAGGCCAGCAACAGGCCGGCCAGCAGGCCGAGCGTCGGGGCGGATTTCATGCGTCGGTCATCCTTGCGATGTCGTTTCCGGAAAGAAGGACGGGCCACGTGCGGCCCGTCCCGGTGGCGAGCTTACGATTTCGCAGGTGCCGCGGGCGCCGGTGCGGCGACCGTGGCCGGCGTCTGCCAGCCACAGGTCTGGCCTTCGTTCTGCTGCCTCAACCACTCCTGCAGCGGTGCGAAGTATTCCAGTACCGCGCCCGCATCCATCTTCTCGGTGCCGGTCAGTTCCTTCAGCGTGCCTTGCCACGGCTGGCTGGCGCCCTTTTCGAGCATCGCCCAGAACTTCTGGCCCGCCGCCTTGTTGCCGTAGAAACTGCAGTTGTACAGCGGGCCCTTGTAGCCGGCCGCATCGCACAGGCCCTTGTAGAACTGGAACTGCAGCACGTGCGAGAGGAAGTAGCGCGTGTAGGGCGTGTTGCCCGGCACGTGGTACTTCGCGCCCGGATCGAAGAAGTCCTCGCCGCGCGCGGTGGCCGGCGCCACGCCCTGGTACTTCGCCTTCAGGTCCCACCATGCCTTGTTGTAGTCGGCCGGCTTGATGCTGCCGTCGAATACGCCCCAGCGCCAGCGGTCGATCATCAGGCCGAAGGGCATGAACGACACCTTTGCCAGCGCCATGCGCATCTGGGCGTTGATCAGTGCTTCGTTGCTCTGCGCGGTCGCATCGACCATGCCGATGGACTTCAGGTAGTCCGGCGTCATCGCCAGCACCATCGTGTCGCCGATGGCTTCATGGAAGCCGTCGTGCGCGCCGGTCTGGAACAGCGGCGGCAGCTTGTTGTAGGCCAGGTAGTAGTACACGTGGCCGAGCTCGTGGTAGATGGTGGTGAAGTCTTCCTCGTTCGGCTTGATGCACATCTTGGTGCGCACGTCGCCGGCCATGTTCATGTCCCATGCGCTGGCGTGGCACACCACGTCGCGGTCCATCGGCTTGATGAACTGCGTCTTCGCCCAGTAACTCTCGGGCAGCTTCGGCATGCCGAGGCTGGTGTAGAAGTCCTGCGCGCGCTCGGTCATCTGCCTGGCGACCTGCAGCTGCGCCTCGCGCTCGGCCTTGAACAGCGCATCGGTGCCGGGGCCCGGACCCGCCTTCGCGAGGGCGGCCTGGTAATCGGCCTGGTACTGCTTCTCCAGCGCGCCGGTGATGTCGAGGCTGCCGGCGCCCTTGTAGGGCTCCAGCACGTCCCACAGGTTGCCCCAGTCCTGCTGCCACATGTTGCCCATCAGGTGGGCCGGCAGCAGGCCGTTGACCTGGCCCTTCTCCACGCCGTAGGTCGCCTGCAGCTTGGTTCGGGTATAGCAGTGCAGCTGCTCGTACAGCGGCTTGACCTGGCCCCACAGGCGATCGGTCTCGGCGGCGATTTCGGCCGGGGTCATGTCGTAGCCGCTGCGCCACATTTCGCCGGCGTCGGCAAAGCCCATTTCCTTGGAACCTTCGTTCACCAGTTCGACGAAGCGGGTGTAGTCGCCGCGCATCGGCTGGGCGATGGTGTGCCAGCCCTGCCACGCGTCCAGTTGTTCGTCGTAGTCGCGGCTGCTGCGCAATACGTCTTCCAGCTCGCCAAGCTGGCGACACTTCTTCGCATCGCCTTCGCCGGTGCAGTAGGTGCCTGCGCCGTAAGTGCCTTCCATCTTCGTGGCGATCTGGGTCAGCTCGGCGAGCTTGGCCGGATCCTTGGGTGCCGGCATCGCGGTGGCCAGCTTGAGCAACTGGATGGCGCGCGCCGTCTCGGGCGACATCTGCTGGCCTTCGAACTTCTTCGCCTGCTCGATCCAGCTGTTGAGCTGGGTGAGGTAGCGCTCGTTGCCCTTGGCGGCCAGCAGCTGGCTGTCATCGTTGATGTAGGTGCTGGACAGCCACTGCGCGGCGGTCAGCTCCGGATACATCTTCTTGAACTCGTCGTTGACGCGCGCGATGAACTGGTCGGCGGTCTCGCCCTTCGGCGCCGCGGGTGTGGCGGCCTTGTCGCTGGCAGGCTCGTCCTTCTTGCAGGCGGCGAGCGTGGCGATGCTCACGCCGACGGCGAGGGCGAGCAGGAGGTGGCGATGCTTCACGGGGCGTCCTTCGGGGTTCGGCTGGCACGGGAACCCGAAGGGTAGTGAGACGGGCGAAGGGCGGCAAGTGCGGCGCCTGTTCCCCCGAAGGAGCGACGTCAGTCGCGAGCGCGTAGCGTCGGTGTCCAACCGCGGAGGCATCGGGTCCCCCGGGACCGGAAGGCGTACGGTCGCGACTGACGTCGCTCCTACAGAGAGGGGCTCAGAGGTGGGGCAATCCGCGATCCTTCAGGAAGGCGCGGGCGTCATCCGCATCCTGCTCGAACCACGCCTGTGTCGACCCCAAGCGGTAGGTATAGCCCCAGGCATCCATGTCGGCCATCAGGCGCTTGCGCCCCACGCCGGGCAGCGCGTCGGCCAGGATGATCTGCAGGCAGCAGGTGGCGTCTTCTTCGATCACCGAATCGGTGGCGTCGGTATGCACCTGCGCGCGGCGCTCGTCCGGCAGCACGATCAGGTGGCAGGCTTCGTGCAGCATCGAGTGCACGGGCGTATCGCCGCGCACGTAGACGTTGTGGGCAATGACGCCGGCCTCGGGTTCGCCCCAGAAGCTGCCGGGGATCGGTGCGCCATCGTCGACGACATGGAGCGACAGGCCATGGGACGCAAGCAGCGCATCGGCAGCGCCGGGCGGCAGCTCGCGCACCCGCATCACCCCGGCGTTCCCATCGATGGCAGCAGTGTCGTCGGGCGTCATGCGTAGAGCGGAGCTTGCTCCGCTGCCTTTCGTTCCTGACCTGACAATATCGAGCGGAGCAGGCTCCACCCGACCACGTCGGTCTCGTCAGGTATTGCCTTCGGGCAACGCGACCGAGATATCCAGCACATCGTGGTCGCCATCCTTGATCAGGTCGACCTTCACCGCATCGACGTCGACGTTGACGTATTTCTTGATCACTTCCAGCAGTTCACGGCGGAGCAGCGGCAGGTAATCCGGAGCGCCGCGCGAATTGCGTTCCTGCGCGATGATGATCTGCAGGCGGTTCTTCGCGGTCTCGGCGGTGTTCTTCTTCGCCTTGAGGAAATCGAACAGGCCCATGCTCAACCTCCGAACAGCTTGCTGAAGAAACCCTTCTTCTCCAGGGTGATGAAACGCATCGGGCGGTCTTCGCCCAACAGGCGGCCGACGGTGTCGTCATAGGCCTGGCCGGCCGGCGATTCCAGGTCGAGGATGACCGGTTCGCCCTTGTTGGACGCGTTGAGCACGTCGCCGGATTCGGGGATCACGCCCAGGGTCTTGAGGCCCAGCACGTCTTCCACGTCCTTGATGCTGAGCATCTCGCCGCCTTCCACCCGCGCCGGGTTGTAGCGCGTCAGCAGCAGGTTGGCCTTCAGCGGCTCGCCGTTTTCGGCGCGGCGGGTCTTGGAGTCCAGCAGGCCGAGGATGCGGTCGGAGTCGCGCACCGAGGACACTTCCGGATTCACGACCACGATGGCCTGGTCGGCGAAATACATGGCGAGGAATGCGCCCTTCTCGATGCCGGCGGGCGAGTCGCAGACGACGTAGTCGAAGCCGTCGTCGGACAGGTCCTTCAGCACCTTTTCCACGCCTTCCTTGGTTAGCGCATCCTTGTCGCGCGTCTGCGACGCGGCCAGCACGTACAGCGTCTCGAAGCGCTTGTCCTTGATGAGGGCCTGCTTCAGCGTGGCCTCGCCCTGCGTGACGTTGACGAAGTCGTACACCACGCGGCGCTCGCAGCCCATGATGAGGTCGAGGTTGCGCAGGCCGACGTCGAAGTCGATGACCGCGACCTTCTTGCCGCGGCGCGCGAGCCCGCACGCGATGCTGGCGCTGGTGGTGGTCTTGCCGACGCCGCCCTTGCCGGACGTGACTACGATGATTTCAGCCAACGGTGTTCTCCTTGGTCGTTCTTATGTTCGGTTTGCGCCGCGCTCAGTCCTGCGCGGCGATCTTGAGTTGGTCCTGGTCCAGCCAGATCTGCACGGCCTTGCCGCGCAGTTCCTTGGGTACTTCCTCCATCACCTTGTAGTGGCCGGCGACGGCGACCAGTTCGGCATGGAATTCACGGCAGAAGATGCGGGCGTCGGCATTGCCGCGCGCGCCGGCGAGCGCACGGCCGCGCAACGCGCCATAGATATGGATGGAGCCGTCGGAAATGACTTCCGCGCCGGCGCCCACCGTGCTGAGGACGGTCAGGTCGCGGTTCTCGGCATACAGCTGCTGGCCCGAACGCACGGGCGTCTTCTGCACCAGGCCGGGTTTGCTTTCCGCGGCCTTGGCGGGCGCAGGCGCCTTCTCCGGGACGGGCTCGGGCGCAGGGCGCGCGGGCGTCGTCGGCGCCTGCGTGCCTCCCACGGGCTCGTATTGCGCGCGGAACTTGGCGAGGAGGGGGAGGCCGAGGTGTTCGGCGAGCGTCTCGGTCTCGCGGGTGCCGTAGGCCAGCGCCACCGGCAGCACGCCGGCGCCGCGCAGGCCGTCGATCAGGGCCCGCGCGGTGTCGACGTCCGGCAGCCGGGTCAGGCCTCCGAAATCGACGATCACCGCCGCACGCCCGAACAGCTTGGGCGCGCGTTCGACGCGTTCGCGCATCTCGCGGATCAACTGGTCGACGTCGAGGGTGCGGATGCGGAGGTTGGCGATGCCGACCTGGCCGATCTTCAGTTCGCCCGCCTGTTCGTAATCCATGGGAGCTCGCGTCACGCTCATGTGCCCGTCGGCCTCTGCGCGCTGGCGTCGGCCAGCAGGCGGGTCCGCGCCCAAGGCACGTCGGGCAGGGCGTCGCCATAGGTTTCGCGCACCCACGGGTAGCTGCAGAGTTCCTTCATCAGCATGCTCGCGCGCACCTCGGCTTCGGCCATGACGTTCTGGCCCACTTCGCGGAAGCCGAAGCTGCCGTGGAAGAGCAGGGCGGGGTCCGCGCCATGGTCGAGGAAGACTTCGCAGGCCAGCTGCGGGTAGCGCAGCTCCGCGAAACTCTGAACGTCGGCATAGAACGCGCGTCCGACGCCGCCGCCGCGACGGCGGCTGGCCACGACGATGCGGTCGATGTAGAAGAACCGGGGATAGCGCTCGCCGAACCAGGCGAAGTTGCTGCTGTCGTGGTCGGCGGCGGAGCCGAAGCCGACGAGGAAACCGGCGAGGTTGCCGTCGCGCTCGGCGACGCGGAAGTATTCGGCCGTCTCGTAGAAGCGGCGGACCTTGGCCGCATCCAGCGGCAGGATCGCCAGTCCGGCATTGTTGTTGAGGGCTAGGACGGAATCCAGCTCGTGCTCGCGCACGTCGCGGATGACAATCGACATTACCTGACTCCGAACGGGTCTTGCAGGGCGGCACGAGGCCAAGGCCGGATTATCGCATGGTGCCGCCGCGACCGGCGAGGCGCGGGTGAGCCGCGGATGAACCCGGCCGACCTTCCTTCCAACGTCGGCATGACTTTAGTTGGGACATGGGCGTGGACGATTCCGCCTAAGATGCCCGGATGTTGGGAAGACTCAGCCATACCCGCCTGCTGCGCGCCGCCGGGCTTTACACGTGGGCCCTGGTGGGGATTCCCATCATCCTGAATGTGTGGGTGTTGCCGCCGTCCAGCGGCACGGACGGGCAGGGCGTGAACCTGCCGTTGACCGCCCTGTGCTACTTCACGTTCGGCGCCATCTATTGGGTGGCCACCCGTGCACTGGATGGGCAGCGCGACGCGGTGCCGGTCGCCTGGAACGTGCCGCTTGCGATGGTGCTGACGGCGACCGCGATCGGCGTGGGGTTCTATACCCAGACCGGCTTGGGCGCGGTGCTGCTGCTGATCATGGCGGGGGTGCTGCCTTGGCTGCTGGAGCTGCGTTTCGCGGTCGCATGGCTGCTGGCCGCGCATGTCCTGCTGGTGCCGTCGTTCATGGCGCGCGACGACTTCAATTTCTGGGAGGCGTTGTTCCAGTCCATGTTCTACGTGGGGTTTTCGGCCTTCGTGCTGATCACCACCTACGTGGCGCGCCAGCAGGCGCAGGCACGCGAGGACCAGCGCCGGCTCAATGCCGAACTGCGGGCCACCCGCGTGCTGCTCGCCGAGAGTGCCCGCGTCAACGAACGCACCCGCATCTCCCGGGAACTCCACGACCTGCTGGGCCATCACCTGACCGCGCTCAGCCTGAACCTGGAAGTCGCCGGCCACATGACCGAGGGGCGCGCGCAGGAGCACGTGAAGCAGGCGCATACCCTAGCGCGGCTGTTGCTGACGGACGTCCGCGAAGCCGTCAGCCAGCTGCGCGACAGCGGGGCGATCGACCTCGGGGCGGCGCTGGTGCCGCTGGCCGAAAAGGTGCCCTCCCTCGACATCCGCATGGATATCGAAGAACCGCTGACCCTGGAGGATCCGCACCGCGCCCACGTGCTGCTGCGGTGTACCCAGGAAATCATCACCAACGCCGTCCGCCACGCCGGCGCCCAGCACCTGTGGCTGCACTGCCGGCGCGAGGGTGCCAACATCCTGATCGATGCCCGCGACGACGGCGCCGGCAGTCCCCGGGTGGTGGCGGGCAATGGCCTGACCGGCATGCGCGAGCGCCTGGCCCAGTACGGCGGCGTGTTGCGCATCGAAACCCAGCCGGGCAGGGGTTTCTGCCTGCACATCGCCTTGCCCGCCAGCGAGGCGGCCCCGGCGCTCGACGCCCCTTCCGCTTCCCCACCCGAACCCATACCCGAGCTCAGCTCCGGAGGAACCCCGTGATCCGTGTCTGTCTGGTCGACGATCAAACCCTGGTGCGCCAGGGCATCCGCTCCCTGCTGGCGCTGGACGACGGCATCGAGGTCGTGGCCGAGGCGGCGGATGGCAAGCAGGCCATCGAGGTCGTTCCGCAGGCCAAGCCCGACGTGGTGCTGATGGACATGCGCATGCCGGTCATGTCGGGCCTGGAAGCCCTGCAGGCGCTGGCGCGCACGGGTCAGCTGCCGCCCACCATCATCCTGACCACGTTCGACGATGACCAACTGGTCCTCGCCGGGCTGAAGGCGGGCGCCAAGGGATACCTGCTGAAGGATGTCTCGCTCGAGCAGCTGGTCGGCGCCATCCGCACCGTGGCCGATGGCGGCTCGCTGGTGCAACCGGCGGTCACCCAGCGCCTGCTGTCGGGGCTGGAACACATGCGCAACGAGTTCGTCAGCCTGGATCGGCCCGATCCGCTGACGGATCGCGAGACCGAGATCCTGCGGCTGATGGCCAGCGGCTTCTCCAACAAGGAAATAGCCAACTCGCTGGGCGTGGCCGAGGGCACCATCAAGAACCACGTGTCCAACATCCTGTCCAAACTTGGCGTACGCGACCGGACGCGGGCCGTGCTGAAGGCCTTCGAACTGCAGCTCGTCTGAGCCCCGGCCGGGCCCTGCGGACATCCCGTCGGCTCCGCGGGAAGAGAAGGGTCCGGCCGACCGGTCCTGCCAGCGATTGAACGGCCGGAATGCCCGTCGCTGCAGCGCAACAGCGCTTCGCGTGAGGGGACGACATGCGCCCGCGTACGTGCCCGGAACGGGGCGGCCAACCGGTGTCAGATGGGCTGCGCGAAGCCCTGCAACCCTGCTAGGATGCGCGGTGCATTTTTTTCACGGCCGAGGCACCGGCCCCCGGAGACTCCTGAATGACCCGTTTGATCGAGTTCGTGATTGCGTTGGCGCTGGTTCTGGCGCTGTTTCTGGTGATCGGCCTGATCCTGCCTTCCAAGCGCCAGCTGGAGGAAAGCGTCGAGACCAACCGTCGCATGACCATCGTGTTCGACACGCTGAACAACGTGCGCCGACTGAAGGACTGGAACCCGCTGATCCCGAGCGCGGCCAACGAACTGAGCTACTCCGGCGGCGACAACAACACGGGCGTGGGCGCCAAGGTGGAATTCAACTCCGCCGATGCCGCCTGGGGCCAGGGCAGCTGGGAAATCGTCGAGAGCGAGCGCCCGGCGCCGACCGGTGGTCCCGGCAAGATCGCCTACTCGATCGTCGACAAGCGCATGGGCGACGACAAGCGCAGCGTCTTCACGCTGACGCCGAGCGGCAAGAACAACCGCAACGTGAAGGTCACCCAGAGCTATGAGGTCACCTACGGCTTCAACCTGCTCGGCCGCTACGCGGGCATGTACGTCAGCCGCCACGTCGGCGACGCCGTCAAGGCCGGCCTGAGCAAGCTGACCAACATGCTGGCCACCGTGCCGAACTTCGACTACCGCACCGAAGGCAGCCCGCTGACCGACCTGAAGATCGTCGACGTGCCCACCGAAGACCTGCTGGTCGTCAACGCCGGCAACATCGACCGCACCAACGACGCCATCAAGGCCTCGATCAAGCAGAACCAGGAGTGGATCAAGCGCGTGATGGACGCCAACGGCCTGGTCGCCGCCGGTCCGCTGCGCATCATCACCACCGATTTCGGCACCGAGAAGTACGCCTTCGACATCGCGCAGCCGGTCCGCAAGGGCAGCGCCGCGCCGAAGCCGGATGCAGCCGAGAACGCCGGCCCGATCGCGCCGCCGGTGTCCGCCGCGCCGGTCGCTTCGACGGGTGAGCTGAAGGTCACCATTCCGTCCGGTGCCCCGGTCGAATACGTCCGCACCGAAGCCCGCAAGTCGGCCTTCGCCAGCTACACCGGTTACATGGCGGAGCTGGACAACCAGCGCAACGCACTGCGTGCCTGGGCGGTCACCTCGGGTCACGAAGTCGTCGACCGTCCGTACGAGGCATGGAAGTCGGGTGTCGACGGCTCGTTCGAGGCCACCGGCAAGTTCGACATCTACTGGGCCGTCAAGCAGTAAATCTTCCCGGACGACCGTCCCGGATGATCGGTTCCACGCCAACGCGCCGCTTCATGCGGCGCGTTGCGTTTGTGGGGCCGGCGTTCCGCGACTGGCCGTCCTCCGCTGGCAGGATGCCCATCCGACTCCGGGACCCGTGAGCCGATGAACTACGATCGCCGCCAACGCAAACCTTCGTTCCTGGCCCTGTGCGGAGGGCTGCTCGCGGCGATGGCCGTGGGCTTGTCGGCCTATGCGTCGCACGGGATGGCCGCTGCGCAGGCGCAGTCCCACGCACAGACCGCCGCACTGTTCGCATTCGGCCACGGCCTTGCCCTGGCGGCGCTGGGCCCCAGCACGACACGGCGCATGGGCAAGGCGGCGCTCTGCCTGCTGTTGCTGGGCACACTGCTGTTCGCGGGCAGCTTGGCCGCAGGCGCACTCGGTGGCGTGTCCACGCGTCTGGCGCCGGCGGGGGGCATTGCCCTGATGCTCGGCTGGGTGATCTGGGCAGTCGACGCCGTCCGTCGCTGACGCCATGCCCCGGCACGCGCGCGGTTTCGATACGGAACAGGCCTGGGACCATCTGGCCCGGCGCGACCGGCGGCTGGGAACCTGGATGAAGCGCATCGGGTACATCGCGCCGCAGCCGACGTGGAAGACCTCGTTCGATCCGGTGGATGCGCTCGCGCGCGCCATCCTGTACCAGCAGCTCAGCGGCAAGGCCGCCGCCACGATCGTGGGTCGGGTCGAGGCGGCCATCGGCAGCACACGCCTGCACCACGACACCTTGGGCAGCATCGACGACGCCGCACTGCGCGCCTGCGGCGTGTCCGGCAACAAGACGCTGGCGCTGCGCGACCTGGCCTTGCGCGAACAGCGGGGCGAGATCCCCACGTTGCGGCAGATGTCGACGATGCACGAGGACGAGATCGTCGCGGCATTGGTGCCCGTGCGCGGCATCGGGCGCTGGACCGTGGAGATGATGCTGATGTTCCGCCTGGGTCGCCCCGATGTATTGCCGATCGACGACCTGGGCGTGCGCAAGGGCGCGCAGTTCGTCGACAGGCTGGATGCCATGCCGACGCCCAAGAAACTGTTGGAGCGGGGCGAGAAGTGGGGGCCCTACCGGACCTACGCCGCGCAGTACCTGTGGCGCATCGCGGATTTCGGTAGCGACACCAACGTGCCGACGAAACGTTCGCAGGACTGATGCCGCCTCACGGCCCGGGCAGATAGCGGTCCCAGAGCAGATTGCGGAACCGGTTGCCCGGATCGACCTGGTGCTTGATCGCGGCGAAGCGGCCCGCCTGCGGATACGCCCGCGCGAACTGACGGCGGGTGGCGTGCAGGCGGTAGGGCAGGTAATAGCGGCCGCCATGGTCCAGCGCGGCGTCGATCAGCGCCCGCGTCCAGCCGATGGCGCGCGCGTCCTGCCACGAGCGCTGCTTGTGGTACAGCACGAAACAGAACATGTCGCGGTCCGCCCAGCGCATCAGCGAGGTGGCATCCGTCGTCGCGTGGCGGATCGAGATGTTGAGGACCTCCGCGTCCGCGCCCCCGAGGATGGCGCGCATGCGCGCAACGAACGCGTGGAATGCCTGCACAGGGACGAAATACTCCTGCAGCAGGTAGGTGGAGACGCGACGCGTGCGCGGTTCGATCGAGGCGACATCCAGGCTGGCCTCGCAGTTGCGCATGATCACCCGAGGTTCGCTCTGCAGGCGGCGCGTCATGAAGCGTTCGCGCAGC
This sequence comes from Pseudoxanthomonas sp., assembly GCF_002863005.1. GTDB lineage: Bacteria > Pseudomonadota > Gammaproteobacteria > Xanthomonadales > Xanthomonadaceae > Pseudoxanthomonas_A. The sequence goes on from NZ_PKDG01000021.1 coordinate 80,837, forward strand.
GCGTCCCCGCCGGGCAGTTCGGTGGCCGACCAGATCAGGTTCTGCTCGCGGCTGTAATCCAGTCCCTCGGGCACCAGGCGGCGCGTGTCGGTCAACGGCAGATCGCTGCGCGACCAGGTGATGGCCAACGGTGCATCGAAGCCGGGGGGCACCAGATCGGCGTTGTGCATGACGACATCGTCCTGGCCCAGCACGTTCGCCCGGAACCAGTCCGGATAGTCGTCCAGCGGCACTGCGGCGACGCTGCGTGCGATGCGGGTGTTGCGCGCCAGGTCCAACTCCACTTCGGTGATCACGCCGAGGCCGCCGTAGCCTCCCAGCACGGCGGAGAACAGGTCGGGCTCGCGTTCGCGGGACAGTTCGCGCGTGCGTCCCTCCGCGGTGACGAGTTGCAGCGCACGCACCGTGGTGGCGATGGCGCTTTCGCCGATGTATCGTCCATGGCAGTTCACCGAGACCGAGCCGCCCACGCTGAAATTGCTGTAGCTCTGCATGACTTTCACGGACAGGTCGTGCGGGTCGAGCAGCGCCTGCAGGCGACGCCAGCGCATGCCGGCCTGCACGCGCGCGACGCGCGCTTCCGGGTCCAGCGCCAGCAGGCGATCCATGCCGGCCAGGTCGACCTGCAGCGCATCGGGTTCGCGTGTCTGGCCGCCCATGCTGAAGCGCGCGCCAGCGATGCAGACCGTGCCGCGCCAAGCACGCAAGGCCGCCGCAACGCCGGCGGTCGTCGTCGGCCGCACCACGCCGGCGATGCGCGTGGTGTCCAGCGCAGCGATATCGCTGGCCGACTCCGCGGATTCGGCCGGTCCGCCGCAGCCGGGCAGGCAGCCGACCGTACCCGCGGCCAGTGCACAGCCCAACGCGTCGCGGCGACGCATGCCGCTCAGCACCCTGGCCGGTGACACCAATGCCACGGCTCGTACACGATGCCGTGCGGATTGTCGCGCGGGTAACTCATGCCGAAGCCGAAATCGCCCGCATGCCGGGTGAGCCAAGCGAAGGCCGCGGTCCGTTCGAAGGACGACTCGGCCGGGGGTTCGCCGGGCGTGCCGATGTCGAGTGCGTGGCCACTGTGGTGTTCGCTGTAGCCGGGCGCGGCATTGACGGTGAGGATCTGCTCGACGGTCAGTCCGCGCGCCCGCTTCCGGTCGAAGATGCCGAGTTGGTAGTCGTGGCTGCGGTAACCGGAGATCGCGTCCAGCATCAGGCCGTCATGGTAGGCGGCGCGCTGCATGGCCAGCCAGGCGCGCGCCGTGGCTGCCGACAGCCACAGGGGGCGGCGATAACGGTCGCGCCCGGCGAACACCAGCGCGGCCGGTTCGGGGACCAACGGCAGGCCGCTGCGCTCGCCGTAGGAGTCGTCCAGCCCCACGTCGTGCAGCCGTTGCTGCAACGCATGCAGGGGCAGCGAGCCTTGTGCGTCCGCATCGATGCCGCGCGTAGCCTGCTCGAGCCGGTCGAGGGCATCCCACGCCTCGTCGAGGCCGGGCTCGCGGAACAGGCGCGGAACGAGCGGGCGCACTGCCCGTGTCGATACAGCCGCCAGGTAGCGGCCATCCCGCTTCCGGCGCAATACGGTATGTGCGCCCGCGAGCGAGCGCGCGTCGGCGTTGCCGCGCACGTGCAGCACATCTGCAGGCCAAAGTTCGATCTGCGCCGTATTGAGCAGCAGCGTTTTCAGGGGGCGCGTGGGGCGTCGCATGGCCGCAGCTTAGCGACGCGGCGAAGGCGCCGCCAGTTCGCGCAGCGTCGCCAGCAGGTCGCCGGGGCGTGCGGGGCTCACGAGCACCAGACCGCCATCGCGCAAGGGCAGGGTGAGCACGCGCGTGCGATCGGTCACCAGGCAGAACGCCTTGCCGAGGTTGCGCAGGCGGAAGTGGCCGGCCTTGAGGCCCGGCAGGCTGAAGCCGTTGGTCTTCAGCATCGGGGCCAGATCCGTGTGTTCCTCCAGGCTCAGCACGCGCGCCCTGTCCAGGTCGATGGATTCGACCGGTAGCGTCTTCGTGTAGAACGTGGCCTCCACCCGCAGCGTGCGGTGGTCGAGCACGATCCGCCTGCGACGCATCGCAAGCGCGAGCATGGCGCCTACCGCCAGCACGAACGGCACCGTCAGCCATGCGACAAGCGGCGGCGCAGGGGATTCCAGCAGCAGGGCGGCGACGGTCAGGCCGAGGGCGCCCAGCATCGGCAGCCACAGCCACAGGGCGACGTGGCCGGGCAGGGGAGCGATCTCGTAGTCGTGCTTCTGTTGCATGGCATCACCGGGTCAAGGAGGGACGGACTGGCAGGAGGTCCGGGCGGCGACGGCCTTGAGCAGGCCGTTCACTTCTCCGGCGAGCCGCTGTTGCTGGGCGTCGCGCGGAATGCGGGCGATACGATCGCCGGGCTGGAAGCCGTAGTCGCCGAACTGCGAATGATTGGCGCCGGGGATGTCGACCCATCGCGTGTGCGCAGGCAGCAGGTGGCGGTTGCGGGCTACGCGGTCGGGCGTCGCCAGGCCGTCGCGGTCGCCGACCACTTTGACGGCGGGCATGGTCAACATGGACAGGTCGACGTCGCGCGGATGCGACGTCGCGACCAGCAGCAGGGCCGCCGTGCCCAGAGGGTCGGCGAGTGCGTGGCGGGATGCCACTTCCCCGCCGCGCGAGTGGCCGCCCACGATCCAGCAACGCACGCCCGGCAATGCGGCCATCGCAGCCTGGCCGCGCGCGAGCACCGGCGAGCCCTCCGCGCCGCCGAACGCGCCGCGTCGCGGAAGCTCGGCGATCACCGCCGGGTAACCGGCCTCCGCGGTGCGATGGGCGAGCCTGGCATACGCGCGCGGGTCCACCAGTGCGCCCGCATAGAACAGCAGCCCCGTGGCGTGCAGCGGCGGCTGCCGTGGCATGAACACCCAGCGCCCCTCACGGTGCTCGACCGCGACGCGTGCATCCCCGCGTGCCGCGCGACGGCCTTCCGCATTGGCGTAGTAGGCGATCAGGCACCACGTGGTGAAGACTACGGTCGCGATGAGCCCCAACGTGACCCAGATGCGCTTGATGCGTCTCGCGAGGCCGGCCACCGGGCGGGCCTCAGGCCGGCTTCTTGAAAAACAGGCGGACCGAGATTTCGTGCTCGATGAAGAGCGTGCTGACCAGTTCCCAGCCCTGCACGCTCATCTTGTCCAGTTCCTGCTGCATGCGGTCGGTAAGCTTGCCGGCGAACATCTTGAACGGAACTTCGACGACCTTGTGGCTCCAGCGATGATTCATGGCGAGTCCTTCTTGTTTGTCGGGGCGTCGCCCTTTTGCAGGCGCCCGGCCTTGCGCAGTGCGTCGCGCAATACGTATTCGATCTGGGCGTTGAGCGATCGCAGTTCATCGTCCGCCCAGCGCTGTGCCGCCGCCAGGACCTCGGCATTGATGCGCAGCGGGTAGGCTTTCTTGTCCTGCTTCTCGCTCACGGTTGCTTCCTGTTGCGGCGCAGCTGCAGCACCATCGACACGATCAGCGCGTTCACCAGCACCACCATCGCGATCACGATGCCCTGCGCCAGCCTGTCGTCCCCACCGGCCCAGTAGATGCCGACGGCGCCGGCCTGGATGACCAGCCCCACCAGCACCCAGTGCAGCGCCATGCCGCGCGACCGGTCGTCGACGGCCCGGCTCATCCATGCGCCGATGAGCAGTGCGGGCAGGCCGGAAACGGCGAGCACCAGCGGAACGAAGGCGTGCATGCCGGCGCGCCCGCGTCAGTAGATCGAACCGGTGTTGACGATGGGCTGGGTGCCACGCTCGCCGCACAGCACCACCAGCAGGTTGCTGACCATCTGCGCCTTGCGCTCTTCGTCCAGTTTGACGACATCGTTCTTCTGCAGTTCCGCCAGGGCCATTTCCACCATGCCCACGGCACCGGCGACGATGCGCGTGCGCGCGGCGATCACGGCATTGGCCTGCTGGCGCTGCAGCATGGCCTGCGCGATTTCGGGGGCATACGCCAGGTGGCTGATGCGCGCTTCGATCACGTCCACGCCCGCCTTGCCGAGGCGCTCGGCGATCTGCTCCTGCAGATGCTGAGAGATCTCCTGCGGATGGCTGCGGAGCGCGATCTGGCCTTCCTCGTGCTGGTCGTAGGGGTAGCTGGAGGCCATCGCGCGCAGTGCCGATTCGGACTGGATGTGCACGAAGCTTTCGTAATCGTCCACGTTGAACACGGCCTCGGCCGAGTCGACGACCTGCCACACGATTACCGCCGCGATCTCGATCGGGCTGCCGTCCAGCTCGTTGACCTTCAGCCGGCTGCTCTCGAAGTTGCGGATGCGCAGCGAGATCTTGCGCTTGCTGAAGAAGGGGTTGTTCCAGCGCAGGCCGTTGTCCTTCACCGTGCCCACGTACTTGCCGAACAGGCTGAGCACGGCCGACTGGTTGGGTTCCAGCTTGTAGAGGCCCGCCATCAGGAAGATGACCACGGCACCCAGCAGCGCGGCGGCGACCAGGTGACTGGGCTGCTTCAGCGCCGCCCCCTGGATGAAGACGGCGGCGGCACCGAGACCCAGCACCAGCAGGCCGAGCAGGGTCGGGATTCCGGGCAGCGACGACTTGGCGTTCTCTCTCATGGTCTCGTTCTCAAGGAAGGGTCACAGCAATGACAGGCCGCTGCCGAGCGCGAGCAGGGCAACGGAGGCAAGCAGCAGGGCGGGGACGATCCGGTGCGCCTGCTGCGGCCAGCGGCGCTGGAGCTGCTGGATCACGTGGAGCATGGCGTTTCCCCTGAGTAGCCTGCGACGATTAAAAGATATCAATTTGATATCAGATGTCAACAGGTCGACGGCGCCGTCTGTCGGCCGCCCCGCTAAACTGGCGGCCCCTGTCGCGGACGCACACGCATGACCACCCTAGGAACGCCGCTGTCTCCCCATGCCACCCGTGTCCTGCTGCTGGGTTCGGGCGAACTGGGCAAGGAGGTGGCCCTCGAGTTGCAGCGGCTGGGCGTGGAAGTGATCGCGGCCGACCGTTACGCGGATGCGCCGGCGATGCAGGTCGCGCACCGCGCGCACGTGCTCGACATGCTCGATCCGGCCGCGATCCGCGCGCTGATCGCACGGGAGCAGCCGCACCTGGTGGTGCCGGAAATCGAGGCGATCCATACCGAAACGCTGGTGGCGCTGGAAGCCGAAGGCGCCGCCCGTGTCATTCCGACGGCACGCGCGGCACGGCTGACGATGGACCGCGAAGGCATCCGCCGGCTCGCCGCCGAAACCCTGGGCCTGCCGACATCGCCATACCGCTTCGTCGATACGCAGGACGAATACCGCCAGGCCGTGCGCGAGATCGGCCTGCCGTGCGTGGTGAAGCCGGTGATGTCTTCCTCAGGAAAGGGCCAGAGCACGTTGCGCAGCGAAGCCGACATCGACACTGCGTGGGACTATGCGCAAACCGGCGGGCGCGCGGGCGCGGGCCGCTGCATTGTCGAAGGCTTCATCGACTTCGAGTACGAAATCACCTTGCTGACCGTGCGCCATGCAGGCGGTACCTCGTACTGCGAACCGATCGGCCACTGGCAGAAGGATGGCGACTACCGCGAGAGCTGGCAGCCACAGCCGATGTCGCCACGTGCGCTGGAGCGCGCACAGCGGATCGCCAGGGCGGTAACCGACGATCTCGGGGGCTGGGGCCTGTTCGGCGTGGAGCTTTTCGTGAAAGGTGACGAGGTGTGGTTCAGCGAAGTCTCGCCGCGCCCGCACGACACCGGCCTGGTGACGCTGGTGTCGCAGGAACTGTCCGAATTCGCGCTGCACGCGCGCGCCATCCTCGGCCTGCCGATCCCGGTGATCCGCCAGAGCGGCCCGTCCGCATCGTGCGCGATGCTGGCGCACGGCCACGGCGTGCCGGTATTCGGCAACGTGGAGGACGCGCTGGCCGTGCCCGACACCGCTCTGCGCCTGTTCGGCAAACCGCGCGTGGAAGGCCATCGCCGTGTCGGCGTGACGCTCGCGCGTGGCGACGACACGGACACCGCGCGCGCGGTCGCGCGCGATGCCGCCGCTGCCATCACCATTGACCTGGCCTGAGGAAAACACCTTGAACGGAAACACCGGCTACGCCGTCTTCTTCTTCCCTCAGGCGCTGGAAGCCCTGGGCGAGGCCATCAAGCCTTATCTCACCGCCCATGCGGAGGGTCCGCATCTGTTCTGCAAGGAGATCGATACCGGCGGCGCCTTCACCGAGATGACGCTGGTCGGCAAGGATGCCGAAGGCCACGAGATGCAGGTGGAGCTGATGGTGCCCGGCAGCATGATCCGGATGATCGTCTCCGCACAGAACGAATCGTTGTTCGGTTTCGGCCCGCGCGCCGCGGCCGTGGTGCCGCCATCCGCGCCTACAGCGTAAGGTCCACCCACACCAGGTGATGGTCGCTGCCATCGGCGATGGCAGCGCCGGGCTGGCCCGGTTTCGGCCAGAACACGCCACTGCCCACCACGCCGAAGCCCGTGGACGGCAGCACATAGTCCAGTCGCAAGGCGCCGTTGCGGCGTCCGAAATCCCCGGTCACGTGCGCGGGTGCGCCGCGGCGCTGCAGGCCCTTGGCGGCGTAGGCGAGTGCGGTCTGTTCGCCGCCTTCGCTGCGTGGCGTGGCCATGCGCATCACGCGCGAGTGTTCGAGCAGTTCGATGATCGCGTCGTGCTGGCCGTCGCCGTCCGCAGGATCGTTGTTGAGATCGCCCGCGATGACGAAACGCGCATCGGATGCCAGGCCACCGCAGCGGCCCTGGTCGTCGCAGAGCCAATGCGCATCGTGCTGCGTGAGGTATTCGCGCCACAACCGGATTTCATCGGCGTTGCGCATGCCATTCCGATTCTCCGGTCCGTCGAACACCGGCGGCGTGGGATGGGAGACCAGGAAATGCACCACGCCACCCGGGGTGGATACCGGCACATCCCAGTGCGATTTGGACGACAGGCGAAGTTGCTTCCAGATGGCATCCGAATAGAACGGCGCGCGCGTGGCAGGGTCGACGGGACTGGCCGCACCCGGCAGCGTGCTCCAGCGCAGCAACTGGAAGGTGCGCACCTGCGTGGCATCGATCGGGAAACGCGACAGCACCAGCATGCCGTACTGGCCGGGGTGCAGGCCGTAACCCCACGCATCGTTGCCGCGTTCGCGACCCTGCGTGCCGACCGCACCGTTGCGATCCAGGTCCAGCCCGCTGGGAACGCCGGTATTCACCGGCGCGAGATAGCGATACGGATACCGCAGCGGTTCACCGCCCCCTGGCTGGGCGATCTCGAGATAGCGCTGCTGGAACAGGTCCGCGGCACGATGCGCATCGTCGTAGTCGAATTCGTTCAGCAGTACCAGGTCCGGCCGCACGTGCTGCAGGACGGCGGCGATCTTGCGCGCATGCGCGCTGTCGCCCTCCAGTTGCCGGATCACGCCACCGGCATCGTCCGAAAACAGCGATGTGTTGTAGGTCGCCACGCGCAGTGGCACCGCCTGCCGGCTGGAGGGTTCGGCCGGCTTGGTGGGGGAATGGCACGCGGCAAGCGTCATCGTGAGCAGCAGTAGGAGAGTGCGCATCCGGAGATTCTGTCATGCCGGCATGACAGGCGTAAAAAAAGCGCCCCGGAAACCGGGGCGCCACGGGTCGGCGAGGAGGTCGGCCCGCCGCAGCGTCAGAACGAGCAGCCCATCGCCGCGTAGGCGGTCTTGGCCTGGTCCATCGCGGTCTTGCACTGGGCAGCCAGCGCCGTCTTGTCGGTGACGGCGGACCAGCCGGCCTTCGACTGCTCGATGCCCTGCTTCATCATCTCGCGCTGCGCTTCCGGCACCTTGTCGCTGATGCAGGCGTAGACCTTTTCGAGGTACTGGTCGCATTCGGCGACGCCGGTGCCGGCGTCGACCGTGTCGGCCGGCGTCGCGGTTGCGGTTGCATCGGTGGGGGCGTCGGCGACGGCCGGCGCTTCGACGGCGGGCGCGTCGGCGACCGGAGTGGCTTCGTCGGCCGGTTTGCAGGCCGAGAGGGCCAGCGTGGTCAATGCCGCAAGGGCGAGCAGGTTGAACTTCATGAAAGCTCCGATCGTGTGAGTGGATGTGCGTGGTCCGGCGCCGATCCGCATGCGCGTCGGCCGGCACATTCTGATTACCCGGTCACGAAGTTGCTATTCACATTTACCTGCAACGTTTCATCGCGTGCGATCGTGCGTCGACTCACAGATCCGCGCGCACCCAGTGACGTCCATCGAAGCGCTCGAGCGGTGCAAAGCGTCGTTTGTAGTCCATCTTCCGATGGCCATCGATCCAGTAGCCAAGATAGAGGTGCGCGTACCCGTCGCGTCGCGCCCATTCGATCTGACGCAGGATCGCCAGGGTTCCCAGGCTGCGGGCTTCCAGTGCCGGATCGTAGAAGGTGTAGACGGCGGAGAGTGCGCCTGGAATGACGTCGGTGACCGCGACCGCCAGCAGGTGGCCATCCTCGCGCAGCTCCACGAAGCGCCCGCGCGACCAGCTGCCCACCAGGAACTGGTCGAACTCCGTGGCGCCATGGTCGTCCATGCCGCCAAGCGGGTGGCGCACGGCGAGATAGCGCTGATAGAGCGCGAGGTGTTCGTCGTCGCGCAGGGCGGCGACGATCCGTGTTTCCACGCGGGCATTGCGCGATGCGCAGCGGCGCTGGCTGCGATCGGGCCGGAAGTCGGCGACCGGGATGCGGACGGCGACACAGGCGCGGCATTGCCGGCAATGCGGGCGATACACGATGTCGCCGGAACGGCGGAAGCCCCAACCCAGCGCATCCGGATACAACTGCGGCAGGCGGGGGTCGCGCGGGTCAAGGACCAGGTCGCGGGCGACGCGCTCGGGCCAGTAGCCGCATGGATGTTCGCCGGTATGGAACAGGCGCAGGTCGCCGATCGATTGCGTGTTCTCGCCCATGTCAGCCCGTCCAGCGTGATGCCAGCGGCCAGAACGCCAGGCCTGCCGCTGCGCCGGTGACGGCGCCTGCGACCAGGTCGCGGCGCGTATGCCGCTCAAGTGCAAGCCGCGACCACGCCACGGCCGCGGCGAACGACAGCGCGACGAACATCCAGGCGGTGCCCAGTTCACGCAGCAGGCACGCAGCGAACACGATGAAGGCCAGATGCAGCGACAGCTTGCACCAGCGTGCCGTCAGCATCGCGGTGAGGATCATCGCAGCGGACAGCGCCAGGCCCAGCGCCAGCAACGGCTGCCCGCCACGCCACGCGACCAGCAAGGCGCCTGCGGTCAGGGCGACCAGCAGGAAGCGATTCAGCGCCCTACGTTCATGCGTCGCACTGGCGTCCACGTGACTCCAGCGGCCACGCCGCACCTGCCACCACGAATAACCCATCACCAGCGCGGCGAACGTGGCGAACGCCATCCCCGATGCCACGGCGGTGCGTGCGTCGCCCCGTGCCAGCACGATCAGCAGCACCGCCACCGGCAGCACCAGCATGGGGTGGCCGAAGATCGACAGCGCGCGCGCGAAGGTCAGGGACATGGGGCCAGCATACTGCGCACATCGCGTCGCGTGGATCGCGACCATCCGCTGCCTGAACGCGTCCGTCAGCGCGTCAACCGACCCCGCCTGGGGACGTTTCCCGTGTCAGTGGCGCACACGGCGCCGCGCCTTCAGGAGAACACGATGAACCGCAAGACCCTGCTTTTCGTGGCCGTGCTGGCCGCCCTCGGTGCCGGTTCCGCACTGGCCGCCACGCAGGCCGGAGACGCACAGAAGCCGGCGCGGGCCAGCCTCGACAAGAACAACGACGGCGCCATCGACAAGGCCGAAGCGGCCGCCCGCCCGCGCCTGGCCGACCGCTTCGCCGAGCTGGACAAGAACGGCGACGGCATGCTCAGTGCCGACGAGCGCCCGCAGCACAAGGGCATGCGGGGTCACGGGCGCCACGGTGGCCCGCGCCACGGCGCGGGCTTCGGCAAGCTCGATACCGATGGCGATGGCCGCATCAGCAAGGCCGAGGCCGCGGCGCAGCCGCGCTTTGCCGAACGCTTCGACACCATGGATGCCAACAAGGACGGCGTGATCGACCGCACCGATCGCGAACTGCGCGGCAAGCAGCGTCGCGACGCGTGGTTCGCCAAGGCTGATGCGGACAAGGATGGCAAGCTGACCCGTGCGGAGATCGACCAGGCCGATGTCGCGCGCCGTGCCGAGTTCCAGCAGCGCCTGCAGGCGCGCATGGACGAACGCTTCGCGGCGTCGGATGCGAACAAGGACGGCCGCCTGTCGCGTGACGAAGTGAAGGACAGCCGCCTGGCCGGACGCTTCGATGCGCTCGACACCAACAAGGATGGTGTCCTGTCGAAGGACGAACTGGCGGCGGGCAAGCCCGTCCGTCGCTGAGGACGGTCACGTGCACCCGGTTGCCCGGGTGCACGTGCGGCCTCAAAGCTGCAGGCGGCCCGACATCAGCAGCCCGGCGAGCAGGCCGGCCGTCGCCAGCGTGAAGCCCAGCACGCAGCCCCATACGCGCCAAGTACGCTGGCGCTGCATGCGGCGACGTTCGCCTTCGGGATCGAGCAACAGGTCCCGCGCGTGGCGGCGCTGCAGGATGCGGGGGAACCAGCGGCCCGAGGTCCACCCGATCACGGCCATGTACGCCAGCGTCAGCGCCATGTGCGGCATCCAGCCGGGCACCCGGGCCAGGGCCGTGATGCCGATGACGAACACCAGGATCGCGACGGTGTTGACGGCGCCATAGCGCAGGAGATCATCGCGCTCGCGTGCGTCGAGCGGATCCCGCAGGTACTTGCGGATACCGAACCACACCGCACCGATGCCCACCAGGGTGCCGAACGCAGTCGCGCCCAATCCACCTCCCAGCAACTTGAGCAGGCCCTTGCCGGCGACCGCGCCGCCGGTGCCCAGCACGACCGCGCCTGCCGACGGCGGCGCCGAGATCGCGAGCATGCCGAGCACTCCGCTGGCGAACGCGGCCGATGGCGCCGACGTACGCGCGAATTCGCCGAAGCGCGTGATCAGTTCTTCGCGCACGTACTGGCGTGCACGCGACAGGCGCTTGCGCGCGGCGGCGTCGGTGATGCCCAGCAAGGACGCGACGTGGTGCGAGCGCTGCCCTTCGCGGTAGTAGAGCAGCAGCACTTCGCGACTGTCCTCGGGCAGGGCGGCGATGACCTCGCGCGCGGCCTGTTCCTGCTCGGTCTGCAGCAGCGTCTCGGCCGGCGTGGGCGCGGTGTCGGCGGCCAGCGTCAGTGCAATCTCGGCGGTTTCGCCGGTCATCGGGCGGCGTCGCTGCGCGCGCAGGTGGTCACGGGCCAGGTTGCGGGTGATCTCGCGCAGCCAGGGCAGGAAACTGTCGGGGTTCTTCAGGGTCGCCAGCTGGCGCCAGCCTTTCAGGAAGGCCTCCTGCGCGATGTCCTCGCTGGCCTGTACGTCGCGGGTGATCGCCAGGGCGATGCCGGTCACCGCGTTCTGGCACAGCGCGACCACGCGGCCGTAGGCGGCCTGGTCTCCGCGCGCGGCTGCGGGCAGGGTTTCCCGCAGGGAGAGTTCTATCGTCAGGGCATCCATCGGGGTTCCATGTGGCCGGGTAGTGCAGGCACGACGACCGGCGACAGGAAGTGTGATCCAACCACGCGCGCTTGGCGCTAGAGCGTCAGCCGACCGCTGGCATCCAGGGCGTAGAGCACCGCAGCGACGGCCAGCACGCTGGTGAGCGCCACTGCTTTCCGGCCGATCACGTAGTCGTAGCCCCGCCGGCGCGAGGCATTCGCGGGGTGCGACAGGATCGGGTCCATGATCCGGGGCAGCGTGACCAGGTACTGGTAGTTGATCACGCACATGCCGGCCAGCATGACCAGCGCGATCGCCACCCAGCCGGTCGCCAGCACCGTCGCCACCATCAGGCAGAACAGCCAGGCCGAGCCGGACGTGGTATTGAGCACCATGAAGCGGCGTACCTGCAGCCGTTCCTGCGCCGTCTGGCAGAACCGCGCGAGGTACCACCAGGTGAAGGCATAGCCGATCAGGCCGCCGACCATGCCGCCCATCGCGCCGGCGAGTGCCGCAGGATGCTGGGTGATCTGCTCGACGATCACGCCCAGCGAGCCACCGGCGACGCCGCCGGTCACTCCGCCCGTCGTCAGCCCGCTGGTCCCGAGCTTGCCCGCCAAGCCGCCTCCGAGCACGCCGGAACCGATGACCGTCGCCGCGCTCGCGGCGGGCATCGCGCCGACCAGCCCGCCCAGCACGATCATGGTGAAGGCCGCGCCGGGTGCCGTGGAGCGGGCGAACTCGCCGAAGCGTTGCAGCAACTCGTCGCGTACGAGCGCGCGTGCCCGCGACAGGCGCTTGCGCACGGCCGCATCGCTCAGGCCCAGCAGTTCCGCGACCTGCTGCGAACTCTGCCCCTCGCGGTAGAACAGCAGCAGCGCCTCGCGGCTGTCCTCCGGGAGCGAGGAGATGATGTCGGTGGCGACGATTTCCTCTTCCGTCTGCAGCAGGCGCTCGGCGGGAGTGGGGTCCGGGTCGGCGGCCATGCCGATGGCGATCTCGGCCACTTCGCCCGACATGGGACGGCCATGCTGTGCGCGCAGCCAGTCGCGGGCGAGGTTGCGGGTGATCTGGCGCAGCCAGGGCAGGAAGCTGGCGCTGTTCTTCAACCGGTCGAGCTGCTGCCAGGCCTTCAGGAACGCTTCCTGCGCAATATCCTCGCTGGCCTGCACGTCGCGGGTGATCGCCAGCGCGATCGCGGTGACGGTGTTCTGGCAGGCGTGGACGATGCGGCCGTAGGCCTCCTGGCTGCCGCGCGCGGCGGCGGGCAGTTCGGCCTGCAGCATCAGGTCCAGGGCGAGGGTATTCATGGCGTCAGGATCATCGGGTGGGCTGATGACCCTGACGGGCCGGGAAGACGGATGTGACCGTCTGCGGTCAGCCGCCGGTGGCGGGCTGGATGCGGATGCGGTCTTCCTCGGGCGCCTCGTCCGCGGGGGCAGGCGTCGCGGGTTGTTCCTGCGGGACCGGGACGGGCGCTGCGGGCGGCGGCGCCGGGCGCCGCATCCACATGACGACGGCGGCCAGGGCAATCAGGGCCAGCAGGATCAGGCGGATGCGCCAGGCCCAGGAGCGCTGCGGCGTGGCCGCGGGTTCCTGGTCGCTGCGGAACGTCAGCGTGGTCGCATAGCCAGGGCGCGTGGTTTCCATCAGGCCGGCCTCGCGCAGCAGTTCGCGCGCGCGCGGCTGGTCTTCGGCGTGGCGCACCCACACGGCGGGCTGCAGCTGCGCCTTCACCGGTTCGGTGTAGCTGAACTGCCCGCCGCGCTTGCTGTGGTACGAGCGGCCGTTGCTGATGAAGACCGGAACGCCCGCATCGCTCAAGAGCTTGGCCACGCCTTCGACGGTTTCGATGCGCTGGCTGGAAAAGACTTGCCGCATGGGTATGCCCTCAGTCCTTCGCCGGGACAGCCGAGGCCGCTTCGGCGTCCGGCACCACGCGGATCAGGCCTTCCTGCGCGGTGCTGGCGACCAGGCGGCCCTGGCGATCGAAGATCTGCCCGCGCGCCAGTCCGCGCGAGCCGCTCGCGCTGGGGCTGTCGATCGAATAGAGCAGCCAGTCGTCGGCACGGAACGGGCGGTGGAACCAAAGCGCGTGGTCCAGCGACGCCATCTGCACGTTCGGCTGGTAGTAGCTGATGCCGTGCGGGTAGGTGGCCGTGCCGAGCAACTGGAAATCCGAGGCATAGGCGAGCAGGGCGCGGTGCAGTTCGGGCGAATCGCCGACCGGCTCGCTCAACCGAAACCACACCTGCTGGAACGGCGGCCGCTTGGGCGGATTCAACTCGTCGCGTGGGTACACGTGGCGGAATTCGAACGGGCCGCGTCGCGACAGCCAGCGCTGCACCTTCGGCGGCAGCGTGGCCATGACCTCCGCAGGCACCGGCGGCGCGGGCGGAATGTCTTCCGGCCGCGGCACTTCAGGCATCGACAGCTGGTGCTCGGCGCCTTCTTCCTCGGCCTGGAACGACGCCGCGCAGAAGAAGATCACGCGGCCGTGCTGGATCGCCGTGACGCGGCGCACCGAGAAGCTGCCGCCGTCGCGCGTGCGGTCCACTTCGTAGACGATCGGCGCTTCGATGTTGCCTGCACGAAGGAAGTAGGCGTGCAGCGAATGCGCGCGGCGCTCTTCCTCGCCACCACCCACCGTGGCCTGTGCAGCCGACAGCGCCTGGCCGAGCACTTGGCCGCCGAACACGTACTTGGTGCCGATATCGCGGCTCTGGCCGCGGAACAGGTTGTCTTCCAGCCGCTCCAGCGACAGCAGTTCGATCAGCTCGGAGACGACGGGTTCAGGTGCGGGCACGGCAGGGCCTGGAGTCTTGGCGAACGGCGATTATACCGGCCGTCCGTGCGCGGCCCGTCAGGGCAGCAGCCGCTCCAGCGGGGTCGTGCGCAGCACCGCGTCCCACGGGAACAGCGGGCCCGGGTCCATCTTCCGCGGCACCAGGACGCCCGGATCGTCGCTGGCGGGCTCGCGCGTGGTGTCGAGGTCCTCGTGGCCGGCGATGTAGCGCAGCGCGGGCAGCGCCTGCCGCAGGTGCGCCAGCAGCGCCGACAGGGCCTCGATCTGCGCCTCGGCGTAAGGCTCTTCCATCGACTGGCGGCCCACGGCGAGCCAATCGGGGTAACGGCCGGTGTTCACCAGCTCGATCCCGATCGAACGCGGGTTGTAGCCACGCACGTGGTGGGCGACGTGTTGCGGGCGCACGTAGACGTGCACGGTGCCGTCGCGATCGATGTAGTAGTGGCCGCTGTTGCCGGTGCCGGAGGCATGCAGGATGCGCTCGCCGTACTCGCGCGCCATCGCCATGTCCGGCAGCTCGGTGCAGTGGATGACGACCAGGTCGATCTGTTCCAGCGGCCGGATGTCCAGCTTGGCTTCGTAGGGCAACAGGTCGATGACGGGGGTGAAGGGCAGGTCCGTGCGCATGCTGGGATGCTAGCAGGCAAGGCGGGGAACGGGCTGGACACGGGCCGCTCCGGTAAACTGGCGGCCTTTCCCGTCGCGGGTTTCCCATGCCGCTCAATCCCGAATCCCCGTTGGCCAAGCTCATGGCCACCCTGCCGCGCGCCGGCAAGGTGGACTGGATCGGCCTGCGCCCGGCCCGCGACGAGGTGATGGTCGCCACCGACGCCGTCGAAGCCGTCACCGGCGGTGGCCTGGTCGGCGACCGCTACAAGGGCGGCAGCGGCAAGCGCGGCATCACCCTGATCCAGGCCGAGCACCTGCCGGTGATCGCGGCGCTGGCACAGCGAGCGGACTTGCAGCCGTCGCTGCTGCGGCGGAACGTGGTGGTGTCCGGCATTCCGCTGGTCGCACTGAAACAGCGCCGGTTCCGCATCGGCACGGCGATCTTCGAAGGGACCGAGGATTGCGACCCGTGCTCGCGGATGGAAGACGCGCTGGGCCCCGGCGGCTACAACGCGATGCGTGGCCATGGCGGCCTGTGCGCGCGGATCGTCGAAGGTGGTTCGTTCCGCATCGGCGATCCAGTGGAAGCGCTCTGATGCGCGGCCACTGCATCCTGTCGCACGGGTTCGAAAGCGGTCCGGACGCCACCAAGGTCACCGCGCTCGCCGACATGGCCGAACGCCTGGGCTGGACCCACGAACGCCCCGACTACACCGACCTCGACGCACGCCGCGATGTCAGTTCGCTCGGCGACGTGGTCGCGCGGCTGGAACGCCTGCGCTCCCTCGCGCACGCCGCCGCGTCGCGTGGGCCGGTGGTGCTGGCCGGTTCCAGCCTGGGCGCCTACATCGCCGGCCGCATCTCGCTGGAGGTGCCGGTGCGAGGCCTTTTCCTGATGGCGCCGCCGATCACCATGGGGCCATTGCCGCAACTGGACGCCGCACCGGTGCCTGTCTCGGTCATCCATGGCTGGGATGACGAGCTGATCCCCGCGCAGGCCGTGACCGACTGGGCGCATGCGCGCCGCGCGCGCCTGCTGCTGGTCAACGACGGGCATCGCCTGTCCGACCATGTCGCCGCTTCGGCGGATGCATTCGGGCAATTGCTCGCCGCTCTCTGACGTATCGAGGTTTCCTTTGAAGTTCTTCGTCTCCTGCGCCAAGGGCCTGGAATATCTGCTCGCCGACGAACTGCTAGCGCTCGGCGTGCGCCAGGCCACCGCCACCATCGCTGGCGTGAATGCCGACGGCGAGCCCGTGGACGCGCAGCGTGCCGTGCTGTGGTCGCGGCTGGCCAGTCGCGTGCTGTGGCCGATCGATGAGTTCGAATGCCTGAACGAACAGGCGCTGTACGACGGCGTGATGGCGATCGCGTGGGAAACGCACACGCGCCCCGAACTGACGCTGGCGGTGGATGCGCACGTGTCCGGCGAGGCGATCACCCATGCGCGCTATGCCGCGCAGCGCGTGAAGGATGCCGTGGTCGACCGCCTGCGCCAGCAGGGCCTGGAGCGGCCGTCGGTAGATGTGGAACAGCCGGACCTGCGCATCAACCTTTCGCTGCGCAGGAACCGCGCGACGATATCGATCGACCTGGGCGGCGGCCCGATGCATCGCCGCGGCTGGCGCCAGGCGCAGAACGAGGCGCCGTTGAAGGAGAACCTCGCAGCGGCCGTGCTGATGCGCGGTGGCTGGCCGGCGCTGTACCACGAGGGCGGCGCGCTGCTCGACCCGATGTGCGGCAGCGGCACGCTGCTGATCGAAGGCGCGCTGATGGCGGCCGATGTCGCGCCCGGCCTGCAGCGCCACGGCCCGGCGCTGCCCACGCGCTGGCTCGGCTTCAACGTGGATACGTGGCGCACGCTGTTCGCCGACGCCGTGCAGCGCGAAACGGAAGGCCGCAAGGCGCTGAAGCCGGTGTTCTTCGGCAGCGACGTCGACCTGGGCGCGATCCGCGCCGCGCGTGACAACGCGGTGCTCGCCGGTCTGGCGGGCCAGTTGCAGTTCGAGACACGCGATGTCGCCCAGTTGTCCGCGCGCGAGGAGCCACGTGGGCTTGTCGTCTGCAATCCCCCCTACGACGAACGGCTCGCCGCCGATGCCGACCTGTACCGCGCGCTCGGCGATGCGCTGCAGCGTGCCGTGCCGCAATGGCGCGCCAGCCTGCTGTGCGGCAACGCCGATCTCGGTTACGCCACCGGTTTGCGCGCGGCCAAGAAGTATCAACTGTTCAACGGCGCCATCGAGTGCGCGCTGATCGTCTGCGATCCGGTCGCCACGCCCGCCCGCGAACCGCGCGAGGCCAGGCCGCTGTCGGACGGTGCGCAGATGGTCGCCAACCGCCTGCGCAAGAACCTCAAGAAGTCCAAGGCCTGGCGCACGCGCGAGGGCATCACCTGCTACCGCGCCTACGATGCGGACCTGCCCGAATACGCGGCGGCCATCGACGTCTACGTGGAAGAGGGCGGACAGGCTCGCACGTTCCTGCACGTGCAGGAATACGCCGCGCCGGCCGCCATTCCCGAGCACGATGTGCGTCGCCGTTTCAGCGAACTGCTGGCCGCCACCCGCGAGGTCTTCGGCGTGCCGCAGGAACAGATCGCGGTGAAGGCGCGCGAGCGCGGCAAGGGTGGGTCGAAGTACGGACGCATGCAGCAGCGCGACGAATTCATCGTCGTGCGCGAGTCGGGCGCGTTGCTGCGGGCCAACCTGTTCGACTACCTCGACACCGGCCTCTTCCTCGATCATCGGCCGCTGCGGCGACGGATGGCGCAGGAAGCGCGCGGCAAGCGGTTCCTCAATCTGTTCTGCTACACCGGCGTGGCCAGCGTGCAGGCTGCGGTCGCGGGTGCGTCGAGCACGACCAGCGTGGACCTGTCGGCGACCTACCTGCAGTGGTGTGCGGACAACCTCGCCGAGAACGGCCTGGGCGGCGCGAAGCATCGCCTCGTGCAGGCCGACGCCGTGCGCTGGCTGGAGGCCGAGCAGGCCGAGTACGACCTGGTCTTCTGCGATCCGCCGACGTTCTCCAACTCCGCGCGCGCCGACGACTTCGACGTGCAGAAGGAGCACGTGCGGCTGTTGCGCGCCGCGGTTGCACGGCTGGCGCCGGGCGGGGTGCTGTACTTCAGCAACAACTTCCGCCGGTTCAAGCTGGACGAGAACGCGGTGGCGGAATTCGCGCGCTGCGAGGACATCAGCGCCAGCACGATCCCGCCGGACTTCGAACGCAACGCCCGCATCCACCGCGCGTGGCGGTTGACGCGGGCGTAACGCCGGGCGTCAGCCGACGATCAGGACGAAGTCGCCGCGCTGCGAGGCCATCGACAGCGCCAGTGTGCTGTGGCGGGAGGCCAGGTCGGCGGCGGTGAGCGCGGTGCTCGGTGGATGGGCGCGGTAGCTGGCGTCGTCGGACAGCGTGTCGCGCACCACGTAGCCCATCAGCACGTTGACCAGTTCGCCCAGCGCATCCACGGCCAGTTCGTCGTCGCACTGCGCGGGCGGGATCGACAGCAGCGAGCACGCCATCGCCTGCATCGTGGCGCGGGAGCAGCCGACGCCCACCAGCAGGGATTCCGCGCCGGCTTCGATCCGCACGTGCGCGGTCACGTCGCAGGCCTCGAGCGCGCTGTCGTCTGCGATCCCGGAGGCTTGGCACTGGCTGCCCATCAGGCGCGGAAACAGGCGGTTGCTGACGCGGATCGCGCTGGTGGCGGCGTCGGCGAGCGCATGCCCGGCGATGCCGAGGGCCAGCGCATGGTTGGCTTCGTCCAGATCGCGGCGGTGCGCGACCAGTTCGGCTTCCAGCTGTTCGGCGGTCAGGGCGCCCTGTTCTACCAGGATCTGACCGAACAGCTTGCGGCCCTTCTTCTGCGCCGCCAGCAGCACGTCGAGCTGGCCCGCATCCAGCAGGCCCATTTCCAGCGCGATGTCGCCGAACCGGCGATCCTCGGCCCGCTGGCGGTCGTTGATGCGGCGTGCCTGGGCCGCGTCCAGCATCTGGTGATGCACGGCGAGCTCGCCGAGCAGGGGATTGGAGGCGCGCTGCGCGTCCAGCGCGGCCAGCAATTGCGCCGAGGTGATCGCGCCGCGTTCCAGCAGGAACTGGCCGAGGAATTTAGCTGCCATGGTCTGGTCTCGTACGGAAGTTGAAGGAGGACGTGCGCGGCGGTCAGGCGACCGCTTCGTGCAACACGCGATCCATCACTTCCGGATCGATGGGCTTCTGCAGGTACGACTTGGCGCCCAACTTCAGGCACTCCTCGATATCACCCTGTCCGCCGAGCGAACTCAGGATCACCACGCGGGCCTGCGCGTCGAGCGACAGTATCCTGCCGAGCGCCTGTTTGCCATCGCATTCCGGCATCACCAGGTCCAGCAGGACGACATCGGGTCTGAGAGCCTGGTACTGGCTGACGGCTTCGTGGCCGTTGCCGGCTTCGCCGACCACTTCGAAGCCGCAGTCTTCCAGCTGGCGGGCAGCCAGCATGCGCAGTGCGCGCGAATCGTCGCAAAGCAAGACGGTAGGACGTGACGCCATGGTGATGGATCCCCCTGTTGGATCGTGGAGGCCCCGCGTCGTGTTCGGCGCGGGGCGACATGTAGGCACTATCGGCCCGTACGGGGAGATCTTGAGGCGGGAGGCGGAGCGAGACGGAATCGCGCTGCGGACGGCCGGGGGAGAGGCGGTCCGTCCGCAGCGCGCCGCGATCAGAAGTCGATGCGGGCGGCGAGGGAGACCGGCACGGAGACGCGCTTGCCCGTGTCGTTGATGGAGCCAAGGCCGAGCCCGCCGATGGCGCTGTCGTCGCCTTCGAGGTCGGCGACATAGCGCACGCCCGCCTGTGCGGTGATGCTGAACTTCTCGCTGACCGGAATCAGCACGCCCACGTCGACGCCTGCGCTGGCGGCCCACTTCTTCTCGGTGAAGGGGGCATTGGCGATGGTGATGCCCGCATCGGGAATCTCGAACGTGGCGCTGATGTCGTCGGTCTGGGTAGCGCCGAGACGGCCGGCGATGAAGGGACGGGTGTAACCCGGTTCCATGAAGTAGTGGCGGTAACCGGCTTCGAGGGTCAGGGCCTTGTAGTCGCTGAAGGTGCCGTAGACGGGCAGTGTGGTGTTCAGGGCCGGCACGAACGCACCGCCGACCTGCACCGTACCCGGATCGGTCTCGACGCGACGGACCTGCCCGAAGACCTCCGCGTTCTGGTTCAGGCCGTAGGAGAATTCCAGGCCATAGCCCATCGCGTTGTCGTAGATCTCCTCATGGGAACGCGGCTGGATGCGCAGTTCCGCGCTGACGCCGGCGAGGGCGGGGTTCAGCGGGCCCAGATCCGGAACGGGCGCGATGGCGCCGTCGTGCACGTCGCCGCTGATGGGCGTATCGATGCCACCGAAAACGGACATCGACCACTTGCCCTGTTCGGGACCAGCGGCATAAGCGGGCGCGGAGAGCACGAGCGACACGGCCAGTACGGAAAGCGACTTCTTCATCGGGGAACTCCTCCAGGGGAAAGGCCGACACCTTGCGTGTCGGATGCCTGCACTACGCAGGCGGGCCCCCACTGGATGCGTTGCGACGCACGCAACGTAAGTGCGCTTTTGTTCACGCCGCGTCGACATCCGATGCGATGCAGGTGATTTCACGCAGCCTTCACTGCGTGGCGTTCAACGGTTCAACGACGCGTGTCGGCGGTGTGGGCACTCCACGTGCGAGCGCTTCCTCGATCGACGTGAAGGCAGAGTGTGCGCCAGCCGGCGACGCACCCACGTCCGTGGCAAAATAGACCACACCGGTGCCCGCCTGATGGTCGAGCCACAAGCCCGAGCGCAGGCCATAGGCATCGCCGGAATGACCGACGCGCGCGACGCGGTCGCCGAACGGATCATCGCCGCAGCCTTGCACCGGCGTCGCCAGGGTCTGCACGGCGAGGCCGTACCGGCAGAAGAAGGCCTTGTTCTGCCCTCCGCCGGTGTCTTCTTCATGCGTCACGCCATTGCCGCCGTCGAACGTCCATTGCGGAGCGACCATCGTGTCGACGCTGGCGGATGACAGCAGGCGTATGCCATCGACTTCTCCACCGTCGAGCAACAGGCGGCCGATCTTCGCCAGTCCATTCGCCGAAATGCGCAGGCCGCCCTGCGGCGAGAACAGCGCACCGTTCTCGCCGGCCTTCCAGCGGGCGAGGTCGCAATCGGCGCCGTCCTCGACGACCACGGCGCAGGCCGGCTTGCCCGTGCGGTTCTCGTCGCGCACCGGTGTGCGGTCGCGATACAGCACCACGGCGCGCGTCGCCGTCGCGGCATCGCAGCTCTCCCAGTTGAAGCAGGCATCCAGCTTCAGCGGTTCCAGCACCAGCCGCTGCATCAGCCGGTCGAAGCGCTCGCCGGTGACGTTCTCCATCGCCATCGCCACCAGCGGGAAATTGAGGTTGGTATAGCGGAAGTGCGTGCCGGGTGCGTGTGCGTCGTCCCAGGCCTTGGGGTCGTCGAGGATGTCCTTCAGCGGTTGCCCCAGCGGTGTGGCGTAGTAGCCGGCGGCATCGGTCAGGCTGGAGCGGTGCGACAGCAGCAGGCGCAGCGTGATCGGCGTGGCGGGGAAGCGCGGGTGGCGCAGCGTCCAGCCCAGGTAGGTCGAGACGTCGGCATCGAGATCGAGCTTGCCGGCCTCTACCAGCCGCATCACGCCGATCGTGGTCACCAGCTTGGAGATGGAGGCGACACGCACGGGGT
>NZ_PKDG01000043.1 GCF_002863005.1 Pseudoxanthomonas sp.
CCGAGCAGAAGCGCCGTGCGATGAGCTGGGCGCAACGGCTCAAGCGGGTCTTTTCCATCGACATCACCACCTGCGCCCACTGCGGCGGCGCGGTACGGATCGTCGCCAGCATCGAGGAACCCAAAACCATCCGCGCCATCCTCGCCCACTTCGAGAAGCACGGCGCGCTGGAGCAAGCGCACTACCGGCCCGCAGCGCGCGCGCCGCCGCCGGCCGCGTGACGAGGTGCCGGCCACGCAGCCGGCAGCCAAGCCAGAGTCCGATCCGATGCGGCCACGACCCCGCAGGGCTGCGCTCGGCCCTGTGCCGGGATTCGGTGAGAAATGGCTACGCACTGAGCCGCTGCGTGGCCCCGCGATGTCGAAAACCCACGCATGAACCCCCGATCTGTGCCCGATCTGTGCCCAAAGCGGCGCTTGCGTGGCCGCGTCCTACCCGCCAGACTCGCCAAAAAGGGCGGTTGAACTTCCTATACCCGAGGACACCATCGCCATCCTGCGCGGGCTCAAGGAACGCTACGCGGTGCACCACGGCGTGGAGATCACCGATCCGGCGATCGTCGCCGCGGCCACGCTGTCCAACCGCTACATCGCCGACCGCCAGCTGCCGGACAAGGCCATCGACCTGATGGACGAGGCCGCGTCGCGCATCCGCATGGAGATCGACTCCAAGCCCGAGGAACTCGACCGCAAGGAGCGGCGCCTGATCCAGCTCAAGATCCAGCGCGAGGCGCTGAAGAAGGAGAAGGACGCCGAGTCGAAGCAGCGCCTGGCCGACCTGGAAACCGAGATCGAAGGCCTGGAGCGCGACTACAACGACCTCGAGGAAATCTGGAAGGCCGAGAAGGCCACCGTGCAGGGCGCCACGAAGATCAAGGAACAGATCGAGCAGGCGCGACTGCAGCTCGAGGCCGCGCAGCGCCAGCAGGACTACGCCAGGATGAGCGAGATCCAGTACGGCACGCTGCCGGAGCTGGAGAAGCAGCTCAAGGCCGCGCAGGAGGCCGAGACCACCTGCTTCCAGCTGCTGCAGGACCGGGTGACCGCCGAGGAGATCGCGGAAGTCGTCGCGCGCTGGACCGGCATCCCGGTGTCCAAGATGCTCGAGGGCGAGCGCGAGAAGCTGCTGAAGATGGAGGACGCGCTGCATGGCCGCGTGGTCGGCCAGGACGAGGCGATCAAGGTGGTCTCCGATGCCGTGCGCCGCTCGCGCGCGGGGCTGTCCGATCCCAATCGCCCCAGCGGTTCGTTCCTGTTCCTCGGCCCGACCGGCGTGGGCAAGACCGAACTGTGCAAGGCGCTGGCCGAATTCCTGTTCGACAGCGCGGACGCGATGGTGCGCATCGACATGAGCGAGTTCATGGAGAAGCACGCGGTCTCGCGCCTGGTCGGTGCGCCCCCGGGCTACGTCGGCTACGAGGAGGGCGGCTACCTCACCGAGGCGGTGCGGCGCCGGCCGTACAGCGTGATCCTGCTCGACGAGGTCGAGAAGGCGCATCCGGACGTGTTCAACATCCTGCTGCAGGTGCTCGACGACGGCCGCCTGACCGATGGCCAGGGCCGCACGGTGGACTTCCGCAACACGGTGATCGTGATGACGTCCAACCTGGGCAGCCAGATGATCCAGGAGCTGTCGGGCGACACGCCGGAAAGCTACACGCAGATGAAGGCCGCGGTGATGGGCGTGGTGCAGGCGCACTTCCGGCCCGAGTTCATCAACCGGCTCGACGACATCGTGGTGTTCCATCCGCTGGACAAGGCGCAGATCCGCTCGATCGCGCGCATCCAGCTGCGCGGGCTGGAAAAGCGCCTGGGCGAGCGGGGCATCCGCATCGAGGTCTCGGACAAGGCCTTCGACCTGCTGGGCAACGTCGGCTTCGACCCGGTGTACGGCGCGCGGCCGCTCAAGCGGGCGATCCAGCAGCAGCTGGAGAATCCGCTGGCGCAGCGGATCCTGTCGGGCGACTTCGGCAGCGGCGACGTGATCCGGGTCGATGCCGACGGCGGATCGCTCGTCTTCCACAAGGCCTGATGTCCGGCGGTCGCGGGGCGCGTACCGGTGCGCCCCGCGCCACGCTCTCCTCAACCCCCACGGCGTGCTGCTAGACTTGCCGCGCCTGAGGTGACCGCCGGCCTGGCCGGTGGTTGAAACGGGAATCCGGTGCGCCCCGTCGTCACGCGACGACGCGGCAATTCCGGAGCTGCCCCCGCAACAGTAGGCGAGCCAGGTCCGCACACAGCCACTGTGCCAAGCGCATGGGAAGGCGCGGACCGGGAGCGACGGTCGCGATGACACGACGCTCCACTCGCAAGCCCGGAGACCGGCCACAGGTTTCGATTGGCACGCGGTGGGCGCTGTCATGGGGCCCGTGCGCCTGCACGTTGCGCCATGACCACTCCTTGCCGTTTGCCCTGGCCCAACGACACCGCGCGGGCAGGCGCGGTCCAAGGAGTTCCCCGTGCAGTTTCCCCGGCATTGCCTCGCCGTGGCCGCGCTTGCGGTCGCGTCGTCCCCTGTATTCCCCTCCCACGCATCCGGCCCGGTCCCCGCGACCGACCTCGACAAAGTCGTGGTCACCGCCAGCCGCACCGTGCGCACCCAGGACCAGTCGCTCGCCGCGGTCAGCGTGATCGACCGCGAGCGCATCGAGCGCCTGCAACCGCCCTCGCTGCCGGCGCTGCTGCGCGGCCTGCCGGGCGTCTCGCTGGCCAACAACGGCGGGCCGGGCAAGTCGACCTCGCTGTACCTGCGCGGCACCGAGTCCGACCACGTGCTGGTGCTGGTCGACGGCGTCAAGATCGGCTCGGCGACGAGCGGCGGCGCCGCGCTGCAGGACATTCCGGTCGAACTGGTCGAGCGGATCGAGATCGTGCGCGGGCCGTTCTCCAGCCTGTACGGCTCGGAGGCGCTCGGCGGCGTGGTGCAGATCTTCACCCGGCGCCCGAAGGGCGCGTTCGCGCCGTACCTGGGCGTCGGCATCGGCAGCGAGCGGACCCGCAACCTGTCGGCCGGTGTGGCCGGTCGCGCCGGCGAAGGCTGGTATTCGCTGGGTGCGGCCCATACCGAAACCGACGGCATCGACGCCTACCGCGGCGACCCGTCGCGCGCCACGCCCGAGCCCTACCTGGACCCCGACCGCGACGGCTACCGCAACGGCTCGGTGACGCTGCAGGGCGGCTACCGCTTCGGCGAGCACTGGGACGCCGAGGCCCGCGTGTTCCGCGCGCAGGCCCACAACGAATACGACGGCAGCCAGAACAACGAGGCCGACAACGTCCAGCAGGTCGTCGCCGCGCGCCTGCGCTACACCGCCGACGGCCCGCTGACGCTGGTGCTCAACGCCGGGCGCAGCGCCGACCTCAGCGATGCCTACATGGACGGCGTCTATTCGAGCACCTTCGACACCCGCCGCGCGATCGCCTCGCTGCAGGCCGACATCGGCATCGGCGAAGGGCTGCTCAGCGCCGGCCTGGACTGGCAGGGCGACGAGGTCGACAGCACCACCGTCTACACCGTCGACCGCCGCCACAACCGCGCGCTGTTCGCGCAGTGGCAACAGGAGATCGGTGACCACGCGCTGCAGGCCAGCCTGCGCCGGGACGACAACAGCCAGTTCGGCGGCCGCACCACCGGCAGCGCGCTGTGGGGCTGGGACTTCGCCGATGCGCTGCGGCTGACCGCCAGCTACGGCACCGCGTTCAAGGCGCCCACCTTCAACGAGCTGTACTTCACCGGCTACGGCAATCCCGACCTGCGGCCGGAGACGTCGGACAGCATCGAGCTGGGACTGCGCGGCGAGCATGGCCGCGGCGGCTGGGCCATCAACGCCTTCCAGTCGGAGATCGACGACCTGATCGCCTACGACTCGCGCCTGGTCGACGACACGCATCCCTACGGGCAGCCCAACAACATCGACCGCGCCCGCATCCGCGGGCTGGAGCTGGTCGGCCACGCCACGCTGGCCGGCTGGCTGCTGCAGGCCAACGCCTCGTGGCTGGACCCGCGCAACGACAGCAACGGCGCCAGCGCGGGCAACGTCCTGCCGCGCCGCGCACGCCGCACCGCACGGCTGGAGGCGGACCGCGAGCTGGGCCGGTTCAGCATCGGCGCCACGGTCAACGCCGCCGGCGAGCGGTTCGACGACCTCGCCAACCGCAAGCGGATGGCCGGCTACGCCACCGTCGACTTGCGCGTGGGCTACGCGCTGGCGCCGCAATGGCAGCTACGCCTGGGCACCGACAACGTGTTCGACCGCGACTACGAGACCGCGAAGTTCTATCGCCAGCCCGGTCGCAGCTGGCTGCTGAGCCTGCGTTACAGCGGCGGCTGAGCGCCCGCCGCCATTGCCGGTGCCCCGGCCGGGGCACCGGCGCGACTCCCTGCCGAACCTGATCCCGCATCCACTTCCGGAGCCTTCCATGATCGACCGCAGTTCGAACCTTCCGTTCTCCTCCCGCCAGGCGCAGACCGGCATCGCCATCGTGCTGGCCGTGCTGCTGGTGGCCACCCGCGGCAACCATGTCGCCAGCATCAACGCGCTGCCGGGCGGCTCGTGGGCGGTGTTCTTCCTCGCCGGTGCGTTGCTGCGCCCGCGCTGGGCGTTCTTCGCACTGTTCGCGCTGGCGGTGTCGGTCGATTTCGCCAGCCTGACGCTGGAGCGCATCGCCGGCACCTGCATGACGCCGGGTTACTGGATGCTGCTGCCGGCCTACGCACTGCTGTGGGGCGGTGGCCGGCTGTATTCGCGGATCCACGTCGAGCGGCCGGCGACCGTGCTGCGGCTGGCGGCGGTGATGGTGGTGGCGTCGGTGCTGGCCTACCAGTTCTCCGGCGGCGGCTACTACCTGCTGTCGGGTACCCAGCCCGACCCGAGCGTGGCGGAGTACGTGGCACGGATGCTGAAGTACCTGCCGCAGCGGTTGTTCAGCCTGTCGGTCTACGTGGCGGCCGCCGCCGCGATGTACGCGGCATGGCGGGTGGCCGGGCGCGTGGCGGGGGGTTCTGCCCACGCCCGCGGGGCCTGAGCCGGTGGGCGGCGTGCGCGTGGATAGCCCCGACACCGCCGACACTGCGGGCGCGGCCGGCACCCCGGAGCGCCACCGCGAGCGGGCGCAGCGCAAGAAGGAGCTGGTCGACCGGCGGATCGCGCGGGCGACCATTGACCGCGGCGTTGTGGTGGTCAACACCGGCAACGGCAAGGGCAAGAGCTCGTCGGGGTTCGGCATGCTCGCCCGCTCGCTCGGGCATGGCTTCCGCTGCGGGGTGGTGCAGTTCATCAAGGGCCGCAGCACCACCGGGGAGGACCTGTTCTTCCGGACCCTGGGAGTAGCCTTCACCGATCGCCTCCGGTACCACGTGATGGGCGAGGGCTTCACCTGGGAAACCCAGGACCGCGATCGCGACATCGCCAGCGCGCAGGCGGCCTGGGCGGTGGCGGCCGGCATGCTGGCCGATGAGACCTGCGACTTCGTGCTGCTGGACGAGCTGAACATCGCGCTGGTCAAGGGCTACGTCGCGGTCGAGCAGGTGCTGGAGGCACTGGCGGCGCGGCCACCGCGCCAGCACGTGGTGATCACCGGCCGCGGCGCGCCCGCGGCGCTGGTCGAGGCTGCCGACACGGTCACCGAGATGCGCGTGGTCAAGCATGCGTTCAAGGCCGGCATCAAGGCGCAGAAGGGCATCGAGCTGTGACCGGGCAGACCGACGCCACGGGCACCCGCCACTGCCCGGCGCTGCTGGTGTCGGCGCCCGCGTCGGGGCAGGGCAAGACCAGCGTGACCGCCGCCCTGGCCCGCTGGCACCGCCGCCAAGGCCGGCGGGTGCGCGTGTTCAAGACCGGTCCGGACTTCCTTGATCCGATGATCCACGAGCGCGCCAGCGGGGCGCCGGTGCAGCAACTGGACCTGTGGATGTGCGGCGAGGACGACGTGCGCGCGCGCCTGCATGTCGCCGCCGGCGAGGCCGACCTGATCCTGATCGAAGGCGTGATGGGGCTGTTCGACGGCGAGCCGTCCAGCGCCGACCTCGCGCAGCGGCTGGGCCTGCCGGTGCTGGCGGTGATCGACGGTTCGGCGATGGCGCAGACCTTCGGCGCGCTGGCGACCGGGCTGGCGCGTTACCGCGACGGGCTGGCGCTGTACGGCGTCGCCGCCAACCGGGTCGGCAGCGACTATCACGCCGGCCTGCTCGAGAAGAGTCTGCCGGACGACCTGCAGTGGCTCGGCGCGCTGCCGCGCGGGGACGCGATGAAGCTGCCGGAGCGCCACCTCGGGCTGGTCGCCGCCGGTGAGCTGGAGGACCTCGACGCACGGCTGGAGGCGCTGGCCGATGCCTGGGGCCGGCACGCCGCCACCGGGCTGCCGCCGCCGGTCGCGTTCGCCCCGGCCGAGCCGCGGCCGGTGCCGCAACTGCTCGCCGGCAAGCGCGTTGCGATCGCGCGCGACGCCGCGTTCTGCTTCATTTATCCGGCCAACATCGCGCTGCTGCGCGCGGCGGGCGCGGAGCTGGCGTGGTTCTCGCCACTGGCCGGCGACGCGCTGCCGGCCTGCGACGCGGTATGGCTGCCCGGCGGCTACCCGGAGCTGCACCTGCAGACGCTGTCGCAACAGTCGTCGCTGCATGCCGCCCTGCGCGCGCACCGCGACGCCGGCAAGCCGCTGCTGGCCGAGTGCGGTGGGCTGCTGTACCTGCTGGATTCGCTGGCCGGGCGCGACGGCGCCGCCTCGCCGATGGCCGGCCTGCTGCGCGGGCACGCCACGCTGCAGGCGCGGCTGGCCGGGCTTGGCATGCAGCAGGTCGAACTGCCCGAGGGCGTGCTGCGCGGGCACACCTTCCACCACGTCCGTGCCGAAATCGAAGCCGAGCCCATCGCGCTGGCGTCCAACCCCAACCGCGGCCCGAGCAACGAAGGGATCTATCGCGACCGCCGGCTGACCGCCAGCTTCGTGCACTTCTACTTCCCGTCCAACCCGGAAGCGGCGCTACGGCTGCTGCTGCCATGAGGACGCGACGGTGAGCCTGGCTTTGGTCGCCGAACTGGCGCTGCTGCGAGCCGGTGCAGCGACGGTCGCGGTGGCGCTGGACGCGATGTTCGGTGAGCCGCGCCGTGGCCATCCGCTGGTCGGCTTCGGCCGGCTGACCGGCTGGATCGAACGCCGGCTGTACCGCGACCACCGGTTGGCCGGGGTGCTGGCCTGGTCGTGCGCGGTGCTGCCGCTGGTAGCGTTGGCCGCGGCGGTGGAGTGGTTTGCGCAGGCCGGGTCGCCGTGGGTCGCGGCGGCGCTGGGCGCGCTGGTGCTGGCGCTGGCGATCGGCCATCGCAGCCTGGGCGAGCACGCCGCGCCGGTCGCCGCCGCGCTGGAGGCCGGAGACCTGGATGCGGCGCGCGGCGCGGTCGCACGCATGGTCAGCCGCGACACCGTGGCGCTGGACGCCACCCAGACCGCCGCGGCGACGACCGAGTCGGTGCTGGAAAACGGCTGCGACGCGGTGTTCGGCGCGCTGTTCTGGTTCGCCCTGCTGGGCCTGCCGGGGGTGGTGCTGTACCGGTTGGCCAACACCCTCGATGCGATGTGGGGTTACCGCAACTCGCGCTACCACCGCTTCGGCTGGGCCGCGGCGCGGATCGACGACGGGCTCAACCTGCTGCCGGCGCGGCTGACCGCGCTGGCGTATGCGCTGTGCGGACACACCGCGCGCGCGCTGCGCTGCTGGTCGGCGCAGGCGCGGCACTGGAAGAGCCCCAATGCCGGCCCGGTGATGGCCGCCGGCGCCGGGGCGATCGGCGTGCGGCTGGGGGGAGCGGCGCCGTATCACGGCCGCTGGCAGCTCCGGCCGGAACTGGGCGAGGGCGGGCCTGCCGGAGCGGAGTCGATCCGGCGCGCGCTGCGGCTGGTGCGCGACGCGTTGCTGGTCTGGCTGTTGGCGCTCTGGGCACTCGCCATCGCCTTGAACTGGGCCGGGCCCGAGGGGCCGCATGCTTGAGCACGGAGGGCGCCTGCTCCGCGCCGCACGCCAGTACCGGATCGACCCATCGCAGTGGCTGGACCTGTCGACCGGCATCAACCCGGACGGCTGGCCGGTGCCGCCGGTCCCGGCGCAGGTCTGGCAACGCCTGCCGGAGGACGACGACGGCCTGGTCGAGATCGCGTGCGACTACTACGGCGCGCCGTCGCTGCTGCCGGTGGCCGGATCGCAGGCGGCGATCCAGATGCTGCCGCGACTGCGCGCGCCGTCGCGGGTCGCGGTGCTGGCGCCGGGCTACGCCGAGCACGCACACGCCTGGCAGCGCGCCGGCCACGCGGTGGAGCGGCTGCCGGCCGCGGACATCCACGCGCGAGCGGCGGAGTTCGACGTCGTCGTGCTGATCCATCCCAACAATCCCGGCGGCGAGCGGTTCGATGTCGGCGCGCTGCTGCAGCTGCACGCCGCGCTCGCCGCGCGCGGTGGCTGGCTGGTGGTCGACGAGGCGTTCATGGACGCCGATCCCACCCACAGCCTGTGCCCGCACAGCGACCGCGAGGGGCTGGTGGTGCTGCGCTCGGTCGGCAAGTTCTTCGGCCTCGCCGGCGCGCGGGTCGGCTTCGCCTGCGCCGCACCGGCGCTGCTGGACGCCCTGCGCGAGCGGCTCGGGCCGTGGACGCTGACCGGGCCCAGCCGCTTCGTCGTGGCCCGGGCACTGGCCGACCGCGACTGGCATGCCCGCGTGCGCACCGCGCTGGCCGGTCGCAGCGCCCGCCTGGCGACCCTGCTGGTGACCCACGGCCTGGCGCCCGATGGTGGCTGCGCATTCTTCCACTGGCGCCGCGACGCCCGCGCCGCGCAACTGCACGACGCGCTGGCCCGGCGCGGCATCCTGGTGCGGCACTTCGACGCGCCGGCCAGCCTGCGTTTCGGCCTGCCGCGCGACGCCGCCGACTTCGACCGGCTCGACGCGGCGCTGGCGGCGGTGATGGCATGAGCGCGCGCGTGCTGATGGTGCAGGGCTGCACCTCCGACGCCGGCAAGAGCGCGCTGGTCACCGCGCTGTGCCGCTGGGCCCGCCGTCGCGGCCTGTCGGTGGCGCCGTTCAAGCCGCAGAACATGGCCCTGAATGCAGCGGTGACCGTCGACGGCGGCGAGATCGGCCGTGCCCAGGCGGTGCAGGCACAGGCCTGCGGGCTCGACCCGCACACCGACTTCAACCCGGTGCTGCTCAAGCCGTGCAGCGACACCGGCGCGCAGGTGATCGTGCACGGCCAGCCGGTCGGCAACATGGATGCGGTGCGCTACCACCGCTACAAGCCGCGGGCCTTCGAAGCGGTGCTGGCCTCGCACGCGCGGCTGGTCGCACGCCACGACGCGGTGATCGTGGAAGGCGCCGGCAGCCCGGCCGAGATCAACCTGCGCGAGCACGACATCGCCAACATGGGCTACGCCGAGGCGATCGACTGCCCGGTACTGCTGGTGGCCGACATCGACCGCGGCGGGGTGTTCGCGCACCTGGTCGGAACCCTGGCGCTGCTGTCGGACAGTGAGCGCGCGCGGGTGGCCGGCTTCGTCATCAACCGTTTCCGCGGTGACATCGCGCTGCTGCAGCCGGGGCTGGACTGGCTGGCGCGGCACACCGGCAAGCCGGTGCTCGGGGTGCTGCCGTTCCTGCAGGGGCTGTACCTGGAGGCCGAGGACGGCCTGTCGACCGTGCGTGCCGATGCCGCCGCGGGCGCACCGTTGCGGCTGCAGGTGGTGGTGCCGGCGCTGCCGCGGATCAGCAACCACACCGACCTCGACGCCCTGCGCGCGCATCCGCAGGTCGAGCTGCACGTGGTCGGGCCCGGCCGCGCGCCGCCGCCGGCCGACCTGATCGTGCTGCCCGGCTCCAAGGCGGTGCGCGCCGACCTGGCGTGGCTGCGCGCGCAGGGCTGGGAGCCGCTGATCGCCCGCCACCTGCGCCACGGCGGCAAGCTGCTGGGCATCTGCGGCGGGCTGCAGATGCTCGGCCGCGCGGTGCACGATCCGCTCGGCATCGAGGGCGCCGCCGGATCCAGCGCCGGCCTGGGCTGGCTGGCGCTGGAAACCACGCTCGAAGCCGACAAGCAGCTGCGCAACGTCCGCGGGCTGTTGCAACTTGCGGGTGCCGACGCCGCGGTGCCGGTGCATGGCTACGAGATCCACTGCGGCCGCAGCGAGGGCGCGGCGCTGGACCGCCCGCTGCTGCGGTTCGACGACGGCCGCGAGGACGGCGCCCGGTCCGACGACGGCCAGGTGCTGGGCTGCTACCTGCACGGACTGTTCGACGCCCCGCAGGCGCTGGATGCGCTGCTGCGCTGGGCCGGCCTGCGCGAGGTGCAGCCGCTCGACATCCACGCCCTGCGCGAGGCCTCGATCGAACGCCTGGCCGACGCGGTCGAGGCGCACCTGGACGTGGCCTTGCTGTCGCGGCTGCTCGGCCTGGAGGCGCCATGCGAAGCCTGATCCTCGGCGGCGCGCGATCCGGCAAGAGCGCGCTGGCCGAGCGCCTGGCCGGCGGGTTCGACGACGTGGTCTACATCGCCACCGCCCGCCGCGAGCCCGCCGACGCCGAGATGGCCGCGCGCATCGCCCACCACCGCGACCGGCGCCCCGCGCACTGGGGCTGCATCGAGGAGCCGCTGGCGCTGGCCGCGACCCTGCGCGCGCAGGCCCGCCCGGGCCGCTGCCTGCTGGTCGACTGCCTCAACCTGTGGCTGAGCAACCTGCTGCTCGATGCCGACGCCGGCCGCTACGCGCGCGAGCGTGCGGCGTTGCTGCAGGCGCTGCCGGACCTGCCCGGCGCGACCGTGCTGGTCGGCAACGAGGTCGGCATGGGGTTGGTCCCGATGGGAGAACTGCCGCGCCGCTTCGTCGATGAAGCCGGCCGCCTGCACCAGGATCTTGCCGCCCGCTGCGAGCGGGTGGTGTTCGTCGCGGCGGGACTGCCGCTGGCACTGAAGGGAGCCCTGCCATGAACCACCAAGCGCTGCGCGCCGCCTGCATGCAGCCCGACGCCGCGATCGAAGCCGCCGCGCGCGCGCACCAGTCGCGCCTGACCAAGCCGCCGGGCTCGCTGGGCCGTCTGGAAGACGCCACGATCCAGCTGGCCGCGCTGCAGCGCAGTCCGCAGCCTCGCGCCGCGCGGGTGTGGATCAGCGTGTTCGCCGCCGACCACGGCGTGGCCGACGAGGGCGTGTCGGCGTTCCCGCAGGCGGTGACCGGCGAGATGGTGCGCAACTTCGTCCACGGCGGCGCCGCGATCAGCGTGCTGGCGCGCGAACTGGGCGCGCGGCTGGAGGTGGTGAACCTCGGCCTGGTCAACGATCCCGGCGCGCTCGATGGCGTGCGCCGCGCGGTGATCGCCGCGGCCAGCGGCAACTTCTGCAACGGCCCGGCGATGAGCCCGGCGCAGCTGCAGGCGGCGCTGGCCGCCGGCGCCGACAGCGTGGCCGCCGCGCTGGCCGACGGCAGCGACCTGTTCATCGGCGGCGAGATGGGCATCGCCAACACCACCACCGCCACCGCGCTGGGCTGCGCCCTGCTGGGTCTGCCGCCGGAACGGCTGGCCGGCGCCGGCACCGGGCTGGACGCCGCCGGCATCCGCCACAAGGCGGCGGTGGTCGCACGCGCGCTGCAGCGCCACGCCGGTGCCGCCGACCCGCTGGAACAGCTGCGCTGCCTTGGCGGCTTCGAGATCGCCGCGCTCACCGGCGCCTTCATCGCCGCCGCGCAGGCCGGGCTGCCGGTGCTGGTCGACGGCTACATCACCACGGTCGCGGCGCTGGCCGCGGTGCGGATCAATCCGGGCGTGCGGCCGTGGCTGCTGTTCGGCCACCGCTCGCAGGAACGCGGCCACGACGCGGTGCTGGCCGCGCTGCAGGCCGAACCGCTGCTCGACCTCGGCATGCGTCTGGGCGAGGCCAGCGGCGCGGCGGGCGCGGTGCCGCTGCTGCGCCTGGCCTGCGCGCTGCACGGGACGATGGCGACGTTCGAGCAGGCCGGCGTGTCCGACGCCACGGGAGCGCGGTCATGATTGAACTGATGCGCCATGGCGACACCGGCCAGCGCAGCTACCGCGGCCAGATCGACGACCCGCTGACCGATCTCGGCTGGGCGCAACTGCGCGCCGCCGCGGTCGGCCGCGACTGGGACCTGGTGGTGTCGTCCACCCTGCAGCGTTGCGCCGCCTTCGCGCGCGAGCTTGCCGGCGCCCGCGGCGTGCCGCTGCAGCTCGACCCGCGCCTGGTCGAATACCACTTCGGCGACTGGCAGGGCGTGCCGATCGAGCAGATCGATGCCACCGACCGCGCGGCGCTGGGGCGCTTCTGGGCCGACCCGGTGGCGCATCCGCCGCCGGGGGCCGAGACCTTTGCGCAGTTCCGCGCGCGGCTGTCGGCCGCGCTGGACGACGTGGCCGCGCAGGCGCAGGACCGACGCGTGCTCGTGATCACCCATGGCGGCGCGATCCGGCTGCTGCGCTGCGTCGCCGAGGGCCGTGATTTCGGCGACATGGCCGGCATCGACGTCGCCCACGCCTCGCTGCATCCCCTGGCTTGGCCGCCGCGGCAGGACATGGCGGGCGCTGGCGCCGCGCAGCGGCGTCCGGCGCTGGCGTGATCGGCTCCGGACTGCGCGGCCTGCTGGTCGCGGTCGGATTCATGACCCGGATCCCGGTGCCGTCGCGGGCGTTCGGCGACGCCCGCGCGCAGGCGCTGTCGCTGGCCTGGTACCCGGCGGTCGGCCTGCTGCTGGGCGGGATGCTGCTGGCGCTGGCGTGGGCGACGTCGGGGCTGCCGCCCCTGCTGCAGGGCGCGCTGCTGCTGCTGGCCTGGACCGGGCTGACCGGGGCAATGCACCTGGACGGGCTGGCCGACAGCGCGGACGCCTGGGTCGGCGGCATGGCTGGCGACGCCGATGCGCGTCGCGAGCGCACGCTGGCGATCATGAAGGACCCGCAGTGCGGACCAGTCGGCGTGGTCGCACTGGGCCTGCTGCTGCTGCTCAAGTTCGCCGTGCTGGCGAGCCTTCCGGCAGCGGCGTGGCCAGCGCTGCTGTTGGCGCCGCTGCTGGCCCGCGCGATGCTGGTGCCGGCGTTTACCCGACTGCCGTACGTGCGCCGCGGCGGACTTGGCGCGGCCCTGCCGGGTGCGCCGCGCGCCGCGTGCGTGCTGTCGCTGCTGGCGAGCGCAGCGGTGTGCGCGACGGCCGGCTGGCGCGGCGCGCTGGTGGTGGCGGTGGCGGTGCTTGTGTTCGCCGTCTGGTGCCGGGCCTGTCTGCGCCGGCTCGGAGGGATCACGGGCGATACCGCCGGCGCGCTGGTCGAACTGGTCGAGGTCGCCGTGCTGGTGGCGCTGGCGGCGACCCCGCCCTAGGCAGCGCAGACGGCAGGTGGTGGTCGCCGCAGTCGAATGCGGTCGCCATCACCTCCGGCGATGGTTGGAGCTGAAACCATGCGGCTGCCCGATGGCGAGCTGGGCTATCTTCCCGGGTCCTGAATTCGATCCGTGCCGCGAGTCCGTCATGAGCAAGCAGAGCTGGAAGCCCGAAACCATTGCCGTCCACGCCGGCTACTCGCCCGACCCGACCACGCGTGCGGTCGCGGTGCCGATCTACCAGACGGTGGCCTACGCCTTCGACAGCGCCCAGCACGGCGCCGACCTGTTCGACCTCAAGGTGCCGGGCAACATCTACACCCGGATCATGAATCCCACCACCGACGTGCTCGAGCAGCGCGTCGCCGCGCTGGAAGGCGGGATCGGCGCGCTGGCGCTGGCCTCGGGCCAGGCGGCGATCACCTATGCGATCCAGACGATCTCCGAGGCCGGCGACAACATCGTTTCCTCGGCCGCGCTGTACGGTGGCACCTACAACCTGTTCGCGCACACGCTGCCGCAGTTCGGCATCGAGACGCGCTTCGCCGACCATCGCGATCCGGAGTCGTTCGGCAAGCTGATCGACGCGCGCACCAAGGCCGTGTTCGTCGAGTCGATCGGCAACCCGCTCGGCAACATCACCGACATCGAGGCGGTGGCCAGGGTCGCGCATGCGCACGGCGTGCCGCTGATCGTCGACAACACCGTGCCCACGCCCTACCTGCTGCGCCCCATCGATTTCGGCGCCGACATCGTGGTGCACTCGCTCACCAAGTACCTGGGCGGGCACGGCAACAGCATCGGCGGCGCGATCGTGGACTCGGGCAGGTTCCCCTGGGCCGAACACAAGGCGCGCTTCCGCCGCCTCAACGAGCCGGACGTGAGCTACCACGGCGTGGTCTACACCGAGGCGCTGGGGCCGGCCGCCTACATCGGCCGCGCGCGCGTGGTGCCGCTGCGCAATACCGGCGCGGCGCTGTCGCCGTTCAACGCGTTCCTGATCCTGCAGGGCATCGAGACGCTGCCGCTGCGCATGGACCGGATCAATGCCAACACCCTGGCCGTCGCGCGACGCCTGCAGGCCCATCCGAAGGTCGAGTGGGTCAACTACGCCAGCCTCGAGGGCCACGCCGACCATGCGCTGGCGCAGAAATACCTGCGCGGCGGCGGTGCCTCGGGCCTGTTCACCTTCGGCCTGCGCGGCGGGCGCGAGGCGGGCGCGCGATTCCTCGACGCCCTGCAGCTGTTCACGCGGCTGGTGAACATCGGCGACACGCGCTCGCTGGCCACGCATCCGGCCTCGACCACGCATCGCCAGCTTTCCCCGGCGGAACTGGCGCAGGCCGGCGTGAGCGAGGATACGGTGCGCCTGTGCATCGGCATCGAACATGTCGACGACCTGATCGCGGATCTGGAGCAGGCGCTGGCACGGGCCTGAGCGGCGAAGCCGGCGGGTCGGGCGGCTGGCCGGGGCTGGCAACGGCCGCTTGCCGCAGTCACGGCGGAAGAGGTCTGGTCGCCGGCATGCGCGATGCGACGGACATCGCGCTGCGTCCGGCGCCGCTCGCGAGCGGCATTCAGATAAAGCGCTCCCGCAGCATCGCGACGCCCGCGCTCGCCGGCAGGCGCAGCTGCTCGCTGGCGTACGCGCTCACCGCACTGTCGACAGGATTGACCTCGATGACCTGCGCACGCCGTTGCCGCGCGCGCAGCGGCAGCGACGCGGCCGGATGCACCAGGCCGGACGTGCCGACCACCACCAGGACATCGCAACCGTCGATCGCGGCGCATGCGCGCGCCCACGCGTCCTCCGGCAGCGCCTCGCCGAACCAGACCACGCCAGGCCGGAACGGGCCGCCGCACAGGGGGCAGGCGGGTGGCGTCTCCCGGGCCCCATGCCGACCCCGCCGTGCTTGAGCGATTGGTGGCGGAATGGGCGCCGCGGGGCGTGCGCTCCATCGACTTGCCTAAAGCCGAACTCCCGGTGTGGCAGGCATATTTCGCCAACGGCGAACGCGCCTACTTCGGGCCGGACGACGGCACCTTGCTGCTGCGACGTGGCCCCGACAACGACGTGCTGATGTGGCTGCACGAATGGCATGTGGCGCTGCTGGCCCACGACACGGGCAAGCAGGTACTCGGCATTATCGGCTGGATCTCGCTGGGGCTGCTCTTGAGCGGTTTGTACCTGTGGTGGCCCAAGCCTGGGCGCTGGCGATCGCACTTGAAGGTACACGCACAGCCCCCGGCGCGAAGGTGGGCGACCTGGCACCGCAGTAGCGGCGCTTTGTTGCTGCCGCTTCTGCTGATGGCCACTGTGACCGGTGTAGGGATGGTCTATGGCAAGGGTTTCCATGCCGTGCTGACGGCGGCGTTCGGTGGTGCCGCGCCGCCCACGCCGGTGCTGGCGGGCACAGTGGAGAAAGTGGCATGGGATCCTGTGCTGAATCAGGCGCTCCACGCACTTCCAAGCGCCCGTCTGAGCCGCGCGTCCAATGATTCCTCTGGCGTGATTCGCAAGCCACTTTGCGTGATCGGCTAGCAAACGAAGGTGGGATGCCAGTGCGGGATTCGGTGAGGGATGTCCGCTCTTGGCCGTAGCGGGACACCCGCGCGGTGTCAGGCTTCGACCCAGCCTAGCCAGCCTCCCTTCTCGCGGTAGAACAGGTAGGGCGGAGCGGTGTTGATCGATACATTAGCAACCCTCATGTACGCAAGGTTATGCCAAGTTGTAGTGAATCTTCGCGTAAAACTGAGGCGCGCCTCTTGGCAACGAGGCGATCAACTCTGCCATAGCATCAGATAGCAAACGCGCGGCGCGGCGCGTCTCCGGTGGAGGGCTGTCATCGAGCTTATCTTCGATGAGCCCTCGATGGAAATACTCGGGAGCATTGCTGAGAAACGATTCGCGTGCTGCGTTCTTGGTGTTGCCAGCGCCGACCATCAGAGTGACGCCTTCGCCCGTTGCGTAATAGTCGCAGTACGCCAAAAAGATTGATTCAGGTTTCCTTTCTGCTTCTTCAGTCGAGTCATGAATCGGCATCGAGATGACTCGGATTGACTCGGGGTCAATGCTGGAGCGGTTAGCCAGAACCTTCAGTAACAGGTCTGAGCGGCCATCTGCCAATGCTGCCGCTGGGCTTGCCCCAAGCTCCTGATCATAATCTAAGAGAAAGCGACCGAGTTTGCGCAGAAATGGCTCAGTGTCTTCCGGGACGCTAAAGATGCGCTGGCTGATCATGTAGTGCTTCGGGAAAGCATCCATGAATGCTTCAGCGACAATGCCTTCAGCTTTTCGAAGCGCGCTTTCAAATTCTGAGTCTGAGCTGTCCATGATCTAATTCCGCTGTATTGGGGTGTGCAGGTTCGCGACTTCTAAAGTGGCTCGCACGGGACTATTCCTCTGGCCAGGATAGTCGTGTAGATCGCCTCAACGGGCCGTAACGAAGGTCTTCAGACCATGCAGGGCATTCACTTGGTGGTGCCAGTCCGATGCCAAGTCCGGACGAGTGTCGGAATATGGCCATCGTCGAGACGTCTTCTATGGTTGGGAAGTGGCGAGCGATGACCACCGCGCTACGCCTAATGTCAACGGGCAATCTCTTATCCCTTGCCAACTCAATCAGGAAACCTCCAGCCCATAGCAGGGCCCTTGTTCGTTCGTCTGGCATGGTCATTGCGGACCCTCTTAGATGCTTGCGTTCGAGAAGCATCTTTCAGAGCCGTCGCACAAGGTGCGATCATGCTTCCGCTGCGTATTCGCTGCAACGCGCGGGTTGGCTAAGTTGTGGTTTACTGAGTTGGAATAATGATGGGTGTACGCACAGGATCCTCTGAAATCCGGTGCTGCGCCAGACCCCATCTAGGGAAGATAGAACTTTATTTCCCTGTGGGTTCGCCCCCGACAGCTGTGCCACGATAGAACTTTAGGAGTTGCACCCATTCGGCGGTGACCGCGAATCAATTAGTTACATTCGTTTCAGGATGAGACTTTGTTCTACATCCATAGACAGGACGGGCCGCGCAATGCGGCCCGTTTCTGTTTGGTAAGACGCGAACTTGCGATCAGGAAGCTGCGGTGCCCGCCGTCGGCAGCGCCAATCGCTTTTCCAGATCTTCGCGCATGTCCACCAGCTCGGTGGACAGCTGCTTCCGCTTGGCCATGCCTTCGCGGTGGATCTCGCGGACTTCCTCCACCGTCCGGATCAGGGTTTCGTTGACGGTGCGCAGGGTCTCGATGTCGATCACCGAGCGTTGGTTGGCGCGTGCGGTGCCGACGGCGGTCGCATGCACCAGCTCGGCGTTCTTGCGCATCAATTCGTTGCTGGCATCGTCGATGGCGTTGGCCAGTTCCACCGCGTTGCGCTGGTCGGCCAGCGACAGCTGGATGGCGAACTGGTTGCGCCACATAGGGATGGTGATGTCGCGCACGGCGCTGAACTTCTCGATCAGCTGGATGGCATTGGCCTGGATCAGGCGGATCATCGGCAGCGTCTGGTCCGCCGCGTGCTGCAGTACCTGCAGGTCGGATACGCGCTTGTCGATCAGGCGCAGCGCGGTGTCCAGGGCGGCGCGGCGCGTGCGGGATTCCGGATCCTCCTTGCCCGCCAGCGTCGCCAGCTCCGCTTCCAATTCGGCGATGCGGACGCGGCCGGCGGCTACGTGCACGCCGAGTTCGCGACGCTCGTCCAGCACGATGTCGTGCATCTGGTCGTACTCGCGTACGCGCTGCTGCTGGATCTGCTGGGTCTTGCCCACGTCGCCCATCAGCTGGTCGATCTGGCGGTTGGTGGAGCTGTAGCGCTGGACCAGGTCGTCCTTGGTCGCGCGCATCTTGTCGATCAGCGGTCCCAGGATCGGCAGCTTGGAGCGGCCATGGAAGGATTCGAGATTCAGCGAGCGCGCGATGCGCACGACTTCGCCCAGCTTGTCGCCGCTGCTGTCGAGGTCGGCATTGCGGACCTTGTCCAGCAACTGCGTGCTGAAGGCGCTGGTCTTGGTGGTCGCTTCGCGGCCATAGGTGTGCAGGTTGCCGGGCGCGATGTCCTGCAGCGCCTTGGTCGCCTCCTGGATGCGCGGGATGTCTGCGCTTTCCAGGCCCAGGTCGGTCAGCAACTGCGGCGACAGCGCCGCGGGCACCAGCGTCTGTTCGGATGGGGTCGTCGTCATGTGGCCTCCTTGGGTAGGGTTCGCTGCGCGACCGCTGTCTGCGTGGCGGACGGGGCGGGCAGGTGTTCGATGTGGGCTTCCAGCGCTTCTATCGTCCGCGTGGCGGAGGATAGCTGCATTCCGTGGTCGGCACCGGCGGCGACACCGAGCTGCTGGTCGAGCAGCACGGTCAGCCGGGGCAATTGCTGCGCGTGGCGCTCCGCGATGGCGAGTGCGTTGGCGGCGACCAGGTCCAGCTGGCTGGCGGTGATCTCGTAGGCGCTGCGCAGGGTGATGAGGTGCGCGAGCCGCGACGTCCCGGCGTGCGAGTCATCCGTGGCCTGCTGGCGCGCCAGGTCGTCGATCTCGCGTTGCAGGCGCGCGCATGCATCGCGCAGTTGCTGCGCATGCGCGGCCAGCGTCTCATGCTGTCGGTGCAAGCGGGAGGCTTCGAAGCCGGCCTGCCGCAGCAGGATGCCGCTGCGCTCGCGCAAGGACCGTGCCTCGGCGGCCAGGCGGATGTCGCGGCCGATCAGCCGGCCCCAGAAGCCGACGCTCCGGCGCAACGCGCGCGGATCGGCGGACAGCAGCACCGTGCGCAGGTCGCGCAACGTCGCCTGCAGGTCGCCCGCGCCGGCCTGCGCCAACGCACGGATCGCGGCGGCGTGTTCGGCTACGCCGATGGTGTCGGCGTCGGTGGAAGGCGGCAGGCTCACCTCCGCGGCTCCCCTTCTTCATCTTCGCCGGATGTCGACGGCGATACGTCCAGCGTGGGCGTCGG
The DNA here is from genome assembly GCF_002863005.1 of Pseudoxanthomonas sp. GTDB lineage: Bacteria > Pseudomonadota > Gammaproteobacteria > Xanthomonadales > Xanthomonadaceae > Pseudoxanthomonas_A. Next base: position 19,291 of record NZ_PKDG01000043.1, read on the forward strand.
ACGCTCTTCCTTGAAGGCGAGGCTGGCGATCACCTGGTCGAATTCCGCTTCACGCGGCGATCTCGGCTTGGCCTTGCGCGCACCGGCAGGCACGGGGGCCGCCACGTTACTGCGCATCGCCTGCGCCAGCGCGACGAGGGCGGCATTGAGCTGGTCCTGCCGCACCATCGTCTGCTGCAGCGCCTGCAGTACCGGCGCGGTGTCCACGACCGCGGCAGCGGGGGCGGGCGTAGCCGGCGTGGCCGTCTCCGGCATGCGCAGGGCATGCAGGGCGGAGAGCAAGGCTTCCCAGGGCGCAGGTGCAGCCACTTCCACCGGCGCGGGTTCGCCCATCCGCTGCAGGCCGACGGCGATGTCGGCAAGTTGTGCGACCACGCGACCGCCGACATCCGCATCGTCTGCGCCCATCGCCTTGTTGCGCAGGAAGTCCGCCTTGATCTGGTTCCAGCGCGCCTGTTCTTCGCCGGTCAGCATGCCGCGCAATTCGCCGAGCTTGAGCAGGTTCTCTTCGGCCCCGGTGGTCAGCAACTGCGCCTCGCCGAGATAGTGGTCGGAAATCAGCTGCTGCAGCTCGGCAGCGTTCATGACCGGCGAGATCTTCTCTGCCAGCTTGTTCATGTTGCGGTAGCTGCCCTGCAGCCGGAACGGCGGCTCCACCCGGTACTTGTCCGCCTGCGCGGCGCTGGCGATGTACTGCTGGTTGACGCGGTAGACCACGTCACGCACGGTCAGCAGGCGCTGCAGCACGGCGACGATCTCGCCGATCTCCGCGCCGCTGTAGGCATGCGACAGCTGGTTGGTGCTGACGTCCTTGCCGCGCGCCTTGTCGACCAGCAGGTAGAGATCGGCCAGGTCGCGCGTGGCGAGCGGCGCGAGCACCGGGTTCGATGTCAGGCAGTTCTCCACGTAGCTCAGCAGGAAAGCGTCTTCCATTCCGCCGAGCACGTCGCCGAGGTTGTAGATATCGGCGCGGTTGGCCAGCATGTCGGGAATCTTGAAGACTTCGCCCGACTCCGTGTAAGGATTGCCCGCCATCACCACCGCGAACTTGCGCCCGCGCATGTCGTAGGTCTTGGTCTTGCCGCGCCACACGCCCTCGATGCGGCGCGTGCCGTCGCAGAGCGAGATGAACTTCTGCAGGAATTCCGGATGCGTGTGCTGGATGTCGTCCAGGTACAGCATCACGTTGTTGCCCATCTCCAGCGCGAGGTTGAGCTTCTCGAGCTCCTGCCGCGAGGTCGCATCCGGGGCCTGCGCGGGATCCAGCGAGCGCACCTCGTGGCCGAGCGCCGGTCCGTTGATCTTCATGAAGACCAGCCCCAGCCGGTGTCCCACGTACTCCATCAACGTGGTCTTGCCGTAGCCGGGAGGCGAAATCATCATCAGCAGGCCCATCAGATCGCTGCGCTTGCTCTCGCCGACGGTGCCCATCTGCTTGGCGAGGTTGTCGCCGATGACGGGCAGGTAGACGTCGTTGATCAGCCTGTTGCGCACGAACGAGGTCAGCGGGCGCGCCTTGAACTCGGACAGGCGCATCGCCGCGCGTTCCCGCTGCGCCACTTCGCCGCGCAATGCCTGGTACCGCTGCCATGCCGGCACGAAGTGCTCGCGGTGCGTGGCGAAGCGGGCCGGCAGGTCGTCCACTGCCAGCGCCAGCCGTCCCTCGCGGATGCGCGCGTGCTCGCCCAGCAGGCCGTCGACGGTGGCCATCAGCGTGACGTGTTCGACCACGTGCGTCAGCTGCGGTCCGTGCCGCAGCAGCGCAATCGCTTCCGGCACGTAGGCGGCGAGAGGGGCATGGTCGGGCAGGGCGGCCAACGCTTCGAGCGCCTGCCGCAGCAGCGACCACGCCGCGGCGGGCTTCGCCTCCAGCCGTTGCAGTGCGCTGGCGAGGACGGCACCACCCGCGTCGTCGGTCAGGCGTGCGCGGAAGGCGGACACCAGCGCGTCGGCGTAGTGGGTGAAGCGGAAGGTCGGTGTCGCCGTGGTGACGGTGTCCACCAGGAACGTGGCGGCCGCCTTCGTGTCCGTCGTGGCGAAGGGCAGCGCATCGCGCTGGATCCACTCGGCGAGCGTGGCCGCCAGGTCGTCGCGCAGCGTCGTCACGGCGCGGCCCGCCGGCGACAGCGCATCGATCGCGCGGGCAGCGCGGATGCGGTCGATCGTTTCCTGCGGCACGGCGTCGCTGCGGCACCACCAGGCGACTGCCAGCGCGCGCGCGGACGGCGCATGCCGCAGAGTGCCCGCGGCATTGCGCAGGGGGAGGAACGCGCGCAGGATCGCGGCCGCATCGTGGTCGTGGATGCCCTTCTCGTAGCCTTCGCGATAACGCGGCGCGGCGTACTCGCGGACGTTCCTGTCGAGTGCCTCGGGATCGGCCAGTGCGTGTTCGAGCGCCTGCATGCTGAGCCCGGCCTCGCCCGCCAGCGCGTCGTCCAGCAGCCGGCATGCGAGGTACTCGCCGCGGTAGAGCGAGGGCGATTCGGATTCGAGGCTGACGTTCCAGTAGTCGCGCAGGGCGTCCAGCGCCGGTTCCTGCAGCGGCGCCAGGTAGTCGGTGCCGGTCAGGTGCACGGCCAGCGTGTCGCCGCGCGGGATCAGCGTCAGGTCCAAGGGTTGCGTGTTGACGCTGAAACGATGGCGCGGTCCGAGGCGGATGACGTTGCCCGCGTCTTCGAACAGGTCGCTGCGGTCGCGCAGGCCGCGCACGGCCTGGTCGCGGGCGCCCTTGATGCGTGCTTCGATGTCGTCGGCCTTCACCGAGTCCTTCAGCTCGCGCAGGCGGCCGGCCAGTTCGCGCAGTTTCAGGATCAGCGCATCGCCGGCGAAGAACGCGTTGAGTTCGTCCGGCGTGGTGAAGCGCTCGGTGCGCCGGCCGAGGCCCTCCAGGATGCGGTTGGCGGCTTCCTGCACCGACTGCGCCTTGCGCTGCCGGTCATCCAGCAGTGCCTGCTTGTGCGCCTCGAAGGCGTCCAGCATCTCCTCGCGCTTGGACAGGATGTCGCCGAGGAACTGCTCGTGCTCGCCGAACTGGCTTTCCAGTTCTTCCAGCTGCACCATCAGGCGCGCCAGCTGCTCGTCGGCGCGCTCCGGCGTGGTGGCCATGGCCAGCGCATTGCTCACGGCCTGGCTGAAGAGGGTGAACTGCGCGCCGAACTGCGCCACCGCTTCGGCGGAGCCGAGTTCGCGGCGCCGCTGGGTGGCGCGTGCGCGGGTCTGGTTGAGGCGGGCGTAGATGGCCGACAGGGCGTCGACGACGCGGGTGCGCTGGGTCGCGTCGTCCACCCGCAGCGTCGCCATCAGTTCGGACAGCATGTCGAGCTCGCCGGCCATGCCCTGCATGGCCTCGATGGCTTCTGCCAGTTCGCGTGCGCTGGCGGCTTTCTGCGCGCGTGCGTCGAGTTCCAGCAGACGCTGCTGGAACGGCGCGAGCGCTTTTTCGCCGGCGAGGAACTGGCCGGTCGCCGTGCCGATACGCTCATGCGCTTCCTGCAGCGCGGCCGTCATCGCGTCGATGGCCGCCGTATCGATGTAGCGGAAGTCGCGCAGCGTCAGCAGATGACCGCGCAGGCGAGAGACCGCGCCCAGCGCCTCGACGAACTCGCCGATGCCGGTCCATCCCTCCGGCTGCAGGCGACCGAGCAGGGCGCGGTGGTCGCGCTGCGCCTGCGCCATCGACGTTTCCGACTGGCGCCGGATCTCCTGCACCTTCTCGTACTCGTCCAGCACCGACTCACCGGTGCCGGCGATCTCGTGCAGCAGCGTGGCCAGGCCATCGCACTGCGTATCGTCGATCCAGTGGTGCACGTCGAACAGGCGTCGCGTGCCGTGCGTCAGCAACTGGTAGCGCTGCGCGGACACGTCCGGGCGCTCGATCTCGCGGGCGAGGTCGAACAGATTCGACACGGCGCGCACCAGCTCGGCATTGCCGAGCTTCGCCATGAACGACGTGCCGGCCGGACGCGTGGCGGCGAATTCGTCGGACGTGAAGGGCGTCTGCCATACCTGCATCGGGTGGACGCGGGTGGGGTCGTCGTTCTCGGCGCGGAACAGCACCATGCGCCCGTCGTGCAGGCGCGCATAGCCGTGCGCGAGCACCGGCGGCTGCAGGCGGCGCTGCACAAGGTTGTAGACGAGCAGGGCGGCCTGGCCGGTCTCGCGCTCGTAGAAGATGTACATCACGTCTTCGCCGTTCGGCGAACGGATCGTGCGCTTGTACTGCATGTGCTGCACGGCGGCGTCGAAGGCCTTGTGCTCGCCATTCTGCAGGTAGTAGCCGCCCGGGAAGATGATGCCGTGGTCCTCGGGCAGCTGGATGCAGGCCTGCACGATGGCGTCCAGTCGGGTCGCCTTGCCGGTCTGCGTGTTGTAGACCAGTCCGCGCCACGTGCCCTCGCGGTACGGCAGCACCTTGAGCAGGATCAGCGAGCCGACCCGCGCGAATTCGATCTGCGCGTCGTCCAGCGACTGCGTGCGGTCCTCGACCGGTTCGCTGTAGACGCCGGCGCCGGTCTCCGTGTTGTTTTCCACCTTCAGCGTCAGGTCGCCGCCGATGGTCTCCACGAACAGGGTGTCGAGGATGTTCAGGTGCGGGTGGCGGCCACTGACCTCCATGTCCTTGGTAGCGCGCGTCCATTCGAAATCGAACGGAGGCGGCAGCACGATGTCGCGCTCGCCGCGCGCATCGAGGTAGTTCACCTCGCCCTCGGCCGTGAGCGTCCAGCGGAACACGCGCACGTCGGTGTTCTTCAGGCCGATCTGGAACGCCATCAGCAGGCGCCCGTCGCGCACGATCAACTGCAGCAGCCGCGCGTCCTTGTAGTAGCTGTACAGCTCGCTGAAATCGCGCTGGAACGCGTCGTCGCCCAGGAAGGTCGCCGCAATGTCGACGGGCGCCACGTCGTAGCCGTCGCCGGTCTCCACCAGGCGATAGATACCGAACACGTCGGCGACCGAGGTGGTCGCCTTCAGGCCCATGTAGACGTTGAAGCCGAACAGCAGCAGGTCGCCGACCTGCACGATGTCGCGCCCGACCGAATTGTGCTCGGTGCGGATGCGCAGGCGGCCGATGGCCTCCATGCGGCTGTCGCCGAATTCCTGCAGGCGGCGCGTATTCAGCGCTTCCACGAGCGTACGCAGGCGCGCACCCTGTTCGTCGAGGCGACGGCGCAGCACGTCGTAGGCGCCGCCCTGGGCCACGGCCTGGTCGACCTGCGTATCGGTGGAGGGAACGGCGGTGTTCGGCGTCTCGGACATCGGACCTCATCCTCGCCCGTCCTGGGCGGTCGATGCGGAAATCGGGGCCGGCGGCACGCGCCGCCGGCCCGGCTCATGGCAGGGCGTCAGGCGTCGGTGGCTTCTGCCTGGCGACCGGCCGCCGGCAGTCCCGCGCCTGCCAGCCGACCCAGCAGCTGCGAGGCGATGGGACTCTCGCCAACGATGCCTTCCAGCGCCTTGCCCAGCGAGATGCCCTTGGTCAGCGCATTGAACACGCCACCGTCGCCACCGATCAGTTCGATGTTGGCGTTCTTCAGCGCGCCGGCCAGCACTTCGGCGTTCTCGCGCGAGATCGCCTTGCCGGCGTCGATCGACGCAAGCAGCTGGCGCAGCTGGGTTTCCAGCAGCATGCGGAACTCCTCGTGGCTGCGCGCATCCGGGCTCATCTTGCCCATCGCATCGAACTTGGACGTCAGGCCCTCGGCCTCGGCGGACATCTTCTTGGCGATGTTGCTGGCTTCGGCGTCGCCCATCGCCTGCGTCGCGCTGGCATTGGCCTGGCCCAGCTTCTGCGCACCTTCGGCTTCGGCGGTCAGGCGCTCGGTCAGCACGCGCGCATCGGCGTTGCCCTGCTTGTAGGTGGCGTCGGCCTTGGCTTCCAGCACGCGGGCTTCGGCCAGGCCGGTCTTCTCCATGGCCACGGCGTTGGCTTCCTGCACCTGCGCTTCGGCCAGGCCCGGCGCAGCGCTTTCGGCGCGCACGCCGTCGGCCAGCACGCGCTTGGCCTCAGCCTGCTTGCCGGCGGCCTGCAGTTCCGCCTCGGCCAGCACGGTCATCTCGACGGCGCGGTGGCGCGCGGCCTGTTCGGCGGCTTCGGCGGCCTTCACGTCCTTGACCAGCGTCTCCTGGGCGGCCGCCTCGGCGGCCAGCACGGTGACCTGCTTGGCGCGATCGGCCTCGGCGACCTCGCGGGTCTCCTTGATCTTCTCTTCGGCCACCGCGACGGTCTGCTCGATCTGCGTACGCTCGCGCACCACGTTCGCCACTTCCATGCGGCCCTGCTCGACGACCTTGTCGCGGTCGACCTGCTGCATCTGAACCTCCTTGTCGGTGTTCACGCGCTCGAGCTGCTCGGCGCGTGCGACGCGCTCGAGTTCGATCGCCACGGCGCGGCGGCGGTTCTGCTCGGCGACTTCCACCTGGCGAAGCTGTTCCTGCTCGCGGATCTTGATCTGCTCTTCGGTCTCCAGGCGCGCACGCTCGGATACCTGGCGCTGCTCTTCGATCACCTTGGCGGTTTCGGCCGCCTCGCGTGCGCGCACGGTCTCGACCTCGCGCTTCTGCCGGGCTTCCGCCTCGGCCTGCTGGCGTTCCAGCGCCAGCAGCGCTTCCCGTGCCTCGGTGTTCTTCTTGGTGATGGCGAGCTTCTCGTTCTGCTCCAACTCGTTGGTATGCACGTTCTGGCGCGCGGTCAGCTCGGTGATCTTGCGGATGCCTTCTGCGTCCAGGATGTTGCTGGGGTCCAGCAGGTGCTTGGGCGTCTGCTCCAGGTAGTCGATGGCGACGTCCTCGAGCACGTAGCCGTTGAGGTCCTGGCCGATGACGGCGACGATCTCGTCGCGAAACTCCTGGCGCTTGTCGAACAGCTCGGTGAAGTCGAACTTCTTGCCCACCGTCTTCAGGGCCTCGGAGAACTTGGCGTTGAACAGCTCATCCACCGCATGCTTGTCCGAGGCGCGGTCGGCGCCGATCGCCTTGGCCACGCGCAGCACGTCGCCGGGGGTCTCGTTGACGCGCAGGTAGAACGCCACCGCGATGTCGGCGCGCATGTTGTCCTTGCAGACCAGGCCTTCCTTGCCGCGACGGTCCACCTGCAGGGTGATCAGGCTGATCTTCATCAGCTCGGCCTTGTACAGCACCGGGATGATCAGCGCGCCGGTGAAATGCACCTTCGGCTGCGAACTCATGTCGTTGACGATGAGCGCGGTGCCCTGTTCGACCTTCTTGTAGAAGGCCTTGAAGATGCCGATGAAGCCGAAACCCAGCACCAGCAGGACGACGAGTCCGATGGCGAAGGGAAGGATCGAGGCAGTGGTCATTGCAGAACTCCTTGTAGACGGCGCGGGTGTTTACTGCTGGTGGAAGGCGGTTTCGGACATGACGCGGTACGTGTTGTCGGGTTCGAGGTGTTCGATGAGCACGACGCGGTCGCCGCGCATCAGGCGCTCGCCCGGCAGCGTGCGGATTTGCAGGATCAGGCCGGCGCCGCCGTCGTCGAAATGCGCGCGTCCGCTGGTCGCATCCGCATGCGGCGAGATCACCGAGCCGGCGCGGCCGAGCACGGACGGAGGCACCGGCGGACGCAGTCGCGTGATCACGGCGGCGACGGGACGCAGCAACAGCGAGGTCACTAGGGCGCCCGGCAGCAGCGCCACGACCAGCGTGCCGGCACCAGCGAGCCAGCGGAGGCTGTCGGGGATGTGCTGGAGCACGAACAGGTGCACGAAGTAGGTGATCAGCCAGCCGAAGAAGGACAGCACCGTGAGTACCAGCATCATCGGTACGCCGGACAGTCCAAGCTTCGCCAACATGCCCGCGACCACGCTGGGTTCGGCAGTGTCGCCGTCGGTCGTCAGCCAGCCATCCACGGCGTCGATGTCCACCATGCCGGTGGCGGCGAGCAACCAGTACACCGTGCAGAAAGCGAGCAGCACGCTGTACACCAGCGTGGGAAAGGTCAGGACGGTGTTCAGGAACTCATTCATCGTGGCTCCCCCTGTTTCAGCGCTTGCGCGCGGACGACGTGATGCGTTTGCGGGCGCGGTCCAGCACGGCCTGTGCAGGATCCCCGGCGGCCTTCGTGCGCTTGCCCGGTGCGCTCGATCCACTCCCCTGGACCGGCGCGCGGCGTTGCTTCATGCGGGCTGCCGACGCGAACGCAGGTTCCGGGTACAGCGCGTCGCCCGGCTGGCGCTTCGCCACCGTGGCCTGCGCGCGCTGCAGGCTGTTGGAGGCGCGCAGGATGTCGAGCTGGTGCTTGAGACGACGCAGGCGGCCTTCGAGCTGCTCGACGACATGCTGGAACTGGCGCTCCTGCGCGGCCAGCTCGTGACCCTCCTCCAGCCGCTGGCTGCGTTGCGCCTGCAGGCGGACCACGTCGTCCGCCGCCGCGCGCGCCTGCGTCGTGCGCCCTTGCCGCAACGCCGATTCCACCTTGGCCTCGGTCTCGCCGATGCGCGTGGCCAGCGCAGCCTGGTGTTGCTCGTTCGCCACGCGGCGCGCCTTCGCGGCCGCGTGCTCGCCGCGCGCGCCATGCAGGGCGTCGTCGACGGCGCGGATTTCCTCGTCCAGCAGCCGTTCGGCGCGGTCGCCCATCACCGCGCCGGCCAAACCTTCCATGCCTTCCTGGATGCGCTTGAACAGGGTTTTCAGCGTATCGGGCATCAGGCCTTCTTCCTGGCGGCGGGACGCAGGAACGGGCGATACGCCTCGGTCGCGCTGATCGCGTTCTCGGCGAGCGTCTCGATCTCGAACATCACGTTGGCCAGGCTGGAATGCGTGTCCAGCGCGCCGAACATGGTGTAGCCCGCCACGCCGCCGATGCGCTGCATGCCGATGGTGGAAAGCGGCAGCAGCACATGCGTGCTGAGCACGTGCGCATTGAACGCCGCCACATCGGTGACGTCCTCCACCGGCCATAGATAGGCTTCGACCAGGATCTGCTCGCCCCCCACCGCGAGGAACACCGAGAGGTCGCCGTACTCGTGCATCACCAGGTGCAGGCTGGGTTCGGCGCCTTCGATGGTCTCCAGGGTGATCAGGCCATCGCGCACGGTGCTGGCCTGCTGCAGTGCGTGGCGGATCGCTGCCACGGTCCATCCCGCTTCCGCCGGTTGGGTCGGCAGGTAGGGAATGCCGGACTCCCGCTCGGCCTCCCGCATCGATTTCTCGATGGATGCCAGTTCCTCGGCGTACTCCGGGCGGATCCACACGTCCTTCTTGACCAGCCCCTGCTCGCGCATGCGTTCGCGGTAGTTGCGGACGTGCAGCGTGGATGCCTTGATGGCGGTGTGCGAGGCTGTCATGAAATGATGTTTATTGATTACATGTAATGATGTCAAGCGGCGGTGCGTCACGGTCCGGTTGTGGTCACGCAGGATGTCCCGGCAAGATGACCGGGCGGTGGCGGCTGTCGTCTGCGTGTAACAGGCGGCGCGCAGAATGCGCCCTGCAACGAGGCATCTCTCTCCTCCCGCGTTGCACCGGAGCCTGGCGGAAGCCGGGCTTCGTGCTGTCCGGGCCACGCATGATGCGTGGCATGCTGGTCGCCATGAGGGTTCCACCATGCCGTTCCGCTATCTGCTCCCGCTGCTGATGGCCGTCGCCCCGCTACCGTCTGCCATGGCCGGCGATACGCCGGGAAAGCCCCTCGTCATCGGCCACCGCGGTGCCAGTGCGCTCCTGCCGGAGCACACGCTGGCCGCGTACGAGCGTGCGATCGCCGATGGCGCCGACTACATCGAGCCGGACCTGGTCGCCACGCGTGACGGCGTGCTGGTGGCACGCCACGAGAACGAGATCGGCGGCACGACCGATGTCGCCCAGCGGCCCGAGTTCGCGCCGCGAAAACGCCGCCAGGTGATCGATGGCGAGACCTTCGAAGGCTGGTTCACCGAAGACTTCACCCTGGCCGAGCTGAAGACGCTGCGTGCGCGCGAGCGCCTGCCCGCGTTGCGCGGCACGGCGCACGACGGCCGCTACGAGATCGCGACGCTGGACGAGATCATCGTGCTGGCGTCGGAGCACTCGCTGCGTAGCCGACGCACCATCGGCCTGATTCCGGAGATCAAGCATCCCAGCCACTTCCGGCGCATCGGCCTGCCGATGGAGGAGCGCCTGCTGGACGCGCTGGCGGCGCATGCCTACACGCGCGAGGCGCCCGTCGTGATCCAATCGTTCGAGCAGGCCAACCTGCGCGCGCTGCGCAAACGCCTGGAGCCGTCGCAGCGGAACATCCGCCTGTTGCAGCTGTTGGGTGCGCCGGACGGGCAGCCGGGCGATGTGCTGGCGGCGGGCGAGACGACGCGCTACGCCGACCTGATGACCCCGGCAGGGCTGAAGGACATCGCGCGCTACGCCGACATCATCGGGCCGTGGACGCGCCTGCTGATGCCGGTGGCGGAGGATGGCGCGCTGGCAGCGCCGACGACGCTGATGGCGGATGCCCGTGCCGCAGGCCTGCAGGTGTGGCCCTACACGTTCCGGCCGGAGAACCAGTTCCTGCCGGCGACACTGCGCCATGGCGACGAGCCGCGCACTCGAAGTGAAGCGGGCTCCATCACCGAGATCCGGGCCTACCTCGCGCTGGGGATCGGCGGCTTCTTCACCGACGATCCGGCGCTGGGGCGTCGCGCGGTCGACGCCCGCTGACAGCGCTTATACCCGGCCGAACACCAGGCTGGCATTCGTGCCGCCGAAACCGAAGCTGTTCGACATCACCGTAGTGAGTGTCGCATCGCGGCTGGCCTGTACGATCGGAAATGCGGCTGCACCTTCGTCCAGCGTCTCGATGTTGGCGGATCCTGCGATGAAACCGTCGCGCATCATCAGCAGGCAGTAGATTGCTTCGTGCACGCTGGCCGCGCCCAGCGAATGGCCGGACAGCGCCTTGGTGGACGAGATCGGCGGCAGGGTGTCGCCGAGCGCGGCGCGGATCGCGTCGAGTTCGATCACGTCGCCCAGCGGCGTCGAGGTGCCATGGGTGTTGAGGTAGTCGAGCGGCGCAGTGACGCCTTCCAGCGCCATCTGCATGCAGCGCACCGCGCCTTCGCCGGATGGCGCGACCATGTCGGCGCCGTCGGAGGTCACGCCGTAGCCGAGCAGTTCGGCATGGATGCGCGCGCCACGCCTGACCGCGTGGTCGTAGTTCTCGAGTACCAGCATGCCGCCGCCACCGGCGATGACGAAGCCGTCGCGGTCCGCGTCGTACGGACGAGAGGCGTGGGTCGGGTCGTCGTTGCGCTTGCTCGACAGCGCGCCCATCGCGTCGAACATCATCGTCAGGGCCCAGTGCAGTTCCTCACCGCCGCCGGCGAAGACGATGTCCTGGCGGCCGGCGCGGATCAGGTCCGCCGCCGCGCCGATGCAGTGCGCGGACGTCGCGCAGGCCGCGGAGATCGAATAGCTGACGCCCTTGATCTTGAACGCGGTGGCCAGCGTCGCCGATACCGTCGAGCACATCGTGCGCGGGACCATGTACGGGCCGACCTTGCGGATGCCGCGTGCGCGCAGCAGGTCGGCCGCTTCGATCTGCCATTCGGCCGAACCACCGCCGGAACCGGCGATCAGGCCGGTGCGCGGCTGGCTGACCAAGGCCTCGTCCAGGCCGGCATCGGCGATCGCATCGCGCAGCGCGATGTGCGCGAACGCGGCGGCGTCGCCCATGAAGCGCTTCTGCTTGCGGTCGATCTGCGCATCGAGGTCGATCTCGGGCGCGCCGCCGACCTGGCTGCGGAAACCGAGCTCGGCGTACTGCGGGATATGGCGGATGCCGGAGCGGCCTTCGCGCAACGCGGCCGACACGGTGTCCGCGTCGTTGCCCAGGCAGGAGGTGATGCCCAGGCCGGTGATGACGACGCGGCGCATCAGAAGCTCTCCGTCGACGTGAACAGGCCCACGCGCAGATCGCGTGCGGTGTAGATCTCGCGGCCGTCGACCAGCATGCGGCCATCGGCCACCGCCAGCACTAGCTTGCGGTTGACCACGCGGCTGATGTCGATCTCATAGCTCACGCGCTTGGCGGTGGGGAGCACCTGGCCGGTGAACTTCACTTCGCCGGAACCCAGTGCGCGGCCGCGGCCCGGCGCGCCGATCCACGTCAGGAAGAAGCCGGTCAGCTGCCACATCGCGTCCAGGCCCAGGCAGCCGGGCATCACCGGATCGCCGAGGAAGTGGCACTGGAAGAACCACAGGTCCGGATGGATATCGAGTTCGGCGCGCACCGTGCCCTTGCCGTGCGTGCCGCCGTCCTGGCGGATCTCGGTGATGCGGTCGAACATCAGCATCGGGTCGTTCGGGAGGCGGCCGCTCTCGGGGCCGAACAGTTCACCGCGCGCGCTGGCCAGCAGCTGTTCGCGCGAGAAGGAAGCGGGGGCGTTCATTGCATCGTCCGTTCTGCGAAGCACAAATAATGCACACATGTGCATACGCTTGTCTTGATGCAGATCAACCGGGTTTTTCCATACGCCGCCGTACCATCCGCGCAACGCAATTGCGGCAAGGGTTTCGCGCACATTGTCCGCATCTCCACACGCGACCGTATCGTTTCCGCGCGCATCCATGCGATCGCGTACGGCGGCCGATATCATCGCGTGATGCGCAAGATCATCCACATCGACATGGACGCGTTCTACGCGTCGGTGGAACAGCGCGACGATCCGTCGCTGCGCGGGCGGCCGGTGGTGGTGGCGTGGCGCGGCGAGCGCTCGGTGGTGTGCGCGGCGTCCTACGAAGCGCGCGTGTTCGGCGTGCGCTCGGCGATGCCGGCGGTACGCGCGGAACGCCTGTGCCCGCAGGCAGTGTTCGTGCCGCCGGACTTCACCCGCTACAAGGCGGTGTCGCGGCAGGTGCGCGAGATCTTCTTCCGCCATACCGACCTGGTCGAACCGCTCTCGCTGGACGAAGCCTATCTCGACGTCACCGCGCCGAAGACCGACCTGCCGACGGCCACCGCCGTGGCCGAGACCATACGCGCGCAGATCCGCGAAGAAACCCGGCTCACCGCGTCGGCCGGCGTGGCGCCGAACAAGTTCCTCGCCAAGATCGCGTCGGACTGGCGCAAGCCGGACGGACAGTTCGTGCTGCGGCCGCATCAGGTGGAAGCCTTCCTGACGCCGTTGCCGGTGGAACGCATCCCCGGGGTGGGCAAGGTAATGCAGGGCAAGCTCAATGCCGACGGCATCCGTACCGTCGGCGATCTGCGTGCGTACGCGCAGCATGAACTGGAAGCACGCTACGGCAGTTTCGGTGGCGGCCTGTACCGGCGTGCGCGCGGCATTGACGAGCGCCCGGTCGAGCCCGACCAGCCGGTGCAGTCGATCTCCTCCGAAGACACCTTCGCCACCGACCTGCTGTTGTCGGAACTGGAGCCGCACATCGTCCGCATCGCGGAAAAAGCGTGGCAGGCCAGCCGCAAGACCGAGCGCGTGGGTCGGACCGTGGTGCTGAAGCTGAAGACGTCCCAGTTCCGCATCCTCACCCGCAGTTTCACGCCGGAGGCGCCGCCGGCGTCGGAACAGGAGTTCATCGACATCGCGATGGCCCTGCGCGAGCGCGTGGACCTGCCTGCCGCGACGCGCTACCGGCTGGTGGGCGTAGGCCTGTCGGGTTTCCGCGACCGCGACGAGGTCGCCACGCAGCCAGGGCTGTTCGACACCGTCGCTTGATGCCGGTCACGGGGTGCTTGTGCACGCGGCGGCTGCCCGTTGGCAGTCCCTGCGCGCGTCTGCCAGCACGTCGCGCGCGTCGGCGATAGTCTCGGCGTCGTTAGCCCGAGGGGAGGCGGAAGATGGACGCGATTCGACAGGGTTCTGCGGCCGAGCTGTGGCAGGCGCTGGTGCGTGAGGCGTGTTCGCGCTGCGGACAGGCGCTGGACGAGGCGCAGGAGAGCTATCTGGTCTTCGTGCTGCTGCGGCACCAGCGCGACGGACACCTGCTGGCGCGCACACAGGCGCTGGAATGGCTGGACGCGCAGCTGCGCGTCGGCAGCGCACGCAGCGATGCCCTGCGCGATGTCGGAGACCGCTGCCTGCTGATCGCGGGCCTGTTTCCCGCGCTGGCGCAGCGGCGCCGCGTGAGCGTGGAGTACTTCGTCGACCTCGGTCGTGGCGCCTACCGGGGGGTGGCCGACAGCGGGCGCAGCGCCTATGCGGACCTGTTCGCGCAATTGGCATCCACGTATCACCAGCTCGTGCACACGCTGCGGGCGGTACGTGGCGACGGCAGCATTCCCGTGTACGGACACCGCACCGGGCCTCTGCACTGAACGCGCCGGTGACCCGCGGAGGCGGGCCACCGGGAGCGACGTCATTCCTGCGGTTGGTAACGCAGGCTGAGACCATAGGTGCGGCCTGCCTGGTTGTACCAGGCGACCGTTTCGTACTCGCGGTCGAACACGTTGCCCACCTTCGCCTGCAGCGTCCATGCCTGCGCGATGGCGTACTCCAGGCGCAGGTCCAGCGTGCTGTAGCCGCCCAGGCGGACGGTGTTGGCCAGGTTGTCGTAGCGCTCACCCGCGGCGTTGAACGTCACGCCGGTGCGGAACGCGCCGAACGCGCGGTCCACGTCGATGCGCGCGGTGTTGCGCGGACGGCGTGCCAGCAGGTTGTCATGGTTGAAGCCGGCCGAACGGTTACGCGGATCGGTATGGCTCAGCTGGGTGGCGATGTCGAAGCCTGCGACCGCGATGTCGACGGTGAACTCCGCGCCGCGGATGCGGGCTTCGTCGATGTTGTTGGGCAGGAAGATCGCCGCGTCGTAGGAGATCAGCTGGTCCACCTTGTTCTGGTAGACGTTGAACGTCCAGTTCCAGGTGTCCGCGTACTGCGCGATGCCGAGGTTGACGCTCTCGGACTCTTCCGGCTTCAGGTCCGGGTTGCCGAAGAACGGGTAGTACAGGTCGTTGAAGCTCGGTGCCTTGAAGCCGGTGGCCACGCTGGCGGTCAGCTTCAGGCCGTTGCCGAACCCGAACCCGTAGCCCAGGCTGCCGGTGGTGTGGTTGCCGAACTGCTCGTTGTCGTCGTTGCGGACGCTGGCCTGCAGTTGGTGCGCGCCGAAGCGGCCCTGGTATTCGACGAAGCCGGCGAGGTTGTCGCGCTGGGTGGCGTCGAAGGCGGTGGCGCTTTCGATCTTGTCGTCCTGCCAGTCAATGCCAGCGGTCAGCAGTTGGTTGGTGGCCACGATGAAGTCGCCCTGCGCCGATGCCACGTAGCGACGCGTCTCGAAGTAACCGGACGGCACATCGTCATGGAAGTCGTCGGACTTGTCGTCGTTGCGGCCCAGGCTCAGCAGCAGGTTGACCTTGTCGCTAGGCGCGTAGCGCAGCTTGGTGCCCAACACCTGCTGCACGGTTTCGGACCGGTTGGTGAAGCTGCCGTCGAACTCGCTCTCACCGTCGGCGCGCAGCGCGTTGGCTTCCAGCGTCAGCGTGTCGGTGAATGCGTAACCGCCGCGCAGGCTGGCCGAGGTGTTGCGGTAGCCGTCACGGTCGGGTTCGTCGGCGAAGCAGCCGGCACCGAACGGGTTCGCGGCATCCCCGCTGGTGCCGCGGCAGGCGTTGAAGCCGTCGGTGCGCGTATACGCAACGTCGGCACCGAACCAGCCGCGGCCGATGGCGCCGCCGATACCGGCGCTGGCTTCACGCGTGCTGTCGCTGCCCACGCCGATGCGGACGTTCGGCCGTACCTTGCCGGTGTTGCGGCGGGTGAACACCTGGATCACGCCGCCGATGGCCTCGGAGCCCCACAGGCTCGAGCGCGGGCCGCGCACGATCTCGACGCGATCAATCTGGTCGATCGGCAGGTCCTGCAGCGCGGGCAGGCCGGCGGTCGCCGAACCCATGCGCACGCCGTCCACGAGCACCAGCACGTGGTCGGATTCGGCACCGCGCAGATTGAGCGTGGTGATCTTGCCCGCGCCGCCCTGGTTGGCGATCGAGATGCCGGCGCGTCCCTGCAGCAGCTCGCCCAGCGAGCGCGCCTGGCTGCGCTGGATCGCCTCGCGGCCGATCACCTGCGCCGGGACCAGGCTGTCTTCGACGGACACCTCGGTGCGCGTGCCGGAGACGACGATCTCGTCGAGGTTGGTGGCGTCCTGCGCCTGCGCGGCGAGTGGCAGCGCCATCGCGACCGCGAAGGCCAGCAGGGAAGGGGAGGAAAGGGTACGGCTCTGCATCGGAACAACTCCATCGCGCGCCCCGCGCGCATTGTCGGCGTGGAGTCGCGATGACGGAGAGGGAACGTTGCGGACAGCGCGGCAGACGAGCGGCGGCGCGGCACGCCACGACGCCCTCCGCATCGCAACCAGTGGACTTCCAGGCCGGTCTCCGGGCTTGCGAAGGCGTGCGCGATGCACGCTGCCGGGGCGCCTTCCCATGCGTTGGACGCACAGTGGCCGATGCCGAGGCTGTCTTCGCCTACCGTTGCGGGGGCAGCGCCGGAATGCCGCCTGCGCGGGCCACCGGCTTCCCGTTTCAACCCGTGGCAGGAATGCCTGGGTCACCTGAAAGCGCGCGCAGTATACGGGAAGCGTCCGCCCGCCACGTAGAGCGGAGCTTGCTCCGCTGCTTTTCGCCAACGGACGGTCTGCGGCGTCGAGCAAGCTCGACGCTACGACAGGAAGACCCGCGAGGGTTGCTTTCAGGAGGCGCGTGGAGCCGAGCGTGCTCCGCTGCTTCTTGGCGTCGCAGGCAGGTGGCGTGCAGGACCCGAGATGACGCGAATTGTCGCGGTCAGTCGTCGCCGCGCGAATCGAACAGGTTCAGCGACGGACCCGCGTCTTCCTCGCGCTCGGTGTGCGTGGTCGTCACCGGGCCGGCGGCGGGACGACCGCGTGGCGGTGGCAGCAGGGCGGCGGCCGCATCGTAGGCCACCAGCAGTTCCGCGCGGCGGTCTTCGGGCAATTGCTGCCAGTGGCAGTCCAGCAGGGCGCCTTCCAGCGCGTAGAGCAGGTTGAGGCTGGGGCGGAAACCCGCACGCTTCACCCGGATGAAGGCTTCCACCGCGCCGACCGACTCCAGGTCCTCCTGCGTGCGCAGGCCGACCTGGCGAAGCCAGGCGGCGGACTTGGGGCCGATGTTGCGCAGCTTGGTGCCTGTCATGTCAGCGAGTCCACGAAAATGGCGGCGATGCGTTCCATGCCCGCCTGGTCGTCGGCATCGAAGCGCGCCAGGCGGGGACTGTCCAGATCGAGCACGCCGACCAGTTCGTCCCCTTTCACCAGCGGTACCACCAGTTCCGAGCGCGATGCGGAATCGCAGGCGATGTGGCCCGGAAAGGCCTCGACATCGTCCACGCGCTGGGTCTGGCGGGTGCGTGCGGCGGCTCCGCAGACCCCCTTGTCCAACGGGATCCGCACGCAGGCTGGTAGTCCCTGAAACGGACCGACCACCAATTCCCGGCCATCGAAGAAATAGAAGCCCGCCCAGTTGAAGTCGGGCAGGGCGTGGTACAGCAGCGCGGCGAGGTTGGCGGCGTTGGCGATCCGGTCCGGTTCGCCGGCCAACAGGGCGCGGGCCTGGTCGGCCAGCTGTGCGTATTGTTCCGGCTTGCTGCCGGTGAGCGTCTGGGAGGCGAATGACATGCCGTCGATTCTACTCCCGGCCTTTCGCGGTGGACCGATATGATGCATTCCATCGGCAACCCTGACGGGGACACGGGTGGGCATGAACGCAGGCGATGATGAAACCGGGTGGCGCGGCCACGGGGTGACCCGGCTGGAGGCGTTCGTGGATGCGGCCTTCGCGTTCGCGGTGACCCTGCTGGTCATCTCCGTGGACCGCATCCCGGACAGCATCGGAGCGCTGCAGCAGGCGCTGAAGAACGTACCGGCCTTCGCCGCCAGTTTCGCGATGGTGGCGATGTTCTGGTACGCGCACGTGCGCTGGAGCCGTCGCTACCGCCTCGGCACGGTGCCGGCCACGCTGCTCAGCCTGCTTCTCGTGTTCCTGGTGCTGGTCTATGTGTATCCGCTGCGGCTGCTGCTGGGCACCTTCTTCGCGTGGATCACCGGCGGCTGGCTGCCGATGCCGCTGACCGATGCCAATGGCGCGCGCCCGCTCGCCTTCATGTTCACCTTCTACGGACTCGCGTTCGCGTCGATGTCGGCCTGCATCGGCGGCCTGTACGTGCTGGCCTGGCGCGCACGCGCGCGGCTTGGTCTGGATGGCGAGGCCGCCGCGAACGCCGCTGGCGAAATCGCCTCGCATGCGTACTTCGTCGGCGTGGGTCTGCTGTCGGTACTGATCGCCAGCCTGCTGGGCGAGCACGCGCGATCCTGGCAGGTCGCCATGGCGGGCAGCGTGTACTTCCTCCTGTCGTTTACCGGCATCGTCCACGTGGGGGGGCAGCGCTGGGGCGCACGCCGCTGGCCCGAACGCATGGAGGGCTAGGCGAATGGACCGGCTGTTCGTCACCGGTACCGACACGGGCGTGGGCAAGACCGTTGCCAGCGCCGCGTTGTTGCATGCGTTCCGTGCGCGCGGCCGGCGTGCCGTGGGCATGAAGCCGGTCGCCAGCGGCTGCGAGGCCACGCCGGACGGCTGGCGCAACGAGGATGCACTCGCGTTGCAGGCCGCCAGCGATCCCGTGCCGCCCTACGAGGATGTGAACCCCTATGCGCTGCCTGCGCCGCTCGCGCCGGAGATCGCCGCGCGCGACGCCGGCGTGGACGTGCAGCTGGGCGTCCTGGTGTCCGCGTTCGAGCGCCTGCACCCGCTGGCCGACATGGTGCTGGTCGAAGGCGTCGGTGGTTGGGCCGCACCGCTGACGGGCACGCTTGACCAACGCCACCTGGTACAGGAATTGCGCCTGCCGGTGGTGCTCGTAGTGGGCATGCGCCTGGGTTGCATCAACCATGCACGGCTCAGTGCGCGCGCGATCCAGGACGACGGCGCGCGCCTGGTGGGCTGGATCGCCAACGAAGTCGATCCGGAGATGGCGCGCCGCGACGAAAACTTCGCCCTGCTGTCCGCGCGCATGCCGGTGCCGTGCTGGGGACGCTTGCCGCATGCACCGCAAATCGACGCCGGCACGCTCAGCCGGCACATCGCACTTCCTTTCTAGGCGCGGGGCCGAAAAATAAAAAACCCGGCAGCGTGGGGGCTACCGGGTCGGCTGCGCGGAGGGAGGGGGAGCCGCGCAATAAAGGGTGGACGCGAACGTCCGTGGGCGGGTCTTACTTGCCCTTGGCGGCCTTGGTCGCCTTGGCCACGGAGGCCTGGACGTTGTCGGTCGCGGTTTCGAACTGGGTCTTCACCAGCTGGCCGAAGGCTTCACCGGTCTTCAGGCTCAGGCCGAACATTTCCTGGCTGGCGGCGACCATGCGCTCGGCGTTGTCCTTGGCGACCTGCAGGCCCTTCGGCCACAGGTTCTTGTAACCGTCCAGGTCGCGGGTCTCGGCGAGCTCGCCGAAGAACGAGGTGGTGGCGTCGATGTTCTTTTCGAACGTCTTCAGCTGCACGCCGAACACGGTCTCGGCGCTTTCCAGCGCCAGGCGGTTGGCGCGCGATGCGGCGGCGGCGAACTGGTGCGTGAACTGGCTGAAGCTTTCGTTGAATTGGGTGTTCATGGCGTGCTCCTGAAAGGGGATTCCCATCTGTTGCGACGCAGCATAACCGCCTCAATGTTGCAGCGCAATAACAGCCGTATGGAAATCCGACGAACGGTCAGGAGCCGTTAAAAATCAAACGCTTGTAGGGACTGGTGTGAAACCGGTTCCACACCTCAGTCGCCGGTGTAACGGCTGCCGGAGGTGCAGGTTTCATGCACCACGATGGCGCTCAGCAACGGAAGCACCGGCTTGGCCTCGCGCCAGATCCATGCCGCCAGCTGCTCGCTGGTCGGATTTTCCAGACCCGGAATGTCGTTGAGGTAATGGTGGTCGAGCCGGTCGTAGATCGGCTTGAAGGCGGCCTTCACGTCGGCGAAGTCCATCACCCAGCCGGCCTGCGGATCGACCGGGCCGGACAGGTGCACTTCGATGCGGAACGAATGGCCGTGCAGGCGCGCGCACTTGTGGCCTTCCGGCACGTGAGGAAGCCGGTGAGCGGCTTCGATGGTGAAGACCTTGAAGATGTCCATGCGGCGTTTCCGGAAACGGGGAAACGCGCGGCACGGATCGTGTGCCGCGCGTCGGGTTCGACTCAGCGGGCGGGACGCGACTGGCCCTGGCGGGCACCGCCGTTGCGGCCACCGTCGCGGCGGGGGCCGCTGCTGTGCTTCTTGGGTCCTGCGTGGGCGTGGCGCGGTGCTTCGCTGTGCGGGCGTCGTGCATGCTTCTGCGGGCCGTTGCGACGCGGCGTACGCTCGCCGGCCGGCTGTTCGGCCTTGCCCGGTGCGCTGTTGCCCCAGCGGATCGGGGTCTGCGGCTCGAAGCCCGGCACGTCGCGCAGGTCCACATCGCGGCCCAGCATGCGCACGATGGCGCGCAGGTACTTGGCTTCGTCCTGGGCGACGAGCGAAATCGCCTCGCCCGTCGATCCGTTGCGGCCGGTGCGGCCGATGCGGTGCACGTAGTCCTCGGCCACCATCGGCAGGTCGAAGTTGATCACCTGCGGCAGCTGGTCGATGTCGATGCCGCGCGCCGCGATATCGGTGGCGACCAGCACGTTGATGCGGCCGGCCTTGAAGTCGCTGAGCGCGCGCTGGCGGGCGCCCTGCGACTTGTTGCCGTGGATCGCCGCCGTCTTGATGCCGCTCTTGTCCAGGAACATCGCCAGCTTGTCGCTGCCGTGCTTGGTGCGGGCGAACACCAGCGTCTGCAGCCGGCTGTCCTTGGCCAGCAGGTGCAGCAGCAGGTCGCGCTTGCGGCTGCCATCGACGGGATGCACGCGGTGGGTGATGGTCTCGGCCACCGTGTTCTTCGGCGTGACCTGGATCTGCTTCGGGTCGTGCATGAACTCCAGTGCCAGTTCGCGGATCGGCTCGGCGAAGGTGGCGGAGAACAGCATGGTCTGGCGGTTCTGCTTGGGCAGCTTGGCCAGGATGCGCTTGATCGACGGCAGGAAGCCCATGTCGAGCATGCGGTCGGCTTCATCCAGTACCAGCACCTCGATGCCCGACAGATCCACGCTGCGGCGCTCGAGGTGGTCGATCAGGCGGCCCGGGCAGGCGATCACGAGATCCACGCCACGGCGCAGCGCGTCGAGCTGGTTGCCCATGCCGACGCCACCGTAGATCGTGGTGCTGGGAATACGCAGGTACTTGCCGTAGCCACGCAGGCTGTCGTGCACCTGCACGGCGAGCTCGCGGGTGGGGGTCAGCACGAGGGCGCGCGGCTTGCGCGGGCCGCGGGCGGCGACTTCCTGCGGGGTGGTGGCGAGGTACTGGATCAGCGGCAGGCCGAACGCAGCGGTCTTGCCGGTGCCGGTCTGGGCGCCGGCCAGCAGGTCATGGCCAGCCAGGGCCAGCGGAATGGCCTGTTCCTGGATAGGCGTGGGCTGGGTGTAGCCCTGTTCGTCGAGGGCGCGCAGCAGGGCGGGCGCAAGGCCCAGGTGTTCAAACGTCATTGTCGAAGCTCCAAAGCCGGCCGGCCGGACACGCACGCCACGCCGGCACAGCGATGTGCGGCAGCGAAAGACGCGCGGAATGCGGCAAGACCGTGACTCGAAGCGTTCCCTGAAACCGCGCTGCGAGAAGGGGTGCGGAGGCGCCAAAAACGGCGGATCCGAGCTTGCGCAACGAAAGAAGTCGGAGCGGGGCGGGCGCGGGAACTCGCGGGGAATTCCCTGCGCCGGCGGACCATCGGGGAAACGAACGGCCGCAGGCAAGCGGCGCGCACTGTACCCGAATCCGGGGCTGAATGGGGGAACGGAGGCTGAAACCCGCGTCTGCGACCGATTGTCGCACGGCCGGAAACCTTGATTTGTCAGGCGTATCATCCCCCGGGAAGACCGAGAAGCCGCCGCCATGAGCCTTCGCATCCTGCGCCAGAACGACACCCCGGTGGCCAGTCCGCCCGCCGAAGGCGTCGTGTGCCAGGCAGCACGGGGCTGCAGCGGGTGCCTGGTGCGGCACTTGGCCGTCTGCGCGGCCCTGCCGGTGTCCAAGGCGCATGCGATGGAGGCGCTGGCCGATGATGCGCGGCTGAAGGCGGGCGAGGCGCTGGTGCGCGAAGGCGAACCGCGGCGCGGCGTGTTCACCGTGACCAAGGGCGCGCTGCGCCGCATCCGGCTGCTGCCGGATGGTCGCCGGCTGGTGGCCGGCTTCCTGATGCCGGGCGATTTCATCGGCTTCTCCGGTACCTCGCACTACAAGCACACGATCGAGGCCATCACCGACAGCACGTTGTGCGAGTTCTCGATGGCCGACATGCGCAGCCTGTGCCACGACCATCCGGAGCTCGAGCGCGAACTGCTGGAGCGCGCCTGCCTGGAACTCGATGCCACGCGCGGCAACCTGATGGCCCTCGCCCGCCTCAATCCGATGGAGCGGCTGGCGGGCTTCCTCGTCGACATGGCGCAGCGCCGCCGGCGGCAGGGCCAGGACGACAGCGAAGTGATCCTGCCGATGACGCGCACGGACATCGCCGACTACCTGGGCCTGACCGTGGAGACCGTCAGCCGCAGCTTCACCCGCCTGCGCCAGGAAGGCAGCATCGCCACCGACGATCCGCACCACGTGCGGCTGCTCAAGCGTGAGCGCCTGGATGCGTTGGCCGAAGCGCGGGCCTGAGGGGTTCGGGATGCGAGGGGCGCTGGTTGTGGGAGCGACGTAAGTCGCGAAGGCGCACCGGGAAAGTCCCATCGCGACTTACGTCGCTCCCACATCCGACGGCATGGGCTGTTCCCGTACCAGTCTCCCATTCCGCAACCGGTAGCGCGTATCCACCACCTCCTCCGGCAGCGCTGCATGGCTGATGATCAGCACACTGCGTCCTTCACTGGCGGCGGCAAGGTCGCGCATCAGCGCGTCGGCCGTGTCCTGATCGAGGCCCTCGGTCGGCTCGTCGAGCAGCAGCAGGGGGGCGTCGCGCAGCAGGGCACGTGCCAGCGCCAGTCGGCGCGATTGGCCAGCCGAGAGCGTGGCGCCGTTCTCGCCCACCCAGGTGGCCAGGCCTGACTCGCGGAAGCGGGTGTCCAGCTTCACCTGTCCAAGCACCTGCCATAGCCGCGCGTCATCGGCATCGGGATCGCCAAGGCGCAGGTTCTCGCGCACGCTGCCGGAGAACACCGGGGCATCCTGCGGCAGCCAGGCGATGCGCGCGTGCCAGTGCGCCGCGTCCAGCGACGCCACCTCGTCGCAGGCGAACAACACCCTGCCCGCCTGCGGTGCCTGCAATCCGAGTACGAGCGCCAGCAGCGAGGATTTGCCTGCTCCGCTGTCGCCCGTCACCAGCACGCGTTCGCCGGGCGCGACATGCAGTTGCGCGCCGTCGAGCAAGCGTCGCGTCGAGCCCGGCCAGGCGAATGACACGTCGTCCAACTGCAGCGCACCGCATGCGGCCGGGGTTCGCGCGCCGGTGGTCACGCGGCCCGTCGCGGTCGGATCGTCCACCACGTGCTGAAGCCGCTGAGCGGCGACCGCGGCCGCACGCCAGGCCTGCCACGCCGGTGCGATCGCCGTGCAGGCTTCCACTACGGCGACCGTCATGAAGAACAGGCCACCGGCTGCCGCGGCCCCGATGCGTCCCGCGTGCACGGCCGACAACAGCACCCAGAGCATCGTCGGCAGCGTCAATGCGGTCGCCACGCCATGTGCCAGCGTCGCCAGCGCCAGCCGCTGCTTGCGCCGGAGTTCCCAGCGGGCGACGTCACGGCTGCGCGTATCCAGTGCTGCAAGCCATGCCATGGTGGCGTCCATCGCCGCCAGGTCCTGCTGGCCCTCGGTGCCTTCCTGCACGGCTGCGCGCAGGCGCATGCGCGCAGCCGCGCGTTGGTCTTCGAGTGCGGCCGCGCTGCGCACGGACAGCCAGGGCGCCAGCGCGGCGATCGATGCCAGCGCCGTCGCCAGCACCAGCCCTGCAGCCGGCAGGGCGGCGGTGGCCACCCCGGTTGCGATCAGGCACAGCGAGAGCACCGCGAGCAACGGGCCGACAGCCCGGACGAGCAGGCCGTCGACCGCATCGATATCCGCCATGAGCCGCGCCATCAGTTCGCCGATCCGATAGCGTCCGAGGCCCAGCGGCGCCAGCGGCAAGGCGCGGGCGAAGAACCAGCCGCGCAGGTCGCGCGCGATCCGCAGCGTCACATCGTGGCCCAGCAGTTTTTCGCCATATCGCGACAGGATGCGCACGAAGGTCAGCGCTCGGATGCCGGCCGACGGCCCGAAGAAGTTGAAGCCGATCGCGGCGCTTCCGGCCAGCGCGGCTGCCGTGAGGAAATGCCCGGACAGCCCGAGCAGTGCGGTGCCTGCCAGCAGTGTCAGCAGCAGCAAGCCGATGGACAGGGCGATGCGCGGTCGGTGCGCCACCAGCACGCTGCGCAGCGTGTCCGCGTCCTTCTCCGGGCGTGCGGTCATGGTGTTCCCTCCTCCACCTGCAAGCGCCTGCCGCGGACATGCCATCTCCCGGTCATCGCGGCCTGGGCCGCCGCGCGGTGGGTGGCCATCACCACCGCGCGTCCGCGTGCGAACTGCGTGATCGCGCGCAGCACGCGGGCTTCGGTATCGGGATCGAGGAAGGCGGTGGGTTCGTCGAGCAGCAGCAGGTCGGGATCGCGCAGGAACACGCGCGCCAGGGCGACGCGCCTTGCCTCGCCGCCGGACAGCCCGAAGCCGCGTTCGCCGATCACCGTGTCCAGCCCGTCCGGCAGTCGCGTCGCGAAGCGCATGACCTGCGCCGCGTCGGCCGCCCGCTCCAGGTCGGCATCGCTGGCGTCCGGTCGCGCCATGCGCAGGTTGTCGCGCAGCGTGCCGGCGAACAGGAACGGACGTTGCGGTGCATAGCCGATGCGCAGGCCGGACGCACGCTGCAGGGTGCCCGCGTGCGCGGGAAGCCAGCCAGCCAAGGCTTCCAGCAGCGTGCTCTTGCCGTCACCGCTGGCGCCTGTCAGCGCGATGTGCTGGTCGCGCTGCAGGTGCAGCGTGATGTCGTGCAGCGCATCGTGCGTGGCGGCGGGATGGCGCAGTGCGGCGCCGTGCGCGCTGACCAGCAATCCGGGACGTGCTGGCACCGCTCCGCCAGTAGCGTGCAACGTTGGGCGTGCAGGGTCGTCCAGCAGCAGCGCGAGCTCGTCCATCGCCGCCAGGGCGGCCGCACGGTCGTGGTAGTGCGTGGCCAGCCGCCGCAGCGGCGCGTAGAACTCCGGTGCCAGCAGCAGGCAGAACACCCCCACGCCCAGGCTCAGGGACGTATCGCGCAGGTCGAGCATGCCGAGGTAGGTCAGGCCCAGGTACAGCGCGATCATCGCCACGCTGAGCGAGGCGAAGAACTCCAGCACCGCCGACGAGAGGAAGGCGATGCGGAGTACGCGCAGGCTGCGCACGCGCAGTTCCTCGGCCGCGGCGCGGATGCCCGTGAGCTCGGTTTCTCCGCGCCCGTACAGGCGGATCAGTCCCAGCCCGCGCAGCCGATCTGCGAAATGCCCGCCCATCCGAGTGAGCGCCTGCAGCTGGCGCTGGCTCGCCGCCTGCGCGCCCCAGCCGACCAGCATCGTGAAGACGGGCACCAACGGCATCGTCAGCAGCAACACCAGGCCAACGGTGCGGTCGACCACGAACACCGCCAGCAGGATCGCAAGTGGCACGGCCACAACCTCGGCGCGCAGCGGCACGAAACCGCCGAAGTACCCCTCCAGCGCATCGACGTGCGTGCCCATGCGTTCGGCCAGCGCGCCGCTCTGCTGCGAGCGCACCCACACCGGTCCGCGGGCGACCAGTCCGCGGGCTACGCAGGCGCGCAGGTCCACGCGGATGCGCTCGACGGCGTGGTCGGCCAGCCGCCGGCTGGTCCACCCCAGACCTGCGCGCAGCAGGAGTGTCGCCAACAGCGCGGCCAGCGGGGCGAGCAGCGTGACCGGAGCGGCGCCGTCCACGAGCGCGCGCTGCAGGCAAAGCGCGATCAGGGCGGCCTGCGGCAGCACGAGTACGCCGCCGGTGACGCCGCAGGCAGAAGCGGCGCGCAACGGGGTACGAGCGATCCCGCCGAGCGACGCCAGGCGTGCTTTCGCCGTCGCGCCCGCGGGCGCGTCCTTCATCCGTGCGCTCACGCCGGTAGTGGCTGGCAGCCAAGCGCGGCGAGCACGCCGTGCAGCGCCGGATGCCGCATCAGCCACGGCGAGGCGATCGTCAGCAGGCCGGCGAAAAGCACGAACGCGGCCGCCGCGCGCCGCACCGACGTGCGCTGCCAGTGGCGCCCGAGGCGCGCGCCGGACCACGTCAGTGCGACCATCATCGGCAGCGTACCCAGCCCGAACAGCGCCATCGTCAGCGCGGCGTCGCGCGCGTTCGCCTGCAGCCAGGCCACCGTCAGCAGGCTGAGGCTCAGTCCGCAAGGCAGCCAGCCCCACAGCGCACCCGCGGCGAGACGGCGCGGCAGCGTGTCCGCCGGAAGCACGCGTGCATGCAGCGGACGGAGCGCCTGCCACACCCTCGCACCCGGGCGCGCGAGGACATCCAGGCGACCGCGCCGGTCGAGCAGGCGCAGCGCCAGCAGCACCAGCGCCAGTCCCACGCCGACGCGCATGGCGAGCACGGCGGTGTCGTGGCGCGCCAGCGACAGCAGGCCGCTGCCGAAAGCGCCGACCAGCGCCCCGGCCAGCGTGTAGCCGCCGACGCGTCCGAGGTTGAGCTGCAATGCGCTGCGCCAGCCGGCGCGGGACGACGCCGCCGAAAAGCCGGTGGCGATGCCGCCGCACATGACCGCGCAGTGCGTGCTGCCCACCAGGCCCGCCAGCAGCGCGGCGAGCAGGACGGGAACGTCAGGGGCCATCGTCGCCTTCACGGCGCGGTGGGGCGACAGGCGGGCGCGGCTGCGCCGGTGCGTCGTCGAGGATGTCCAGCGCGGGCGTGTCGAGATCGTCGAACTGTCCCTTGCGCACCGCCCAGGCGAATGCGGCGATCGCCAGGCCCAGCAGGACCAGGCTGATCGGCAACAGCATCAGCAGGATGTTCATGCCGCCGTCTCCGTGGAGGTGCGCGCCAGTCGCAGCGCATTGAGGGTCACCGCCAGCGAGGATACCGCCATGCCGAGCGCGGCGATCCAGGGCGTCACCATACCGGCCGCCGCCAACGGCACGGCGAGCAGGTTGTATCCGGCGGACCAGGCCAGGTTCTGCTTCACCAGGCGCCGCGACAGGCGCGCGATGCGCACGGCGTCGGCAATGCGCAGCAGCGACGGACCGGTGGCGACCAGGTCCGCGGCCTGCTGCGCCAGCGGTGCGCCTTCGCCCATCGCGATCGACACGTCGGCCCCGGCGAGCACGGGCGCATCGTTCAGGCCGTCGCCGACCATCGCGACGATGCGGCCCTCCGCCTGCAGCTGCCGCACGCGTGCCAGCTTGTCTTCCGGCGACTGGCGCGACTGCACGGCATCGATGCCGAGCGTGCGCGCGAGCCGCTGCACCGCAGCGTCGCCGTCGCCGCTGGCGAGGTGGATGCGCATGCCCTGCGCACGCAGGACCGCGATGGCGGTGGCCGCATCGTCGCGGGGCGTCTCGTCGAGGGTGAAACGGGCCACGCCGTGCTGGCCGTCGCCCAGCCACAGCGCACCGTCGTCGTTGCGCGCCGCGGCCCAGTCGGCGCGCCCGACGCGCCACCGGCGTCCCTCGACATCGCCCTCCACGCCCAGGCCGGCGTACGTCACGACGGACGCGGCCAGGTGGCGCACGTCGATGTCGGCGAAGGCGCTGGCGATCGGATGTCCGCTGTCCTTCTCCAGCGCCGCAACGACGCGCATGGCCGACGCAGCGTCCAGGTCGGTGTAGGCCTGCACGTCGACGCGCGCCGGGCGTCCGTCGCTGAGCGTGCCGGTCTTGTCGAACACCATGTCGGTGGCGCGCGCCAGCGTATCCAGCGCGTCGGGCCGCGTCGCCAGCACGCCGCAGCGCGCCAGTGCGCCATGCGCGGCCGCGAGCACCGCCGGCACCGACAGCGACAACGCGCACGGGCAGCTGATCACCAGCAGCGCCAGCGTCACTTCGAAGGCGCGTTCGGGCTGATACAGGCGCCAGCCGAAGTAGACCAGGACCGCCAGCGCCAGCAGGCCGATGACGAAGTGGCGGCCGATGCGATCCGCGAGCCGGGCCAGCGGCGGCCGATGTCCCTGCGCGCGATCCACCAACGCCGCCAGTTGCGACAGGCGCGTCGCAGTGCCCGTGGCGGTGACACGCAGGCGCGCGGGTCGCTCGCGGCAGGTGGTGCCGGCGTAGACGGTCTCGCCGGCCTGACGGCGCACGGGGCGGGATTCGCCGGTCAACAGCGCCTCCTCGAAATCGGCTGCGCCGTCGAGCAACGTGCCGTCGGCAGGCACGCCTTCGCCGGCCGACACGCAGACCACGTCGGCCACCCGCAGCGCCGATGGCGGCACCGATTCCCGCGTGCCGTCCCCACGCTCGCGGATCGCGAACACCGGTTGCGCCCGCGCCAGCGCATCGACCTGCGCGGTGGCCACGTTGCGCGCGCGTTGTTCCAGCATGCGTGCGGCCAGCAGCAGGAACACGAACATCACCGCTGCGTCGTACCAGACATGGGTGCCGCCGCGGATCGTCTCCACCAGGCTGGCGAAGTAGGCCAGCAGGGTGGAACCGGCAATCAGCGTATCCATGCCGACGTGGCGCGCGCGCCATTCGCGCGCCATCCCGGCGAGGAACGGCCAGCCGCTGTAGAACACCACCGGCGTGCTGACCAGGAACGTCAGCCAGCGGAACAGGTCGCGCGTGGGCAGCGGCATGGTCGCGTTGACGTCCAGGTACAACGCTTCGGCCAGCATCATCGCCTGCAGCGAACCGAGGCCGGCCACGCCGAGCCGCAGCAGCCAGCGCCGGCGTTCGGACAGGCGCGCCTGTTCGCGCGCGTCGCCGGTGGCCAGGTAGGGCCGGTAGCCGAGCATCGCCAACCGGTGCAGCAGCGCGGAGAGCTTGGTGCGCGCCGGATCCCAGGTGATGCGGATGCGGCCGGTGACTGCGTTGGCGGTGGTGTCCAGCACGCCGGCCTCGCGGGCGAGTGCGCGATCGATCAGCCAGGCGCAGGCGGCGCAGCGCATGCCGTCGGTGAGCAGCACGATCTCGCGGCCACCTTCGACGGCGCGGCTGTGTTCGTCCAGCAACTCGCTGCGGTCCCAGCTCTCCAGGTCCAGCCGGTCGGCCTGCACGCGGTTGGCGTTCGCGCTGCGCAGGCGATAGTAGCTGCCGAGATCCGCGTCCTGGATCCAGGCCGCTGCGGCGGCGCATCCGCCGCAGCAGAAGGCGTGGTCGCCCGCCTTGACCGGATGCCCGCTGGCGACCGGTTCGCCGCAGTGATGGCAGGACACCACGGGCGCGTCCATGGCAGGGCTCAGCCGCCTCCGAGCGACGGTGCGAGCCTCGCGGCCTGCATGTCCTTCTGCAGGCGGCCGCGGATGCGCCAGTGGGAGTTCTCGGGCGCGAGCTGCAGGTTCCAGTCGTGCCGCGTGTCGATCTGCGCCGGCGCCGTCCATCCGCGGGTCGTGCGCGCCAGCGGTAGGCGCAGGTCCTGCGCAGCGTCGGTGGGATGCGTCAGCACCAGCACGAGCGAGGCCTCGCGTGCGAAGTCGCCGGTCACCGCGGTCAGCGCCACGTGGTCCGGGCGGATCTGCACCAGAGCGCTCAGCTTGCGCTGCCGCGCGCGTTCGTCGGGCCCCAGGTCGGTGGTCTGGATCTGCGACACGCGCTGCACGTCGTCGATGACGGGATCGGCCCCGCCCGCGCGCACGGCGGTGATCACCAGCCAGATGCCGGCGACGACCGAGGCGAGCGGCAGGCCCCAAACCAGCCACACCATCGGTTCTTTCCAGAACGGGCGCGAAGCGGGGGCGTCGGGTTTCGTGGTCATTGGATCGGTCCGAAGTAGCTGCTGTCCACGGTCTTCTCGGTGCCGGCATCGACGTCGCGGACGGTGAACGTCACGGCATGGCGGCCGCGCAGGCTGGCGGGAGCGGTGGCGGCGACGGGCAGCGACAGGACCTCCTCGGGCTCGGCACGCACCGCCAGCTCGCCGCCGCGCAGGCGGATGCCGGGCGAGGCCGACGACAGCATGACGACATAGCGATGCGATTGCTGGTCCTTGTTGACCAGTTTGAGGGTGTAGCTGTTCTCGACCTGGCCGCCGGCCACTTCGCGGTACAGCGCGTTGCGGTCGCGCAGGACTTCCGCGATGAGCACGTCGCGGTGGAACACGCCCCAGCCCCAGGCCATCACCAGCGCCAGCAGCAGCGCGCCGTACGCGAGGATCCGCGGCCGCAGCACCCTGGAGGGCTTGCCGTCGATGGCGTTCTGGGTGGTGTAGCGGATCAACCCTTTCGGATAGCCCATCTTGTCCATCACGTCGTCGCAGGCATCGATGCACGCACCGCAGGCGATGCACTCGTACTGCAGGCCGTTGCGGATGTCGATGCCGGTGGGGCACACCTGCACGCAGATCGTGCAGTCGATGCAGTCGCCCAGCTGCTCGGAAACGAATTTCGGCAGCGGCTCGATCACCGCGCCCGCGCCGGCGAAGGTGATGGTGCCGTGCGCGCCGAGGCGCTGGTCGGCCGCGCTGGGATGCGCGTTGGCGCGCACCACGTAGTCGTAGGCGGTGACCTGGTCCAGCAGCCCGCGCGCGCGTTCCAGCACGCTGCCCAGGCCCCGCTTGCGCGGACCGCGCGGCTCGCCGCGCATCGGGTCGTAGGCGATGATCAGGGTGTTGCGGTCGAACATCGCGCTCTGGAAGCGCGCGTACGGGCACATGTATTTGCAGACCTGCTCGCGCAGGAAGCCGGCGAACCCCCACGTGGCCAGCGCGTAGAAGAAGACCCAGAAGGTTTCCCAGCCTCCCCACGCGAACGGCCACAGGCGCGCGCCGAGATCGAGGATGGGCGTGAAGAAGCCGACGAAGGTGAAGCCCGTCCACAGCGCGAACACCGCCCACAGCACGTGCTTGCCGCCCTTGCGCAGCAGCTTGTTGGCGCTCCACGGCGCCGCATCCAGCTTGATGCGCGCGCTGCGGTCGCCTTCGGTCCAGCGCTCCATCCACAGGAACACTTCCGTCCACACCGTCTGCGGGCAGGCGTAGCCGCACCACAGCCGTCCCGCCAGCGCAGTGAAGAAGAACAGCGCCATCGCTGCGATCATCAGCAGCATGGCCAGGAACAGGAAGTCCTGCGGCCAGAACACCAGCCCGAACACGTAGAACTTGCGGGCGGGCAGGTCGAACAGCACGGCCTGGCGGTCGTCCCACGTGAGCCAAGGGAACACGTAGTACATGCCCAGCAGCCACCACACGGCCGCCACGCGCAGGCGGTTGAGCCGGCCGGCCACGTCGCGCGGATACACCTTGCGTTCGCTGACGTAGAACGAATTGCCCTGCGCATCCACCACATCCAGCGGGATGCGGCGCTTGCTGTCGGGGGCAGGGGAAGGGGGCGAGGCGGGCGTGGACATGGCGGTGTCTGTCTTGGCTGGCGTCATGCTCGCGCCGCGCGCGCGTGCGAGGGAGCGACGGTTTGTCGCAGGCGGCGCGCGCTCAGTCCGGCGGCAGCGCGCGGTTGAACCGGCTGGCCGGGCGCAGGAGGATCCAGGTGAACAGGCTGCTGGCGGCGGTGGCCAGCCAGAACATGAAGAAACCCAGCGTGTAGCCGAGTTCGCGGCTGATCGCCAGGTCGGGGAAGGTCATGTCGCGCAGCGTCAGCGGGTCGACGAAGGCGAAGAACACCATCGTCGCCACGCCGGCGGCGAAGAAGCTGGGCCAGAGCACCGCCCCGACGCGCTGCGCGAGCGGCCGGGGCGGATGGTCGAAGCGGGGCTCGGTGAAGTCGGTCATCGCGCGCCGGCAGTCGCTTGCCCCTCCCTGTGCGAAAGCGACCAGACATACGAGGCCACGAGCCGTGCCCGTGTCTCGCCCAGCAGTTCGCGATGCGCGGGCATCACGCCATGGCGTCCGCGGGTGATGGTGGTGCGCATGCTGTCCCGGCTGTTGCCATACAGCCAGTAGTCGTCGGTCAGGTCGGGCGCGCCGAGTTCCTGGTTGCCCTTGCCGTCGACGCCGTGGCAGGCCACGCACAGGCCGTCGTACAGCGGCTTGCCCTGCGCGGCCATGTAGTTGTTCTTCATGCCGTCCTGCGGATCGCCGAGCACGTTGACGTAGGCGATGACGTAATCGACGGCGTTCGGGCCGCCCATGCTGGTCAGCGCGGTTCCCCATTCCGGCATCACGCCCTCGCGGCCGTCCAGCACCGTCTGCAGCACGAGGTCCGGCGTGCCGCCCCAATGCCAGATGCCGTCGGTCAGGTTGGGATAACCGACCGCGCCCTGGGCGGTCGAGCCGTGGCAGGTGGCGCAGGTGTTGTTGAAGATGGAGCGGCCCAACGCCAGCGCCTTCGGGTCCTTGGCCAGCTGATCGATGGACTGGCCGGCAAAGGGGGCGAACGTGGCGTCCAGCTTCTTGTCCTGCACCGCCTTCGCGTCGTCGTGCTCGCCGGCGGACGACCACTTGGCATAACCGGGAATGACGCCCAGCCCGCCGTACCACGCGATGTACGCGATGCTGAAGACGATGGTGATGTAGAACAGGTTGATCCACCACCGCGGCAGCGGCTTGTTGTACTCGGTGAGGTCGCCGTCCCACACGTGCGAGGTGTCTTCGGGTGCGGGGTCGCCGGGACGACGGCGTCCGGTCCACCACAGCAGCCACACGCAGCCCAGGATGTTCAGCACGACCAGCGCGACGATGAACCAGATCCAGCCTGCGCTCATGGGTTGTTCTCCCCTTCCTCACCCAGCGGCATGCGTGCCGCATCCTCGAAATCCGCCTTGCGGCGCGGACTCCACGCCCACACCCAGCCGGCGATGAACAGCACGATTAGTGCCCCTGTCACGATCCCCGAAACCATGGTTCAGCCTCCCCTCGGCGCGGCCTTGCCCAGCCCTTGCAGGTAGGCGACCACGGCGTCCAGTTCTGTGCGGCCTTCGACCTCGGAGGCGGCGTTGTTGATCTCGTCGTCCGTGTACGGGTCGCCGATGCGCTGCAGCGTCTTCATGCGCTGGGCCACCTCGGCGCCATCGACCTGGGCGTTTTCCAGCCAGGGGAAGGACGGCATGTTCGATTCCGGCACCACGTCGCGCGGGTTCAGCAGGTGCACGCGGTGCCAGTCGTCGGAGTAGCGGCCACCGACGCGGGCCAGGTCCGGTCCGGTGCGCTTGCTGCCCCACTGGAACGGCCGGTCGTAGACCGATTCGCCGGCCAGCGAATAGTGGCCGTAGCGCTCGGATTCGAACCGCAGCGTGCGCACCATCTGCGAGTGGCAGTTGTAGCAGCCCTCGCGGATGTAGATGTCGCGGCCGGCCAGTTGCAGCGCCGGGTACGGCTTCACGCCTTCCAGCGGTTTGATCGCCTCGGCCTGGAACATCAGCGGGACGATCTCGGCCAGGCCGCCGAAGGACACCGCCACCGCGATCAGCACCGCCATCAGGCCGACGTTCTTCTCGATCTTCTCGTGCGAATTTCCGTTGCTCATGTCGTCGGCTCCTCAGGCGCGCGCTTGGCTGGCATCGGGCTGCAGGATCGGCTGCGGCGCGACGGACCTGGCTGCCTGGAAGGTCTTCCAGGTGTTCCAGGCCATCAGCAACATCCCGCAAAAGACCAGCAGGCCACCGCCCAGGCGGACCAGGTAGTAGGGGTAGGTAGCGTTGAGCGCTTCGACGAAGCTGTAGGTCAGCGTGCCGTCGGCGTTGGTGGCGCGCCACATCAGGCCCTGCATGACGCCGGCGATCCACATCGAGGCGATGTAGAACACCACGCCCAGCGTGTGCAGCCAGAAGTGCGTGTCGATGGCCTTGACGGAGAACATCTGCTCGCGGCCCAGCAGCTTCGGCAGCAATGCGTAGACCGAGCCGATGGTGATCATCGCCACCCAGCCCAGGGCGCCGGCATGCACGTGGCCGATCGTCCAGTCGGTGTAGTGGCTCAGCGAGTTGACCGTCTTGATCGACATCATGGGACCCTCGAAGGTCGACATCATGTAGAACGACAGCGAGACGATCAGGAACTTCAGGATCGGGTCGGTGCGCAGCTTGTGCCACACGCCCGACAGCGTCATCACGCCGTTGATGGCGCCGCCCCAGCTGGGGGCCAGCAGGATCAGCGAGAACACCATGCCCAGGCTCTGCGCCCAGTCCGGCAGTGCGGTGTAGTGCAGGTGGTGCGGGCCGGCCCACATGTAGATGGCGATCAGCGCCCAGAAGTGCACGATCGACAGGCGGTAGGAGTAGATCGGCCGGCCGGCCTGCTTCGGCACGAAGTAGTACATCATCCCGAGGAAGCCGGCGGTCAGGAAGAAGCCCACCGCGTTGTGGCCGTACCACCACTGCACCATCGCATCGACGGCGCCGCTGTAGACCGGGTAGGAGTGCAGCAGGCCGCTGGGCAGGGCCAGGCTGTTGACGATGTGCAGCAGCGCCACGGCGATGATGTAGGCGCCGAAGAACCAGTTCGCCACGTAGATGTGCTTGACCGCGCGCTTGGCGATGGTGCCGAAGAACAGCACCGCGTAGGACACCCAGACCACCGCGATCAGCACGTCGATCGGCCAGATCAGTTCGGCGTATTCCTTGCCCTGGGTCAGGCCCAGCGGCAGCGACACCGCCGCGGCGACGATGACCAGCTGCCAGCCCCAGAACACGAACGCCGCCAGCCTGTCGGAGATCAGCCGCACGTGGCTGGTCCGCTGCACCACGTGCAGGCTGGTGGCGAACAGGGCGCAGCCGCCGAATGCGAAGATCACCGCGTTGGTATGCAGCGGACGCAATCTGCCGTAGCTCAGCCACGGCAGGTCGAAGTTCAGCGCCGGCCAGTACAGCTGGGCGGCGATCAGCACGCCCACCAGCATCCCCACGATGCCCCAGACCACGGTCATCACCGTGAACTGGCGCACCACCTTGTCGTTATATGTCCCCTGCACGCTTTGCACGCGGCCTCTCCTGGTTTTCCACGACGGAATTCTCGGCCCGGCGTGCCGGGACCGCATTGATCCTGATCAAGCCCCCCGTTTGTCCCCGGGGGAGGGCGACCGCAGGGAGGATAGGGGCGCGCGCGGGATGCGACACAAGGTCGCGCCCCTCGATCCGACGGACGGGTCTAGAATCCCCTGCAAGGTCCCAGGAGCTCCCCCATGCCCGACATGACCGTCGTCGAACTGTCCCGGCTGCAGTTCGCGCTCACCGCGATGTACCACTTCCTGTTCGTCCCGCTGACGCTCGGGCTGTCCTTCATGATCGCGATCATGGAGAGCGTCTACGTCATGACCGGGCGCGACATCTGGCGGCGCATGACCCTGTTCTGGGGCACGCTGTTCGGCATCAACTTCGCCATGGGCGTGGCCACCGGCATCGTGATGGAGTTCCAGTTCGGCATGAACTGGTCCTACTACAGCCACTACGTCGGCGACATCTTCGGCGCGCCGCTGGCCATCGAGGGCCTGATGGCGTTCTTCCTGGAAGCGACCTTCATCGGCCTGTTCTTCTTCGGCTGGGACAAGCTGAGCAAGGTGCAGCACCTGGTGGTGACGTGGCTGGTCGCGCTGGGGTCGAACTTCTCCGCGCTGTGGATCCTGGTGGCCAACGGCTGGATGCAGAACCCGGTCGGTGCGGTCTTCAACCCCGAGACCATGCGCATGGAGATCACCGATTTCATGGCGGTGATCTTCAACCCGGTGGCGCAGGCGAAGTTCGTCCACACGGTGTCGGCCGGCTATGTCACCGGCGCCATGTTCGTGATGGCGATCAGCGCGTTCTACCTGCTGCGCGGTCGCAACGCCGACTTCGCCAAGCGCTCGATGGCGGTCGCCGCCAGCTTCGGCCTGGCCTCGGCGCTGTCGGTCGTCGTGCTGGGCGACGAGAGCGGTTACGCCACCAGCGAGCACCAGAAGATGAAGCTCGCCGCCATCGAAGCGATGTGGGAGACCGAACCCGCGCCGGCCGGCTTCAATGCCTTCGCCATTCCCGACCAGAAGCACCAGACCAACCACTACGCCCTGCATATCCCCTACGTGATGGGGTTGATCGGCACGCGTTCGTTCAACACCGAGATGCCCGGCATCCTGGACCTGGTGGAGCGCGCGGAGGGTCGCATCCGCAATGGACTGATGGGCTACGAGGCGCTGCAGAAGCTGCGCGCCAACCGCAACGACGGCACCGCGCGTTACGTCTTCGAGGCGCACTGGCGCGACATCGGCCACGCGCTGCTGCTCAAGCGCTATCGCGAGGACATCGGCAACGCGACCGAGGAGGAGATAGCGAAGGCCGCGCACGACACGATTCCGCACGTGGCGCCGCTGTTCTGGAGTTTCCGCCTGATGGCCGGGCTGGGCTTCTACTTCATCGCGTTCTTCGCGGTCGCGTTCTACCTCGCCAGCCGGCAGCGGCTGGACCGTTACCGCTGGTTCCTCAAAGTGGCGTTCTGGAGTCTGCCGCTGCCGTGGCTGGCGATCGAGGCGGGGTGGCTGATCGCCGAGTACGGTCGCCAGCCGTGGATCATCGACGGCGTACTGCCCACCTTCCTGGCGGCCTCGGGACTGAAGCTGCACCAGATCATCATCACGCTCAGCGGTTTCGTGCTGATCTACACGGTGCTGGCCGTCATCGAGGTGTGGCTGATGCGCAAGCTGA
Organism: Pseudoxanthomonas sp.; assembly: GCF_002863005.1. GTDB lineage: Bacteria > Pseudomonadota > Gammaproteobacteria > Xanthomonadales > Xanthomonadaceae > Pseudoxanthomonas_A. Next base: position 56,036 of record NZ_PKDG01000043.1, read on the forward strand.
TCCTCAAGGGCCCCGAGCACCTGTTGCTGCCCCGGCCCGATGCGGAAGGCGTGCCACAACCGGCCCCGGCGGGCTGACGGGAGACCACCATGGATACGATTCCCCTCGATTACGGCACCCTGCGCCTGATCTGGTGGCTGCTGCTGGGCATCCTGCTGATCGGCTTCGCGGTGATGGACGGCTTCGACCTGGGCATCGCGACGCTGCTGCCCGCCGTCGCGCGGACCGATGAGGAACGCCGCATCGTGCTGAACGTCGTCGGCCCGGTATGGGAAGGCAACCAGGTCTGGCTGATCCTCGGCGGCGGTGCGATCTTCGCCGCATTCCCGCCGCTGTATGCCGTGAGTTTCTCCGGGTTCTACATCGCGATGTTCCTGATCCTGTTCGCGCTGATCCTGCGGCCGGTCGGGTTCAAGTTCCGCAGCAAGGTGCCCGATCCGCGCTGGCGCGCCGCGTGGGACTGGGCGCTGTTCACCAGCGGGCTGGTGCCGGCGCTGGTGTTCGGCGTGGCGATGGGCAACGTGCTGCTGGGGGTGCCGTTCCATTTCGACGACACGCTGCGCATCTTCTACGAAGGCGGACTGTTCGGCCTGCTGACGCCGTTCGCGCTGCTGTGCGGCCTGGTCAGCGTGGCGATGCTGGTGATGCACGGCGCCGGCATGCTGGCGATGAAGACCTCCGGCGCCATCGCCGAGCGTGCGCGGCGCTACGGCAGCCTCGCGGCGCTGGCGACGGCGGCGCTGTTCGTGATCGGCGGCCTCTGGGTTGCGCGCATCGATGGGTACGCGCTGCAGGTCGCGGTGGATATCGCCGGCCCGTCGAACCCGCTCGCCAAGATCGCCTTGGCGCAGCCCGGTGCATGGATGGACAACTATGCGCGCTGGCCGGTCGCCTGGCTGTTGCCGCTGCTGGGTGTGGCGGGCGCGCTGTCGAGCGCCGTGTTGCTGCGCACCGGGCGCGCGGGGCTGGCGTTCCTCGCGTCGTCGATCAGCATCGTCGGCATCATCCTGACCGAAGGCGTGGCGACGTTCCCGTTCCTGCTGCCGTCGTCCACGCAGGCCAGCTCCAGCCTGACCCTGTGGGATGCGTCGTCCAGCCACATGACGCTGTTCATCATGCTGCTGGCGACGGCGGTCTTCCTTCCCCTCGTCCTGCTCTACACCGCCTGGGTCTTCCGCGTGCTGCGCGGCAAGGTCGACCAGGACGGCATGGGGCGCAACCCGAACGCGTACTGAGGAGGTTTCCGCATGTGGTACTTCAGCTGGATCCTGGGCGCCGGACTGGCGGCGAGCTTCGCCATCCTCAACGGCATGTGGTACGAGATGCGCGAACAGGACCGCGACGACCCCGCGGCTCGTCCGCCCGTGTAGTGTCCTGCCGCCCAAGCGGGCGCGACGCGCGCGGGAAGGATGCGCTCACGCGTCTTCCCGGATCGCCTCCTGTGCGCCCGTCGCTTCGCTTTCCTGGCGGTCCCAGTACGCCTTCACGTCCAGGATCGTTGGCAGGCAGGCCACGAAAGCGTCCACCATCGCCGGATCGAAATGCGTTCCCCGGCTTTCGATGATCTTGGCGACCACCACGTCCACCGGCCAGGCCTCCTTGTAGGGACGACGACTGGCGAGGGCATCGAACACATCGGCGATCGCCACGATGCGCGCCGACTCCGGGATGCGGTCGCCCGCCAGTCCGTGGGGATAGCCCGTCCCGTCCCAGCGTTCGTGGTGGCCCAGGGCGACCTCTGCCGCCAGTTCGAACAGCGGCGCCTTGCTGCGGCTGAGGATTTCAAAACCGATCAGCGTGTGGCGCTGCATGACGTCCCATTCGCGCGGATTGAGTTTCCCGGGCTTCTTCAGGATCGCGTCCGGAATGCCGATCTTGCCGGTGTCGTGCATGGGCGCGGCCTGTTCCAGCAGCCGGGCCCTGTCGGTCTCCCATCCCAGGGCTTCGGCGAGTACGCGCGCGTAGGCGGCCATGCGCCAGATGTGGGCGCCCGTATCCGAGTCGTTGTAGTGCCCGGCCACGCTCAGCATCTGGATGGCGTCCTCGTAGCTCTTGCTCAATGCGGAGGTCCGCACCAGCGAGAGATGCGTGTTGACGCGCGCGCGCAGGATGAACGGCGAAACGGGCTTGGTGATGTAGTCCACGCCGCCGCATGCGAAGCCGGTCCGCTCGTCCACCTCCCGGTCCAGCGCGGTGACGAAGATGATGGGGATGTGCTCGGTCGCCGGGCGCGCCTTCAGCGCCCACGCGACTTCGTAGCCGTCCATCCCCGGCATCTCCACGTCCAGCAACACCAGGCTGGGGGCGTGCTTTTCGGCTGCACGCATCGCCTGGTCGCCGTCGCGGGCGAATACCAGCCGGTAGTCGTTCCCGAGGATCTGGCGGAACAGCGCCAGGTTGTTCGGCTCGTCGTCCACGCAGAGGATCGGTCCGTTCGGCATGCCTTCAGTCCTCGCTCGGGATCGGGGGTGGATCGGAGGCATCCGCCATCCGTCGCGCCAGCAGCGCCTTCGCTTCCGTCTCCGCGGCGCGGTAGTCGAACTCCTCGACATGCACGGCGAGGCGGCGGCGGGCGTCTTCCGGAACCGTTTCGGGAACCGCGTCCAGCGCGCGCTCGATGGTGTCGGCGTCGTCGCTGTCCAGGGCCGCCAGCAGCGCTTCGAGCGCGATGACGGGATCGGTGGCCACGGCGATTGGCGCGGTGGCGGGCGAGGGGTGGCCGGCCTGCACGTAGTGGGCGACGTCATCCAGCGTTTCCCGAAGCATGAGCCGCAGATCGGGCAGCAGGTCGCCCACATCGGCGCCCTGGCGCAGCTGCTCCTCGATGTCGCTGCTGAGGGCGACCAGGCTGGGCATCGCCAGCGACGCGGCCGCGCCGCGCATCCGGTGTACGTCGGCACACGCCAGCATCGTGTCGTGCCGCGACAGGGTGGCTTCAAGCGTCTCGACGAAGGTGCCGTAGCGGCGCGCGAACTGGATCAGATAGCGCCGGTAGGGGCCCTCTTCGCGCCAATACACCAGGCCGCGCTGCACGTCGAGCAGTTGCGGATCGATGTTCTCGGGTACGGCGACGGGCCCCGCGGAGTCGGCCGGCGCATTTCCGGGTAAGGGCGAGGCGGTTTCGCGCGGTGCCGGCGTGGGTGCGCACTGCGTGATGGCGGCGATCAGGTCCGGGACTTCGAAGGGCTTGGCGACGAAGGCATTCATGCCGACGGCCAGCGCCGCGTCCTGCTGCGGTTTGAAAGCGCCTGCGGTGAGCGCGATCACCGGCAGGTCCGCCAGCAGGGGCAGCGCACGGATGCGTCGCGTGGCTTCGTACCCGTCCATCACCGGCATCTGCACGTCCATCAGCACCGCATCGAAGCGGTCGGGAGCGGCGCGCAGGAGATCCAGGGCGTCGCGGCCGTCACAGGCCTGGGTCACGCGTGCGCCTTCGCCTTCCAGGATGCGTTGCGCGACTTCGCGGTTGATCTCGCTGTCGTCCACCACCAGCAGGCAATAGCCCGCGAGCCGCCGGCCGGAGGGCGGTGCGGCACGATGACCACGCAGGCCGGGATCGCGCTGGGCCAGCACCTCGTTGATGGCGTTGTAGAGCATGGAGGCCGTCACCGGCTTGGTCAGCACGGCGTCGACCGTGTCGCGGTGCGGCTCATGATCGACCAGCCGGCGCTCGAACGCCGTCACCATGATGATGATGGGCTGCTGCGTGGTCTGCAGGCGGCCACGGATGTCCGCGGCAGCGCTCAGGCCGTCTCCGCCGGGCATCTGCCAGTCCATCAGCACGACGTCGCAGGGCGCCGCGTCGGGCGAGGTGACGCGCGTGATGGCCTGCGTGCCGGATTCCGCCTCCTCGGCCGTCCAGCCGAATCCGCGGATGACCCTGCTCAGGTGCTCGCGCGCCATGTCGTGATCGTCCACCACCAGCACGTGCCAGGGGCCGCGATACGGCATGGCGTCCCCGGGCGCATCCGCCAGCGGGAACGCCAGGTCGAAATGGAAGCGACTTCCCTCGCCGGGCGTGCTGTCCACGTGCAGGGTGCCGCCCATCAGTGCGACCAGCCGCTTGCAGATGCTCAGTCCGAGGCCGGTACCCCCGAAGCGGCGCGTGGTCGACGAATCGACCTGCGAGAAGGGGGAGAAGATCATCGCCTGCTTCTCGGGTGGAATCCCGATACCCGTGTCGCTCACCACGAATCGCAGGCGCACGGTCCCCGGATCGCTACCGGGAAGCGCATGCACCCCCAGCGACACCTCGCCGTGGTCGGTGAACTTGATGGCGTTGCTGACCAGGTTGACCAGCACCTGGCCCAGGCGCAGCGCGTCCCCGCGCAGGTGGCGCGCGCCCTCCGGTACGGGCGATACCAGCATCTCCACGGTCTGCGCATCGACGGCCGAGCCCATCAGCGTGGCCACGTTGTCCAGCACTTCCGCCAGGTCGAACGGCGCTTCCTCCACGTCGATGCGGCCGGCCTCGATCTTCGAGAAATCCAGCACGTCGTTGATGATGCTGAGCAGGGAGCGCGCGGCGAGGTTGATCTTCCGGATCATGTCCTGCGCGACGGTCGGCAGATCCACCCGGTCCAGCAGGTACAGCATGCCCAGGATGGCGTTCATCGGCGTGCGGATTTCATGGCTCATGTTGGCCAGGAAATCGCTCTTGGAACGGTTGGCCTGTTCGGCGGCACCGATGGCCTCGTGCAGCTCCGCGTCGCGCCGCTTCTGCTCGGTCAGATCCGAGGCCATCACCAGGAAGCCCGATGCCTGGCCTTGACCGTCGCGCAGGGCGCTGACATTCAGGGCCACCTGCAAGTGCGTGCCGTCGCGGCGCACGTAGGTCCACTCGGCGATGTCGCTGTCTTCGGCGGTGGAAAGGCCGGCAATCTGGGCGAACGTCGCGCCGACATGGACGCCGTGGCGAGCCGAGAGCGCCAGCGAGCGTGACCACAACTCGGCGTCATCGTGAAGGATATCGATGCTGGTGTCGCCGCCGGTCACGTCGGCGGCGATGTGTCCGAGCATCCGTTCGGCCGCCGGGTTGAACAGGGTGATGCGGCCCTGCGGATCGGTGGCGACGATGGCGTAGCCGGCATGTTCCAGGATCGCGCCGAGCCGCGAGGAGTAGGTGCGGATCTGCTCGGTGCGTTCGAGCACCTGCTGCTCGAGCGTGGCATTGAGGCGCATGATGCCTTCCTCGTGGCGCTTGCGCTCGGTGATGTCGATGATGAACGCGAGTGCGAACCGTCCCTCGGTAGTGTGGATGGGATTCAGGCCGATCTCGATCGGCACGCGCGTGCCGTCGCGCCGCAGGCCGTGCAGATCGCGGCCCGCTCCCATCGGACGCGCCTGCGGTTCACCGAAGTACTGCGCGATGTAACCTGCGTGGTGGCCGCGCACGTCCTCGGGCAGCAGGCGCTCCATCGGCTGGCCCAGCAGCTCCTCGCGGGCATAGCCGAACAGTTCCTCGGCCTTGGCGTTGGCAAACTGGACGCGACCTGCCTGGTCGACCATCAGGATCGCGCTGGGTGAGGCTTCCACGACGCGCCGGAACTGCTCCTCCGCGCGCACGTGGCGTGACATGTCGCGCAGGAAAAGCGAAGCGCCCTGCGCATTGCCGGCGGCATCCCTGAGGACAGACAGGCTTGCCAGCACATCGGTGATCGCACCGTCCCTGCGGCGCAACCGCAGTGCGGCGCCTTCCAGGGCGGTGGAAAGGCCATCGAACGCGGGCTTCCCGCTCTCGTCGATCAGGACGTCCGACATCGCGCGACCGAGCGCCTCGGCGGCGGTGTAACCGAGCGTCTGTGCGGCCGCGTCGTTCCACAGCGTGATGCGACCCGCACCGTCGCAGGCGATGATCGCCTCGGTGGAGCCGGACACCAGCGCGGCCCATTGGGCGTGGTCACGGTCGACCGCCTGGCGCCGCTCGCGCGCCGTGGCGACCAGGTACCACACCGTCACGCTCAACAGGCCCAGTCCCGCGATGGCCGCCGCGACGAGCCAGGGCGAGGGCAGGCCGAGTCCCCGCACGAAGGCGGGTTTCGCGGCGAAATGCACGATCCAGTCGCGCCCATGGATGTGCAGGCCACGCTCCGCGCGCAGGGTCGCGTCGTGCAGCGATGCGAAGTCGCTGCTGGCGTAGAAGGGGCGGCTACCGCCGTCCTCGCCGGCATCCGAGAGCGCCAGCGCGTACGCGCCCTCCGCCTGCTCGATCCGTTGCAGGACGGCGTCGATGGTCAGGGGCGCGAAGGCCCACCCCTGGGTCGCCGCCCAGCGCGTCTCGGGCGAGTCCAGGGGAAGTCCGGGGGTGTAGATGGGCAGCAACAACAGGAAGCCATGCCGGGCGCGTCCGACTTCCTGCACCAGCGTGATCGGACGCGACAGCGTGGCCCGGCCACTGCGCGCGGCGGCGAGCGCCGCGTCGCGACGCGCCGGATCGGAGGCGATGTCCAGGCCGATCGCTTCTTCGTTGTGCGCGGTCGGCTCCAGGTAGCGGATGACGAAGCGCTCGCCCGCGTTCGGTGCCAGCCCATGCACAGTGAAGTCGGGTACGCCGTCTTCCCGCGCCACCTGGATGAACCCCGCCTCGTCCTGCGCGGAGACCCGCTGGATATAGCCGTAACCGCGGATGCCGGGGAATTCCTTCGCATAGTCACGCGATGCGCTGTAGGCACGGAACCGGCCGAGATCCAGCTGTGGACCCGCCGCGATGATCGCGCCGCGCGCGCCGCGCAGGCCATGTTCGAACGCGGCGAGATGCCCCCGCAGGGCCGATGCCGCGACATCCGCAACCTGTCCGAACCGCTGGGCCTGGCGACGCTCGTTGGCACGGTGCTGCAGCACGCCCGCCATGATCGCAAGCGCCAGGACCGCCAGGCACAGGGCACACGCCACCCAACGGCGGGCATGCGACCGTCGTGGAACAGCTCCCTGTGTTCCTTGCTCCCCCATGCAGTCCTCCGCATGTCTCCCGGACATGGGCCCTCCTGCGGGAGGGCCGCGGCAAGCACGACCGCCCCACTCTAGGCTACTGTGAGTCGAGGCTCAAGGCGGCGTGTCCTCCCGGGAGCGCGCGCATGCAGCGGGGGCGGCGTGCGGCTCAGGCGCTCAGCGCTTCCTCCACGCGACGTCGGCTGCGTGTGCCACCGTTGCCTGCGGACGCATCGTCGGTGGTCTTGAATGTGGCGACGCTGAGGCCCAGGTCGCGCGCCTGTTGCTCCATCGCGCGCGCCGCTGCCGAGGCCTCCTCGACCAGCGCTGCATTCTGCTGCGTGGTCTCGTCGATCTGGATGATCGAGCCGTTGACCTGGTCGATGCCGGCCGCCTGCTCCTGCGAGGCCGCGGCGATCTCGGCCATGATCCCGCTGACGCGCTGGACCGCGGCCACCACGTTGACCATCGAGTCGCCCGCCTCACCGACCAGCGCGGAACCGTCCCGGATGCTGTCCACCGACGCTTCGATCAATTGCTTGATCTCCTTCGCGGCCATGGCGGAGCGCTGCGCGAGCGTCCGCACTTCGCTGGCGACCACGGCGAAGCCGCGACCCTGTTCGCCCGCCCGGGCCGCCTCGACCGCGGCGTTGAGCGCCAGGATGTTGGTCTGGAAGGCGATGCCGTCGATGACCGAAATGATTTCCGAGATGCGTCGCGAGGACTGTTCGATCTGCGCCATCGTTTCGACGGCCCGGCCGACGATCTGGCCCCCGTCGGCCGCGACGCCCGAGGCGGACAGGGCGTGCGCGTTCGCCTGCCTCGCCGAGTCGGCGTTCTGGCGCACGGTGGACGTCAGCTCCTCCATCGAGGCCGCCGTCTCTTCCAGGTTGGCCGCCTGCATCTCGGTGCGGCGTGCCAGGTCCGAGTTGCCCGCGGCAATCTCGCTCGCGGCGGTATTGATGGAGTGGGTGGCATCCTGGATGCCGGACACGATGCGCTTGAGCTGGTCCACGGTGGCATTCGCGTCGTCGCGCATCGTCGCGAAGACGCCGTGGAACTCGCCCCGCATGGTATGCGTCAGGTCGCCTTCGGCCACCGCCTTCAGGAGCGCGGACAACGCGGCAAGATTGCCCTCGGTGGTGTCCATCAGCCGGTTGAGGCTGGCCACCATGTCATGGAAGTCGTACTGGTATGCGTGGGCCGGGCCCCGTTGCGAGAAATCACCCGCGGCCGCGGCGGCCGCCAGGCGCTTGATGTCCGCGTTGATCGCCTGAAGGTTGCGCTTGGCTTCGTCCATCGCCGCGGTGAGCACGGCCTTCTCGCCGGGCAGTACGTCCATGTCGACCGACAGGTCGCCGATCGCGTAGCGCTGGATCACTTCCACGAGCCGCATCTTGACGTGGATGTGCGATGCCACCAGTTCGTTGGTGCCGCGCACCATCTCGCCGAAGCCGCCGGGAAACGCGCTGTCGTCGCATCGGAAGCTGATGGTGCCCTCTTCATGCTTCGCCGCCATCTCGCGCTGCGACGCGACCACGCGATGGACGGTCGACTGCATGTCGCGCATGCTCATGAGAAGCTGGCCCACCTCGTCGCGATAGCGCGATGGGATGGGCGTGTCGAGATCGCCCGACGAGATCCGGCTGGCCACCTTGGCGGCATGGCGGATGCCGCGGGTGATCGCGCGCACCGTGTACCAGGACGCGCCCACGACGAGCGCCAGGATCAGCGCCACCATGGCCGCCCCGACGTACGTCTTCGCGCGCGCCGCGCGCAGGTGCGCAGACGACTGGGACTCCAGTTCGGCGAGCGCGGCGTCTTCGATGGCGGCGAGTCTTGCTGCAAGCGCAGCGAGCGTCGCCGGATCCGCCTGGGCATCGTCGCCGGCGTAGGCGTCCTTGACCGCGCTGTGGGCGGAGCGCAGGGCAGGCGTCGCAGTGCCCGTCAACGACAGGGCCTTGTCCATCTCCCGCACGTAGCCGCCCAGTTCCTGATGGAAGATGTCGAGCAGGACTTCCCGATGCGCATCGGCCACGCCGGGACCACGGCGATGGATGTCGCCCAGTACGTCGGCCAGTGCGCTGGCGGCCCGCGGGAGCGACTGGCTCGTGCCCAGCATCAGGTGGTAACTCTCGGGGTGCGGTGTGTAGACCAACAGGCTCTCGTCACCGAGCGTCTCGACCGCCTGCAGGGCTTGTTCGACATGTTCGGCGATCGACGGGTCATCGTGGGCGAGGTCGCGCAGGGTGCGCCACTCCTGGGCCAGCTTCTCGATGCTGGCGTGACTGTCATTCAGATGGGGCTGGGCGGCGGCGGATGCGACCGCTTTTTCGTACAGGGCGGTGATGTCGGCCTGTACGTCGGTCGTCCGTGCATCGCCACCACGACGCAGGTTGAGTGCACTGACCACGCCCAGCAGTTCCTCCAGCGCGGGCATGCTCGCGAGCTCGGTGCGATTCACCGCCAGCTGCTCTCGCAGCTGCGCGAGGTACGACACCGAAGGCACGAGGATGCCGACGGTGGAAAGGCAGCAGATCAGGGTCAGCTTGAAAGCGGTCGTGCGGTTGTTCCATGCAGCAAGGAAGGCATTCATTCTCGTGTCCGTCTCTTCGGTCGTCTGGTCTTCTTCGCAGGCATTAGCGGCGTGCCGGTGAGAACCTGAGGCGGCCCTGCTCAGACTTTCGGAGGGGGTGGTGCAAGGACGAGGGGCGAAGGCGCGCGGCCGGAAACGCCATCGTCCGGCGCAATCCCTTGAAAAAGAAGGGAAAGCGCCGGTTTTCCGTGGCGTCCGGCGTCCGCGCAGGAGCCAAGTAATCGTGATTACCATGTTGAAGTCCTGCCCCGCCGCGGGGTTCAACCGCCTCGCGCTGCGCCGCTATTCCCATTGGCAGAGGAAGAAGGCGGGGAGCGGGCAGGGTGCTGAAGACGATCGAGACACAGTCGCTGAAAGCCGGCATGTACGTGGTGAAGCTGCATGGGCCGTGGCTGCAGCATCCGTTCTGGCGCACCCGCTTCGTGGTGGACCAGGATGACGTGGAGGCGTTGCTCGCCAGCACGATAGGCCAGGTGGACATCGACACCGATCGCGGTGGCGATGTCGAGGCGGCGAGCGACGGCGGCATGCGTCGCACGACTCCGTGCGCGGACGAAGCCGTGCTGGCGTTCGCCGCCGAGCCACCGCCGCAGGAAGGTGCTGCCCAGGCACGTGCCGGGATGGGCGAAGAACTGGCACGCGCGCGCCTGATCTGCGATGACGGACGCGCGCTGGTGGAGGCGATGTTCGGCGAACTGAGGATGGGGCGCGCGATCGAGTTGGACGGCGCGCGCGACCTTGCCGCACGCATCGACGCGTCGGTCTCCCGCAATCCGCTGGCCTTGGTCAGCCTGGCGCGGCTGAAGACGGCAGACAACTACACCTATCTGCACAGTGTCGCGGTAGCGGGCCTGATGTCGGCGGTCGCGCGCGACCTGGCCCTGCCCGACCACCAGCGCGAGCGTGCGGCCATTGCGGGGTTGCTCCATGACACGGGCAAGGCCCATGTACCGCTCGCCATCCTCAACAAGCCTGGCAAGCTGCTGGACGAGGAGATGACGCTCATGCGCGACCATCCCGCCACTGGCGAGCGGCTGCTGCGGGATGCGGGGCTGGAGGACGCCGACGTGCTGCACGTGGTGCGCCACCACCATGAACGCATGGACGGCAAGGGTTATCCGGACGGGCTTGCGACCGAAGAGCTGCCCGTGCTCACCCGCGTCAGCGCGGTGTGCGATGTCTATGACGCCATCACCTCGAACCGGCCCTACAAGGCCGGATGGGACCCTGCCGAGTCGCTGCGCCGGATGGCGTCGTGGCAGGGACACTTCGATCCCCTGGTGCTGAAGAGCCTGGTCCGCGTGCTGGGCATCTATCCGGTCGGGTCGCTCGTGCGGCTTGCGTCCGACCTGCTGGCGGTTGTCGTTGCACCGGGAGAGCACCCCCTGGCGCCTCCCCGTGTCCGGGTCTTCTTTTCCGCGCGATCGCGGTCGCATGTCTTCAGGCGCGACCTGGACCTGGGCACGTCGAACGACCGCATCATCGGTATCGAGTCGGCGCAGGCATGGGGATTCCGCGACCTGGAGAAACTGTGGATGCCCTGACGATGCGCCTGCGCGGATCATGAGCGGGCGCGTGTGCCATGCCGGCATGAAAGAAAAAGCCCCGGCGTCCGCCGGGGCTTTCGCTGTCGCGATCCGTCGCGTCCGGCCTCAGAAGTCCTGCGAGAACCGGACGCCGATCGTGCGCGGTTGCGAGACGACCGTGTAGACCTGTCCGTTCGGATACTCCGGCACCACGCCCGCTGCGCCGCACACCGATTCCGCGCACTGGGTGAAGCGGTTGAGTTCGCCGCGCTCGTCGAACAGGTTGTTCACGTACACGTCGACCTTCCAGTTGCTGCGGCGGAAGCCGGCCGACACATCCACCGTGGTGTAGGCGTCCAGGTCGCCGAGGATCTCGCGCTGGGCGATGCGCAGGTCGGAAGTGCGTTCGCCGACATGCACCACCGCACCCTGCAGGAACGCCTCGCCGCCGGCGACGTCGAACGTGTAGCGCGCGGTCAGGTTGCCCTTGAACTTCGGCGTGACCGGCAGCTGCGTGCCCGTCGGCGCTTCCGGGTCGGCGCAGTCGGTGACCGGATTGCCGTCGTCGTCGGTGAAGCCGCAGTAGTTCTCGGTCAGTTCGGCGTCGTAGAACGCCGCACCCGCCGTCAGTTGCAGGTTGTAGGTGGCCGCGAACGCCAGCGATGCTTCCGCACCGTTGATCTTCGCCTGGTTGGCGTTCTTGATCTCGGTCAGGCCGTTGGCGCCGAGGATCGAGAACTGGAAGTCCTCCCAGTCCTGGCGGAACACCGAGCCGTTGAACGAGAGCCTGTTGTCGGCCCACGTGGTCTTCCAGCCGAACTCGTAGTTGGTCAGGTAGTCCGACAGGTAGGGCGGCAGCGTGCCGCGCCGGTTGATGCCGCCGGGGCGGAAGCCTTCCGACCAGGTGCCGTAGATCATCTTTGTGTCGTCGATGCGCCAGGTCAGGTTGGCGCGGCCGATGTGGCCGTTCTCCTTCACCCGCTTGTCGAAGAAGCTGCATGGCGCCCCATTGAAGGTCGGCGCACCGTCCGGGCAGGCCACTTCGCCGTAGCTCGATACCCAGCCCCAGTCGGCGAAACCGAAGAAGCCCTTCAGGCTGTTGTCGACCTCGAACCAGCGCGCGCCCGCGGTGGCGGTCAGGTTGTCGGTGATGTCGAAGCTCACTTCGCCGAACACGGCCTTGTCCTTGTCCTGGCGCAGCTGCTTGGTCAGCCAGATCGTGTCCGGCCAGCCCGTGACCGACTGCACCGGCGACAGGCCATCGATCTTGTAGCGCTGCTCGATGTCGTGTTCCTGGTCCTGCATGAATACGCCGGCGACGAAGCGGAGGCGGTTCTCGGTCGGCGAGGCGATGCGCAGTTCGTGGCTGGTCTTCTTGTAGCCGTCCACGCCCTGGATGTACTGCGACGGGTTGACCAGCGAGCCGGGCGCGCAGGTGAACGTATCCGGGTCGAAGTCGGAACACGTATAGGCGCCGTACGCCGCCAGCGTGTCGTACCAGAACGCGTAGTCGTTGTAGTCCTGCTCCACGTCGACATCGCGGTTGAGGCGCGCGAAGGCATAGGTCAGGTCGAAGTTGCCCACCTTGCCTTCCACCGTCAGGGCCGCCTGCCACCAGCGATCGTCCGAGCTTTCCGGGTAGAAATGCGTCAGTGCGAGGTCGCCGACCTGCGGGTCGACGGCGAACGCGCCCTTGGCCTTTTGCTGCTGTCCCATGATGGTCGGCGTGATGGACCAACTGTCGTTGAGGTCCACCTTCAGCGCCAGGCGTGCGCCGGTGGTGTCGACTTCGTTGTAGTCCTTCTTCACCCGGTCCGCGTTGTCGATGGTGCCGTTGCCGCCGGAATCCGCATCCCACGACGGGAACGTGCGGGTGCCATACACGTTGTCGATGTAGCCGGCATCGTGCTTGTTCCACGCCACCAGGCGGATCGCCGCGCGCTCGCTCATCGGCAGGTTGACGAAGCCTTCGGCGATGTGGCCGATGCCGCCGTTGCTGACGCTGTTCACTTCCAGTCCATAGCCCGCGGCGAAACCGGTCGGGTCGGGCTTGTTGGTGATGATGCGCAGCGTGCCGGCCTGCGAGCTGGCGCCGTACAGCGTGCCCTGCGGGCCGGCCAGCGACTCGACGCGGTCGATGTCGTAAATGTGGATGTCCAGCGGGCCCTGGATGGTGGTGACCGGTTGTTCGTCCAGGTACACGCCCACGCTGGGCAGCGACCCGGAGTGGTTGCCGTCGCCGCCGCTGGCCACGCCGCGCATGTAGATCTGCGCGAAGCCCGGTCCCGCCGACTGGTACGACACGCTGGGCAGGTACTTCACGTAGTCATCGAAATCGGTGACGTTGAGGTTCTTCAGTTGTTCCGTTCCCAGCACCTGGATGCTGATCGGCACTTCCTGCAGGTTCTCCACGCGCTTCTGCGCGGTCACCGTGACGGTATCCAGCGTCGCCGCGGCGCGCTCACCCTCGGCGGGCGGCGTGGCGGGCGCGTCCTGGGCCATCGCCGTGGCGCCGAACGCGAGGTAGATCGCGGCGGTCAACGGGAACCTCGCCAGGGTCGACGGATCGCGCCGCCCGGGTTTTCTTCTGTTGCGCGTACTCATCCAGCTCACCTCTCTCCAGTGATGACGGTCAATCGGGGGTGTTGCAGGCCTCCGTGAAGTCCGGAACCGCCGGGTAGGCACCCAACACGGGCCCCAAGGCGTTCTTCAGCGGTTCCAGCCACGGTTCGTAGTGCCGCCAGTGATCCACGCCATCGCGGTAGATCGGCTGGCGGACCTGTTCGGAACTGGCGGTGCGTACCGGCCGCGCGTTCTCGAAGAAGCGCAGGCAGCCGTCTTCGAACGGCAACCCGCAGTAGTCCAGCAGGCGGCGCACCTCGGCCTCGGTGTCGTCCACCAGCTGTTCGTAGATCACCCGGTGCACGCGGCCGGGCAGGACGGTGTCGTAGTGCGCCATCAGGGCCACGTAGTCGCGGTAGTAGCGGCCGATGTCCTCCAGCGCATAGCTGAAGCCCTGGCCGCGCGCGAAATGCTGCTTGTAGCCGGAGAAGCAGCAGGCCAGCGGATGCCGGCGTGCGTCGATGATCTTCGCGTTCGGCAGCATCAGGTGGATCAGGCCGGTATGGGCGAAGTTGTTCGGCATCTTGTCGATGAAGAACGGACGGCTCGATTTCCGGTGGATGCGGGTCGCGTCGAGGTAGCGCTGGCCCAGCGCCCGCAATGCGTCGCCGTCGAGCGTCGCCAGCAGGTCGTGGTACGTGTCCGCACCGCCTGCCCGCGCCTGCTCGCGCAGGTCGCGGGTGATGGAGGTGATGTCGGGCAGTTCCATCGTGCCTTCCACGGCCGAATGGCTGGACAGGATCTGTTCGAGCAGCGTCGAGCCCGCACGCGGCATGCCGACGATGAAGATCGGGTCGGGCGCGGTGCAGCCCTGGCCTGCCCGCGCGGCGAAAAAGGCGGTCGTGTGCGACGCTTTCAGCCGCGCGACCCGTGCCTGCGTGTCGTCGGCGTCGTAGTCCAGCTGCGTGCGGCGAAGCGCGTTGCCGTCGCGGTAGTGGACGAACGATGCGGCATGCTCGCCGGCATCCTCCAGGGCCTTGCCCAATGCGAAGTCCAGGTGCAGCCGGTCGTCGTCGCCCAGGTCGGTGCGCGCGTGCTGCGCACGCATCGCGGCCAGGTCTTCGTCGCTGAAGCGGAAGGTCTTCAGGTTGGCCAGGCTCCACCACACCTCGCCGGCACCCGGTTCCAGCGCCAACGCCTGTCGATACGCCTCGATCGCGCGTGCCGTGTGGCCGGCCGTCTTCAGCGCGTGGCCGTAGCTCATCCAGATCCTGGCCTGGTCCGGGTAGGACGCCAGCACGCGCTCGTACAGCGCAAGCGCGGGTTCGTAGTCGCCCACGCGGCACAGGACCACCGCCTTGAGGTTGAGGTGCGCGGGGTTGTCGGGGTCGTGCGCCAGCAGCGCATCGATGGCCTGCAGCGCCTCCTGCGGACGGTTGGCACGATGCAGCACCAGCGCATGGTTCTGCCGCGCGGCATGGAAGTCGGGCGCGAGCTCCAGGCATCGCGCGAGCAAAGCTTCGGCATCGTCGATGCGCCCGACGCGCGCGGCGACTTCGGCCAGCATGCGGATCGCGGCGACGTCGGTGGGCGTGCGCTTCAGGCGTGCACGCAACAGCGCCTCGGCCTCGGGAATGCGGTTGTCGGCGAGCGCGGCGGCGGCCTGCATCAGGTCGGGGTCGCGCGTGGAGTGGCGCGTGTGCTGCAGGTAGGCCCCGGCCGCACCCTCGGTGTCGCCCATCGCGGCAAGGTGGTCGCCAAGCTCGCGCCAGGCCTGCGGCAAGTCGGGCTTCAACGCCAGCGCGCGTCGCAGTGCGGGAACGGCTTCGCCACCGCGTCCGGCACAGCCCAGCGCCAGGCCGTGTTCGAGATGCGCCAGCGGCCACTGCGGGTGTTCGCGGACCAGCGGTTCCAGCACGTCGAACGCGTGGCTCCACTGGCCTCGCACCCGGTGCGAGGCGGCGAGCACCAGCAACGCCATCGGGTGGCGCCCGACCACGCGGATGATCTCGTCGGCCTGCTGGGCGGCCATCGCGGGGTCGGTGGCCAGCAGGCGGCGCGCGTGGTCCAGCGCGGTCTGCAGCGTGCCGCTCGGGCTGGCGACCGCGTTCATGCACCGTCTCCGTGCAGCAGGACGGTGAAGCGTGCGCAGTCGGCCATCGGTCGAGCCAATCGGGTATCCCGGTGTGGTGGCGTATCCCTCGCCTCCAATCTATAGGCGAACCGGGGGCGCTGGATAGAGCGGGAAGCCGCCGTGATGCACGCTTTTTCGCTTCGCAAAAAGTAATCCGACTTTCACCCTTCCCGTCCGCACCGTGCGGGTGCGAGCGGCTCGGAGGGAGGTACATGATGGTGCGGCAAGGGGCTGTGCCGGACCCCCGTACACCGCTTAGGCTTGGCGCATGCCCGGCGGTTGCATGGTCGGGCGCCACCTCCCGACGGGAACGCCATGCCGGACACCGCCCCTCCCTTGTCGCTCGACCGTGCCCGGGCGCTGCCCGCCCGCTACTACGCCGGCGAGGCGATGCTGGCGATGGAGCAGGCCGCCGTCTTCCGGCGCAGCTGGCAACTGGTCGCCCACCAGGGGCAGCTCGCCGAGCCGGGCGACCACGTGGTGGAGCGGATCGGCGATGTACCGGTGCTGGTGGTGCGCGGCCAGGATGGCGTGCTGCGCGCTTTCCCCAATGTGTGCCGGCATCGCGCCGGCCCGCTGGCGCTGTGCAACGGCAAGGGCGCACGCGCGCTGCACTGCAAGTACCACGGCTGGACGTACACGCTGGAAGGCCAGCTGCGCAGCGCGCCCGAAATGCAGGGCGCCGCGGATTTCGACGTCAAGGACATCCGCCTGCCGCCGCTGCGCGTGCACGCCTGGCAGGGGCTGGTGTTCGTCGCCCTGCACGAGGATGTGCCGCCGTTCGAAGAGGTCTACGCCGGCATCGCCGGGCGCATCGCACCGATCGACCTGGCTGCGATGCAGTTCCATCGCCGCGACAGCTACGACATCGCGTGCAACTGGAAGGTCTACGTGGACAACTTTCTCGAGGGCTACCACCTGCCGCACGTGCATCCCGGGCTGTCGAAGGTGCTCGACTACCGCGCCTACGACACCGAACTGTTCCCCTGGCATTCGCTGCAGCATTCTCCGCTGCGCAACAGCGGCGACATCTACGGCGATGGCGACGCGTTCTACTACTTCGTCTACCCGAACGTGATGCTCAACATCATGCCGGGGCGACTGCAGACCAATCGCATCCTGCCACTCGGGCCGGACCGCTGCCGCGTGGAGTTCGATTACTACTACGCGCAGGACGATGCCGCGCTGGCGCGCATCGCCAACGACCAGGCCTTCAGCGACGAAGTGCAGGACGAGGACATCCGCATCTGCGAAGCGGTACAGCAGGGCCTGGCGTCGGGCTTCTACGAGGCGGGCCGGTTGTGCCCCAAGCGCGAGAGCGGCGTGTGGCATTTCCACAATCTGTTGAGGGCGGCGTATGGCGATGCGTGACCGGTTCCTGCCCGCACTCCTGCTCTCGCTTGCCTTCATCGCCTCGCCCGCTGGCGCGCAGGACCTGCTGATCCAGGCCGGCCGCGTGCTCGACGTTGAAACAGGCCGGATGCTCGAGGGGCGCGACATCCTGGTGCGCGACGGACGCATCGTGTCGATCGCGCCGCCCACGAAAGGCGTGGATCCCCGCGTTCGCGTCCTCGACTGGTCCGCGCTGACCGTCGTGCCCGGCCTGATGGACATGCACACGCACCTGGCCGACGAAGGGCCCTACGGCGATCCCGCGACACCGCTGAGGAGCAATGCCGCGCGCGATGCCTTCATCGGCGCGCGCAATGCGCGGGCGACCCTGCAGGCCGGCTTCACCACGGTGCGGGATGTCGGGGTCTATCGCGGTTTCGCCGACGTGCAGTTGCGCGATGCGATCAACGCCGGCCTCGTGCCCGGGCCGCGCATGTTCGTTGCCGGCACCTACGTCACGGTCACCGGGGGCGGCGGCGAGATCACCGGATTGCCTGCGGGGACGGAGCTGCCGGCGATCTTCCGCCGCGGCGTCGCGGACAGCGAAGCGGAGGTGCGCCAACGGGTGAACGAGATCCTCGACGCGGGCGCCGACTTCATCAAGTTGATCGCCACGGGCGCCGTGCTTGCCGACGGCACCGAGCCGGGGCAATCCGAGTACACCGAGGCCGAGATCCGTGCAGCGGTGGAAGAGGCCGGGCGTCGCGGCAGTTTCGTCGCGGCCCACGCGCACGGTGCGGAAGGCATCAAGCGCGCCGTACGTGCCGGCGTGCGTTCGATCGAGCATGGCTCGCTGATGGACGACGAGGCCATCGCACTGATGAAGCAGCACGGCACCTTCCTGGTCGCCGACATCTACAACGGCGACTACATCGATACGGTGGGCCGGCGCGATGGCTGGTCCGCGGAAATCCTACGCAAGAACCTGGACACGACCGAGGCGCAGCGCGAGGGCTTCCGCAAGGCTGTCGCCGCGGGCGTCAACATCGCCTACGGCACGGACAGCGGCGTGTATCCGCATGGCGACAATGCGCGCCAGTTCGCCTACATGGTCCGCTACGGCATGACCCCGCTGCAGGCCATCCGCGCGGCGACGCTGGAGTCGGCGCGGCTGCTGCGCAAGGAAAAGGAACTGGGCTCGATCACGCCGGGCAAGCTCGCCGATCTCGTCGCCCTGGCCTGCGATCCGCTGGCCGACATCGCCTGCCTGCAGCAGGTGCGCGGCGTGGTGAAGGGTGGCGTGCCAGTGGCGCGGGACTGACCGCCCATGCAGTCACACGACCGCAGGAAGATCGGCTTCTGGACTTGCACCGCGCTGGTGGTGGGCAACACCATCGGCATGGGCATCTTCGTGCTGCCCGCCTCGCTGGCACCGTTCGGCTACAACGCGCTGCTGGGCTGGGGCATCACGGTGCTGGGTTGCCTCGCGCTGGCGCGCGTGTTCGCAAGGCTGGCGCGCCTGCTGCCGGGCGCGGACGGTCCTTATGGTTACGTGCGGCACACGCTGGGCGACCTGCCGGCGTATGCGGTGCTGTGGTCGTACTGGGTATCGAACTGGATCACCCTCGCGGCCCTGGCCACGGGCGTGGCGGGCTATGCCGCCGCGATCTTCCCGCCGCTGGCGCGGGTGCAGCCGGCCGTGGTGTGCCTGGGCGTGCTGTGGCTGTTCGTGGGCATCAACCTGTTGGGCGTGCGCAGTGGCGGGCGCGTGCAGGTAGTGACCACGGTGATGAAGCTGGTGCCGATGCTGGCCGTCGCGGTGCTCGGCGCATGGACCTTGCTCGAATCCCCCGCGTCGTTCGGCGCGCATCCGCCAGCCAAACCGATCAGCCTCGGCGATGCGATGGCGGCGTCGACGCTGGCGTTGTTCGCGATGCTGGGCATCGAATCGGCGACGATCCCCGCCGCGAAGGTCGAGGACCCCGGGCGCACCATCCCGCGCGCGACGATGACCGGCACCGGCATCACCGCGGCGATCTATCTCGTGGTGTCCGCCGTGCCGTTGCTGCTGCTGCCGCATGCCGAACTCGCGCAGTCGAGCGCACCGTTCGCGCTGGTGATGGAGCGTTTCGCCGGGGAAGGGACCGGGCGGTGGATCGCGTTGTTCGTCGTCGTCAGCGGCCTGGGCGCCTTGAACGGCTGGACGCTGTTGAGTGGCGAAATGATGCGCACGATGGCCGACAACGGCACGATGCCGAAGGTGTTCGCGCGGACCAATCGCTTCGGCGCGCCGATCGGCGCCCTGGTGCTGACGGCCCTGCTCGCCAGCGCGATGGTGCTGATGAACTACAGCGAATCCGCGGTGGCGGGCTTCACCTTCCTCAGTACCGTGGTGACGGCGGCCAACCTGCCGCTGTACCTGGGGTGCTCGCTTGCATTGGGCGTGCTCTGGTGGCGTGGCCAGCGCGATGCGGGACGCGACCTGCTGGTCGCTGCCGTCATCGGCACGGCGTACACGGTGTTCGCCTTCATCGGCATGGGCGCACAGCCCTTCTGGCTGGCGCTGGCCCTGATGGTCGCCGGACTGCCGCTGTACTTCTTCCTGCGCCGTCGCCACGGCAACGCGGTGCCGCATGCGTGATCCGCGCTACGACATCCTGTTCGAGCCGGTGCGCATCGGCCCGGTGACGACCAGGAACCGTTTCTTCCAGGTGCCGCACTGCAACGGCATGGGCCATGCCATGCCGCTGGCGCACGCGGCCATGCGCGAAGTGAAGGCCGAGGGCGGCTGGGGCGTGATCTCGACGGAAGAGTGCGAGATCCATCCCAGCAGCGATCTCACGCCTTACGTCGAAGCACGCCTGTGGGACGACCGCGACATTCTCGCGCTCGCGCTGATGTGCGACAAGGTGCATGCGCACGGCGCGCTGGCCGCGCTGGAGCTGTCGCACAACGGACCGACCGCCTCCAACCTGTACTCGCGCGAAGTGCTGCTGGCGCCGTCGCACCAGCCCTCCAAGTACGGCTATCCCTCGCAGGCCCGCGCGATGGACCTGCACGACATCGCCGAGTACCGTCGCTGGCACCGCGAGGCGGCGGTGCGCGGCATGAAGGCGGGCATGGACATCATCTATGTCTACGCCGCGCACGACCTGTCGCTGCCGATGCATTTCCTGCAGCGTCGCCGCAACCAGCGCACCGATGCCTATGGCGGCTCGCTGGAGAACCGCATCCGCCTGCTGCGCGAAGTTTTGCAGGACACGCGCGAGGCGGTCGGACATCGCTGCGCCGTCGCGCTGCGCTTCGCTACCGAGGAGCTGCTGGGGCCGGGCGGTGTGGAACTGGCCGAGGCGCAGGACATCGTCGGAATGCTGGCCGAGCTTCCCGACCTGTGGGACGTCAACGTGGCGGCCTGGTACAACGATTCGGTGCCCTCGCGCTTCGCCCGCGAAGGCGCGCAGGAACCCTTCATCGATTTCGTCCGCAAGGCAACGACCAAGCCGGTGGTCGGCGTGGGCCGTTTCACGTCGCCCGACACGATGGTCTCGCAGATACGGCGGGGCGTGATCGACCTGATCGGCGCCGCGCGGCCCTCGATCGCCGACCCGTACCTGCCGCGCAAGATCGAAGAAGGCCGCGTCGAAGACATCCGCGAATGCATCGGCTGCAACATCTGCGTCTCCGGCGACATGACGATCTCGCCGATCCGCTGTACGCAGAACCCCAGCATGGGCGAGGAATGGCGCAAGGGCTGGCATCCGGAGCGGATCGCGCCGAAGGCGAGCGATGCGCGCGTGCTGGTGGTCGGCGGCGGGCCGGCCGGCCTGGAAGCCGCGCGCGCGCTGGGCCAGCGCGGCTACGAGGTGCACCTGGCCGACGCGCGACGCGAACTGGGCGGGCGGGTCACGCGCGAGGCGCGCCTTCCGGGGCTTGCCGAATGGGCGCGTGTGCGCGACTGGCGGCTCGGGCAGATCGGCAAGATGGCGAACGTCAGCACCTACCTCGACTCCACGCTGACGGACCAGGATGTACTCGACTTCGGTGCGGACCACGTCGTCATCGCCACGGGGTGCCACTGGCGGCGGGACGGATTCGGGCGCAGCCACGGGCTGGGCATCGCCGACTTCGCCGACAACGCGCGAGTCTTTACCCCGGACGACCTGATGGACGGGCGCTGGCCCGAAGGCCGGGTGGTGGTGTACGACGACGACTACTTCTACACCGCCAGTGTCGTCGCCGAGGCGCTGCGCCTGCGCGGTTGCGAGGTCACCTACCTCACCCCGGACGACACCATCGCCTCGTGGAGCGCGAACACGCTGGACTACCGCCATATCCAGTGGCGCATGGCCGAACTGGGCATCGTGCAGTGCGTATCGCACCTGGTCACCGGCTATGCGGGAACCACGCTCGCGCTGGAGCACGCATGGAGCGGCGCGGCCTCTTCGCTCGACTGCGACGCGGTCGTGGTGGTCACGGCCCGCCTGCCGGACGATGCGCTCTACCAAGCGTTGAAGGGACGCGAGCCGGAATGGGCGGATGCTGGCATCCGCAGCGTGGCCTGCATCGGCGATGCGCTGGCGCCGGGGCTGATCGCGCACGCGGTGTACGCCGGCCATCGATATGCGCAGGAACTGGACGCGCCGCGCGACGGCGAGGTGCCGTTCAAGCGGCACTTCCATCACGACACGCCAATGGCGTGATGCTCAGGCGAGCGCGCGGTAGCGGAAGTCGCTGAACTCCACCGCGCCCGGGCCGGCGCTGTACAACGCGACGCGCAGGCTGAGGAAGCCGCCGAACACGTTGTGGTGCAGGCCGGACACTTCCATCCGCGTGTCCAGCCGTGTCCAGGTGCGACCGTCGTCGTGCGAGTGGTGCCAGGTCACCACGTGGTGGTCGTAGGTCAGGCGGAGGCGCACGCGCCGCGTCGGCATCGCTTGCCGCGCCCACGTCTGCTCCTCCGCATACTGGAACACGCGCAGCCCGTCCGCCGCGAAGCCCAGGCCGACGAAGGCCTTCTGGTTGTAGAACAGCAGGAGGCCGCCTTCGCCGCCATCGACCAGGGTCAGCGTGACCTCGGCCTGGTAGGCACGGTCGCCGACGATGCAGGCGAGGGGGCTGCCATCCGCAGGCGACCGGCCTGCGCCGGCGAGGCGGAGGGATTTCCTGCCGTACCGCACGCGTCGCATCTCATCCGGTCGCGGCGCATGGAAGGCCCACTGCGTGCCGAGGCGATCGCTCGAGAAATCGTCCGACAGCGCGACGCCGGCGATCCCCGCCTTGCCGCCGCGCGGCACCGGCAACGGGGCCGACAGATCACCGCCGTGCGCACGGAACCAGCCATCGTCCGTCCATTCGATCGGCTCCAGCAGCGTCTGCCGGCCGAGCGTGCGATAGCCGTTCTCGTAGCCGTGGTAGACCATCCAGCTGTCGCCGCCCGGTCCATCGACCAGCGTCGCGTGGCCGCGCGACCACCAGGGCTCCGCAGCGCCCAGCGTGCGCACCAGCGGATTGTGCGGGCAGTGTTCCCACGGTCCGTGGATCGAACGCGAACGCGCGGCGATCACCATGTGGCCGGTGACCGGGCCGGCGGTGCCGCCGACGGCGGTGACCAGGTAGAACCAGTCGCCACGTCGCGTCAACTTGGGGCCTTCGGGCGCGAAGTTTTCGGTGATCCAGTCTTCCGGATATCGCCAGGGCTGGTAGGCGGTTTCGAGCGCGCCGTCGGTCGCCAGGCCGTCGTCGGTGAGGCGCACCTTGCGGATGCCGTTGACGAACAGGTAACGCCGCCCGTCTTCGCCGACCGCGTGGCCCGGATCGATGCAGCCATCGATGCGCAGGTCCACCGGTTCGCTCCACGGTCCGCGGATGTCGTCGGCCCAGATCGTGTGGATCTTCCACGCCTCGTCCTTCGCCAGCGCCGGCAGGTAGATGAAGTAGCGGCCGTCGTGCTTGCAGAGATCGACGGCCCACACCGTACCCACGTGCGTGCGCAAGGCAGGGCCGAGCGGCGTCCAGGTGACGAGGTCGGTCGAGTGCCAGATCACCAGGCCGGGATACGCGTCGAACGACGAGAACGTCATGTAGTAGTCGTCGCCGTCCTTGAGGATCGTGGGGTCGGGACGATCGCCGGCGACGATGGGATTGAGATAGGTGCCGTTGCCGAGGTCGGCCTTGCGCTGGCCTTCGACGCCGGTGGCGTGCGCAGGCGGCGCCGGTGCGCACGGCGTGGCTGCCGCCACGCGCGACGACAGCGGCCAGGTGGCCAGGCCGGCGAGTCCGGCCTTGAACAGTGCGCGACGCGAGGTGCCTGGCATGCGGACTCCGTGATCGCGCGGTCAGCGACGCACGGCGTACAGGCCGAACGTATTGCCGATGAAGCCACCCGCCGTCTCCGCGCTCAGCAGGCTGGCGTCCAGGCCGGTGGCGACGCTCTTCCAGTCGCCCGCGGCCAGCGAGTACGACGCTTCCAGGCGCGGGCCGTCGACGCGGAAGCGCAGCGACACGGGGCCGTGTCCCTCGTCCAGCGGAATGCGTGCCAGGCGATCGCCTTCCTTCCTGCCCTCGCGGCCGCTGCGCCGGTACAGCGACACCGCCAGTCCGCGCGCATCGCGTTCGACGCCGAGCACGTAGTGGCCGTACTCGTTCTGCAGCAGCACGAGTCCCGCCAGTTCACCGGTCGCGGGCTCGAACGAAGCGAGCGTGGTATCCAGCGTGGCCGCGTGGTGCTGCACGCGGTGGGCGATGTACGACGGCTGGCCCGGCACCGTGCCGAAGGCGCCCAGCGGCATCGTGCCCGGCGTGATCGTCAGGCCGTGCGCGCCGGTGGTGTACCAGCGGCTCTGCGGCGGATGCAGGGTCATCCACGACAGCGGCAGCGCGGGCGCGTCGAAGCGCTCGGTCCACGTCATCGGCCCGCTCGTGGGTAACGGTTGCGCATTGCGTGGCAGGTCCGGGCGCTTCGCGACCATCGGCACGCGTTCGCCGCGGGGCAGGACCACCGGCCAGCCGTCCTTCCACGTCACCGGCAGCAGGAAGGTTTCGCGGCCGAGGTTGTACTGGTTGCCGCGGTACGGACGGGTGGCGAGGAACACCGCCCACCACGTGCCGTCCTTGAGCTTCACGAACTGCGCGTGGCCGGTGGACGTCACCGGATCGGCGCGCTTCGGGTCGAGGTCGCGCTGGGTCAACGCGGGATTCGACGGCGAGGGTTGATACGGGCCGGTGAGCGCGCGGCTGCGCCATACCATCTGCGCGTGCTGCTCACCGGTGCCGCCCTCGGCCGCGGTCAGGTAGTACCAGCCGTCGTGCTTGAAGACGTGGGGGCCTTCGATGTGCTCGGGATTCGCCGCGGGATCGGCGCCGCCGTCCACCAGCAGGAGGCGCTTGCCGACCCGTTCGCGCCTGCCGAAGTCGAAACGCTGCAGCCAGATGGCGCGATGGCCGTCGTAGCGGAGCTTTCCATCGGGGACATCGTTGTGGACCACCCACGCGCTGCCGTCGTCGTCGAAGAACAGCGACGGATCGATGCCGGTGACGCCGAGCCAGATCGGGTCCGACCACGGGCCCGCAGGACTCCTGGCCGTCACCACGAAGTTGCCGCGATCGCAGTAGAAGCAGGTGTTGGCGATGTAGAACATGCCGTCGTGGTGGGCGAGGGTGGCGGCGAACAGGCCGCGGGTCAGTTCTTCCTTCTCGCCGTAGTTGATCTGCCCGGGGCGATGGATCGCGTTGCCCACCTGGTTCCACGACACCAGGTCGGTGCTATGGAAGACCGGCAGGCCGGGGAAATAGCCGAACGTGGAATTCACCAGGTAGAAATCGTCGCCGACGCGGATCGCGGACGGGTCGGGGTAGAAGCCCGCGACGACCGGATTGCGGTACTCGTCCGCGCCTAACGGCGGACCGCCATCGTCGCCGTGGTAGCGCACTTCGCTGAAGACCGCATCGCCCGCCCATGCCGGACCGATCATCAACGATGCCGCCAGGATCCATGCGCAGTGCTTCAGCATCCGGTCTTCCTCTAGTAGGGGGCGGTCGCGGTCCGCCGTGCCCAGAGCGCATGCAAGCCACGCGCGGACAGGTCTTCGGGATGGCGCTGCACGCCGACGCCCAGCGTCGTCAGGGCGTGCGCGTAGGAGGCCAGCAAGCGGTCGTTGCCGATCAGATGCACCTGCGCCGGGCGTGGCGCATGCGAGAGCAAGCCCGAGGCGCGCAACTCGTGGCCGATCAGCAGGCCGGAGAGATACGAAGGCAGCGCCGGTTCGGCGAATTGCTGGAACAGGCCCGTCGTGCGCACGCCGAACAGGTGGTGCAGCAAGCCACCGGCGTCGGCGCTGCGCTTCAGCCCGGCATCGAATGCGTAACCATCGAAGCGCGCGTCGCCGGCCGGCATCAACCGGCCGAGGATGCTGTGCTGGCGCAGCAGCGCGAAGAGTTCGCCGGTCATCGCGGTGGCGATGCGATGCACCTGGCCGTCGCGCACCGTGACCCATTTGCTGTGGGTGCCGGGCAGGCAGACGACGTGCGTTCCGCCGGGCAGGGCATCGAGCAATGCGGCGAGCTGCGTCTCTTCGCCACGCATGACGTCGGGCACGCTGTCCGAGTCGCTGTCGCGCAGGCCCGGCACCAGCCACAGCGCGCGGCCATCGAAGCCCGGCGGATGGAAACGCTGCATGCCGAGCGCCAGCGCATGGTTGCCGGCCGGGCAGGACAGGTACGGCATCTCGTGCCAGCCGCCGCGTCCGCCCACCATGCCGCACAGCAGGATGTCGGTGTCGTCCCAGCCGGCGATTTCCTGCGCGAGCACGTCGCCGAAACGGCCCGCGCACGCCAGCACGCCCTGGTCGCTGCGGCGGCGCTCGCGTACCTGGCCGTCGTCGGCCATCCGGTACAGGCGCAGGCTGCTGGTGCCCCAGTCGACGGCGATCATGGCAGACGCACCCGGTCCACGCCGCGCGCCAGCACGCGCCCGGTGCGATGCGCGAACACGCCGCCCGACAACGGCGAAGCGGCGAGCGCGGCGGCGTCGAGTCCGACGCGTGCGCTGGTCACGTACAGCGTGTCCTCGCGCAGCACGCAACACGAAGGCTGCGGCGCCGGGACGCGCACGATCCGGTCGATGCGGCCATCCGGGAGGTAGCGCAGCACGCGTCCTGCGCCCCACTGCGCGTTCCACAACGCGCCTTCGGCGTCGATGATGGAACCGTCGGGTTCCGCGCCGGGCAGGTCGAGGTCGACGAACACCGCGATGTCGGACACGGCCGCGGTCGCGGCGTCGTAACGGCAATGCAGGATCCGCGGCGTCACCGAATCGCAGAAATACATCCGCGTGCCGGTGGCGTCGAAGCAGATCGAATTCGGGATGGCGGCGTGCGGCAAGGCCAGTTCACGCAATCCGTGCGTCGCGGTGTACTGGTAGAAGCGGCCCGCTGGACGCAGATCGGCGTATTCGCTCTTGGTGCCGAACACGAAGCCGCCTTCACGATCCACGCGGCCGTCGTTGATGCGGGTCATCGGGTCGCCGGCCTCGACATCGGCCAGTTTCTCCAGGGCGAGGTCGCGCGAGGACAGCTGCGCTTCCACATCGCTCGCATGGAGTCCCTTCGCCAGGCCCAGCAGCAGGCGCCCGTCCTCACCGAGCGCGAGGCAACCGAGCGGTGCGGGCAGCGACCAGGTGTGGGTGTGGCCGGTGTCGGGATCATGCCGCCACAGTTCGGCGGCAAGGATGTCGGTCCAGTACAGCACGCGCCGGCGGTCGCACCACAGGATGCCTTCGCCCAGCGCGCAGCGGCTGTCGACGGCCAGGGTCGCCAGCGCCGTCGTCACGGCATCACCACTCGGCCACGCTGCCATCGGCATGCCGCCACAACGGGTTGCGCCAGCGCGGCGGCTGCCGGTGGGCTTCCACCAAGCGGTCCTCGTCGATCTCCACGCCCAGGCCAGGCTTGGGCAGCGCGGCGATGCTGCCGGTGTCGTCGCAGCGGAAATCCTCTTTGTTGAGCACGTAGTCCAGCAGGTCCGCGCCGGTGTTGTAGTGGATGCCGATGCTCTGCTCCTGCAGCATGGCGTTGTGCGACACGAAGTCCACCTGCAGGCACGCGGCGAGCGCGACCGGGCCCAACGGGCAGTGCGGCGCCAGCGCCACGTCGTGCGCCTCGGCCATCGCTGCGATCTTCACGCACTCGGTGATGCCGCCGGCGTGCGACAGGTCGGGCTGCAGGATCGCCAGGCCGCCGGCCGCGAGCACGGGCTTGAACTCGGCGCGCGAGTACATGCGTTCGCCGGCGGCGAGCGGGATCGAGGTCGCATCGGACAACGGGCGGTAGTACTCCCACTGTTCGGGCAGCACGGGCTCTTCGACGAACAGCGGCTTGAACGGCGCCAGTTCGCGCAGCAGCACGCGCGCCATCGGCGCGCTGACGCGGCCGTGGAAGTCGATGCCGAAGTCGACGCGGTCGCCCATCGCTTCGCGGATCGCGGCGACCTTGGCGACCGCGGCATCGATCGCGCGCGGGCTGTCGATCAGCTTCAGTTCCTCGGTGCCGTTGAACTTGAACGTGTCGAAGCCCTGCGCCTGGTAGCGCTGCATCTGCGCGACGATGTCGGCGGGGCGGTCGCCGCCGACCCAGCGATAGGTCTTCATGCGGTCGCGCACGCGTCCGCCGAGCAGCTGGTAGACGGGCACGCCGAGCGCCTTGCCCTTGATGTCCCATAGGGCCTGGTCGATGCCGGCGATCGCGCTCATCAGGATGGCGCCGCCGCGATAGAAGCCGCCGCGATACAGCACCTGCCACAGATCATTGATGCGCGCGGGGTCCTGGCCGACGAGATAGTCGGCCAGTTCGTGCACGGCCGCTTCCACGGTGCTGGCGCGCCCTTCGATGACCGGCTCGCCCCAGCCGGTCACGCCCTCGTCGGTCTCCACCTTGAGGAAGAGCCAGCGCGGTGCGGCGTGGAAGGTGCTGACGCGGACGATCTTCATGCGGCGTGGTCCAGGTAGGCCTGGCGGAAGCGCCGCGCGTGCTCGCGCGTGCGCTCGACCGGCTGGCCGGGCTTGTAAAGTTCGCCGCCGATGCCGGCGCCCTGACAGCCGGCTGAGAGGTAGCCGGAGAGGGTGTCGGGCGTGACGCCACCGACGGCGAATAGGGGAACCGGCGGCAGCACGCCGCGCAGGGCGCGCACCATCGCCGGTCCGTAAACGGATGCGGGGAACAGCTTGAGCATCTGCGCGCCGGCATCGAGCGCGTCGAAGGCTTCGCTCGCCGTGGCGACACCGGCGGCGACCTGCAGGCCGCGCTCGACCGCGTGGCGGATCACCGGCGGGCGCGTGTTCGGCGTGACCATCAGGCGTCCGCCGGCAGCGCGCAATGCATCCGCATCCGCCGTCGTCAGCACGGTGCCCGCACCGATCCATGCGCGTTCGCCGAACGCCTCCGCGGCGATGCGCACGCTGCGCGCCCAATCCGGCGAATTGGTCGGGATCTCGATCGCGTCGTAGCCTTCCTCCACCAGTGCGCCCACATGCGCGGGCACGTCGGCCGGCGTGATGCCGCGCAGGATCGCGATCAGCGGCAGGGCGAAGGGGAGGGCGGGCGCGTCCATGCGGATCAGTCGTGGTAGACCTGCGAGCGGCCGCCATCGATGGTGATGTCGGTGGCGTTGATGAAGCGCGCTTCGTCGCTGGCGAGGAACAGCGCGGTGTAGGCGACTTCTTCCGGCATGCCGATACGGTGCGGCGGCAGCAGCGCCGTCTGCTTCTCGCGCGTTCCGGGCTCGCGCTCGAACCACGCTTCGATGCGCGGCACGAGGATAAGGCCGGGCGAAATCGAGTTCACCCGGATCCCGCGCGCGGCGTACTCGATGCCGAGCGCGCGGGTCAGGCCGATCAGCCCGTGCTTCGCGACCGGATACGGGAAGCAGCCCGCGATGATCTTGTGGCCATGCACCGACGCGATGTTGACGATGCTGCCCGCGCCCTGTGCCTGCATCGCCGGCAGCACGGCACGGCAAAGATGCCAGGCGCCCTTGAGGTTGAGCGACAGGCAGCGCTCCCAATCCTCGTCGGACAGGGTGAGCGGATCGGAGAACACATCCGCCCCGGCATTGTTGACCAGCACATCGATGCGACCATGCGCCGCGAGCACCGCCTGCACGGCCGCGTCCATCGCGCCGGCATCGGTGATGTCGGCGATGCGGTGCTGCACGCCGTCATCGGCGATGGGCGCGGCCTGCTTGTCGAGGCCGACCACGGAGGCGCCCTCGCGTGCGAACAGCTGCGCCGTGGCCGCGCCGATGCCGCTGGCGGCACCGGTGACCAGCGCGACCTTCCCGGACAGGCGGCCGCTCATGGGAGACGGATTCCGTCCGGCGTGGACGCGACGATGGCGCCGGCACGCGACGTGCCGTCGGATTGCGATGTCGCCATGGGGCCCTCCTCCCGGCGGTGATCGGATGCGGGGCTGTCCCGTGGCGGACCTGTGCCGGCCGTCCCCGGGGCCCCTCGCGGACGGTCAGGCATGGCCGCCGACCCGCGCTTGAAGCGTGGCATAGCCTCGCGTGGGCATCTATGTACGACAAATGAAATTTTTGTCATAGGCTATTCCGCACGCGAATAGCTCGTGCCCTGGAGGCGACCATGGTCCACCCCACCACCGGCTGGTTCGGCGCCACGCGCCTGAAGACCCGCCATCTTTCCCTGCTGCTGCACCTGTACGAACAGCGCTCGGTCCTGCGTGCCGCCGAGGCCGCCAACATGACCCAGCCCGCCGCGTCCAAGCTGCTGGCGGAGATGGAGAGCCTGCTCGGCGTACCCCTGTTCGAGCGCCATGCGCGTGGCGTGGAGCCGACCTGGTACGGCCAGGTGCTGATCCGCCGGGCACGCTCGGCCCTGTCCGAGATCGGCCGTGCCCACGACGAGATCGCCGCCTTGCGCAGCGGACGCATGGGGCAGGCCGCGATCGGCACCGTGGTGAATCCCGGTACCACCCTGGTGCCGCAGGCCATCGCGGCGGTGAAGCGCGATTTCCCCGACATCCTCATCCGGGTCGAGATGGACTACAGCCGGCCGCTCGTGGCCAAGCTGCTGGATGGCCAGCTCGACATCGTGGTCGGTCGCATCATGGGCCCCGAAGGCGCGGGCGAGCTGGATTTCGAGCCGCTGGCCGACGAGCCGCACGCCGTCATCGTGCGTGCGGGCCATCCGCTGACCCGGCGTCCGCGCATCACCCACGCCGACCTGGCCGACTACGGCTGGATCATGCCGCCGGCCGCCAGCGTGCTGCGGTCGCGCCTGGATGCGGTCTTCCTCGAACACGGCCAGCCTCCGCCGCAGAACATCGTGGAAACCGCCTCGCTGCCGGTGATCATCCATCTGCTCCGGCACAGCGACCTGTTGACGGCGCTGCCGGCCGAGTCGGTGGGCCCGTACCTGCAGACCGGGCAGATGTGCGTGTTGCCGATCGAGCTGGGCGTGCGCATGGAGTTCTTCGGCATCATCCGCCGGCGTGATCAGCTGCTTTCCCCCGGCGCCGAGCGCGTGCTGGACGCCCTCCGGAGTACGGCGCGTCGCCTCTATACCGACCTGGAACCCTCCCCGACGGGCACGGCGCCGCCTTGAGGCGAGGGCGGCGGCGATTGAATCTGAAGACCTATTCGGGTTCGGTATAGCTGGCGATCAATATTTCATTGGTACGGCATGTCAGCGCCGCCTATGCTCCCGGCGCAGTCACAGGAAGGCGGTCCCACGGCCGCCAGGTGAGCGCCAGGCATCGGTCGCAAGGCCGACGTTGCCGCGGCGCCCCACGGGAAAGACCGAACCATCGACGACCGCGGCCGGGGGCCGCAGCCGCCATCGCTTCATCCGGCCACGGGGCGCGAAGACGCCCGGGCAGGACCACAACTCCATCGTTTGCCATGTGTCCTGGGAGGGAACATCCATGTCAACGCGTCAGCGCCGCATCGCGGCTGGACCCCGTGCGGGCCGTTCCGGCGGCCGCCACCTGCAACCCACCGTCCTCGCTCTCGGCATCGCGTTGCTGCTGTCGGCGCCTGCGTTCGCGCAGGAGGCCACGACCGAGGCGAAAGAGGGCGATACGCCCACCGAACTCGATGCGGTCGTCGTCACCGGCATCCGCGGTTCCGTGTATCGGGCGCAGGACATCAAGCGCGACGCCGACACGTTCGTTGATTCGGTCACCGCGCTCGATATCGGCGCCTTGCCCGACCGCAGCGTCACGGAAACGCTGTCGCGCATCCCCGGCGTGACCATCGATCGCTTCCTGACGGTGGGCGATCCGGAGCATTTCTCCGCCGAAGGCGGCGGCGTGCAGGTGCGCGGCCTGACCCAGGTCCGTTCCGAGTTGAACGGTCGCGACAGCTTCTCCGCGTCCGGCGGCCGCAGCCTCAGCTTCCAGGACGTGCCGGCCGAACTGATGGCCGGCGTGGACGTCTACAAGAACCAGAAGGCCGACATGATCGAAGGTGGCCTCGGCGGCACCGTCGACCTGCGCACCTTCATGCCGTTCGACATCGACGGCAGCCGGTTCGGCATGTCGTTCAGCGCCAACAGGGGCGATTTCGCCGACCAGCTGAAGCCCTCGGGCTCGGTGCTCTTCAGCAACCGCTGGGACACCGATGCAGGCGAGTTCGGCATCCTGGTCAACCTGGCCCATTCCGAGCTGGCCACCCGTACCGACGGCATGTTCGTGCGGCCGTTCTTCAATACCGCCAACTCCGACCTCAACAACGACGGCACCAACGAAAGCCTGTGGCTGCCGCGCGGCGCCGACTGGCGCACGCTGGAATACGAACGCGAACGCCAGGGCGCCTACGTCGCGCTGCAATGGCGGCCGAACGACAACCTGGAGCTGTTCGCCACCGCCTTCCAGAGCCGATACGACGAGCTGTGGTACGAAGACGCGATCTTCGTCTCCAACGATCCGCTGCAGGTGCGCGTGGATGCCAGCGAGCCGTACGAACTCGATGGCGACGTGTTCGTTTCGGGCCGCCTGCGGTCGAACGGCGACATCCCGATGGGCACGGACATCCGCGCCTCGCACCGCAAGTCCGACACCACCGACTACTCGTTCGGCCTGAAGTGGCTGTTCAGCGACCGCACCGAGTTCTCAACCGACGTGCAGTACATCAAGGCGAACACCGAAGCGCTGGATTCCACGGTGTCGCTCGGCCTCAACGTGCCCTACATCGACATCGACCTGGGCCATGGCGTGCCGCGCATCGGCGTCGACAACCAGTTCACCGCCAACCCCGCGAACTACTACTGGGGGTTCACGATGGACCACCAGGACGACAACACCGCCGACGAAATCGCCTGGCGCGCGGACCTGAAGCACAGCTTCGACAGCAACGTCTTCGATTCGGTGAAGTTCGGCGTGCGCGTCACCGACCGCGATGCGCACAGCATCGACACCGGCTACGACTGGCAGCCGGTGTTCCAGCCGTGGATGCAGTGGTGGGCGCTGCCGGGTGGCGTGCCGCTGCCGGGCCTGGACCTCAATGGCACGGTCAACTCCAGCCTGACCAACCTGATCACCTTCGACAACTTCTACCGTGGCGGTGCGTCGACGCCGGGCTCGTTCTACTCGCCCGTGCTGTCCACCGCGCTCGATTTCCCGAACAGCTACCTCGACATCCACGGCGCCGCGGTCCCGTACTACACCTGCTGCTACGGCCAGATCACCCCGCGCAACCTTGCCGATCCGCAGTGGGGCAACGTGCAGAACGAGCGCACCTACGCCGCCTACGCGATGCTGAACTTCGCGATGGACCAGGCGCGCATCGACGGCAACGTCGGCGTGCGCGTGGTGCGCACGGAGAACAGCGCCAAGGGTTATCTGGTGTACCCGAACAACGCGTTCGCGCCGTACCTGGGCACGGGCCAGTCGGAACCGATCTCCGCAGAGAATTCGTACACGGACGTGCTGCCCAGCGCGAACGTGAAGTGGGAGCCGGCCGAGAACTGGGTCGTCCGCTTCGCCGCATCGAAGGCCATCGCGCGACCGGCCTTCAGCGACATGCAGGCCTACCAGGTGCTCAGCGTGGCGGTCCGGGACGGCGTCAGTCCGCAGCCGGGCGACGAGCTTGGCCCGGAGGATCTGGAACTGACCGGCAGTTCCACCGACAACCCGTACCTGACGCCGATGAAGGCCAACCAGTTCGACCTGTCGCTGGAGTGGTACTTCGCGCCGGACAGCGGCGGCATGGCCTGGGTGAACTTCTTCTACAAGGACATCAAGGACTACTTCCGCCAGCAGACCGAACTGCTCGCCTATCCGGGCGTCGACGGC
Source organism: Pseudoxanthomonas sp. (assembly GCF_002863005.1). Classification (GTDB taxonomy): domain Bacteria; phylum Pseudomonadota; class Gammaproteobacteria; order Xanthomonadales; family Xanthomonadaceae; genus Pseudoxanthomonas_A. Next base: position 89,417 of record NZ_PKDG01000043.1, read on the forward strand.
AACGAGTACGACTATCGCGTGTCCCGCCTGGTGAACGTCGGCAAGGCGAAGATCCAGGGCGCGGAGATCGGCTGGAACCAGTTCTTCGATTTCCTGCCCGCGCCATTCGACGGATTCGGCATGTCCGCCAACTACACCTACATCGACAGCTCCACGAGCATTCCGGCCGCCTCCAACGCGGTGCCCGTCGACACCGACGGTTCGCTGTTCGGCGACCTGCCGGCCGATGGCCTGTCGAAGAATTCGTACAACGTCGCGGCGTTCTACGAAAAGGGTCCGTGGCAGGTTCGCCTGGCCTACAACTGGCGCAGCGAATACCTGCTGTCGATCGGCCCGAACGGCTACAACGGCGGCGACGGCGGCATCCCGTGGAAGCTGCCGGTGTACAGCGACAGCTTCGGCCAGCTCGACGGATCGATCTTCTATCGCTTCTCCGACAACGTGCAGTTCGGTCTCGAGATGAACAACCTCAACAATGCCGAGCAGCGCACGCTGATGGACCAGAACGGCGCAGGCAAGCGCATCACGTCGTGGTACGTCAACGACCGCCGTTACGCCGCGACGCTCCGCTTCACGTTCTGATGCAGCACCCCGGGAACGGCCGGTATCGCCGGCCGTTCCTTCGATGGACCGGCGCCCGCCTGGTGCGGCGCCCGAGGTGTGCTTCCTGCCGGCGCACCGCTGTTCCCCGACAGGAGATTCCGTGCTCACGCTTCGCCTGACCCTCGCGCTGTCCGTTTTCCTGCTGGTGCCCGGCGCGGCGGCGAAGGACGACGTCACCGGCTACCGCTGGCGCAATGTCGCCATCGGTGGCGGCGGCTTCGTCAGCGGCCTGGTCTTCCATCCGCACGAGAAAGGCCTGCTGTACGCACGCACCGACATCGGCGGCGCGTACCGCTGGCAGCCGCGCGAACAGCGCTGGCAACCCCTGATGGACTGGATGGGCCACGACGACAGCGGTCGCTTCGGCGTGGAAAGCCTCGCCCTGGATCCGTCCGATCCCGATCGTCTCTATCTTGCCGTCGGCACCTATCTGCACGAGCGTGGACAGGACGGCGTGATCCTGCGTTCGAACGATCGCGGCGCCACGTTCCAGCGCGCTGCGCTGCCGTTCAAGCTCGGTGGCAACGAACAGGGGCGCGGCAACGGGGAGCGCCTCGCTGTGGATCCGAACGACGGCCGCGTACTGCTGTTCGGCACGCGCGCCAACGGTCTGTGGCGGAGCGACGATGCCGGCGCGACGTGGCGCGAGAGCGCCGGCTTTCCCGCGATCGCCAAGGCCCGGTCGGCCTGGGCAATGGGGTGGCGCGAGCTGCGCCCGGTGGGCATCGCGTTCGTCGTATTCGATCCGGTCGATGGCACGAACGGCGTGCCGTCGAAGACGATCTACGCCGGTGTCTCGACGAACGAAACCAGCCTGTATCGTTCGCGGGATGGTGGCGCGACGTGGCAGGCCGTGCCCGGCCAGCCGGTCGGATTGCGCCCCAGCCACATGGTGCGCGATGCGCGTGGCCGCTGGCTGCTGAGCTACGGCGACGAGCCCGGTCCGAACAACATGGCCGACGGTGCCGTCTGGCGCTTCGACCCCGCCGGCGATCGCTGGGAAGACATCACGCCGGTGCGTCGTTCGAAGGCCGACGCCGGCTTCGGCTGGGGCGCCGTGGCGGTGGATGCGACCAATCCCGACATCATCATCGCCAGTACGTTCCGTCGCTACCAGCCGCACGACGACATCTATCGCAGCCTCGATGGCGGCCGCACGTGGACGGCGCTGTTCCCGCGGTCCGGGTTCGACCATGCCTCCGCACCGTGGACGCAGGACGCCAAGCCGCACTGGATGGCCGACCTCGAGATCGATCCCTTCGATGCCAACCGCCTGCTGTTCGTCACCGGTTATGGCGTGTGGGCGTCCACCAATGCGAAGGCCTTCGATGCGGGCGCCGAGATGGCGTGGCGTTTCGAACAGGCGGGCTTCGAGGAAACGGTGCCGCTGGCGCTGGCCAGTCCGCCGCAAGGCGCGCACCTGGTGAGCGGCCTCGGCGACGTCGACGGCTTCGTCCACGACGATCTCGATGTCTCGCAGCAGCGCTTCGCCGGCGTGCGCTTCTCCAACACGGAGAGCCTGGCCTTCGCCGGGCGCGCCCCGCAGGTGATGGTGCGCACGGGCTACTTCCACAACCGACCGGAAGGCGCGGTGCGCGGCGCGTGGTCGAATGATGGCGGGCGTACCTGGACCGCTTTCGCGACCGAGCCGGCCGATGGCGAAGGTGCCGGGCAGATCACGCTCGCCGCCGACGGCAAGCGCGCGATCTGGCATCCGCGCAATGGCGAACACCATTGGATCACCGCCGACATGGGCGGGCGCTGGCAACCGGTGAAAGGCCTGCCGAAGACCGCGGTGGTGGAAGCCGATCGCGTCGATGAAGGGATCTACTACGGCTTCGATGCGATCAGCGGCAAGCTCTACGTCAGCGGCAACGGAGGCGTCGCCTTCGACGAAGTGCGCGCGCCGGTCGGCGAGATCGGTGACTGGTATCGCGCCGAGATCCGGCCACACCCGGAGAAGATGGGCGAAGCCTGGATCGCCGCATCGTGGCGCGGCCTGCTGCACCTCGCGCCCGGCAAGCTGGAGCGCGTGCCCGGCGTGGACAACGTCATGTCCGTGGGGCTGGGCAAGCCGGCGAAGGAGGGCGACGCGCCCGTGCTGTTCGTGTTCGGCGAAGTGCGTGGGCAGCGCGGCCTGTTCCGTTCGGACGATGGCGGGCGCGGCTGGCGCCGCATCGATGGTGACGCACTGCGATTCGGCGGCATCATCCGCCATGTGACAGGCGATCCCCGCCTGCATGGCCGCGTTTACTTCGGCACCGAAGGGCGCGGCATCTGGTACGGAGATCCGGAATGATTCGAGCTGTCCCGCTGTTGCTGGGCCTGTTGGCCATCCCTGTCGCGCAGGCGGTCGAGATGCCGCGCATCTTCGCCGACGGCATGGTCGTGCAGCGCGACCAGCCGGTGCGCGTCTGGGGCGAGGCCGCGCCAGGCGCGCGCGTGCACGTGACCTTCGCCGGCCGCGAGGCCACGGCGCAGGCTGCAGCCGATGGACGCTGGTCGCTGGCGCTGCCCGCCCAGACGGCGGGCGGTCCGCACGTGATGCGCATCGACGATGGCAAGCAACCGCGCGTGCTGCGCGACGTGCTGGTCGGTGACGTGTGGCTGGCCAGCGGGCAGTCGAACATGGAGTGGCCCATCGCGCAGTCGGCGAACCCCGACGTCGAAGCCGCACGCGCGACCGACCCGCGGATCCGCCATTTCAAGATTCCGAAGTCGTGGTCGGGCGAACCGCAGGCACAGCTCGAAGGCGGCGAATGGGTGGCGTCCTCGCCGCAGGCCGCGCCGAAGTTCTCCGCCGTCGCCCATTTCTTCGCCCGCGAACTGCGCAAGGTCACCGGCGTGCCGATCGGCATCATCGACAGTACCTGGGGTGGCAGCCGGATCGAGGCCTGGATGGATGCACCCTCGCAGGGTGTCGAGGCCTCTGCGTTGCGGGCGCAGGCAGAACGACTGCGTGACGCCGACACGCGCGCGCTGGAGCAGACGCATGCCCACCTGGCACGCTGGACCTCCTGGCCGGCGGACGACACCGGTTGGGAGAAGCGCGACCTCGATACCCGCGATTGGGTGCCGATCACGGTGCCTTCGCTGTGGGAGAAAACGGGCTGGAATGGACTGGATGGCGTGGCGTGGTACCGCACCACCTTCACGCTGAGCGCGGAGGAAGCCGCCGCCGGCGTGACGCTGGGCGTAGGGCGCATCGACGATTCCGACATCACCTGGGTCAACGGCGTGCAGGTCGGCGAAACGCGCATGCAGTACAACCAGCCGCGCCGCTATCGCGTGCCTGCCACGGCGCTGCGCGCGGGCGTGAACCAGGTGGCGGTACGCGTGTCGGACTTCGGCGGCGGCGGTGGCATCCACGGCGAGCCGGCGGAGGTCTTCGTGCAGCCAGCAAGCGGCAGTGCGCGTCCGTTGGCGGACTGGTCGTTCCGCCCGTCGCGCGTGACTGTGGCGCTGGTCGACGACAAGAACCAGCACCCCACGCTGCTCTACAACCGGATGATCCATCCGCTGCAGCCGTACGCCATCCGCGGCGTGATCTGGTACCAGGGCGAATCGAATGCGAACACGGTGCCGGAGGCGCTCAAGTACCGCACGCAGTTCCCGGCCCTGATCCAGCAGTGGCGCCGCCAGTGGCAGGCCCCCGACATGCCGTTCCTGTGGGTGCAGCTGGCGAACTTCTCTTCCGGCGTCGACCAGGGCGACCAGAGTCCGTGGGCGGTGCTGCGCGCATCGCAATCGGCCACGCTGTCGCTGCCCGCCACCGCACAGGTGGTGACCATCGACATCGGCAATCCGGCCGACATCCATCCGCTCAACAAGCAGGATGTCGGCAAGCGGCTTGCGCTGGCAGCGCGGCACGTCGCGTACGGCGAATCACTGGTCTACCACGGACCGGTGCATACGCAGGCGCAGTTCTCGAAGGGCGTCGCGACCCTCGCCTTCGACAATGGCGGCGATGCGCTCGCCGTGCGCGGAGGCGGCACGCGCGTGCATGGCTTCGCGCTGGCCGGTGCCGATCGCGTCTTCCATCCGGCCGAGGCCTCGCTCGTCGACGGTCGTGTCGTCGTGCGCAGCGACGCCGTGAAGGCGCCGGTGGCGCTGCGCTATGGCTGGTCCGACAACCCGGCCGACGCCGACCTGATCAACGCGGCGGGCTTGCCTGCCTCGCCTTTCCGTACCGATGCATGGTGACCCCGGAATGCCTTCGATGATGCCGCGCCGCCTATTGCTCCTGTCGCTCGTCGCGCTGCTTGGCCTGGCCGCCTGCCAGCCCGCCGGAAAAGGCGATGCGCCGGCCACGGCGAAGGGCGACGGCGCGGCCGATGCGTCCGGTGCCACGCCGATCCCGCAGATCGTCAGCAGGGACGGACGCCACGCACTGATGGTCGACGGCGCGCCGTTCCTGATCCTCGGCGCGCAGGTCAACAATTCCAGCAACTGGCCGCAGGCGCTGGACGACGTCTGGCCCGCCATCGACGTGGTCAAGCCGAACACGGTGATGGTTCCGGTGGCCTGGGAGCAGGTCGAAGCGAAGGAAGGCACGTTCGACTTCTCCTTCGTCGACGTGCTGCTCAAGCAGGCGCGCGAAAAGAACGTGCGCCTGGTGCTGCTGTGGTTCGCGACCTGGAAGAACAACGGCCCGAACTACGCACCGGCCTGGGTCAAGCTGGACAACACGCGCTTCCCACGCGTCATCACCGCCGACGGTCGCACGCTCAATTCCCTGTCGCCGCATGCGGAGACCACGCTGGATGCCGACCGCAAGGCCTTCGTCGCCCTGATGACGCACCTGAAGGCCGCCGACCCGCAGCGCACCGTCATCATGGTGCAGCCGCAGAACGAACCCGGCACCTACGGCAGCGTGCGCGATTTCTCGCCGTTGGCGCAGAAGGTGTTCGAAGGCCCGGTGCCCGACGCGTTGCTGGAGAAGCTCGGCAAGACGCCCGGCACGTGGCGCGAGGTATTCGGCGCCGACGCGGACGAGTACTTCCACGCCTGGCATATCGCGCACTACATCGACCAGGTCGCCGAGGCCGGCAAGGCGGTCTATCCGCTGCCGATGCTCGTCAACGCCGCGCTGCGCGGGCCGTTCAACCCGGGCCAGCCCGGGCAGTACGCCAGCGGTGGGCCCACCGACAACGTGCTGGACGTGTACAAGGCCGCCGCGCCGCACATCGACCTGCTGGCGCCGGACATCTACATGCCGGAATACACGCACTACACCACGGTGCTGGACCGCTACTCGCGCCCCGACAATCCGTTGTTCGTCGCCGAAACCGGCAACCGCGAGGAATACCCGCGCTACTTCTTCTCCGCACTGGGGGAACAGGCGATCGGCTGGTCGCCGTTCGGCATCGACTACTCGCGCTATTCCAACTGGCCGCTCGGTGCCAAGCACCTGGACGAGAAGGCGCTGGAATCGTTCGCGCTGAACTACGCCATCGTGCGCCCGGCGGCGCGCGTGATCGCGCAGGCGAGCTTCGAGGGCAAGGTGCGCGGCACCGCCGAGCAGCCCGGACAGGCCGTGCAGACGGTGAAGATCGATGACCGCTGGAACATGGTGGTCACCTATGGCGTGCCGCAGTTCTGGTTCCAGGGCGAGCCGCCAGGCAACCCCGAACCGATCGGCCGCGCGCTGGTGGTGCAGCTGGGCCCGGATGAGTTCCTCGTCGCTGGCGCGCATGCGCGCATCAACATCGATGCGGCAGACCCGGCCGTCGCCGCGCGGCAGATCTACGAGTACGTCGACGAAGGCACCTACGTCGACGGCAAGTGGGTCTTCCGACGTCGCTGGAATGGCGACCAGACCGATTACGGCCTCAATTTCTCCAGCGTCCCGCAGTTGCTGCGCGTGAAGCTGGCGACCTACTGATCGATCCGCGGACCGGCCCGCCGGTCCCAGAACCCGGGTGCCCACGCGCCCGAACGAGGAGCAAGCGATGGGTTACTTGAAGACGTTGACGGTGCCGCTGCTGGCCCTGGCCGCAGCGGGCGCCAACGCCGCGGGGCAGGACGCCGTCGAGAAAATCGACCATGGCGTGATCGTACGGCCGGTCGATACGACCGCCGCCGACGTGAAGGTCGAAGCAGTCGCGCCGGGCATCCTGCGCGTGATGGCCGATCCCGATGGCGATTTCGCGCGCACGCCCAGCCTGATGCGCGCAAAGACCGGCGCACCGCCGGCGGTGAAGGTGGGCGAATCCGGCGGGCAGGTGACGGTCAGCACGCAGGGCATCTCGGCGAAGGTCGATGCGCGTACGGGCCAGGTCAGCTTCTTCGACGCCGACGGCAAGCCGCTGTTGGCCGAGCGTGCGCGCACGTTCACGCCGGCCAAGGTCGAGGGCAAGGATTACTACGCCATCCGCCAGCGCTTCGAATCCTCCGACGATGAGGCCTTCTACGGCACCGGCCTGCACCAGCAGGGCTGGATGAACCTCAAGGGCCGCGATGTCGAACTGCTCCAGCACAATATCGACAAGGCGATTCCCTATCTCGTTTCCACGCGCCACTACGGCATCCTCTGGGACAGCAACGCGATCACCCGCTACGGCGATCCGCGCGGCCTGCAACCGCTGGGCGCGTCGCTGGACCTGTTCGATGCCCAAGGCAAGCCGGGTGCGCTGACGGCGCGCTACACCGTCAACGGCAAGCAGGTGGTCGAGCGTCGCGAAAGCGAAGTGAACTACCAGTACATCAAGGACCTGGCGAACTTCCCGGCCGCGGGCAAGAACCTGGCCGAGGGCGGCCGCAGCGACGTGGTGTGGGAAGGCGAGATCGCCGCGCGCAGCGATGGCCGACATACGTTCTCGCTGTACAACAGCGAGTACGCCAAGCTCTACGTCGACGGCAAGCTCGTGCTCGACCGCTGGCGCCAGAACTGGAACCCGTGGCACCACGAGTTCGCCTTGGACATGAAGGCCGGCCAGCGCCACAAGGTCAAGCTGGTGTGGGACCGTATCGAACCGGCTTACATCGCGCTGCTACATCGCGATCCGCTGCCCGCCGACGAGGCGAAGGACCTGTCGATCTGGTCCGAGGCCGCGCAGGCCATCGACTACTACGTGGTCGCCGGCGACGACGCCGACCAGGTGCTGGCCGGCTACCGCACGCTGACCGGCAAGGCCGTGCTGCTGCCGAAGTGGTCGTATGGCTTCTGGCAGAGCCGCGAGCGCTACAAGACCCAGGCCGAGCTGACCGGCGCGCTGGACGAGTATCGCAAGCGCAAGCTGCCGATCGACGCCATCGTGCTCGACTGGTCGTATTGGCCCGAGGATGCCTGGGGTTCGCACGACTTCGATACGAAGAACTTCCCGGATCCGGACGGCATGGTCGACCACGTCCACGACCAGCACGCGCAGATCATGATTTCGGTGTGGCCGAAGTTCTATCCGACCACGGCGAACTACAAGGAACTCGACGCGGCCGGCCACATGTACCACCGCAATGTCGAGGTGGGCGAGCTGGACTGGATCGGTAAGGGCTACCTCAACTCCTTCTACGACCCGTATTCGAAGGAAGCGCAGGACATCTTCTGGCGCCAGGTCAACGGCAAGCTCAACGCGAAGGGCTTTGATGCCTGGTGGCTGGACGCCAGCGAGCCGGACCTGCATAGCAACATCGACATCGGCGAGCGCAAGGCACGCACCACGCCGACGTCGCTGGGCCCGTCGACGGAGTTCTTCAATTCGTATCCGCTGGTGCATTCCGAAGGCGTGTATCGCGGTTCGCGCGAGCAGGATCCCGACAAGCGCGTCTTCATCCTGTCGCGCGCCTTCTTCGCGGGCCAGCAGCGCGCCGGTGCGGCGTTCTGGAGCGGTGACATCGTGCCGCGCTGGGATGACCTGCGCGAGCAGATCTCCGGCCTCGTCAATGCCTCGATGGCGGGCGCGCCCAACGTCAGTTTCGACATCGGCGGCTTCTCGCCGGAGAAGCGCTACGAGACGAAGGACCCCGCGCATCTGGCCGAATGGCGCGAACTGAGCCTGCGCTGGTTCCAGCACGGCGCGTTCGTTCCGATCTTCCGCCTGCACGGCCAGTTCCCGTACCGCGAGATCTGGGAAATCGCGCCGGAAGGTTCGCCGCACTACGACAGCTTCGTCCACTACCTGAAGCTGCGTTACACGCTGCTGCCCTACATCTACACGCTGGCCGGCGACACCTACCACCAGGACGGCACCCTGCTGCGCACCCTGGCGATGGATTTCCCGTCCGATCACAAGGTGCGCGACATCGCCGACCAGTACCTGTTCGGCCCCGCGTTCCTGGTCGCGCCGGTGACGACATTCAAGGCGACCACGCGCCCGGTTTACCTGCCCGCGGGCACGAGCTGGATCGACTTCGAGACGGGCAAGCGCTACGACGGCGGCCAGACGATCGAGGCGGCCGCACCGCTGCAGCGCATGCCGCTGTTCGTCCGTGCCGGCGCCATCGTGCCGCGCACGGTAGTGCAGCAGTACGTGGACGAGAAGCCCGATGCGCCGCTGACGATCGAGGTCTATACCGGCGCCGACGGTACGTTCTCGCTGTACGAGGACAACGGCCGCAGCTACGGCTACGAACGCGGCGAATCCAGCCGCATTCCGCTGGCGTGGAACGAGAAGAGCGGCGAGTTGCGCATCGGTGCGCGCGAAGGCCGCTATCCCGGCATGGTCGCGTCGCGCGAGGTGCGCGTGCGCTTCATCGACGGTCCGCGCGCCGATGCCGGCACGCTGGAACCGCGGGGCGACGTCACCGTCAGCTACGACGGCAAGGCGCTGGTGGTGAAGAAGCGCTGACGGGTCGATGGAGTTCAACCGACGCGACCTGCTGAAAGCGACGGCGGCCGGACTGGCCACCGTCGCGATCCCGAGCACCCACGGTGCCGAACCTGCCGGGACCGGCGACGCGCTGTCGGGCGCCGGCATGACGCTCTGGTATCGCCAGCCGGCGCGGGTCTGGGTGGAGGCGCTGCCGGTCGGCAACGGCCGGCTCGGCGCGATGGTCTTCGGCGGGGTGGCACATGAGCGCCTGCAGCTCAACGAGGACACGCTGTACGCAGGCGGGCCGTATTCGGCAGTGAATCCGAAAGCGCGCGAGGGGCTGCCGCAGGTGCGCGCGCTGATCTTCGCGCGTCGTTACGCGGAAGCTGCCGCGCTGGCCGACGACACGCTGATCTCGCGGCCGGTGAAACAGATGGCCTACCAGCCGCTGGGCAACCTGTGGCTGCAGTTCGACCGCCTGGACGGCGTGGCCGACTACCGGCGCGAGCTGGATCTCGATGCCGCCGTCGCGCGCACCACGTTCCGGGTCGGCAACGGCGTGCACCGGCGCGAGGTGTTCGTCTCGCCGGTCGACCAGTGCATCGTCGTGCGCTACACCGTCGAAGGCGGCGACGCGATGATCGGCCGGATCCGCACCGGCAACGAACATGCGACGACCACGCGGGTCGTCGACGGCGGCTGGCACGTCAGCGGTCGCAACGTCGGCAAGCACGGCATCGAAGGCCGCCTGCGCTTCGCCTTCCGCGTGCAGGTTGCGCACCGCGAGGGCCAGCTGAGGGTGGAGCAGGACCAGATCGCCTTCGATGGCGTACGCGAGCTGGAGCTGCGCATCGTCGCAGCCACCAGCCACGTCGCGCACGACGATGTCAGCGGCGATCCCGACGCGATCACCGCCACGCAGCTGGCACGGGTGAAGGGCAAGGCGTTCGATCGCGTGCTCGCCGAGCATCTCGCCGAGCACCGCCGGTTGTTCCATCGCGTGCGGCTGGACCTGGGCCGCACCGCCGCTGCGGATCTGCCGACCGACGAGCGCATCGCCGCGTTCGCGCAAGGCGACGATCCCGCGCTGGTGTCGCTGTATCACGCGTACGGACGCTACCTGCTGATCTGCAGCTCGCGGCCCGGAAGCCAGCCCGCCAACCTGCAGGGCATCTGGAACGACCTGATGGATCCACCGTGGGAGAGCAAGTACACGGTCAACATCAATACCGAGATGAACTACTGGCCGGCCGAACAGAATGGCCTGGGCGAGTGCGTCGAGCCGCTGCAGCGCATGCTGGAGGAACTGGCGCAGACCGGTGCCGTCGTCGCTCGCGACATGTACGGCGCCGGCGGCTGGATGCTCCACAACAACACCGACCTGTGGCGCGCCGCCACGCCGCCGGATGGCGCGCGCTGGGCGTTGTGGCCGACGGGTGGGGCATGGCTGCTGCAGGCGCTGTGGGATCGTTGGGACTACGGGCGCGATGCGGATTACCTGAAGCAGGTCTGGCCGCTGTTCAAGGGTGCCGCGCAGTTCTTCGTCGACACGCTGCAGGACGATCCGCAGACCGGCCACAAGGTCACCGTGCCGTCGCTGTCGCCGGAGAACGAGCATCCGTTCGGCGCGGCGATCTGCGCCGGCCCGACGATGGATGCGCAGATCCTGCGCGACCTGTTCGGCCAGTGCATCGAAGCGGCGCGCGTGCTCGGCGTGGACGCCGATTTCGCCGCGCGCCTGGCCGCGCTGAGCGCGCAGCTCCCGCCCAACCGGATCGGCAAGGCCGGGCAGCTGCAGGAGTGGCAGCAGGACTGGGACATGCAGGCGCCCGAGATCCACCACCGGCACATCTCGCATCTCTACGGCCTGCACCCGAGCGCGCAGATCAACCTGCGCGACACGCCCGAGCTGGCACGTGCCGCGCAACGCACGCTGGAAATCCGCGGCGACGACGCCACCGGCTGGGGCATCGCGTGGCGGCTGAACTTCTGGGCACGCCTGTGGGATGGCGAGCACAGCCTGAAGATCCTGCGCATGCTGCTGTCGCCGCAGCGCAGCTACCCGAACCTGTTCGACGCGCACCCGCCGTTCCAGATCGACGGCAACTTCGGTGGCGCCGCCGGCATCGTCGAGATGCTGGTGCAGAGCTGGGGCGGATCGATCTTCCTGCTGCCCGCGCTGCCGTCGTCATGGCGCGACGGCGAACTCGAAGGCGTGCGCGTGCGCAATGCGGCGCGCCTGGATCTTTCATGGAAAGCAGGGCGACTCGCACGCGCCACGCTGCATTCGGACAAGGGCGGCCGCTACCAGCTGGTCCATGCAGGCCGCACGCTCGATCTTGAACTCGCCGCGGGCACCTCTGCCACGGTACGACTGCGCGACGGCGCGCTGGTGGAAGCATGAAGAAGGGCATCCGATGAGTCTGGTTGCGGGCATCGATGCAGGCACGCAGAGCGTGAAGGTGGTGGTGTACGACGCCGCGGCTCGGGCGATCGTGGCCAGCGCCAGCGCGCCGCTCGACCTGATCAGTGGGGACGACGGCAGCCG
>NZ_PKDG01000044.1 GCF_002863005.1 Pseudoxanthomonas sp.
CCGTGACCGTGCGCGTCAGCAATCGCCTGCGCGACATGACCTCCATCCACTGGCACGGCATCCTGCTGCCGTCGAACATGGATGGCGTGCCGGGCCTGAGCTTCAACGGCATCGGGCCGGGCGAGTCCTTCCAGTACCGCTTCCAGGTGAAGCAATCCGGTACGTACTGGTACCACAGCCACTCGCTGTTCCAGGAACAGGCCGGCCTGTACGGTGCGCTCATCATCGATCCTCGCGAGCCGCCGCCGTACCACCACGACCGCGAACACGTGGTGTTGCTGTCGGACTGGACCGACCTGGAGCCGGCCGCGCTGTACCGCCGCATGAAGAAGATGCCGGAACACGACAACTACTACCAGCGCACGCTGGTGGATTTCGTGCGCGATGCGAAGCGTGACGGCCTGGCGGAAACGATCGAGGATCGTGGCATGTGGGGGCGGATGCGGATGACGCCCACCGACATCTCCGACATCAACGCGCACACCTATACCTATCTGGTGAACGGCGCAGCGCCTGCGGGCAACTGGACCGGCCTGTTCAAACCGGGCGAGAAGGTGCTGCTGCGCTTCGTCAACGGCAGTGCGATGACCTACTTCGACGTCCGCATCCCGGGACTGAAGATGACCGTGGTCGCTGCCGACGGCCAGTACATCCATCCCGTCAGCGTGGATGAATTCCGCATTGCGGTGGCGGAGACCTTCGATGTCCTGGTCGAGCCCAGGGGGCAGGATGCCTTCACGATCTTCGCCCAGGACATGGGACGCACCGGCTACGCACGCGGCACGCTGGCCGTCCGTGACGGACTGGAAGCGACCATCCCCTCGCGGGATCCGCGTCCACTGCTGACCATGGCCGACATGGGCCACGACATGGGCGGACACGGCGCCGGCAAGGGCATGGAAGGCGGCTGCGGCGCGATGATGGGCGAAGGCGGCTGCGGCGCGAGCATGGGCGCGATGGATCATGGCGCGCACGGCGCGAGATCCAACGCGCCGAACCATTCCTCCAGCGAATCCGGCAACCCGTTGGTCGACATGCAGTCCTCGGCCAGCGAACCGAAGCTCGACGATCCCGGCATCGGCCTGCGCGACAACGGCCGCCACGTACTGACCTATGGCGCGATGCGCAGCCTGTTCGACGATCCCGATGGACGCGAGCCGGGACGCACCGTCGAACTCCACCTGACCGGACACATGGAGAAATTCGCCTGGTCGTTCGACGGCATTCCGTTCGCCAGCGCCGACCCGCTGCGGCTGAAGTACGGTGAGCGCATGCGCATCGTGCTGGTCAACGACACGATGATGCAGCACCCGATCCACCTGCACGGCGTCTGGAGCGATCTGGAGGACGCAGAAGGTGGCTTCCAGCTGCGCAAGCACACCATCGACATGCCGCCGGGCACGCGACGCAGTTACCGCGTCCGCGCCGATGCGCTCGGTCGGTGGGCATTCCACTGCCACCTGCTGTACCACATGGAAGCCGGCATGATGCGGGAAGTGAGGATCGAAGCATGAAGACCTCCTTCCCCGCCCCACTCCGTCTCGCCTGCGTCGCTGCCCTGTTGGCGGGCACCGGCGTGCCGGCGTTCGCGCAGCACCACGACCATGCGCAGCACGCGCCTCCGGCCAGCGAGCCGGCGGTGGAGCAGGATGAGCATGCGCGACACAGCGCGCATGACCACGCCGCGATGTCGGCACCGCGCGCGCCCGTGCCACCTGTCACCGCCGAGGACCTGAAGGCTGCATTCCCCGACATCGACCACCACGCGATGGAGCATGCGCCGGCCTTCAACAGCAAGGTGACCTTCAACCGGCTGGAGGTATGGGATGCCGACGAAGGCACCGGCCAGGCCTGGGAAGGCAGCGCCTGGTTCGGCACCGATACCGATCGCCTGTGGCTGCGCAGTGAAGGCGAACGTGTCGGCGGCCATACCGAAAGTGCCGACCTGGAAGTGCTGTACGGACGCAGTGTGTCGCCCTGGTGGGACGTGGTGGCCGGCGTGAAGCAGGACTTCAAGCCCGGCGATGCGCGTACGTGGGCGGCCGTCGGCGTGCAGGGCATGGCGCCCTACCGGTTCGAAGTGTCGGCGACGGCGTATGTAGGCGAAGGCGGCCAGGTCGCTGCGAACGTCGAAGCCGAGTACACGCTGCGCATCACCAACAGGCTGATTCTGCAGCCCCTGGTCGAGGTGGACGTCGCCGCGCGCGACGACATCGAATACGGTATCGCCAGCGGCTTCACCGGCATCGAAACGGGCCTGCGCCTGCGCTACGAAGTCACCCGCCGTTTCGCGCCGTACGTCGGTGTGGTGCACGAACGCGCGCTCGGCGACACCGCCGATCTCAAGCGTTCGGCCGGCGAATCCGCCCGTGACACGCGCGTCGTGGCGGGCATCCGGATCTGGTTCTGATGGAGCACACCATGAAACAACGCACTCCCCTGCCCCGCGCCATCGCCCTGTGCCTGCTCGCCTTCCTCGCCACCGCCTGTTCGCCGGCGGTGACGACCGAAAGCGCGCATGCCGCGCCGCCCCGAAAGGCCGCAGCGGCGACCACGCCGAAGATCACCGTCCACCGCGATGCGTACTGCGGCTGTTGCCACCTGTGGGTCGAGCACCTGCGCAAGGACGGCTTCACTGTCCACGATCGCGTCGAAGAAGCCATGAGCCCGGTGAAGGAGCGCCTCGGCATCCTCCCCGAGCATGCGTCGTGCCACACGGCCGAAATCGAAGGCTACGTCGTCGAAGGCCACGTGCCGGCATCGGACATCCGTCGCCTGCTGCGCGAAAGGCCGGCCATCCGTGGCCTGGTCCTGCCGGGCATGCCGCTCGGCTCGCCCGGTATGGAGGTGGACGGTGTCGACGCGCCTCCGTACACCGTGCTCGCGCTGGGCAAGGACGGAAGCACGAAGCCGTACGCCGAACACAGGCCCTGATTGCCGCCGGCACGGATGCCGGCCCCACGCTTGACTCTGGAGCGTACTCCAGGGTGCAGACTGCAGGCACTTCAAGGAGTTCCCGCATGAACATCGGCCAATTGTCCCGACGCACGGGCGTCCCCATCGACACCGTGCGCTACTACGAGAGGCAGCACTTGCTGCCGCCCCCGACCCGCACCGCCAGCGGTTACCGGCATTACGAAGCCGACGACGTGCTGCGGCTCACCTTCATCCGTCGCGCGAAGACGCTGGGCTTCACGCTCGAAGAGATCCGCGACCTGCTCGCACTCAGTCGTGTCGACGACGGCGACATGGCCGCGATCCGCGCGGCGGCGGCCAGCAAACTCATCGATGTCGAGCAGCGCATCGCCGAGCTGACGCGCGTACGCGATGGCCTGCAGACGCTGGTGCGTGCCTGCCCGGGGCACGGCGCGCTGGACCAGTGCCCGATCCTGTCGGCGCTCGGGGGCGAGGCATGAACCCTTCGCCGCACCACCACGACGCACATCACGCGCCCGCAACCAAGCCTGCCTGCTGTGTAGGCCACCACGCTCATGCGAAGGACGCGTCGGGCACCGTCGATCCGGTCTGCGGCATGCAGGTCGATCCGGCAACCACGCCGCATCAGGCGGAGCACGCGGGCAACGCTTACCACTTCTGTTCCTCCGGTTGCCGTGCGAAGTTCCTCGCCGACCCAATGCGCTATCTCAACCCCGTGGGTCCCGCACCTGCCGCAGTCGCACCACCGGGCACGCAGTACACCTGCCCCATGCATCCGGAGATCGTTCGCGACATCCCCGGCACCTGTCCGCTGTGCGGCATGGCGCTGGAACCGATGCTGCCTTCGCTGGAGGACGGAGAGAACCCCGAGCTGACCGATTTCCGTCGACGCTTCTGGTGGACGCTGCCCTTCAGCGCCGCGACGCTGGTGCTGGCGATGGGCGGCATGTACCTCTCCGTGATCCCACCCTCCGTGCGCACATGGCTGGAGTTCGCTTTCAGCACCCCGGTCGTGCTCTGGGCCGCGTGGCCGTTCTTCCAGCGCTGGGCACAGTCGATCCGGCACCGCAGTCCGAACATGTGGACGCTGATCGGCACCGGCGTGGCTGCGGCTTACGGATATAGCGTCGTCGCCGTGTTTGCACCACAAGTGTTTCCGCCCTCGTTCCGCGAGCATGGCCATGTCGGCGTCTACTTCGAAGCCGCGGCGGTGATCGTGTCGCTCACCTTGCTGGGCCAGCTGCTGGAGTTGAAGGCACGTTCGCAAACCTCGGCCGCCATCCGGGCGTTGCTGGGCCTGGCACCGAAAACCGCGCGGCGACTGCGCGACGACGGCACCGACGAGGACATCGAGCTGACCCATATCCACGTGGGCGATCGCCTGCGTGTACGCCCCGGCGAAAAAGTCCCTGTCGATGGCGTAGTGACCGACGGGCGCAGCCACATCGACGAATCCATGCTCACCGGCGAACCCATGCCGGTGGAACGTAGCCCGGGCGACCGGGTGATCGGCGCCACCCTCAATGGCGCGGGCAGCCTGGTGATCCGCGCGGAGAAGATCGGCAGCGACAGCGTACTGGCGCAGATCGTGCAGCTGGTCGCCCAGGCGCAGCGCAGTCGTGCGCCGCTGCAGAAGCTTGCCGACCGCGTATCGTTCTGGTTCGTGCTGGCGGTGCTCGGCGCGGCGCTCGCGACCCTGATGGGCTGGGGATTCTTCGGCCCGGAACCGTCGTGGACGCATGGCGTGCTCAATGCCGTCTCCGTCCTGATCATCGCGTGCCCCTGCGCGCTGGGCCTGGCGACGCCGATGTCGGTCATGGTCGCCAGCGGCCGCGCGGCGCAGGCCGGCGTGCTGTTCCGCGATGCGGAAGCGATCGAGACGTTGCGCAAGGTCGACACGCTGATCGTGGACAAGACCGGTACGCTGACGGAGGGACGACCCGCGTTCAAGGCGGTGGACGCGCGGGCCCCGTTCGACGAGGAGACGGTCCTGCGCTTGGCCGCCAGCCTGGATGCGGGCAGTGAGCATCCGCTCGCACAGGCGGTCGTGCAGGAAGCAAGAAAGCGCGGCCTGGTGCTTTCCCCTGCGCAGGACTTCGAATCCAGCAGCGGTATCGGCGTGCGCGGGGTCGTCGAGGGGCATCGCCTCGCCTTCGGCAATGCGGGGTTGATGCAGGAGGAAGGCGTGCCGATCCAGCCATTGCAGGCCGATGCCGAGGGCATGCGCGAGCAAGGGGGCAGCGTGATGTTCCTGTCGGTAGATGGCGCGCCCGCCGGCAGCATTGCTGTCGCGGACCCCATCAAGGCCAGCACGCCGGAAGCCTTGCGGGCACTGCGCGAACGTGGGCTGCGCATCGTCATGGCCACCGGCGACAGCGAACGAACGGCACGTGCCGTTGCGGCCAGACTGGGCATCGACGAGGTCCATGGGGATGTGCGCCCCGCCGACAAGGCAGCGTTGGTGGCACGCCTCAAACAGGAAGGCAGACACGTCGCGATGGCCGGCGACGGCATCAACGATGCGCCAGCCCTCGCCGCCGCCGATGTCGGCATCGCGATGGGAACCGGCACCGACGTGGCCATGTCGAGCGCCCAGGTCACGCTGGTGAAGGGCGACCTGCGTGGGATCGGCCGGGCGAAAGCACTCTCCGAAGCGGCCGTGCGCAACATGCGACAGAACCTGGCGTTCGCCTTCGCTTACAACGCCCTGGGCGTGCCAGTGGCGGCGGGCGTGCTGGGGCTGTTCGGCGGACCGATGCTCTCGCCGATGCTCGCCGCACTGGCGATGAGCCTCAGCTCGGCCTCGGTGGTAGGCAATGCACTACGCCTGCGACGCGCGCGCCTGCCCGGCGACTGAAGGACATACGGCCGCCCCGGGGCGGCCGCCGCGGAGCTCGAGGTCGCTTACTTGACCTTGGCGTAGGTCGCCTTGAACGCGACGCCGCTCATGATGCCGCCCGCATGGCACTCATAGTTCGTGGCGCTGCGGAACTCGTTCTTCTTGAAATAGCTGACGATGTCGATGACCGCGTTGGCGCCACGGTCCTTCGCACCCTCCTGCAGGGCCTTCAGCGCAGACAATGCGACCCAGCGACAGGATTCGGCATCGGACTTGCCCACGCCATTGGTCTTCCTGTTGGTCACGTCCTCACCGAAGCGCGATACCACGGTCGGGGTCTTCTGGCCCGCGAGATAGAAACGCACGCTGCCATCGATGCCGGCGGCCTTGGCTTCGGGCGAGTCCACCAGCTCCTGCAAGGGCAGTTCGAGGCGGGTGTCGGCCGCGCTCGCGTGCGGGGCCAGTGCGGCGAGCGTCAGCAGGCTTGCGGTCAGAAGTCGTTTCATGGTGCTACTCCTTTCAGGGATACGAACGGCGATGAGGGGGTGTGTCGGGCTTCAGCCCTTCCAGCGTTTGAAGATCAGCGACGTGTTGATGCCGCCGAACGCGAAGTTGTTGTTCATCACGTAATCGGTCTGCAGTTCGCGGCCCTCGCCCGTGATGTAGTCCAGCGCGGCGCAGCGCGGGTCGCGTTCCTCCAGGTTGAGCGTGGGGGCGAACCAGCCCTCCCGCATCATCTGCAGCGTGATCCACGATTCGTACGCGCCGCAGGCGCCCAGCGTGTGGCCGACATAGCTCTTCAGCGAACTGATGGGCATGCGGTTGCCGAACACGGCTGCCGTGGCCGCGGTTTCCGCGATGTCGCCGTGGTCGGTGGCGGTGCCGTGCGCATTGACATAGCCGATCGCTTCCGGCGACAGGCCTGCGTCTTCCAGCGCCAGGCGCATCGCCTGCGCCATCGTGTCCGCACTGGGCTGGGTGACGTGCTGGCCATCGCTGTTGGTGCCGTAGCCGACGATCTCCGCCAGGATCTCGGCGCCACGCGCCTGCGCATGCGTCAGGTCCTCCAGCACGAGGGTGCACGCGCCCTCGCCCAGGACCAGGCCATCGCGGTTGGCATCGAAGGGACGCGGCGTCAGCTCGGGCTGGTGGTTGCGCACGCTGGTGGCGAACAGCGTGTCGAACACCGCCGCGGCGGTCGCATCCAGCTGCTCGGCACCGCCGGCGATCATCGCGACCTGCTTGCCGCTGCGGACCGCCTCGTAAGCGCACCCGACGCCCTGGCTGCCGGATGTACATGCGCTGGACGTGGTGTACACGCGCCCGGTGAGACCGAAGAACACGCCGATATTCACCGGCGCGGTATGGCTCATCATCTTCAGGTACGTGGTCGCGTTGATGCCTTCGGTGGTGTACTCGTTGAGCATGCGGCCGAAGTCGCCGACGGCCTCGTGGCTGCCGGCGGACGAGCCATACGACACGCCCATCCGGCCGCTCGTCAGCACCGGATCACCCAGCAGTCCGGCCTGCTCGAGGGCGAGTTCGGTGGCGCGCACGGACATCAGCGCGACCCGCCCCATGCTGCGCGTGGTCTTGCGGTTGTAATGCGCGGGCAGGTCGAAGGGTTCGGCTGGCGCGGCCAACCGGGTGTTCAGGCCCTCGTACTTCGCCCAATCATCCATGTGGCGCACGGCGTTGCGGCATTCGCGCAAGCGAAGGTGCACGCTGGGCCAGTCGTGTCCCAGGGGACTGATGGTGCCTGCGCCGGTGACCACCACGCGTCGATCATTCCGACTCATCCGACCAGTCCTCCGTTGACCGAAATCACCTGCCGGGTGACGTACGACGCCTCTGGCGACATCAGGAACGCCACGACGGCCGCCACTTCCCCGGGCGTGCCGACACGCTTCATCGGGATCATCTTCAGCGCCTCGTCGACCACCTCGCCACTGACCATCTCCGTGTCGATCAGGCCCGGGGCGACACAGTTCACGGTGATCGCGCGACTGGCCAGTTCCAGCGCCAGCGCCTTGGTGGCGCCGATGATGCCGGCCTTCGCCGCGCTGTAGTTCACCTGTCCCCGGTTGCCCACCAGGCCGGACACCGACGAGAGCGTGACGATGCGGCCCGGCTTGCGCCGCCGCACCATCGGCATGACCAGCGGGTTGAGCACGTTGTAGAACCCGTCGAGGTTCGTCCGCAGCACCGCGTCCCAGTCATCGGCGCTCATCGCCGGGAACGCGGTGTCGCGGGCGATGCCGGCGTTGCAGACCACGCCGTGGTACGCCCCGTGCGCGGTGACGTCGGCCTCCAGTGCCTGCGCGGCCGCGGTGCGGTCGGCCACATCGAAGGCCAGGACGCGCGACGCACGTCCCAGCGCACGGACCTGGCCGGCGACGCCCTCCGCTTCTTCCACACGGCTGCGGCAATGCACGACGATATCGAAACCGTCCTGCGCAAGCCGCAACGCGATGGCCTTGCCGATCCCCCGGCTCCCCCCGGTGACCAGGATCGTGTTGTCTGCACTCATTCCTGCGTACTCTCCAGATAAGCCATCGCGTCCGGTGGTTCGAACACCGACACGTTGGCGGTCGCCAGTTCCTCGCCGTCCCCCAGGATGCGGCAGCGGAACATGCCCAGCCCATTGTCGCCCAGCAACTCGCGGGTCGCCTCCACCTGCAGCACGCTGCCGGCGCGGAACCACGAGGTCCGGCTCTCGTAACGGCGCGTGCCCAGCAGGAACCCGATCGACGGTTCACGCCCCGAGGCCCGCGCGTGGCAGCCGGCCCAGGCGGCGATGGTCTGGGCCATGTATTCGATGCCCACCCAGGCGGGCACGCCCTCCGCATGGCTGAACGGCCCCTCGTCGGGCACCCGCAGTTCGACCACCACGGTGTCCTCGTCCCAGTCCACCAATCGATCGACCATGCGCATCGTGCCGCGATGCGGCACCACGCGCGCGATGTCGTACAGCTCGCGCATCATCCTGCTCCGAATACCAGTACGGCGTTGCTGCCACCGAACGCGAACGACTGGCTCAGCACATGGCGCAGCGGCCCGTTGGCGGTGGCGCCGGGTGCCACGAACGCCAGCGGCGGAAGGTCGCCGTCGACGACGCCATCCCACCAGTGCGGTGGCAGCCGATGGCGGGGATTGTCGGTCATCGCCAGCCAGCACAGGCCGGCTTCGATCGCGCCCGCGGCACCGAGCGTATGCCCGGTCAACGGCTTGGTGGAACTCGCCGGCACCTCACCGCCGAGCGCCGCCGTCACCGCTCGGCTTTCCATCGCGTCGTTCTGCGGCGTCGCGGTTCCGTGCAGGTTGACGTAATCGATCTGCGACGGCGACAGCTGCGCGCGCGCCAGCGCCTGGCCGATGGCGGTGACGGCACCGATGCCCTGCGGCTCGGGCGCCGAGATGTGGTGTGCGTCGGCGGTCTCGCCCCACCCCGCGAGGCGGACGGGGCCTTCCGCACGCGTCATCAGGAACAGTGCCGCCCCTTCGCCGATGTTGATGCCGTGGCGGTTCGCCGAGAATGGGTTGCAGCGCTCGGCCGACACGGACTCCAGCGCCATGAAGCCGCGCACGGTGAACTCGCACAGCGAATCCGATCCCCCTGTGATCACCGCATCGACCAGTCCGCTGCGCAGCAGGCGGGCCGCCGATGCCATGGCCTTCGCGCTGGAAGAGCACGCCGTGGAGATCGTCCAGGCGGGACCGCGGGCGCCCGATTCGGCGGCGAGGAAGCGCGACGGCGCGCCGATTTCCTGCTGCACGTAATGGAAGCCGTCGGGCCATTGCCGGTGATGCTGCCAGTGCGTCATCGCCCGTTCGGCCTCGCCGATGCCGGAGGTACTGGTGCCGACCACGATGGCGACCCGCGCGGGGCCGTGCCGGTCGATGGCCTGCTGCACGGCGTCCCCGATCTGGAGGTAGGCCGCACGCAGCAAGGCATTGTTGCGACCGTGCAACGGGAGCGGATGATGCGCGAGCGACGGCAGGCCGCCCTCGACCGTCCCCAGTGCGAGGCTTCGCCCGGGCATGAACGTGTCGTCGAGCATCACACCACCCGGCGCGTCATCGCGGAACAGCGCCTCGCGCACGGCCTCCGTCCCCTCGCCGAGCGCACAGACGATGCCGAGCTCGTTCAGGAAGATCGCACCGCCCCTCATGGATCCAGCGCTCCGCCGGCCACGGATTCGATCGTCAGTTCGTAGTCGTCGACGCCATTGCGTACGCGCAGCGTCGTGGCATCGACCTGCTCGCGCTGCAACCAGACCTGTCCGTTCCTGCGCAACTCACGGAACGCCCCTTGCTCGACCAGCGTCCAGTCCGCGGGAAGTACGGCCCGGATCGCATCCGCCGGCCACAGGCTGAACTGCACATCGTCGAGCACCCGCTCGCCGCGGACGGCAGCGGGCAGCCACGCCGCGCGTTGCTCTACGAGCGCCTTGCCATCCCACTGCAGCTGCACGCCGGTCCGGCCCATGGCCTGTACCGCGAGCCGGACATCGGTGGCGTCGACTTCCAGCAGCGCATCCAGTTCGCGCACGTGCGGGCCGAAACGGAACACCAGGCGCTGTTGCACGGCCAGGTCGTGGCCCAGCGCCGCAGGCGCCAGTCGCAACGCGGGAAGTTCCACCGCGGGCTTTTGCGGACGCGTTGCGCATCCCGCCAGCAGCACGCCGGCGAGCAGCAGTGCGATCAACCGGTGCACAGCTGCTCCAGCACCTGCAGGCGGCGCTGCGTGTCGGCCACGTAGGGATTCTTCTTGTCCCAGGCATAGCCGGCGAGGATCGAACAGATCATGCGTCGGATGTCCGGCTGCGGATCCGGGTGGAAGATGATCTTCTGGAAACCACCCGCGTACCACGACTCGACGAAACGGCGGAAGGTCTGCACGCCGCCACGCAGCGGAATGGCGAACTCGGTCTCCCAGTCCACCGGTTCGCCGGCGTAGTGGCGGCGCAGGCATTCGCTGGCGAGTTGCGCCGACTTGAACGCGATGGTCACACCCGAGGAAAACACCGGATCGAGGAACTCGCCCGCATTGCCCAGCAGCGCATAACCCGGTCCCCACAGCGAGGCTACGTTGGCGGAGTAGCCGGTGATCTGGCGTACCGGCAGCACCGCCCATTCGGCGTTCTTCAGCAACCGCGTCAGGTTGGGGTCTTCGCCGACGATGGCCTGCAGGCGCTCCAGGTCGGTGCCCGCGTAGCGATCGAGGAACGCGGTTTCCGCCACCACGCCGAGCGAGCAGCAGCCATTCGAGAACGGGATGGTCCAGTACCAGACGTCGACGTGTTCCGGATGCGTGGTGATCAGGATCTTGTTGCGATCGAAGCCCGCGCCGGGGGGGATATGGTCGCGCACGTGGGTGAAGATGGCGCCGCGTACCGGGAAGTTCGACGGCGACTCGAGCTTCAGCAGGCGCGGCAGCAGTCGGCCGAAGCCGCTGGCGTCGAGCATGAAGTCGGCTTCGATCACGTACTCCTCGCCGTCCGGCGAGCGCACGGTGACGCGCGGAGCATGACCGGGCTCGGCGGACAGCACCTCGTGGCGGTAGCGCACCTCGGCCCCCATGCGCTCGGCGCCCTTCGCCAGGACATGGTCGAAGTCGGCACGCTGCACCTGGTACGTGGTCCCCCAGCCCTCCGAGAACTTGTCGCGGAAATCGAACTCGGTGGTGCGCTCCCCGCGCACGAAAGCGGCGCCGTTCTTGTACTGGAAGCCCGCCTCCACCACGTCCTGCAGGAGTCCGGCGGCCTGGATGTATTCCATGCTCTGCGGGAGGAGGCTCTCGCCGATGGAAAAGCGCGGGAACTGTTCGCGCTCGATGATGAGGACCTTGCGACCTTGCTGCCGCAGCAGGGCGGCCGCCACCGAGCCGGCGGGGCCTGCGCCGATGATCAGGATGTCGGTGCGTTCCGTTTTCATTCCACGTCGTGTCCAGGCAAGGGAGAAACATCCGGCGCAGGCCGGAACAGGGGCGACAGCAGCCAGACCAGGCCGATGCCGAACAGCAGGGTCAGGCCGAACGCGCGCAAGGCAGGCGTCGCCGACAGCCCCAGCAGGCCGAACGACAGCCAGGTACTGGCCGCCCCCACGCATACCGCGAGCCACGCGCTGGCATCGCCACGGTGCTCGACCAGGAAGATGCCGTAGTCGATCCCCATGCCGAGCAAGAGCATCAGCGCCAGCACGTTGAACAACTGCAACGGCTGGCCCAGCCAGCCCAGCAATGCCACGGTCAGCACGCCCGCCAGCACCGTCGGCGTGATCACACGCCAGGCCTGTCCGCGATAGCGTACGGCCAGCACCACGAACACCACTGCCACGCCCGCCAGCAGCAGCCAGGACATCATGTGGCGGTAGTGCGTGAGGAGGCGTGAAATGTCGGCCGTGCGATCGACCCAGCGCACACCCTCGAGACCCACCGCCTGCGCCGCGAACGTTGCGAGGGCGTCCGGCCGCGACAGGTCGTTGACCATCACCACCGACGCCACACCCTCGCCCACCTGCCCGAGCCAGAGATGGCGCACCGGCAGCGATGCCGGCGATGCGAGGAAGGCCTCGATGTCCATCGCCGCCGGGGCGAATTCGCCGCGCGCCACCGACTCTCCGGTGACCGCGGACAAGCGCGCCAGTACGTCGCGCTCGATACGCGACGTCAGCGCAGCATCTTCGTCCTGTTGGCGCTTCGAGGGCAGCCAATCGCTCAGTGCGCGGTGACCACCGACCTTCCCGTTCGCCTCCGCTTCGCGAAGGCGCGCCACCAGGCGTTCCTCGCGTTGCAGCACCTGTTCGGCATCGCGCCCCTGCACGAGGAAGAACTGCGCCGGGCTGGGCATGCCCAGCAGGCGACCGACATCGCGCTGCTGCGTGATCAGCGCCGGTGGCGACGACTGCAGGCCGCGAAGGTCGTCCTTGCCCTGTACGCGCATCAGGCCGGGCACCGCGATGGCCAGGACGACGACGGCGAGCGCGACACCGCCACGACGACCGGACAGGCGCGGCCATCGCGCCAGCGTACCGCCCAGCCAACGCGAGAAGCCGGTCGTGCGGACCTGCCCACCATCCAGCCACGGGAAGAAGAAGATCACCGTCAGGAAGGCCGACGCCAGGCCGACCACGGAGAACAGCGCCATCTGCCGCAGGCCGGGGAACGGTGCCAGCCCCAGCGCCAGATACGCCATGGCGCTGGTCAGCAGTGCCAGCCACAGGCCGGGCAGCAGATGGCGCAGCAGCGACCAGCGTCGCTCGCTGGCCACGCCCTGACGCGATGCGAACCAGTGGATGCCGTAGTCCTCCGCCACGCCAACGAGGCTTGCGCCGAAGATCAGCGTCAGCAGGTGCACCTTTCCGAAAACCAGCACAGTGACCGTCATCGCGACCGCGCAGCCGACCAGCAGCGACATCGCCACCAGCAACAGGGGACGCAGCGAGCGGAACGCCAGCCACACCAGCAGCAGCACGGCCGCCAGCGAGCCCCAGCCGATGGTATTGACCTCGCGGCGGGCCTGCACCGCGGCCGATTCGGCATGCAGGGGCACCCCGGCCTTCAGCACGCGGATGCCGGGCGCCGCCGCCATCGCGGCGCCGGTCGCCGCGTCGAGCAGATCCTGCAGATGGCGTTCGCCGTCCAGCCTGAAGGCCGAGGTGCGCAACGTGTACTGCAGCACCGCCCAGTGGCGGTTCTCGACCTGCAGCAGTCCGTCACCGTCCACTGCCATCCCCGACGCGGCCGCCTGCGCCTGCCACCACTGCGGCCACAGTCCGAGTGGATCGCTGCGCCACTCGGTCAGGCGCGGCGCCCCCATGGGACCGTACAGCGACGCCAGTGCGGACTCGGCCAAGGCTTCGGGCGTCGCCTGCGCCAGCGTGTCCCGCTGGGACGCAGTCAGCAAGCGATCGCGATGCGGTGCCAGCACGTCGCGCGCCTGGGCGAACCAGTCTTCCGGCGACCCAGCCGACGCCAGCATCGCCTGCGCCGCCGGGCGTGCAAGCGACGCCTCGAACGCCGCCCGTGCCTTCAGCGCGTCCTCCACCTCCGTGGCGCCCAGCATGACCACCACGTCGCGCGCACTGTTCTCCGCGATGCGTCGGGTCGCATCGGACACCGTCGGGTCGCCGGCCTCCTGGGGCAGCAGCGCCAGCACGTCGCTGTCGATGCGCGGCGACTGCCAGAACCGCCATTGGTGCCACGCCACGGCGGCCAGTACCACCAACCACGCCACGGCAAGCCAGCGCCAGCCGCGCAACGGTCGCACCCTCGTCACCGCGGGCACAGGATCACTCAAACCGGGCCGCCTCATCGCGCGACAGGGTCGCGGGCGATTCGCTCATGCCGCTGAAGCGCAGGCGCGTGAGGTCGCCGTTGGCCTCGCGCAGCTCCACCTCACGAACATAGCGGTCGCCCGACAGGCGCACCGAGGTGAATGCCTGCGCCACCTGCCGCGAACGTGGCACCAGCGTCATCTTCCAGCCACGCGCCACAGGCTCCGCCTTCACCTCGAAGGTCGACGTCAGCGCCTTCATGTCGCCGCTCATCAGCGCGAACATCATCGCGTTGACACTGCGAAGCCCGGGTTGTTGCCGGCCATCGACTTCCACCCGGCGGCTGCCGTCGCGCTGGCGGCTGAGGATGCGGTCCTGCGTGATGACGGTTTCGGACGGGAACGGCGCCGTCGTCGACCACACCACGCCCTTGTCGCGCACCAGCAGGAAACGGCCATTCGAGCGCAGCGGATTCCTGAAGCCGGCCACCTGCTTTTCCTGGCTGAACTCGCCCCGCAACAGTGGCACCTGTGCCACCTGGGAGCGCACCTCCGCCAACGGATCGGCGGACGCCGGGTTGACGATTCCACCCGCCATGAGGGCAAGCGCGAAAGCGGAAACGAGACCGCGGATCTTGTTCATGGCGCAGCGACTCCCAACCGTTCCCACAGGACAGGCGGGCACTGATAGCGCATCTCGCCTGAAGCGGCGTCGACCGCCACCTGGATCGTGTGCGCGCGCGTCAGCACCTCGCCGCTGCCGGCGTCGCGAATCTCGTAGTCCATCCTCAAGCGGTTCTCCCACTCGCTGATGCGGGCCGTCACGAGCAGGGCCTGCGCGTACCGCAGCGGCCGGATGTACTTCACGCGCGTATCGACGATCGGCCACATGTAGCCGGATGCATGCATCTGCGGATAGTCGTAGTCGAACCGCTGCAGCAACGCGCAACGGGCGATTTCAAGGTACTTGAAGTAATGGCCGTGCCAGACCACCTGCATGGCATCGCAATCGTGGAAGGCGGGTCTGAGCGGGATCTCGATCGCCAGGTCGGCGCGCAGGTCAGGCGGCATAGACATCCCAGCGTTCCTCCCGGATGTCGACCAGCAGCTGGCGCAGTTCGCCATCCAGTGCGCGATCCTCCTCGACCAGCGCGATGCGCGCCTGCAGGTCGGCGTACATCGTCGCCGGGCCTTCGCCCAGCGTGGATTGCAGCCCGACGCGCTCGCGCAGGGCCAGTGCCTGGCGTGCGGCGATCAGCATGCCGGCGACCACCTGCTCGGTCAGCTCGATCACGCGCAGGCAGTCGCGCGCCGCGATCGTCCCCATGCTCACCTTGTCCTGGTTGTGGCATTCCGTGGACCGGGAGAACACCGACGCCGGCATCGTCAGCTTCAAGGCCTCGGCGGTCCACGCCGACACGCTGATCTGCAACGCCTTCAGGCCGTGGTTGATCGCCGCGCGCGGCCCGGTCGCGCCGGACAGGTTCGCCGGCAGGCCGTGGTTGTAGCGCGCATCCACGATCAGGGCCAGCTGCCGGTCCAGCAGGTCGGCCACATTGGCCACGGTGTTCTTCAGCGAATCCATCGCGAACGCGATGTGTCCGCCATAGAAGTGGCCTCCGTGCAGGATCTGCTCGCGCTCGGGGTCGATCAGCGGATTGTCGTTGGCGCTGTTGAGTTCGGTCTCGATCAGCTGGCGCAGGAACGGCAGTGCGTCCTCCAGCACACCGATCACGTGCGGCGCGCAACGCAACGAGTAACGGTCCTGCAGGCGCTGCTCGTTGCGGGGCGGCCGGTCGCTGTGCAGGTCTTCGCGCAATCGCTGCGCCACGCGCGACTGGCCGGGATGCGGCTTCGCGGCGAACAGTACGGCGTCGAAATGGTGCGCGTTGCCGTCGGCGGCCAGCACGTTGAACGCGGTCAACCGCGTCGCCAGGCGCGACAGGTATTCGGCGCGATGGAACGCCAGGCAGGCGAGCGCAGTCATCACGGCGGTTCCGTTCATGATCGCCAGTCCCTCCTTGGGACGCAGCGTCAGCGGCGCCATGCCGATCTCGGCGAGCGCGTCGCGTGCCGGACGCTGGCGCCCGCCGTGCATGACGTCGCGCTCGCCGCACAGCACGGCGGCCACGTACGACAGCGGCGTCAGGTCGCCGCTCGCACCGACCGATCCTTCCGCGGGAATCAGGGGCAGCACGTCGTGGCGCAGCAGGGTCGCCAACCCTTCCAGCAGCGGCACGCTGACACCGGACATACCCCGCACCAGCGACGCCAGCCGCGCCGCCAGCACCGCACGTGTCTCGGTTTCGTCCAGGAAGCGGCCGAGGCCGCACCCATGGTAGGTGTACAGGTGGTGCGGCAGTTCCGCGACCAGTGCCGGCGGGATGTTCACCGTGCAGGAATCGCCATACCCGGTGGTGACGCCATAGATGACGCCCTCCTCCTCCAGCAGTCGACTGAGGAAGTCGGCGCCGCGCGCGATGCGCGCCCGGAAGGCCGGATCTGCGGACAGCACCGGCGACACGCGGCGCTGCGCCAGGGCGACGACGTCCTCGATGCGCAGCGGAGCGTCGCCGAAGACCGGCGCCACGGAGTCATTCATTGCGGGGCTCATTCGGTACCTGATCCCAGAAGGGGTAGAAGTTGAACCAGTCGTAGGGCGACAGGTGGACCTGCTGTTCCAGCCACCGCGCGAACTGCGCAGCGTAGCCGGCCAGGGCGGCATCGCGCGAGCCGCGCGGCAACGCGATGCGTTCGGCGAACGCGTCCATGCGCACCCGGTAGCCGTCGCCTTCATGCGTGCACGCCATGGTGAACACCGGGCACTTCAGCGCGGCACCCAGCACGTAGGCGCCGATCGGGAACGGGGCTTCATGGCCCAGGAAGGAGGCGGTCACCGTACGCCCGCCGCGCAGCGGGACGCGATCGCCGGCGATGGCGACGAACTCGCCCCGCGCCACGCGCTCGGACAACCTCACCGCATCGGCGGGCCCCAGGTCCGTGACCTGGAGCAGTTCCACGCGCGTGGTCTCGTCCAGGCGACGCATCATGCGGTTGAAGCGCTCGGCGTGCGCCGTGTGCACCAGCGCCGTAAGGCGAAGGCCGGGAACCTGCTCGGCCATCACCTGGCAGAGCTCCAGACATCCCAGGTGCCCGGTGACGATCAGCCCGCCCTCCCCCGACCTGACCCGCGCCAGCACGCCCTCCCGCTGCATGCGGACGCGTCCGATCGGGTAGCGGTGGCCCAGCGCGAGGATCTTGTCGAGCATCGTCTCGGCGAACATCGCGAAGTGGTGCAGGCTCTGCCACACGCCCGGCCGCGACGGCGGCACGCCCGAATGGGCATGCAGGCGCCGCAGGTACTGTAGCGACGCACGCCGCGCGGTGCCATTGAGCAGCCAATGCACGAGGACCACCGGATAGACGCACAAGCGGAAGGGCCAGCGCCCCAGCCAGCGATGCACCGCGCAGAGCAGCAGGATCCCGCGTACGGACGTGGATTCGCCGATGTCGGCCCAGTGCTCGCTGCGCCGGCTCATGGCGACGCCACCGACCTGCGGCCGCGCAGCAGGCGCGGCAGCCGCCGCACCATGCCGAAGAACAGCCGCGCATGCATGCGGCTGATGCGCACGTTGTCGCGCCATACGTCGAAGTGCGACACGCCATCGAGCGGATAGGTCACGCGCGTCGGCAGGTTGTGCACGCGGATGCCGCGCCAGAACAGGCGCACCAGCACCTCCACGTCGAAGTCCATGCGCCGCCCGATGGTCTCCTCGTCCATCAGTTTCAGCACCGGAGGCAGCGGATAGACGCGGAAGCCGCACATCGAATCGCGGATCGCGAAGGACACGGTATTGATCCACACCCATACGTGGGTGAGGTAGCGGCCGTAGAGCCGGCCCTTCGGCACGCTCTCGTCGTAGACCGGCACGCCACAGATCACGTCGCCCGGATGCGCCTGCGCCAGCGCGAGGAAGCGCGGAATGTCGGCGGGGTCGTGCTGGCCATCGGCATCGATCTGCAGCACATGGGTGTGCCCATGGCGGCTCGCGTCGCGGAACCCCGCCAGCACGGCGCCTCCCTTGCCCTGGTTCACCGGCAGCCGGAGCAGGCGCACCTGCGGCGCATGCAGCGCGGCCAGACGGTCGAGCTCGAGGGCGCACGCCGGGCCCGAGCCGTCATCCACCAGCAGGCAGGCGTTGCCGGTGTGTAGCACGCCCGCCACCATCGTGGCGATGGCGTGCTCGTGGTCGAACACCGGGATCACGACCAGCGGGCGGAAGGCGAGCGGCGGCGCCACGGATTCACGCCTCATGGGCAAACACCACGCGACCACTGGCATGCGGACCCTGCACGGAGGTGTAGCGGAACACGAGCGTGGCGCGATCCGCCTGCCATTCCAGGTCCAGGTGGATCAGATCGCCGGGACGCGCCACGCGCTGGAACTTCAGCGCTTCCATGCGAAGGAAGCACGGGGGAATCGCGAAGACCTCGCGCGCCAGCTGTACCGCCCAGTCGAGTTGCGCGACCCCCGGCAGGACTGCGGCCTGGTTGAAATGGCCGTCGAAGACGGCGAGCGACGCGTCCAGCGACATGTCGGCGCGTGCGCGCGCCGACTCGCGGAGCGTCCAGCATGCGGCCGGGCGCTCGGGGCGGAACAGGGCGGTCAGTGCCGCCTCGGTGACCTTGCCTTGCGCGTTGGTCGGCAACGCCGTCGCGAAGCGCCAGCGCCGCGGCCGGGTCACCGCATCCTGCATCTCCGCCAGGTGCCGCGACAACGACTGCGACAGCGCACGCCGGGCCATCGCATCTTGCGGCACCGGCACGCCGTCGGCCATCGCGACGACGGCCGCCAGCGCGCTGCGCGCGCCACCGAGCAGCAGCACGCGCGCCTCCCTGACCGCCGGGTGCGCCTGGATCCGGCGCTCCAGCGCATCCAGCGAGACGCGACGCTCTTCCACCTTCACGATACGGTCTGCCCGGCCCAGCAGACGGAATCCGCCCGCACCATCGGCTTCCGCGCGGTCCTGGCTGCGCCACCACGCGTCGCCGGCCAGGTGCGGCGAATGCACTTCGAGCACGCCTTCCTGCAAACGCCAGTCGACGCCGGGTAACGGCGTCCAGACCGGAACTTCCGTCTCCCAGCGGCGCCAGGCGATGCCGCCGGTCTCGCTGCTGCCCAGGATCTCGGTGGGCGGCACGCCCAGCAGCCGGGCCACATCGTGCGCAGCATCGGCGGGCAACGCGCCACCCGACGAGAACACCGCGCGCAGCCGCCCATGCAGCGATGCCCATGACAGCTGCGCCGGCAAGCGCTTGAGGTGCGCCGGACTGGCGACCAGCACCGCGTCCTGGCCGTCCATCGCGGCCAGCAGATCTTCGGGAAAGAACGCACGCGGCACGATGGCGCGGCCCGCAGCCAGCGGCCACAACACCCGGAACAGCAGGCCGTAGATATGCTGGTGCGACACGGTGCCATGCACCGCCACGCCGTCCAGGCCGCGCCCGAGCGCGGCTTCCAGCGCGTGCACCTCGGCGTCGAGTTGCCGCAGGCGCTTCTCGATGGCGACAGGCTCGCCCGTGCTTCCGGAGGTGAAGACGACGAGACGCGTGGCGTCCGCGTCCAGCGGTCGCGCCACGCAGGGGGCGTACGGCAGATCATCCGGCGACGCGGCATCGCTCTCGAGCCAGTCGCCCACGAAACCGTCCACGTGCGCGCGCAGGCGGGCCTGGGTGCCCGCCAGCGCGTCGCCCGGCAACACCACGGTCTTGCCCGCATGCCACGCGCCATACAGGGCGGCGGCGAAGCGCGAGGCGTCATCGAAATGCAGCGCCCAACTCGACCCCGGCAGACGGTGGAACGTCGCCTGCCAGCGCAGCGCCTCGTGCTGGAACACCGCATGGTCCGCCGACTCGCTTCCCGCCGCCATGAACGCCCGTCCCGGCAACGGGCGCAGCGCGACCTCGTCCAACGAGCGCCACTCAGTCATGGCGATGTCCTGCCTTCACCCGCTGGCGCACCAGCCACTCGCCGCCGAACAACAGGCCGATCAGTCCGTAGGCGATCAATCCGTTGTAGAGCGCCCACGTCCGGTCGGACGTCCACAGCGCCGTGACCAGCGCGAGCGCGCCATTGAGCACGAAGAAGCCGCACCACACCTGGGTGACGCGGCGCGTGTAAGCAACGCCGGCGGGCGGGAGGTCGGGCTCGGTCAGCCGCGCGATGCGCTCCACCGCCGATGGCGGAAACGCCAGGCTGCTCGCGAACACGACCAGCATCACCGCATTGATCAGGGCCGGATAGAGCTTGAGCGGCAACGCCTGGTTGAACACGGTGGCCAGGGCCGCAAGCAGTGCGGCGCCCGCGGCCGCCACCAGCCAGACCGCCTGGCGCGTCGCGATGGCGCGCAGCACCGCGAGGGCTAGCAGCAGGACCGCCAGCCAGCGCGGCTCGAAGCGACCCATCGCCCAATAGACCACTAGGGGGTAAGCCACCGACAACGCCACGAAGATGGCCGCGCCTATCCGGGACACGGGCACGCGGCCTGCGCTCAGGCGGCTTGGTCGCGGATCAGGCCGTACAGCACGTCCACGATGTCCTGCACCGTGCGCACCGACTTGAAGGCATCCGGCTGCAGGCTGCGGCCAAGCAGCGGCTTCAGCTGCACGATCAGGTCCACTGCATCGATGCTGTCGATGTCGAGGTCATCGTAGAGCCGGGCGTCGGGCGTGATGCGCGCGGGCTCGATCTCGAAGCTGTCATGCAGGATCGTCACGATCCGGTCGAAAAGTTCGTTCTTGGTCATCTTGCCAGTCCTGCCGTCCCTGCTCAGGCCTTGCCTTGCGAGGCGACGAAGTCCGCCAGGGCACGCACGCTGGCGAAATGCCGGCGGGTTTCCTGCGAATCGGCGGAGAGCGCCACGCCGTAGCGCTTCTGCAGCGCAAGGCCCAGTTCGAGCGCGTCGATCGAATCCAGTCCCAGCCCCTCCACGAACAGCGGGGCGCCGGTATCGATGTCGTCGGGGGTGATGTCCTCCAGCGACAGCGATGAAATGATCAATTCCTTGATCTCGTGCTCAAGTGCCTGCACGCGATGGATCTCCCGCAAAGTAGTTGGCCAGATGTTCCGTGAGCCGCCGGGCTGCCAGCGCCTCTCCCCCCGCCGCTGGATCCGCCCCCTCCATTCCGTTCAGGAACGGGGCGATCGGCAGGTCTTCCTGAACATCGATCACCATGTGGAATCGCACCGGCGGCACACGATACCACTTCTCCCCTTTCCCCAGCGTCAGCGGCGAGCACGTGATCCGCACCGGCGTGATGTCCAGCGCGCCGCGCACCGCGATGTTCGCGGCCCCGCGCTGCAGCTTCAACGGCTGCCCCGGCGTGGTCCGGGTTCCTTCCGGGAAGATCACCAGCGCGCCACCGGCGCGGACCGCGGCAATGCAGTCTTCCACCAGCCCTGCGCCGTCGTCGTTGGCGACGTAGCCTGCGGCACGCACGGGGCCGCGCATGAACGGATTGCGCGCCACCGCCGACTTCACCACGCAATCCGCATTGGGAAGCAGCGACACCAGCAGGACGACGTCGATCAGCGTCGGGTGGTTGGCAAGGACCAGCAGGCCCCTGCGCGCCAGCCGCTCGCGGCCCCGGATCTCGTACGTCATCAGCCCAAGGCGGCGCATCAGTTCGACATGGGCGGCGAAACTGCGCTGGACGATGCGCCGGGACCAGCGGCGGCGGCGCTCGGAGTCACGCACCAGCCAAAGCATCGGCGGCAGCACGAACACGCCCAGGAACAACCCGCCGACGCCGAACGCAAGGAAGCTCAGTCCGGTACCTAACACGCGCCAGGCACGGTCGACGCGTTCACGCATCGCGCTGCCACCGCCATGTCATGCCGTCGGCCCCCCATTGCCATGCCGCCTCGCCCGACAGCAGGAAGCGCAGGACCTCCAGACCGTGCGGCAAGGTGGCGGCCGCGAGCTCCGATTCGCCCGCCTCGCCCTCCCACGACAGCCGCAATGCAGGCGCCGAGCCGTCGGCAGGCGCGATACGCCAGCACCAGGCGAAACCGGCGTCCGGCTCGTCCGCGAAGCTGGCGTAGATCCCGGGCAGCGGCGCTTCGTACACCACCAGCAGCACCTCCTGCGCCCCATCCGCCAGCAATACCGCCGCCTCGACGCACGCGGCTTCTACCGTCGCCATGCCACCGGCCAGGGCGATGTAGTTGCCGCGCTCCCGTCGCAGGATCGAGTACAGCGCCGCGATGGCGTTGTGCACCGACAGGCCGAACGTGGTGGGCGACGGTGGTTGCTCAGTCGCCAGGGCTTCCAGCAGTTCCATCGAACGCGCCACGTCGCCGTGCCGCGACGCGAAGATGAGGGGCGTGCCGTTTTCTTCAGCGCGCTGGCACCAGAACGCCGTCTGGATCGCCATCCGCCCGAGCCGCTCGATGCGCCTTCGCTGCATCGCGGGCACCTCCGCCAGCGCAGGGGTTTCTTCGCCAACCGGCAGCCACGGGGCGGTGGCCCACGCACGCCATGCGTCGCGGTCCACCAGACCGGGCGCCCATGCGGACCATTCCTTCACTGAAAACGCGATCATCCGCCTTGCGATGCCTCTCGATGTCCGGTCGCTTATTTCAACCGCATGCACCTTCCACCGCCAGCCGTGAAATTTTTCGTAACGGATGCTTGCGCATCGGAAATTGCCTAGCTATCATTCCGCTCCTGCCAGCACGTGGGGCCATAGCTCAGCTGGGAGAGCGCCTGCATGGCATGCAGGAGGTCGGCGGTTCGATCCCGCCTGGCTCCACCAACTTCCGGACAATAGGCCGTCCGGAGTAAAATCTGGCGACAACTTTCGTGCGTCCCCATCGTCTAGAGGCCTAGGACATTACCCTTTCACGGTAGCGACCGGGGTTCGAATCCCCGTGGGGACGCCAATCTTTCAAGGCCCGGGAAACCGGGCCTTTCTTTTTGCCTTCGCCGAGCGCGCACGCGGCCTCGAAGACATCCACGCGAACATCACGAGGGCGCGCGTAAAAACCTCGGAAGGCCACCGGTCCTCCCACCGCGTGGCGCAGCAGTACCCACCCTCCCCGGCCGCCGCCATGACACACGACACCCTTGTAGACGAGCTGGTTTCCCACGTGCCGCTCCATCGGGACACGCGATGGAGTGCGGGATCGCTGGGACTGGACGAGGCGACGTTCGACGCCATCGCGCTTCGCCTGCTGGCACTGGAAGCGCGGGGTGCGGTCGACGTGACGAATCTTTCCCGCGACAACCGTCACGGCCTGAGCCGGCTCAACGCCATCCGCTTCGTTCGCGTGGCCTGAACCACCGGTAAGGCGATGCGACGTCAGGCGACGTCGCGCGCCGTCGTGACGGGTCGCAATGTCGCCACGCCATGCCCCTGCTCGCCCAGGTACTCGAGCCATTTGCCGAGGAAGGTATTCATGCGCATGCGGTGGCTGATGACTTCCGCCGGCGGGGGATACAGGCCGATGACGTCCTGCCATCGCCGGCCGACATAACAGTGCGTCGCCTCGGCCTGGTGCGCATCGCGATACAGTCGGACGAACGCGGACGGGTCCGGTTCGCCGGTCAGCGGGTCGCAGATGTCGTAGGTCAGGCGCAACTCGACCGTGTACCGATGGGTCTCGATGACATCCAGGCGTACGTCGAGCCCATCGCCGATACGGGAGACGTACGTACCGACCGCCAGGTGCTCCGGCGCGAACAGGCGCGTCAGCCGTGCGTGGTTTTCCGCGTAGAGCGCCATCAGCCAGCCGAAGCGGCCAAGCCGGGGAATGCGGGCGTTACGTGCGAGTGCCTGGGACATGGTCCGATCCTACACGCGGTTGCGCGCCGGCGGCAGCATTGACGCCTCGCCGGGTGCGGCCTAAGTTAAGGGTTCCCGGGACCACCGCCGGGCCCGGCCTTCCTCAGTACATGTCGCGCTGCAGGCCCAGCGTGGAAAGCACCTTGCTGGAAATCTCCTCGATCGACTTGTTGGTGGTGCTGAGCGTGGGCAGCCGTTCCACCTGGAACATCGCCTCGGCCGCGGCCACCTCGCGCTTGCAGGTTTCCATCTTCGCGTAGCTGGAGTTGGGGCGGCGCTCCTGCCGGATCTGGTGCAGGCGATCAGGATCGATGGTCAACGCGAACAGCTTGCGCCGATAGGGGCGCAGTCGCGGCGGCAGCCTGTCGGTCTCGAGATCGCCATCGGTCAATGGATAGTTCGCTGCGCGGATGCCGTAATGCAATGCCAGGTAGACGCAGGTGGGCGTCTTGCCCGCACGCGATACGGCCACCAGGATCACGTCGGCCTCGTCGTAGTTCACCGCCATGCCGTCGTCGTGGGTCAGCGCGAAATTCATCGCATTGATTCGCCGGTGGTAGGTCTCGAAATCCACAAGGCCATGCGCCTGCCCCACGCGCGACTGGCGCTGCTGGCCGAGTTCGCGCTCCAGCGGCTCGATGAAGGGGGCGAACACGTCGAGCATCAGTGCGCCGCTTTCGGCGACCAGTGCGCTCAGCGCCGGATCCACGCACGAATTGATGACGATGGGCCGGCTGCCCAGCTTTTCGCCCATGCGGCGAATGCGATCGGCGGCATCGCGCGCTTTTTCCTCGTCATCGACGAAGGAGAGCCGGTCCGTCTGGAAGCGCATGCCGGCGAACTGGGTCAGCAGGCTGTGGCCGATCGTCTCGGCGGTGATACCGGTGCCATCGGAGACATAGAACACCGGGCGCAGCTCAGACATGCCCTTCCCCTTCCCGCTTCACCATGGAAACCCCCGTCAGATCAAGCTTGTCTGCAATTGGTATGCACTGCATCATATCGCTTCTTTCCCCATGGACACGGCACCCCACGCCGATGGTCATCGGCATGGCGCGGCCTGCTTCGGAGCATTGCGCTTGAACGAGAACATCCTGTGGTTGCACGAGCTGCGCCTGGCCGACCTGGCCCGCGTAGGTGGCAAGAATTCGTCACTGGGCGAAATGATCGGCCACCTGGCCAACCTGGGGGTGTCGGTCCCCGGAGGCTATGCGACCACCGCGGAGGCGTTCAAGGCCTTCATCGCGCACAACGACCTGTCCAAGCGCATCTTCGACAAGCTGGCCACGCTCGATGTCGAGGATGTCGCGGCTTTGACGGCCGCCGGCAAGGAGATCCGCGGCTGGGTCATCGACGCGCCGCTGCAGCCCGACCTGGATGCCGACATCCGCGCTGCCTACGCGAAGCTGTCCTCCGAAAACGGCGGCGGCGACATCGCCGTGGCCGTGCGCTCGTCGGCTACCGCCGAGGACCTGCCCGACGCGTCGTTCGCCGGCCAGCAGGAAACCTTCCTCAACGTCACCGGCGCCGACGATGTCGTGCACAAGGTGAAGGAAGTCTTCGCCAGCCTCTACAACGACCGCGCCATCGCCTACCGCGTGCACCACGGCTTCAAGCACGAGGACGTGTTCCTGTCGGCCGGCGTGCAGCTGATGGTGCGCTCCGGCGTCGGCGCCTCGGGCGTCCTGTTCACGCTGGACACCGAATCCGGTTTCCGCGACGTGGTGTTCGTGACCTCCAGCTTCGGCCTGGGAGAGATGGTCGTGCAGGGCGCGGTGAACCCGGATGAGTTCTACGTCTACAAGCCCACGCTGAAACAGGGCAAGCCGGCCATCCTGCGCCGCTCGCTCGGCAGCAAGGCGCTGCGCATGGTGTATTCAGACGTACCCGGCGAACGCGTCCGCACGGAAGACACGCCGGCAAACCTGCGTGCCACCTTCTCCATCACCGATGAGGATGTGCACGAACTGTCGAAGCAGGCCCTGGTCATCGAGCAGCATTACGGCCGCCCGATGGACATCGAGTGGGCGAAGGACGGCGTCACCGGCAAGCTCTTCATCGTGCAGGCGCGCCCGGAGACCGTGAAGTCGCGCGCCAAGGCCACGCAGATTGAGCGCTATGCGCTGGAGAAGCGCGGCGAGGTGATCGCCGAGGGGCGCGCCATCGGCCAGAAGATCGGCAGCGGCGTCGCCCGCGTGGTGCGCTCGCTGGACGACATGGCCCGCGTGCAGCCGGGTGACGTGCTGGTGGCGGACATGACCGACCCCGACTGGGAGCCGGTGATGAAGCGCGCCAGCGCCATCGTCACCAACCGCGGCGGCCGCACCTGCCACGCGGCGATCATCGCGCGCGAGCTCGGCGTGCCGGCCGTGGTCGGGACAGGCAACGCACTGGACCTGATCGACGACGGCGTCGAGGTCACGGTGAGCTGTGCGGAAGGCGACACTGGCTTCATCTACGCCGGCAACCTTCCCTTCGAGCGCACCACGACCGATCTGGCGGCGATGCCCGAAGCGCCGTTGAAGATCATGATGAACGTGGCCAACCCCGAGCGCGCGTTCGATTTCGGCCAGTTGCCGAATGCGGGCATCGGCCTGGCACGACTTGAAATGATCATCGCCAGCCACATCGGCGTGCATCCGCTCGCCTTGCTGGAGTACGACCGCCAGGACCTCGATGTCCGCAGGAAGATCGACGCCAAGACCGCCGGCTACGCCGATCCGGTCAGCTTCTACGTGGATCGCCTGGCCGAGGGCATCGCGACCATCACCGCGTCGGTCGCGCCGCATCCGGTGATCGTGCGCCTGTCGGACTTCAAGTCCAACGAGTACGCCAACCTGATCGGCGGCAGCCGCTACGAGCCGCATGAAGAAAACCCGATGATCGGCTTCCGCGGCGCCAGCCGTTACGTCGATCCGTCGTTCGAACCGGCGTTCGCGCTGGAATGCCAGGCCGTGCGGCGCGTGCGCGACGACATGGGCCTGGACAACCTGTGGGTGATGATCCCGTTCGTGCGCACGCTGGAGGAAGGCCGCAAGGTCATCGACGTGCTCGCGAAGCACGGTCTGCGCCAGGGCGAGAAGGGACTCAAGATCATCATGATGTGCGAGGTGCCGTCGAACGCGCTGCTCGCCGAGGAATTCCTCGACATCTTCGACGGCTTCTCGATCGGCTCGAACGACCTGACCCAGCTGACACTCGGACTGGATCGCGATTCCAGCATCGTCGCCAACCTGTTCGACGAGCGGAACCCGGCGGTCAAGAAGCTGCTCTCGATGGCGATCAAGGCCGCACGCAGCAAGGGCAAGTACGTCGGCATCTGCGGCCAGGGCCCCAGCGACCATCCCGATCTCGCCGAGTGGCTGATGGCCGAAGGCATCGAATCGGTATCGCTGAATCCCGACACGGTCGTCGACACCTGGCTGCGCCTGGCGAAGACCAAGGCGGGCTGACCGCCCGCGCGACCGTCTTCACGCGAACGCGGTTACCATCGCCCTGTAGACACAGCACGCCCCTGATGGGGCGTGCTGCATTTCAGGAGTCCTGCATGTCCGCATCCCCCGCCTCGCCCCCGGCCCTCCCCGCCATTCCCACCCAACCCGACGTCCTGCTCAAGGAGCTGCGCGGCATCGACTGGCTCCAGCTCCTAGAGACCTGGGGCCTGAAGCTGCTGGCCGCGGCCGTCATCTTCCTGATCGGCATGTGGCTGGCCAAACGCCTGAGCGCGGGCCTCGAGCGCGTGCTGGGCCGCACGCATGCGGACGCGACGCTGGGAGGCTTCCTGCGCCGCGCAAGCTACGCGGCCATGATGGTGCTGGTCATCATCACCGCGCTCACCTCGCTGGGCGTCAACCCGACCTCGATGCTCGCGGTGCTCGGTGCCGCCGGCCTGGCGGTGGGCCTGGCATTGAAGGATTCGCTATCGAACATCGCCTCCGGCGTGATGCTGATCGTGCTGCGCCCTTTCCGCGATGGCGACTTCGTGCAAGCCGGCGGGTTGGAAGGCATCGTCGAGGAGGTGCGCATCTTCCAGACCCGCATGCGCACGCTCGACAACCGCCTGATCGTGCTTCCGAACAGCCTGATCACCACCGCGCCGATCATCAATTTCACTGCCAAGCCGCATCGCCGTGTCGACATCCCGGTGGGCGTCGGCTATGACGACGATCTCAAGCAGGCCAAGTCCATCCTGCTGAAGATCGCACAGGACCATCCCCTCGTGCTGGACGAGCCCGCGCCGAGCGTGATCGTCAGCAAGCTGAGCGAGAGCAGCGTCGACCTGATCCTGCTGGCGTGGGCCAAGACCAAGGATTTCGGCGAGGCCAGGAGCGACCTCACCGAGGCCGTACGCACCGAAATCATCGGCCAAGGGCTCAACATCCCCTATCCGCAACGCGACCTGCACGTCTACCACCACAACGGCGATGGTGCGCCGCTGGGCGATATCGTCACCAAGGGCGTGGCCGACGACGGCGACGTGGCGAAACCGGCCACGTAGCGTACGACCTGCGCCCGACGCGCGGTGATGGTTCCAGAGCGGAGTGCGCATGGCGCACACCAGGTCACTCGCCGGCGAGCGCCGCCATGTGCTTGCGGTAGTGGCGCAGTTCCTCGATCGAATCGCGCACGTCGCTAAGTGCCGTATGGCTGGCCTGCTTGCGCACCCCTTCCAGCACCTGCGGCGCCCAGCGTCGCGCCAGCTCCTTCAGCGTACTGACGTCCAGGTTG
This sequence comes from Pseudoxanthomonas sp., assembly GCF_002863005.1. Classification (GTDB taxonomy): domain Bacteria; phylum Pseudomonadota; class Gammaproteobacteria; order Xanthomonadales; family Xanthomonadaceae; genus Pseudoxanthomonas_A. Next base: position 28,627 of record NZ_PKDG01000044.1, read on the forward strand.
CGGTAGTGGAAGTACTTCTCCAGCCTCGGCATCAGCCGATGCAGGAAGCGGCGGTCTTGGCAGATCGAGTTGCCGCACATCGGCGAAGCGCCCGCCGGCAGCCACTCGGCCAGGAAGGCCACCGTCTGCGCTTCGGCCTGCCCCAGCGACACGTCGCTTTCCACCACGCGCTTCCACAGCCCCGACCGGCCATGCTGGTTCCGGTTCCAGTCGTCCATCGCCTCCAGCACGGAGACCGGATGCGCGATCGCGAACTCGGGGCCCTCCGCCAGTACGTTCAACTTCGAATCGGTCACCACGGTGGCGATTTCCAGGATGGAATCGCGATCGGTATCCAACCCTGTCATCTCCAGGTCGATCCAGATCAGGCGGTCATTGTTCGCGTTGTTCGAGGCCATGCGGGAATCCGTGACGGAGAGAAAGCCCGGGAATCCTCACCGGGGATGCGGCAACACCGCTTCATGTCATCATAACGCAGACCACCCCGGCGACCGGCCCATGAATCCCTCCACCGACCATGCCGTGCTCACCGCGATGCTGGCACCGGCATTCTTCCTGACCGCAACGGCATCGCTGCTGCTGTCGGCGAACAACCGCCTGGCGCGCATCATCGACCGGGCACGCACCCTGTTGCGCGAACTGGCCGACGCGGAAGATGAAGCCGACCGCACGCTGCTCGAGAAGCGCATCGGACTGCAGCGCCTGCGCAGTCTGATCATCCTGCGCGCGGGCCAGCTGCTCTATGGCGCGATCAGCTGCTTCGTCGGCACCAGTCTGGCCGTTGCCGTGGACACGTTCACCGGCCATCGGCTCGGCTCGCTGCCCACGTGGCTGGCCGCCCTAGGCGTAGTGGCCATGCTGGCGGCGAGCCTGCTGCTCGCACGCGAGTCGACACTGGCGGTCACGGCCATCAACGAAGAGATGGACCACCGCAAGGTGAAACGGAAGTTCCCGACACCCTAGACGAGCGGTCGCCCGCGCTTGGCGCGGAAGTAGTTGGTCAGGCGGCGCCCTGCCTCATCGCCCAGCACACCGCCCCGGACCTCGATGCGGTGGTTGTGCCGCGGATCGGCGATCAGGTCGAATACGCTGCCGCAAGCGCCGGTCTTGGGGTCGCTGGCGCCGTAGACCACGCGCGCGACCCGGGCGTGCACGAGCGCCATGGCGCACATCGCGCACGGCTCCAGGGTCACGTAGAGCGTGCTGTCGATCAGCCGATGATTGCCTGTCGCCTTGCCCGCTTCACGCATCGCCACGATCTCGGCATGCGCCGTCGGATCGTGGTCGAGGATGTTGCGGTTCCAGCCTTCGCCCAGCACCTGGCAATCGGCACCCACCAACACGGCGCCGACAGGGATTTCATCGAACTCGCGCTCGGCACGGTCCGCCAGGGCGAACGCGTGCCGCATCCAGTGCTCGTCGTCGTGGCCGGCCATCACTCCCACTCGATGGTGGCCGGCGGCTTGCCCGAAATGTCGTAGACCACGCGCGAGACGCCGCGCAGCTCATTGATGATGCGGTTGGAGACGGTGCCGAGGAAGTCGTACGGCAGGTGCGCCCAGTGCGCGGTCATGAAATCGATCGTCTCGACCGCGCGCAGCGCGATCACCCACTCATACGCACGCGCATCGCCCACCACGCCCACCGACTTGACCGGCAGGAACACGGCGAACGCCTGCGAGGTCTTGTCGTACAGATCGGCCTTGCGCAGTTCGTCGATGAAGATCGCATCGGCCTTGGCCAGCAGTTCGGCGTACTCGGGCTTCACTTCGCCCAGGATGCGCACGCCCAGGCCGGGGCCCGGGAACGGATGGCGATAGACCATCGTGCGCGGCAGGCCGAGTTCGACGCCGAGGCGGCGCACTTCGTCCTTGAACAGCTCGCGCAGCGGTTCGACCAGGCCCAGCTTCATGTGCTCGGGCAGGCCGCCGACGTTGTGGTGGCTCTTGATGACATGCGCCTTTCCGGTCTTGCTGCCGGCCGACTCGATCACATCCGGATAGATCGTGCCCTGCGCCAACCATTTGGCGTTCTTCAGCTTGTTCGACTCTTCTTCGAAGATCTCGACGAACAGGTTGCCGATGATCTTGCGCTTGGCTTCCGGATCGGCGACCCCTTCCAGCGCCTTGAAGTAGCGATCGGCCGCGTTGACGCGCACCACTTTGACGCCCATGTGCTCGGCGAACATCGCCATCACCTGGTCACCTTCCTGCCAGCGCAACAGGCCGGTATCCACGAACACACAGGTCAGCTGGTCGCCGATCGCCTTGTGCAGCAGCGCAGCCACGACGGATGAATCCACGCCGCCGGACAAGCCAAGGATCACCTCGTCCGAGCCGACCTGTTCGCGCACGCGCGCGATCTGGTCGTCAATGATGTTGGCCGCCGTCCACAGGGTCTGGCAGCCGCAGATCTCGGCGACGAACCGGCGCAGCAGGGTCTGGCCCTGCTTGGTATGCGTCACTTCCGGATGGAACTGCACGCCGTACCACCGCTTCTCTTCCAACGCCATCGCCGCGACCGGGATGCGGTCGGTGGTGGCGGTGATCGTCCAGCCCGGCGGCGCCTTTGCGACGTGGTCGCCATGGCTCATCCACACGTCGATGCGCGGCGCACCCTGGTGATCGCTCAGGCCACCCAGTAGCGCATCGTGTGCGACCAGCTGCACCTCGGCGTGGCCGAACTCGCGCGCGTCGGCGGCTTCCGTCGCACCTCCCAGCTGCGCGGCCAGGGTCTGCATGCCGTAGCAGATACCGAGGATCGGCAGGCCGCTGTCGAACACCTGCTGCGGCGCCGCGGGTGCGCCATGCTGCGTGGTCGACTCCGGGCCACCGGACAGGATGATGCCCTTCGCGCCGAACTTCGCGATTTCGTCCGGGTCGTGGTCCCACGCCCAGATTTCGCAGTAGACGCCGATCTCGCGGATGCGGCGGGCGATCAGCTGCGTGTACTGCGCGCCGAAATCGAGGATGAGGATCTTGTCGGTGTGGATATTCGTCATGGTGTCCTGCGGCTATAAACGAAGAAGGGAAACGCTGGCGTCTCCCTTCTCTGGCAACGATCAGCCCATCCGGTAGTTCGGTGGCTCTTTGGTGATCTGCACGTCGTGCACGTGGCTCTCGCGCTGGCCGGCGCCCGTGATGACCACGAACTTCGGCTTGCTGCGCATGTCCTCGATGGTCGCGCAGCCCACGTAGCCCATCGTGGCGCGCAGGCCGCCGACGAGCTGGTGGATGATGCCGCCGACCGAACCGCGGTAAGGCACGCGACCTTCGATGCCTTCCGGCACGAGCTTGTCGGCGTCGCTGGCGTCCTGGAAGTAGCGGTCCTTGGACCCCTTCTCCATCGCGCCCAGGCTGCCCATGCCCCGGTAGCTCTTGTAGCTGCGACCCTGGAACAGTTCGACTTCGCCCGGCGCCTCTTCGGTGCCCGCGAACAGGCCACCGATCATCACCGTCGACGCACCGGCGGCGATCGCCTTGCCGATGTCGCCCGAGTAGCGGATGCCGCCGTCGGCGATCAGCGGAATGCGGTCCTGCAATGCTTCTGCGACCATGTCGATCGCGGTGATCTGCGGCACGCCGACGCCGGCGACCATGCGCGTGGTGCAGATCGAACCCGGGCCCACGCCGACTTTCACCGCGTCCGCGCCGGCGTCCATCAGCGCGAGCGCAGCGTCGCCGGTGACGATGTTGCCGCCGATGACCTGCAGCTGCGGGAAGCGCTTCTTGACCCAGCTGACGCGGTCCAGCACGCCCTGCGAATGACCGTGCGCGGTATCGACGATGATGACGTCCACGCCTGCAGCCACCAGCGCCTCGACGCGCTGGTCCGTATCGCCGCCCACACCCACCGCGGCGCCGACAACCAGGCGGCTGGCGCTGTCCTTGGCGGCGTTGGGGTTGTCGGTCTTCTTCTGGATGTCCTTGACCGTGATCAGCCCGCGCAGGTCGAACGCGTCATTGACCACAAGCACCTTCTCGATGCGGTGCTTGTGCAGCAGCTGCAGCACTTCGCCGTCGCTGGCGCCTTCGCGCACGGTGATCAGGCGATCCTTCTTGGTCATGATGTGGCGGACCGGATCGTCGAGCTTCGTTTCGAAGCGCATGTCGCGGCTGGTGACGATGCCGACCAGCTGGCCGCCGTCCACCACCGGCACGCCGGAGATGTTACGGGCGCGGGTGAGCTTGAGCACTTCGGCGATGGTGGTTTCGGGCCCGACGGTGAAGGGCTCCTTGATGACGCCGGCTTCGAATTTCTTGACCTTGGCCACTTCGGCGGCCTGCTGCTCAACGGTCAGGTTCTTGTGCAGGATGCCGATGCCGCCCAGCTGGGCCATGGCGATGGCCAGGCGGGCCTCGGTGACCGTATCCATGGCGGCCGAGACGATCGGCAGCTTCAGCCGCAAGTCGCGCGTCAGGCGCGTCTCCAGGCTGACATCCTTGGGCAGGACGGTGGAATGGGCGGGGACAAGGGAGACGTCGTCGTACGTCAGTGCTTCAGCCTGGATGCGCAGCATCGGCGGGCCCGGATAGTTGGGGAAGCGCGGCATTATACCCTGATCGGCGGGGCTTCCGGCTGCCGCCAAAGCCGGAACAATGCTTTCCCGCACACATCATCCGGGCACCTGTGGGAGCGACGTAAGTCGCGATGGGGGAGTCCGGGCACTTCATCGCGACTTACGTCGCTCCCACGACCAGCAAAAAGCGGCGGCTCAGAGGCCCGCTTCGGCTGCTTCCAGCGTGTTCTGCATCAGCGTGGCGACCGTCATGGGCCCCACGCCGCCCGGGACCGGGGTGATCCAACTGGCCCGCTGTGCGGCCGCGTCGAAGCCGACATCGCCAACCAGCCGACCGTCTTCCAGTCGGTTGATGCCCACATCGATCACCACGGCGCCCGGCTTGACCCATTCGCCCGGGATCAGCCCCGGCTTGCCCGCCGCCACGACCAGGATGTCGGCATCGCCGACCCTGGCCTGCAGCACGTCGCGGGGGGTGAACTTGTGGCAGCTGGTCACGGTGCAGCCGGCGATCAGCAGTTCCAGCGCCATCGGGCGGCCCACATGGTTGCTGACGCCGACGATCGTCGCGTTGCGGCCGCGGACCGGCTGGTCGGTGTAGCCAAGCAAGGTGGTGATGCCGCGTGGCGTGCACGGGCGCAGACCGAACTGGCGCAGCGCCAGGTGGCCCACATTGGCCGGATGGAACCCGTCCACGTCCTTGCGCGGGTCGATGCGCTCGATCAGGCGGCTGGCATCGGGAATCCCCGGCAGCGGCAGTTGCACCAGGATGCCGTGGATCTTCGGGTCCGTATTCAACTCGTCGATCAATGCCAGCAACTGGGCCTCGGAGGTACCTTCCGGCATGTCGTAGTCGTAGGCGGCAATGCCGACCTTTTCAGCGGCGCGACGCTTGTTTCGCACATAGACCGTGGAGGCAGGATCGCCGCCGACCAGCACCACCGCCAGGCCAGGCCGACCCTGCCCTGCGGCAACGCGTGCGTCGACCCTGACCTTCAACTGGTCCAACAGGTTCTCGGCGATGCGGCGGCCATCGAGGATTCGGGCAATCATGGAGGGGCGCAGTGTAGAGTCGGCGCGTATTGTCCCCGATTAACCCGCCCGAACGCGACCCACGGACACCATGACCGATACCACTGCCCTAGACGCCGCCGCCTTCCGCCGCCTGCTGCAGCACCTCAACCAGGATCGCCCGGAGGTGCAGAACATCGACCTGATGATCCTGGCCGGCTTCTGCCGCAACTGCCTGGCCGACTGGTACCGCGAAGCGGCAGCAGAGGCCGGGGTCGCGATGGACAAGGAGCAGGCGCGCGAACGCGTCTATGGCATGCCGTTCGCGGACTGGAAGGCCCTGCACCATCGCGATGCCACGCCCGAGCAGCTGGCCGCCTTCAAGGCGGCGCAGGAACGGCATGGCTGACCGCGCACGGCGCGTGCTGGCGTGGTTCGTGGTGCTGGCGCTCGTGGCCTACTTCGGGCTGTGCGCCCTGCTCTACCTGCAGCAGCACCGCCTGATCTATTACCCCCAGTTCACCCAGACCGATCGGGCGCGGACGACCTTCTCGCTCGCGCGGCCGGATGCGGTGTTGCGGGGCGGGGTCGCAACGCCCGGTCGCGCCGATGCCGTGCTGTATTTCGGCGGCAATGCGGAGCGTGTCGAAGCCAACCGCGAACCCTTCGCGCACTGGCTGCCGTCGCACTCGGTGTATCTGCTGGCCTACCGCGGGTATGGCGCGAGCGACGGGGAGCCATCGGAAGCCGTGCTGTTCGCCGATGCCCTCGCCCTGTACGACGATGTGGCACGCCGGCATCCCGGCGGCAGGATCGCCGTCGTGGGGCGCAGCCTCGGTAGCGGTGTGGCGACCTACGTGGCCTCGCAGCGCGATGTGGCGGCGCTGGTGCTGGTGACGCCGTTCGACAGTCTGGCGGCGGTCGCCCAGTCGCACTATCCGGTGTTTCCGGTCCGATGGCTGCTCACCGACCGCTACGACTCGGCCGCGCGGCTGCCCGGCTACCGCGGTCCCTTGCTGGTGCTTCGCGCCGGTCGCGATGCCGTCGTGCCGCCGCCGCACACCGACCGGCTGCTGACCACCTACGGAGGACAGGCACAGATCGTGGACTTCCCGCGCGCCAGCCACGACGACCTGTCGGCGGACGCGGCCTACTGGCCGGCGATCCGCAACTTCCTGCAGCGCGACGCCGACTAGCGCCGGCTACTCCTCTTCTTCTTCCTCGCCGATAATTTCGGCGGCTTCCTCGTTGAGGGCCTTCGCTTCACGCTTGGGCTTGGTGAACGGCGTCGGTGTGGGTTTGGTGTGCTTCGCATTGCCATACAGCGCCGGGATGCCGGATCGCAGGTCGCCACCGGCGATCTCGAGCTCCAGGCGCTCGGCGTCGCGTCGACGGATCTCCAGGGCAATGGCATCGGCATCCTCGCGCGCGATGCCGACGCTCATCAGCGCCGCCTTGCCGAACTCCACCGCGGACTCGAACGTTTCGCGGATCTGGTAGTCGACGCCTGCGCCGATCAGCGCCAGCGAATGCTCGCGGTCGAACGAGCGCACCAGCACCTGGGCCTGCGGGAACTCGTGCTTGACCAGTTCCACGATGCGGCTCGCGGCGTCCTTGTCGTCGATGCAGATGGCGATGGACTGCGCCGTCTGCGCACCGCAGGCACGCAGCACGTCGAGCCGCGTGCCGTCGCCGTAGTAGATCTTGAAGCCGAACTCCTCGGCGCTGCGGATCATCTCGATGTCGGTATCGATGATGGTCACGTCCACGTCGCGCGCCAGCAGCGACTGGCTCATCACCTGGCCGAAGCGCCCGAAGCCGATGATCAGCACGCTGCCGCTCAGGCCCTTGGCCTCTTCGATCCCCTCCATCGACGGGGCATCGGGATGAGTGAAGCGGCGCAGCAGCAGCACGAACAATGGCGTGAGCGCCATCGAAAGCACGACGATGGCGGTCAGGTTCGCATTGACGGTGGCATCGATGATCCCTGCCGAGGCCGCGGCGGCGAACAGCACGAACGCGAACTCGCCGCCCTGCGCCATCAGTACCGCGCGGTCCAGCGCCTCGGCGTGCGGACTGCGCGTCACCCGGGCGACGACGTAGATGCAGGCCGCCTTGACCGCCATCATCGCCAGCACCGCGCCGACGATCAGCGGCCAGTTGCTCGCCACCACGCCGAGGTCCAGCGCCATGCCGACGCCGAGGAAGAACAGACCCAGCAGGATGCCGCGGAAGGGCTCGATATCGGCTTCGATCTGGTGGCGGAACGTCGATTCGGACAACAGAACGCCGGCGAGGAAGGCGCCCATCGCCATCGACAGGCCACCCAACTGCATCAGCAGCGCGGCGCCCAGCACGACCAGCAGCGCGGCTGCGGTCATCACCTCGCGCGCCTTGGCGGCGGCGAGGATGCGGAAGAACGGATTCAGCAGCCAGATGCCGGCGGCGATCAGACCGCCGAGCGACGCAGCCGCGATGCCGATCGACACCCAGCGGGAACCCTCCTCCGGCTGCGCCACCTGCGGCGACATGAAGGCGACCAGCACCAGCAGCGGCACGATCAGCAGGTCCTCGAACAGCAGTATCGAGACGACCTTCTGCCCATTCGGCAGCGCGACATCCCCTCGCTCGGCGAGCAACTGCATCACCACCGCCGTGGAGGTCAGCACGAAGCCCATGCCGCCGATGAAGGACACCGGCAGCGAATAACCGAAGACCAGGCCCACCCCCGTCAGCGACAGCGTGCATACCGCGATCTGCAGTGCTCCCAGGCCGAAGATCTGCTTGCGCAGGCTCCACAGGTGGCTCGGCCGCATTTCCAGGCCGATCACGAACAGGAACATCACCACGCCGAGTTCGGCGACGTGCAGAATGGATTGGGGGTCGGAGAACCACTTCAGGCCGAACGGGCCGATCGCCAGCCCGGCGGCCAGGTAACCGAGCACCGAGCCGAGGCCCAGTCGCCGGAAGATAGGCACCGCGACGACGGCGGCACCCAGCAGGGCGACGACACTGACCAGCTGGCTTGCACCGGATTCTGCGCTCATCCGGGGAGTCTACCGGAGGACTCCCGGCCCGCGTCTTCCGTCAGGAATCCGAACGCCGCGTCGCCGCGGCGTCCTGCCGCCGGTGGTAGGCCACCCACATCGTCACCAGCACCATCACCGCCGTGGTGAGTGCGCCTGCGGTCAGCAGGTTGAGGCGCGGCAGCAGCGACCACAGCGCCAGCAATGCTCCCATCCCGAGGGCATGCGGCCACGGAAAGCGTCCGTGGACGACGCGCGAGAACCACGCATTGGCCAGCAGGTAAACCAGCGGACCGGCAACCACGACGGCGGCGTACCGGGCCTTCACCGGCTCCAGCGGATGCGCCACCACCACGTCATCCGCCACTGCGCACACGATGACGCCGGCGATCAGCACCACATGGACGTAGTGGAAGTAGGCACCCAGCCGGCCCGGGTCGTCCGAATGCTCGATTACGTGTGCGGCGTCGCCGCTTGAGGTGTCGAAGTACATCCACCACATGGCGACGCAACCGATGAACGACACCAGGAATGCGATCCACACTGCCAGTCCGGGATGGGCCGCATGGCCAAAGGATGCGCCCGTCGCCAGTACCGATTCGCCCAGCGCGATGATGACGAACAACTGGCAGCGTTCCGCCAGATGGCCGCCATCGATGGTCCAGTCCGACGTCTGCGAGCGTCCGAGGCCCGGTACCGGAAAACCCGCCATCGGCGAGAGGTACTCGCAGCCCACCGCCAGCAACCACAGCACCAGGCGAGAAGATCCCTCGTTCACACCACCGGCGATCCACAGCGCGGCGGACACCAGCAACCAGCACAGCATGCGCAGGAAATTGGGCGTCAATGCATGCCCAGGACCCAGGCTGTACAGCACGAACAGGGTGCGCCCCACCTGGATGGCGGCGAAACTGCAGGCGAAAAGCAGCCCCCGCTCGCCAAAAGCGTCCGGGATGGCGGCGGACACCAGCAGGGCCAGCGCCATCAGCACCATCAGCATGGTGCGGATGACCAGATGCTCGGGATTGAACCAGTTGGTGACCCACGCGGTGTACTGCCACCCCAACCAGACCGCGAACCACAGTGTCGCTGTCTGCAGGACGCCGGGCCACGACAGGTGCTCCAGCAGGTAGTGGGACAGCTGGGTGATGGCGAACACGTAGACCAGGTCGAAGAACAGTTCAACGCTGGCCACGCGTGCGGGTTGCCCGAGCGTGCGGAGCAACGGGTGCTGCGAGGTGTTCAAGCAGTCGACTCCCGGCGGGGGGAAGATTCAGTGCTTCGTGGCCTTCCACGCCAGCCACGCTCCCGTCGCCACCGGAACCGCGTAGATCAAGGCCTGGATGGGTAGCTCTTCCTGCAGCGAATAGCCGTGCGACATGCCGGTGCGCAGGTTCCACAGGACGGCGACGAGCCAGCCGACGCTGAAGACCGCCGCGACGGAGCGTCGCTTGGCCGGCGTTGCCAGCCACATCGCGATACCCACCAGCAGCAGACCGGCGAGGATGAAGATCAGGGTGCGCATCGATAAGGTCCTGTGCGGTGGCCGAGGGCCCGCTCCTACGTCAACGGAGGGGCGGACCCTCGGCATGGGCGGGCGGTACGGGACCACCCGCCGCAGGGGTCACTTGGTGGTGTACCCGCCATTGATGAGCAGCGTCTGGCCCGTGATCCACCAGCCGTCGCTGACCAGGTGGCGGATGAAGGGCACGACATCCTCGATGTCGGTCAGGCCGGTCTTGCTGAAGGGCGACAGCGCGGCCGCCGACTTGTGGTACGCGACGGCGTCGGCGCCTTCTGCCGGATAGAAGAACGAGGTGTCCATCGGACCAGGGCCGATCGCAGTCACCGATATGCCGCGCGCGCCGAACTCCTTCGCTGCCGCACGCGTGAAGTGCTCGACCGGTGCCTTCGTGCCCGCGTAGGAGGAATAGAACGGTGTGAACGCTCCGAGCAACGACGTCACCAGCGTGACCACCTTGCCGTTGTCGTTGACATGTCTGCCAGCCTCTTTCAGGAAGAAGAACGCCGCTTTCGCGTTGACCGCCGACATTGCGTCGTACTCGGCTTCCGAGATGTCGGTGATCGGCTTCTTCAATACCTTGCCGACCGTATTGATGGCGATGTCCGGCCTGCCCACCATCGCGATGGCGTCGGCGAACAGGCGCTCGACGCCGCCCGCCGTGGTCAGATCGCCCTGGATCGCGACGCCGCGGGCGCCGGCATCGCGGACCGCGGCGATGGTCCTCTCGGCGTCGGCATGGGTCGCGTCGCTGTTGTAGTGGATCGCAACGGCGGCAGCGCCTTGCTGCGCGAGGTCACGGGCGATCAGGCCGCCGAGATTCTTGGCGCCTCCGGCGATCAGGGCGACCTTGCCCCGGATGGAATGATCAGTCATGGAAATGCTCCTGGCTTGGGACGGACCTTCGCGGCGATGCCCATCGACAGGGTGGGCAAGAGCGGCGAGGCGCGCCTAAGATGAGGTGAACGCATTCCGGCGGGCTTTCACGATGTCCCCTGCGCTATCAAATTCTCCGGCCTCGACTCACATTAGTGACGCGCACGATGCCCCCGCGACCGCCACCGATCCGGAACCCGGCCAGACGCCGCAGTACCGCGTGCTGGCGCAAGCGCACTGGCCGGGCGTGGAAGTGCTGCTGTGCAAGGAAGACATACGCCAACGCACGCTCTGGTCCATCGACGAGCCGCGTCACACCGTCATCGTCCATCTCGGCGGAACCATGCGCGAACTCGATACCGAGATCGAAGGGGTCGGCGCCACCCACATGCCTCCCTCGCCGGGCGACATCTGGCTGGTGCCTGCCGGAAAGCGCTATGCCAGCCAGGCATCCGGTCAGATCATCACGTACGCGGAGCTGCGCGTTTCGCCCACCGCCGAGGTGGACATGGGGACCGATCGCCGCGCCGCGATCGAGGGCCTGATGCCGCGACTCGGCCATCGCGATGAATTCCTGCACTACAGCGTCGCTCGCCTCGTACGGCTCAGCCAGCAGGGCGACGACCTGTCGGCGATGATGGCCGAGCGTCTGCAGCTGCTGCTGCGACAGCACCTCTACGACGCCTACCGGTTGCCGGCCACGCCGGTCACTTCGCCCGTCGTTCTGTCGCCGCCCGTTGCACGGCGACTCAGCGACCACATCGAAACCGTCCTCGGTGAACGCATCGCACTGTCCACGCTCGCGGCACTCGCCGGCATGAGCGTGCACCAGTTGCTCATCGCTTTCCGCCGCACGTTCGGCACCACGCCGGCGCAATACATCCTGGCGCAGCGGTTGCGCCGCGCACGCTGGTACCTGCTCAACCGGAACGATGACATCACCGCCATCGCCCTCGCGTGCGGCTTCGCCAGCCACAGCCACCTGAGCGCCTCGTTCAAGCGCGACGCGGGCATCACGCCCCGCCAGTTCCGCGATGGCCTGCGGATGCGCCCGCTGGACTGATCAGCTCGCCCGGCAGAATGCCGCGTAATCGATATAGCCGGGAAAGGGGCGCCCGGCGGCACACACGGGGCAGTCAGGATCGTGGCGCAGACGGGTCTCGCGGAAGCGCATGGCCAGCGCATCGAAGTGCAGCAGCCGGCCCGCCAGCGTGTCACCGACGCCCAGCAGCAACTTGATCACTTCCGTGGCCTGCAGCAGGCCGATCACGCCGGGCAGCACGCCCAGCACGCCGGCTTCAGCGCAGTTCGGTGCGAATTCGGGCGACGGAGGCTCGGGGAACAGACAGCGATAGCAAGGTTGTTCGCCGCGATGGCGTCCCGCGTCGAACACGCTCACCTGGCCCTCGAAACGCTGCACGGCGCCATACACCAGCGGCTTGCCGAGCTTCACGCAGGCATCGTTGAGCAGGTAGCGGGCCGGGAAGTTGTCGGCGCCATCCAGCACGACGTCCACCCCTTCCAGCAGCCGTTCGACGTTGTCGGCGGTGACACGCTCCGCCACCGCGTCCACCTGCGTGCGCGGGTTGAGCGCCGCGAGCGTTGCCCGTGCCGAGGCGACCTTCGGCTCGCCGATGCGCGCCTCGGTGTGCAGGATCTGCCGCTGCAGGTTGCTGCGGTCGACCACATCATCGTCCGCGATCCGCAACTGCCCTACCCCGGCAGCCGCCAGGTAGAACGCGGCTGGCGAACCCAGACCACCGGCACCGATCATCAGGACCCGCGACTGCTGCAGGCGTCGCTGGCCGGCGTCGCCGACCTCGGGCAGCAGCAGGTGCCGCGAGTAGCGCTCGTTGAAATCACGCGCGTCCGCAGACATCGCAGGCACGACCATGGGACGATGCTCGTCCATCCAGCGCGACGTTCCGCCCGCGACGGAGGCCAGTCGGGTATAGCCCGCCGCTTCGAGTACGCGTGCCGTCTCCAGCGAACGGCCGCCTTTCTGGCAGATCAGCACGATGCTGGCAGCGCGGTCCGGAAGGTGCGCGGCGGGATCGCCTTCGAGTGCGGCTTTGGCGATGCCGCGCGCGCCCTCGGCTTGCCCGCCGGCGCGCTCGTGCTCCTCGCGCACGTCGATGAACACACTGCCCTGCGCAAGCAGCGCGGCAACGTCCCGGGGATCGATTTCACGGATGGCCATGCGGCGATTATCGCGCAAGTCGCGGCGCGGTCGGCCTCAGCAGGCGATCACTTCGATGATGTCGCCGGCGCGATAGTCGCGCGCGCCTTCCGGCAGCACGATCAGGGCATTGCTGTCGGCCGCTCCCCGCAAGTGATGCGAGGCATCGGCCGCATTGGGCATGACCTGCAAGCGGCCATCCGCCGTGCTGGCCAGCCAACCGCGCAGGAACTCCAGGCGCTCGTGGGATTTCCGCCAGGGTGCTCCCAATACCGCTGTCCACCGCGTCCTGGGTTCGCGGCGACGCTGCATGCCGTCCAGCAGGCCGCGGCCGAGCGTCAGGAAGGTCGCCAGCACGGACACCGGATTTCCCGGCAGTGCCAGGAACAGCGCGCGATCCATTTCGCCGAACAAGACCGGCATGCCCGGCTTCATCCGCACCTTCCAGAAGTGGATGCGGCCATGCGCGGCAAGCAAGCCGGGCAGATGGTCCTTCTCGCCCGCCGATACGCCACCGCAGGTGATGACCACGTCGAACGCCGCCGCGGCATCGGCCAACAAGGTCTTCATGCGCTCCGGATCGTCAGGCAGCGACGGCCACGCGGTCGGCTCAAGACCTTCCGCCCGCAACAGCCCCATCAGCAGCTCGCGATTGCTGTTGTAGATCTGGCCGGGTGCCAACGCCAGGCCTGGCTCGACCAGTTCGTCGCCGGTGGTGAACACCGCAACGGTCGGGCGCTGGGCGACGGTGAGCGATGCGATGCCGAGGGCGGCGGCGAGCGACGCCCGCGCCGGCGTCAGCCATTGCCCGTGCTCGAGGACGCGTACGCCCGCATGAACATCTTCGCCACTTGGACGGACGTCTGCGCCGCGGGCGATACCTGCCGGCACGCGGACAGCCCCACCTTCCTCGACGCAGTCTTCCTTGAGCGCGACCGTATCGACGCCCGCCGGCAACGGTGCGCCGGTGGTGATGCGGATGCATTCGCCGATGCCGACCACCAGGCTCTGCAGGCGACCCGCGAACTGTTCACCGATCAAGCGCAGCGACGTCGTGCCATCCCCGGCCAGACTGGCATGTGCGAACGCAAAGCCGTCCATGCGACTGTTGTCGAACGGGGGCAGCGCGATCGGCGAGATGATGTCTTCGGCCAGTATGCGGCCGCTGGCGCGCGTGACGGGTACGCGCTCGGCCTTCAGCATGCGGTTGGCTGCGACGCTGCGGACGATCTCCGCAGCGGTGGCGAAATCGATGCGGGTCGGGTAGCCCGTCACTTGCCGCGCTTGACGTGCCGGATCAGGCGGCGCTTCTTGGCGATCTGCTTCTCGGTCAGCACGTTCTTCTTGCCTTCGTAGGGGTTCGCGCCCTCGCGGAAGACAAAACGCACGGGCGTGCCCACCAATTTGAAGCGCTTGCGGAAGAAGTTCTCCAGGTACCGCTTGTACGACTCCGGCAGCACCTTGAGGCGCGTGCCGTGCACGATGAAGGTCGGCGGGTTCGCCCCGCCCGGATGCACATAGCGCAACTTGGAGACATGCCCGCGGATGCTGGGCGGCGGATTGGTCTCGTAGGCGATCTCGAGCGCCTTGTTGACTTCACTGGTGCCGAATTCCTTCGTGGCCGACGCATGCGCGCGATGGATGGCCTTGAACAGCTCGCGCAGCCCCGAACCGTGCAGCGCGGAGATGCGCACCACCTCGGCCCATTCCACGAACCCCAGCTTGCGGGCGAGCAAGGCTTCGGCCTGTTCGCGCTGGTAGGCGGTCAGCCCGTCCCACTTGTTGATCGCCACCACCAGTGCGCGTCCGGCATCGAGCACCGCGCCAAGCACGCTGGCGTCCTGGTCGGTCACGCCTTCGGTCGCATCCAGCAGCAGTACGGCCACCTGGCATTGTTCGATGGCCTGCAGCGTCTTGACCACGCTGAACTTCTCGACCGCTTCTTCCACCTTGCCCTTGCGGCGCAGGCCCGCGGTATCGATGAGCCGGTACTGGCGACCGTCGCGCTCCATGTCCACGGCGATCGAATCGCGCGTGGTCCCCGGCACCTCGGAGGCGATCATGCGCTCCTCGCCCAGCAGCCGGTTCACCAGCGTGGACTTGCCGACGTTGGGACGGCCGACGAAGGCGATGCGCATGCGGTTCGGATCGTTGTCCAGGCCTGCCGTCGCGCCTTCCTCCGGCAGCCGCTCGTGCACCTCCTCCAGCAGGTCGTCGATACCCTGGCGGTGCGAGGCGGAAATGGTGATGACATCGGCGAAGCCGTAGCGCGCGAAATCCGCGAGCGCGGTGGTCTCATTGATGCCATCGATCTTGTTGATGACCAGCAAGGTCGGACGGGCCGTCTTGCGGAGCCAGGCGAGGATCTCGTCGTCGAGCGCGGAAGCGCCTTCACGACCATCGACGATGAACAGGACCAGGTCGGCCTCTTCCGCCGCCGCACGCGCCTGTCGTGCCGTGGCGCCGGCCAGCCCCTCTTCTTCGCCGGCGATGCCGCCGGTATCGACGACCAGGAACGGGACGTCCTCGTCCACGCGGCAGACGCCGTAATTGCGGTCGCGGGTCACGCCCGGCTGGTCGTGCACCAGCGCGTCACGACTGCGCGTCAGCGCATTGAACAGGGTGGATTTGCCAACGTTGGGACGGCCCACCAGGGCGACGAGGGGCAACATGCAGGGAGCAACCGTGAGGAATGAGGGGCGCCGGGCGCCCGGCATCGCGCGGAAGGCGCGACCGGTCCGGTCAGGCAAGGGGCGGCCATGGTATCGGAATACGCCCCCCTCCGCGAAAAAGGGCCGCAATGCGGCCCTTTTCGTCAACAAGGGGGAGGTGGCGTGGCCACTCTCCCTGATGGATCACTTGAAGCCGAAGGCCGTCAGCCCGCCTTCCACGTCCTGGACCACCAGGATCCCGTCTGCGGCGACCGGCTTGCCTCGGATGGCCTTGCCGCCTACGCGCGCGCGCGCCGCCACTTCGCCGTTGTCCGTCTTCAGCCAGTGAAGATAACCGTCGTAATCGCCTACCACGGCGTAGTCGCCGTGCATCGTCGGGGCGGTGAGCGAGCGACGTGCCAGCGTGGTGTTGGACCACAGGGCACTGCCGCTGTATTTGTCGAGCGCCCATACCGTTCCGGCAGGATCCGACACGAGGACGGCGCTGCTGGTCACCGCCAGCCCTCCGACGCCGCCGTTGTCGCGCGTCCAGAGCGGACGGCCGGAGGGCCCTTCGATCGCGACCGTTTCCTTCTTGTAGCTGGTCGCGTACAGCGTGGTGCCTTCGAGCACCGGCGCACCATCGACATCCGCCATGCGCTCAAGTTCGCTGCGCCCTTCCGGCGTGCCGACCGTCTGGGTCCACATCGACCGGCCATCGCTCGCCGAAAGCGCGGTGACCGTGCCGTCGTCGCCCGCCGTGAACACGATGCCAGGGCCGACGACCACAGGCGCATTGCCGCGCACGGTCAGGCTGGGAAGTTCGTTCGTCCAGAACCAGCGGCGTTCACCCGTATCCGCCGCCAACGCCGTCACGCGCCCATCGTTGCTGCGGACGAACACCACGCCGTCGCCGACGACGGGCGCCGCGATGACTTCGTTCGGCACCTTGGCCTGCCACTTCTCGGCGCCCGTGGCCGCATCCAGTGCGATCACCTGGCCATCGAGGGTGCCCACGACGACCAGGCCATTCCCCGCACCAGGCCCGCCGGACAGGCGCAGGTCGGACTTGTACTGCCACGCTTGCTTGCCGGACTGCAGGTCGAAAGCGCGTACGCCGCCCTCCACGGCGGCGGCATAGACGCGGCCACCATCGACCACGGGGGCCTGCTGCAGGCCAAGGCGTTTTTCGCCTTTACCCACGTTGGCGCTCCACAGTTTCGCGACCGTAACGGTGGGGATCACGTCAACGAGTTCAGCCGGCTCGACTGGCTTCTCGCCTTCCTTGTCCTTGCCGGAGAACCAGCCCTTGACGGTGCTGCAGCCACCGAGTGCCGCAACGAGCGCGGCGGCGGCGGCCAGACGGACGACCGGGGAAATCTGGCGCATCATGCCGCACCCCCCGACTTCGGCGGCGTGCCGCCGGCGTCGATCAGCTTGAGTTCGACCAGCCTGCGCTGCGGAGACACCGCATCCAGCGTCGTGAGCGCGCGGGTATAGGCCTCCTGCGCCTCTTTCGCCTTGCCCGTCGCAAGCAGCGCATCGCCGCGCACTTCTAGACTCGAGGCATCGTCTGCCTTGGCGAGCAAGGTCAGCGCTTCATCATGTTTGCCGGCATCGATCAACAGCCGCGCCAGGCGCAGGTTGACCAACGGACGGAGCGCCTCATCGGGCGTCAGCGCGCGCAGGGTGGCGATGGCGGCATCGCGCTCACCCGCCTGGAGCTGCGCCTTCGCCAATTGAAGGCCGGCCGCGTCCGCATAAAGTTCGTCTGCCTTGACCAGCGCATCCACCGCGCCCGCCGCCTGCTTCAGATCTCCCTTGGCGAGACCTTCGACGGCCGTCTGGTAACCCTGGTAGGCCTGTTCCTGCTTGGCGGCCCGATCCTTCTGCCACCACTGCCAGCCCAGAATCACGCCGAGGCCGAGGACCACGCCGCCCAGCAGGCCGGCACCGTTGCTCCTCAGCCAGCTGCGGACACGTTCGCTTTGTTCGTGCTCGTCGAGCAGATCATCAATCGCCATGCGCTCTCTTGCCCCGTCTCATGCGGGGTCTCGGTCTAGGTTGGACAGACCCGCACGCGGGTCAGTCAACGACCGGCGCCAGGGAACCCTCAGAGGATACCGTAAAGCGTGCAACGTTCGCTCGCTGGTACGGCGCCAAGTCCACCGTACTCCCGGCTTGCTGAACCTCGACCGCCGTCGCGTCGCCCAGTTTTACTCGCCCGACTTCGCCCTGTGCATAACGACGCTCTTCGCCCGCACGCAGCAATGCGTGCTCGACCTTGCGACCGTCGGGTGCATTCACTTCCACCCAGCTGTCGCCCTTGAACGTCAAGGTCAACCACGATGGCGTAGCGCGCGGCACCGGAGTCAGGGACGCGACATAAGGCGCAGCCTGCGGCCGACTGGCGGGCGCAGAAACCTCTGCGCCTGCTTCACCGGAGCGGTTGGACGCCGGAACGACATCCAGCGAGGCCGTTGCCGCATCGGGGCCAGGCCCCGCGGTGGGTCGCAGCGCCATCCACACCGGGGTGGCGATCACCAGGGTCAGCACGACATAGACGGCACGCCGCTTGAAACTCTCGAACACGTACTGGACGCGGGGCGTATGCGAATGGCTGACCAGTTCGGCCGGCCTGGATACCACGGCGTCCGCCTGCTGCAGGAACGGCTCGACGTCCACCTTCAGAAGTCGGCCATAGCTGCGCAATTGCCCGCGCACGAACACCGCGCCACCGGACTGCTCCCACTGGCCGGCCTCGAGCGCCTGAAGCACCTTCACCGGCATCTTGAGCCGCGTACTGGCCTCCTGAACCGACAGGCCGGCCTGCTCGCGTGCCTGCTTCAACGCCTCGCCGCACCCCTGCGACGGAGACACATCCCCGACTACCGATTGCATCATGGCCCTGCATTTCCCCCAGAATTGACGTCCTGCGCGTCGGGGAACTCCGCCCGAATCCGCTGAACATATCGACTGGCAGCGGCCTTGTCGCCGAGTCTTTCTTCAATTTGTGATGCGAGTTTCAACACCGCCGGGCTGGCCGGGCCAGCCGCAAGCCTGCGCTCCACGAACGCGCGGGCCGACAGGTACTGCTGGCGACGGAACTCGAGCTCGGCCATGGCTTCCAGCGACACGGCGTTCGCGGAATCCATGGCCAGCGATTGACGCAGGTCGCGCGACGCGCGCTCCACTTGGCCCGCCTTCAGCGCGCAGCTTCCGGCGTTCGCCAGTGCGGCGGCCGGCGTCGCATAGCCGGGCGCCTGGACCGCACGATCGAACCAGACGAGCGACTCCGCCGCAAATCCGTTGGCGCACAGCCAAGTGCCATAGTTGTTCTGTGTCGACCCATCGCGGGGCGCCACGTCAGCCGCACGCCGATAGAGCTCCCCTGCACTCTGCAGGCGCCCTTGGCGATCCTCGCTCACGGCCAGGAGGGTAAGCGCATCCGCCGAACCCGGATCGAGCTTCAGCGCGGCGCGGGCTTCCTTCCCGGCAGCCTCGAACTCGCCTGCCTGCAACCGTTGCATCGAACGGGCAAGGATCGTGTGAACCGCTTGGCGGCGCTTGACCTCGGGACTGTCCCGAACCTCATAGTCCTCTACCTCTTCCTGACCCGCCAACTGGCCCATCTTGCCTTTCGGGCGAACGAAGGTCAGGCGGCTGCAGGCGGTCGCTAGCAGGATGGGAATCAGCAGCAGGCAGAGCGCCTTATGCCGCATCGTCGATGCCCTGTTCCTGCAACTGGCGCCGGAACTCGGCTTGGCGGCGCGTGCGATCCATCACCTGCCCCTTCAGCTGACCGCAGGCGGCGTCGATGTCGTCGCCGCGCGTCCTGCGCACCATCGTCAGCACCTGCGCGTCGAGCAGCAGCTTCTGGAACGCACGGATGTCTTCTTCCGGCGCGCGCTCGTAGCGCGTTCCGGGGAATGGATTGAACGGGATGAGATTGACCTTGCCGGCGTCCTTCAACTGCGCGGCGTTGCTGAACTTGCGCATCAGCTGCGCGAGCTGGCGCGCGTGTTCGGGCTGGTCGTTCACGCCTTTCATCAGGGTGTATTCGAACGTCACCGAATCGCGCTTCTTGTTCGCACGCAGGTAGCGCACACAGGACGCCATCAGCTCGGCGATCGGGTACTTCCTGTTGAGCGGCACCAGCTGTTCACGCAGCGCATCGTTGGGCGCATGCAGCGAGACGGCCAGCGAAACGTCGGTTTCGGTGGACAGACGATCGATCATAGGCACCAGGCCGGACGTCGAGAGCGTAACGCGCTTGCTCGCCAAGCCATAACCCAGGTCGTCGCGCATGATGTTCATCGCGCGCACGACGTTGTCGAAATTCAGCAGCGGCTCGCCCATCCCCATCATCACGACGTTGGTGAGGCGACGGTTCTGCGCAGGCACGTTGCCCAGATGCCGCGCCGTCACCCATACCTGGCCGATGATCTCGGCGGTGGTGAGGTTGCGGTTGAAGCCCTGCGTGGCCGTCGAGCAGAACGTACAGTTGAGGCCACAGCCCACCTGCGACGAAACGCACAGCGTGCCGCGGTTCTTGTCGGGGATATAGACGGTTTCGACGGCGTTCTTGCCATCCACGCCCATACCCAGCAGCCACTTGTGTGTGCCATCCGACGAGGGCTTGTCGAACACCACCTGCGGTACGACGACCTCGGCATGTTCCTGCAGTTTCGCGCGCAGGTTCTTGCCGAGATCGGTCATCTGATCGAAATCGGTGACGTACCGATGGTGGATCCATTTCATCACCTGGTGCGCGCGGAACTTCTGCTCGCCGAGCTTGCCGACGAAGAACTGTTCCAGTCCTTCGCGGTCAAGATCCATCAGGTTCTGCTTCGCAGACACGGGCACGCCGATGGCCACGGACGGAGCGTCCGTGGCCAGTTTCAACTCGATCGGCGGCAGTTCGTGGCTGCTCATCGCATGTCGCTCAGCGCGAAAACACTTCAGTGGCGGCGAAGAAGTATGCGATCTCGATGTTGGCGTTCTCGACCGAGTCCGAACCGTGCGCGGCATTGGCGTCGATCGAATCGGCGAAGTCGGCGCGGATCGTGCCCGGCGCAGCGTCCTTCGGATTGGTCGCGCCGAGGATGTCGCGATGCTTCAGAACGGCGTTCTCGCCTTCCAGCACCTGGATGGCGACCGGGCCGGAGATCATGAATTCGACCAGCGCGTTGAAGAACGGACGCTCGCGGTGGACGGCGTAGAAGCCTTCCGCTTCACGACGCGACAGGTGCTTCATCTTCGAGGCGACAATCTTGAGGCCGTTCTTTTCGAAACGGGCATAGATTTCGCCGATGACGTTCTTGGCGACGGCATCGGGCTTGACGATCGACAGGGTGCGCTCCAGCGCCATGGGGATTATCTCCGTTGGGCGGGCCACTGAAGACCCGAGGTTAACATGAAAAACCCGCGTCGAAACGCGGGCTTAGACCAGAAAGCGTAGCGAGATTCTAACGTATCCGGCCGCGGCTTGCAGCCGCCCGGGCAGGAATTGCTGCCACGCAGCATGACAGCCCGGGGCGCCCCGCCGACAATGAGTCAAACAAGCGTTTGATTCAGTCCCGGAGGCGTCATGGGCGGCACCACGCATTTTTCCACCAAGGAGCGGATCCTGGGCGCAGCGGAAGAGCTGTTCGCCCAGCACGGGTTCGCAGGCACGTCCCTGCGGCAGGTCACCAGCCGCGCGGACGTCAATATCGCCGCGGTCAACTACCATTTCGGCAGCAAGGAGAACCTGGTCAATGAGGTCTTCCGCCGCCGCATGGACGACATGACCGCCGCGCGCCTGACGCTGCTGGAAAAAGCGCTCGTCGAGCACCCGGGTGCACTGGAGCCCATCCTGGCGGCGTTCGTCGAACCCGCCCTGGCCCTCGCCCAAGACCGCCACGGCGGCGGGGCCTTCGTGCGCGTGATCGCCCGCGCCTACGCCGAGAAGAACGATGGCCTGCGAAAGTTCCTTTCCGATCATTACGGCCACGTGTTGCGTGAATTCGGCAAGGCCATCGCCGCCTGCGTGCCGGGCCTGAGCAAGGAAGAGCTGTACTGGCGATTGGACTTCTTCTCCGGCGCCCTGACCTACGCCATGGCCGATTTCGGCCTGATCAAGCGCCCCACGGGCGTGACCGAGGCGGCGCATCGTGAACGCGCCGCCCGCGAACTCATCCGCTTCGCCGAGGCCGGCCTGCGCGCCGACCACACCTGACACCCCCTGCAATCCGAGGAAATTCCATGTCCAAACCCCTGCTAGTTCGCAAGGCGGCCGTGCTGGGCGCCGGCGTGATGGGCGCCCAGATCGCCGCGCACCTGACCAATGCCGGCGTCGACACCGTGCTGTTCGACCTGCCCGCCAAGGACGGCCATCCCGACGGCATCGTGCAGAAAGCGATCGCCAACCTGGCCAAGCTCAGCCCCGCGCCTCTCGCCAGCAAGTCGCTGGCGGAAGCGATCACCCCTGCGAACTATGAGACCGGCCTGGAGCACCTCAAGGGCTGCGACCTGATCATCGAAGCGATCGCCGAACGCATGGACTGGAAGCAGGACCTGTACAGGAAGATCGCGCCGTTCGTGGCCGACCACGCCGTCCTGGCCAGCAACACCTCGGGCCTGGGCATCAACAAGCTGGCGGAAGTCCTTCCCGAACAACTCCGCCATCGCTTCTGTGGCGTGCATTTCTTCAACCCGCCCCGCTACATGCACCTGGCCGAGCTGATTCCGGCGAAGTCCACCGACGCCTCGGTGCTGGAAGGCCTCGAGACCTTCCTCACCACCACCCTCGGCAAGGGCGTCGTGTACGCCAAGGACACCCCGAACTTCATCGGCAACCGCATTGGCGTGTTCTCGATCCTGGCCACGGCCCACCACACCGGTGAGTTCAAGCTGGGCTTCGACGAAGTGGACGCGGTCACCGGTCCGCTGATCGGCCGGCCGAAGTCGGCGACCTATCGCACCTCGGATGTCGTCGGACTGGACACCATGGCCCACGTCATCAAGACCATGGCCGATACGCTGCCGGACGATCCGTGGCACGCCTACTTCAAGTCCCCGAAGTGGCTCGAGGCCCTGATCGCCAAGGGCGCGCTGGGCCAGAAGACCGGTGCCGGCATCTTCCGCAAGGTCGGCAAGGACATCGTGGTCCTCGACCTGGAGAAGCAGGACTACCGCGCGTCCGACCGCACCGCGGCGCCGGAGGTGGTCGAGATACTGAAGATCAAGAACCCGGCCGAGAAGTTCGCGAAGCTGCGCGAGAGCCAGCACCCGCAGGCGCAGTTCCTTTGGGCGGTGTTCCGGGACCTGTTCCACTACAGCGCCTACCACCTCGCCGACATTGCCGAGACTGCGCGCGACGTCGACCTGGCCATCCGCTGGGGCTACGGCTGGTCGCTGGGGCCGTTCGAGACCTGGCAGGCCGCCGGTTGGAAACAGATCGCCCAGTGGATCGCCGACGACATCGTGGCCGGCAAGGCCATGAGCAGCGCCCCGCTGCCGAACTGGGTGTTCGACGGACGCGAGGGCGTGCACGCCCCCGAAGGCAGCTACAGCCCCGCGAAGAATGCCAAGCTCCCGCGCTCCGCCCTGCCGGTGTACCAGCGCCAGCGTTTCCCGGATCCGCTGCTGGGCGAAGTGTTCCCGCAGGGCGAGACCGTCTTCGAGAATGACGGTGTCCGCCTGTGGACCGACGGCGACGGCATCGGCGTGATCAGCTTCAAGACCAAGATGCACACCGTGTCCGACGCGGTGCTGGCCGGTGTGCAGGAATCGGTCGCGATCGCCGAGCGTCGCTTCAAGGGCCTGGTGATCTGGCAGCCGAAGGAGCCCTTCTCCGCCGGCGCCGATCTGGCCGGTGCGCTGGGCGCCCTGCAGGCCGGCAAGATCGCCGAGTTCGAAGCGATGGTGGCCAACTTCCAGGCCACCAGCCAGGCCATCAAGTACTCGCTGGTGCCGGTCGTGGCCGCCGTGCGTGGTCTCGCCCTGGGCGGTGGCTGCGAATTCCAGATGCACAGTGCGCGCACCGTGGCGCACCTCGAAAGCTACATCGGCCTGGTCGAAGCGGGCGTGGGTCTGCTGCCCGCCGGCGGTGGCCTGAAGGAACTCGCCGTACGGGCGTCGCAAGCCGCCGGTCCGGGCGGCGACGTCTTCGCCGAATTGAAGAAGACCTTCGAAACCATCGCAATGGCCAAGGTCTCCGCCTCCGCCGTCGAGGCCAAGGAACTGGGCCTGATGCGCGCGGGCGACAAGGTCGCCTTCAATGCCTACGAGCTGCTCCACATCGCCAAGCAGGAAGCGCTGGCGCTGGCCGAGACCGGCTACCGCCCGCCCCTGCCCGCCCGCCGCATCCAGGTGGCCGGCGACGTCGGCATCGCCACCTTCAAGATGATGCTGGTGAACATGCTGGAAGGCCGCTTCATCAGCCCTTACGACTACGAGATCGCGGTTCGCATCGCCACCGTGCTGTGCGGGGGCGAAGTGGATCGCGGCGCTGTGGTCGACGAGGAGTGGCTGCTCACGCTGGAACGCAAGCACTTCGTCGAACTGGCCCAGCAGGAAAAGACCCAGGCCCGCATCGCGCACATGCTGAAGACCGGCAAGCCGCTGCGTAATTGACCGACGACGACACAGGACACCGAGACATGAGCAAGCAAGTACAAGAAGCCTATATCGTCGCCGCCACCCGCACGCCGGTCGGCAAGGCGCCCAAGGGCGTGTTCCGCAACACCCGCCCGGACGACATGCTGGCGCACGTGCTGAAGTCGGTCGTGGCGCAGGCGCCGGGCATCGACGTCAATCGCATCGACGACGCGATCATCGGCTGCGCGATGCCGGAGGCCGAGCAAGGCATGAACGTGGCGCGCATCGGCCTGCTGTTGGCAGGCCTGCCGAACACGATCGCTGCGCAGACCATCAACCGCTTCTGCTCGTCCGGCCTGCAGGCCGTGGCGATGGCGGCGGACCAGATCCGGCTCGGCAACGCCGACCTGATGCTCGCCGGCGGTACCGAGAGCATGAGCATGGTGCCGATGATGGGCAACAAGATCGCCATGGCGCCCAGCGTGTTCGACAACGACCACGTGGCCATCGCCTACGGCATGGGCATCACCGCCGAGAAAGTGGCCGAGGAATGGAAGATCTCGCGCGAAGACCAGGATGCGTTTGCCGTGGCTTCGCACCAGAAGGCCCTGACAGCGCAGGCCGCGGGCGAGTTCCGGGACGAGATCAGCGCCTATGAGGTGATCTCGCGCCAGCCAGACCTCGCCGGCAACACGGTGCGCCTGAAGAAGCTGCTGGTCGAACAGGACGAGGGCCCGCGCGCCGATACTTCGCTGGAGGGCCTGGCGAAGCTGCGTACCGTGTTCCGCAACCCGCAGTTCGGCGGCACCGTCACCGCGGGCACGTCGTCGCAGATGAGCGACGGTGCAGCCGGCGTGCTGCTCGCCTCCGAGCAGGCGATCAAGGATTACGGCCTGACTCCGCTGGCACGCTTCGTCAGCTTCTCGGTCGCCGGCGTGCGCCCGGAAGTGATGGGCATCGGCCCGATAGCGGCGATTCCGAAAGCCCTGAAGCAGGCAGGCCTGACCAAGGACCAGTTGGACTGGATCGAACTCAACGAAGCCTTTGCCGCGCAGGCACTGGCCGTGATCCGTGACAGCGAACTGGATGCCTCGAAGATCAACCCTCTCGGCGGCGCGATCGCCCTGGGCCATCCGCTGGGTGCCACCGGCGCCATCCGCACCGCAACGATCGTGCACGGCATGCGTCGCCACCAGAAGAAGTACGGCATGGTCACCATGTGCATCGGTACGGGCATGGGTGCAGCCGGGATCTTCGAATCGCTGTAAGCCGTGTCTTCAAGGCAGAAATGGAAATGGCGCCGCAAGGCGCCATTTCTTTGCCGCGAAGCACGCTCATGCCATGCGGGCTCCATCCGGCACCGGGCGCTCGATCGTCGTCACCACCACGCCCTCGTCGGTCGGGAATCCCGTCAACAGGAATTCCGAGGAGAACGGCCCGATCTGCTTGGGCGGGAAATTGATGACACCGACGATCTGTCGTCCCGCGAGGTCTTCGGGCGCATACAGACCCCTGATCTGCGCGCTGGTCTTCTTCACACCGTGGGGGCCGAAGTCGACCCATACCTTCCACGCGGGTTTGCGCGCTTCGGGAAACGGCTCGACCCGCAGCACGGTTCCCGCGCACAGGTGCACACGCATGAAGTCATCCAAGCCGATGACGTCTTCCGGCGCACTCATGCCTCAGTCGCCTTTTCACGGCGGGCCTTCCAGGCGTCCTTCGCCTCCGCCCACCAGTAACTCAGCTGGGCTCCCAGGAAGCCGGCAGGCTTCATGGCAGACACGAGTCCGTAGCGGGAGAAGGAGCGCCAGCGCTCGTCGCCTTCCGCGATGGCAGCGGCAATCAGCTCGCCTGCGAGCGTGGTGGGCGCCACACCATGCCCCCCGAAGGCCTGCGCGACCCACAGAGCGGGTTCCACCTGACCGATCTGCGGCATCTCGTGACGGGCGTAGCTCATCAGCCCCGACCACGCGTAGTCGACCTCGACGCCATCGAGCTGTGGGAATACCTTGAGCATGTCGCGGTACAGCAGGCGTTTCACCGCGTGGGGCGAACGGTCCAGGACCGAGATGCGGCCTCCCCACAACAAGCGTGAGTCCGGCAACGGCCGGTAATAATCGAATGCGAAGCGGGTGTCGTAGACCGCGGCGCGCGTGCGCATCGCCTCGTCCATGCGCGCGCCCAGCGGCGCGGTGACCATCACGTACGTGGCGATCGGCAGCACGCCTGCATCGACCTGGCGATGCAGGCCCGCGAGATAGCCGCCGCATGCCAGCACGACATGCCGGGCCTCGACGCTGCCCGACGGCGTGGTGATGCGCCAACCCTCACCGGCGCGCTCAAGCGATGTCGCGGGCGACCGGGCGAAGATCGAGACGCCTTGCGCCGTCGCCACCCGTACGAGCCCGTTCGCGTACTTCAACGGATGGAAGTGGAACGCCTGCGGTTCGAACAGGGCATCGTGGTACCGGTCCGTCAAAAGGTCGCGGCGTACCTGGTCACGATCCCGCCATTGCCAGTCACGTCCGAATGCCTGCGCCAGCAATTCCTGACGCTGCTTCAGTACATTCTGGTCGCGGAACCAGTTCGCCCAGATGATGCCGGCCTGCGTGTCGTCGCATTCGATCCCGTGACGCACCATGCGTCTGCGAATCAGCTCCACCGCCCCGGTGGTGCCGGCGTAGAGCGCTTTCGCGCGTGCCTGGCCCAGGTCGCGCACCAGTGAGGCTTCGCCACGGGAAAAGCCTGCAAACACAAAGCCGCCGTTGCGCCCGGACGCACCGAAGGCCGGGGTGTCCGCTTCCAGCAACACGACATTCTCCGTGCCGCGCTCGGCAAGGCCCAGGGCCGTGTTGAGTCCTGCGAAGCCGGCCCCGATCACGCAGACCGAGGCCTCTGTGCGCGAGCCCAACGTCGGCAACGGCGGGGGCGAGCCCGCGGTCGCCGCGTAGTAATTGCCGGCCGAAAGCACCGTGCCCGTCTCCCGATACCCCTTGAGTACGGTCAGCCCAGATCCCGAACGCCGAGCTCGTTCAACGCGCGCTGCATGGTGTCACGCGCCGCGTCGCTGAGCTTTTCGTGGTCGAGCGCATAACGGATGGTGGCTTCGATAAGGCCGATGTGCGTACCGCAATCGAACCGCGTGCCCTGGAAACGGTACGCATGGACCGGCTTCTCGGCCAGCAGCGCGGCGATGGCGTCGGTCAGCTGTATTTCGCCACCCGCGCCGGGCGTCGTGCTCTCCAGCAGGGAGAAGATGCGCGCATCGAGCACATACCGGCCCACGACGGCCAGCGTACTGGGCGCGACATCGGGCTTGGGCTTCTCGACAATGGCGCTGATGCGCCCCTCCCGTCCCGAGAAGGCGTCGGTCGCCACGATGCCATAGCTGCCGGTCTGCTCCCGCGGCACGTCCTGCACCGCGATGACGCTGCTTCCGCTCGCCTCCGCGGCATCGGCCATCTGCTTGAGCGCGCCCGGGCCGCGATTCCAGATCAGATCGTCCGGCAGCAGCACGGCGAAAGGCTCGTCGCCGATGATGGGCTTGGCACACAACACCGCATGCCCCAGTCCCAGCGCTTCGGCCTGCGTGACGAAGACGGCGCGGACGTGCGGCGGCAGCACGTTGCGCACCAGCTCCAGTTGCTCGGCCTTGCCTGCGCGCTCCAGCTTCTGCTCGAGTTCGTAGGCCTTGTCGAAGTAATCGGCGACCGCATGCTTGTAACGGTTCGTGACGAAGACCAGCGTGTCGCACCCGGCCTCGATCGCTTCGTCCACGGCGTACTGGATCAACGGCCGATCGATGATCGGCAGCATTTCCTTGGGCACGGTCTTGGTGGCGGGCAGGAAGCGGGTGCCGAGCCCCGCCACGGGGAACACGGCCTTTCGGATTCGGGCTCGGGTCATCGGGTCCTGCGCGCGTCGCGGCCTGGGAATACCACGATATTAGCCGACGCTTCGTCCTGTTCGTTTGACAGCGGGGCGAACTCGGGCACGGCCACGCGCAGCACTTCACCCAGCTCGGCGGTGTCGTAGCGCGCATGCGCGGCGCGCAGGCGCTGTATCGCCAGATCGAGGAATTCAGGCGACACGTCGCGCGCCAGCGCCTTCATGATCTTCGAGTGGGAAGTGGGCTGGTAGCGCTCATCCGCGTGGAACAGCGTCTCGTGCAGCTTCTCGCCGGGACGCAGGCCGGTGTAGACGATGGCGATATCCCGTCCCGGCTGCTTGCCCGCCAGTCGGATCATCTGTTCGGCCAGCAGGCGAATCGGCACCGGATCGCCCATGTCCAGGGTATAGATGGATGCATGCGCCGCACCCGACGCCGCCTGCAGGATCAGCTGGCAGGCCTCCGGGATCGTCATGAAATAGCGCGTGACGTCGGGATCGGTCACGGTGACCGGTCCGCCCTTGCGGATCTGCTCGCGGAACAGGGGCACCACGCTGCCGGCGGAATCCAGCACGTTGCCGAAGCGGACGGTGACGTAGCGCGTGGTGGAACGCGCATCATCCAGCGCCTGGCAGGCCATCTCGGCCAGCCGCTTGGTCGCGCCGAGCACGTTGACCGGATCCACCGCCTTGTCCGTCGAGATCAGCACGAAGGTGCCCACGCCCGCCTCGCGGCAGGCGCGCGCCACGGTTTCGGTCGCCAGCACATTGTTGCCGATGGCTTCCCGCAGATGCCCTTCCAGCAAGGGCACTTGCTTGTAGGCCGCGGCATGGAAGACCGCATCGGGTTCCGCCACGCGCAAGGCGTGCGCGATGACCGCGGGATCTCCGCAGTTGCCGAGCACCGGCAACACTTCGAGATCGGGAAAGGCGCGCCGCAGATCGCCCTGGATGGTGATGAGCGCGAGTTCGTCGATCTCGACCAGCGCAATCCGCTGGGCACCGTGTCGGGCGCACTGGCGGCAGAGCTCCGAACCGATGGAGCCACCGGCGCCGGTCACCATGACCGTCCGTCCCCCCAGCCAGCCCCGGATCAGCTTCCAGTCGGGCGTGACGGACTTGCGGCCCAGCAGGTCCTCGATCGCCACTTCCTTGAGGTCACCCGGCATGGACTGGCCTTCCAGGACATTCACCAGACGGGGCACCATGCGGAACGGCAAACCGGTGCTCTCGCAGATCGCGACCACGCGCTGCATGGACGGTGCATCCAGGGACGGCATGGCGATCACCAGCATCCGCGCCGCCGTTTCCCGCGCGACCGCCGCTGCATTCTCCAGGCCACCCAGTACCGGGATGCCGAGCAATTTGGAGCCATGGAGCCGCGCTGCATCATCCAGGAACGCCACCGGATGGTAGACACCGGTCCGGCGGAGTTCGCGGACCAGCGCCTCGCCGGCCCGCCCCGCCCCCAGGACCAGGACGCGCGAGGCGCTCTCGTTGCTGCGCTGGACCTGGCTGTCCTTCCAGGCGCGATAAGCCAGGCGGGGCAGACCGAGGAATCCCACGAGGGCAAAAGGATAGAAGCCCAGCACGGCGCGCGGCGTGGAGCCGAAACGGTTGTAGAAGAACAGGCCCAGCACCACGCCCAGGAATCCCAGCGCGCACGCCTTCACGATGTTCCAGAGGTCCGGCAGGCTGGCAAAACGCCACAGGCCCCGGTACAGCCCCATCCACCAGAAAACAGCACCCTGAGCCAGCAGGACGACCGCGATTTCGTTGGACCACAGGGGGAAGTCGGGGGCGTGCGCCAACATGGCGTAACGGAATCGATGCAGGACCTGCCAGCACAGCCACACCATGGCCAGGTCATGTGCCGCCACGAGGGCGCGCGGCATGAAGCCGCTCAGTCGGTCCCGCCAGGATTCCATCAGTTCCCTCTCCTGATACTAATCGCGCCATCCCCGGCGCAATGAAAACCAAAGTGCCCCGCCCAGCGCGTACAGCATGATGAAGGCGAGGACAGGCGCCGAAGTGACCGACCCTGACAGCGCATAGCTTAACAATAAGCTAACGCCACCGAACGCCATGTAAACCGTGGTGACAGCCGTATGTCCATATCGCCGCGCCGCCTGTTGATACAGGTGCCCGACATGCGGCGTCCACCACCGCTCGCCGCGCAGCATGCGCCCCATCAGCGTGAAGCCCGCGTCGACGAGAAAGGCGCACAGCGGCAATAGCAGGAGGGGGGCGCTCACAGGGGGCAACGCGATGAGCGCCGCCGCGGCCAGCCCCGCCAATGCGTAACCCAACGCACCGCTCCCCACATCCCCCAGAAAAATGCGGGCGCTGGGGAAGTTGAAAGGCAGGAAGCCCAGACAACCCGCGAGCAGGGCCAGCGCCAGCCACCGCCATTCCCCTGCCAACAGGCCGGCGTACGCCACTGCGGCAATGGCGGCCTGACTCGTCGCCAGGCCATTGATGCCGTCCATGAAGTTCCAGACGTTGACCAGCACCATCGCTGATCCGAACACGATCACCGCAGGAAGCCAATGGCCGGACTGCCACGCCACGCCAACCGCGAGCATCGCGGCCGCAATCGCCTGCACCGCCAGGCGTAACCAGGGCGACAGCGGACGATGGTCGTCCCACCACCCGATACCGGCCACGATCAGCAACCCCGGCAGGAAGCCGATCCACAACGCGCCCAGGGACGCCGACTGCCAAGCCAAGTAGACACCCGCGGCGAACACGACCAGCACGATCGCGATGCCCCCCCCGCGAGGCGTGGCCACCGCATGGCTGCGACGCTCTCCCGGCTGGTCCATCAGGTTGCCACGCAGCGCATAGCGGCGCGCCCACCACGTGGCGATGGCCGCGCCCAGCGCGGGCAGGGCCAGCCAGACGAACAGGTCCCCCATCAGACCACCGCGTAGTTCAACAAGGGCTTGACCGTGCCCCATTCCTTGCAGCTGGGGCATTGCCAGTGGTGCGTGCGGGCGCCGAACCCGCAGCGCGTGCAGCGGTAGCTCGGATTGCGTACCAGCAACTGGTCGGTGATGTGCTTCAGGTCGTGCAACGTGGCCGCGGGGTCGGCGCCCTCGGCCAGCGTCAGGTCGATCAGCGACGCCTCGCCGCGGACCGACGGCCGATCCTTCAGCTGGCGCGCCAGGTAGGCGCGCGCGGCGGCGACGCCCTCCTGGCGTTCGACGAGCTTCGTCAATGCGAGAACCGGCGCGATGCCACGGTAGTGCTCGCACATCTCCGAGAGGAAAGCGCGCGCGCCGGACAGGTCGCCTACCTGGTCGTAACTTTCCAGCAGGCTGGGCAGGACCTCCGGCAGGTAATCGGCGTCATGGCGGGCGGCACGCTCGAACGCGCGGATGGCGGCTTCGGCATTGCCTGCATCGGTTTCGATACGCCCTTCGATGATGCCGGCACGCACGCTGCCCGCATCGGCCTGGTACGCGCGGGCGACCGCGGCCCGGGCATCGTCGATGTTGTTCGCCGTGCGATGCCGCTCGGCGAGTTCGCACTCGAACTGGGCGATCAGCTTTCCCATCGGTTCCGCAGTGACTTCCTCGTAGCGACGCGCGTTGTCGATCGCCTTCTCCCAGTCGCGTTCTGCCTGGTAGATGCCGATCAGGTGCTTGAGCGCCTGCGGCGCGCGCTGGTCGATCCGGGCCAGGTCGGTAAAGACGGTTTCGGCACGATCCAGCAGGCCGGACCGCATGTAGTCCTCACCCAGGGCCAGCAACGCCTGGACGCGCTGCGCATCACTCAGGTCGGCACGCTGTACGAGTCCCTGGTGAAGGCGGATGGCGCGATCGACTTCGCCCCGCCTGCGGAACAGGTGCCCCAATGCGACCTGGGTCTCGAACGTTTCCTTGTCCAGCTCAGCGATGTGCAGGAACAGCTCGATCGCCTTGTCGGGCTGTTCGTTGAGCAGGTAATTGAGGCCACGGAAATAGGTGCTGGACAGGCGGCTGACCTGGGTGTCGCCATGCCGCTGGCCACCGCGTCGACCGATGATCCAGCCGCTGAGCGCGGCCAGCGGCAGGAAAAGGAAGAACCAGAACCATTCGGTGAGGAACGCCATGGGCTCAGGCACCGCCATCCGGGGGCAACGACGTTCCCGCTGCATTCGTCACGGGGGGCTGGGCGCGGGTCGCCTTCCTGAGCTTCGCGTACAGCGGCCATACCAGGGTGGCGAGCACGATGAGCCCGCCAACCACGACGCCGAGCAGGAGGGACAGCATGATGCCCACGCCGGACGACGTCTGGAATTCTGTGAACAGGAGTTTCAGCGTGATCGGCTGCGTATTGAGCATACCGATGATGAGTCCATAGGCCAGGAACAACAGAGCGACGACCAGGCGGAACATGTTCATCAGGCGACTCCTTGCAGGACGGCGCCTAGCTTAACGGAGTCGGCAGGCTACGACACGTGCCCGGCGACGTGCTACTCCCCCGCCTCTTCGATCGGGGTGACGTCGCTGACGCGTTCGCGCAGCTCCTTGCCCGGCTTGAAGTGGGGAACGTGCTTGGCCGGCAGCGCGACCGATTCGCCCGTCTTGGGGTTGCGGCCCATGCGCGGCGGACGATAGTGCAGCGAAAAGCTTCCGAAGCCGCGGATCTCGATGCGGTCGCCCTGCGACAGGGCGCCACCCATCATCTCCAGCAGTGCCTTGACGGCCAGATCCACATCCTCGGCCTTGAGGTGCGGCTGGCGGCGGCTGAGGATCTCGATGAGTTCGGATTTGGTCATCGCGTGCGGAATTCGGGCGGATGTGCCCGCGCCGGCCCGGGATTTCCGGGCCGGCGGGGAACGTTACTGCTGAGGGTCGTGCAACGGCGCGAGCCGCTTACTCGGACTTGCCACCGTCCAGCTGTGCACGCAGCAGCGCGCCCAGGCTGGTGGTACCGGTGGAGGCTTCGGCGGCCGACTTGTTGTACTCGGCCAGCGCTTCGGCCGTCTCGGCTTCGTCCTTCGCCTTGATCGACAGCTGCAGCGTGCGGCCCTTGCGGTCCATGCCGATGAACTTGGCTTCGACCTTGTCGCCGACCTTCAGGTGCTGGCTGGCATCGTCCACGCGGTCGTAGCTGATGTCGCGCGCCATCACGTAGCCTTCGATGCCGTCGGCCAGTTCGACCGTGGCGCCCTTGGCGTCCACTTCCTTCACTGTACCTTCGACCTTCGAGCCCTTCGGATGCGCCGCCATGTACTGGCCGAACGGATCCTGCTCAAGCTGCTTCACGCCCAGGCTGATCCGCTCGCGCTCCGGGTCCACGGCCAGCACCACGGCTTCCAGCGTGTCGCCCTTCTTGAAGTTGCGCACGATGTCTTCGCCGGTGGTGTTCCAGCTAATGTCCGACAGGTGGATCAGGCCGTCGATGCCACCGTCCAGGCCGATGAAGATGCCGAAGTCGGTGATCGACTTGATCTGGCCGGACACCTTGTCGTTCTTCTTGTGGGTGGCCGCGAAGGTCTCCCACGGATTGGCGGCGACCTGCTTCATGCCCAGCGAGATGCGGCGACGCTCTTCGTCCACGTCCAGCACCATCACTTCGACTTCGTCGCCGACCTGCACGACCTTGGACGGGTTGACGTTCTTGTTGGTCCAATCCATCTCGGATACGTGCACCAGGCCTTCGACGCCCGGCTCGATCTCGACGAACGCGCCGTAATCGGTGACGTTGGAGACCTTGCCGAACACGCGGCTGTTGGCCGGGTAACGACGCGCGATGTTGTCCCACGGATCCTCGCCCAGCTGCTTCAGGCCCAGCGAGACGCGATTGCGCTCACGGTCGTACTTCAGCACGCGGACGTCCAGTTCCTGGCCGACTTCCACGACTTCGGAAGGATGACGCACGCGCTTCCATGCCATGTCGGTGATGTGCAGCAGGCCATCGATGCCGCCCAGGTCGACGAACGCGCCGTAGTCGGTGAGGTTCTTGACCACACCCTTCAGCACCACGCCTTCCTGCAGCTTGTCCATCAGCTGCTCGCGCTCTTCCGAATGCTCGCTCTCGACCACCGCACGGCGGGAGACGACCACATTGTTGCGCTTGCGATCCAGCTTGATGAGCTTGAACTCCAGCTCCTTGCCTTCCAGGTAGCCCGGGTCGCGCACGGGGCGCACGTCGACCAGCGAGCCGGGCAGGAACGCACGGACGTCCTTGATGTCGACGGTGAAACCACCCTTGACCTTGCCGCTGATACGGCCGGTAATGGTCTCGTTCTTCTCCAGCGCCTGCTCCAGCTCGTCCCACACCATGGCGCGCTTGGCCTTCTCGCGCGAGAGGACGGTTTCGCCGAAGCCGTTCTCGATCGAGTCGAGGGCCACCTTCACTTCGTCGCCCACGCCCACGTCGATTTCGCCGGCGTCGTTCCGGAACTGTTCGATCGGCACGATGCCTTCGGACTTCAGGCCGGCGTTGATCACCACGACGTCGTTGCGGACTTCCACGACGACGCCGGTGACGATGGCGCCCGGCTTCAGCTTGGCCAGTTGGGTCTGGCTCTGTTCAAACAGTTCGGCAAATGATTCGGTCATTGAAAAAATACTCGGTTGATGAAACAGACCTGCGCACGGACGTGCACAAGGTCCACCCGTTGTCGGCCGGCGCGGGATTGCGTATGGCCGTGAGTGTTGTGGTTGGAAAAACGCGCCACGGATGCGGCGCGAGCCTTCTGCAGCGCGGGACCTAACCTGCGCGCGCAGGCACCAGGGCCAGCACGCGCTCGACGACCGCGTCGATGCCGAGGCCGGTGGTGTCGATGAGGACGGCGTCGTCGGCCGGTCTCAGGGGCGCCACCGTGCGCTGGGCGTCACGGGCGTCGCGGGCGAGGATCTCGCGAAGCAGACCGTCGATTGTGACGGAAACCCCTTTGTCTTTCAACTGCTTATACCGCCTTTCCGCCCGTTCGTCGGCACTGGCCGTCAGGAAGACCTTGTAGGGAGCATCCGGGAAGATCACCGTTCCCATGTCCCGGCCATCGGCGACCAGCCCCGGCATCTGCCGGAACGCCCGCTGGCGCTCCTTCAGGGCCGAGCGGACCTCGGGAATGGCGGCGATGGCGGACGCGAGGGCGCCCGTGGTTTCAAGACGAAGCTCGTCGGTGGCATCCAGATCGTCGACGATCACCCTCAATCCCTGCTCCGACTCCCGGAAGCTCACCCGGGTATCGAAGGCGCACCTGACCAGGGCGGCCGGATCCGAAATATCGAGGTCCGCCCAACTGGCCGCGACGCCGACGGCGCGATACAGCGCGCCCGAATCGAGATAGTGCCAGCCAAGCCGGGCCGCGGCGAGCCGGCTCACGGTACCCTTGCCGGCCCCGGAGGGACCATCGATGGTGAGGACGGGAGCGGTATCGGACATGGGAACTCCAAGCGTTTTCCGCTCATTATGGCGCCCCCTGGAACGCCCCGGAACGCACGGCGCACCGACACCCTCCGCAACCGCTTGATAACCCAGCGGAATTGCCGCTAGAATAGCGGGCTTCGCTTTACCCCATATTCTTTTACGCCGAGGTTTCAACTCATGAAGGTCCTGTCCTCCCTGAAGTCGGCGAAGGCCCGTCACCGCGACTGCAAGGTGGTCCGCCGCCGCGGCAAGGTCTTCGTGATCTGCAAGTCCAACCCCCGTTTCAAGGCGCGCCAGCGCTGAGAACGGCGCTGCCGGCTCCGGCCGGCAATGCACGGAAAGCCGCCTTCGGGCGGTTTTTTGTTACCTGCCTTTTGTTATAAAAGGCAGATCATCCAGGGGAGTTCCACCATGAGCCGTCGCGCCCTCGCACTTCCGTTGATCGCCATGCTCGGCCTCGCAGGCCCGGTGTCCGCCGATACACTGCTGATCGAACGCGCCCAGGAACAACCTGCCGCCGCGCCCGTGCGGGGGCAGTCGGCCGCCGACGTCGAAGCCCGCTTCGGCACGCCCCAGCAGAAGCTGGAACCCCGGGGCGGACAGAAGCGCCAGTGGCCTGTGATCCATCGCTGGGTCTATCCAGGTTTCACCGTTTACTTCGAGAAGAGCCGCGTCATCGACGTGGTGCTCAACAAGGCGTCCGCCGAAGAAGTCGGCCCCAAGCCTCCCATCCGCTGACCGGTGCCCGCGCGCCCTGCAACCCGATGACCGATGCCTATCGCTTTCCTGCGGAGTGGGAGCCCCAGTCCGCGATCCTGATCGCCTGGCCGCATGCCGAGACCGACTGGGCCGATCGCCTCGCCGACGTGGAGGAAACCTACGTCGCCCTGGTGGCCGCGATCACCCGTTTCCAGCCCGTGCTGATCTGCGTCGCAGACGACGACCTGCAGACCTATGCCGAGGCCCGGCTGCGTTCCGCGCGCGTGGAGATGGCGAACGTGCGCTTCGTGCCGGCCGAGTACGACGATACCTGGCTGCGCGATTCCGGCCCCATCACGCTGCGGGACGGGGGCCGTTTCAAGCTGCTCGACTTCCGCTTCACCGGCTGGGGCGGGAAGTACGAAGCCCGTCGCGACGATCGCCTGGTCGGCGAGTTGTCCGGCATGCAACTGTTTCACAATTATTTCGTCCAAAGTATTGATTTTGCTTTGGAAGGTGGCGCTATCGAAACGGATGGCGCAGGCACCCTGCTCACCACTTGGCAATGCCTGCACGAACGCCACCCTGCCGCGTCTCGGGATGAGCTGACCGCCAAGTTGACAGGCTGGCTGCGACAGAACCGCGTGCTGTGGCTGGACCATGGCTATCTGGAGGGCGATGACACCGACGCCCACATCGATACCCTCGCCCGCTTCGCACCGGACGATGCCATCGTCTACCAGGCGTGCGACGATGCCGGCGACGTGCATTTCGCCGAGCTGCAGGCCATGGCCACAGACATCGCCGCGCTGCGCACGGCGGATGGCCATGCCTATCGCACGTTCCCGCTTCCTTGGGCACAGCCCGTGATCGACGGTGGGCGTCGCCTGGCGGCGTCGTACGCGAACTATCTAATCATCAATGGCGCGGTGTTGATGCCGGCCTACGGCGACCCCGCCGACGATATCGCCGCCGAAGTCCTGGCGCAGGCGTATCCAGACCGTGAGATCGTGCAGGTGCCGTGCCGCGCGCTGATCTGGCAGAACGGCAGCCTGCACTGCATCACCATGCAGTTGCCTTCAGGACTGATCGGCTGACTGAGCGAAGGCGCCACGGTTCGTGGCACCGTGACATCAGTTGGGCGCAGATTGAACGCTTCGTTTACATCTCGCCTCACACGATCCCGGATAACCACCGTTTCCCCTTGAGCTAGGAGACGGCCGTGTATTCACGACGCAAGTTCCTGACAAGCACCGCGCTGGCCACGGCAGGCATGGGCCTGGCCGCCTGCCGCGATACGGCACAGGCCGGCGGCGTGGGCGGGGCCAAGCCGGCATCGGCCACGACGCCGACCGCACCAGCGCCCCTGAACACCCGTGCCATCCCGTCGACCGGCGAGCGCATCCCCGTCATCGGCATGGGCACCTCCGGCAGCTTTGAAGTGGGCCAGAGCGCCGCGGAACTGGACCCGCTGCGCGAGGTACTGAAGCGGTTCTTCGCCGCCGGCGCCACCCTGATCGATACCGCGCCCACCTACAGCGTCGCCGAGGACGTGATGGGGGCGCTGCTGGCGGAGCAGAACCTGACCGGCAGGGCCTGGCTGGCCACCAAATTGTCCGGCGTGAGCGGGCGCGCGGCGGGTATCGCGCAGTTCCAGGACACGCTGCGTCGCCTGAAGACCGACAAGGTCGCGCTGCTGCAGGTCCACAACCTGGGCGACCTGAAGACGCAGATGGCCGTGGCGCGCGAGTTGAAGGCGCAGGGCAAGGTGAAGTACGTGGGCGTCACCCATTACGTCGAGCGCGCGCAGGACGAGCTTGCCAACGTCGTGCAGGCGGAGAAGCCGGACTTCCTCCAGATCAACTACTCGGTCATCAGCCGCGGTGCGGAGACGCGCGTGCTGCCGCTGGCGCAGGACTTGGGCGTCGCCGTCCTCATCAACCGCGCGTTCGAGGACGGAAAGCTATTTGCGCAGGTGAAGGACAAGTCCGTCCCCGCGGCCCTGGTCGACGCAGGCATCGGCTCGTGGGCACAGGCGTTCCTGAAGTTCGCGCTCAGCCACCCTGCCGTGACGGCCGTCATTCCCGCCACCGGCAAACCGGACCGGCAAACCGACAACCTGAGGGCAGGCATGGGTCCCGACCTGACCGCGGCCCAGCGCGACGCCCTGATCGCTGCCGTGGCCTGAGCGCATGCCTTCGCCTCCCGCGCAAGGCATCTCCGCCTGGCTTGCCCGCGTCTTCAACGTCCGCGACCACGAAGCACCCGTGGTCGGCGCGGGGCTGGCGATGTTCTTCCTGCTGTTCGCCGGCTACTTCATGCTGCGGCCGATCCGCGAAACGATGGGCGTCGCGGGCGGCGTCGACAACCTGCAGTGGCTGTTCACCGGCACCTTCGTCGCCACCCTCGCGGTACTTCCGTTGTACGGGTGGATCGCATCGAAGGTTTCCCGCCGGCGCATCGTGCCGTGGGTATTCGGCATGGTCGTGGCCAGCCTGCTCGGCTATGGCGCGGCGATGCTGGCGCAGCCGGAGGACGTCTGGCTGGCGCGCACCTTCTACATCTGGGTGTCGGTCATCAACCTGCTGATGATCTCGCTGGCGTGGAGCGTGCTCGCCGACGTGATGGAGAGCCACGAAGCCAAGCGCCTGTTCGCCCTGATCGCCACCGGCGCGAGCCTGGGCGGCCTGGTGGGTCCGCTGATGACCACGCTGCTGGTGAAGCCGCTGGGACACGGCGGCCTGATGCTGCTGTCTGCACTGCTGATCGGCGCCAGCGCCGCCACCGCGACCTGGCTGCACCGCTGGCGCGATCGCCACCCGTTGCCCGCAGGCGTCAGTTCGGCGGAACACCGACGCCAGCCGCTCGGTGGAAATCCCTTCGCCGGCGCGACCGCGGTGTTCCGCTCGCCCTACCTGGCGGGTATTGCACTGTTCGTGCTGTTGCTGGCGACCGTGACCACGTTCCTCTATTTCGAACAGGCCAAGCTGGTCGCCGAGCGTTTCGCCGACAAGGAAGAGCAGACCCAGGTGTTCGGCCTGATCGACACCGTCGTGCAGACGCTGGCCATTCTCAGCCAGTTGTTCATCACCGGGCGTGTTGCGCAGAAGCTGGGGGTCGGTGTGCTGCTGGTGGCCGTGCCCGTCGTGGTCGCGGCGGGCTTCCTGTGGCTGGCGCTGGCACCGGTATTCGCGGTCTTCGTGGTGGTGATGGTGGTGCGGCGCGCGGGCGAATATGCCTTCGTGCGTCCCGGACGCGAGATGCTCTATACCGTCGTGCCCGCCGAGCAGAAATACAAGGCGAAGAACTTCATCGACACCGTCGTCTACCGCGGCGGCGATGCGCTGAGCGGCTGGCTGAAGCGCGCGCTGGACGTACTGGCCGACCATCCGGCCGCCGCGATGTTCATCGGTGCGGGAGTTGCCATGGCATGGGCGATCACCGGGGTGGCGCTTGGCCGGCGGCAGAAGCAACGGGAAGCGGCGGGCGGCCCCCCCTGAGCGCGCGCATTCACGCTCGGGACGCCTGCCGTCACGGTGGACGCGTTACCATGCGGCCTCCCCCGCATCCGCCCTGTCCTCACGATGAGCCGCACCACCCTGCCCGTTGCCCTGATCCAGGAAGAGAACCACGGCGATGCCGACGCCAACCTGGCGGTGATCGAGGCGCGCGTCGCCGAGGCGGCCCGGCGTGGTGCGCGGCTGGTCCTTCTGCAGGAGCTGCATAACGGTGCGTACTTCTGCCAGCACGAATCGGTCCACGAATTCGACCTGGCCGAGCCGATTCCCGGCCCGAGCACCGAGCGCCTCGGCGCACTGGCGAAGCAGCACGGCGTGGTGCTGGTGTCTTCGCTGTTCGAACGCCGCGCCGCCGGTCTGTACCACAACACCGCCGTCGTCTACGAAAAGGACGGCAGCATCGCCGGCAAGTACCGCAAGATGCACATCCCGGACGATCCGGGTTTCTACGAGAAGTTCTACTTCACGCCGGGCGATATGGGTTTCACGCCGATCGACACGTCGGTCGGCCGCCTCGGCGTGCTGGTTTGCTGGGACCAGTGGTATCCGGAAGCCGCGCGCCTGATGGCGCTGGCCGGCGCCGACCTGTTGCTGTATCCCACCGCGATCGGTTGGGACCCGGACGACGAGCAGGCGGAGAAGGATCGCCAGCGCGACGCATGGGTGTTGAGCCACCGCGGCCATGCCGTCGCCAACGGTCTTCCGGTGCTGAGCTGCAATCGCGTCGGCCATGAGCCTTCCCCCATGGGTGCGTCCGGCATCCAGTTCTGGGGTAACAGCCACGTCCTTGGGCCCCAGGGCGAGTTCATTGCGGAAGCGGGGGGCGACGCGACCGTCCTCATGGCCGAGGTCGACCTGCAGCGCAGCGAACACGTGCGGCGCATCTGGCCGTTCCTGCGCGACCGCCGCATCGATGCGTACGGCGACCTGCTCAAGCGCTATATCGACTGAGGGCAGCACGTGCCGCTGATCGTCCGTGACGCCACGCCGGCCGACGTGCCGGCCATCACCGCCCTGTATGCGGACGAAGTCCGCCTTCACGTCAATACCTACGAATACGACGTGCCCGACGCCGATGAAATGGCGCTCCGCATGCGGAGCGTGCTTGACGCCGGCTATCCGTACCTGGTGGCCGAGCTGGACGGAGAGTTCGTCGGTTACGCCTACGCCAGCAGCTATCGCGCCCGCACGGGCTATCGCAAGACCGTCGAGAACTCGGTCTACGTGGTCCCCGGCCGACAGGGCCAGGGCATCGGCGCTGCACTGATGCGGGCACTGATCCACGCCTGCGAGGCACGCGGTTATCGCCAGATGATCGCGGTGATCGGCGAACCCACCAATACCGCGTCCATCCGTTTGCACGAGAAATTCGGCTTCGTCCTGGTGGGTGTGTTCCGCGGCATCGCCTGGAAACACGACCGCTGGCTGGACACCGTGCAGATGCAACGCACCCTCGGCGATGGCACCGCCACGCCTCCGCAAGACGAATGACACGATGACCGAACCCCTTGCCGCCGTCGCCCCGCTGCACGGCCAGCCCCACGAGATCGTCGAACGCGACGGCGTGCACTACACCCTGCTGGGTACCGCCCACGTCTCGCGTGCCAGCGTAGACGCCGTGCGCGCGGCCGTCGCCAGCGGCGAGTACGACAGCGTGGCCGTGGAACTGGATCCGGGCCGCCTGCAGTCGCTCACCGATCCGGATACGCTCGCCAGGCTGGACCTGGTCAAGGTGATCCGCGAAGGCAAGACACACCTGTTCGCCGCCAACCTGGCGCTGGCCGCCTACCAGCGGCGCCTCGCCGAGCAGTTGGACGTCGAGCCCGGAGAAGAACTGAAGGCCGGCGCGCTGGATGCGCAGGCGCTCGGACTGCCGGTGCATCTGATCGACCGCGAGGTCGGACTGACCTTCAAGCGCGCCCTGCAGTCCCTGGGCTGGTGGCAGCGGACCAAGGTAGGTGCCGGCATCCTGGCCAGCATGTTCGGCGACGAGGAAGTCGGCGACGACGAAATCGAGAAGCTCAAGCAGGGCGACATGATGGAGTCCAGCTTCGGCGAATTCGCAGCGGAAAGCCCGCAGCTTTACCAGGCCATCATCGCCGAGCGCGATCAGTACATGGCGGCCGCCCTGCGCCAGGTGGCGACCAGCAAGCCGGCCGGCACCCCGTCACCCTACCGCGTGCTCGCGGTGGTCGGTGCGGGCCACCTGCCCGGCCTGACCCGGCATCTGCAGGAGGACACCGTGGATCCCGCCGAGACCCGCCGATCGCTGGAGATCGTGAAGGCCAAGTCGCGCTTCCCGTGGATGGAAGTGGTGATCGGCGTATTCCTCGTGGGCGGCTTCGCCTGGGGTTTCTGGCAGGGCGGCGTCGACGTCGGCTCCGACCTGCTGCTGCAATGGGTGCTGGCCACCGGCGTGCTGGGTGCCATCGGCTGCGCGATCGCGGGCGGTCATCCGCTGAGCATCCTCGCCGCGTTCATTTCCTCTCCCCTGACCCCGCTGCACCCGGCGCTCGCCTCGGGCACGGTCAGCGCCTTCGTGGAAGCCACGCTGCGCAAGCCGACGTACGCGGACTTCATGGCGTTGCGCGA
Organism: Pseudoxanthomonas sp.; assembly: GCF_002863005.1. GTDB lineage: Bacteria > Pseudomonadota > Gammaproteobacteria > Xanthomonadales > Xanthomonadaceae > Pseudoxanthomonas_A. The sequence goes on from NZ_PKDG01000044.1 coordinate 71,059, forward strand.
CGATGTGCAGACGATGCGCGGCTGGTGGAAGAACCGCGTGGCCCGCGTGCTGCTGAACTTCTTCCTGACCAGCCTCGGGACGGCCATCGGCGTGTGGACGGGGGGACTGCGGATGCTGGGCAAGCTGGTCGGCTGATCGCAGCCTGCTCCAGAAAAAAGCCGGGCATTGCCCGGCTTTTTCACTTCCACGCCGCCGTCACTCCGTGTGCAGGGCAGTGACGCTGCGGGCAGCCGCGGATGCGCCGCGTCCCTGGCGCGCCCGCGTGATCATGCGCGCCGTACCGCTGCGCATGTCATCGAGGATCGCGTAGATGGTCGGCAGGAATAGCAGGCTGACCACGGTGGAGAACGCCAGGCCACCCGCGATGGCCCGGGCCATTGGCGCGTAGGCCGGTCCATCCCCCGCCATCTGAGTGTTCGCCATCGCGATCGGCACCATCGCCAGGATGGCCGTGCCCATCGTCATCAGGATCGGACGCAAGCGCTCGCGACTGCCTTCCACCAGCGCATCGGTACGGGACAGGCCGCGCCGTCGCAGGTTGTTGATGTGCTCGACCATCACGATGCCGTTGTTCACCACCACGCCCATCAGCACCAGGATGCCGATGAAGGACATGATGCCGAACGTCGTCCCGGTCAATGCGAACAGCCAGAAGACGCCGAACACCGAGAACACCACGCCGCTCATGATCGCCGCCGGGAACAGCAGCGACTCGAACACCGCCGCCATCACGATGTAGATCATGACCAGGGCGATCAGCAGGTTGAACATCATCTGCGCCATCGCCTCGTCGTCTTCCTGGAACGCGCTGCCATCGAAGGAATAGCTGTAGCCGGCCGGGAAGCTCATGCCCATCAGCGTTTCTTCCAGTGCCTTGCGCGCATCGGGCACCGTGACCTTTTCGGCCAGGTTCGCCTGCACGGTCACCGTCGTCTGCCGATTGGTGCGCTGGATCTGCGTGGCCGAGGGCAGCACGGCCACGTTCACCAGGCTCAGCAGCGGCACCGTGCGGCCATCGGGCGCGCGCACCATGAAGCCCGCAAGATCCTCCGTTCCGTAGTCCTCGGCGCCGGCGAAGCGGACCCACACGGGCACTTCCGTTTCGCCGCGACGGAACTCGCGCAGTGGCGCACCGCGCAGGGCCAGGCTGACGAAGCGCGCGACTTCCTGCGCACTGAAGCCGAACGCGGCGGCGCGCTCGCGATCCACGCGCACGGTCAGCTCGCTGTTCTGGTCCCCGACATCCACGCGCACGTCGCGCAGTTCCTTTCGCTTGGCGAGGATGGGGATCAGGTCGTTCGCGATTTCCGACAGGGTCTGCGTCGAATCGCCCACCAGCTGGAAGGACACGCTCTGTCCCGGCTGGCCTCCGCCACCCTGCCCGCCGCCTTCGCCGTTGATGCCAATGTTGGCGCGCGCCGACTTCGGCAGGTCCTTGCGAAGCTGCTCGACCAGGGGTTTGGTTTCGCTGGACTTGTCCGTGTCGAACTTCACCTGCGTGCCGCCCCAGCCCTGTTCACTGAAGTACGAATACACCTGGGTGATGTGGTACTTCTCGCGGTTGGCCTGCAGGAACTGTTCGACCTTCAGGATCTCGTCGGACATCTGCTCCTTGGTGTAGGCGCCCTTCCACTGGTAGTACAGCTCGGCTTCGCCGCCGCTGTCGCCGCCGAACATGTCGAACTTGGTGAACTTGATCGGCACAAAGCTCACGACCACGATCAGCAGGATGCCCAGCACACTCCAGCCGCGGTGCTCCAGCGTCCAGCGCAGCAGGCCTGCATAACGCTTCTGCATGCGCGGGATGATGCCGGTCTCGGTGCGCACCAGCGGCGGCGTCTTCAGCCGCGCCGAGATCATCGGGATCAGGCTCACCGCCACCAGCCACGAGGCCAGCAACGACACCGAAATGGTGATCGCGATCTGGCCCAGGTAGATGCTCAGGAAATTGCGCTCGCCGAACAGGTTGGGGACGAACACGATGCAGTGGCATAACGTGCCCGCCGAGAGCGCGATCGCCACGTGGCGGGTGCCGACGATCGAGGCCCAGACCGGATTCTCCGGGTACTTCTCGCGCTCTTGGTAGATGCTTTCCACCACCACGACCGCGTTGTCGACCAGCATGCCGATCGCCAGCAGCAGGCCCATCATCGACAGGATGTTGAGGGTGACGCCCGCGAAGTACATGAACCCAAGCGTCATCACGAAGCAGATCGGGATGGCCAGCGTCACCATCGACACCGACGGCCAGTGCCGCAGGAAGAACCACAGCACCACGATCGACAGCACCAGGCCGATCAGGCCGGCTTCCGCCAGCTCCAGCAGCGAGGAAGTGACGTTGTCGCCCTGGTTTTCGATGATCTTGACCTGCACGTCGCTGAGCGATGGCTGCGAGCGGATCGCCTCCACTTCCTTCAGCGCGCTGCTGGAGACCTCCACCAGGTTGGCATTGCGCTCCTTGAAGATGTCCAGGCCCACCGCCGGCTGGCCATCAAGGCGACGACCGTAGTCCATGCGCGCCGGCTTCAGCCGCACATCGGCGATATCCCCCAGCCGCACGTTGCCGCTGCCGACCACGAGGTCGCGCAGCTGCTGCAGGTCGGTCAGCTCGCCGACCGGCTGCACGCGCAGGCGCTGTGGCCCATCGCTGATGACGCCCGCGGAAATCGAGAAGTTGACCGCCTGCAGCCGGGTGGTCAGGTCGTTGAGGCTCAGGTTGTGCGCGGTCAACCGGTCCTGGTTGATCGCGATCTCCACCTCGTTCGGCGGCGCGCCGGATACTTCGACGCGCGCGACGCCCGGAATGCGCTCGATCCGCCGCTTGAACTCGCGCTCGATCATGTCGTACGCGCCGGTCAGGTCGGTCTTGCTGGCGAGGCGTACCCGCAGCACGGGCTGGTCGGTGGTGGAGAACTTGAAAACGAAATAACGCTGCAGGTCTTCCGGCAGGTCGTCGCGGATCGCATCCAGCCGCTCGCGCGCTTCCGACGCGGCGATGGCGACATCGCGGTCCCAGTTGGAGAACTGGATGAAGATCTGCGCGCCCTCGGCCTTGGCATTGGACTCCATGCGCTTGATGCCGGCCATCGTCGACAGCGCTTCCTCGGCCGGACGCAGCACCGTGCGCTCGACCTCCTCCGGTGTCGAGCCGGTGTACGGCAGCGATACGAAGATGAAGGGCGGCGACACCTCGGGGAAGGCTTCCAGCGGCAGGCGTACCGCTGCGATCAGGCCGATCACGAACAGCGAGATGAAGAACATCACCGCCGTGACCGGCCGCTTGATGCTGAACTCCGCGACGCTCATGCGGGTTCGCCCTCCCCTTCGACCGGCTGCATCGCGGCCTTGCGGGTGCGGCGGCCGCGTTCGCGGTAGTACGCATCGGCACGCCGGTCCAGCAGGTCGTAGACGACCGGGATGACCAGCAGGGTCAGCAGGGTCGAGACCAGCAGGCCGCCGATCACGGTGATGGCCATGGGCGACCGCACTTCGGCACCCGGGCTGCCGAACAGCGGCGCGGTGGCCAGCGGCAGGAAGCCGAACAGCGTGCACAGCGTGGTCATGATGATCGGGCGCAGGCGCGAGCGAGCGCCTTCGATCAGCGCTTCGCGCTTGGCCACGCCGGCCTCGCGCAGCTGGTTGACCTTGTCGATCAGGATGATGGCGTTCTTCGTCACCAGGCCGACCAGCAGGATCAGGCCGATGAACACCACCACCGACACCGGCGAGTTGGTCAGGAACAACGCAGCCACCGCCCCCACCATCGCCAGCGGAATGGTGAACAGGATGACGAACGGATGCAGCAGCGATTCGAACTGCGACGCCATCACCAGGTACACCAGGAACACCGCCAGGCCGAACGCGAACAGCAGCGAGTTGACCGATTCCGCCAGTTCTTCGCCCTGGCCGCCGATGTGCATGCCGACGCCGGCTCCCAGCGGATTCTCGGCGACCATCGTCTGCACTTCCTGCACCGCGCTGCCGAGGTCGATGTCGCGCAGGTTGGCCGACACGATGGCCACGCGCACCTGGTCGGCGCGGTGGATCTCGCTGGGGCCGGTGGTGGCCACCACGTCGGCCACCGCCGATAGGGTCACGGGGCGTGCGCTGCCGGGATTGACGATCAGCCGGCGGATGCTCTCCACCGAGGCGCGGTCGCCTTCCTGCGCACGTACCAGTACGTCGATCTTGCGATCGCGGAAGCTGTAGCGCGTGGCGACTTCACCGCGCACCTTCTTCACCACGACATCGGCGATCTGGCGCGTGGTCAGGCCCAGCGCACCCGCGCGCTCCTGGTCGAAGCGGATCTGGATCTCCGGGAAGCCCTGCTCCACCGTAGACTTGACGTCGGCGTAGTGCGGGTTGGTGCGCAGCAGGGCCGCCAGCTTCTGGCCCGCCTGCTCGATGCTGGCCAGGTCCTGGCCACGCAGTTCGACTTCCAGCGGCGTCGAGAAGCTGAAGAGCTCGGGCCGGCTGAAGTCGACCTGCGCGCCGGGGTGGTCCTTCATGGTCGCGCGCAACGCTTCGGTCTCGCGCGTTTCAATGGCTTCATTACCGCCATTGGCCATGACCACCGTCAGCTTGCCGATGTTCTCGCCGCTTTCCGTGGGATTGGCGTCGAGTCGCGTGCCGCTGCCGCTGACGCCGTACAGCGCATGGATGCCTTCATCCTTGGCATGCTTGTTCTGCAGTTCGCGAACCAGGGCGTCGGTTTTCGCCAGCGGCGTGCCGGGCGGCAACTTCACGGTCATCTCGAACCGGTCCTGCGCCAGCTGCGGGATCAGGTCCGCACCGAGCATCGGCACCGCCGCGAGCGCGACGAGGAACGTGGCGGCGGCGAAGCCCAGCACCAGCCACGGGCGATGCAGCGACGCCGGCAGCAGGCGCATGTAACCGGCCTCGGCGCGATGGTAGGGCGCCATCGTCAGGTCGCTGGCCTTGCGCATGACCGGGCCGACCACTGCGACGATGCCCCGCCATGCACGCACCACCAGCCAGGCGATGCCGAAGAACACATAGCGGAAGGCGGCGCCGATGCCACGACCGCTGGCGGCGACCGGCTTCTGCCAACGCGAGGCCGGCTTCCACTGCGGATGCGGTGCTTCTTCCGGGAATGCCAGCGGCGGCCGGCCCTTCAGCGAGCTCAGCATGGGGATCAGCGTCATCGACACGATCAGCGAGATGCCGATGGCGATCGCCACCGTCAACGCCTGGTCGCGGAACAACTGGCCCGCGATGCCCTGCACGAACACCAGCGGCAGGAAGACCGCGATGGTGGTGAGTGTGGACGCCACGACGGCCATGCTGACCTCGCGCGTGCCGACCATGGCGGCGTCGAGGATGCCCAGGCCGCGCTCGCGTGCCTTGGCGATGCTTTCCAGCACCACGATGGAGTCGTCCACCACCAGGCCGGTGGCCAGGGCAAGGCCGCCCAGCGACATCACGTTGAGGCTGAGGCCGAGCTCACCCATGAAGAAGAACGTGGTGACGATGGAGACCGGCAGCGAAAGGCTGATGACGAACGTGCTCCAGCCATCGCGCAGGAACAGGAAGATGATCAGGATGGCGAGCAAGCCACCGATCACGGCATCCTTCTTGACGTCGGCGATGGCATGTTCGATGAACAGCGACTGGTCGTCGATGATCGTCAGTTCCACATCCGGCGGAACCTGCTGCTTCAGCTGTTCCAGCTTGGCCTTCAGCGCTTCCGCGGTGGACACGGTATTGGCATCGCCTTCCTTGTAGATGGCGAGTTCGACCGCCTCCTTGCCGGCCAGGCGGATGATCGCCTCGCGCTCCTTGAAGCCCTGGCGCACTTCGGCCACGTCCTTCAGCCGTACCGGCATGCCGCCGGCGATGACATTGCCACCCCCGCCCGAAGCGCTCTGCACCGAGGCCGCCGCGGCCATGGCTTCCGCAGAGCCGGTGGACGCCGCGATGGCGGCCATCTGTGCCGCGGCGGACGCCGCGGCGTTGTCGCCGCCACTCTGCGTGGTCACCAGCATGTCGCGGATCTCGTTGACCGTCGCGAACTGGTTGACCGTGCGCACGAGATAGCGCTGCGAGCCTTCCTCCAGGCGTCCGCCGGAGATGTTGATGTTCTCCTGTTGCAGGCGCTGGATGACGGTGTCGATCGGCAGGCTGAGCTGGGCCAGCTTCTGCTGGTCGATATCGACCTGGATTTCGTCTTCCAGGCCGCCACCGACCTTGACCGCGGCCACGCCCGTGACCGGCTCCAGCTTCTTCTTGAGGTCGTCGTCGGCGTACCGGCGCAGCTCCGTCAGCAGGCGGATCGCGTCGGTATCGTTCTTCGGTTCCTGCTTGTTGGACAGCACCAGGCGCAGGATCGGCTCGGTCGACGGATTGAAGCGCAGCAGCACCGGCGCCTTCGCTTCCAGCGGCAGCGACAGGACCTCCATCTTGTCGCGCACCTCCAGGCTGGCCTGGTCCATGTCCGTGCCCCAGGCGAACTCGAGCACCACGTCGCTCTGGCCCGTACGCGAGACCGACTTCAGCTTGCGCAGGTTCTTCACCACGCCGACGGCTTCTTCCACCGGCTCGCTGATCAACGTCTCGATTTCCGACGGCGCGGCACCCGTGTACTCCGTGCGCACGGTGAGCGTGGGATAGCTGAGGTCGGGCAGCAGGTTGACCTTCAGCGAGCCCAGCGCGATCACGCCGAACAGGAACATCGTGATCCAGAACATCGCGATGGTGACGCGACGGCGGGTGGAGAACTCGACCAGGCCTCCTCCCATCGTCCCGTCGACGCCGGCGGCGTGGGGGCCGTGATCCCCCGGAGAGTGACCGGGCGTGCTCATTGCTTGGTTCCGGCGGTCTTGGCGGCTTCAGGCTTCGCGGCGACCTTGGCCGGCTCGGCGCCGATCACCTGCACGGAACTGCCTTCACGCAGCGCCACCTTGCCGGCAGTGACCACCTGGTCGCCGACCTTCAGGCCTTCGCGCACTTCGATCCATTCGCCGTCCACATACCCCACCTTCACCGGTACGCGCGCGGCCTTGCCGTCGCGCACGGCGAACACTGCCGGATCGCCGTCGTCGAGCAGGGCCACGCGCGGCACCACCAATGCATCGGCGCGCTGGTCGTAATCGATGCGGATGCGGCCGAACATGCCCGGCTGCAGTACGCCATCGCTGGCGAACGAACCCACCACGCGGAACGTACCGCTGCCCGAATCCACCACCGGCGCGATGCGGTCGACCGTGCCCTGGAAGACCTTGCCGGGCAGCGCGTCCACCGACAACGCGATCGGCAGGCCGGCCTTCAACGTGGACAGCTCGCGCTCGGGCACGTTCAGCGTGGCCTCGAGGCGCGATTGGTCGACGATGCGGATGATCGGTGTGTTGATCTGCACGAAATTGCCCGTCTTGATGGACCGCGAGGCCACCACGCCCGAGATCGGCGCGGTGACGGTGGTGTACGACAGTTCGAGCGCGGCGGCGCGGTAGAACGCGCGCGCGTTCTCGAGGTCGTACTTGATCTGGTCGACGTCGTTCGCGCTGATCATCTGCTGCTCGACCAGCTGCTGCGCGCGGCGGTAGTTGTTCTCCAGCTTGCGCATCTGCGCTTCGGCCTGGGCGACCTGCAGGCGCAGGCGGTCCGGGTCCAGTCGAACCAGCGCCTGGCCGGCGCGGACCACCTGCCCTTCCTCGACCAGCACGGCCAGTGCAACGCCGGACGTCTTGGCGACGACCTGGGACTCACCCAGCGCTTCCAGGGCTGCCGTACCGCTGTAGCTCGCCGCGACGGGACGGTGGGTGACCTTCGCGACCTCGACCGGGACGGCGTCGGGCTCCTTGGGCGCTTCGCCGTTCTTGGCCTGGGCCTCGGGAGTCGGGCCGCCCCCCTTGCAGGCGGACAGGACCAGCAGGCTGCACAGGACGGGAATCAGTGCCAGGCGCAGGTACGAACGGCCGGAATGGGGGCGGGGTCGGGACATGGAGGCGGTACCGTGGTGGTGTTGTGGTGGTGTTGTATCAAGGTATATCACCCCTGAACGACTTCCATGCGCCGAAGGTCATGGTGACTTGCGTCGGCATTCGTGCCCGGGGCGATCGTGCTTGAGCCAGGATGCGATGGCGGGTTGCTTCGTCGGAGATGCGACATGCCGGACACCGGCGCGTCGTTGTGTCCCATCGCGTTGTCGTCGCGTGCGAAACGCCCGAGTACCGCACGCGCTCCGCGCCACGCCACGCCGGCGGGGAACACGGCGCATCTTCGCGCCTGTGCGTGACATTCTGTCGCAGGCTATACTTGCGTTCAGCCAAGCGCTGCGGTGGTACGTGGCGCGCGCAACCTGAGAGTTTCACGAGAATGATGCGACTGCTGCCGCTCGCTGCTTGCCTTGCCTTGGCCGCCCTTCCGCTGGCCGCCCTGACCGCCCAACAGGAAACGCCGGTCACTCCGCCGGTCGCCGAAGCCGCCGCGCCCGCCACGGCGCCGGTCGCTGCGCCCAAGCCGCTGGTCGGCAACGCCGACACCGGCCGCACCCTGACCTACACCTGTCAGGGCTGCCACGGCATCGTCGGCTACAAGAACGCCTACCCGAGCTTCAAGGTGCCGAAGATCGGTGGCCAGTCGGCGGAGTATCTGTCCAATGCGCTGACCGAATACCGTATCGGCAACCGCAAGCACCCCACGATGCAGGCCCAGGCGCAGAGCTTCTCCGACCAGGACATCGCCGACATCGCCGCTTTCCTTTCCACCGTCAAGTAATCCCACCATGCCCAACGCCAAGCACGCCCAGCGTCTAGCCATCGTCCTGTTCGCGGCCCTCACCCTGGTGGCTTGCTCGAAGGAAAGCACCGAGGCCTCGGCCGAAAACCCGGGCCACGCCAGTGGCGAACACGGTTCCAGTTCGTCGGCAGGCCTGCCGAAGGGGCATATCGCCAAGGGCGAGGAACTGGCCAAGGCCAAGGGCAAGGCCACCGGGCAGAGCTGCATCGACTGCCACGGCGCGGATGGCAATGCGCCGATCGACGACACCTATCCCAAGCTGGGCGGCCAGTACGGCGACTACCTGGCGCACGCGCTGCAAGCGTATCGAGGCGGCGATCGCCAGCACGCCCTGATGTCGCCCCAGGCCGCCAACCTGAGCGACCAGGACATCTCAGACCTGGCGGCCTACTTCGGTTCGCGCCCCTCGCAGCTGCGCGATCTGCACGGCGTCCACGAGTAAGTCTTTCCCGCATCGGATACGCGAGAACGGAGCCCTTGGGCTCCGTTTTCTTTTGTGGGGACGGCAGGTGTCCTCGGGGGCAAGGTCGCGCGCGACGACCCTTCCAAATGCTTCATCGCAACTGACCTCGCTTCCTGGGGCGACGCGCGCGTCGACCTGATCAGCTGTCCGTCGGGATCGGCGTGCGCTTGACCGGGATCTCCGGTGGCGGGCGGGCCTTGGGCGGCTCGGGGAACAGGCTGCCGAGGCCACAGCCTCCGCCCAGTTGCAGGACGGAGATCGAACACTTGAGCTTCATGTTGGTGCCCGGGATGGGAATGTCGACTTGGCGGACATTCCGCCGCACCCATTCGGCCAGCAGCGACTCGCTCGGCACCCAGTATTTGTCGAAGCTGGTCGGCTCGTAGTCGTAAGGCGGCCGCTGCAGCCACGTACCCGCCTCCGCCAGCCGTTCGCGGGTCCACTGATCGTTGCCGCCGCCGGGAGCGCCCCGCTCCGCCGCCGCGTCGCCCGCATTGCCGGGCACGCGCAGACTGCCATCGGCGTTGTAGAGGCCCGCGTTGCCGCGCCCATCTGCGACGCTGTCGCCCGCGATCTCGCGCCGCGCGTTGCCCCAGTCGTCGGCGCGCGCGGGGGTGTCCCAGCCACCGGCACGGGGGGTCGGCATGGGTCCGCGCGCACCCGACGCCGGGGCCGTCGTGCCCCGGGGCGCGGTAGATGCGTTGGCGTTGGCGTTGGCGTTGGCGTTGGCGCTGGCGGCCGGCGCCGGTGCTGCCCGGGGAGAGGGCTCATTGATCTCCGCCTGGCGCACGCTGCGCTCCCGTGTCGCGAGGGCACGCGGTGCAATATCGCGTGTCGGTACCGGCACGTTCCGCACCGCTGGAGCAGGCACCGCCATTTCGCGTTCGCGGACTTCCGCTTCCCGCGTGGCGACAGCCGGCACGTCGACAGCTCGCATCGGTATCTCGCGGCGCACGACGGGCGCGGTGACGGGCACGGGAATGTCGCGCGTGGGCACGCCGATTTCCCGCATCGCCGGCGGTCGGATCTCCGGCTGCCGGGGCGTGGGCGGCGGCAAGACGAACGCGCGCGTGGGTTCGGCCACCTCGGTCACCTGCAGCGGCTGTTCCGCAATCTCCGGCACCGGCACCTCGCGCAGCGGTACGGGCGGCATGTCCACCGCAACCTCCGGTGCATCAGCGTCCGAAGGCGGCGGCGTTTCGGTCGGCTGCGGAGGAGTCGAGGTCAGTGACGGCGCAGCGGCGGGCGACGCCGTCGCCGCTGCGCTCTGCTCACTGGCGGTCTCGCCCGCCTCCACGGCACCGCCCACGTCATCCGGGCTGCCGTCGCCGACCATCTCCAGCCTCACGCGACTGCTGTCGCCGGCATCGGGCCGCGGTGGCGGAATCTGCACCAGCGCCACCCACAGCAGGAACAGGAAGAACATCAGGTGCAGCAGGCTGCTGCTGAAACCCGCGAGCCAGCGCATCCAGCGCTCTTCGCGCGGCGGCGGACCCCAGCCCTGATAGAACAGCGACCGTAACGCAGTCAGCCGGCTGGGCAGGAACGGTGGCGCGATCCGGGCGCGCGGCGCACGCAGCGCGACGGCATCGACGATGCCATCGGCCTTCTCGCGGGTGATGCGGCCCAGTCGCTCCGGCAAGGCACGCAACCACAGGCCCCAGCCAAACGGCAGGCCGGTCTGGCGCTCGACGATGGTGGCGGCCTTGCGCGGCAGCAGGTGTGCGATGACGTCGGTGGCGTTCGTCACCGGCGCAGGACCCCGTCAGGCCGCGTTGCCGCGCGGGATGTAGGGCGCGTCGCCCGTTTCATGGTCGGTGGCATCGCGCACGGCGGTGACGCCGGGTACGCGTGCCATCAACGTCTTCTCGATACCTTGCTTGAGGGTGACGTCCGCCATGCCACAGCCGTGGCAGCCGCCACCGAACCGCAGCCACACCACGCCATCGCCGCCGACTTCTTCGACCGCCACACGGCCCTTGTGCGACGCCAGTTGCGGATTGATCTCGTTGTCGACGACCCAGCGCACGCGCTCGACCAGCGACGCCGCATCGCCGGGCGCTTCGCCCTTGATGCGCGGCGCCTTGATGGTCAGCTGGGTGCTGGCGCCTTTCAGCACGTAGTCGATGTCGGCGCCGTCGAGCCAATGCACGCTGGCGGCATCGACATACAAGGTGAACCCGTCGCAATCCACGGCCCATTCATCGCCTGCCAGGTCGCGCGGCTCGGCGAACTCCAGCCGCGCATCGGCCTGCGCCGTGCCCGGATGCACGGCACTCAGCCTGACGCCCAGGCCAGGCAAGGCTTCGCGTTCGATCAACTTGCGGAAGTGCGCCTGTGCGCTGTCGGAAATCTGGATCATGGCGCTATTCTAGCCCCCTGCCCGAGGGGCATTCACATCCACAGGCCGGTCGTCGTGGTTCATTCAGACTGGTCCCAGCAGGAGCCGCGCCATGTCCGATCTCATCCCCCTGGCCCGCGCGCACTGCGTGCCGCTGCGTGGCAGCGAGCATCGCCTGCCGCCTGCCCGCATCGCCGAGCTGCTGCCGCAGATCCCTGGATGGGAGCTGGTCGAGGACGGCCACGCACTGCTGCGGACGTTCGCCTTCGCGGATTACTACGAGACGATGGCGTTCGTGAACGCCCTCGCCTTCGTTGCGCATGCCGAAGACCATCACCCCGATCTCGGCGTGCACTACAACCGCGCTGTCGTTCGCTACTCGACGCACGACGTCGGCGGCCTGAGCGAGAACGACTTCATCTGCGCCGCCAAGGCCGGCGCCCTGCTGGGAGAATCCTGATGCGACTTCGCCTCGTCCCGCCCGCCTTCTCCATGCTCGCGGGCATCCTCGTGCTGTCGGCCTGCGCCAAGCAGCAGGAAGAATCCGCCGCGCCCCTGGTCGCGCCTACCGAACTGGCCGCCATCGACACGCCGCCCCCCGTCTACCCCGCCGATGCCGAGTGCGATGGTGCCGGTGGCACCACCGTGCTGCGGGTGACGGTCGAACAGGACGGCGTGCCGGCACGTGTCGCGCAGGTGCAGGGCAGCGGCAACGCCTCGCTCGACAAGGCGGCGCTCGACGCGGTGCAGACCTGGAAATTCCGCGCCGCCACGCGCAACGGCAAACCGGTCAGCCACACCATCAACGTCCCGGTGACGTTCCCGCCGGTGCTGGAGAAGCCGACCCGGTGCTTCGCGCAGGGCGCGGGCTGAATCAGCCCAGTCGTTCCAGCGCGTCCGCGAGATCCTCCGACAGCGGCGCGCTGAGCACGTACGGCGTCCTGCCGCCGTCCAGGGCGAACTGCAGCGACGCCGCGTGCAGGAACAGTCGTTTCAAGCCCACCTGCTCCCGCAGCCGCTTGTTCACGGCCGGATCGCCGTATTTGTCGTCGCCGGTCACGGGATGGCCGATGTGCTGCGCATGCACGCGGATCTGGTGGGTGCGGCCGGTATCGATGCGGACCTCGCAGTACGAATGCCCTCCACGACGCTCCAGCACGCGGAAGTGGCTCAGCGACGCCTTGCCATCGCGATGCACCTGTACGTGGCGCTCGCCACCCTGGCGCAGGCCGATGTGCAGCGGGGCATCGACGCTCATCACCCCGTCGGGCATGCGGCCGACCAGCAGCGTCAGGTAGCGCTTCTCGATCCCGCGCGTCCCGTCCTCGCTGTCCTCGCGCAGCAGCGTCTGCAGTTCAGACAGCGCCGACCGCTTCTTGGCCATCACCAGCAGGCCGGAGGTGTCGCGGTCCAGCCGGTGCACCAGTTCCAGCGTCTGGTTCGGCCGCAGGGCGCGCATCGTCTCGATGGCGCCGTGGCTGATCCCGCTGCCGCCATGGCTGGCAACGCCGGTCGGCTTGTTGATGACCAGCAGCCGCTCGTCCTCGAACACGATGGCGGCCTCCATCCGCTTCAGGAAGCCTGAGGGAGGCGCGACCTTCTCTCCCACTTCCGTGAGACTGACGGGCGGGATACGCACCTCGTCCCCGCCCTCCAGCTTCCGCTCCGCCTTGGCCCGCCCCCCGTTCACCCGCACTTGGCCGCTGCGCACCAGCTTGTAGACCAGGCTGCGCGGGGCACCCTTCAGTTGCCCCAGCAGGAAGTTGTCCAGCCGCTGGCCGCCCCGGTCCGCTGGCACCGTGACCGTCCGCACCGCGCTCTTGGCGGCGGCGGCAGGCTTGGCGGTGGGGGGGCTGGGGTTGGAGCCATTCATTCTGTTACACTCGGAGGGCGAGATAAGGGTTTGATTTCGCAGGGAGTTGCAGTTGGGCCAGAAGCCCGTCTCCCCGCGATTCCGGCAAGTGCGCGGCCACCGCCCCAGGGGCGGCCATGTTAGCGGCTGATCGGCAGGCCCGGATACCGCCGGGTGCGTGACGGCACCTGATGCTGAACATGTCCCGCGTGGCGCCACCTCTTGGGGGAAGCTGCCGCCGGCCCCGCAACACCTATTAGAAAGAAAAGCGCTCCCGCGGCCTGCCGTGGTGTCGTAGCGCTGGAAACCCGATCCGCCCCGCTGCGCCTGCGCAAGGGGCGGTGCAACGTTCCAGAGGCGAAACCCCATGGCGTTCCGCGCGGTAGCAGCGCGCGAGGAACGCACAATGAAACGCATGTTGATCAATGCCACGCAGGCCGAAGAGCTGCGCGTGGCCATCGTCGACGGTCAGACCCTGTACGACATCGATATCGAACAGCCGTCGAAGGAACAGAAGAAGTCCAACATCTACAAGGGCCGCATTACCCGGCTCGAGCCCTCCCTGGAAGCTGCCTTCGTCGATTACGGCGCCGACCGCCATGGCTTCCTGCCGCTGAAGGAAATCTCCCGCGACTACTTCCAGGCCGGTGTCGACCACAACAAGGCCGGCATCCGCGAGCTGCTGAAGGAAGGCCAGGAAGTCGTCGTCCAGGTGGACAAGGACGAGCGCGGCAACAAGGGCGCCGCCCTGACCACGTTCATCTCCCTTGCCGGCCGCTACATGGTGCTGATGCCGAACTCGCCCACCGCCGGTGGCGTGTCGCGCCGCATCGAGGGCGACGACCGCGCCGAGCTGAAGAAGGCGATGGACGCGCTGGCCATTCCCGACGACATGGGCGTGATCATCCGCACCGCCGGCGTCGGCCGCGACGCCGAAGAGCTGCAGTGGGACCTGGACTACCTGCTCAGCGTGTGGAAGGCGATCGCCGAAGCCGCGCTGACCAAGCCGGCTCCGTTCCTGATCTACCAGGAAAGCCGCCTGATCGTGCGCGCCCTGCGCGACTACCTGCGCAGCGACGTGGGCGAGATCCTGGTCGACACCGACGAGCTGTACGAGACCGCGCGCGAGTTCATGCAGCAGGTCATGCCGCACAACCTGCGCAAGCTGAAGCCGTACAAGGACGACATCCCGCTGTTCAACCGCTTCCAGATCGAATCGCAGATCGAAGGCGCGTATGAACGCAACGTCCGCCTGCCCTCCGGCGGCTCCATCGTGGTCGACCAGACCGAGGCGCTGACCGCCATCGACGTCAACTCGGCGCGCGCCACCAAGGGCGGCGACATCGAGGAAACCGCGTTCCACACCAACATGGAGGCGGCCGAGGAAGTGGCCCGCCAGCTGCGCCTGCGCGACCTGGGCGGCCTGGTGGTGATCGACTTCATCGACATGTCCAGCAACAAGCACCAGCGCGAAGTCGAGAACAAGCTGCAGAACGCACTGAAGTACGACCGCGCCCGCGTGCAGATCGGCCGCATCTCGCGCTTCGGCCTGCTTGAGATGAGCCGCCAGCGCCTGCGTCCGTCGCTGGGCGAATCCAGCCAGATCGTCTGCCCGCGCTGCGAAGGCCATGGCCGCATGCGCAGCGTCGAATCGCTGTCGCTGTCGATCATCCGCGTGGCCGAAGAGCATGCGATGAAGGACAACACGGGGCAGGTGCTGATCCAGGCCCCGCTCGAGATCGCCAACTTCCTGCTCAACGAAAAGCGCAGCGCGCTGCGCGAGATCGAACAGCGCCACGATGCGCCCGTCATCATCGTGGCCGACGAGGCGCTGCACACGCCGCACTACGAAGTCACCCGCATCCGCGAAAACGAGCTGGGCGAAGAAAGCAGCAAGCCCAGCTACCACCGCGGCACCCAGCGCAAGCTGCCCGTGCATGCCCTGACCAAGGCGCAGCTCAACATCCCGGCTGCGCCCGCCGTCACCCATGTCAAGCACACGCAGCCGGCCCCGGTGCGTGAAGAGCGTGAGGCGCCGGCACCGGGGCCCGCTCCTGCTCCGGTCGCGGCCCCCGTCGCCGTGGCCGCACCCGCATCGGGCGGCGTGGTCGGCTTCTTCAAGCGCCTGTTCGGTGGCGGCGAAGCCGCGGCACCGGCCCCGCAGGCGCGTCCGCAGCAGGACAGCCGCCCGCGCAACGACCGCAATGGCAACGCCCGTCGCGAGAACCGCGACAACCGGGGCCAGCAGAACCAGGGCCGTGGCGGCAAGCAGGACAACAACCGCCGCGACGAGCGCGGCAAGGGCGACAAGCTGCAGGGCGGCAACGCTCCGCAGCAGAAGCCGCGCAACGAGCAACAGGGCCAGAAGCAGCAGAAGCCGCAAGGCGGCCAGCCGCAGAACGGCCAGGGCCATGCACAGCAGCCGAAGGCACCCCGGCAGCCCCAAGGCCAGCAGGGAGGCAACAAGCCGCAGGGGCAGGAAGGCCAGCGTCCGCAGGCCCCGCGCACGCCGCAGCAGGATGCGCAGAAGCCGACCGGCACGACCCCTGTCGAGACGGTGACCGCCGCCGCGGCCGTGGCCGCCACGCCGGATATCGCGCGCTTCACCCCCCCGGCCGACACGCCCGTGGCGACCCCGCTGCCCGACGCACCGGCAACCGAACTCGAGGCGACGCAGATCGCTGCCATCGAGGGCGATGCGGTCCCGTCCGCCGACGCCGGCGACACGGGCGAAGGTGGCCGTCGCCGCCGCGGCCGTCGTGGTGGCCGCCGCCGCCGTCGCGGCAACGGCGAAACCGGTGCCACCGGTGAAGAAGGCCTGTCGGTCGATGAGCTCGGTAGCGATGACGACACCCCGGTCGCGGACCGGTCGCAGCCGGAGTTCGATTTCGACGACGAAGAGCCGGCCGTCGCCGCACCGCGTGCACCGAAACCGAATGCGTCCGCACCCGTCGCCACTGCCGCACCGGTCGTGGCGACTGCGGCCGCTGCATCCGACGCCCAAACGGACGTTGCCCCCGCTCCCGCGAGCGCGCCTGCACCGGTCGTGACCGAGGCGGTCGCGGCCGTCGAGGTCATCGACGCAGTCAAGGCAGAAGCCGCGCGCATCCAGCCCGAGGTGACCGCCACCGTGCAGCATGAGACCCCGGCCGCGGTCGCCATCGTCGAAACGGTCAAGGCCGAGATCGCCGCGGATCCGGCCCCCGTGGTCGTCGAGGCGGTCGCGACGGTAGCGCCGGTCGCCGCCGTCGAGACGGCGGACACGCAGGTGGAGACCCCGGCGATCGCCCCCGTGCGTAGCGAGCCGGTGCAGATCGATCTGGTCGATGCCGTGAACGAGGCCACCGTCGCCGATACCGAAGCAGCGGTGGTGCCCGCAGCACCGACGACGCCCCCGGTCGTGCCGAAGCCCATCAGCGCGCCGGCCACCGGCTCGCTGTTCTTCGTCGCCGATGCAGACACGCCGCCGTCGGTCACGCGCAGCCTGTTCGAACCGGTGGTCACACCGGCCAAGCCTGCCGACGGGATCGCTGCGGCCGACGGTCAGGACGATGACAGCACGGAAGAGCGCAGCGCCTGACGCGCCGCGTTTCCTGGCGTGAACACACACTGGCCGCGCAAGCGGCCAGTGTCGTTTCAGGGCGCCGGACACCAGCGGGTGGCAGTCACGCAATGATGCGATTACAGTCGTTCCATGTTCCCAGTGCATGGATGCCTGTCATGAAGCGACCCTCCCTGCCCGCATGCGCGGCGCGTGTCCTGATCACCGTCGCGGCGGCCACCCTCCTGTCCACGCAGCCGCTCACGGCGGACGCCCAGCAGCGCAGCCTCGTGGGATGGACCGAGGGGCCCTATCAGATGAAGGGCACGGGCGGCGCGCAGTCGCTCCTGTTCGAGTGGACGTTCCTCGATGTGTACTGCATCGACATGCCCCCCATCCGACCGGCCCGGGATGTCGTGCACGGCACGTTGGGCGGCGGCGCGATCTCGTTCTACCGCCTGCGTTACGAGAATGATATGAGTGCCTACGTGGTCACCTCCACCTTGCCGAGAGACCGCAGTCCCGCCGACGAATACCGCGGGCTGCTGCAGCGCGAATACGACAATTCGCGCGCCGTCACTGCAGTCGCGTCGGCCGACCGCTACCGCGTGGATACCGGCACATCCTCGTTCGGCCCCATGGTGCGGCTGCGGCTGCTGAACATCGGCGATGATGACCCGGATGCACCCTTCCCGGTTGCACGTCCCCTGCTGAACGCACCCGACGAACCGCTCCATTCGCTCTCCGTGCACCGCCTGTTCGTGCACGGCGGCAGCCGTTACGAGATCGCGGTGCTGGGTGTGCCCGCCGTAGGCGAAGCGCGCGCCGCGCTGGAGACACGCGCCACGGAGCTTGCCGACGCCATGGTGGACTCGCTGCAGACCTGCACCGCGGCGATGGAAGCAAGAACACAGGCGCAGCCTGCGCGCTAGCGCCCATCCTCACGCACGCCTGGCATTCCATGCGTGCGCCGGAATGACGGCGTCGTGGTCGAATCGGTCAGTCCACCGCCGATCCGCGGACGCCAAGCCCCGTTGCTGCCTGCATGTCGTATCGCGGCTCGAACAGGCCATGGATTCCCTCCTGCGCGGGAGTGACCTCTGAGGACGACCCAAGGCGCGCCCGCTCCGTCAGCGCGTTGCCGGTCGCTCAGAGCGACCGTGTCGGGTCCATCAGGCCCCACTGGGCGGCCAAGCGCGCCAGGGCGATGTTGTCCTGCACGCCGGTCTTCTCGAACAGGCGCGTCTTGTGCGTGTTGACCGTCTTCGCGCTGAGGTTGAGCCGGCGCGCGATCTCTTCCTGGCGCATGCCCTGCGTGAGCAGCATGGCGACTTCCAGTTCGCGCGGCGATAGCGCATCGAATGGCGACGCGTCGCCGCCCACGGTGTGCAGCGCCAGGTTCTGCGCCACGTTGCTGCCCAGGTAGCGCTTGCCGCGGGCGACATCGCGCACGGCGCGGATCAGCTCGGTGGCGTCTCCGGCCTTGCCCAGGTAGCCGGATGCACCGGCTTCCAGCAGGCGCTTCGGCAGCGGGCCGTCTTCGAGCACCGAAACGATGATGACCCGCACGCCGATATCGGCGCGTACGATGCGCTCGGTCACCTCCAGTCCGCTGTAGCCCGGCAGGTGCAGGTCGCACAGCACCACGTCGGGCTTCAGCTGGCGAACCAGCGGCAGGGCGGCCTCGCCGGTTTCCGCCTCGCCCACCACCTCGATGTCGGTGTCCGTACCGAGGATCAGGCGCATGCCGGTGCGCACCAGCGCGTGGTCGTCGATCAGAAAAACACGGATGGTCATGGAGACGGATGCCTTGGGGGATACGGGTGGAGCGTAGGGGTGGCGTCCATCGCCGCGCAATTAACATTGTATCGACGCGCGCCGGCGGCGGGCGTACCGGCCGGTCGAGACCGCCGCCGGCCTGCGGCATACTCGCGCTTTCCACCGGAATTCCGCCATGACCTCTCTGCGCCGCTGCGCCCGCCACGCCCTCCTGTTGTCCCTCCTCACCAGCGTGCCGGCCTGGGCCGACGACGTCTCCGGTCGCTGGCTGCAGCAAGTCGAAGCGGTCAGCGCGCGCAGCGACACTGCCGCACGCGGCGATGCCATCGGCCAGCGCCTGACGGCGCTCGGCATCGAATGGAAGCGTGAGGCGTTCGAGCAGGACGGACAGTCCGGGCAGAACCTGGTCGCCGACCTGGGCGGCCCCGGCAAGGCGCCGCTGCTGCTGATCGGCGCACACTACGACAAGGTCGACGTCGGCCACGGAGCCACGGACAACGCGTCCGGCGTCGCGGCAGTGCTGGAGCTGGCGCAGGCATTGAAAGCGAAGCCCCTGGCACACCACCGCGTACAGGTCGTGTTCTGGGACCTGGAGGAGAAGGGCCTGCTCGGCTCGCGCGCGTGGGTCGCCACGCCGGGACGCGAGAAACCGGCGCTCTACGTCAACTTCGACGTGTTCGGCTGGGGCGACACGCTGTGGATGATGCAGCCCGCCAGCGACAGCGGCGACAGCCTGCTGGTCGCCGCCCTGCGGGCATCCAGCAAGCACGAGAAACTCGGCTTCCAGCCCGGCGACAAGTATCCGCCCACCGACCACCTCGCCTTCCTCAAGGCGGGTTGGCCGGCGGTGTCGTTCTCGCTGGTCGGTGGCGATGAGATCGACCCGATCCTGGCGGTCTTCGGCGGCGGCAAGCCGGCGCAGATGCCGAAGGTGATGCAGGTGATCCACAGCGCCCGCGACACGGCCGCAGAACTGGACAGCGGTCGCGTGGACGATGCCCTGCGCGTGGTGGAACACGGGCTGCGCGCCTGGGATGCCGCTCCCGCACACTGAGCCTGCACCGCGCCGGACACACAAACGGGCCCTTTCGGGCCCGTTTGCATTGGGGGGCGAGAACACGCCTGGCTCTCCGGGCGGCGACGGTGTCGGACTCGCGGTCCACCGCCAGGCGCAGCTAAGGAACAGGGGGTGTCCGGTGCGCTGCGTTCGGTTCTCTCGTGGTGCCCTGGGTGTCAGCCTTGCGGCTCGGTAGCAGGGGGTCGCGGGAGGCAGAAGGGGTGGATCCGCCGGCCCGACCACTGCGCGCTGTTCTACGGACGTGGATGCGAAGACCGCGTGCATGGCGTTCAGCCTGACTGCACAGTTTTCTCACGCCATTTCCACATGACTTAATCGCGTGGAACCGCCGTGCCCGTGTATGCGTCCGCATCACGCGTCGCGCCGTACGTTGCACCACAGGCAACGCATTCCGCATCCCCATGATGACGTTCGATCTCTTCCACGCTCCCGCCGACGATGGTTCGTACGAGCTGTCGATCAACGAATCCCCTCCCCTGCACTTCAGCAGCCCGGGCGCGGCTTTGGGCTACGCCGTCAAGCTGGCCAACCAGCGCCACCAGCAGGGTCTGGAGTACGCCATCAACATCGAAGGCGGCGACGGTCGCTGGCGCCTGTTCGAGGGCTGGCGTCTCTGCGCCTGATCCACGGGCACGCGACAGATATTGCTGTCCGCAAGCGGTGAGTCCTGAAGTGACGCGCGTGGCACTCTGTGCGCCCGTTTCTTCCGACGACCTGCCATGACGCATCTTTCCGCGGTCTCCCGCTTCCGCGATCTCCATTCGCGGGGTCTGCTACGCCTCGCCAACGCCTGGGACGCGGGTACGGCCCGTCTGATCGAGCACCTGGGCGCGCCTGCCGTCGCCACCACCAGTGCGGGACTTGCGTGGGCACAAGGCTATCCCGACGGTGACTCACTGGACAGGGACGCGTTGCTGCACGCCGTCGCCGGCATCGCGCGCGCCATCCATGTGCCGCTGACCGTCGACATGGAAGGCGGCTACTCCGACGATCCCACCGCGGTGGCGGATACCGTAGTCCGTGCCGTGCAAGCGGGCGCGGCAGGCATCAACCTGGAAGACGGCGCACGCGACCCCGCGCTGCTCGCCACGAAGATCCGCGCCATCCGCGCGGCGTGCGTGCGCCATGGGCTGGATGTCTTCATCAACGCGCGCACCGACGTATATCTTCGCGGCCTGGTGGTTGAAGGCGCGCGCCTCGAGGAAACCGTGGCGCGCGCCGATCTGTATCGCGACGCTGGCGCCGACGGCCTGTTCGCGCCGGGGCTGGTCGATGCGGACGCGATCCGCACGCTGGTCGCGCGCTGCGGCCTGCCGCTCAACCTGATGGTGCGCCCGCAGCTGCAGGACCTGGCCGCGCTGCAGGCGTGGGGCGTACGACGCATCAGCACGGGTTCGGCGCTGGCCGAATCGATGTACGGTCGCCTGGCGACGCAGGTCAGCGCGTTCCTGCACGAGGATGCGACGTCCCTGCCCGATCCGAAGGCGATGGGCTACGGTGCGGTCAACGGGTTGTTCGCTGCATCCGATCACGGATGAGGGTAGGAATTTCCCTACAGCACGGCGGGGCTACACCCGACTGCAAAGGTGAGCACCACCCGCGACCATGGACGCGTCCCCGGCAGCACGCCCTGCGCAGGCCACGAATGGCCGCTCTGCAACGGAAACGGGCGCTGCCTTGAGCAAGCAGCACTGCCGGAGCCGGGGACTCCCCCTTTCAGACCCGACCGACCTGGTCGGGTTTTCTT
>NZ_PKDG01000024.1 GCF_002863005.1 Pseudoxanthomonas sp.
GCAGCGCCTCCATCGAAGCGGACGGTTGCCAGCTCATCGCACGCCCACTGTAGGAGCGACGTAAGTCGCGACCGCACGCCAACAGCGTATGCGACCTTCGATAGATGCGTGTCGTACACGCTGCGCGAGCGCGGAATGCTTCCGGTCGCGACTCACGTCGCTCCCACAGAAAAGCATGCGGCTACTCATGCATGCTTCTCCAGAAACGCCAGCAACTGCGCCTCGTCCCAGATCTCGATGCCCAGCTCCTGCGCCTTGGCCAGCTTGGAGCCGGCGGCTTCGCCCGCGACGACCAGATGGGTTTTCTTCGACACGCTGCCGGCGACCTTGGCACCGAGGGCTTCGAGCTTCTCGCCGGCTTCGTCGCGGCTCATCGCCGCGAGGCCACCGGTGAGCACGACGGTCTTCCCGTCGAGCGGACCTGTGGCGGAGGCGATCTCCTCGGGCGTCAGCTGCAACAGGTCGTCCAGCGCCGCGCCGCTGCGCGACAGCAACTGCGCGTTGGCCTCGTCCTCCAGCCAGGCGGCGAAGGCGTTGGCCGAATCGCTGGGCAGGCCGGCGGTGACGAAGTTGTGTACCGGTGCATCCAGCAGCGCCTGCACCGACGGGAACGCGGAGGCCAGTTGTTCGGCGCGCACGCGGGTGACCTTGGGAATCTCCAGGTCAACCAGCAGCGTCGCCAGGTCCAGCGTCGCGCGCAGCTTGCCCGACGGCGGATGCGTATCGCCGATGACGACGCCACGCGCCAGCAGGTCATCGATGGCCTGCTGGTTGCCGGGCTGGTCGAGGAAGTGGCCCAGCGAACGCGCCACTTCACCGCCTATGTCCGGCACGCGCTTGAACAACGGCCACGGCAGGCGGCGGATCAGCTGCAGGTCGCCGAACCACTGCGCCAGCGCCTTGGCCGTGCTTTCGCCCACGTGCTGAATGCCCAGCCCGAACAGGAAACGCTCCAGCGTGGTCTGTCGGCTGCGGTCGATGGCCTCGATCAGGTTTTCGGCCCACTTCGTCGCCACCTTGCCGGCCTTGACCCCGCTCTTAGTAAGTGCGAGCGGGGTGGTGCCGTCGCGCTCATCCACGCGGCGTTTCATCTCGAGCAGGTCGTCGACGGTCAGCTTGTAGAGATCGGCCACGTTCTGCACGAAGTCGAGGTCGCTGAGGTCCTCGACGAAGCGCTCGCCCAGGCCCTCGATGTCCATCGCACGGCGCGAGGCGAAATGGATGATCGATTCCTTGCGCTGCGCCGGGCAGGTCAGCTCGCCGCTGCAGCGCCATACCGCTTCGCCTTCCTCGCGGACGATCTCCGAACCACACACCGGGCACTGGGTGGGCATCTGCCACGGCACGGTGCCGGCCGGGCGACGTTCCGGCACCACGCCGACCACTTCCGGGATCACATCGCCGGCACGGCGCACGATCACCGTGTCGCCGTTGCGCACGTCCAGGCGTGCGACCTGGTCGGCGTTGTGCAGGGTGGCGCGGGTGACGGTCACGCCACCGACATGCACCGGCTGCATCAGCGCCCACGGTGTCACCGCGCCAGTGCGGCCGACGTTGACCTCGATCGATTCCAGCACCGTCATCTGTTCCTGCGCCGGGAACTTGTGCGCGATCGCCCAGCGCGGCGCGCGCGAGACGAAGCCCATCTCGCGCTGCCCTTCCCCATCGTCCAGCTTGTAGACCACGCCGTCGATGTCGAACGGCAGACCGTCGCGCGCTTCGCCGATGCGCTGGTAGTAACCAAGCAGGCCGTCCACGCCTTCCACCACGTCGCTGAGGCTGCTGACCGGGAAGCCCCAGCCACGCAGTTGCTTCAGCGTGGCCGAATGCGAATCCGGCAGTTCGCCGCCCTCGACCAAGCCGGTGCCGTAGGCGAAGAACGCCAGCGGCCGCTGCGCGGTGATGCGCGGGTCGAGCTGGCGCAGCGAACCGGCCGCGCCGTTGCGCGGATTGGCCAGCACCTTGCCGCCGTGCTTGCGCGCGTGTTCGTTGTACTTCTCGAAGTCCGCGCGCGGCATGTAGACCTCGCCGCGCACCTCCAGCACGGCGGGCCAGCCGGTGCCACGCAGCGCCAACGGAATGGCCTTGATGGTGCGCAGGTTGAGGGTGACGTCCTCGCCGGTGGCGCCGTCGCCACGCGTCGCGCCCTGCACGAAGGCGCCGTTCTCGTAGCGCAGGCTGATGGCCAGGCCGTCGAGCTTGGGTTCGGCCGAGAAGCGCAACGCGGGGCGCTTGAGCTTGTCGGCGATGCGGCGGACGAAGTCCTGCACTTCCTCGTCGCTGAAGGCGTTGCCCAGCGACAGCATCGGGATGGCGTGGCGCACCTCGGCGAACTTGCCGGCCGGCGCATTGCCCACGCGCTGGGTGGGCGAGTCGGCGGTGACCAGTTCGGGGTGCGCGGCTTCCAGTTCGTCCAGCGCGCGCAGCAGGCGGTCGTACTCGGCGTCCGGGATGCTGGGCTCGTCGAGGACGTGGTAGCGGTAATTGGCGTCCTCCAGCTGGCGGCGGAGGTCGGCGATGCGGGCAGCGGGGGTCGGCGTCATGGGGGGAATTCTAATGCCGGCGACTGTGACAGGCGGCGCAGCGCCGGTCCTCTGGGGGCCGTGGTTGACCTCGGGCGCCTGCCGGCGGAAAGCAGATGGAGCCGGGAGCCCACTCTGCAAGGCTCGGAACTCCAGGCGCGGGGCCTGTGCGCTCCATCGATGGCACGTTTTGCCCGATCGATCGCCCTCGGAAAGCCATCGGTGGGTTTCCGAAAACGATCGATGGGATCCGGAAAGCGATCGATGGCTTTCGGAATGTGATCGCTGGGGCTCGGGTGCCCCATCGATGGGACCCGGAAAGCGATCGATGGGTCTTTGAGAGCCATCGATGGCTTTCGGAAACCCATCGATGGCATGCCCCTGCCCCATCGTTGGCGTTCAGAGCCTTGCAACTGGGGCTCAGAGCGCCATCGATGGCGCTCTGAGCACGATCTTCAGATGGATATGTGAGACCTCAGGCGTGGAACAGGTAGAGCACGTCATGTTCCATGCCGTGCAGCAGCGTGGCGCGATCCTCGTTGCGGCCGACCCGGCGACGCTCGCGGACCGTCACCTCTTCATCCTCGATGCCGCCACGGTAGAAATGCAGCAGCAGGCCCAGTTCGGCGACCTGCGAGGAGGCAAGGACGGCATCCACGAACGCGAGCCAGCGGGTCAGGTCATCGTCCGCGCGCCGGCGCCGGACACCATCCGTGGCCATCGCGTGTTCCGACCTCTGCGCCATCGCGCGTGCGATCTTGTTTTCGCTCCAGCCCTTGCGTACCAGCTTGCGGGCCATGCCCTCTCCCACGTCACGCATCCCGCGGAGCGCGCCGAGCGGTTCATCGCAATCGCAATGGCCAAGGGTGGTCACGAAGTACGCTTCGCCCGGCGCGAGCTGTCGCGTCACCCAGGGACTCGACAGCCTGAGAAACCGGCGACCGTGCGTACGCGCCAACGCATCCAGCGCCTCATGCGGCGCGGCGGCGGGAAGGACTGCGGTGATGAAGCGGCACATGGGGGCAGTCTATCCGTGCCGTGCTACTGCATGCCGGCGCCGACGGTCATCCGAACCGGGATGCCAGCGGGGTCGAAGCCATCCAGGCAATAGACGTTGATGCCGTAGTAGTCCGGGGTGACGCGCTTGCGGTGGAACGGATAGATGCCGCAGATCGTGCAGAAATGGTGGTGCGCGGTGTGCGTGTGGAACTGGTAGTCGGCGAGCACGTCGGCGCCGGCCAGCAGGCGGAACGCGCTTTCGTGCACCTTCACCATCAGCGCGTTCTTCTTGCGGCAGATCGAGCAGTCGCACTGCGTCAGCTCGGGAAAGTCGGTGTCGATCTCGAAGCGGACGGCGCCGCAGTGGCAGCGGCCGGCGCAGGTTTGGAGGGGGCGCGTGGACATGGGTCGCACGGTATCAGACGGACCCCGACGCGCGGCGGACCTCACTGCCCAATGGAGGCGTTCCGTACCAGGGGCTTACGCGAGGCAGCCAGCAAGAACCAGGCGCGCCCTCGCGGATTGTCGTACACCTCGATGCCCCGGAGGTTGTCCTTGCTGATGTGCAGGTAGTGGACATCTCCCGGGACGAAAGCCTTGAGGTCGCCTACGCCGTTCCACTCCGTCATCGGGAACTCGATGCAGCCGACGACGACCTCCAGCTGCGCACCCTGCAGGCCCGGCGGCCCGTACTGCACTTCGTAGAGCGCGCGGGAACCCACGAACAACATGCCGCAGCCGGGGCCGCGCTCGACAAGCAGCAGGCGTGCCTGCACGTAGGCATCGCGCTCATCCGGCGGCAACGGAAACTCTCCCAGCTTCGACCAAGGAAAGGTTTGCAGCAACATCACGAGGCCACAGGCCAACAACCTCATCGCACTGTCCTCCACTGAGCCCGCTGCAGCAGTACAGTCGGGTCCCGGACGGTGAGCTCCAGCGCGATCATGGGAACATGTCTCGCGGTCATGGGAGGCTACCGCGTGACGACATCGCGCCAGATCAGAAGGATTTCCGCCGCGCGCGCGGCCCGTTCCCGTGTCCCGGGCAATCCCATCGACACCTCTGCGATACCGACAAGATGGGCGATCAGCGTGTCCGCATCCGCTCCGCGCCACAGCAGCCCACAGACGCCACCCACGTAACCGTCGTATTCGTCGCGCGCTTCGGTTGTTCCCGCTACGCCGATGGGATCCCACAGGTAGTGGAGTACTTCGCTGACGGCGCGGTGGAGCGCGGCGACTTCCGGTCCCAAGGTCGAGGTCATGGCGAAATCTGGTGCACGGGAGCGCCAGCGTAACCGCAGATCAGACCGCCCGCAGGAACCGCGATACCTTCTGCTCGAGCAGGCGTACCAGCGCGGGGTCCATGTACGCGTAATCGTCCGGGATATCCAGGCAGATCACCCGCTTGCCGTTGAGGTGGCGCTTGAACTTCGCGGACAGGCGGCTGCGATGCGGTGGCTCCATCACGAAGATAAGGTCCGCCCACGCCAGCAGCTCGGGCGACACGGGGACTTCGGCGTCGTTGCCCAATCCTGCGGACGCCGTCTCCACGGCCGGCCAATCAGCGAACACCTGCTCGGCCGTCGGACTGCGCAGGCGGTTCTGGGTGCAGATGAAGAGGATGTTGCGGGGCATGGAAGGAGTGCGGGCGAAGGCATGACGGCGAGCCAAGGCTGCACGACGGCCGTAGGCTGGGTTGGAGCGCAGCGTAAACCCAGCAGAGCCGTCATCGCGCCTGATGCTGGGTTTCCGCTGCGCTCCAACCCAGCCTACGGTGCATTCCTCTATGTCGGAGACCGCAGGATCTTCTCCATCGCCTTCCCCTTTGCCAGTTCGTCCACCAGCTTGTCGAGGTAGCGGATCTTCTGCATCAGCGGATCGTCTACGACCTCCACGCGCACGCCGCAGACCACGCCCTTGATGAGCGAGGCATGTGGATGGAGCTGCGGGGCTTCGGCGAAAAAGGTCTCGAAATCCTTCTTCGCCTCGATCTGCCGCTCGAGTCCGGCCTGGTCGTAGCCGGTCAGCCAGCGGATGACCTCGTCCACCTCGGCTTTCGTCCGGCCTTTGCGCTCAGCCTTCTGCACGTACAGCGGGTACACGCTGGCGAAGGAGGTGGTGAAGATGCGGTGCGACATCGAAATCACTCCACGAATATGGCGTCGACAAGATCGCTATAGGTGAGGCCAGCTTCGCTCATTCCAACGCGTGCGCTGGGTTCGCGCTACGCTCCAACCCAGCCTACGGTCTACGATATCCACGTCGGCTCCGTGCCGATCACGCGCCAGACACCGTTTTTCAGACGAAGCGTCGATCTCCACCCGCTACCGCAGAGCGGTCCGCAGTGGATGCCGAAATCGACGGTGGCGGACAGGCCCTGCGCATCACTTCGATAGCGCGGCATCTCAAGCGACATCCAGGACGCCAGTCCCGGATAGGTTTCCTGAAGACATGGCAGCGGAGAGTGCAGTTGCTCACGCGCCATCCTGTCCAGGCAACGGTGGACGTTCGCGTCGAACCTCGCCTCATCCTCGAACCGCACGGAAGGACACCCGAGATCCTTGGGGAAAGCCAGCAGGCCCAGCTCACGGCGCCCATCCATCCGGTCGCGCGGTGGCGACGCGACGATGAAGAACTCGCGTTCCATCCGGCAGCGGCCATCCAGCGCAAGCCGCAATACATGCGCGTCGTATTCCATCGCGAACGCCGGCGTCAGTACGAACGGCGGGATTTCAGTCGGAGGTGGCGGCAACAGGGTTGGCCGCGCTTTCAGCAAGGGGAGCGCCAGCGCTACGGCAGACACGCCGAGCAGGAGCAGCATCCATGTCGCGATCCGTTTGCGTGTCATCGCCAGTCTCCCCTGCAAGCCATCCGAGCGAAGATACAGCCATGACCTGGGCCAGCCACTGCGGCCCTACGGTGCTCGGTTCACCACCGCGGCGCCTTCGTCAGCGGCGGCGCTTCATGCTGCCGGTCATACGCGCGCAGTTCTTCCCGGATGTGCTGGATGCGCTGGCGGCCGAGGGTGTTGCGGCTGTCGTCGAGGACCACGCCGCCCAGCAGTTCGGCCATGCGCTCGACGTTGGGCAGCAGTTTTTCCCAGGCTTCCAGCGCGGTCATCGGCGCGGGCAGTGTGAGGAAGAACGCGATGGCCGGGGTTTCCAGCGTGCGGATGGTGGCCATGTCGAAACTGCCGGGCTGCATGATGTTGGCCATGCTGAAGACCGGGCCGCGCTCGGGGTGGCCTTCCACCAGCCGGTGGAAGACGTTCATGTGGCCGAAGGTCAGGCCCGTCTTCTCGGCGGCGACCACGATGTCCTCGCCACGCAGCACCTGCCCGGCCTTGGCCGCGACGTACAGCGAGACGATCTTGTCGAAATCCTGGTTGGGCCGCTTGCCGAGGTCGCTTTCCGCGCCGGCGACCGGCGTGCCGCCGGGCAGGCCGAGTTCGGGCTGGCTGACGCGCTCGCCACTGTAGTCCTGCACCTGCTCGCTCGTGTCGTCGCCGGCAAGGCTGGGCTCGACGCGCGCGGTATCGCGTTCGGAGGGATCCAGCCGGCGGCCCTGGCTGGGTTTCTTGGGACGACCGAACAGGAAGATCGCGACCAGCAACAGGATGCCGGCGACGATGATTCCGATACGAAGCATGGCCATGTCGGACACAGGGGATTCTCCGGCAAGGTGGAATGAAGGGTCAGGCGGCGCCGGCCAGGCGGGCGGCCTCTTCCAGGTCCACCGACACCAGCCGGCTGACACCGGGTTCCCGCATGGTAACGCCACTGAGCTGGTGTGCGGCTTCCATCGTCGCCTTGTTGTGCGACACGAAGAGGAACTGCACCTTCTCGCTCATCTCCTTCACCATGTTGGTGAAGCGGCCGACGTTGGCCTCGTCGAGCGGTGCGTCGACTTCGTCCAGCAGGCAGAACGGCGCGGGGTTCAGCTGGAAGATGGCGAAGACCAAGGCCACCGCCGTCATTGCCTTTTCGCCACCGGACAGCAGCGAGATGTTGGACACGCGCTTGCCTGGCGGGCGCGCCATGATGGCCACGCCGGTGTCGAGCAGATCCTCGCCCGTCAGTTCCAGATAGGCGTGGCCGCCGCCGAACAGGCGCGGATACAGCTGCTGCACGCCCGCGTTGACGCGATCGAAGGTGTCCTTGAAGCGGCCGCGCGTCTCGCGGTCGATCTTGCGGATGGCTTCTTCCAGCGTCTCCAGCGCGGTGGTGAGGTCGACGTGCTGCGCATCCAGGTATTCCGAGCGCTGGCTGGCTTCGCCGTACTCGTGGATGGCGGCCAGGTTGACCGGCTCCAGCCGGCGCATGCGGCCATCGATCTGGGTGACGGCCTGTTCCCACTCGCGCACGTCGGCCACCTCGGGCAGCGTGTTGATGACGTCCTCGAGCACGAAACCACCGGCGACCACGCCTTCGGACAGCTGTTCGGCCTTCAACGCGAGCGCCTGCTGGTCGAGCTTGCGCTGCGAGATGCGCTCGCGCTGCGCCACAGCCTGTTCGTCGCGCTGCTGGCGGGTCTGTTCGTACTTGCGGAGTTCGTTGTCGATGCTTTCCAGCAGGGAGCGGGCCTCGGCAAGCTGGCGATCGGCGGTGACGCGATGCTCCAGCGCCGCCTGGCGCTGCGCTTCCAGTTCCTGCACCGGCGAATCGCCTTCGCTCAGCTGCAGCGTGAGTTCTTCCAGGCGCGAATCGAGGTGGCCACGCTGGCCGCCCATGCGATCCAGTGCCTGGCTCAACGACACGATCTGGGTGCGTTGCGACTCCAGCGTCAGCGCCAGCGCGTGCGCGGCGTCGCGCGAGGCGCGCGCGGCCTCGCGGGCCTGATCGCGCGCGTCGACCAGCTGGCGGCGCTCGCTTTCCAGCCCCTGGCGGGCGGATTCGAGGTCGCCCATGCGGGTCACGGCGTCTTCGAGCTTCGCGCGGGCTTCGCGGGCCTGCTCGCGGCTGGTATCGAGCGTGTCGACCAACTGCGCGATCTCGCCATCGATGCGCTCGAGGCGCGTGCGCGTAGCGTCCACCTTGCCCTGCTGGCTTTGCAGCTGGCCGGCCAGCTCGGACACCCCACGGTGCGCCATGTATAGCGTTCGCTGGGCGTCTTCGCGCTGCTGTTCGGCGGCGAGCAACGCATCGCGCAGCCCGGCCAAGCGTTCTTCCAGCTCCGCTTCGCGTGCCTGCAGGGTTTCGATCTCGGCGCGCAGCGACTGGATGTCGCGCTCTCGCAGCAGGGCGCCCTGCTTGGCCGCGCCGGAACGCAGCACGCGGACCCAGCCGACACCCAGGCGTTCGCCGTTGCGCGTGATGACGGAATCGCCCTCGCCCAGCTGAGACTGCAGACGGCGGGCTTCATTGAGGTCGTCGGCCACGTGCAGGCGGGCCAGCAGGCGGCGGATCGCGGCCGGGCCCTGCACCTTGGCCGCGAGGGACGTCGGCGCGAAGGCAACGTCGCTGCGGTCGTCCGACACCAGCGCGATGCGGCCATCGCCGAGTTCGCCCAAGGCATCGACCAGCGCTTCCGGTGCATCGACCAGCACGCCTTCGATCAGCTGGCCGAGCGCGCCTTCGACGGCGTTCTCCCAACCGGGCTCGACAGTCAGCTTCTCACCGACGCGCGAGGCATTGTCCAGGCCGCGTGCCTTCAGCCAGCTCATCGCGGCGCCCTGTTCCTGGCCCAGCGCAGCGTGCTGCAGGGTTTCCAGCGAGGACAGTCGACCGCGGGCTTCCTGCGCGCGCTTGCGCACGTCCGAGAGTTCGGCCTGAGTGGCGCGCTGCTGTTCCTGCACGTCGGCCGCGCCCTGCTTGCGCGCCTCGACCTGCTCGGTCAGCGACTCCAGCGACTCCTTCTGCGTGTCGTGCTGCAGCTGCAGCTGTTCGAACGCGGATGCCAGCGCATCGAGGTCGAGCCCGGCGCGTTCATTGGCCAGCGCTTCGCGACGGCGTTCGGCTTCCAGCGACTGCCGGTCGAGATAATCGACGCGCGTGCGCTCCACGTCGCCGGCCCGGGAGGCCTCGGCGGAGTCGCGGCTGTGGGTTTCCCAACGCTGCTGCCAGTCGGCCAGCCGGGCTTCGGCCTCGCGCAGCGCATCCTGCCTGAACACGTCCTCCTCGCGCAGCTGCTCGAGCTGCGGTTCGGCATCGGCGACCGATTCACGCAACACGTCGAGGCGGGTCTGGTCGCCGCTGATGTGCTGGCCGAGTTCCTGCAGCGCGTTGTGGGCCTCGTCGCGGGCCCGCTTCAGGCGGTCGGCGAGTTCGCGCTGGTGCTGGATCTGCTGTTCGACGCGGGCCAGCGTGCTGCCGACCTGGTAGACCTCGCCCTGCGCCTTGTTGAGGCCGTCGGCAGCCTCCTCGCGGCGCACGCGGTCGGTTTCCAGCAGGCGTTCGGCTTCGCGCTGCTCGGCGATCAGCTGCTGCAGTTTCGTCTCTTCCTGGGACAACGCCTCGCGCAGGCCCTGCAGCTTGCCGTCCAGGCCGCGGTATTCCAGCGCCTTCCACTCGGCGTCCTTGACCCGGCGCTCTTCCTGCAGCGCCTTGTACTGCTCGGCCTGCTTGGCCTGCCGCTTGAGGTGCTCGAGCTGCTTGCCGATCTCCTCGCGCAGGTCGTTGAGGCGGTCCAGGTTTTCGCGGGTGTGGCGGATGCGGGTCTCGGTTTCCTTGCGGCGTTCCTTGTACTTGGAGATGCCGGCGGCTTCTTCCAGGTACACGCGCAGGTCTTCCGGGCGGGCCTCGATGATCTGGCTGATCATGCCCTGCTCGATGATCGAGTAGCTGCGCGGTCCCAGGCCGGTGCCGAGGAACAGGTCGGTGATGTCGCGGCGACGGCACTTGGTGCCGTTGAGGTAATAGTTGCTCTGACCGTCACGGCTGACCAGGCGCCGGACCGAGATCTCGTTGAACGCGGCGAACTCGCCGCTGATGGTGTGGTCGCTGTTGTCGAAGATCAGTTCGACCGAAGCCTGCGACACCGGCTTGCGCGCCGCCGATCCGGAGAAGATGACGTCGGTCAGCGAGTCACCGCGCAGGCGGCTGGCGGAACTCTCGCCCATGACCCAGCGCACGGCGTCGATGATGTTCGACTTGCCGCACCCGTTCGGGCCGACCACGCCGGTCATGTTGGTCGGCAGGTGGAGCACGGTGGGATCGACGAACGACTTGAAACCGGACAGCTTGATGGTGGAAAGGCGCATGCGGCGGTGTCTTCCGGGCACCGCGACCGGACCGGTCCGACGCGCTGCCGCAAGTATGAAATGGGATCAGCTTCGACTGCCAAGGTCTTGATTCCACGGCAATCCGGCCTGCCTGCTGGCACGCCAACGGATGAGTATAGCCGCCCCCGCCACCGTATGCCCGGGCCTGCCAGGCCCGTACGCCCCTGCGCCGTCCGCGTACGGCGCAAGCGCCCGCCTGTTAGGATCGCGGGCGGCTTCACCCCCCTCCCTCATCCACCAACGGTCCCCACTCCGTGTCTCTTTTTGCATCCGTAGAACTCGTACCCGGCGATCCCATCCTGGGGTTGACCGAGGCGTACAACGCCGATCCCCGCACCCAGAAAGTCAATCTCGGCGTCGGCATCTATTACGACGAACAGGGGCGCATTCCCCTGCTCGACTGCGTCCGCCAGGTGGAGCAGGCGCTGGCCGCCGAGGGCAAACCGCGCGGCTACCTGCCGATCGACGGCCTGGCCGCCTATGACGCCGCCACCCGCGAACTGGTGTTCGGCAAGGACTCCGGCCTGGTCGCTGCCGGCCGCGTCGCCACGACCCAGACCGTGGGCGGCAGCGGTGCGCTGCGCGTGGGTGCGGACCTGCTGAAGAAGCTGCTGCCGCACGCGACCATCGCGATCAGCAACCCGAGCTGGGAAAACCATCGCGCGGTGTTCGGCGCGGCGGGTTTCGACATCGTCGACTACACCTACTTCGACGCCGCCACGCATGGGCTGGACTTTGCCGGCATGCTCGCCGACCTGGGCAAGCTGGAGCCCGGTACCGTCGTGCTGCTGCATGCCTGCTGCCACAACCCCACCGGCGCCGACCTGACGGTCGCTCAATGGACCCAGGTCGCGGCGCTGATGAAGGACCGCGGACTGTTCCCCTT
The DNA here is from genome assembly GCF_002863005.1 of Pseudoxanthomonas sp. Taxonomy (GTDB): domain Bacteria; phylum Pseudomonadota; class Gammaproteobacteria; order Xanthomonadales; family Xanthomonadaceae; genus Pseudoxanthomonas_A. The sequence continues at coordinate 11,629 of NZ_PKDG01000024.1, forward strand.
CATCGACATGGCCTACCAGGGCTTCGACAAGGGCATCGCCGAGGATGGCGCAGCCGTGCGCATCGTCGCCGAGGCCGGCATCGACAGCTTCATCGTCGCAAACTCGTACTCCAAGTCGTTTTCGCTGTACGGCGAGCGCGTCGGCGCACTCTCGGTGGTCGGCCCGGACGCCCATGCGACCAAGGCCGTGCAGTCGCAGGTCAAGCGCATCATCCGCACCATTTATTCGAGCCCGTCGACGCATGGCGCGGCGCTTGTCGCGGGCGTACTCGCGAGCAGCGAACTGCGCGCGCTGTGGGAAAGCGAGCTGGGCGGCATGCGCGAGCGCATCCACGCGCTGCGTGCCGGTCTGGTGGACAAGCTGGCCGCCCTCGGCGCGCCGGAGTTCGCCTTCATCCAGCAGCAGGCCGGCATGTTTTCCTACTCCGGCCTGAGCAAGGCCCAGGTGGACCGGCTGCGCGACGAGTTCGGCATCTATGCGGTCGGTACCGGACGCATCTGCGTGGCCGCGCTGAACCAGCAGAACCTGGCATACGTGGCGGAAGCGGTGCGCACGGTCAGCCGCGGCTGACCGATACCGTCGGCGGGCACGGAAAAAGGAGGCCATGGCCTCCTTTTTTCCTTGCTGCGGTGGACGACCTCAGCCCAAGCGCAGGCCGCTGTCCGGATCGAAGCAGTGCAGCGGCGCGTTCTCGACCGTGACCCGCAGGCCCTGCCCCGGCTCCGGCAACACCTGCGGCGGCATGCGCGCCACCAGTGGCTGGCCGACGAAGCGAAGGTTGACGAACACTTCGTTACCCACCGGCTCGATCAGATCGACATGGGCCTCGAACGCGGGCTTGCCGATACCCGCCGGCTGCAGGTGCTCAGGGCGGATGCCGAGCGCGATGCGCCGTCCGATCCAGGCACCGGCGACGGCCGCATGGCCCAGGGAAATCTGGCCACCGCCGTCCAGCGCCAGCTGCAAACCATCTTCCTGCTGCAGCGTGCCATGCAGTACGTTCATCGCCGGGCTACCGAGGAAGCCGGCGACGAACAGGTTGGCCGGCTTCTCATAAAGCGCCATCGGCGTGTCGATCTGCTGGATCTCGCCATCCTTCAGCACCACGATGCGCTGGCCCAGCGTCATGGCTTCCACCTGGTCATGGGTGACGTAGATCATCGTCGCGCCGAGCTGCCGGTGCAGGCGGCCGATTTCGGTACGCACGGAATGGCGCAGCTTGGCATCGAGGTTCGACAGGGGTTCGTCGAGCAGGAACACCGAGGGCTCGCGCACCAGCGCGCGCCCCAGCGCCACGCGTTGCCGCTGGCCGCCCGACATTTCACGCGGCAGCTTGCCCAGCATGTGGGTCATGCCCAGGGTCTGCGCGGCATCGTGCACGCGGCGTTCGATCTCGGCGCGTGGCGTGCCGCGTAGCTTCAACCCGAAGGCGAGGTTCTCGGCCACCGTCATGTGCGGGTACAGCGCGTAGCTCTGGAAGACCATCGCGATATCGCGGTCCTTCGGCGCCACGTCGTTGACGCGGCGGCCGCCGATCGACAGGGTGCCGTCCGAAATCTCTTCCAGGCCGGCGATCATGCGCAACAGCGTGGACTTGCCGCAGCCCGAGGGACCGACCAGCACCATGAGTTCGCCGTCGGCGATCTCGAAACTGGCCCCGTGCACGGCCACCTGGCCGTTGTCGTACACCTTGCGCACGCGGTCGAGTTGGACACTGGCCATCATTGCTCCGGTCGGGCGGCGCCCGTGCTGGTTCGCTGCGTCCCGGCCCTCCCGGGTGCAGGCATGCCTTCACAGGCGATGCGCTCGGCTTCCCGTTCCGTGGGCGGGGAAGGTGCGCTATTCTGCCATGTAACCGTTTTCACGGCGCAAGCGGCATCGCCGCGAAGAACCTGGAGTCTTCACCTCACGTGCCGCCGACCCTGCATTCCCCTCGCCCCTGCACGCGTCCCGCCGCGCACGCGCATGCCGGTACCGCGCATACGTATACGCATCGCGCGGACAGGTTCGCCGCCGTCTTCCCACGATGCGGGTGCGCGCTATCATTCGCCGCCCACACAGCGTGGCCCTCCCACGGCAGCACAGGATCGACCAGGCGAATGCAGCGGACCCGTTTTGGAAGCCACCCCGCCTCGAACAGGATGTTGGCCGCATGAGCAGCGCCGATCGTGTCCTTCTCGCCGATATCGGCGGCACCAATGCGCGCTTCGCGCTGGCCGATACGTCGGCGTCCGTGCCGCTCATCGATGACAGCGTGCGTGAATTCGTCGTCGCCGATTTTCCCTCGCTCGCCGACGCCGCCCAGCATTACCTGGACGAGACCGGCGCCACCGCCCAGAACGGCGTGTTTGCGGTCGCCGGACGGGTCGACGGCGATGAAGCACGCATCACCAATCATCCGTGGGTCATCTCGGTGAACCGCACGCGCCAGGCGCTGGGCTTCCAGGGCCTGAAACTGGTCAACGATTTCGCCGCGCAGGCGATGGCTGTGTCGCTGCTCACGCCGCGCGACGTGGTCGCCATCGGGGGCGCGCGCTGGGCGCCCGCGCCGCTGTCGGTGCCGCGCACGTACGCCGTGATCGGCCCGGGCACGGGCCTGGGCGTCGCCGCATTGGTGATCCGCGACGGACGCGCCTATCCGCTGGAAACCGAAGGCGGCCACGTCAGCTTCCCGCCCGGTACGCCGGAAGAAATCCGCATTCTCGACATCCTCTCGGCACAGTTCGGCCGCGTGTCCAACGAGCGCCTGATCTGCGGCCCTGGCCTGGTGAACCTGTATCGCGCACTCAGCGAAATCGCAGGCGAGGATCCGGGAGGTCCGCTGGAGCCGAAGGACGTCACCGCGCGCGCCGCTGCAGGCGATCCGCGCTGCGTGCGCACGCTGGATGTGTTCTGCGCCGTGTTCGGCGCGATTGCCGGCGATCTCGTGCTGACCACCGGCGCCTGGGATGGCGTATTCCTCACCGGTGGCCTGGTGCCGAAACTGCTCACGTCGCTGCAGCATTCCGGCTTCCGCCAGCGTTTCGAACACAAGGGCCGCTTCTCGCCCGCGATGGGACGCGTGCCCACGCTCGCCAACATGCATCCGCGTCCCGGCCTGCTCGGCGCGGCCGCGTATGCGGTCGAACTGTTCGGACCGAAAACGCCCGCGCACGCCTGAGGTTTTGCGCAGATGCGCGCTGCAACGCAGCACGCGCAGCGCGACCTCACGCAGACTGGTCTGCCTTTGGTCGCTTTCGCGCCTGCGGCAAAGGCGGTAGAAAGCAGCATGCCGTCGCCGTCGTTCGTCGCCCTTCCCCTCCACGCGCTGGAGCTGCAGGAAGGCCGCTCCGCACGGCCCTTTTCCGCCATGCCATGCAGAATGCATCCGTCTGCAGCCTAGTCCTACGCCCATGAGCCTGCACCCCCGCATCCAGGAAGTCACCGAACGCATCCGCCAGCGCAGCGCCCCGTTGCGCCGTGCCTACCTCGACGGCATCGACGCCGCCCACCGCGACGGCCCGCAACGCGCGCGCCTGAGCTGCGGCAACCTGGCGCACGCTTTCGCTGCCTGCGGCCCCACCGACAAGGGTCGCCTGCGCGCGGACGTGACGCCGAACCTCGGCATCATCAATGCTTACAACGACATGCTGTCGGCGCACCAGCCGTTCGAGCATTACCCGGAGATGATCCGCCAGGCCGCGCGCGACCTCGGTGCGACCGCGCAGGTCGCCGGCGGCGTGCCGGCGATGTGCGACGGCGTGACGCAGGGTCGCCCGGGCATGGAGCTGTCGCTGTTCTCGCGCGACGTGATCGCGCAGGCCACGGCGATCTCGCTGAGCCACGACATGTTCGATGCCGCGCTGTACCTGGGCGTCTGCGACAAGATCGTCCCCGGCCTGCTGATGGGCGCGCTGGCGTTCGGCCACCTGCCGGCGGTGTTCGTGCCGGCCGGCCCGATGTCGCCCGGCATCCCCAACAAGGAAAAGGCCGCGGTACGCGAGCGTTATGCCGCGGGCGAAGCCACGCGCGAGGAACTCCTGGAAGCCGAAGCCGCGAGCTACCACGCGGCGGGCACCTGCACCTTCTACGGCACCGCCAATTCCAACCAGGTGCTGCTGGAGGCGATGGGCCTGCAGTTGCCGGGCACCTCGTTCGTCAATCCCGACCAGCCGCTGCGCGATGTACTGACGCGCGCGGCCGCAGAGCGCGCGCTGGCGATCACCGCGCTGGGCGACGACTACCGACCGATCGGACGCCTGATCGACGAACGCGCCATCGTCAACGCCATGGCCGCACTGATGGCGACCGGCGGTTCCACCAACCACACGATCCACTGGATCGCCGTGGCACGGTCGGCCGGCATCGTGCTGACGTGGGACGACATGGACGTGATCGCACAGACCGTGCCCTTGCTGGCGCGCGTGTATCCGAACGGCGAAGCCGACGTGAACCGGTTCGCCGCGGCGGGCGGCACCCAGTTGGTGTTCCGCGAGTTGCTCGACGCCGGCCTGATGCACGACATCACCACCATCGTGCCGGGAGGCCTGCGCGCCTTCTGCGATGAACCCCGCCTGCAGGACGGCAAGCTGGCCTACGCGCCGGGCATCGCCCAGAGCGCGGACGAAGAGGTGGTGCGCCCGGTCTCGCGGGCGTTCGAGGGACAGGGTGGCCTGCGCCTGCTGCGCGGCAACCTGGGCCGTTCGCTCATCAAGACCTCGGCCGTGAAGGCGGAATACCGCTTCATCGAAGCGCCGGCCGTTGTCGTCGACGATCCGCGTGCGCTCAACAAGCTGCACGCCGCCGGTGTACTGCCGCAGGACTTCGTCGCGGTGGTCCGCTATCAGGGCCCGCGCGCGAACGGCATGCCGGAACTGCATTCGCTGGCGCCGTTGCTCGGCCTGCTACAGAACCAGGGCCGCCGCGTGGCCCTGGTGACGGACGGCCGGCTGTCCGGTGCTTCCGGCAAGATTCCCGCCGCGATCCACCTGACCCCGGAAGCCGCGCGCGGCGGTCCGCTGGCCAAGCTGCGCGAAGGCGACATCATCCGGCTCGATGCCGAAGCCGGCACGCTGGAAGCGCTGGTCGACGCCGCGGAATGGGCGGCACGCGAGATCGCACCGAACACGTCGCCCGCGGCGCTGGACCTGGGCCGCAACCTCTTCGCGGTCAGCCGCGACGTGGTCACGCCGGCCGACCGCGGCGCGATGTCGATCTCCTGTGGCCTGCCGTACCACGATGGCACCTGGGAATACGACGCTGAGTACGAACTGGGCGACGCCGCGCACGCCGCGGAGGCACCCCACGAAGCCAAGGATGCGTGACGTCGAATCAGGCTCTTCTTCCGGACATCATTTCCGTGGGAGCGACGTAAGTCGCGAAGCTTCCACCTGACGTCGATCGCGACTCACGTCGCTCCCACAACACGAATCGCCACACTTGCCCCCATGACCATCGAAGCCCGCCAGCAGAAAGCCGAATCCCTCCTCCGCGCCGCCGGCATCCTGCCGGTCGTCACCGTCCACACCCTGGATGAAGCGCGCAAGGTGTCCGAAGCGCTGTTGAAGGGCGGCCTGCCCGCGATCGAGCTGACGCTGCGCACGCCGGTGGCGATGGACGCGCTGGCGATGTTGAAGAAGGAACTTCCGGACATCGTGATCGGTGCCGGCACGGTGCTGACGACCGAGCAGATGCAGCAGTCCATCGATGCGGGCGCCGACTTCCTGGTCACGCCGGGTACGCCGCCGGCGCTCGCCGATGCGCTGGCCGCCGCCGACATTCCGGTGGTCCCGGGCGCGGCCACGCCCACCGAGCTGCTGGCCCTGATGGCGCGCGGCTTCCGCGTCTGCAAGCTCTTCCCGGCCACCGCGGTCGGCGGCCTGGCCATGCTGAAGGGTCTGGCCGGACCGCTGTCGGAGCTGAAGATGTGCCCCACCGGCGGCATCACCGAGGACACCGCGGCCGACTACCTGTCGCAGCCGAACGTCGTCTGCATCGGCGGCTCGTGGATGGTGCCGAAGGGCTGGCTGGACAACGGCGAGTGGGACAAGGTCACCGAGAGCTCGGCGAAGGCGGCCGGTATCGTACAGCGGGTTCGGGGCGGCTGAATTTTTCCGTGGGAGCGACGCAAGTCGCGACCGCAGAAGTGAAGTGCCGTGAGACGCGTGCGCCGTCACGCCATCGCTGCCGGAAACATACTGATGCCGCTCCTGCATCGGATCGCGTCATGTCAGCTCCAGCGCCAGGCCTTGCCGTTTCCAGCCGTATGCCAGCACCGCATGCCAGCCGACCATCAGCAGCCCCAGCCACCACTCAAAAATGTTCTCCCAGCGGTCCTTGGCTGACGGATCATCGACCACCACCCCGGCCACGACGTTCGCCACGCCCAATCCGAGCATCGCGATCGAGATCCACGACATCGCCACGACGATGCCCGCAGGCAGTGCTTTCGTCGCGGCCGCACGCCGCATCAACGCCAGCTGCGCCAGGTAGCCGAATCCGAAGTACACCACCACGCCGTAGCGCCGCAGGAAGCGATACGCCTCGCCTTCGGTGCCGAGGAAGGTCGCGTACACCGCCAGTGCAATGGCCGACATCACGCCCAGCACCACCATGGCGCGACCGCCACGCAGCCAATGCCTGGCCAGCCACCACGCCAGCGCGTGCAGCACCGCGCAGGGGATCACCAGCAACTGGAACAGGTGATTGCCCCAACCGTGCCGTGCAGCGCGACTGATCGACACACAGCCGTCGATGTACGGCACGCATGCCGGGACATGGCCGCCCTGGATCGACAGCAGGTAGGCGACGTGCGCCGCCATCACGAACAGCAACGTCAACAGCAGCGGCAAGGGCCAGAGCGGGATGCGCGGGCTGTCGGCGACCATCGCGGCGAGAGGGGAAGGAACGTGCCGCGCAATGTACTCCGTCCCGCGCCATGACGTAGAGCGGGGCTGGCCCGGCGATGGAAGACCGGTCCGCGTTCAGGGCACGCCGGATCAGCGGAGCAAGCTCCGCTCTACGAGACGGTCAGCGCGTGCGGATGCTGACCTTCGCCGGCAGCGTGGTGATGCGGAGCTCGCCGTCCTTCCACTGCGCGGGCTTGCCGTTGATGCGCGTCTCGCCAGGCGCGGCTTCGTAAGGCCAGGGCAGTACCAGGCCGCCGGCCGGAAGCTTCAGCCCGGCCTTCGCATCGAGGACGACCTCATCCCCCTGCTTGCGCAGCGCGTAGCCAAGTACACCGCTGGGCGTGCGCAGGCCATCGATGGCGATGCCCTCGCCGTCCAGCCAGCCCGTGGGCACGCCGGCCGCCAGCACCAGGCTGTCGTCTGCTTCGCGGGTGTAGGCGAACATGTCCAGCGCCGAGCGCACGAAATCCGACGCCACCCAGGCATGCGGCAGGTCGCCGACGAAGAATGGTTTGCGCGGCGTACGCGACACCACCTCCGCCCACTGGTTCCACGCCTGCGGCGCACGGTCCTTGAAGAAGAAGTCCAGCACGTCCCATGCGCGTTCGCGCCAGCCCAACCGGACGAAAGCCGCCACGTTGCGCCATTCGTACGGCGTGTAGTCCTTCCATTCGCGCTTGCCGTCCCGGCGCTGCACGAACTCGGTCCAGTAGCGCTCGAACGTGCCGTGCAGCAGATCCGCCGGCAGCGCGTCCTGCTCCCCACCCGGCGCCAACGCGATGGTCGTGGATGTCGGGTCGAAGTCGCCGATCTCCGCCGCACCCGGCAGATACGCGATGCCGTGCAGGGCGGTCGCCGCCCGCAGCGAGGCGTAGAGATCGTCGCGGAACTGGTCGCGCGAGGCGGCCATGCGCCGCGAGGCCGCGCTGTCGCCCAGCGCATCGGCGATCTCGACGGCATCCTTGTAGCCGCGGAGGGCCCAGAAATTGTCCCAGTACGAATGCATCGGCTTGGCCGAGTAGCCTTCGTGGCTGATCGAGGCCGGCATCATCCCGTAGAACGCCGCATTCACCGCACGGTTGGCCTCGGTCCGCTCGCTTAGACGCAGCTCTTCCATGTAGGCGAAAGCGCCCTGCACGTGCGGCCACATCTTCTTCAGGAACACCTTGTCGCCGGTATAGCGGTAGTACTCGGCGATGTTGAAGATCAGCTCGCCGTGGCTGTCGTTCTCGGGTACGGGATCGCTGCCACGGTCGTCCACGCAGCACGGCACCTTGCCGTTATCGAACTGGTAGGGCGCGTAGTACTCGACGTACTCCTTCACCACTTCCGGGCGGCCCAGGCGCAGCAGGCCCTCGGAAATCATCGCGCCATCGCGGATCCAGCTGCGCGAGTACGATCGCGTACCCGGCTGCAGGCGCGGACCGATGCGCGAAATCAGCATGTGGGCCAGCGCGGTGCGCAGGGTGTCGGCGATGGCCTGGCCTTCGGCCGGGACCTGCAGCTTCATTTCATCCAGCTTGCCGCGCCATACGGTCGCCATGGCCTGCTGGTCGCGTTCCGCGTCGATCCGGGCGGGTAGCGTGCCTTCGAGCGGAGCGACCCACGCGACATCGCGGCTTTCGCCCGGCGCCAAGGTGATCCGGTACAACACCGCGGCGGAGGCGAGTCCGGTCGATTCTCCTGCCACCTGCGCATCAAGGCCGCTGGCTAAGCCTGCGTCCATCGATGCCAGACGTTCGCGCACCAACCCTTCATCGAACCGCGAGGCCAGCGCCGCATCCGGCTTGGCGAAGCGCAGGCTGGCGCGCCCGTTCACGCTGACCACGCCATCGCGGATCGCGAGATCGTTGATGGGACTGAAGCCGCCGGTCGTGTTGAGGAACTGGCTGGGCGGATTGACCTGCCACGGCTGCACGGCGAGCGCCAGCACATAGTCGCGAGGGGCTTTGCCGGTATTGGTCAGGCGATGGCGCGCGACCAGACGCGCGTCGCCGGGCGTGCCGGCAGCGAATGCCGTGGTCGACAGCGCGAAGTCCGCGTGTTGCCAGGCGACCGTCGGGATCGGCAGGTAACCGTCCTGCAGCGACGGCGTCGCCTGTACGTCCGACCAGCCGACCCAGCGCCCATCGACCCGCACGAACGGCTCGACACTCAGGCCGCCCTTCGCGATCTCGATGGCACCGTCTTCGCCGATCAGGCCCTGCTCGCGTCCGCCATCCAGTCCGACGATGGTCCAGTACGGCTGTTCGCCACTGAAGCCGCGCGGGAACCAGCCCTTCGGGGAGTCGGCCGCCATCGCCTTGATCAGGTCGTTCGGATGCGCGGCGAAAGCCAGCGGCTTCACTTCCACCTCGGCGAGTGCGAACGAGCGGCCGGGCCCATCGCCCACGGTGAGCCGCACGTAGCGCGCTTCGGACTCGGGCAGCGCGAGGTAATCGCGGCCGCCATTGCCGCCGACCACGGTGCGGACATCGCGCCAGTCCACGCCATCGTCCGACAGTTGCACCAGATAATCCGAAGCGTGCTGGTCGGGCTTCCACCGCAGCACCACGCCCCCGAACTCGCGCAGTGTGCCGAGGTCGAGCGTCAGCTGGGGGTCCTCTTGTCCGTGCAGGTCCGCAGACCAGGCGGTATCCGCCTTGCCATCGACGGCCAGCGCCGCAGCGCCGGCCGGAAACGCAACGGAGGCGCTGGCCTTGCCTGTCAACGGAGCACCGTCATCCACCGGCAATGGCCGGAACGTCAGCTGGTCGAAGCAGACCGATCCCTTGCCGCCGACGTTGTTGTAGACGGTGAATTCGAGCGTCTCGCTCCGGCGCAGCACGCGGTCCGGATCCGGACCCCACGCCTTGTCGATGTGGCGCTGCTTGTAACGCACGGGTGTCCACGCTGTCGGGTAGTCGTACTTCGGCCGGTTGACCCACCAGACGTTGTCGCCACTGGCATCGACCACCTTGAACTGCAGGTCGTTTCGCGGTGAATCGCCGCGCAATTGGAAATCGAACCGGTAGTTCTGCGGATACGCGATCGACAGGTCGCGCTGGATACCGGCATGTCCCGATACCCCGTTGAAATCGTAGTCGAGGCACAGGGCCTTGCCTTCCGCGCCGTCGACCTGCCGCAGCGCGCCGCTGACCTGGTTGGACGTCACCACGCGCCACGTCGACGGATCGCTGAAGTCGTCGAGGACGCGCACGCCGTCCGGCGCGGCGAGGACAGGCGTGGCGCCTGCGAGCAGGACGCTACACGCCATTGCCGCGCGGCAGAAAGCGACATCACGGGATTCCCGCTTGCGCGGAAACGACGGTTCGATGTTCATAGTGATTCAAGCTCCACAATGACCCGCTTCGGATCAGCCTTTGACACTGCCCAGCAACAGGCCCTGTATGTAGTAACGCTGCAAAGCGAGGAACAGCAGCAGCACCGGCAGGATGGTCACGACGGAGCCGGCCATCATCAGTTCGTAATCCATCACGTGCTCGCGCGACAGGCCGGCCAGCGCGACCGGCAGCGTCTGCAGGGCATCGTCGCTCAGGACGATCAACGGCCACATGAAGTCGTTCCATGCGCCCAGGAAACTGAAGATCGCCAGCGTCACCAGGATCGGCTTCAGTCCGGGCAGGACGATCTGGAAGAAGATGCGCGCCTCGCCTGCTCCGTCGATGCGGGCCGCTTCGAGCAGCTCATCCGGAATGGAGCGTGCGTACTGACGGACCAGGAAAATGCCGAAGATCGCCGCCATGCCCGGGACGATGGCGCCCGCGTAGGTATTCACCAGGCCCATCTGCTTGAGCAGCAGGAACAGCGGCATCATCGCCACCTGCGCCGGTATCACCAGCGCCGCCAGCAGCGCACGGAAGGTACGGTCCCTACCCTTGAAGCGCAGCTTCGCGAACGCGTAGCCGGCCATCGTGTTGAACAGCAGCGACAGCAGCATGACGCTGGTCGACACGATGAAGCTGTTGAGCAGGTAGCGGCCCATGCCCGCGCGCACGAACAGCTCGCGGTAATTGTCGAGCGTCGGCGCCGACGGCAGCAGCGGCGGCGGGAAGTGCCCCGCCTCGCCGGTCTGCATGAAGGACACCGACAGCATCCACAGCAGTGGACCGATGCTGAGGATCGCCAGCGCGACCAGCAGCGCGTTGACGGTGACGGCGGCAACGCGCTGGTTCATTCGACACCCCGCCTGCGCGCGAACCACAGCAGCCCGCTGGTCACCGCCGTCATCAGCAGGAACAGCAGGAACGCCACCGCGGACGCGTTGCCCAGGTTCCACCACTTGAAGCCTTCTTCGTACATCAGGTACAGCACGCTCTTGGTGCTCTCCAACGGCCCGCCCTGCGTCATCACGTAGGGCTCGGCGAACAACTGGAAATACCCGGCCATGGTCAGGATGCCGACGAGCAGCAGCACCGGCCCCAGCTGCGGCAGGGTGACGTGGCGGAACTGCGCCCAGCGCGAGGCACCGTCGATGCGCGCGGCTTCGTACAGGTCTTCCGGAATGCTCTGCAGGCCGGCGAGGAAGATGATCATGTTGTAGCCGAAGTTCTTCCACACGGCGAACAGGATGATGGTCGGCATAGCCCAGGTGGGATCGCCGAGCCAGTCGATCGGATCGATGCCCACCCACGACAGCCCCCAGTTCACCAGGCCGTACTTGGTGTGGAAGAGATAGCGCCAGATCACCGCGACCGCGACCACGGTGGTGACCACCGGTGCGAAGAACGCAGTCCGGAAGAAGCCCTTGAAGCGGCCGAGCTTCGAGTGCAGCAACAGCGCGGCGCCGAGCGACAGCGCCACGGATAGCGGAACGCCGACCACCACGAAGTACACCGTATTGCCCAGCGACTTCCAGAACATCGGGTTCTGCAGCAGGCCCACGTAATTGTCGAAACCGACGAAGCGGAGGTTGCCGATGTCGGCCAGCGCATAGATGTCGAAGTCGGTGAGACTGAGCGCCAGCGCCGCCAGCACCGGCAGGCCGAAGAACACGACGATGACCGTCAGCGCGGGGGCGGCAAAGAGCCAGCCGGCCAGTGAGTGCGTGGACCTCATGGCGCAGCCCCCGGCTTGCCCGCCTGGTCCAGCATCCAGCGGCGCTTCTCGAGGATGCGGTCGGCGCGTCGGTCGAGTTCTTCCGCGGCCTGGTCGACGGTCAGCCGGCCGTTGGCGACCTGCTCGCCCACCAGGCGCATCTCCGTGGCGATGCGCTCCCACTCCGGCACCTTCGGCGTGGACACGGCACGCTCCAGCTGCTCGCGGAACGCTTTCGCATAGGGATCATCGGCCAGTGCGGGCGTGAGCCACGGCGAACGACGCGGCGGCAGGTCGCCGGTCAGCGCGTGGAACTCGGCCTGCACGTCCGGCGACGACAACCACGCGATCAGCGTCCACGCCGCGTCCTTGTTCGGCGAGTCCCTGAACACGACGAAGCTGGTGCCATTGGCCAGCGATGCGCCCGGGCCACGGGGCCCCGGCAGCGGCATCGTCCCCCAGTCCGCCTGCTGCGCGGCGGGCAGGCGCTCCTTGAACTTGGCGATGTTCCAGGGACCGGAGATGTAGAACGAGTAGAACCCCTTGCCGAACTCGTCCCAGACGTTGGAGATCTGGTTGTTGGTGACGACCGGCGCCCACTGCTGGTCGAACATTTCCTTGTAGAACCCGAGCGACTGCCTGAATCCTTCGCTGCGGAAATTGCCGTAGCGTCCATCGTCGCGCAGCAAGGGCTCGGGCTGCTGGATGGCAAGGCTGAGCAGTGGCTCGAACTCGTTGAGCGGCAGCAGGATCGAATAGTTGCCCTGCCCTGCGACCTGCTTGACCTGCCGCATCGCGACGCGCCATTCGTCCCAACTGGCGGGTAACGTCCGCACGCCGGCCTTAGCCAGCATGTCGCGACGGTAGAACGGCAGGCGCGTCTCGACGTACCAGGGCACGGCATACGCGCGTCCGTCGATCACGCCCGTATCCCACACACCCGGAAAGAAGTCCGGCTGGTCGAAGCCAGGCGTCGCCGCGATCTCGTCGTCGAGCGGCTCGAGCGCGCCGAGCGCCGCGAATTCGGGAATCCAGGTGTTGCCGATGGGGCTGACGTCGGGCAGCGACTCGCCCGCGAACGCGGTCAGGAGTTTCTCGTGCGCCGACAGCCAGGGCACGATCTGCAGGTCGACGTCGATATCCGGGTGCTGGCGTTCGAACTCGGGCAGCAGCCGTGCGACGACTTCGCCTTCATACCCCATCACCCAGAAGCGCACGACGGTGCGGTCGTCGTTCGTGCGCGCACAACCCGCAATCGCCAGCGCGCACAGCAGCATCACGAAAGAACAGCAGCGCACCAGGGCCCTCCTTCCACCGGAGAAGGCCCTGATGCGTGCTGGAGAGACCTTTGCTGGCGCACGCCGATCCATGCGAGCAGCTTACTCCGGCTGCTGCGGACGCGCCGCCTCGGGCTGTGCGGCCTGGTTGGCGCGCGATTCCGCCGTCCCCAGTGCGCGTGCCGCCGCGGCATCGAGATCGGGGGGAGCGGTCGGCGCGGTCGCGGCGCTGGCCGCGGCCTGCTCGGTCTTCGCATCGAGCCAGCCCCCTTCGAAGCCGGCCTTCTTCAGGCCATCGCGGATGTAGGGGTTCTTCTTCATCACGCTCCAGACGAAGTCGTTCCGGTAGTTCGCGATCATCGCCAGGATGGGGCCCTGGTCGATGCCGATGTAGTCGCTGGCCACCCAGCCCTTGCCCGGGACGATACGCCCCGTCTTCAGCGGGATGTCGTAGTCGAAGCTCGGATTGAACGAATCCAGGAAGCCGTAGCTGGAGTACAGGTAGTCGCCGTAGCGACGATGCATTTCCTCGGTCGCGGGAATGACGATCTCCGGGGCGAACGGCAACGAGGCGATCGCCGCGGTCGGCGCAATGGTGCCGTCGTCGAAATTCTCGCGGAAGCCGGCGCCACGGGCAGAGTAATGGCGGAACGAGCGCTGCTCGCCACGGTACTCCTGCTGTGTCTGCTGCGGGCCATCGGACGCGGTCAGGCCCCACACGTTCTCGCCGTAGTCCTTCCACTTCATCGGGTTTTCGATGGCGTAAGCGCGCTGTGCGTACGTGGCGCGGCGGCTGTTCTCGAAATAGTCCATGCCACGCTCGCGCATGTAGTCGTCCTGGATGCCGCGGAAGTCGATCCAGACGTGGCTGTACTGGTGGCCGAAGTGCGGCGCGAACGTCAGGTATTCCTGGCCCTGGAAAACGCCCCACAGCTCGCTGTAGCTGCGCGTCCACACTTCCCAAGCCTCGGGACCGACCGGATGCGTCGGCGATGCCATCGCCAGCACGTACACCATCATCGCCTCGTTGTAGCCCTTCCAGTCATGCGGAATGACGCCGCTCTCGGGGAACCACCCCATCGAGATCAGCGGCTTGTTGTTCTGCAGGAAGGTCCAGTCGACGCGCTTGTAGATCGTGTCGGCGATGTCGCGTATTTCCTTCTCGCGCGCGTCGTCGCGGTCGTAGTAGGACTGCGCGAACAGCACGCCCATCAGCAGCAGCGAGGTGTCGACGCTGGACAGTTCCACCCAGGTGTTGAAGCGCTCGCCGGTGTTCATGTCGAGGAAGTGGTAGTAGAAGCCCTTGTGGCCGCCCTTCCCTTCCTTCTGCGGCCCCTGCGGCACGTCGCGCAGGAACTTCAGCGTCGTCAGCGTGCGGTCCACCGCCTGGGTACGGCTGACCCAGCCGTTTTCGATGCCGATCGGATACGCGGTCAGCGCATAGCCGATGGACGCGATGCTGGCGAACGGGCGCGACGGGTAACGGTCGGGCGTGAGGCCGTTCACCTCGTTGGTGGTGTCCCAGAAGAACTGGAAGGTGCGGCGTTCGATGTCGCGGAAGAGCGGCGGCAATTCCGGCTTTGCCGGAGGCTCGGGCTTGGCCGCCACAGCAGGCACGGCCGGCTTCGCCGCCGGTGCAGGCGCAGCCTTGTCTTCTGGCGCTTTCTGGCAACCGGCGATCAACAGAGTCAGCGCGACGCCGATGAACCAGGACATGCGCGGGGCTGGGGTGATCTTGTTCAAAGCGATTTCCCGTTGTAACCGTTTACAGACGTGTGTGGAAGAAACCCGCCGGTCAGGCGACGCCCGAAGACGTCGCCCGAGGGCGGGTGGGTATTACCAGTCGAAGCCGAAGGAGAGCTTGAAGGTGCGGGTGGGTTCGAAAATCTCGATGCCCGTGCGGTTACCCAGGTTCGGATTGACCGGGCCGCGCCCACCGTTGCCCGTACCGTACGCGCCGTCGTACTGATTCCAGTTCCTCCAGTTGAACGCGTTGATCAGATCGACCCGGACCTTGAAGCTCAGGTCCGTGCCGGTATGCCACCGCTTCTCGGCTGCAAAGTCGAACTGCTTGAAGCCGATGGTGCCATTGGGCGTATACGGATCGTAGAAGCACAAATAATTGGCTGCAGGCGCAGGCAGCGAATTCAGGCAGTTCGTACCGGATTTCGGAATCGGTGTTGCCAGCACCAGTTTGCCGCTGAACACGACATCCCAGCCCGGCGAGTAGATGCCGCTCAGGACAAGGCGATGCTTCGGCACGCCGGTCGAGGTGTACATCTGGTCATTCGCGAAGGCGTAGTCGAAGAGATAGGTCTCGCCAGTCGATGCGTTCGGGCGATTCTCTTCCGCATCGCTGTAGGTATATGCCGCATTGAAGCCCCACGGCGATTCCGCCGTATACGGCTTGTCGATGGAAAGCAGCAGCGAATTCAGGTTGTACTCGAAGCCGTTGTCTCCGAGGATCAGACTGCCGTAACCGGGGATGGCGAAGCCGAACGGCACCCCACCCCATGTCTGGCCCAGCGCCTCGAACTCATGGAACGTTCCATTCGGACGCCTGTTGCCCAAATGGGAGTAAATGCCGTCGCGACTGCGGATATGGGACAGCGTGACCGACGTATTCCAGTCGAGACCCCAGAGCGAGACGATGTTGCGCATGCCCAGGCTGAACTGGTCGGAATACGGGGTCTTGAGATCGTTATTGAGCAGATTGACCTCGCCGCCCGCCGTCGGATTGGCGGCGCTGTACGCGTCCAGGCCTGCCTGTGTCAGCAACGCGGTATTGAAAGGAATGCAACTGGCGCTGGCGGCACAGGGATGCAGTGGCGTCGGGAAACGGATGCTGTAAGTGGTGAACGCACCGCCGTAGTATTCGCGCGCCATGTAGTCGAACAGATTGCGGTCGTACGCGCGGCCTGCACCACCGAAGATCACATGACGCTGATCGCCGGTCAGGTCATAGGAGAAGCCCAGGCGTGGCTGGATGGCCCCCTTGAAGTCCTTGCGATTGCTGCCATCGCTGATGTAATCCTCGATGTCGTAGTCGGTATCGCGGATGTTGGTCCAGCCACGCAACGCGGTGGCGATGCGGGGATCGAGGCGATAGTCGGTGTAACTCGGGATTTCTTCGTAGTCCCAGCGCACGCCGAGGTTGAGTGTCAGCTTGTCGGTGACGGCCCAGTCGTCCTGCAGGTAGATGCCGAACTGCTTGTTGGCGGACTCCACGAACGGGTCACGACCGAGACGCGCTGTCGTGAACTCGATGCGGTATGGCTGCGTCAGGCTTTCGTTGACGTCGTACCAGTAGCGCGGATAGGGCGGGAACTGCTGGAACGCCGTCAGGTCGACCCGCTTGTACTTGATGCCGGCCTTGAGGGTGTGTCCCTCCCACCCGTAGAACGTGAAGTCATTCTGCAGCGACCAGCCTTTCTGGCCTTTGTCCTGGAAATTGGGTCCGCCGCCGGCATTCAGCACGACCAGGTCCAATTGGCTCGGATTACGCGGGTTGACGATGGTGTAACGGCTGCTGGGCGCATTCACCAGCGGAGAGGGGTTGTAGGACGATTCCTCGAAGGTGATGTGCGCGTCATTCATCCAGCGCTCGGCCGAGTAGACCGATCGAAGGTCGTAACGCGTCTCATCGTTGACCAGGCCGGTACCGGCCTCGGGCAGGTTGACGCCACCGATGCCCGAAACACCGACTTCGTCGCGCCGGCGTGCCGAGAACTCCACCAGGTGATTGTCGCTTGCCTGCCAGCTCAACTTTCCGAAGTAGGTATCCTGGTTGAAGGGACGGCTGTAGAGATTGTCGTACGGCGCAAGGATCTGCGACGGCAGGTTGGCGCCGGCAGCGTCCGTGGGCAGCAGCATGAGCGCAGGGCGGAGGATGTCCTTCGCCTCGTAAGTAACGAAGAAATGCAGCTTGTCGCGAATCAGGGGGCCACCGACCGAAAGCCCATACTGCTCCACACGCTCGATGGCTTCGGCCCCCAAACGCTTCTCTTGGGGCGTCGGACTTTGCCATTTCTCGCTGGTGCGATCCCAGAAGAAACTTCCACTGAACTCGTTGGTGCCTGACTTCGTAACGGCAGTGACCGCCGCACTGCTGATCTGGTCGTACTCGGCCTTGTAGTTCGACGTGATGACCTTGTACTCGCCGATGGCGAGTTGCGGGAACGGATTGCCTTCACTGTCGTCCTGTCCGGTGATGCCACCCGGGGTGACGTAGTTCTTCTGGCCCACGCCGTCGATGTAGACATTGATGTTGCTGGCGCCTTGCGCGCCACTGCGAAGTTGGCTCTCCTGCCCGCTCGGCGGCGTGGTGAAGAGCATGCCCGGCACGGTGTCCGCAAACGCGAGGAAATTGCGCGAATTCTGCGGCAGCAGTTCGATCTGCTTGTTGGACACGTAGGTCGCGACCTCCGACGTCTTTGTCTCCACCAGCATCGGCGCGGTCACGCGAACCGTATCGAGCGTGGTGGCGTCGCCGGCGGGCGCCTGGGCGGCGGATCCCTCAAGATTCAAGGTTGCCGTCTGGCCGACCGCCAACGTCACCGCACGGCTGCTGGTCTGCCCGCCGGCCGTCACCTCGATGCGGTACGCACCGGGCGGCAAACCACCGATGTTGTAGCTGCCATTGGTCGCCTTCGCACTGCGGGTGAGACCGGTATCCACGTTGATCACGGTGACGGTGGCATCGCTGGCAACCGCGCCTCGCAGCGTGGCGGACGTCGACTGCGCAAGCGCATGGGGTGCCGCCATCGCCAGGCAACTCGCCAGTGCGCAGGACAACAGTTTGCGATTGAGTTGGAACGTGTTGCGGCCGTGATGCTTCATGCGGTCTCCCCTCCAGGATGGGTACAGCGTTTGCGACACTCATGCCGCGTGTAATCGATTACATCTCTCGCACCAAAAAAGCGGCATCGCTGCCGTGTACCGTGACGCTCCCCGCGCCCGTCCGTCTGATGGATGTGCCGAATACGCCCGAAGGCGTACCACTTCGTGGCGTTGTCGCGTGCCAGAGAAAATCCACGGGATGGGCCATGCGTTGACGGCTCGATGACCAGGCAGGACGTCGCGTCATGACCTGCCACCCTTTGCGCACCTCGCAGGTGAGCCACCCGTGCGTCACGTCCGCCCTCCACGGCTGACCTTCACTGGACGCAATGTAACCGTTTTCAGCAGGGGTGGCAAAAGCGTTTTCGCGATCCCCGTCACGCCGTGCAGGCCGCGGACAAAAAGGGGAAATTCCAGCCGTTCTCTGCTGCATCGCAACGTAGATTCGTGGCGTGTCCAGCGCCCAGCGCTCGCCCCACGCCCGCCCTCACGACACCGTCGCAGGGGCCCGGCAATGACGGTCGATGAAGGCCTGATGCTTGGGCATGGCCTGCACGCATCGCTGGAGCGTCTCGCGGACACTGGCCACCAACCGAACCACATCCTCCTCCGGCATGCGATCCACAAGGGGCGAATACGCATGCGGCACGATCCGCTGCCCCAACATCACCTGCACCCAGCTCTGCAGCGCGAAGAATTCCTCGCCGTCACGGTAAAAGCGCCCGGTAGCGCGGAACAGGTCCAGGTTCGCCTGCAACGTATCGGGAATCGGCATGTCCCGGCATCGCCGCCAGAAAGGCTCGTCGCGTTCGACGGCCTTGTAATGCAGTATCAGGAAGTCGCGGATATGGTCGTATTCGAAGTGGGTACGCGCGTTGTAGCGCGCCACCAGCCCCGGATCCATGTCGCGATGCGGGAACATGTCCAGCAGGCGCAGGATGCCGGTCTGGATAAGCAGCAGGCTGGTGGATTCCAGCGGCTCCATGAACCCGCTGGCCAACCCGATGGCGACGACATTGCGGTTCCAGAACTGCTTACGCTTGCCGGTGACGAAGCGCAGCGGCCGCGGCTCTGCCTGCGGTTTTCCGTCGAGGTTGCCCAGCAGCGTTCCAATCGCCTCGTCTTCGCTCATGAAATCGCTGCAGTAGACCATGCCGTTGCCGGTACGGTGCTGCAACGGAATCCGCCACTGCCAGCCGGCGGTACGCGCGGTGGATCTTGTGTAGGGCGTGGGATCGCCGACGCGATCGCAGGGAACGGCGACCGCACGGTCGCAGGGCAGCCAGTGGCTCCAGTCCTCGTAACCGGTCTGGAGCGCCTGTTCGATCAACAGCCCGCGGAAGCCGGAGCAATCGATGAAGAGGTCGCCGGTGACGCGGCGACCGTCTTCCATTACCACAGCGCTCACGAATCCCGTTTCCGGCACCCGTTCCACGTCGACCACCTTGCCTTCCACCCGCTCGACTCCCAAGCGTTCGGCGAATGCGCGAAGGTAGCGGGCGTACAGCGTCGCATCGAAGTGATAGGCATACGCAACGTTGGCGAGCGGCGACGTCGGCGGTACGTCGTTGGCACCGGGCAGGAACCGGTCTTCGCGCGACGCGAGCGTCTGCAACTGATAGGAGCCGATATCGCCTACGTCCTTGCCTGCCAGCAGCAGCCGCAGCCAGTAGTGATGGAACGCGGCGGGGCCGGGATCGTGGCCGACCGTTCCGAAGCCGTGCATATAGCGGTCGCCGATGCGCGCCCAGTCGCGGAACTCGATGCCGAGCTTGAAGGTGCCCTGCGTGGCACGCACGAACTCGGCCTCATCCAGCCCGAGTGCCTGCGCGTTGAAAGTCCGGATGTGCGGCACGGTCGCTTCGCCGACGCCGACGATGCCGATCTCGTCCGACTCCACCAGCCGCACCTTGCAGCTTCTTTCCAGATGCCGGACCAGTGCCGACGCCGCCATCCAGCCGGCGGAGCCACCGCCCACCACGACGACCTCGCGAATCGCATTCCCGTCCATCTCTCCTCCCCCATATGACGGGACCCGCTTGCGCGGGTCCCGAACATGACCGATGACGCCGTCCTGTTACCAGGTCAGACGTGCACTGACGAACAGCGTACGCGGCGGCGTGTAGCTGGTGACGCCGTTGCCGGTGCTTACCACGCTGGTCTCCGGATCGTATACGCCACCAGAACCCCAGACCGTGCGATACGAGCTGTAGTTCTTCGCGTTGGTGACGTTGATCATGTCCGCACGCACTTCGAATGCCATGTCTTCGGCGATGTCGAAGCGCTTGGACAACGACAGGTCCAATTGCTTCGTGCCGAAGGTACCGGGCGTGTCGGTCGAGACGATGAGCGGCGGGGCGGCGGTGATGCTACCGTAGTCACGCCAGCCGACGACCGCATTAAGCGGGGGCGGCGTTGCAAGCGTGACCTTTGCCGATGCAGTGAAGCCCCACGGCAAATCGTAGATGCCGGTCATCACCAAGCGGTGGCGAGGTACGGCCTTCAAGTCGATGAAGGGATAGCCATCGATGGTGGCGGCATCGAACGAGTAATGCTCATCGCCGCCGCGGTTACCCTTGGCGCGCGAGAACGTATACGCCGCCGTGAAACCCCAGCCCGACTCTTCCGTGTACGGCTTTTCCGTGGACAGCAGCAACTGGGTGGTCTTGGTCTCTATCCCGTTGTCGCCCAAGATGAGCGCACCGAAGCCCGGCGGCTGGTGCTCCCACGGCTGTGCCAGATCTGCCGCATCCCAGGACGGCGCGTCATAGAAGTTGCCATTCGGATAGCGGTTACCCAGAGTGAAGACGAAGCCCTCCTTGCTATGGACGTACGCGACGGTGGCCGACGAATTCCATTCTCCGATGGTGCCGCGAATGCCCAACGAGTACTGGTCCGAGTAAGGCGTCACCAGATCGTTGTTCATCAAGTCGATTTCGCCGTTGCGACGGCGCGTGTCGATCAGCGAGTAGAGCTCATCGATACCGTTGAGGAAGCGCGGGTCCCAGTTGACGCAGGTGCCAGGGGCCGGCGTGCAACCCGAGCTCTCAACGAAACTGA
Organism: Pseudoxanthomonas sp.; assembly: GCF_002863005.1. GTDB lineage: Bacteria > Pseudomonadota > Gammaproteobacteria > Xanthomonadales > Xanthomonadaceae > Pseudoxanthomonas_A. The sequence continues at coordinate 32,730 of NZ_PKDG01000024.1, forward strand.
TGTCGTAAGTCGCCAAGGCGGCCTTGACTTGTTCCAGGCCCAGATAGTCGTAGAGATTTCGGTCGTAGCTGCGGCCTGCGCCACCGAACAACACCCAGCGTTCGTCGCCAGCCAGATCGTACGAGAAGCCCAGGCGCGGCGCCCAGTTGTTCTTGTCGGACTTGCGGTTGTTGCCCGTGCTGATGTAGTCCTCGATATTGACGCCGCCCGCGCGCAGCTGGTCGGCATAGATGCCGCCCGAATTGCTGCCCGTGCCCGGACCGTACAGGGCGTCGACGACTTCTTGAGGCGTACGGAAATCCACGTAGGACGGGATTTCCTCGTAGTCCCAGCGCAGGCCGAGGTTCAGCTGGAGCCGATCGGTGACATCCCAATCATCCTGGATGTAGATGCCGTACTGCTTGGCGGTGGTTTCTACGATGGGCGAGGCACCCTCGAAGGGCGCATTGAAGCTCACCATGTAGGGAATGCTGTTGGTGCCCACCGGAGAATACGGCGTGACGGCGAGCGAACCGTCGTTGACGGAGTACCGGAATGTCGGGTTGATAGCCGAATTCTCGCTCTGGGTCAGTTCGACCGACTTGTACTTGACACCCATCTTAACGACGTGGTCGCCCATCCACTCAAACGAGTTGAAGGTAAGGTCGTTCTGGAACGCTGGCCCCTTCTGCCCCTTGCGCTGGATCGACAAGGCGCTTGTCGAATCGGCGGTGATCAGTACGTCGTTTCGATTCGGACCGCGGGTGTAGACCGACTGGTTGCCAATCGTGAAAGCCGCCGGATTGAACAGTGAATCCTCGTAGGTAACGCGCGCTTCGTTGAGGAATGTTTCGCCGTAATGCATCCAACGTAGGTCATAGCGCTTGTCGGTGTTGAAGTTGACCTTGGCCGCACTGTCCGTGGTGGTGCCGCCCGCACCGCTGACGCCCTCTTCGTCGCGATACTTGGCTGACAGTTCAAGCCTGTCATTGTCGCCGACATCCCAGCTCAACTTACCGAAGTACAGGTCCTCATTGAAAGGCTGCGTCGTCGGCCCAAGCTGCGCGCGCACGCCCGCAGGCAGGAAGTCCTCGAACGACTCCCACTGACGTTCCGTAGCGACCGGATTGACATTCAGCACGAAATCCTTGGCTTCGTAGCTGAAGAAGAAGTGCATCTTGTCCTGGATGATAGGGCCGCCCAACGCAAAGCCATACTCGTTCTGCTTCGTCTGGGACTTGTCTTCACCCTTGGCCTCTTCGCCGACCGTCGGCTGGCGCATGGAGGTATTGGTGTACCGGGTGAAGAGTTCACCCTTGAACTCGTTCGTTCCCGACTTGGTCTGCGCGATGATCGCCGCAGAACCCACCTGGTCGAACTCGGCCTTGTAGTTCGAGGTAACGACCTTGTATTCGCCGATGGCCAGCTGCGGGAACGGGTTGCCCGCGCTCTGGTCCTGACCTGCTACGCCGCCCGTCAACACGTAGTTCTTCTGGCCGACGCCGTCGATGTAGACGTTGATGGCGCTCGTCTTCTGCGCGCCGCCACGCAGCTTGGACTGGCCGCTGCTCTGGTCTGTCTCGAACTGCATGCCCGGGACCGTGTCGGCGAACTCGAGGAAGTTGCGCGTCAGCTGCGGGACGGTGTTGATCTGTTTGAGCGAGACATTGGTACCGACTTCGGACGTCTTGACCTCCTGCAGCGGCGGTGCGGACACGCGCACGGTGTCGAGCGTGGTCGCGTCACCCGCCGGCGCGGCAGGCGCACCACCCACCAGGTCCAGACTGACCGACGTCGCTACCTGCAGGGTGACGGTGCGTTCGGTGCCGCCCGACGACACCGTATAGGTGCCCGGCGGCAAACCGGCCAGCGCGTAACTTCCGTCGGCATTCGCGGTGACCTGACGCTTGCTGCCAGTAGCGGTGTTGACCGCCGTGACCTGCGCGCCAGCGTCAGCCTTGCCGCGCAGCGTGGCGTTGGACGACTGGGCGATCGCGTGGCCGCTCGCCACGACCAGCACGCTGGCCAGTGCGCACGTCAGCAGTTTGCGCTTGGGTTGGAACATGTTCCGGTTGCGCTGTTTCATTGGCTCTCCCTCCAAAGATTGATGTGGTGCATATCGGCTTGATGCCGCTTGTAATCGATTACATCCCCGCCCAAAAAAAAGCGGTCCTGTCTCTACCTAAGTCTTTGCGTGGCGGCCCTCTCCCACACTCGAAGCCCGGACGATCAGTTCTGGAATCAGCATGGCGGACGGCGCGACGCGCGCGCCGTCGGAATCGATCGCATCCAGCAGGCGGCTCATCGCCTGTCCACCCAGCTCCGCGATACTGACGCGCATCGTGGTCAAGGTCGGGTGAACGAAACGCGCCAGCGGAATGTCGTCGAAACCGGCCAGCGCCACATCCTGCGGGACGCGCACGCCGGCCTCGTTGAAGGCGTACAGGCAGCCCAGTGCCGTCATGTCGTTGGCGGCGAAGACGGCCTGCGGCCGGTCCGCCGACTGCGCCATGCGCTTGCCGGCCTCATAGCCCGAAGACTCACTGAAGTCGCCGGCGAATTCCTGCGGTGGCGTCCCCGGCACGAAACGCGCCATGGCATCGCGGTAACCGCGCAGGCGTTCGCGCGCATCGAAGTTGCCCTCGGGGCCACCGATGAAGGCGATGCGGCGGTGCCCGGCGTTCGCCAGGTGTTCCACCATTGCCACGGCAGCGCCGTAGTTGTCGATGGTCAATGCAGGATAGGACGCATCCTGCACGTCGGTATTGATCAGCACGACCGGCAGGGAGGACGGCAGGTTGTCGACGAGGAAGCCAGGACGGTCGCTGTACGGGGACAGCACCAGCAATCCGTCGACGCGGCCCCGCATCGCACGCAGCGCCTCGCCCTGCTCTTCCGGGTGACCGTGGTAACTGGAGACCAGCAGATGTTGGCGACGCGCGCGGGCGACCTGGTCGATGCCGCGCACCAGTTCCGAGAAGAACTCGCCGTACAGATCGGGCAGGACCACGCCAATGGTCTGCGTGCGCCGGCTGCTCAGGCTGCGCGCAGCGGCGTGTGGCTGGTAGCGGAGGCGGTCGGCGGTGGCGAGCACCTGCTGGCGGACGGACTCGGCGACATTCTCGTGGCCATTCAACGCACGCGACACGGTGGCGACGGAAACCCGCGCCTCACGTGCGACGTCCTTGATGGTGACCGAGGTTCGCGCCATTCCCCGCCCCTCCGCGGTGATGACTGCTGCAAGTGGCGCGGACTGTAACCGTTTTCACGGAAACGTGTAAAGCCCGCGTTATTCGACACGCAAACCCTCGGAAATTCATGCACTTGCATGAACCTCCGAGCGACCGGGAACATTTTGCATTGCAGCATGATCCGCTGCTGCAATTCCCACTTTTACTTCGGCACGACCTCGAATGCGGCATCGCGCGTGCGATCAGAACTGCCACCGACGAAGACCGTGAACGTGCCGGGTTCCACCACCCGCTGCATGCGATCGTCGTACATCGCCAGATCCTCGAAGCCGAGCTCGAACGTGACCACCTTCGACTCGCCCGGCGCCAATGCCACCCGCTGGAAACCCCGCAGCTGCTTCACCGGACGGGTGATGCTGGCAACGTCGTCGCGCACGTAGAGCTGCACCACCTCTTCACCTGCGCGCTTGCCGGTGTTGCTGACGCGCACGCTGACGCGTTGCCGCAGATCGCCGAGCTTCAGCGTCGGCGATGCCACGCTGGGCGCGTCGTAGCGGAACGTCGTATAGCTGAGGCCATGGCCGAACGCGTAGAGCGGCGTCCACGGGACGTCGAGATACTTGCTGGTGTACTTCTCTTCCTCGCGCGGCGGACGGCCGGTGTTCTTGTGCGCGTAGTAGATCGGCACCTGGCCGACGTTGTGCGGGAACGTCACCGGCAGCTTGGCGGACGGATTGACGTCGCCGACCAGCACGTCGGTAATCGCATGGCCGCCCTCCACGCCCGGGAACCAGGCTTCGAGGATGGCCGGCACCTTGCCCTTCAGGCGACCGATCGACAGCGGCCTGCCGTTCAACAGCACCACCACCACCGGTTTGCCGGTCGCTGCCACCGCCAGGGCGAGCTGTTCCTGGACACCCGGCAGGTCCAGCGTCGTGCGGTTGTTCGCCTCGGCACTCATGTCAGGATGTTCGCCGAGGAACATCACCACCGCGTCGGCATTCTGCGCCGCCGCCACCGCGGCGGCGAAGCCGGACGTATCCTGGCCGTCGATCTCGGCGCCCTTCGCCACGGTGATGCGGGTGCCATTGCCGAGCGCGGCCTTCAGGCCTTCCAGCGGCGTGACGGCATCTTCTTCCTTGCCCGCCACCGCCCAGTTGCCCAGCATCGCGCGGCGGTGATCGGCCAGCGGCCCGATCACCGCCAGCGTGCGCACGGACTTGGACAGCGGCAGCACGTCGTTGTCGTTCTCCAGCAGCACCAGCGACTTCTGCGCCATCCGGCGAGCATCGGCGCGATGCGCAGGGGTCAGTGTCATCGCGCGCTCGTGGGAGCCATCCGGCGTGCAGGAGCGGTAGGGATCGTCGAACAGGCCCAGCCGGTACTTCGCGTTGAGCACGCGACGCACGGATGCATCCACTTGCGCCATCGGCACCCTGCCCGCCTTAACTTCGGCGGGAAGATCCTTCACGTAGATCTGGCTGACCATGTCGACATCCACGCCGGCCCGCAAGCCCAGCGCACCGGCCTGCTTGCGGTCCGCGGCGATGCCGTGCGGCATCAGCTCCATCACACCGGTGTAGTCGCTGACCAGCAACCCATCCCAGCCCCACTCCTTGCGCAGCAGGTCCTCGATCAGCGGCCGGTGCGCATGCATCGGGACGCCGGCGATCTCGTTGAAGGCCGCCATGATCGATTGCGCACCCGCATCCACGGCCGCCTTGAACGGCGGCAGGTAGAGCTCGTGCAGCGTGCGCTCGGAGATGTCGGCGACGTTGTAGTCGCGCCCCGCCTCGGCCGCGCCATAGGCGACGAAATGCTTGGCAGTGGCGAGCACCGCATCCGGCTTGCGCAGGTCGTCGCCCTGGAAACCGCGCACGCGCGCGGCCGCCAGCACCGAACCCAGGTAAGGGTCCTCGCCTGCGCCCTCGACCACCCGGCCCCAGCGCGGATCGCGCGAGATGTCGACCATCGGCGCATAGGTCCAGTGGATGCCATGCGCCGATGCTTCGATCGCGGCGACGCGGGCGGCATGCTGCACTTCCGCGGGGTCGAAGCTGGCCGATTCGCCCAGTGGCACCGGGAACACGGTGCGGTGGCCGTGGATGACGTCGTAACCGAACAGCAGCGGAATGCCGAGCCGGGACTCTTCGACGGCGATCTTCTGCAGGCGGCAGGTCAACGCCGCGCCTTGGGTTCCGAGGTACGAGCCGATCTCGCCACGCCGGATCTGGTCCTCGTTGCCGGCCATGGCCGCCGGGCCCGTGTTGTTGCCGACGCCCGGCGGCTGGTTAAGCTGGCCCAGCTTCTCCTCCACCGTCATCTTCGCCAGCAGGGCGTCGACGAACGCCTTCTCTTCGGGCGTGGCATAGACCGGAGGCGTGGCAATGGCGGGCGCCGACAAGAGCGCGGCGAACATCCCGATCAGCAGGGGTCGCGGCGAAACGAGGGGTTTCAGGTTCATGGGGGCCCTCCCGGCCTATCGGAGGGGGGCGAATGTAAACGTTTTCATCGCGCCCTGCATGTCGCGCTGCCAGATGCAGGCAGCCCCTCAGCGCGATTCGTCGGGCGTGCGGGCCTCGATGGCCAGGGCGTGGATGTCGGTCTGCATCATGTCGCCGAGGGCTGCGTAGACGGCACGGTGGCGGGCGAGCGGCAGCTTGCCGGCGAAGGCCTCGCTGGTGATCCGCACCGTGAAATGCCCACGCCCATCGCGGGCGCCCTCATGGCCAGCGTGCTTGTGGCTGTCGTCGTCGACCTCCAGCGCGAGCGGCCGCAGGGCGGATTCGAGAGCTGCCCGGATGCGCTCCACCCGATTCACGGCAGGACCTTGCGGAACGGCCGGACATCGACGCGGGCATAGACGCCTGCGGCTACGTAGGGATCGGCATCGGCCCAGGCCTTCGCGTCTTCCAGCGAATCGAATTCGGCGATGACGATGCTGCCGCTGAAACCGGCCGGACCCGGATCCTCGGCATCGATCGCCGGGCAGGGACCGGCGAGCAGCAGGCGCCCTTCGTCGCGCAGGTCGGTCAGGCGCGCCAGGTGCGCCGGTCGCGAGGCCAAGCGCAACGGAAGTACATCGGTCCCGTCATGGCCTTCAATGGCATACCACATGGTGTTCACTCCCAGGGCGAAGACTGAATTGTACGTGCGCCCCGCGCGGTGGGTGCTGGACACGGTCAGGGCCAACGCTTACCCTGTCCTCCATTGCACGGCCGGAAGCAGCGGCCCGTCCAGGGGAAAACCCGGCCACGCCGGCCTCCCTGCCCTGTCGAGGGACCTCCTGGACGTTCGATTCGCTGCCCCCCTCCGCCCGCGCCCGACGACCTCGCTGTTCGCTCCCCGCATTCCTGCGGTGTGCTTTGCCGGTTGCTGTAAGGGAAGCGTTCGCCCTGCGACGCGTAGATGATGGTTGGTGCATTGCCGGTGCCGCGCCGTCCTGCCTCGGGCAGGCCCGCAGGGTGACCCGCACGATGGCTGTTCCTTGATGAGCCCAGAACTCGCGTCCGACGCGAACCCACAACCCCCGACCACGCGCCCCCAGCAGCAGGAAATGCCGCTGGCGGTGGTGCATGGCCAGCCTGTGCTGCAGATTCCCCAGGACCTGTACATCCCGCCGGATGCGCTGGAAGTCATCCTGGATGCGTTCGAAGGTCCGCTGGACCTGTTGCTTTACCTGATCCGGCGGCAGAACCTGGACATTCTGGACATCCCCGTCGCCGAGATCACCCGGCAGTACGTGGACTACATCAACGTGATGCAGGAACTGCGGTTCGAACTCGCCGCCGAGTACCTGCTGATGGCCGCCATCCTGGCCGAGATCAAGTCGCGCATGCTGTTGCCGCGGCCGGTCAGCGAGGAAGGCGAGGAAGGCGACCCGCGCGCCGAACTGGTCCGCCGCCTGCAGGAATACGAGCGTTTCAAGCAGGCCGCCGAGGACCTGGACGCCCTGCCCCGCCAGGACCGCGACACCACGCCGGTGCACGCCGACGTGCCGGATCGCGCCGCGGTCAAGCTGCCGCCGCCGGTGGAACTGAAGGAAATGCTGCTGGCGCTGCACGACGTGCTCAAGCGCGCCGAGCTGTTCACCGGCCACGCGATCAAGCGCGAGGCGCTCAGCGTGCGCCAGCGCATGGGCGACGTGCTGACGCGGCTGGAGGACGGCAAGTTCCATCGCTTCGAAAGCATGTTCACGCCCGAGGAAGGCAAGCTGGGCGTGCTGGTGACCTTCCTGGCCATGCTGGAACTGGCCAAGGAGCAGCTGCTCGACATCGTGCAGGAAGCTCCGCTCGCCCCGATCTACATCAAGTCGCTGGCACTGAACAACACCAACGAACCGCTGCAGTTCTCCAGCGAATTCGACGACAGCGACGCCGCCAACGACAGCCAGTGAACCCGGCCGGGGCCACGAACGCCCCGCCGCACTTCCGAACGACAGGACCGCATGGATCAATCGCTCATCAACCGCATCGTGGAAGCCACCCTGCTGGCGGCCACCCAGCCCCTGACGCTGGCGCAGCTGCATGGCCTGTTCCCCGAGGACGAGCCGGCGCCGGAAGGCAGCGTCGAGCAGGCCCTCGAGGATCTGGCCGCCGGCTGCGCCGACCGCGGCGTCGAACTGGTGGAGGTCGCCTCGGGCTACCGCTACCAGGTCAAGGCCGACGTGCATCCGTGGGTCGCGCGCCTGTGGACCGAGCGCAAAACCAAGTACACGCGCGCCACGCTGGAGACCCTGGCCCTGATCGCGTACCGCCAGCCGATCACCCGCGGCGAGATCGAACAGGTTCGCGGCGTGGCGGTCAGCAGCAACATCATCCAGGCGCTGGAAGAGCGCGAGTGGATCCGCGTTGTCGGCCACCGCGACGTGCCCGGCAAGCCGGCGCTGTTCGGCACGACCAAGGTTTTCCTGGACTATTTCGGCCTGAAGCGGCTGGACGAACTGCCGCCGCTGTCCGAGCTGAAGGACATCGGCGAACTGGAACCGCAGCTGCCGCTGGATGGCGCGCCGCTGCCGGTCAGCATCGCCAGCGGCGATGCCGTCGACGACGCCGGGCTTGAAAGCCCGCAGGACGCGGACGCGGACGCAGACGTGGGCGACCACGGCGACAAGGACGACGAACAGCAGGACATCCCGGCATCTGTCGATGCCGACGAAGACACCCCCTCGGATGAAACCGGCGACGACGCCGGGGACGACGAAGCACCTCAACCCGAAGATGACGACGCCGCTGCTTCCGAGCAGGAAGACCAGGCACCGTCGGAGCAGAAACAATGAGCAACACCCCCCCGAAGAAAGCCCCCCTGGGCAAGCTGTCGCTGAAGCGCGGCGAAGGCGCCGAGACGCCGGAAACCACCCGCCTGGAGGAACGCCTGCACAAGGTGCTGGCCCAGGCCGGCCTGGGCTCGCGCCGCGCGCTCGAACAGCGCATCGCCGACGGCCTGGTCAAGGTCAATGGCGAAACCGCGCAGACCGGCATGTCGGTCAAGGGCGGCGACCGCGTCGAGCTGGACGGCAAGACGTTCGTCGCCAGCGCGCTGACCGAACCCTCGCGCGTCCTGATCTACAACAAGCCGGAAGGCGAAGTCACCACCCGTGAAGATCCCGAAGGCCGCCCGACGATCTTCGAAGCGCTGCCCGCACTGAAGGGCGCGCGCTGGATCGCCATCGGCCGCCTGGACATCAACACCACCGGCCTGCTGGTGCTGACCACCGATGGCGAACTCGCCAACGCGATGATGCACCCGTCCTACGAGGTCGAGCGCGAATACGTCGTGCGCGTGCGTGCGCCGGAAGGCCAGGAAAGCGTGCCGGACAACATCGTCGACCGCCTGCGCCGCGGCGTGGCGCTGGACGACGGCCCGGCCAAGTTCGACGAGATCGAACGCATCGGCGGCACCGACTCGCACGACTGGTTCCGCGTGGTGGTCAAGGAGGGCCGCAACCGCGAAGTGCGTCGCCTGTGGGAATCCCAGGGATGCCAGGTCAGCCGCCTGAAGCGCGTGCGCTACGGCAAGGTCAGCCTGCCGCAGCCGCTGCTGCGCGGCCAGACGCAGGAACTGCCGGATGCGCAGGTCGAAGCGCTGCGCAAGGACCTGGGACTGGATGTCGGCACCCCCGCCGCCCTGACGCTGCAGCCGGTGATCGGCCAGCGCAAGGCCGCCAAGTCGACCGTGCACGTCGGCGGCGGCCGCAGCGGCAGCGCCTACGTCAACGGCCACAACAGCGCCGACGAAGGCCGCGAGCTGCGACGCTTCGACCACGTGCGCGAAGACCGCGGTCGTGGCGGTCGCGGCAAGAAGCCGCACGGCGGCCTGACCGTCAGCGGCGAGCAGGCGGCCAAGCAGTCGCAGCGCCCGTTCAAGCAGCGCACGCCCAAGGGCCCGAAACCGTTGCCCGATGGCAATCCGGCCGCCTTCCGCAGCTGGTACGTGCCGGACGGCGTGGACACCGGTCCTGCCGGGCATCGCAACGCCGGTCCCGGCGGCCCGAAGAAGCCCTACGGCGGCAAGCCCGGCGGACGTCCCGGTGCCGGTGGCAAGCCCGGTGGCGGCGCTGGCAAGCGTGGCCCGGGCGGCGGCCCGGGCGGCTTCGGCGGCGACCGCTTCGGCAACGAACGCGGCCCCGGATTCGGCGCCGAACGTGGACCGCGTGGCGGCCAGGGCGCCGGCAAGCCTCAGCGTGCGGCGCGTCCGTACGGCCACCCGGCCAGCGCGCCGAGCTTTCCCTCCGACCATGCCAACCCCGGTTTCAATCCGTACGGCCAGCAGCCGCGCGGCCCGCGTCCGCAGGGACGGCCTGGCGGCGGCAATCGCCCGCAGCAGGCCGGTCCGCGTCCAGGGCCGGGCGGTCGTCCTGCGGGCGGCCGTGGTCCTGGCGGTCGACCGGGTGGGGGTGGTGGAAGGCCCGGCGGTGGCGGCCAGCGCGGCCCCCGCGGCGGTGGCCACGGCTGAAGCGACACCAAGAAGGCGCCCACGGGCGCCTTCTTCGCATGTGCGGATCGGAGGCGCGGACTTCATGGCGACTTCATCGCCGCTCCGCGAACGGCCTGCACGCTGCACGCCTTTCCGTGATGGAGCGCGTGCCAGATCATGCAGGATTGCCGTTATGACGTGATCGTCGTGGGGGCCGGCTTCGCCGGCCTCGCCTGCGCACGGGAACTTGCCATGCATGGCCTGCGGGTCTGCGTGATCGACCGCAAGCAGGACCTCGGCGAACGCATGCACACCACCGGCATCCTGGTACAGGAAGCCTGCGATGCGCCGCTGCTGGCCGGCTTGCCGCCGGCACTCGTGCGTGCCGTGCCGCACGTGCGCCTGTACGCCCCCAACCTGCGCAGCGTGCGGCTCGGCGCTGAGGGCTATCGCTTCTACACCACCGATACACCGGCGCTGCTGCGCTGGATGGGCCAGCGCGCCGAAGCCTGCGGCGTCGAGCTGAAACGTGGCCTTGCCTTCCGTGGCGCCACCCGCACGGCAACCGGATGGCGGCTGGACGGCATGGGCGAGGCCCGCGTGCTCGTCGGCGCCGACGGCGCACGCTCGCGGGTCGCGGAGAAGCTGGGGCTGGGTCGTGTGGACCAGTATCTCCATGGCGTGGAATACGAGTTCGACGGCGTCGCCCTGCGCGAACCCGATGCCCTGCACTGCTTCATCAGCAAGCGCTTCGCGCCGGGCTACCTGGGCTGGGTAGCACAGACACCGACCGGCGTGCAGGCCGGTCTCGCCCGGCGATACCGCTCCGGCGGCACGCATGTGCCGGACATGGCAGGCTTCCTGCAGCACGTCGCGCCGATGACCGGACTGTCCGTCACGCGACGACCCGACAGCATCCGCGCGGGGCTGATTCCCTGTGGCGGTCCGGTCCGGCCGATGCAGCGCGACGACGTCGTGCTGATCGGCGATGCGGCCGGCATGGTGTCGCCGCTGACCGCAGGCGGCATCCATGCCGGACTGAGGCACGGTGCGATGGCGGGACGCAGCCTGGCCCGCTCCCTGTCGGGACGCGCCGGGCCGGATGTGGCGTCGCCGCCGCCGGTCCCGGGGTTTGCGTTCAAGCGCGCCCTGCGATGGGCCTTCGACCACGCGCAGTTCGATGTTCCGGTGAATCTGCTGCTGGCGGCACGTCCGATGCGACGCGTCGTCGAGCAACTCTGCTTCCACCGGCGCGGCGATCCGCCCCCTGCCCCGGCGGCGGGCGATTGAGCAGGATCAAGGCCGTCGAATGCGGGTCGGCTACAATGGCGCGTCGCTTCACTCGCCTGACTTCCCCCATGTCCTCTGCGTTCGGCACCGAGACGGTGCTCGACGTCCGTCACTGGACGGACGCCTACTTCAGCTTCACCACCACCCGCGACGACGGTTTCCGCTTCGAGAACGGCCAGTTCGTCATGATCGGACTGGAAGTCGACGGCAAGCCGCTGCTGCGCGCCTATTCGATCGCCAGCGCCAACTGGGAAGAACAGCTCGAGTTCTTCAGCATCAAGGTGCAGGACGGCCCGCTGACCTCGCGCCTGCAGCACATCAAGCCCGGCGACACCGTGCTGATCGGGCGCAAGCCGACCGGCACGCTGCTGATCAGCGACCTGCATCCCGGCCGCAACCTCTATCTCCTGGGCACCGGCACCGGCCTGGCGCCCTGGCTGTCGGTGATCAAGGACCCGGAGACCTACGAGCGGTTCGACAAGGTCATCCTGACCCATGGCGTGCGCCATGCCGAGGACCTCGCCTATCGCGACTATTTCGAGAAGGAACTGCCGCAGCACGAGTTCCTCGGCGAGACCATCCGCGAGAAGCTGCTGTACTACCCGGCGGTGACGCGCGAGGACTTCGTTCACCAGGGGCGCCTGACCGACCTGATGGCCAGCGGCGCGATGATGGACAGCCTGGGCATTGCGCCGCTGGATGCGGAACACGACCGCGCGATGATCTGCGGCAGCCCGCAGATGCTGGCCGATTTCCGAGCCCTGCTCGATGGCCGCGGGTTCACCGCCGCGCCACGCATCGGCACGCCGGGGCAGTACGTGTTCGAGCGCGCTTTCGTCGAAAAGTAAGCGCGACCCGGTGGCGACTCACCGAGCTCTGCAGGTCTCGCTGCCGCGCAGTACATCGCCGCCCAGGCGTGAAGCCAACTCCTGGGACGTGATGGGCGTGATGCCGGCGCCGAAGCGCCGGTTCACCACGTGCACGAGCGCTTTCGCCCACAAGGCGTTCCAGACCGTGCCGGCGTGCCCGTCCGACAGGATCGCGTGGCAGGGCGCATCGCCCTGCGTGTTGGTGACGACCAGGTCCTCGCCGATGCGGACGGCCTTGTATGCGGGGCGAGCCGTCGCGTCGCGGCCACCCCACAGCGCTGCGAACCAGGCCCGGTCGTCGAAGAAGGCGATGCGGGGATCCCGCACCGCCATGGCCTTCAGCGCGGCGTCGTAGCGATCCAGTGCGCGGGTGATGTTGGCCTGTTCGCGTGCTGACGACCAGCGTCGTACGTTCTCGCCGATGTTGGCGTTGTCGAAGATGCCGACCAGCACCACCCGCGTATCGGGATGGTGGCGATGGAGGTACGACACCGCCGCGCGTACATCGTCGATGCATCCATCGATCTCCGCTGCCACGGCAGGATCGTCGGCGGAGGCGGCCAGCCGGTCGAGGTGCTCACGCTGGCCGAAGCTGTTCACGCCGATGCGGACGACGACGATGCCTCCCCGCCACGCGGCGGGTGCTTCGTCCATCTGCTGCACGAGGTGGGGCACCTGGCGCTGTATATTCATCAGGTCGTTGCAGACCGCGCCGGACACGGCGAAGTTGTAGGCGAAGTCCTCCTTCTCCGGCGTCCGCGCCGGCAGGCCCAGTGCCTCCTCCACCATCGCAACGATCCGTCGGCTGCCGGAACGGCCCCAGTGCCCCTGGTCGACTTCGCCGCCGCGCAGGCGATGCAGCCACTCGGTCCATTGCCATGTCGTGTCGTGGAAGGCGCCACCGCGCGTGCCGTCCTCACCCGTGAACTGCGTGCGGTCGTGGTAAGCGTGACTGTCCGAGTCGCCCACCACGGCCAGCGGCACCGGCGCCGCGAACGATGCGTCCGCACACATGCTGGCCCACGCCAGCAACGCGAACGCCCACGCCTTCTTGACCACCGTCATCTCCCGGAAACTTGTTTCCCGCATGACGCATAGAACGCCAAGCCCGTCGCGGTCGGGACATGGCGCTGCGTCCAGCCCCGCGTGCACGCGCGCGTCGCCTGGCCGATGCTAGTCTCCGTGCATCGCACGCGGGGAGCACGGCATGGCAGGCACGGGGAAACGGTGGGTCGTGATCGTGATGGCGCTGGCGCTCGCGGGCTGCCTGCCGGCGATCGATACCAGGGCGCCCGTGCCGCAGGCGCTGGTGCCGGCGGCGTCACCACCCACGCGTCTGGTGGTGGTGCTGCCCGGACGCGGCGACGACGTGCAGGCGCTCCGCGAAAGCGGCATCGCGCCGGCCATCCAGTCGGCGTGGCCCGATGCGGATGTCGTGCTCACCGGGCTTGGCTTCGCCTACTACATGCAGGGACGCGCGCCGCAGCGGCTGCACGATGAAGTGATCGTGCCCGCCCGTGCCCGCGGTTATCGCGAGGTCTGGCTGATCGGAGCCTCCATGGGAGGCATGGGCACGCTCATGTACGACCGCGCCTATCCCGGCGACGCCGATGGCCTGGTGCTGCTGGCGCCCTATCTGGGCGACCGCTCGCTGGTGAAGGACATCCGCACGCGGGGCCTGCGGCAGTGGGACGCGGGCCCCGTACCGGCCGAGGTGGATGCGGGCAACTACCAGCGCGAACTGTGGCGCCACCTGCAGGGCTGGCAAGCCGATCCGGCACGTACGCGCTCCGTCTGGCTGGGCTATGGCGCGGAGGACCGGCTGGCCGACGCCATGCCGCCGCTGGCCGGACTGTTGCCGGCGGACCACGTGGTCGTGGCAGAGGGCGGCCATGCGTGGAAGGTGTGGTCTCCCCTCGCCCGGCGCATGCTCACGGACGCCGGCCCTGCACGCCTGGACGCTCAGCGTTCGCCGTAACGCAGCCAGCGGATCGCCGCGGCTTCGTCCGCGAATACACGCGCGTCGAAGCCGTTCTCGTTGGCCAGCAGGCCGGCGAACTCCACCTCGGGCAGCTGTTCGGCGTGCTTCTCCACGTAAGCGATGCGGACGGCCTCCATCCCCTGCCCCTGCATGGCCTGCACGAACTGCAGCAACTGCGCGGGCGGAGGCGGCAAGCCTTCCATGTCGTCCACCACCAGCAGAGACGGCGGCGTGAGCCGACGCACTTCCTCCGCGATGGCCTGCCAGTACGCCAGCGTCGTTTCCAGCGTGCCGTTCGTACCGGTCACCCACGCGCGCAGTCCGTAGTCGGTGGTACCGAACGCGATATGGAACGACGGGGCATGCACACCGCTCATGCCGTCGCGCTCAACCCAGTGCGGCGCGGATGTCGCCCGCCAGCGATTCCGGCGTATCGGTAGGCGCATAGCGCTTGATGACCCGTCCGTCGCGCCCGACCAGGAACTTGCTGAAATTCCATTTGATGGCGCTGATGCCCAGCAGGCCGCCCTTCTCTTTCTTCAGCCATTTCCAGAGCGGATGCGCACCGTCGCCGTTGACGTCGATCTTGGCGAACATCGGAAAGGTCACATCGTAGTTCAGCGAGCAGAAATTCCGGATCTCGGCCTCGTCGCCCGGCTCCTGGTGGCCGAACTGGTCGCACGGGAATCCCAGCACGACCAGACCCTGCGGACCGAACTCGCGCCACAGGGCTTCCAGGCCGGTGTACTGCGGCGTGAAGCCGCACTTGGAGGCCACGTTGACGATCAGCAGGGCCTTGCCCTGGTATTCGGACAGCGAGCGTTCGCGACCGTCGAGGTCCTGGGCGGAGAAATCGTAGGCGGTGGTCATGGGGTGATTGGCTCCGGGAAAGGCGCTATCAGACACCCGGCGCGTCCGCCGGGCAAGCCGCCGGGGAGCATGCCGATCCACGGGAACGGGGTCCCGATTCGGCTACCGTGTCGATACGGACCCACGACACCGCCATGCACGACCCCGACCCCGCCTGCCATGCCAGCCTGTGCATCCTGTCGTGGCTCTGGCGGCGCTGCGAAATGCTGGTGTGATTGACTGCTGTTGTGGGAGCGACGTCAGTCGCGAACGAAACGCAGCGGCAGTCTGATCGCGACTGACGTCGCTCCCACAACGTCATTTCGGCTTACCGAGCCGGCTGGACCTTGATGGCTGGCGCGAACGGCGTGATCCCCAGCGCTTCGTGGATCTCCGCCGGGTAATACGCCCGGCCATCCTTGATGACCAGCGCCAGCTTGCGGATGTCCGCGATGTTGGCGGTGGGGTCCCCATCCACCAGCACCAGGTCCGCGCGCTTGCCCGGCGTGATGGAGCCGGCATCGTCCAGCGTGCGGCTGTACTTCGCACCGTTCCAGGTCGCTACCTGCAGGGCCTGCGACGGGCTCAGTCCGGCCTGCACATAGAGTTCCAGTTCGCGCTGCAGGGTGAAGCCCGGCAGTTCGTCGGTCCCGGCGACCAGCGGGACACCCGCGCGGTACATGCGGCCGGTGAACTCCACAAGCTTGTCGAAGCTGCGCTTGTAGCGCGCGCCGGTTTCATCGTCCTTGATGTCCATCTCGGCCGCACGCCGGCTGCGCTGCACGTCCGGCGGCAGGTGGTCGGCCACGTCGGCGACGATCGGCGACAGCTGTCCTTCGCGCTGGTGGATGAACTCGAACGTCGCCAGCGTCGGGTCGATGACGATCTGCTTCTTGGCCAGCTCCGCGATGAAGTCCTGCACCGGCTTGCTGTCGAAGTCCAGGCCATCGGTCCTGTCGGCGACCAGGTAGAAGCGCGCCAGCGTGCGCGTGTCGGTTTCCGGCGTGACGAAGAAGTTCAGCATCACCTGGTTGATGTGCTGGATCTCGTCGTAGCCCTGCTCGACCACGTCCTGCGCGCGGAGGAACGCCGGTACGTGCCCGCTGACCCGCAAGCCGCGCTGGTGGGCGTAGGCCGTCGTGTCGCGCAGAATCTCCTTCGGGAACGAGTTGTAGATCTTGATCTGCGGATAATGGTGGTCGGCGTACCAGTCGATGGCCTGCTTCGCGCCGGCCAGGTCCTTCACCACGAAGCCGCCCTGCGACGAGTGCGGACTCTGTCCTTCGATGTAACCCGCGGGAATCACCCGCGGATGCATCAGCGTGCCGGCCTTCTCTTCCGCCATCAGCTGCTGCAGCGTCGCGTTGTCGTTGCCCATGTCGCGCGTGCTGGTGACACCGGCCGCAAGATGCAGTCCGCCTTCCCAGCTGCCCGCATGCACGTGCATGTCGTAGAGGCCGGGCAGCAGCACGCGATTGCCGGCGTCGATCACGATGTCGGCCGCGACCCTCGATTGCCCGACCGGCGACACCGACAGGATCTTGCCATCCCGCACGACGACGTCCGCGGCGGCGCCAAGGACCGCATTCTCGCTGTCGAACACGCGCGCGTTGCGGATCAGCGTGGTGCCCGGCAACGGATGCGCCAGGCGTTGCTGCAGCGCTACCAGCGCTTCACGCTCGGCGACCTTCTGTCGCGCTTCCAGTGCGTTGGCGCTGCCCTGCCAACCGTCCTCGATCAACTGCAGGAACCCGGGATAGATGTAGGCGAACATGCGCGGCACGGCGTCGCGCGTCACCCACACGAAACTCGGCGTGAACCCGATGCCGGTCAGCGCCACCAGGTCGACCTTCCGGGTCTTTCCGCCGCTGGCGATCTGCATCGAGGCAACCTTGCGCTGCGTCAGCGTACCGCTGGGCACCAGCGGCAGCTTCCCGTCGGGACGCTTGGCCAGTGCGGCCAGCGCGACCGACGTCGCCGCAGGCGTGCCGCCCAGCGGCGTATACAGCGCGGTGCCGGTGTAGGCATGGGTGCCGCTGTCCGACGTACTTTTCCAGGTACCGGTGTCGCCCGTGCGCGTGAACGTTTCGTCCACCGGCGCGCCGAACGTGGACGCGCCCTTGACCTGGTAGCGATCGAAGGTGCCGTCATCGCGCAGGCGGAATTCCTCCTTCAGTTCCGGACCGCGCCCGTTGTCCTTGAAGATGAAGTCGACGCGCGTCACGCCATCGTCGCCCACCGTGACCGTCTGCTCGCCGGCTTTCTTTCCGCCATCGACCAGGGCGACGTACTTCAGCGTCTCGGCAGCCAGCGCCGACGGCGCCAGCAACAATGCACAGCAGAAGGCAAGGACAGGCTTCACAGGACTCTCCGTCGGGGGCGCTCGGCGCATTCTGCCGCAGCGTGAAGGCACGCCGGCCCGACGGCCCATGCCTTTCGTCATGGGTCCGGCCCATTTCGCTGGGTTACCCTTGGGAATCCACCTTTGTAAGGACGTCGCGCTTCATGACCACCCGCCTCGCCCTCGCGCTCGCCGCGACCCTCGGACTCGCCATGCCCGCCTACAGCCAGGCCGCCACGCCGGCCACCCAGGCCGCCCAAGCCGCCAACCCCTTCTTCGCGGAAAGCCCGCTGCCGCTGCACTACCCGCAGTTCGACAAGATCAAGGACAGCGACTTCGCACCCGCCTTCGACGCCGGCATGGCCGAGCAGTTGAAGGAAATGGATGCCATCGCCAACAACCCGGCCGCCCCGACCTTCGAGAACACCATCATCGCGATGGAAAAGAGCGGACAGGTGCTGGACCGCGCCACCACGGTGTTCTTCAACCTCGTGGGCACCGACACCAACGACGCGCGCAACAAGTTGCGTGCCGACTATTCCGCCAGGTTCGCCGCCCACGGCGATGCCATCAGCCTGAACCCGAAGCTGTTCGCGCGCATCAAGGCGCTGTTCGACAAGCGCAACGAACTGGGGCTGGATGCGGAAGGCGTTCGCCTCATCGAGCGTTACCACACCAGCTTCGTGCGGTCGGGCGCCAATCTCAACGACGCCGACAAGGCGACGCTCAAGAAGATGAACGGCGAACTGGCCTCGCTGGGCACCACCTTCAGCGACAACGTGCTGAAGGAAGTGAACGCGTCGGCGGTCGTGGTCGACGACGTGAAGCAGCTCGACGGCCTGACCGAAGGCCAGATCGCCACCGCAGCCGACGTGGCCAAGAAGCGCGGCCTGGAAGGCAAGTACGTGCTGACCCTGCTCAATACCACCGGCCAGCCGCCGGAGTCGCAGCTGACCAATCGGGCCCTGCGCCAGCGCCTGCACGAAGCTTCGGTCGCGCGCGGCAGCCGCGGCGGCGAATTCGACCCCACCGCGCTGGTCTCGCGCATCATGAAGCTGCGCGCCGACCGCGCGAAGCTGTTGGGCTACCCGAACCACGCCGCTTACGGCCTGGAAGACCAGACCGCACGCACGCCCGAAGCCGTCAACGCGATGCTGGGCAAGCTGGCGCCGGCCGCGGTGGCCAACGCCAAGCGCGAAGCCGCCGACCTGCAGGCGATGATCGACCAGGAGCAGAAGTCCAAGGGCGAACCGACGTTCAAGCTCGAGCCGTGGGACTGGGCGTTCTACACCGAGAAGGTGCGCGCCGCGAAGTACAACTTCGACGAATCGCAGCTCAAGCCGTACTTCGAGATGAAGAACGTGCTGGAGAACGGCGTGTTCTTCGCCGCCACCCAGCTGTACGGCCTGACGTTCAAGGAACGCACCGACCTGCCGAAGTACCACGCCGACACGTGGACCTACGACGTGTTCAACGCCGACGGGTCGCAGCTGGCGATCTTCATCTTCGACCCGTATGCGCGCGACTCCAAGCGCGGCGGCGCATGGATGAACTCGTACGTGTCGCAGTCCGGCCTGACCGGCGACCAGCCGGTGGTCGCCAACCACCTGAACGTGCCCAAGCCACCGGCCGGCGAACCCACGCTGATGACGTGGGATGAAGTGACCACCACGTTCCACGAGTTCGGCCATGCGCTGCACGGCATGTTCTCCGACGTGAAGTACCCGTACTTCAGCGGCACCAGCGTGCCGCGCGATTTCGTCGAGTACCCGTCGCAGGTCAACGAGATGTGGGCCGACTGGCCGTCGATCCTGGCGAACTACGCCAAGCACCACAAGTCCGGCGAAGCGATGCCGCAGGCGCTGCTGGACAAAGTGATCGCAGCGTCCAAATTCAACCAGGGCTTCGCGACGACCGAGTATCTGGGCGCCGCGATGCTCGACCAGCGCTGGCACCAGATCACCGCCGACCAGGTGCCTGCCGCCAGCGGCGTGATGAAGTTCGAGGCCGATGCGCTGACCGCCGACGGCATCAACTACAGGCCGGTGCCGCCGCGCTACAAGACGCCGTACTTCAGCCACATCATGGGCGGCTATTCGGCCGGCTACTACGCCTACATCTGGTCGGAAGTGCTGGACGCCAACAGCGTGGAATGGTTCAAGAACAACGGCGGCCTGAAGCGCGAGAACGGCGACCACTTCCGCAAGACCCTGCTGTCGCAGGGCGGTAGCCAGGATGCGATGAAGCTGTTCCGCGACTTCGCCGGCCACGATCCGAAGATCGAGCCGCTGCTGGAGAAGCGCGGCCTGACCGCGCCGTCCAGCGCACCGGCGGGCAAGCCCGTCAAGTAAGCACTCGACGCATCCCGACGCGTTCCATCACGCCACCTTCGGGTGGCGTGATGCTTTCAGGGCCGGGAACGTCCATCGCCGGTCGCGCGGTTCTCCACAGCGGGTGTGGATGACGC
This sequence comes from Pseudoxanthomonas sp., assembly GCF_002863005.1. Classification (GTDB taxonomy): domain Bacteria; phylum Pseudomonadota; class Gammaproteobacteria; order Xanthomonadales; family Xanthomonadaceae; genus Pseudoxanthomonas_A. Next base: position 52,612 of record NZ_PKDG01000024.1, read on the forward strand.
GTGCACGAAACTGTGGATAACCGCGCGACGGCCTTGCGCGACGGGCCTGTCAAGATGGATGGCGAAATTTTCGCCATGCTCCGGCACGCGTGACGGCGGGAGATGTCGCAACCCCCCCGAACTTTGTAGGAGCGGGCCATGCCCGCGATGCTTATCATGAATCCGGTTCACGAGCATCGCGGGCATGGCCCGCTCCTACAACGAGGGCATGCGCTGCCTCACGCGTGTCCGAACGCTTTCGCCAGCTTGCTATAGGCCTTGCGCTGCTCGTCCGTCTCCGCACGCGGCGCGGTGACTTCCAGCTCGACGATCTGGTCGCCGGGCGGCGTGCCGGGCAGGCCGCGGCCGCGCAGGCGCAGTTTGCGGCCCGTGTCCGAATCCTGCGGAATCTTCAGTTCGACCTCGCCCCCCAGCGTCGGCACGCTGACGGTCGCGCCCAGTGCCGCCTGCCACGGCGTCAACGCCAGCACGTGGATGATGTTGCGGCCGTCCACGTCGAACTGCGGATGCGGTGCGTATTCGACTTCCAGCAACAGGTTGCCGCCCTGGCTGCCCTGCCCGCCCAGCCGGATCACCTGGCCCGGCTTGACGCCCTTGGGTACCTTCACGTCCAACTGCTTGTTGTTGACGTTCACGCGCACGCTGCCCCCGTCATGGACCGCCTGCAGCGGCACGGCCAGCTTGGCGCGCGAATCGCGCGACGGCTGCGGCCCACGCGGCGCACCGTGTTCGGCGCGGGCACGGCGGCCGAACAGGCCTTCGAAGAAATCGCTGAACCCCCCGCTTCCGCCGCCGGCACCGCCGAAGATCTCCTCGTAGTCGAACTCCTGCGATCCCGCCCCACCACGCCCGAAGTCCGGTGGCGGACGGAACTCTTCGCCGGGCCGGTAGCCGCGCGCCCGCAACTGGTCGTAGGCCGCGCGCTTCTGCGGGTCGCGCAACGCCTCGTAGGCCTCGTTGACGGCCTTGAACTGGTCCTCGGCGCCAGGCTCCTTGCTGACGTCCGGATGGTACTTGCGGGCGAGCCGGCGGTACGCGGTCTTGATCTCCGCGTCGCCGGCGCTGGGTTCCACGCCCAGTACCGCGTAATAGTCCTTGAACTGCATGGAATCTCCGCAGACGGATGCCGCGCGACCGCACGGCATCGGAAAAAGAACGGCCCGCGACGCGGGCGCCACGGGCCGATTCTATCGCTACGCCCGTGGCCCTGCCGGGGTGCGGCAGGGACCCGGCGGATCACTGCACCTGGATGCGGCGCGGCGTGGTCTCCGGCTTCTTCGGAATGTCGATCTGCAGCACCCCGTGCCGGCCGGTGGCGGTAATGCCGTCGGGGTTGGCGCTGTCCGGCAGCGAAAACCGGCGGTAGAAGGTGCCGTGCACGCGCTCCATCCGCGAATAGCGGCTTCCCTCGTCCTTCTTCTCGGACGCGCGTTCGCCGCGCAGGGTCAGGATGCCCTTGTCCATGTGGATCTCGATGTCCTGCGGATCCACGCCCGGAATGTCGGCCAGGATCACGAACCGGTCGGCATCCTCGCGGATGTCCACGCGCGGCGCCCACTGGCTCGTCACGACGTTGGACTGGTCGGCGTCGGCTTCGCCCAGGAAGCGGTCGAAGACCTGCTTGATCTCGTCCTGCAGGCCGCGGGCGTTGCCCCAGGGGTTGTACTGCACGATGCTCATGTCGATGTCTCCTCGAAAAGGGCGCCATCACGGCGGCGCCGATGTCGGGGAAAATAGGCGCGCGCCCGCTGCTTTCAAGCCCGTGACGATCCGACCACGCGGGCACGCTACACTGGATTCAGTTTCCGTCCAGACAAGGCAATCCCATGAGCATCCAGGTAGGCCAGCGCATCCCCGAAGTCACCCTCAAGCGCATCCGCGAAGGCGTCGAGACTGTCGATACCGCCGCGCTGTTCGAAGGCCGCAAGGCTGTGTTGTTCGCCGTGCCGGGCGCGTTCACGCCGACCTGTTCGGAGAAGCACCTGCCCAGTTACGTGCAGCACTTCGACGACTTCCGCAGCCGCGGCATCGAGGTGTTCTGCGTATCCGTCAACGACCCCTTCGTCATGCAGGCATGGGGCAAGACCCAGCACGTGCCGGACGGGCTGCAGATGCTGGCCGACGGCAACGCCGACCTGGCCAAGGCCCTCGGCCTCGAGATGGATGCCAGCGCCTACGGCATGGGCATCCGCGCCAAGCGTTTCGCGCTGTACGCGGAGGACGGAGTGGTGAAGAACGTGTTCGTCGAGGCACCGGGCGAATACAAGGTCTCCGGCGCCGAGCATGTGCTGGAACAGATCGGCTGACGCATGGGTCGCCGTGGCGCCTCGGACGCTGCCTTGAGGGGATTGATCGCGGCACAGGTCAGCGTGCCGCGTCTGCAGATGAGCCTGCTGGTGCTGCTGACGGCTGCCAGCGGGTTCCTTGCATCCGTCGTGTTTTCCGCGGTCGGCATGGATGCGCTGTGGCTGCGTTATCCGGTCTGCGTGCTGGTCGCGTACGGCGTATTTTTGGCGCTCATCTGGTCGTGGCGTCGTCACCGTGAATGGGACCTCGGCAACCTTCCCTCCGGCGACGGCGCATCACCGTCGCCATCCGGCGGGAAGCACGAGTGGCAGGGTGGAGGTGGCCATTCCGGCGGTGGGGGCGCCAGCGCATCGTTCGACGCACCGGCCTCGCCACCCTCGCTGGCTTCCATTGATACCGTCCCGACGTCCGTAGAACTTCCCTCCCTCGACAACAGCCTTGATGCCGACGAGGCGCTGCCTGTCGTCGTGGTGATGGTGGTGCTGGGAGGCGCCCTGCTTGCGATAGGCTGGGTGATCTGGATTGCACCGGTGTTGATGGCCGAGCTTGCACTGGATGCCGTGCTGTCGGCTGGCCTCTACCGTCGCCTGAAACACCCGGGCACCGACGATCACTGGCTCTCCACCACGCTGCGGCATACCGGAAAGCCCTTCGCAGCGGCGATGCTGTCCCTCCTCGTTGCAGGCGCCGTGATGAATCTGCTGGTACCGAATGCCGCCTCACTCGGTGAATTCATCGCGCATTACCGCTGAGATCACTGCAACACGTTGAACCGCACCCTCGCCCACGCACCGCTGTCGGCCAGCGCGGTGAGCTGGTGCTGGCCAGGTTCGCCGAAGTCCTGCTGGAATGCCTGCGCGCCGTGCGTTTCGGCCATCCAGCGGCCGTCGAGCAGCCACTGCACACGGGTATCGGTACCGAGCGCGCGCAGTTGCAGGCGCACGCCATGCGGGCTGCCTGGCGCACGCGCAAGGGTGGCGAGGTCGTTGAGCCCGTCGATGCGCAGTTCCTCGCCCGCGTCGCGGCCGTCGGGCTGGCAGTCGGGCGACAGCCTCGGCAAGCGCGCGGCGTCGCGCTCGCGGGCCGGCAGCCACGGCGATGCCAGCGCGGGCCAGCGCGCGATCTCCGCGGGCCTTGCCTCATGCGCGCGGGCGCACTCGCCGGACAGCCGCAAGCCGGTGCGCGCGTCCACCTCGAACCGTTCGCGTCCGGCATTCCACAGCCGCGCGTCGCGCTCGGGGAAGGTGGGCGGCACGTTGCCGCCCAGTGTCCATGCATCGCGCTTGCGGTGGCACAGCAGCGTCGACTCCGCGTCCGCCAGCGTTCCCAAGGGCCAGCAGATCGCCTGTTCGACCACGCCGGCTGGGGGCGGCGTCGGCCCGGCATCCCCCGGCGAACGCGGCAGGCTGTCGATCACTTCGAACATCAATGGCAGGGCCGTCACCGCGCCGTACTGGCCGGGTAGCGGGGTGCCGTCGGGTCGGCCCACCCACACGCCGACGGTATAGCGGCGCGTGCTCCCCAGTGCCCATGCGTCGCGGAAGCCGTAGCTGGTGCCTGTCTTCCACGCCACGCGCGGTCTGTTGCCGGTATCGAGCAGCCCGCTGCCGTACCCCGGGCGCGGATGCGCCTCCAGCACTTCGCGGATGATCCATGCCGCCCCGGGCGACAGCAGGCGTCGATCGGAGGCGGGATCCTCGTCCGTGTAACGCACGCGGCCGGACAGCCCACCCCGGTTCAGTCCGGCGTACGCGCCCACCAGGTCTTCCAGACGCGCTCCCGTGCCACCGAGGATCAGCGACAGGTTGGGCTGCGCACCGCGCGGATAGCGCAGCACCAGACCGTTGTTCGCCAGCCGCGCGGAGAAGCGCGCCGGACCCACGCGATCCAGCAGGTCCACCGCCGGCACGTTGAGCGACAGGCGCAGCGCATCGGCCGCGCTGACGGGGCCGTTGAAGGCGGCGTCGAAGTTGCCGGGCCGATATCCGCCGAAGGACTGCGGCGCATCGACCAGCAGGCTCTCGGAATGGATCAGCCCATCGTCCAGCGCCAGCCCGTACAGGAATGGCTTGAGGGTGGAACCTGGAGAGCGCCAGGCCTGCACCATGTCCACGTGTCCCAGCCGTTCGCGATCGCCGAAGGCGACCGATCCCACGTAGGCACGGGCCTGCATCGTCGCGTTGTCGACCACCAGCAGGGCGGCCGACGTGCGCGCCGGCAAGGTGGAGAAGTAGCTGTGGACGCGCTCTTCCAGGGTCCGTTGCAGGCTGGCGTCGAGCGTGGAGACGATGCGCGATGCGCGCGGTTGCTGCCGACGCAGACGCTCGGCCAGCAACGCGGCGCTCAACGGGGCCTGCAGGGTGCGTGCGACGACGGGCTCGATGCGGGCATCGTCGACATCGGCCTTCGACCAGACGCCGAGATCGACCATCCGCTGCAGCACTTTGTCGCGCGCGATGCGCGCGGCGTCGGGATGGCGGTCCGGGCGCAAGCGGCTCGGCGACTGGGGGAGCACGGCGAGCAGCGCGGCTTCGGCATGCGACAGGCGCGCGGCCGGCTTGCCGAGGTAAGCCCAGCTGGCCGCGTCCACGCCCTCGATGGTGCCACCGAACGGCGCACGCTCCAGATAGAGCGTGAGGATCTCGCGCTTGGAGAGATGGGCTTCCAGCTGCACGGCGCGCAGCATCTGCTTGGCCTTGCCCCAGGGTGTGTGCGAGTGCCGGTCCAGCATGCGCGCCACCTGCATGGTCAGCGTCGATCCACCGGACACGACGCGCCCATGGCGGACGAACTGCCCGGCGGCGCGCACCAGCGCCCACGGGTTAACGCCGGGATGCCGCCAGAACCAGCGGTCTTCGTAGTTCAGCAGGGCCTGCAGGTAGAGCGGCGATACCTTCTCGGGCGTCGCGGGATAGCGCCAGACACCCTCGCGGTCGGCGAAGGCACGCAGTGGTGTGCCGTCACGCGCGACGACCAGGGTGCTGGTGTCGCGGGTCTTCGGGAGCGGTGGCGGGAATGCGAGGTCGAGAAGCAGCAGTCCCACGAGCCCGGCGACAGTCGCCCAGCGCAGACAGCTCAAGAGCCTGGGAAAACGCCGCTTTCGCATGGAGGCTCGTAGCGCCGTGTATGACCGTGGGAGCGACGTCAGTCGCGAATAGGCTCCTTCGGTCATCTGTCGCGACTTACATCGCTCCCACGGCGAACAGGTGTGCGGACCCTTCTCCCCGCATGTGTGGAGAAGAAATGCCTCACGGCTGCACCACCGTGATCGTCGCCGGCGAAGCCCTGCCGACACCGCGGATGTCGGGACGGTACATGTCTTCCACCAGCGACGGGGGGACGGTGTACGTGCCCGGCGTCACCGCGCGGACCAGATAGAAGAGCTTGGCGGTATCGCGGCGCTCCAGCTTCAGCGCCGCCACGTAGCGGTCATCCCGGAACTCCTCGTGCTTGACGTCGGCGGCGCTGCCGCGATCGCTGATCGCGATGCCGTCCACGACCACCTCGGCCCATTGCTTGGCGTCGCCCAGGTTGAAGTTTTCGATCTCCAGGCCTGCCGGCAACAGGTCGGTGAACAGTGCATCCGGCATGGCGACGTTGGCGGTGATGCCCACGCGCACGATCAGCGCTTCGCCTTCCTTCAGTGACCCGCCCTTCCACTCCTGCCCGTCCGTCGTGTAATAACGGCGCTCGATGCCGATCTGGCGATCGTCGGGTGCCGGCGCATTGCGCGGAATGCCTGCCACGTCCAGCGAGGCGTACAGCGGCGGCGAGCCTTCCGGGGCGAAACGCACGCCACGTGCCAGCGTCGCGTAGTCGACGCTGCGGCCGAACAGGCGTACCGGCGCGATCACCTCGGCGTCCCCACCGATGCTCCACTGGCCGGAGACCAGCTTCTTCTGGTCCACCATCAGCGCCTTGCCCAACCTTGCCAGCGCCACCTGCTCCTGCGTGCTCAGCCACATCCAGCCACTGTTGCGGCGCGCATCCAGTTCACGGCCCAGCGAGATCGCCCGGCGGTCGTACTCCGGCTTGGCGAGCTTGCGCTCGTGCACCAGCGCGATCATCAACGCATCATCGCGCAGCTTCGTGCCGTAGTCGCCCAGGTACTCAGGCCGGTCGCCGGTCTTGGCGAATCCCTCGGCGATCGCCTTCGCGCCACGCGCCTTGTCGCCCTGCAGCGTCAACGCGATGCCCAGGTGCACCAGCGGCAGGCCGGTGAGCGTCTTGCCGCGCTCGTTGTCGTACAGCGCGCGCAGCGTGCCCAGCGGTGCGCGGTTGACGCGTGCGAGCACGTAGCCGGCATAGGCCTGGTTGGCGAACTTGAGGTGGTCGCGCCGATCGTAACCGTAGAACTGCGCGCCACCGGCCAGCAGGTCTTCGTTGAGGCGGGTCAGCGCCTTCTGCAGGATCGTGTCCGGCACCGCGAATCCACCCTCGCGCGCATCCAGCAGGAACTCGGCGATGTACGGCGTCAGGCCCGGATTGACGTAGTCGTCGTCGCCCCACATCGAGAAGTGGCCGTTCGCTACCTGCATCGACGCCAGCCGCCCGAATGCGCCCTCCATGCGCTCGCGGCGCTTCTTCGCCTCCAGTCCATCGATGCCCAGCAGCTTGGCGGTGGCGTCGTCCAGTTCCAGCGCCGCATAGCCCTTGCTGGTGGTCTGCTCCGCACAGCCGTACGGATACTCCAACGCGCCCTTCAACGCACTGGCGAACGGAATCGGTGGCAGCGCGGAGACGGTCATGCGCGCGGTCACCGAGCCGGGCATCAGCCCGTCGGCGAAGCCCGCGCCCATGTCCACCGGCACGAGGCTGTCCAGCACCTGCGTGCGCGAACGCAGCACCGCCGGCCAGCCCGCCCGCACCGGCACGTCGTAGCGGCGGTCGACCTTGAAGCCGTTGCCTTCGACGCGCACGCGTACCTGCGCGGTGGTATAGCCCTCGCCCGCCGTGATCGGGAACGTCAGCGTGCGTTTGGCGTCGACGGACAGATCCGCGCTCTTGCTGCCTTCACCAATGTTGAGCGGACCTTCGCCGTTCACCAGCACCTTGAACGCGCCCGCTTTGCCGGTGAAGTTCTGCACGTCCAACGTCACCGTGCTCCTGTCGCCCGGTGCCAGTACGCGTGGCAGGCTGGCTTCGGCCACGATCGGCGCGCGCACCACCGTCTCGCGGTCGCGGTTGCCGTAGCGCGTGTCCGAATAGACCAGCGCCGACACGCGCAGTGTGCCGTTGAAATCGGGCACCTTCAGCGCCACGCGTGCATTGCCCTTGCCGTCCAGCTTCACCGGCCCGGAGAACAGGTCCACTGTCTGCACGCGCGCGGTCGGCCGCTTGGCCTGGGGCAACGCCGACAGCGCCATGTCGCCGCCGAAGCGCATCTTCGCGCTGCCGCCTTCGAAGCTCTCGATCACGCGTCCGTAGATGTCGTACGCATCCACCCCCAGCCGGCGCTGCGCGAAGAACTGCGCGTTGGCGTCCGGCACGGGGAAGCGGGTGATGTTGAGGATGCCCACGTCCACCGCAGAGACGGTGACATGGGCGGTCTGGCCTGCGAGTTCCGGCACGCTGACGGTGACCGGCAGGTTCTGCTCGGGACGCATCTGCTTGGGCACGGACAGGCCCACCGCCACGCGGCGGTCGCGGCGATCCATCGGCACATGCGCCACGCCGACCGCACGCGCCGGCGTGATCTTGCTGGGCGCCGAGCCGCCACGGAACACCAGCGCGGTGACGTAGACATCGTGGCGTTCCCATTCCTTGGTCACGGGAATCGAGAACGTGCTGCCCGGCTTGGCGTCGATCGCCTGCACGTACAGCATGCGGTCGCTCTCAACCATCAGCAGGCCCTTGCCGGCGTGCGGCGGCGTGACGCTGACCTTCAAGGTGTCGCCGGCCTTGTAGCCGGTCTTGTCCAGCGCCAGCTTGACCTTGTCGGGGCGCGCATCGAGGCCGCGGTTCTGGTCGTCCCAGCTCCAGCCGGCACGGAACGGGTAACGCGTGGTCAGGCCGGTCGCCGGGTCGAACACATCCAGCCGGTACTCGCCCCACTCCACCGGGAAATCGATCTTCGACGCTCCCGTGCCAACGTCCAGCGCGCGCGTGTCCTTGTTCTCGAAGCGACGGGTGAAGTCGTAGTCCCAGCCGCCGTCTTCGTCGTAGTTCCAGTGGTAGTCGCGCAACTCGCGCACCAACGTCGCCTTCAGGCCCCTGCCGGGTCGCGGCTTGCCGGCCGCATCCACGCGCACCAGTTCGAAGCCCGCGTTGCCGTTCGCGTCCGCGCCGTCCTTGTCGTCGAACAGCGGGCGGATGCCGACCAGTGCGTCGGCGGGCCACAACACGCGCTTGAGCGTGCGGTTCACCGTGCGTCCGCCGGTCTCGTACACGCTGCCGGACACCAGCGCGGCGATGGTGCTGCGCGGCTTGGCTTCCGTCGGCAGCGCGATGTCTTCCTGCAGCACGCCGCTGTCGGGCAGCGCGGTGTCGATGACATCCTTCGCTTCCTTGGGCAGCTCCATCGTGGGGTCGCCGAAGAAGTAGCCCGGCAATTGTTCCAGCGGGTGCTGCTCCACGGACACGGCCAGTTTGGCGGTGAAGCGGTTGCCGCCGGCCGGCGCGCCATACAGGTAGGCCGCTGTCGCCTTGAGCTTCAGCGGCTGGCCCGGCTTCAGCACCGGCGCCGCGTCCAGGTCCAGCTTCATGCGCTCGGGCAGGAACTCCTCGATGCGCAGCGTCATGCCCTGCACCGCCTCCTTGCTGGCCGGATCGGTGCGGAACTCCACCTGCCAGCGACCCGTCGGCGCTTCCACCGGGATCGCCTGCTCGAAGCTGAAATAGCCCTGCGCGCCCGGTTGCAGGCGCGTTTCGCGGAAGACCTTGCCGTCGGGCTGCTTGAGGCGCAGGAAGACGGGCTGTCCGCCCCCCTGCTTGGGTGCCGGCACGGGCTTGCCGTCGTTGTCGCGCAGCAGGGCGGAGATGCGCACGGTCTCGCCGGGACGGTACAGATCGCGTCCCGACCACGCGAACACGTCGAACCAGGCCTGCTCGCGACCGGCGACGGCGAACTCGGACAGATCGAGCGCCGGCTGGTTGAACGGCAGCATCGATACGTCCTTGCCGCGCGTTGCCACCAGCACGTGGCCGGCGTCAAGCGTGTAGTTCAGCAGCGCATTGCCGTTGCCGTCGGTCTCGCCGGCCAAGATGGCTTCGCCGCGCGGGTCCAGCACTTTCAGTTCCACGCTGCCGGTCGCCGAGCCGTCCTGCAGCGAGGCGGTATGGACGAACAGTTTGTCCTTGTACGCGCGCGTGTGCAGGCCGATGTCGCTGACGGTGAAGAATGCGGTCTCGAATTCGCCGGCGAACTTGCCGGTACGCTTCATCACCGCGAAATAGAGGCCGGGATCCTGAAGCTCGCGGATATCCTGGATCGGCAGGTAGGTCAGCACGCGCTCGTTCGGCTTGCCACCCAGTACGAAGCGGTTGAGGTACACGGGTTCGGCCAGCTTGCCCAACGGCGTGCTGTCGCCGTACTCGCTGTCCAGGTCCCAGCTGCCGCGGCGGCCGCCGCGCTGGTATTCGGCGAAGAACTTCGGCAGCTGCTTTTCGGTGACGCGCAGGAATTCCACGTCCACTTCCGGCACGTTGATCGACACTACGGGCAGTCCGCGGCTCTCGCGCGCCGGCAGCACGCTGCCCTGCGACGCAAAGCCGACCGCCGGGTCGAGTTCGCCGGTATGCACCTTGCGGGTGTCGTCCTTGCCCAGGCGCGTGCCGTCGGCAGCGGACATGCCAGCCTTCAGCGTGACCTCGTAATCCTTCGCCGCTTCGACCGACGGGAAGCGCAGGATCATGCCCTTGTCGTCGAGCACCCAGCTGCCCTTCACCACCGCGCCATTGGCATCCTTGACCACCAGCAGCGTGTCGAAGTCCTGGGAACTGACCAGGGGCTGGCTGAACTCGAGCGCGATGGCGAGGTCGCCATCGTGCTGGTCCGGATAGACCCCCACGAGCGCGAAGCCCTCGACTTTCGCGGCCTGCGCCTTGATCGGCTCGCCAGTGGCTTCGGGCAGCTGCCCGGATTCGTTGCGCTTGCAGCCGGCGAGCGACGCCGCTGCGATCAGGCCAATAAAAAACGCGCGCATCCAGCGGCTGCGCGCGCTACGGGTGTTGCGAATTGCCGATCCCATGTGCCATTCCCTGCCGTGGTCGTACCGGCAGTATAGAACGCAGGAATGACAGTGGCGGGGTCAAGCCCCGCGCACTTTCATCTCACGCGGCGATCAGGCCTCCGGCGGCGCATCGGTGGCCTCCGGCACGGGGGTGCCTGCCGCCACCACGCCGTCGACCGCCTCGTCCTCATCCAGCGAGGCGTCGAGGCGCTCCACCGCCTGCAACGTCTCTCCATCGGACAGGCGGATCAGGGTGACGCCCTGGGTATTGCGGCCCACCTGCGAAATCTCCGCGGCGCGCGTGCGTACCAGAGTGCCGCCATCGGAGATCAGCAGGACCTCGTGGTGGTCGGACAACTGGATGGCACCGACCAGGCGGCCGTTGCGCTCCGTCGTCTTCAACGCGATCACGCCACGGGTGCCACGCCCCTTGCGCGGATAGTCGATCACCGGGGTGCGCTTGCCGTAACCGCGTTCGCTGGCGGTCAGGATGTCGCCATCGCCGTCGATGACGACCAGGCTGACCACTTCGGAGCCGGTCTCGGCGCTGACGGTACCGACGTCGCCATCGGCTGCTTCGCCTTCGTCCAGCTCGCCCTCGACGTCCGTATCGGCGCCTTCCGCCAGGCGCATGCCGCGCACGCCGGTCGCGGTACGGCCCATGGCGCGCACCAGCGCTTCGGAGAAGCGGACCGCGCGCCCGTTGGAGGCGAACAGCATGATGTCGCGCTCGCCATCGGTCAGCGCCACGCCCACCAGCGCATCGCCTTCGTCCAGGTTGATGGCGATCTTGCCGCGCGCCAGCTTGAATGCGAACTCGGTGAGCGGCGTCTTCTTGACCGTGCCATTCCTTGTGGCGAAGAAGACGAACTTGCCTTCCTCGTAGTCGCGTACCGGCACCACGGCCTGGACCTTCTCGCCGGGTTCCAGCGGGATCCAGTTGATGATCGGGCGGCCGCGCGCATTGGAACCGGCTTCCGGCAGCTGGTAGACCGGCAGCCAGAACACCTTGCCGCTGCTGGTGAAGGTCAGCAGCGTGTCGTGCGTGTTGACCAGCCACAGCTGGTCGATGAAATCCTCTTCCTTGGTCGCCGCCGCACTGCGGCCGCGACCGCCGCGCTTCTGCGCCCGATAGGCGCTGGCCGGCTGGCGCTTGGCGTAGCCCGCGTGCGACAGCGTGACCACCATGTCTTCGGGCGCGATCAGGTCGAGGATGTCGAGATCCTCTTCGCTGTGGCGGATCTCGCTGCGACGCTCGTCGCCGAACTCGGCCTTGACGTTCAGCAACTCGTCGCGGATCACCTGCAGCAGCACGTCCGGGTTCTCGAGGATGCGGATCAGGCCGGCGATGGTCTCCAGCAGCTGGCGGTATTCCTCGGTCAGCTTCTCCTGCTCCAGGCCGGTCAGGCGGTGCAGGCGCATTTCCAGGATCTGCGTGGCCTGGGCCTCGCTCAGCTGGTAGCGGCCGTCGACGAAACCGATCGCGGCGGGCAGGTCCTCCGGACGCGAGGCTTCAGCGCCGGCGGCGGCGAGCAGCGCGCCCACCAGGCCCGGCTCCCAGGTCTTGGCCAGCATGCGCTCGCGCGCTTCCTGCGGGTTGGCCGACGTCTTGATCAGCTCGATCATCTCATCGATGTTCGCAAGCGCGACCGTCAGGCCTTCCAGGATGTGGGCGCGGTTGCGCGCCTTGCGCAGTTCGAAGATGGTCCGGCGGGTCACCACTTCGCGACGGTGGCGGACGAAGGCTTCCAGCATCTGCTTCAGGTTGAGCAGCTGCGGACGGCCGTCGACCAGCGCGACCATGTTGATGCCGAACACCGATTCCATCGGCGTCTGCAGGTACAGGTTGTTGAGGACGACCTCGGCCGATTCGCCGCGCTTGACCTCGATGTAGATGCGCATGCCGTCCTTGTCGGACTCGTCGCGCAGCTCGCTGATGCCTTCGAGCTTCTTTTCCTTCACCAGCTCGGCGATCTTCTCAATCAGCCGCGCCTTGTTCACCTGGTACGGGATCTCGGTGACGATGATCGACTCGCGGCCGTTGTCTTCGTTGACCTCGATGTCGGCCTTGGCGCGCATGCGCACGCGGCCGCGGCCGGTGCGGTAGCCGGCGATGATGCCGGCGGTGCCGTTGATGATGCCGCCGGTGGGGAAATCCGGGCCGGGGATGTACTGCATCAGGCCGTCGACATCCAGCTCAGGATTGTCGATCAGCGCGATCAGGCCGTTGACCACTTCCGACAGGTTGTGCGGCGGGATGTTGGTGGCCATGCCCACCGCGATGCCGGCCGAACCGTTGACCAGCAGGTTCGGGAAGCGCGTCGGCAGGACGGTCGGTTCCTGTTCCTTCTCGTCGTAGTTGGGCTGGAAATCAACGGTTTCCTTGTCGATGTCCGCCAGCAGCTCATGGGTGAGCTTCGCCATGCGGGCTTCCGTGTAACGCATGGCGGCGGCGGAGTCGCCATCGACCGAACCGAAGTTGCCCTGGCCATCGACCAGCATGTAGCGCAGCGAGAACGGCTGCGCCATGCGCACCAGCGTGTCGTAGACGGACTGGTCGCCGTGCGGGTGGTACTTACCGATCACGTCACCGACGATGCGGGCGGACTTCACGTGCGGCTTGTTGGCGTGGTTGCCCAGTTCGTTCATTGCGAACAGGACGCGCCGGTGGACGGGCTTCAGTCCGTCGCGGACATCCGGAAGCGCGCGCCCCACGATCACGCTCATCGCGTAATCGAGATAGCTGCGACGCATCTCGTCTTCGAGGTTGACGGGGATGATTTCCTTGGCGGTCTCGGCCATTCGGGTTCCGTGTTTCTCTGGTTGTCTCGGGCCCGAATCCGGGCCAAAACACGCCTAGCCGACGAAGGTCGGCGAGGCAGCGACAGGCGGGGATTCCGGCGGGTTCTGCAACCGGTGGAGTGTACCACAGCAGGCGCGCCAGACCGACGGTTTCAGTCGGGGAAACAAGCACTTATGCGCCTGCTCGCCCTACCCGGTAAGCGGTGGCCGACGCGGCCGCCCATCCACTCCCGCGCAGCTCCGTTCGGGAACGAAAAAGCCCGGCCGAGGCCGGGCTTTTCGCTGGAACTGGTGGGCGGTACAAGTTTCGAACTTGTGACCCCTGCCGTGTGAAAGCAGTGCTCTACCGCTGAGCTAACCGCCCGAAATCATCGGGGCGCGAATGATAGCCGTCGACCGGGGGGGCGGTCAACGCACCCGCCGGTCAGCGGTCCTTGGTGTCGCACAGTGCACTGACCCGCCGTGGAGGCGCGAAACAGTCGCTGCGCGCGTCCAGCCAGAAGTCGCGGAACACCGCGTGCGTGGGGACCCCCGCCAGCAGCTCGCCCGGCGCCAGGAACTTGTACAGCGCTGCCAGTGAACGCACTTCGATGGGCGACACCCGCCGCAGGATGTGCTCGGGCCCCAGCTGCTGCGGATGCTCCAGGCCGGCCGCGCACAGCATGTCGCGCAGGGCCTTCAGCGTGTTGTCGTGGAACTGCTGCACGCGCACGGACTTGTCGGACACATCCAGGTGCTTCCAGCGCTTCGGGTCCTGGGTGGCGACACCGGTCGGGCAACGGTCGTTGTGGCAGCTCTGCGCCTGGATGCAGCCCAGCGCGAACATGAACCCTCGCCCGGCGTTGCACCAGTCCGCCCCCATAGCCATGGTCCGGGCGATGTCGAAGCCACTGATGATCCTGCCTGCCGCACCGATCCGGATGCGGTCGCGCAGGTTCAGGCCGACCAGCGTGTTGTGGACCAGCAGCAACGCCTCGTGCATCGGCACGCCGACATGGTCGATAAATTCAGCGGGCGCGGCGCCCGTACCGCCTTCCGCCCCGTCCACCACGATGAAGTCCGGCAGCAGCCCGGTCTCGTGCATCGCCTTGGCGATGCCAAACCACTCCCAGGGGTGCCCGATCGCCAGCTTGAAGCCGGCGGGCTTGCCACCCGACAGCTCGCGCAGGCGAGCGATGAACTGCAGCAGCTCCTCCGGCGTGGAGAACGCGGAGTGCTTCGCCGGCGAGACGCAGTCGTGCCCCATCGGCACCCCGCGCGTGGCGGCAATCTCCGCGCTGACCTTGGCGGCCGGCAGCACACCGCCGTGGCCGGGCTTGGCGCCCTGCGACAGCTTCACCTCGATCATCTTCACCTGCGGCGACCGCGCGTTCTCGGTGAAGCGTCGTTCGTCGAATCGCCCCTGGTCGTCACGGCAACCGAAGTACCCGGAGCCGATTTCCCATACCAGGTCCCCGCCCTTCTCGCGGTGATACGCAGAGATCGAGCCTTCGCCGGTGTCATGGTAGAAATTGCCGCGTCGCGCGCCTTCGTTCAGTGCACGCACCGCGTTGGCGGACAGCGAGCCGAAGCTCATCGCCGAGATGTTGAACACGCTCGCCGAATACGGCTGCGCCGTACCCGCGCCGATGACGACGCGGAAGTCGTGCGAGTCCACGCTCGCGGGTGCCATCGAATGGTTGATCCATTCGTAATCCACGCCATAGACATCCTGCTGGCTGCCGAACGGGACCACGTCGCTGACACCCTTGGCACGCTGGTAGACGAGCGCGCGCTGCTGCCGCGAGAACGGCACCTCGGCGGTATCGCCATCGATGAAATACTGGCGGATCTCGGGACCGACCGATTCCAGTCCGTAGCGGAAATGCGCCAGCACCGGATAGTTGCGGCGCAGCGTGCTGCGCGTCTGCAGCACGTCCCAGGTACCGAGCAGCGCCAAGGCACCGAAGACGGCGACACCCCACCACGCGACCGGCCAGGCCAGCGCGAGTGCCAGCGAAACGAAGGCCAGCACGAGGCTGGCGGCATAGGCGAGGTAACGCTGCATCGGCAGTCTCCCGAGGGCCAGCGTCGATTCTATGCCATGCCCTGCGACGGCATGCCGCAGGCGTCCCGCACAGTTGATCCGGATCAATGCCCGTCCCCATGCGCAGTGCGAGGTTGACATCACCACAACCGGGAGAGCACGACATGCATCCGATCCTGCGCGAAATCCTGATGGAACCCGTCGGCTGGCTGGCCATCGGGGGCAGCATCGTCATGGTGGGAATCAGCGTCTTCGTGGCGCTGTTCGTCCGGCGCAAGGTGCGCGAAGAAGAGAAGAAGCGGCAGCGCTGAGGCGATAACGCGTGCGTGGTGCCCGGAGCCTCAACCGAAAAAACGCCCTAACCTATTGATTCAATAGGTATGTGACTGATCTTGAATGGGTTTTGACTCATGATCTGACACACTTTCGGTGAGTCCTCCCCGCGGCACACCTTACTAATGGAACGGGATCTGGGAGCCTGGGCGCTTGGCCACTCCCAAGATCGCGGGGTGAGTCGCTCTGATCATCGGGGCCGGGCCCCTGCTGGCGACAGTCACCCCGCCCCCCATCGCACGCTCAGGCACTCACGTGTACCGACTCGGAAATGTGGCGCCTCTCTCCGTCCTGTTCTCTACGGCGCCCCCCGTTCCACCCTGTTCTTAGGAGGATTGAGGCGATTTCTTTCCTCCAATTTTTTCGCCCGCCGCTCTATCCACATCCAATTTTGACCGCCAATCCCGGGCAGCGAGATGAAGTCGAATCGTAAAGAGCACACCAGAAGCAACAAAAGATGTGACCGCTATCGTCGCAATGTCCAAGGGCGCCGAATGGTTATGGGGCGGCGCCAGTGCGTTCCTGCCGGGCGTGCTAACAATCTACCTATTCGGCTAAGTGAAACGCATACAGGTCGCGATCGCCGGATATCAGCTCGCTAAATCCCTTCGACACATCGTCCAGATGCGAATAGTTCACCGATAGCCTCGCAGAACAAGAGAACCTCGTAGGATCTTCCGGATTTTCGGTACTAGGTTCGGCCACGAATACACTTAGGCGCAGAGCCCCGAGTTTAGAACACGGCTCAATGATGATACCAACATGCTCTTGAGCAACCTTCTCCTCTTTCGCGTCCCAGTAGCCGCCCGAGAGCCGAGGCAGGTCACCCTCCGATAGGGGGTACTGAGCTAGCGCGGCGATGAATTTTTCCAGCTGGGAGCGAGAGAACCAAGCGCAACCCGATCCAGAAAAATCGCCGACAGAGATGCGAACTCGCAACTCGATTGCACCCTCGTCCTCTTTCGATTCAAATGTAAGAGTGCTCTTCATGGGCTTTTGAATTTTAGCTCGACGTTCTGACCACGAGCATTTGAAAAGTAGTGGATTACCAGCTTCCGCCCCCCCGAACACATATGTGTGTGTTGCATCTTTATCCATGGCCCAGGTCCATAGTGTGCAACCAATCGAGGCGCATCCGCCATACCGTCCATAATCGGAACTCCTGCACCGGCTTTTGCCTCTGCGAGAGCCATTTGTTCGCAGAAGTCGTTCGGCTTAGCATCCTCGATGGCAGGCTTGCAGACTTCCCCCATGCTACCAACTGCGGGAGTGGTGCCGTCGGTAGGATTATCATTGTTCATCCACAAAATGGCGCCAGCTCCTGCCGCCAAGATGCCGTATCCAACCCACTTGGGAAGAGCTGCGTCCGTCGGCTCTGGGATGGCAACATCCGTAGCCATCCAGCTAAGAACACCTCTCGCACCCCATACCAGCGTGTTTAAGCCCAATGGATCAACAAATTGGGATGGACTTGAATTCGCGTAAGCATACGTACTTAAGCCTCCCTCGAGCCCAATCGGATCGCTCTCGATGTACCTGCCCGTGTCTGCTTCGTAGTCACGGAAGTAGTTATAGCTCAGACCCGTCGCGGCATCATGGCGCTGCCCGAGAAAGCGCATGCTGACCGTCAACGGATATCCCTCACCATCTGCGTCTTGCTCCGGAGAAGTGCCGCCGAACACTTCGCCTTTTGAGTTCCAAGTCCATACCGCCACGTTGCGTGCCGGATCGATGACCACTCTTGGCGTTCCAAGGTGATCTGCCTGGATGTACAGAAGCTGCCCACCGTCCAACATGCCGACAGGCATGTCATCCATCCAGATCTTCTGTTGCACCACCACACCCGAACTGCCGTAGTCGCCGAGCCAGCGGCCTGCCTCGTCGTAAAGTGCCTGAGTCTCAGACGCGCCCAGGTGCTTGCGAACCTGCTCGCCGCGCCCGTTGTACGCATACTCCATGGCGAGAACGCCGCCATTGCGGACCTGGCTCATTCGCCCGGCATCGTTGTAGTCGAATACACGGTTAGTGCCGATCGAGAGCGTATTACCCGCCGCATCGTAGGTGCGGTTCTCGCCCGCCACCGAATTCAGGCGATGACTGGTGGACGGATACGCGTAGGCCTTCGTACCGAGTGAGTCGGTGTAGCTGGTGCGGTTGCCCGTCTTGTCGTATGTGTACTGGTCGATGATCGCCTGCGTGGGGGCATCGCGGGTTTCGGTCAGCCGGCCCAGTGCGTCGTAGTCATACTCCATCGGCGGTGGACTGCCGCTGGCCAGACTGGTCAGGTTGCCGACCGCGTCGTAACTGTAGGTCAGGTCCAGACCGCCGGTTCCGCCTTGGATCGAGGTGGGACGGTAGTCCAGGTCCACATTGCGCTGCATGGTGCGGCCATTGCCGTACACCCAACCAGCAATCGGGCCGAACGGGTGGTAAGTAGCCTGATGCAGCAGCACCTCTCTCGCCTGTCCTGGCCGGGTGACACCCACCCCGACGACCTGGCCCTGCATATTCCGGACATAGTCCGCCAACGTGCCATCGGGATAAGTCATGGCCTGCAGCTGGCCACCCTTGGTGTAGGCGTACTGCAGTGTCAGCGCCACGCCATTGGCGGTCTGCACCTTGCGCACCAGCTGGCCGAAACGGTCATGGCAGTACTGGGTCGAGCCGCTGCCATCGACCATCAGCGTCAGCCTCCCGACCGAGAACGTCTCTCCCGCCTGGCAGACCGGCTGCGTGACATCGTACGTGTAGGACACGTTGAGGCTGGTGGTGGGATAGCCCACCTGGGTCAACCGGTTCAGTGCGTCGTACTGGTAAGTGGTGGTGATACCTCGGGCATCGGTCTGGCTGGCGCGGTTGCCGGCGCTGTCGTAGGTGAAGCTGGTGATGCCAGTGTCCGGGCTGCTCAGCTGCACTTGGTCGCCGAACCCGTTATAGGTGTAGGTAGTATCCAACCCCTTGGGGTCGGTGACCTTGATCAGATTGTCGTTGGCGTCGTATGCGAACTTCGTCTCCGCCTCGATCCCGCCCACGTCCTGCAGGGTGCGCTTGAGCCGGTTCAGCGGGTCGTAGTCGTTGCTGGTGACGTGCCCCAGCGCATCGGTGACGGTCTTGCCGTTGCCGCTGGCGTCGTAGGTGAACTCGGTCGGGTTGGCTTGCGCATCGGCCTGCGTGACCAACTGGCCCAGCGTGTTGTAGACGCGTGAAAGCGTGCGCTTGAGCGTGCCGCCAGCGCCCTTGGTCGCCTCGCCGATTCGGTTGCCTGCGCCGTCCAGGGTGTATTCAATTCGGTTGCCGGCGCCGTCGGCGATAGCGGTCAGTCGCTGGGCGTTGTCGTACTCGTAGCTCGTATACACCCCATCCGGGTCGGTGATCTTCTTGACGAGCCCGGTCGGCCAGTACTCATACGAGGTAATACGGTCGTCAACCGACGTCACCCCGCTGACCGTCACCGTCGCCACCCAGCCGCGCGGGTAGTACAGCGTTTCGGTGATCACGCCATTGGAGTCCTTGACCGCCAGCGGACGCCCAGTCGCGTCGTAAGCCAGGACCTCCGTGACGCGGCCCAGCGCGTTAGTGACCTTCCATAGATCGCCCGGACGATAGCCGCAGCCTGACAGCGTGCTGCTGCAGGCCGCACCGATAGTGCCGTAGTAGGTATACGCCGTGGCGTCGGACACGTCAGTGCGTGGCCCATCGACGGACTTAAGCAGTCCAACTCGGGGGCATGCACCCACATCCACATCCGACTGCTCGCAGTAAGCGCGTGTGGTGGTGCGGGTCGCGGTCGTCCCCGGATCGGTGGCGATGGTGGTCAGCAACTGGCCGGTGGCGCTGTAGGTGAGGTCGGTCTGCGAAACGACTTGGCCTGCCGCGTTCAACTTGCGCTGCTGGGCGGGAAGCGCCAGAGTTGGGTGCCAAACGGTCTCCGCGGTGCGCTTGTCGGTGGTACCGAAAGCAGAAGCAACAGAGGTCAACTTGCCGTTGGTATATGTGTAGCGATCTTGGATACCGTTCGGGCCAGTCCGAGTGAGTGTGCGGCCGTAACTATCATAGGTAAACGAGGTGGAGCCCGATGGATCTGAGATCGTCAGAGGCTTCCTGTTTGCATCGCTGTTGTAAACGTACGTGCGCGTTGCGCCGCCATTGGTAAGTACCTGAGCCGTATTGGATGCTGTGTAACTAATCCGTGTGGTATCTACGTTCTGCCCGCTTCCAGCATGTAACGTACTAAGCACAGCGCGCCCGTGCATGTCGTAACCAAAGCTAGCATACCGAGCACCACTCTCGTCGCTAATTCCAGTCAACAGGCCCATATCCCCATTTGTCGCCAGACCAACTTCACCGTAGTGATACAGCCTTTCACTACCGCTCGATGATCTTACTGAGATCAAGTTTCTGCTCTCATCGTATTGATACTGCACGACCTGATCGGGCAACAAAATCTTAGCGAGGAGCCCGCTGGGCGAGTACGTCAGAACTGCCTCGCGACCAGAGGAGTCAACGATCTTCGCCAGTCGAGACGAACTGTCATATTCGAGCGAGACATCCCTCGATGGATGGCTAACGTCTCGCATGGCGGTTAGCAATCCGGTAGAACTATAGAAGGCCGTGTCACCACTTGCGTACGTCAACTTCCACGTTCCATCCGACTGCTTATCGAAGGCGGCGTCACCTAGAGACGGAACCACATACTTGTTGCTACTCACATACACAATCGGAGCGAGCGTACCATCTGGCGCCCAGAGGCTTCTCGTACGCACAAAGGCGCTTGAGAAATTGTGACTCCACCCATTTCCAAGGCGCCCTGTCCTGGGGATGAATTCACGAAGCGAATGATAGTTGCGAACGAAGGGACGCCCTGCGAATACAAAGTCCTGCTCGCTTCTAGACTTGTCGCCAGTTGATGGGTGGCATGGATTCGCATTCGCAGGACACGAAGCGTATTGCTTGGGCTTCTTGACGGTAATAGATCGATTTATATTTATGCGTCTGCACAGCAGTGGATAAATACTCTTATCCAAAGTATCGAAGGATTCCATGCCAGCCGGGCATGTATACTTTGTAAAACGCATGATTGGAATTGATCTAACATACGACTGCCCGCTAGAAAACTGAAAGTTATCCCACTTCAGTACTTGCGGCGTCGATCCTCCATACATGTCTTCACGCATTAGCCCGTACGAATAAGATCCGTTGGCGAAGTGGAATGGCTCATCGTGATCGCCCTCGAGTCGCGGATTGCTATTCACCTGCTGCGTCCAACCTGAACCAGTCACGACACCAGGCTTGACTGCCGAGACGATGTAGTTTTCCACCATCTCATTCTTGTCGGAACACCTATATTCGATCGCCGAGCCTGGGCAATACTGAGTTACATCGTAGCCATTCCAGAGCTGATAGGTTGGAGGGAAGATAGTACTGGGCGGCTGATTTCTTACGTTGTAGATCGCTTGGTAGCCAGCACTATTCTCGGAAAAAAAGTCCAGGAATAGAAATGCTCCAACATCTGGAGTAGCCGCTCTAAGGGCATCCTCGGCTGCTTTCCAGCTTGAGTAGCAGCCGCCAGTATTCGGGCAGTAGACCGCCTCTGGCGTCACCCCTCCTGTCGGATCCTCCACCGTAATCGCTTGCGCGCGAGCTGCGCCCACTACACCCAACATCGCGATTACCGCGACATGAAAGAGTCCTTTCAAGATCCTTCCCCCAAGCCCAATGGCTTTGTATGTCAAAGCGCGCGACACCCAACCACGCACAACGGATTCAACGCTACACGCTGAAGCGCCGATCTGGAATACGGTGGCCCATGTAAGTATGTTTACGTGAGTTCTCGCAATCGCGCGTCAGCCGGCGCAAGCGGATCGGGACTTACGACGCAGCGGACTTCTACCCTGCCACCTTGCCGCATAGCGCTAAGTTCGCATTCACCGATGACAAGTGGCTTGCAACTACCGCAGTATCGAGTAAGCCATTTCCCAGCGCTCCACCAGCACTCTCCGTGAATCTCCGTCACCCTGCTCAGAGTACGCGCACGACGCGGCCGAGCGAGCGAATTAGCTAAGGCTTGACCTTCTGGCGCGCCTTTGATTCAGCAAAAGCCATCGTCTTGGAGAATGCGCATAGAAGCGCTGAGCAGTGATAAATCCCCTTGTCCAAGACGAACTCTGGACATCGAGGGAGCGCATTGTGGTGCCCGGAGCCGGAATCGAACCGGCATGGCCTTGCGGCCGGCGGATTTTAAGTCCGATGCGTCTACCAGTTTCGCCATCCGGGCCCGGGGATAGCCTGCCTCACTGAGGCCGCCTTGGAAAGCGGCGTGCATGCGAATGCCAGGAACGACGAAGCCCCGCGGGCGGGGCTTCGTGCGTGCTCGACGAGGAGCATGTATGGAGCGGGAAAAGGGACTCGAACCCTCGACCCCGACCTTGGCAAGGTCGTGCTCTACCAACTGAGCTATTCCCGCATCGAAAGACCATCGCGGTCCTTCTGGTTTGGAGGCCTGGGTCGGAATTGAACCGGCGTACGCGGATTTGCAGTCCGCTGCATGACCACTCTGCCACCAGGCCGATGGCGACCGCGCCAGACTGGCGCAATCAAGGCACGTTTTCAAGGCGCCCTACAACACAAAACCCCGCGAACGGGGTTTTGTGGACCGTCCCTCTCAGGACGAAAAACTGGAGCGGGAAAAGGGACTCGAACCCTCGACCCCGACCTTGGCAAGGTCGTGCTCTACCAACTGAGCTATTCCCGCGTCGAGAGAGACGAAATTGTAGCGTCTTGTTCCGGCATGTCAACAGGCTTCCTGTCGCCGTCGCGAAGGATCGGCCATGCCGCGATCAGGTACTGGATGCCCGACCACAGCGTCAGCAACGCAGCGATGGCCAGCAGCCAGTCGCCCAGCAGGAACACCCAGCGCCCCATCCAGATCTCGGCCAGCACCTGCTTGCCCGGCGTCGAGGCGTACAGCAGGCAGGACAATGCCACCATCTGCACGATGGTCTTGATCTTGCCCAGCGCGGCGACCTTCACCGTGGCGCGCTGGCCCAGTTCCGCCATCCATTCGCGCAACGCGGACACCGCGATCTCCCGACCCACGATGACCGCGGCCCAGATGGCCATCCACATGGTCGGGGTGTCCTGCACGATCAGGAACAGCGACACCGCCACCATCAGCTTGTCGGCCACCGGGTCCAGGAAGGCGCCGAAGGCGGAATACAGGTGGTAACGCCGGGCGATCCAGCCATCCAGCCAGTCGGTGACCGCCGCGAGCACGAAGATGAAGGCCGCCGCGAAGTTGGTCCACGAGTACGGCAGGTAGAACACCAGCACGAGCACGGGGATCAGCACGATCCGCAGCAACGTGAGCCAGGTGGGAACAGTCAACTTCATCGCAGGCTTACTCGTTTCCTGCCTCGGGGGACGGCAGCCCGTGCAGGTTAGCGTAGATTCGCTCGGCCAGTGCGGCGTTCACCCCGTCGACGCGGGCGATCTCGTCGGCACCGGCGGCCTTCAGCCCTGCCAGCCCGCCGAAGTGCTTGAGCAGGCTCGCGCGCCGGCGCGGACCGATGCCGGGAATGTCCTCCAGCTTGCTGGTCATGCGCGCCTTCTGCCGCTTGCCACGATGCCCGGTGATGGCGAACCGGTGCGCCTCGTCGCGCACTTGCTGGATCAGCTGCAGGGCCGGCGACGCGGCACCCGGCCGCAATTCGCGGCCATCGGGCAGGACCAGCGCCTCGTGCCCCGCACGCCGTTCGACTCCCTTGGCCACACCGACAAGCGTGACGCCATCCACGCCCAGGTCCGCGAGCGCGGACTGCGCCTGCGCGAGTTGTCCCGCGCCACCGTCGATCAGCAGCACGTCCGGCAACACGCCGCCTTCTTCCACCGCGCGCCGGAAGCGCCGCTCGATGGCCTGGTGCATGGCGGCGAAATCGTCGCCGGGCGTGATCCCGGTGATGTTGTAGCGACGATACTGCGAACGTACCGCGCCGGCGGCGTCGAACACGACGCAGGACGCGACCGTCGCTTCGCCCATGGTGTGGCTGATGTCGAAGCACTCGATGCGCTTGGCGACCTCGGGCAGTCCCAGCAGTTCCTTCAGCGCCTCGCTGCGTGCGGTCTGCGCGTTCCGGCTGCCGAGTTCGGTCACCAGCGCGATCTCCGCATTGCGCCGCGCCAGGTCCAGGTAGCCCGCGCGTTCGCTGCGGACGCTCCACTTCAGCTGCACCTTGCGACCGGCCGCGGCCGCCAGTGCATGTTCGATCAGCTCCGCCTCGGGGATCTCGCGGTCCAGCACGATCTCCTGCGGTGCCGGCTGCTCGGCGTAGTACTGCGACACGAAGGCACCCAGCACTTCGGCGGCGGAGTCCTCGCCGTTGGTCTTCGGGAAGAACGTGCGCGTGCCGAGGTTGCGACCATCGCGGAAGGCCAGCAACAGCACGCACGCCTGGCTGCCCTGCATCGCACAGGCCAGCACGTCGAGGTCGGCGGCGTGTCCGTCCACGTACTGGCGCGCCTGCAGCGTGCGGATCGAAGCCACCAGATCGCGCAGCCGCGCCGCCTGCTCGAACTCCAGGTTCGCGCTGGCCTGCTCCATCGCGCTGCCCAGTTCGCGCGTCAGTTCGTCGCTGCGGCCGTCGAGGAACAACGTCGCGCGCCGCGCCGCTTCCGCGTAGTCCGCCTCCTCCACCAGTCCGACGCACGGCGCGCTGCAGCGGCCGATCTGGTACTGCAGGCAAGGCCGCGACCGGTTGCGGAAGACGCTGTCCTCGCAATTGCGGATGCGGAACAGCTTCTGCATCAGGTTCAGGGTTTCGCGAACCGCGCCGGCGCTGGGATACGGACCGAAGTAGCGCCCGGGCACTGCGCGCGCGCCACGATGGAATGCGATGCGCGGCCACGCCTCGCGCGTGAGCAGCACGTACGGATAGCTCTTGTCGTCGCGCAGCAGCACGTTGTAGCGCGGCGTCAGCGACTTGATCAGCTGGTTCTCCAGCAGCAGCGCCTCCGCTTCGGTGCGCGTGACCGTCACGTCCATGCGCGCGACCTGGGTCAGCATGGACAGGGTCCGCGGCGACTTGGGCGAGTTGCTGAAATAGCTGGCCACGCGCTTGCGCAGCGCGCCGGCCTTGCCGACGTAGAGCAGCGTATCGTCGGCCGCGTACATGCGGTACACGCCGGGTGCCG
This sequence comes from Pseudoxanthomonas sp., assembly GCF_002863005.1. GTDB lineage: Bacteria > Pseudomonadota > Gammaproteobacteria > Xanthomonadales > Xanthomonadaceae > Pseudoxanthomonas_A. The sequence goes on from NZ_PKDG01000024.1 coordinate 77,437, forward strand.
TGCTCAAGCCGGCGGCGAATGCCTTGCCGTCGAATTCCGCCTGGGGACTGCCGCTCATTCGTCGATCGGGACGTGGCTCAGTTCGCCGGTGGCGATATCGTAACGGAGCACCGCGTGGGCATCGGTTTCCGCGATCCACACGGCACCTGCCGCCACCGACAGGCCGGCCGGTCCCTGCAGGCGTCGTGGCAGCGAGACCGTGGTCAGTTCGCCGCCGCCCAATCGCAGCGTACGCAGCGTGCCGTTGCCGCTGTCGGCGATCCACATGACCGGCGCATCGGGGCTCAGCGCCACCGCCTGCGGGTGCTGCAGGCGGGCGCGGTCGCGCGGACCGTCCTCGTCGCCGAAGCTCCAGGCGCCCTGGCCGACCAGCGTCTGCACGGTATCGCCACGCAGCTGCAGGGAGCGCACGGCCGAACCCAGGGCATCGCAGACGTACAGGGTCTGCAGGACCGCGGCCAGTCCCACGGGCTGCGCGAACGCCGCCATCGGACCGCTGCCATCGCGGACATCCAGTTGGCCCGACCCGGCGCGCGCGCGGATCTCGCGCGTTCCCAGGTCGTAGCTCCAAATCCGGTTGTCGCCGGCCATGGCCAGGAAGATCTGGTTGTTGTTCACCACCAGCGCCTGCGGCTGGTTGAGCGCCACGTCCCGCGCGGCGCCGACCACGCCCTCGGTCGGATCGCCCGCGCGGCCGTTGCCGCACAGCGTGTCCACCGTGCTGGTCGGCAGGTTGATGCGGCGGAGCGCGTGGTTGCCGGTATCCGCGACGTAAAGCGACTCGCGCACCAGCGCCAGGCCCTGCGGGCGACGGAATGCGGCGTGGTTCAACTCGCCATCGGCGAAGTCCGGCGTACCCATGCCGAACTGGCGGATGACCCGACCATGATGGTTGCACTCCAGCACCCGGTGGTGGCCGCTGTCGGCGACGAACAGCCGGTCCGGCGTGGCCACCACTCCGGTCGGAAAGCACAACGGCATCCGGGGCTCGGGGTGGGCGTCCCGGAACACCCGCAGGTCATCGTCCGGCGGCACATGCAGGCCATCGCACAGGCGTGCGATCTGCCGCTCCAGGTCCGCCAGCCCTTCTGCCCCCATCGCACGGTGGCGCACGTGGCCTTCGCCATCGATCAGCAGCACCGTTGGCCAGGCGTCGACGCCATAGCGCTGCCAGGCGACCCAATCCGCGTCGTGCGCCACCGGCAGCGAAACACCGTGGCGGCGCAGGCGCTTCACCGCGCTCTGCGGGTCCCGCTCGCTATCGAAACGGGGTACGTTGATCGCCAAGGCCTGCAGCCGCCCCAGGTAACGCGCCTGCAGGACCGCCAGGTCGTTGAGCCGTTGCGCGCACCAGGCGGAGGCACTGTTGACGAACGCGAGGGCCACGATGCGGCCGCGCTGCTCGTGCAGCGAGGTCGCGGGCGCGTTCAGCCATTGCAGGCCTCGCGGCAGTTCGGGAGCCAGGGTGGTGTCGTTCATCCGCTTCGATTATGCCCCAGTCTCAGTTGGCGGCGAGTCGGGCCACGACCGCCTGTGCCGCCGAATCGACCAGTCGCCAGACCTGCTGGAAGTCTTCCGGCCCGCCCGTGTAGGGATCGGGCACCTCGCCTGCGGCTTCCAGGCCGGCCCACTCCAGCAGCAGCACGACGCGTCCCCGGGCCGCGGCCGGGGCCATGCGCAGGACATCGCGGAGATTGGCCCGGTCGGCGCACAGGATCCAGTCGAAGGTGTCGAAGTCGTCCGCCGTCACCTGGCGTGCCCGCTGTCCGCCGATGTCGACGCCGTGTCCGCGTGCGCAGGCGATCGCGCGCCGATCGGGGGGCTCGCCGGCATGCCAGCCGCCGGTGCCCGCGGAATCGACCCGCACGCGCCCGGCCAGCGCGGAGGCCTCAAGACGCGCGCGCAACGCTCCTTCGGCCATCGGTGACCGGCAGATGTTGCCCAGGCACACGACCAGCAGGTTCACGCCTGCGCCTGCAGGATGGCCTCGGCACGCGCGAGATCTTCGGGTGTGTCGACGCCGGGTGGAAAGGGTTCCGGCGTCAGCGCGACGGCGATGCGGTGCCCCGCCTCCAGCACCCGCAACTGTTCCAGCGACTCGACCTGCTCGAGCCGGCCCGGCGGCATTGCCGAGAAGCGACGCAGGAATCCCGCGCGGTAGGCGTAGATGCCGATGTGCCGCAGCCATGCGCCCGGCGGCAGCACGTCGCGCGACCGGGCGAACGCGTCGCGGTCCCACGGAATGGGCGCGCGGCTGAAATACAAAGCATCGCCATTGGCTGCGCGCACCAGCTTGACCGCATTCGGGTCGAACAGCGTCGCCGCATCGTCGACGGGCACGGCCAGCGTCGCCATGTCCGCGCCGCTCGTAGCCAGCGCATCGGCCACGGCACGGATGCCGGCCGGTGGCGCGAACGGTTCGTCGCCCTGCAGGTTAACCACCAGCGCATCATCGGCCCAGCCGGCGATGTCGGCGCACTCGGCGAGCCGGTCGCTGCCCGACGCGTGGCGCTCGGACGTCATCGCGACCAGAACCTCGGTGCCCTGCAACGCCTCGCGTATGCGGGCGTCATCGGTGGCTACCCACACCTCGCGCGCGCCGGCGGCCAGCGCACGACGGGCGACATGCACGACCAGCGGCGTGCCGCCTAGCAGTCGCAAGGGTTTTCCCGGCAGCCGTGAGGCCGCATAGCGAGCGGGAATGGCGACGATGAAATCGGTCATCGGAATCCGGAGCGGGTCGGGAGAGGACTTCTATTCTGCGGCCGCATTGGCAGCGGGCGCGAGTCGTTCCAGCAGGGCTATCCAGAACGCCTCCGGCAGTTTCGCAACGACCGGCACGCTGTAGAACCATGCGTTGGCGAACGTCGCGCACTTCACGGCGTCCTTTTCGGTCATCAGCACCGGCAGTTCGCTGCCGAACGAGAAATCCTCGGCCTGGTACGCATGGTGGTCCGCGAACGCATGCGGCACCACGCCCAGGCCTTTCGCGCGCAGCATGGCGAAGAAACGGCCTGGATTGCCGATGCCGGCCACCGCATGCACGCGCTGGCCGACGAAGGCAGACAACGGCTTCGGCCGGCCACCGCGCAAGGGCAGCGCATCGTCCGCCTGCAAATGCATGGGCCATTCGCCGAAAGCGGCACCCGACTGTGCATCGGGAAGGTTGACGACGCGGAACGCGCACGCCGCCGCGCGCTCGACCGGCTCGCGCAACGGACCGGCAGGCATCAGGCGGCCGTTGCCGTAGCGGCGCGCGCCGTCGATCACTTCGATCTCCACGTCACGCTGCAGGCGATAGTGCTGCAGACCGTCGTCGCAGATGACCAGGTCGCAGCCCGCGGCCACCAGTGCCCTGGCGGCGGCGACGCGATCACGATCCACGCGCACGCGGGTACCGGTATGTCGGGCGATGAGGACGGGTTCGTCGCCGCCGTCGGCCGGCGGCGTGGCGGCGTCGACCCACCGGGCCTGGCCGTCGTCGTCGCGGCCGTAGCCGCGGCTGGCCACACCCGGCCTGAACCCGGCCGCGCGCAGCCGCTCGACCAGCGCGATGGTCAGGGGTGTCTTGCCAGTGCCGCCGGCCGTGATGTTGCCCACCACGATGACCGGAACGCCGACGCGGTGCCGGCGCAACACGCCCAGCCCGTACAGGCGTGCCCGCGCCGCGACCAGCGCGCCGTAGACGGCCGCCAGTGCACGCGCCCACAGCGGCACCGTGCCGTCGCCGAACCAGTACGCGGGAGGTTGCGGCATCGCGCGCCTGCTCACCCCGCCTCGCCCTCGCGGAACTGCATCTGGTAGAGGTGAGCGTACAGGCCGCCATGCGCGAGCAGTTCGGCATGGGTGCCCTGCTCCACCAGACGCCCCTGGTCCAGCACCAACACCTGGTCTGCATGCTCGATGGTCGACAGGCGGTGCGCGATGACGAGCGTGGTGCGGTCCGGCATCAGCTTCTGCAGCGCGTTCTGCACCAGGCGCTCGGACTCGTTGTCGAGCGCTGCGGTCGCTTCGTCGAGGATGAGGATCGGCGCGTCCTTCAGCATCGCGCGTGCGATCGCCAGGCGCTGGCGCTGCCCGCCCGACAGGCGTCCGCCCTTGTTGCCGATCGGCGCCTGCATGCCTTCGGGCAGCTCGTGCACGAACTCCATCGCGTTGGCGCCGCGCACAGCATCCTCCATCGCCGCGGCATCCGCGCCCTGCAGTTCGCCATAGGCGACGTTCGCGGCCACCGTGCCATCGAACAGCATCACCTGCTGGCCGACGAGCGCGATCTGACGGCGCAGGTCGGCCAGCCGGTAGTCCTGCAGGGGATGGCCATCGAGCAGGATCTGGCCGGACTCGGCCTCGTAGAACCGCGGGATCAGCTTGATGAGGGTCGACTTCCCGCTGCCGGAGCGTCCCACGATGGCGGTCACCGTGCCAGGGCGCGCAGTGAAGCTGATGCCCTCCAGCGCAGGCCGGCTCTGGCCCGGATAGCGGGTGGTGATGTCGCGGAACTCGACCACGCCGCTGGCACGGTCCAGCGGACGCCGGCCATGGTCCTGTTCGTCCTCGGCATCGAGCACGGCGAACAGGCGCTGTGCGGAGGCCACGCCCCGCTGCAGCATGTTCTGCACGTTGGTCAGCTGCTTCAGCGCCGGGATGATGGCCATCATCGACACCATCAGCGAAACGAAGCCGCCCGCCGTCAGGCGTCCCGCCATCGCCTCGCGCCCGGCGAAGAACAGCAGCAGCGCCAGTCCCACCGCACCCATCAGCTGCACCATGGCCGACGAGATGCTGCGGGTCGCCTCCACCTTCATGGCCAGCCGCAGGTTGGTGTCCGCCAGCCCGGCATAGCGCGCCAGTTCGTTCTGCTGGGCGCCGTAGATCTTCACTTCCTGCTGGTTGGACAGCGTCTGGTCGGCGGCCTGCATCATCTGCGCACCGCTTTCCTGGATGCGGTGGCTGATGCGGCGATACCGCTTGGCCACCGTATCCATCATCCAGGCCAGCGGCGGCGCCATCAGCAGGATGGCGATCGTCACCTGCCAACTGGTGTACAGCATCACCGCTAGCATGGCGATGACCTGCAACGACTGCTGCACCATCACCTTCATCGCATCTACGGCGGCCTGGGCCACCTGGTCGCTGTCCGATCCCAGGCGGACCAGCATCGAGGGCACCGGTTCGGTGTCGAAGCGCAGGCCCGGCAGGCGCAGGTACTTGCCCAGGACATCGACCCGGAAATCGCGGGCGATGCTACGCGCCGCCTTGCCCATGCCCATGTCGGTGATGTAGCCCGCCAGCCCGCGGATCACGAACAGACCCACGATGTAGGCCGGCAACAGCAGGCTTTTCGCCTCGTCGCGCTTGATGAAGGTCTCGTCGACCACGCTCTCCATCAGCTTGGCGAACGCGCCGCCGGCACCGGCTTCCAGCAGCATGCCGATCGCCGCCAGCAGCAGTAGGCCCCGATAGGGAGTGGCGAAGCCGAGCAGCCGCTTGTAGACCTGCCAGGGCGAATCGGTTCCGCTCACTTCTGCGCCTCCGGCGCACTGGCGATGTTGATCCGGCGGAAGCCCAGCTGGCCGAGCGCGTCCAGTGCGGTCACCACCGCCTGGTGCGGCGTGCGTGCGTCGGCACGCAACAGCACGGGGCGGCTGCGGTCGCTGCCGGCCACCTGCTGCAGGGTCTGCTTGAGCGCGTCGATGTCGGGACGGATGACCTCGTGCTCGTCGACGAAATAGCGTCCGTCGGCGTTGACCAGCACGCTGAGGGCCTTCACCTGTGCGGCGACCGGTTCGCCCGCCGCGCTAGGCAACTGCAGTTGCAGCATCGAGCGGGCATCGAAGGTGGTGGTGATGACGAAGAAGATGATCAGCACCAGGATCACGTCGATCAACGGCACCAGGTTGATCTCGGGCTCTTCCTGCGAGCGGTCGTCGCGGATGCGCATGCGCGGGCCTCAGGCGCTCGTCGGTGCTGTGGCCGGCGCGACCGCGCCGCCCGACCGGACGACCGCGCGCGGGTGGCGCGCCTCCAGCGCATCGACCAGGGCGGTGGCCTCCTTCTCCATCTCGATCACGTAGCCGGTGACCTTGCCCCGGAAATAGCGATGGAACAGCAGCGCAGGGATGGCGACGATCATGCCGGCCGCCGCGCACACGAGCGCCTTGCCGATACCGCCCGCCAGCGCATTGACATCGCCGACGCCGCTGTCCTGGATGCCGAGGAACATCTGGATCATGCCGACCACCGTTCCCAGCAGGCCGAGCAGCGGGCCTGCGGACGCAATGCTGCCGAGCGCGTTGAGGAACTTCTCCATCCGGTGGACCACGTGGCGGCCGGTGTCCTCGATCCGCTCGCGGATCTGGTCGCGCGGCTTGCTGCGCACGTCCAGCGCCGCCGCCAGCAGTTCACCCAGCGGGGAGTTGCGCCGAAGCGATTCCACGTGCGCGGCCTCGAGCTGGCCCCGCGCGGCCCAGGCACGGACTTCCTCGCCCAGTCCGGGCGGCAGGATCTCCTTGCGGCGCAACGACCAGAAGCGCTCCACCACTATGGCCAGGGCCAGCACGCCGAGCAGCAGCAGCGGGATCATCGGCCAACCGCCGGCCTTCACCAGTTCCAGCACGTTCAGTCCTCCGGCGCATCCGGCCGTCCTTCTTCCAGCCGATAGGATAGCCCACCGGCCTGCCGCCGCCGTACGGCGTCCCACCAGCGTGGTCGCGCGTGACGCCGTTCACGCAGCTGCAGCCCGCCCTTGCCCAGCCACACGCGCAGGGCTCCGCCCGTCTGGGTATCGACGACCTCCGCCCCCTGGGTGCGCCAGCGCGCCACCACCCCGGCCCGCGGGTGGCCGAACCGATTGCCGGCCCCACTGGCATTCAGTGCAAGCCGCGGCGAGGTGGCGGCGATGAAGGCCGGATCCGACGACCCCGCGCTGCCATGGTGCGGCAGCACGACGACGTCGGCGCGCAATCCGGCGGCATCGCGATGGACCAGGCTCCGCTCGACGATGGCGCCGATATCGCCCGGCAGCAGCGCGCTCCCGTGCGCGGTCTCCACCTTCAGCACGCAACTCGATTCATTGCCCAGATAAGGGAAATGCAGACCCGGGTGCAGGAAGCGGAAATGCACGCCGTCCCACGTCCACGACGCGCCGGCGAGACAGGCCGCGCTGGCGTCCACGCCGCTGCCAGGAGGCGCCAGCACGACGTTTACCGGCAGGCTGTCGCGCACGGCGTCGACCCCTCCGGCATGGTCGTTGTCCGCATGGCTGACCACCAGCGCATGCAGGCGCGGCACCCCCAGCGCTCGCAGGGCCGGCACCACCGCACGTTCGCCGGCATCGAATCCCTCCTCCACCGCCGGACCGGCATCGAACAGCAGCGCATGGTTCGCCGTGCGTACCAGCGCGGAGAGTCCCTGTCCCACGTCGATCACGACCAGCTCCACCTCGCCCGCGCCGGGCCGTTCGCTATCCGGCCACAGCAACGGCAGCCACAACAGCACCGCCAGCCATTTTCCCGGCACACCGCGGGGCAGTAACAACCAGAATCCGCCGATCAACGCCAGCCACAGCGTCCACGCGGGGCTTTCCGGCAACCACCACAACGCGCGGGGATGCGCGGCCACCCGCTCGAACCATCCCCAGCTCGGTTCGAAGCAGGTCGCCGCCAACCTCCAGGCCCATCCACCGGCACCCGCGTGCAGCACCTCCAGTGCCGTCCCGAGCAGGGCCAGCGGCACGACGACCAGACTCCACCAGGGAATCGCCAGGAGGTTCGCCAGCGGACCCGCGAGCGAGGCCTGGCCGAACAGCACGACGGTGAACGGCAACAGGCCGATCGTCGCGACGCCCTGTGCCGGCAGGAAGGCTTTCGCCCAGTGCATCGATGCCGGCAGGCACCAGGCCAGCCACGCAACGCCGCCGAAACTCAGCCAGAAGCCCGCCGCGAGCAGCGACAGCGGATCGCACAGCAGCACTGCCCACATCGCCAGCGCCAGCAAGTCGACGACCCGCACGTGGCGTCTTGCCACGCGCGCCAGCACCACTACGCCGATCATCAATACCGTGCGCACCGTCGGCAGGGCGAATCCGGCCACGGCGGCATACGCCAGCGCACCGGCCAATGCCGCCGCACCCGCGGCCTGTGGGCGCGGAACGCGACGGGCCAGCGCGGGAAACACCCACCACGCTCCTGCGGCCACCAGCGCGCAGGCGCCGGCCACCATGCCGACATGGAAGCCCGAGATCGCGATGAGATGCGTCAGCCCGGCAGCCCGCAGCACCTGCCAGTCGTGGTCATCCAGCCCCTGCGTGTCGCCCAGTGCCAGTGCCTGCACGAAACGCGCCATGCGGTCCGGCACGGCGGCAGCGATGCGCGCGGACATGCGGCTGCGCCAGGCATCGATGCCGCGCCCCGGCGACAGCCGACGCGCCGTACCGGGGTCGCGCACGTAGCCCATCGCGCTGATGCGCTGCGCCGCGGCGTAACGCTCGGTGTCCACCCCGCCCGGGTTCGCCAGCCCACGCGGCGCACGCACGCGGATCCGCAGATGCCAGCGTTCGCCAGCCCCCATCTGCATGCGCGCACCGGGTGCGGTGGCCCCGAAGTCGTCGTACCACGAAAGCCGCAACAGGCGACCCCGCAACGGGGCCGGTTGATGCGCATCGGCGTCGACCCGCAACAGGAAGCGGGTTCGTCGCGCGCCGGGCTCGGGCAGGCCCATGACCCGCCCGGAGACCTCCACCTCCCTGCCCTCCCACGCCACCGGGAGCTGCACACCCAGGCTCCACGTGGCATGCAGGCCCGCCCATGCCGCACCCGCGAGCAGCGCGCCCGCCCAGCGCCAGCGCCAGCGCCATGCGGCGCACCAGCCTGCGGCGCCTGCGGCGAGTCCCAGCCAGAGCATGGCCACCGCCGGCAGGGTCGGCTGCCACAGCATGCCCACCATGCCGAGCAGGAGCGCCGCCACGCATGCCAACCCGGCCGGCGCCGGAACGGGTGCGTCCGTCCGCCCCATCTCAGCGATCCAGCGGACTGAGCACCGCGCCCGCGCCGCGGTTGAGCACGTGCGTGTAGATCTGCGTGGTGGCGACATCCTTGTGCCCCAGCAGCTCCTGCACGGTGCGGATGTCGTAGCCGCTTTCGATCAGGTGGGTGGCGAACGAATGGCGCAGCGTATGCGCGCTCACCGGCTTGACGATGGCCGCCGCCACCCGCGCACGCTTCAGCGCACGCGACAGCATGGCCTCGTCGATGTGGTGCCGTCGCCAACGGCCATCGCGCGGATCCAGGCTGATGGCGCGCGCGGGAAACGCGTATTGCCAGCCGAGCTCGCGCGCCGCGTTCGGATACTTGCGCGACAACGCATGCGGCAGCCACACCTCGCCGGCGCCGCGCGCGAGATCCTGCGCATGCAGTGCCTGGACCCGCTCCACCTCCGCCTGCAATGCCGGCACCAGCGACGCCGGCAACACCGTCCGCCTGTCCTTGCCGCCCTTGCCCTCGCGCACGGTGATCTCGTTGCGGGCGAAGTCCACGTCCTTCACCCGCAAGCGAACCCCTTCCATCAGTCGCATGCCGCTGCCGTACAAAAGCCGCGCCAGCACCGCCATGCGGCCATCCATGTGCGCGAGCAAGGCACGCACCTCGGTTAGCGACAGTACGGTCGGCACCCGCTGCGGTCGCTTGGCGCGCACCACATCCTCCATCCACGCCAGCTTCAGCCCCAACACCTCGCGATAGAGGAACAGGACCGCCGACAGCGCCTGGTTCTGCGTACTCGCAGCCACATTGCCCTCGACCGCCAGCTGCGTCAGGAACGCCTCGACCTGCACCACCCCCAGCTCCCGCGGGTGACGCTTGCCATTGGCAGCAATGAACCGGCGTATCCACCCGACGTACGCCCGCTCCGTGCGTATGCTGTAGTGACCCACCCGAAGCCGGCGCTCCACCTCCTCCAACAAACCCCGCCGGGCCGCCGACGCCCCATCCGATACCGCCCCGTCCTCAGGCTGATATTCCATTGCGATCGCATTCCATGCGGATAACGCTGCCAGCGTCGCAGGCAGTTCGAATCGACACCATCAGCCAAGCCGTTGAACGGACGTAAGGAAAGCCTGATTGACGCTGTGTGGAGGAGCCTGAATACTCGGCGCTATTACCCCGGAATGGGGTCTACTAGGTGTTAGGCCAATGAAGAGACTCTTTCTTTACTTGACTCGGTTGGCCACGATCATCATGGCAATGGCGGCAGTTGTTCTGTCACTCCCTCCAATTGCGAGCCTGTACTTCATCCTGTTCGAGGGAGCCCAGCCCGGAGACAGTCTTTCTCCAGACGCCTTTGTGCTTCCGCTGCACCTGTCGCTAGCCTTGCTTGCTCTTTTCGTCGGCTTGCTCTGGGGTGCTTACGTGGCTGATCGCTTTGCGGTTTCAAGACTGCGAGCATTGGCCTAACAAATCATTCAAGCCGAACCCGCTTCGCGGGTCGGCTTAATTCTGGTGTTATGCGTGGGTTGGCGTATTGATGTTGTCGGCTTCGGGGACGCACTGAGTTCGGCTACATCCTGGGCTTCGGCGTTGGTCGCGCGTTGACTCATCCGGACCACTGGCGTTTCCGCACATCGCTTCACTCGGCTTCGGATACACCCCGTTCGCGCCGCTCGGCACAGGAGGACTTCATGGCTTACGGATTCGCGGCGCTGTCGGCTTCGGCCTCGGCTGGCCTCGACCTGCTCCGTGCTGGCGGATGCTTTGTCCGTGCTCCCCACTCGGCCCACCCCGTTGCGGGTCGCGGGCTTCGGGTTTACCTTGGCGCGCATAACAAGTCATTCAAGCCGAACCCGCTTCGCGGGTCGGCTTAATTCCGGTGTTAGGCCGCATGTCGAATGATTCGCTAATTCTCAGAATGGAGTCTGCGCTTTCTGCCGCTCGATCAAAGGACGGAGATCTCAATTCACTCGCCCAAGCCATTCGCGATAACGGTCGAGCCTTAGAGCGTATGCCGTATTCCCTAGTCACGGAGATGGAGCGTCTGGCCTCGAACTTGGAGATTGCGGCTTGGCAAGACGAGGATGGCTTTCAGTCGGAGGTTGGGCCTATCCTTGCTCAAGTTGACGACTGGCTGGGCAAGCTCCCACGGGATGCGGCCTAACAATTCATTCAAGCCGAACCCGCTTCGCGGGTCGGCTTAATTCCGGTGTTAGGCCGCATGGATACAAGTTCACAACCCTGGCAAATGATTCTGGATGGTGTGCGCTCCATGCCCGCATCGCAAACAGCGTTGGTCGTGCTTTTCTTTGCCTTCGTAATTCTTGCGGGCAATGGCGTGTTTGCACTTCATTACCGCCGCGTTGGCAAGCCAATCTTTAGGTCACTCATCAACCCAGCCAGCTTTCCAATCTCTGACTTCAACCTCCGAGAGTGGCTGCTGCTGGCGGCAGTCTTTGCCGTTTCTATGCTGCTGGCAGTACTGGCCGCACATGCTGCATAGTCGGCTGCGGCCTAACAATTCATTCAAGCCGAACCCGCTTCGCGGGTCGGCTTAATTCCGGTGTTAGGCCTCTCAAGATATGAACTCGTACCCGACAGAGATTGATCTCCTTGCGGCATTGGATCGCTCTGATCATCTTGTGCGTGAGTGCGCTGCAGGACACATGTCGTTTGCTGACTTCTGCGCTGAGTACGACAACTTCTATTGGTCGTTCGCCTTAGATGGCCACGAGTCGGATCAGGCAGGTCAGATCTTGCTAGCCAAGTACGCTGCGCGCGTCGCGCTCCATCAGACAGTGGCGGTGACCATTCTTGCCAAGGCCTGCTCGGACGCGGACGCGGCAAAAGAGAGCTATCGCGCGGCCGGCCGCTTCGGCTCCACAGAGGCGGTCTCAAGGCTTAAGCTTGTGGTGGCGGGCCTTCCCGGCGGAGAGGCCTAACAATTCATTCAAGCCGAACCCGCTTCGCGGGTCGGCTTAATTCTGGTGTTAGGCCGCAGGGGATAAATGTGCGGGATATCGACGTAATCATTGCTCAGCTGCATCTTGCACATCCGGACATGTCGGCAGCGCAACTGGCCGTCTTACATCCTGGGGCTGACGACGATGGCTTGTGGCTCTTCCGCCATCCGACTACTGACATTGAGGTGCAAATTGAGTCTAGTACCGGTAACTGTCCGTTCTTGCTGGAAAGCTCAGGGTCGTCTGGTCAGCTCACCGCGAGCAGTGTTGAGCAGGCCGTTGCATTGGTGGTCGCTGGGCTTGGCATTTCCGGGCCAGCGGCCTAACAATTCATTCAAGCCGAACCCGCTTCGCGGGTCGGCTTAACTCCGGTGTTAGGCATTGCATCAACTATGACCGCGAGCTTTGAAGAATGGAGAGCGGAGCTTCTGCACGTAGGCAACATCGTGCAGGACGGAGATGACTCGATTGGATGGAGCGAAAGACAAGCTCGTTTCAATCGCTACGTTGAGATGCTCGATGCACTCAAGGGATCGGAAGGATTTGAGTATGTCCTCGCAGTGTTTGAATCGTTAAAGGCAGAGAATGACTACGGCGCTTACCAAATAGCCGACCGAGCCGCGTGGCGGTTTGGTGAAATTTCGTACTGCACAGCCCTAATCAACGAGCTTCCTCGACTAATTGAGGGCCTGCCGGATCGTGCCGGAGATCTCGTTGGCTCAATCGCCAACGCGTACGGCACAAAAGATGAGTCGATAATCCGAGTCTTCAACCAGCTTCTTTCAGAGGTTTCCCCTGCTGACAAGCACGATATCGATGGATTCATTCGACAAGAAGAGGGGCCTACCGGCTGGCTACGCGATCGAGCTGGCGTCCTAGGCAGCAATGCCTAACAATTCATTCAAGCCGAACCCGCTTCGCGGGTCGGCTTAATTCTGGTGTTAGGCCGCAGGAGCAGCATGTACCGGCTCACAAAGCTTTGGTTCGCCTTCTCTGATTTGCTCGCGTGGGCTCTGCTCGCTTTCTCTCTGGTTGGCGCCATCGTTTTCCCGTTCGTCGGCCCCATCTACGCGCGCATGGCCCAGCAGTCCATCACAACTTTCACCATCATTGGCACCTGTGCCATCTGGTTGATCGTAGCTGCAGGCGCTTACGCCATCACGCGCCGCAAAGCGCTAGGGCTGGTCCTCGTTTTGGCGCCTGCCATTGTTTCAGCCATCTCGGGCCAGATAGCGTTTGCTCTAGCGTTTGCTGTAGCGTGGGCGGTAGCGTTTGTAACCCCTTTTCTTCTCGCATTCTTTCAAGCTCGTTTGGCGGCAACATCCAAGCCAGCGGCCTAACAAATCATTCAAGCCGAACCCGCTTCGCGGGTCGGCTTAATTCCGGTGTTAGGCGTCATGGAGAAGCAGCCTCGCATGCGTAAGCTTAGCGACCCGGAGTTTCAGCGTACCCTCACTCTAGAACAGGCGTACATGCTGCTTATTCAATTTGTCGAGCAATACAATGCTCGCGGCGAGAGCAGCACGCTGGACTTGCTTGGAGACCTTTCTTTGACCGTCTGGGGCGATGGCGGTAGCGGGGATCCAGCTCAACTTTCGGACTTCCTTAGTGTTGCAGAGCGGGTGTTGGGGCCGGTCGGCCATGACGCCTAACAATTCATTCAAGCCGAACCGGTAGTTCCTACGGTTTAGTGGACACCTTGACCTAACCCTCAGGAGTGTCCCCATGCCAAAGCCGGGCCCCAGAACCACCCATCGCTACAGCAATGC